>NZ_CP162551.1:2400000-3698712 GCF_040939795.1 Alkalihalophilus sp. As8PL
ATTTGTAGGATGTCTGTATTGGTTGATTAATCCGCAAAAGGCTAACGAGAAAGCGGCTAGTAAAGTAGAGGAACAAGAAATCGTTGTGAATGAGAAAGTAGCTTCTATTAAATAAAGAGATTATCTATTAAAAAGGAGAGATTTCACTTGCGAGAGAAACTAGTGCTAATTGGGAATGGTATGGCAGGAGTTCGAACATTAGAGGAGATTTTGAAGAAAGACCCTGAACGCTTCAGTATGACAGTATTTGGAGAAGAGCCACATCCGAACTACAACCGGATTATGCTATCTTCGGTTCTACAAGGGGATTCTACTGTCGATGACATCGTTTTAAATTCATATGAATGGTACGAAGAACATGATATTACGTTGCATACTGGAGACCCGATTATTAAAGTCGATACGAAAAAGCAAGTCGTCTACAGTCAAAGCGGATTAGCCTGTAACTATGATAAATTAATTTTTGCGACTGGATCGAATCCATTTATGTTGCCATTGCCTGGTGCTGACAAGGAAGGCGTCATTGCATTTCGTAATATAAAGGATTGCGAGACGATGATTGAAACATCTAAGAATTATAAGAAGGCAGTCGTCATCGGTGGTGGTCTTCTGGGACTTGAAGCAGCACGTGGCCTCCTCAATTTAAACATGCATGTTGATGTGATTCATATTAGTGACTTTTTAATGGAGAGGCAGCTTGATGAACCAGCTGGGAAAATGCTGCAAGAAGAACTAGAGGCTCAAGGAATGACCTTTCACCTGAAGAAAAATACGGAAAAAATTCTTGGTGAGAAGCGAGTGGAAGAGGTTCGTTTTACAGACGGAACGAGCATTGATACCGATCTTGTCGTCATGGCGGTCGGGATTAAACCGAATATTGAGCTTGGAAAGAAGAGTGGCTTGAAAACGGAACGAGCAATTGTCGTCAATGACTACATGGAGACAAGTGCTGAGAATGTGTATGCAGTAGGCGAATGTGCAGAGCATAGAGGGATCGCCTACGGATTGGTTGCTCCTCTTTATGAACAAGGGAAAGTGTTGGCGGCCCATATTTGCTCAACGGAAAAAACGAGCGAACCTGGCTATCAGGGCTCAATTGTGTATACACAGCTAAAGGTGTCGGGTGTGGATGTGTTCTCAGCAGGCATGTTTCAAGATAATGAGAAAACAAAAGCGATTCGCGTTCATGATGAATTTGAAGGCCTGTATAAAAAAGTGGTCGTTCAAGATAACAAAGTCGTCGGTGCGGTTCTGTTTGGCGATACGGGAGACTCTCCTCGCTTACTGAATATGATGAGAAGCGGGGAAGACATTTCTCAAATGAGTAAGGTGGCGATCTTACCTTCTGAAAGTGGATCAGAATCCAAAGTGAGTCCAGTCGTGGCGATGGCTGATGGGGAAACGATTTGTGGCTGTAATGGGGTCTCAAAAGGAGAGATCTGTTCGGCGATTTCAGACCAAGGATTAACCACAGTGGACCAAGTAAAGTTATGTACGAATGCGGGAAGATCGTGCGGGGGCTGTAAACCACTTGTTGCAGATCTCCTAGCTCTCACAACAGGTGAAGAAGTGGATAACGCAAAAGAGGCGATGTGTGGTTGCACGGAGTATACGCATGAGGAAGTCGTGGCTGAGATTCGCGAGCTTGGCTTGTCGCATCCACGTGAAGTAATGAATGTGCTCGGCTGGGAGTCAGACGAAGGTTGTTCGAAGTGTCGGCCGGCGATTAATTACTATTTACAAATGGTTGATCCGATTAAAAATGCCGATGATCCGTCTTCTCGTTTTGTCAACGAGCGCGTTCATGCCAACATCAATCACAATGGAACGTTTTCAGTTGTACCTCGAATGTATGGTGGAGTCACCAACGCCGAGCAGCTTCGTAAAATTGCCGATGTCGCGGATAAATACAGCATCCCTCTTTTGAAGGTGACTGGTGGACAACGGATCGATATGTTTGGTGTCGAAAAAGAGGATCTTCCTAAGGTATGGGATGATTTAGGGATGAGGTCAGGTTCAGCCTATGCGAAAGCACTTCGTACCGTCAAAACCTGCGTCGGCGAGCAGTTCTGTCGCTTCGGTACACAGGATTCGATCGGGCTAGGAATTGAGCTTGAGAAGAAATTTGAATACATCAACACCCCTCACAAAGTGAAAATGGCCGTCTCGGCTTGTCCACGAAATTGTGCAGAGTCAGGCATTAAGGACTTCGGTATTGTAGGTGTGGAAGGAGCATGGGAGTTGTACGTAGGTGGAAATGGTGGTGTCGACCTTCGTGGTGGTGACTTGTTCTGTAAAGTGAAAACGAAGGAAGAAATCATTGATACGATCAGCGCCTTTCTTCAATATTACCGCGAGCATGCGAGGTACTTAGAGCGGACGTCTCATTTCGTCGAGCGAGTTGGTCTCGATCATATGAAGGAAGTTGTGCTTGAAGATACGGAAGGTCGCAGGGAGTTAATTGAACGATTAGAAGTCGCCCTAGCAACAGGGAAGGACCCTTGGAAAGAAATTATTGAGAACAAAGATAAGCAAAAAGAGTACGAGAAAAAACAAGTGACATTGGTCTAAGGAGGGGTAAAATGAGTACAGTAAATAGCGTAAATAAGGTGCTAGTAGCAAAAAGCAATGATTTATCAATCGGGATCGGAAGACGAGTGCAAGTAGACGGAATGGAAATCGCCCTTTTTAAACAAGAGGATCAGAGCATCCACGCGGTCGAAAATAAATGCCCTCATAAAGGCGGTCCTCTATCCGAAGGCATTGTCAGTGGCGAACATGTCTTTTGCCCGCTTCATGACCGCAAAATCAATGTGCGTGATGGACTTGTTCAAGCCCCAGACCATGGCTGTGTGAAAAGGTATGACGTCGAAATAGAGGGTGAGAATGTCTTTATTTTTATCGACTAAAGGGATTGTGAAAGGAAGCTGCCTTACATGAGCAGCTTCTTTTTTCGTGCGAAGGGGCATTCTTACTTAAGTAGTGTGACAATAAAACCGATAATAAAGAAAAAAGCGTCTGCCGCGGAGGTGCCGTATGGAAATTCAAAGTTCAGCTACATCACAACTTCCAGATTGGTCGAAAAAAACGACATTCGAAAAAAAACCGAGTGATCTCATCCAAAAGGGGATTGAGAACGTACGAGAAGAGCGAAAGCAGTATCACTCTAAGGAGTTACTTGATGACCAGGTAGAGAGCATGAATGAGCTGTTAAAGTCGAGCTTAACCTCAGTGAAGTTCAACGTTCATGAGGACTTGGACCGTCTTTATGTGCAAGTGGTCGATCTTGAAACCGAAGAAGTCGTAAAGGAAATCCCACCTGAACAGTTTCTAGATATGGTAGCCTCGATGCTCAAGCATGCCGGATTAATTGTCGATGAGCGAATTTAATTCTTAACTCTGCCAACATCTAGCCGATATAAACAATGTATCATCACCATATGGATATCGATTGGAAAGGGTGACGTTAGATGGCGACACATATGCAGTCAGCTTACAAACAAAATGCAATGAAAACAACTTCCCCAGGGGAGTTAACGTTGATGTTATATAATGGATGTTTGAAATTTATCAAGTTTACACGTGCGGCAATGGAAGAAAATAATCTGGAAAAGCGTAATCTTAATTCAACAAAAGCACAAAATATTATCCGTGAGTTAATGGTTACCTTAAAAACGGATAATGAAGTCGGTCAGAACATGATGCGGATGTATGATTTCATTTTAAATCGTTTAGTAGAAGCGAATGTAAAAAATGATGCAAAGGCGCTAACTGAAGCAGAAGAGCTAGTTGTTGAGTTCCGTGATACATGGAAAGAAGTGATCATGCTTGATCGTAAGCAGCGTCACGGTGCTGGTGGACAAGCGTAATGTCTGTGGTCAAAGAGCTTTATGTGGCGACAAGTTCACTCTATCAGTTTGCCTTAGAGCCTCTTCCAGAAGACGATGATGCTCGTGATCAATTTATCGCACACATTGATGAGCAGCTTGCTAGTCGCGAGGCGCTTATTCCGAAAATCGACCGGGACTCTCTAACGGAGGGTGAGAAGAAGCTTGGAGATGAACTGGTGAAATTAAACGAGAAGCTGAACGTGCAGCTTTCGGTGATTCGTAGTGACATTCAAGCCAATCTTTCCGAGCTGAAAGTGAAGAAGCAGACCGGAAGAAGATATGAAAATCCGTACGACGGCCCGACCGCTGATGGTGTGTTTTTTGATAAGCGAGGGGTATAAGGTGAGCGCAGGTTCCTAATAGGGGCTTGCGCTTTTTTAATTTGCCTACTGTTGGTGATATCTTCCTTTCGCTTACGTTTGGGTAGGTTATACTATGAAAAAGAAATGTTGAAGGAAGTGATGGTTTATGTTGAAAATGTCTGACTCTATAGAAGAAGCGATTGCCATTTTTTCGTCTGAGGGAAATGAGTACTTGGAGGTTCAAGATGACGATGGAGAGGTCATTGGATTACTTACTTTGAGTGCGTTAAATGAAGCGATTCAACAAAAGGGGATTGACCATTCAATTGAACGTTTAATTGATCGTAAGGACTTAATCGAATTGCAGCCACTTCCTAAAACGATCGTAGAAAATGACTATTCCAAGCTCCTTCAAAGCCATGTCTTTGAAGAAATCATTCATTCCCTCTATGACGGTGTCTACATCACGAATCAAGATGGCGTGACAGTAGCGGTAAACCGGGCGTATGAACGAATTACAGGGATTAAAGCAGAAGAAGTAATTGGCTATCATATGGAATACCTCGAAAAAGCAGGATTCATTTCAAAGTCTGTCTCGATTGAAGTGTTAAAAGAAAAGCGTCCGATCACGAGAATGCAAACGATTAAAAATGAGCGTAAAATCATTGTCTCAGGGACACCGATCTTTGCAGAAGATCAACAAGTGTTATACGTGATTAATAGTGTTCGAGATATTACAGAATTATTGCGCCTGAAGCATGAGATCGAAGAATTGCAGCAGATAAAGTCACTTCGCCAAAGTGCAAAAGATATGAACAGTGATATGTATGATGAGATTCTGCATTCATCAATTATTAGTGAAGAAACGTTTGAGATCTATGAGCTTGCAGAACGTATCGCTAAAACAGATGTGAAAGTGTTAATCCAAGGTGAAACGGGTGTAGGAAAGACGTTAATCGCCAAGTTTATTCATGAAAAGAGCAACCGAGTAAAGCAGCCTTTTTTTGAACTGAATTGTGGAGCCCTCCCTGCAGCTTTAATTGAAGCAGAGCTTTTTGGCTATGTGGCCGGTGCATTTACGGGGGCTTCTGCAAAAGGGAAAAAAGGATTAATGGAATTAGCTCATGAAGGAACGCTCTTTTTAGATGAAATAGGTGACTTACCGCTAGAGCTGCAAGTGAAATTATTAAAAGTCGTCGAAGAAAATAAATTTATACCTGTTGGATCAACCGAGGTGAAGCATGTTGATGTCAGGGTGATTGCCGCATCTCACAAAAATTTAAAAGAGATGGTGGCTCAGGGGACGTTTAGAGAGGACTTGTTTTATCGATTAAGTGTAGTACCTTTGACGATTTCTTCCTTACGCCATAGAAGAAAAGAAATTATTCCGCTTATCGATTACTATTTAGAAAAATGCAACGAAAAATATGGCTATGACAAGCAATTCTCGCTTGAGGCATTGGATACGTTATCAGAATACCGTTGGCCGGGGAATATTCGTGAATTAATTAATGTAGTGGAAAGGCTAGTCGTGACGACAAAAGATCCTGTTATTGACGTGCAGCATATTCCTGAAGAATGTCGTATTTCCTATAAGGACCACATGGATACTGAAGAGATTCTCCCTTTAAAAACGGCGATATCGACACTGGAACGAGAGTTAATTATGAGAGCATTGAAGAAATATAAAACGACTCGAAAAGCAGCCGAAGTGTTACAAGTGAGTCAATCAACGATCGTTCAAAAGATGAAAAAGTGGGAACGTGACGAGTAGAATTTTAATCAATTTCTTTATTTTGATTAGTATTCTACTCATAAAATACAACTGGAAGAATATTCCTTTATTGTGAATGCGCTTCTCTGACCTGTATTTTCTAAATATTTTAAACGTTGGCACGTCTCTTGCATTTAACAAAAGCAAGAAGGAGGCGTTTATATTGAATATCGCAACATTTAAAAGTGCGAACAAGTTGATTACAGGTGAAGGGTCAACTGAAAGATTACTAGAAGAAGTGCAAAGGTTAGAGATGAAAAATCCATTAATCGTAACGGATCAAATCCTAGTCGAGATAGGCGTCGTTGAAACAGTTCAATCTAAATTAAAAGGCCTTACAAGTGATATATATAGTGGAGTAAAGCCTGAACCTGAGATTATGCTCGTGGAAGAATGTACATCTATTTTCAAAAAGGGAAACCATGATGGAGTCATTGCCGTTGGGGGAGGAAGTGCTCTTGATATAGGGAAGAGTGTTTCTGTATTTGCCAACTACGAAGGGGAAATTGAAGAACTGTTTGGAACTGATCTTGTTCCGGAAAAAGGGTATCCGATCATTGCGATCCCGACTACAGCTGGCACAGGCTCAGAAGTGACGAATATTGCCATTCTTTCTGATAAACAAGCCCAATTAAAAAAAGGAATTGTAAGCGACTACATGTTGCCAGATGTAGCGATTGTGGCTCCTGAAATGACGCTTACGATGCCGCCATCTGTGACGGCTGCGAGTGGGGTCGATGCGCTTGTTCATGCGATTGAGGCTTATATTTCGGTTAATGCTTCTCCGATCACTGATTCCTTGGCCATTGGGGCAATGAAACTTATAGCTGAGAATCTACCAAAAGCTTATGCTAACCCGAACCATATGAAAGCACGAGAAAATATGGCAACGGCTAGTTTAATGGCAGGGATGGCGTTTGGAAATGCAGGAGTAGGAGCAGTTCATGCTCTAGCATATCCTCTTGGCGGGAGATACAACATCCCTCATGGAGTAAGCAATGCTCTTTTACTCCCATATGTGATGGAATGGAACAAAATTGGCTGCCTCGAACGATTTAGAGATATTGCGATGGCATTAGGTGAAAATGTAAGAGAGCTATCAGATAGACAAGCTGCTGATATAGCAGTTAGTGCGATGAAGACTTTGTGTGAGGCTGTTAATATCCCTAGTGGATTACGTTCATTCGACGTGCCAGAAGAAGACATTCCTTCGATGGCAGAAGATGCAAGTAAAATTGATCGCCTCTTAAAAAATAATCCTCGATTGTTCTCGTTTAAGGACATTGAGTTGATCTATCAATCTGCGTATTAAAAGGTAAGGGGGGATAGAGATGTTATGGAAGCAAAGAAAAGATGGTGAAGAAACACCTTATACGCCGCTTGGTCCGTTTAAATTAAGATTGCCTTTTCTTCATTACAGATTTGAGTTACCTGATTACTTCCAAGGCTTACTCATGTGTGCAGTCGATTTAGCTGCGATTCCATTAATGGTTCAATACTTAGGAATGCCGTTTGAAGTGGCATTAGCAGTCGTTATTTTAAATGGATTATTGTATTTAACGCATCATTTACTTGGGGATCCTGTCGTACCAGGCTGGATTACACCAGCGATTCCATTGATGATTTTATTTGTAACGCAATTTCCTGAAGGCGATGAGAGGGTCTATGCATTGATCGCCTTTCAATTGACCTTAGGGATATTCTCGATTTTCCTCGGCGTAACAGGACTAGCTAGTAAAGTAGTAAAATTAGTTCCGAATGCTTTAAAAGCAGGTGTCATTTTAGGGGCAGGTTTTGCAGCAGTCATATCTATTTTTGAAGTAGGAGGACGTTTCGAGTTATTTCCGATCACGATCAGTATTACATGTGTGGTAGCTTTTTATCTTATTTTCTCCAAGCATTTCGCTAAGCTGAAAGCAAGGGGTGGCGTATGGCGTGTTCTTGCTAACTTAGGGATTTTCCCGATTATCTTATTAGCTATCTTTATTGCGCCGTTAGCGGGTGAAGCATCTTGGCCGCAAATCCAGTGGGGATTCAGTAACCCTGATTTTGTCACTTTGTTCACGGAGTTTACTGTATTTGGGTTAGGCTTTCCACCATTGATGATGTTTATCTCTTCAATTCCGACTGTACTCGCTACGTATATCGTGTTATTTGGTGATGTATTGCAAAGTAAAGCACTTGTTAGTGAAGCAGATGAGATTCGAAAAGATGAAAAAATCGATTATGATCCGAACCGTGCTCATTTAATTTTTGGTGGGCGTAATGCGACGATGGGGATCTTTGGACCGGACATTGTGATGTGCGGACCGTTATGGGCAGCGATGCAAGTCGTGGTCATCGAACGGTACAAAGATGGAAAGAAAGCAATGCATTCTATTTTTGGAGGATCTGGTTCATTCCGTTGGGGAACGAATACAGGACTTCTATTGTTACCGGTCGTTAGTTTAGTCGAACCAATCCTTGGGGTTGCTCTTGCTTTAACCCTTCTTATTCAAGGGTATGTAAGTGTTCGTGTAGGGATTATGCAAGCAAGAAGTCAACGAGATTTAGGAGTAGCTGGTATTATCGGTGCTGTTCTTGCCACGAAAGGTGCAACATGGGCCTTCGCAGTAGGGATCATTCTTTGTCTAGTTGTCTACGGGAAAGATTTCTTTAAAGGTGATGAGGAAAAAGAAGAATTTGACTATGAGCGTACGAAAAAAGCTCAATGATAAATAGAGGAGTGGGTATGATGAAACACTATCAGCATTTTATCAACGGTGAGTGGGTAGGTCATGAATCAGAAGCGATTGAAGTAACGAATCCAGCTACAGCAGAAGTGATCGCAACGGTTTCAAATGGAGGAGAGTCAGAGGCGAGGGAAGCAGCAGATGCAGCTTTTGAGGCGTTTAAAGAGTGGTCGCACTATTCAGCTTATGAACGGGCGGAGCTAATTAGAAAATGGCATGATTTGATCGACCAAAATAAAGAAGAGATTGCTGAAGTGATGACTCGTGAACAAGGGAAGCCCTTTAAAGAAGCCTTAGGAGAAATGAATTATGCAAATGGATTCTTCTCTTGGTATGCAGAAGAGGCCAAGCGTATTTACGGTGAAACGATTCCAGCAACCCAACGTAACAAGCGATTGTTTGTTCATAAGCAACCGGTCGGGGTTGTCGCAGCGATCACGCCATGGAACTTTCCTGCTGCAATGATTACAAGAAAAGTGGGCCCAGCATTAGCGGCTGGATGTACTGTTGTTTTAAAGCCAGCTAATTTAACCCCGCTTACGGCGATAAAGATGGTCGAACTGGCTACAGAAGCTGGAATTCCTAAAGGAGTCATCAATCTGGTGACGGGTAATTCAAGGGCAATCGGTAAGGTGTGGCTAGAGGATGATCGGATTCGCAAGCTAACGTTTACCGGGTCAACGGAGGTTGGTAAAACGTTACTAAAAGGAGCAGCAGACACGGTTAAGAAAGTGTCGATGGAGCTTGGAGGACATGCTCCGGTTATCGTCCTTGAAGATGCCGATATAGATAAGGCGGTGGAAGGAGTGATTGGGTCGAAGTTTCGAAATGCAGGACAAACATGCGTCTGCTCGAATCGTATCTATGTTCATGAATCGATTCACGAGCTATTTATCCAGGAACTAGTCGCTAAAGTGAAAGAGCTACGCATTGGTAATGGACTAGAGGAAGGGATCGATATTGGACCTCTTATTGATGAAGCAGCTGTTGAAAAGGTCCAAAAGCATATTGAGGATGCAGTTAAACAGGGAGCTAAAATCGAAGTAGGAGGTAATCTCGTAGGGCAGCTCTTTATGGAGCCAACAGTTTTATCTCAAGTGAACGATGAAATGATCTGCATGACGGATGAAACATTTGGTCCACTTGCACCTGTCACTACATTTAAAACAGAAGAAGAAGTCATTAAGCGTGCCAATGATTCAATATATGGACTGGCTGCTTATGTGTTTACCGAAAACATCACACGTGGCATCCGTATGACTGAAGCACTTGAGTATGGAATCATCGGGTTGAATGACGGTCTGCCATCAACTCCGCAAGCGCCATTTGGTGGTTTCAAACAAAGTGGCATCGGACGAGAGGGAGGTCATTACGGCCTAGAAGATTATTTGGAAATTAAGTATGTTTCTCTAGGGCTTTAATGGGTAGCGAGTAAGGCGACGGACCCGAGTAAAGGACGCTTTTCAAAAGTGCCCTCTATTCGGGTTTTTCAAGTTTTTAGAAACAATGACTATAGGGGCTTGTGCTCTGGTGTAAGGTGAATACATAATAGAAGAAGCAACTTCATAAAGCAAGGTGGCGGCCGAACTCCCTTCATGAAAGGGGGTGAGGCTTATAACGACATATGAGGCACTTAGTCTAACAGCGCAATTTAGCGTTGTGTTAATCGCGGTGCTGACGTTAGTTATCACAATTGTCGTCCAAATAAACAAAAAGAAATAGCCACCCTGCTCGCCAAAGTTAGGTAGGCTATTTCTTCTTAGCGTATTTACTTTAGTTGGTCGCCATCGATGCGACATGTCGTTGCGGTTTGCCGAGTGTTCGTTGCACTCGGTCTTTTTTACGTTTTGATCTTTGTAT
The DNA here is from genome assembly GCF_040939795.1 of Alkalihalophilus sp. As8PL. Classification (GTDB taxonomy): domain Bacteria; phylum Bacillota; class Bacilli; order Bacillales; family Bacillaceae_D; genus Alkalihalophilus; species Alkalihalophilus lindianensis. The sequence goes on from NZ_CP162551.1 coordinate 2,410,559, forward strand.
CCTCATTATACAAGAAGAAGGGTAATGGGAGCAAGATTGATAAAGAAAAACAGCGCAAATTGAATGCGCGCTGTTGATCTTATTTACTCATCCGTTTCTTCTTCCTCTAATTCAAACTCTGTTTCATCAAAGTCTTCGAAGTTTTCAAAGTCAAAGCTGAACTCCTCAGCAGAGTCGATGATTTCTTGTGGAACTTCAATGCTATCAATTTCGTTAAAGTTAGAGAACGTTCCTGTTGATTGTTGAACCATTGAGATCGTTTCACCTTCTGCTTCCATCGAAAACTCCATTGCCATGTCGACGGCTTCTTGGTAGAACGTCTCTTTATTAATGTGGATCGTATAATCCATTCTCGTAATATCCATCATAGCTGTTAATTCACTTAGACCATCAGCCATTCCTTCACCAAGCATCATGTTTAGTTGATCCGCCATTTGATCGATTGATTGATCTGAACCTTCAATCGTAATGATGTAGTGATCTCCTTCTTCGGTCATCGTCAAGTTCTCAGTATAACTCTTCAACAGCTCAAGCTGCTCTTCTGGATTCATTTGCATTTCTTGTAAGGCAAGTAAATCTTGAGTGAACTCATCAGGGTATTTAAACCACACATCTTCCATGCCATCATTCATGTACGCACCATCTTCAGTGAAATACACTTCTGCATTCATCGTCGCTTCTTCAAGCTCAGGCATTTGCATGGATGTTTGTTGGTAGAAAGCAAGTGGATTTTGTGTCGCATCCATTTTCATTTTCATTTGAGTTGTAAATGTTTCATCCTCACCAAGCGTTGTTTCTTGGTCCACGTCCATTTCAGTCGTGAAGCTTTCCACACTATTCATTGCTTCAATCGACTTCGTTAAGATATCTTCTATACTTAGTTCTTCAGACATTTCATCTTCTGCTACATCCTCTTCAGGAACTTCCGTCTCTTCCTCTGTGGTCGCTTCATCCTCAGCGTCTGCAGGCTCAACAGCTTCTACTTCTGGATCCTCTACGTCAGTTGTCGATGATTCATTACAACCAGTCACGATCAGAAGAGCTACAATCCCAGCACCTAACCATTTCATTCTCTTCATTGATTCATCCCCTTTTAAAATTGCTCACCTATGTCATTACTTATTTTACCAGAGAATACCAGGTGGGAACAGTGGAAAATCTCAATCAATTGGATAAACGAAGGGAATTCATTCTTTTTACTCATCACATTGGTATGAGAAACGGCACCGTTGAACGTACGTTTATAAGAGAGCTTTACCCTTTTTTACCTAGTTAAAACTAGAATAAAGCAAGCGTTTACAACTATTTTAGTATTGTTGATTATGAATTTACTTTATTTTCTGTAAATTTATAGTTGAAAGCGTTTGACAACTAAATCTCACGCTGCTATAGTAAAAGTGTGGAAATTATTCCACTGAATTAAGTTACGAAGGGAATGTGAAAACATGCAAGGAAAAGTTAAATGGTTTAATGCAGAAAAAGGTTTTGGTTTCATTGAGCGTGAGGATGGAGACGACGTATTCGTACACTTCTCAGCTATCAATTCTGATGGATTCAAGTCTTTAGACGAAGGTCAAGACGTTGAGTTTGAAATTGTTGAAGGTGCTCGCGGACCTCAAGCTGCAAACGTAGTTAAGCTTTAATTCACATTCCTGGGTAGGAAATGAACTTTAGCTGAACGATACAACCCATTCCGGTTTCGGGATGGGTTTTTATTATTGTGAAATAACTTATCGCGAAAGTCGTAAATAGCAATGTCGAATGAGGGAAGTTTTGGAATGAGTGAAGCATGGTGAAATGGAAAGGATAGTTATAGGGCGATGTTCTAGATAGAATAAGGGGTTTGAAGCTATAAGATAGGGAATGGGCGGACGCTTACTTTCTATTAAATAGTCGTTTGTAAATCCTCTTTGTAGAATGTTGTCACAATTTATTAAATTTTTTAAAGGTTTAAGAAGGAATCTCGGAAGGGTATATAGAATATTAAGTACATAGAAAAGGAGGAGTTCTTTATGAATTACAATATTCGTGGCGAAAACATCGAAGTAACTCCAGCATTACGCGACTATGTTGAGAAAAAGGTTGGTAAGCTAGAGCGCTATTTTGACACAACACCAGTAGCAGATGTAAATGTAAAAATGCAAGTGCTTAATAGCCAACACATTATCGAGGTTACCATTCCAATGCCTCAACTACTATTACGTGGTGAAGAAACCCACACTGATATGTACGCGGCAATTGATAAGGTGATTGAAAAGCTTGAACGACAAATTCGTAAGCACAAAACAAAAGTAAATCGTAAGTTCCGACAAGAAGGAAGCTTAAAATATATGTTCAAGAACGAGTTAGAGCCTCTTGAGCAGGAAGAGCCAGAACCAGAGGATGGCGAGCTTGAAGTGGTTCGTACAAAGCGCTTCAACTTGAAACCGATGGATGCCGAGGAAGCGATTTTGCAAATGGATATGTTAGGCCATAACTTCTTCGTCTTCTCAAATGCAGTAAATGGCGACACAAGCGTAGTCTATCGTCGTAAAGACGGTAAGTACGGTTTAATCGAGCCAGAAGCTTAAGAATATGCTTAAAAGGAGTGCAGCAGATGCTGTGCTCCTTTTGTTTGTTGTCATGTTTTTAGGCCCTGATGAGAGTAGTTATGAGCGCAATTTCCGATATATGAGCGGATAAGAGCCTGATATGAGCGCAATCTCTTTTATATGAGCGAAAGCGCGCCACATATGAGCGCAATTCTCGATTTATGAGCGAGCGCACCAAGTATGAGCGATTCAGCGCTATATATGAGCGAATGCCTCGCTACGCATCTGAATATATGCTTCGTTCCGCATATAAACCAACACCTCGCAAAAGATGGTGCTCTACCCCAACGCCTCGTACAGCCTCGTCTCCATCAGCACCGTATCAATGGGACATACTTCCGAATCGCGGCCGTATTGCCACGCCCATACATTGGCATCACAATCGGGGCGTGCTGGGTTGTAGCGTGGGATGCGGTTTTTCGGACTTGTTCCGGGCTCGGGCTCTGCACTGAAGATAACCGCTTGCTGGGTGACGTTTTCATTCGCTGCAGCTGCCTCGCAGTACGCTGCATTAAAGGCTCCTTCGACTGGGTCACCATAGAAGCCGGGGCGGTACGGGCTCGTATAGAAGGCGTCTACCCAGGCTGTGATCCAGGCAGCATCGACGTTGAAGAAGTTTTCAATATTAGCAAACACAAAGCTACCTTCACCAATGCCAAGGCGTCTTGCTTGGAAAATGGCGTTGCGTGCGGCGACTCCACCGGCACGTTCGCCGACTGCTTCACTGAAATTATTATAGATAGGCATTATTTTCATGCCTTGATCGCGGATATAGCGTATTTCTTCCGGTGTCAGCCCTTCACTCACATTTTCAATCGTGGTCAGGTAGCGGCCCCAAAAATCCGGCTGTCCGTACGAGGAGGTTACGCACTCATACAACTCTTGTGTGACAGCTGCGGCCGAATCTACCCCCCAATTTATACTACGTCGATTTCGATACATGTAATGACCTCCTCCTTTATAGCCACGATATGCAAGATGGGTGTAGTTGGAAGGATGTCTAAACGAAAAAAAGAGGAAATCGCCTATAAAAGACGATTTCCTCTTTATCTTATAAACTGAATCCAGATGGTACCACGTTTAGGTCGATACCCCAGAATAATGGAACCATGAAATACACGGCAAGAACGATCAAGAAAGCAGCAATTAGGTTAATTAAGAACCCAACACGCACCATCTCTATAATTTTCAACTTACCCGTACCGAAAATGATCGCATTTGGTGGTGTACCAACTGGTAGCATGAATGCACAGTTGGCAGCCATCGCACAAGGAATCATTAACGCAAATGGGTGAATGTTCAACGCAAGTGCTAATGACGCTACAACTGGGATAATCATGGTGGCTGTAGCTGTGTTTGATGTGATCTCTGTTAAGAAAAGAACGAATAGAGCTACAGCGGCAATCATCACGATGAGGTGTAACCCATCAAGTACCGTCAGCTGTGTACCCATCCAGTCAGATAAACCTGTTTCTCTAAAACCAGCAGCGATCGCCAGACCACCACCAAATAGAAGCAGTACGCCCCACGGAATATCACGTGAGTCTTTCCATTCTAAAATGCGAGAACCAAATTTACGCTGTGTAGGGATAACAAATAGCAATACAGCGGCAAAAACAGCGATCATTCCATCGCGTATTTCTGGAACGAAATCAACCCAGATGAAATCGCGGGTGATCCACATAAATGCAGCAAAGGAGAATACTCCAGCAACTGCTTTTTCTTCGAATGAAATAATTCCAAGCTTACTGCGTTCGCCCTGGATTAAATCTTTGCCCCCTGGGAGTCCTTTAATGCTCATCTTAAATGCCATGCGTCCAAGGTACATCCATGCAATAAAGAGTAAAAGAATAACGACTGGAACCCCTACCATCATCCATCTTGCAAATGAGATTTCAACATCAAATAATTGCTGAGCTTGTGCAGCTAAAATGATGTTTGGAGGTGTCCCGATTAATGTACCAAGCCCCCCGATTGTACCAGCATAACCAACACCGAAAATAAGAGCTTTTTCAAATTTAGGTAAGTCACGTTCTTCTGGTTTTCCTTTAAGAGCTGCAGCAACTTGAGCTGTGATCGCAAGCCCCATCGGTACCATCATCATAACGGCTGCGGTATTTGATACCCACATGGATAAAAAGGCAGTGGCAATCATGAAGCCGAGAAGAATGCGTTGTGTGCTTGTCCCGATAAACGCAATAATAGCAAGAGCCATCCGCTTGTGAAGATTCCATTTTTCCATTGCAGTGGCAATGAAGAAACCACCTAAGAATAAGAAGATAATGTCGTCACCATAGGCGGAGGTAACTGTTCCACCGTCAAGTGCTCCGGTTATCGGCAGCAAGAAAATTGGTAAAATCGATGTTGCTGGAATAGGAATTGCTTCTGTAATCCACCAGGTCGCCACCCATAATGTGATCGCAAGCACAGCTCTTGCTTCAAAGCTTAGCCCTTCTGGTGAGAAAAATAAAATGGTTAATAGAAATAAGGCTGGTCCTAAAATAAGACCGATTAACTGCGATTTTGAATACGATTGTTTAGGTTCTTGATCTTGTGGTGGAGTCGAGTTGTTTGTAGGACTCGCACTATGTGCACTAGACTTGGCTGCTTTGGCAGCGGATCCTTTTTGATAAGAAAAGACATTAAGTAGATTTTTCGTTTGACGATGTGAGTGCCAAAGGCCGTTCCAAACATTAGCTACTGTTGTTTTCATCTTATAAGCCTCCCTCTCTGAAAGCGGTTTCTTTCTTTATATTCTGAATCATTTGAGTCTTATAGTACAGTTTTAGTAACTTTAATGCAGGCTTTTGTAACTAAAGAAAGCGGAAGGGCTGTTTGTAACGGTGAGAAATTCCATATATTGTTAGCGTTTGCTCGAATAATTGTTTGTTTCGCCCGATTAAATGTTATTTCGCCTGAAAAACGTCTGAGTTCGTCTGAATCTAGTAATTGAGCGCTCAGTCAACAGAGCATTAAAAAGCTACCGAAAACGCTCGGTAGCTTATTTCTCTTCATTTAAAATATCTATGACGTAATCGTACCCTGGATGAGTGAGTTTATATTGATGAAGGGGTCGTCCCGTCCGTTGGTAATCAACGTCGAACAGTAAAATGTCTGAATCGGTTAAGTACTGCAGGTATTTACGTAACGATACTCTTGAGATGCCGGTTGCATCAACCAAATCATTCGTTGAAAACCAGTCATTATGCTTGTTGATTTCCTTTAACACACGAAGATAGGTTTCTTTTGTAATCCCTTTTGGGAGGGGGAGGTCGGCTTTTGGAATCTCTTTATTTGAGTTCCCTTTCGTTAAAAATAACCGATCGACTTCCTCTTGTTGAATCGATTCTTTTTTCATATCAGTAAAGGTTTGCTTGTAGCGCAACAGTGCATCTTGGAAGCGATCAAATTCAAACGGTTTAATTAAATAATCAACCGCTCCAAAGCGCAAAGCAGTTTGAATCGAGCCGCGATCGTTTGCTGAGGAGACGACGATGACATCAACGGGATGATTGACGCGTCTTAACTCCATTAATAGGTCGAGTCCATTTTCATTCGTCATATAGACATCGAGTAATATTAGATCAATTGGTTCTTCTTTCAAGTACGTCCAGCCTTCGTCGATGCCTCTGGCGACACCGACAAGCTTAAACTCAGGAATGCGTTCAACAAAGATGGCGTTAAATTTCGCGACCATCGGATCATCTTCAATAATAAGTACTCGTATCATGGTTGGTATAGGGGATCCTTGCTTTAAAGGTCATCCCTTCTCCTTTCTCTGATTCAATCTCTAACTTACCGTTCGTGCGGTTTATCGCTTCTTGGATTAAATACATCCCGTAGCCACGGTCACCACTTTTGGTTGATTTCTTTTTTTGTAGCCATGTTTCTGGGTGGTCAGTTTCTAATCCTGGTCCATTATCCATAACGGTCCACTCTAGGTTGTTATCATCTGAGTAGGTGAGATCAATCTGAAGCTCTTGTTCGTCTTGGTCCTTTATCGCATCATAAGCATTATCGAGTGAGTTACCAATGACGGTGATCAAGGAATCCAGTACTTCTGGCTGCTTAATCGAAGGCCAAGGCATCTCGCCTGTTAAAACAATCTCAACTCCTTGTTCTTCAAGAAAACTCAGCTTATTTAAAAGATAGCCTGCAAGCACCGGGTCTTTGACATAGTCTGAGATCCAGCCGACATCCTTTTGGTAAAAATCGGAGATCGTGTTGATATAGGATTGAAGCTCATCGTACGATTCGGTGTACACCATTGCAGAAATGACATGAAGTTTATTCATAAACTCATGTGTGTGCCCACGCAGTGTTTCGGCATAGGTTTTAGCACCTGATAATTGCTCGAGCATAACAGTGAGCTCGGTTTTATCACGGAATGTTGCGAGTGCCCCAACAAGTTTACCAGCTGTTTTGACTGGTACATGGTTGATGACGATTTCCATTTGATTCAGCTTCTCCGGTTGATCGAGCTTCATTTCTTCATGAACGAGTACATCATGCAAGCGTGTGTTAGGCATAAAGGATGCGACATGTTGCCCGATTGGGTCTCCTCTTAGGCCGGCGCGATTAAACATGCTTAAAGCTGCTCGGTTTGCGACGACAATCTTTCCTGAATCATCAATCGCAATGACGCCTTCTCGAACAGAAGCGAGCATTGCTTCGCGTTCTTTTAACAGTTGTGAAATTTCTCTTGGCTCAAGCCCATTTAAGGCATTTTTTACTTTTTGCGCTAAAAGAAGGGCTCCGATCATGCCGACAACGAGGCCAAGGGCGAGTCCGTATAAAATATATTTCTGACTATCAAAGATCGTTGCGCGAATTTGACTGGTTAGAATGCCAGTTGATACGACTCCGATTTGTTCTTCGCCATCATAGACGGGAACGAACGCACGCATCGATTCGCCTAGTGTACCTTCTGCCACCGAGGTGTAAGATTCTCCTTCCAAAGCACGGTCTTGATCATCCCCAATAAAACGTTGTCCAATTAATTCTTCATTTGGGTGAGAGAGACGAATGCTATTCATATCCATGACGACGATATAGTGCACGTCGGTAAGGGCTTGAACTTCCTTTGTAAAGGCTTGCACTGAACCACTGTCGTCACCATTTCGGAGGCCGTTGATCACATCAGGTGTTTGTCCAATCGTGGCGGCGATCGTTTGCGCTTTTTCTTCTAACGTTCTCTCGGTCCGTTGAGCAGAGTCATAGCCAACGAGTAACCCCGTTAACAGAAGCGCACTAATGACAACAATTGAAACAAGTAGAATAATCAGAGTTTTTAATTGATAAGGTTTCTTCTTTTTTACATAATTAAACGATTTAGCCATAGTTCTTTCCTCATTCGTGTGTCTATTTCCTTCTACTATATCAAATGCAGCTATTTAATAGGAAAAGAGTTTTGAAGTCAGACCTGTCATGTCGCAAAAAGTGTAAGACTGTGGGACGGTGTCGACATCTTCTAGGCGGCGCGGTGGTAATTGCCTTGTAAGGGTAGATTTAACCTGTTAAAATTAGCATTAGTGAGATAATGCTTCACGTTCATAGAATTTGTGTATGAGCTGAATGAAGAGAGGGCGAATTCAATGCTAGGACTACTTAAGAAAGTTATCGGTGATCCAAGTCAGCGTCAAGTAAAGAAAAATGAGAAGATTGTAGATCAAATTGATGCGTTGGCCGATGATATGAAAAAGCTATCAGATGACGGTCTTCAAAAGAAAACAGCAGAATATAAAGAGCGTCTTGAAAAAGGCGAAACATTAGATGATTTATTACCAGAAGCCTTCGCTACGGTACGAGAGGCGTCTACTCGTGTGCTAGGGATGACTCCTTATCGCGTGCAGCTATTAGGTGGTATTGCCTTGCACCAAGGAAATATATCTGAAATGAAAACAGGGGAAGGTAAAACATTAGTTGGAACCCTACCTGTTTATTTAAATGCGTTAGCTGGCAAAGGTGTTCATGTGGTTACAGTCAATGAATACTTAGCTCGTCGTGACTGCGAAATGATGGGTGAGCTTTATCGTTTTCTTGGATTAACCGTTGGCTTAAATGAGTCAGGGTTAACAAAAGAAGAGAAAGCAGAGGCGTATCGTGCAGATATTACATACAGCACGAATAACGAGCTTGGCTTTGATTATCTTCGTGATAATATGGTTCTTTACAAAGAACAGATGGTGCAACGTCCACTGAATTTTGCTCTTGTCGATGAGGTCGATTCGATCTTGGTCGATGAAGCAAGAACACCATTAATCATTTCAGGTTCTGTTGAGCGTTCTACTCAACTTTATACACAAGCGAACTCGTTTATCCGTGTATTGAAAGCAGAAGAAGATTACACGTTCGACGAAAAAACAAAAGCCGTTCAATTAACAGAGGAAGGCGTTTCAAAAGCAGAGCGCGCCTTTGGAATTGAAAACTTATATGATCAGAAACATGTTCAATTAAATCACCATTTAAATCAATCATTAAAAGCACATGTCGTGATGCAGCGTGACGGCGATTATGTTGTAGAAGATGGCGAAGTAGTCATTGTTGACCAATTCACAGGTCGTTTAATGAAAGGTCGTCGCTATAGCGATGGTCTACACCAAGCCATCGAAGCAAAAGAAGGCATGCAGATTCAACGTGAGAGCATGACACTTGCTTCGATTACGTTCCAGAACTACTTCCGTATGTACCAAAAGCTTGCTGGTATGACCGGTACAGCAAAAACGGAAGAAGAAGAATTCCGCAATATTTACGGAATGGACGTTATGGTTATTCCAACAAATAAACCAATCGCGCGTGAGGATCGACCTGATCTTATTTATAAGACAATGGAAGCGAAGTTTAAAGCGGTTGTCACGGAAATTGAAGCTTTTCATAAAAAAGGACAACCAGTGCTTGTTGGTACAGTAAGTGTTGAGACATCAGAGCTAGTTTCAAAATTACTAAACAAACGTCGAGTTCCTCATCACGTACTAAATGCGAAAAATCATGAGCGTGAGGCTGATATTATTGAAGGAGCAGGTCAGCAAGGTGCGGTAACGATCGCAACAAACATGGCCGGCCGTGGGACGGATATCAAGCTAGGTGACGGTGTTCGTGAGCTTGGTGGCTTGCATGTACTTGGTACGGAGCGTCATGAGAGTCGTCGTATTGATAATCAGTTACGTGGTCGTGCTGGTCGTCAAGGAGATCCGGGTTCATCGCAATTCTATCTCTCAATGGAAGATGAATTAATGCGTCGCTTCGGTTCTGATAATATGCGCTCGATGATGGAACGTCTTGGAATGGAAGAAGACCAACCGATCGAGAGCCGTCTCGTTTCCCGTGCTGTTGAAACGGCACAAAAACGAGTGGAAGGAAACAACTTCGATGCTCGTAAACAAATTCTTCAATATGATGATGTTATGCGCGAGCAACGTGAGATCATTTACAAGCAACGTATGGAAGTGCTTGAGTCTGACAACTTACGTAAAATTGTTGAGACGATGATTAAAGATGTGATCGATCGTACGGTTCGCTTGCATACACCAGAAAGCGAAGTGCCAGAGGATTGGGATCTAATGGCAGTTGTCAACTACATGAATGCGAACCTTCTGCAAGAAGGCGAGCTTAATGAAAAGGATATTAAAGGCTTAGACCCTGAAGAAATGGTTGAAGTGATCACAGAGAAAGTGGTTGCTCGTTATAATGAAAAAGAAGAGCAGTTCACTCCAGAACATATGCGTGAGTTTGAGAAGGTTATTATGCTTCGTACCGTTGATCGCAAATGGATGAACCATATCGACCAAATGGATCAGCTGCGTCAAGGGATCCACCTTCGTGCGTATGGTCAAAATGATCCATTACGTGAATATCGTTTTGAAGGATTTGAAATGTTTGAAGCGATGATTGCTTCGATTGAAGAAGAAGTGTCGATGTACATCATGAAAGCGCAAGTCCAACAAAACCTTGAGCGTCAAAAGGTGGCAGAAGGAAAAGCGGTTCATCAAGATACATCAAAACAAGAGCCTAAAAAGAAAAAGCCAATCCGTAAAGGTGAAGTGATCGGACGTAATGATGCGTGCATTTGCGGAAGTGGTAAGAAATATAAAAACTGCTGCGGGGCGGCAAAATAATCGTTTCCTAGCATATGCTTGATCAAGGTGGAGTCCCGCAACCTGCGGGCTCCTTTAGCCTTTTTGTCCCAAAATATGGCAAGGTATTATTTAGATGAGGTGAGAAGATGGAATTAGTAGAAGTAAAGCAAGAACTAGCGTCAATGGTAAAACGATTAGAAGACTTTAGGGGGTCTCTTTGACTTAGAAGCCAAGCAAGAGCGTATGGCTGAGCTCGATGAATTTATGACGGACCCTGACTTTTGGAATGATCAAGAATCAGCTCAAACCGTTATTAACGAATCAAATGCCTTAAAAGAACAAGTCAACGTTTTCCTAGAGCTTGAAGAAGAGTATGAGAACCTTGAAGTCTCTTATGAGCTTGTAAAAGAAGAAGCGGATGAGGGTTTGGAGAAAGAACTTGAGGCAGGCGTAAAGGATTTAGCTACGCGTTTAAATGAGTTCGAACTCCAGCTTCTTTTAAGTGAGCCATATGACAAAAACAATGCCATACTTGAGTTGCATCCTGGTGCTGGTGGTACGGAATCCCAAGACTGGGCATCGATGCTTCTTCGTATGTATACGCGCTGGTCTGAACAACGCGGCTTTAAAGTCGAAACAATGGACTATTTAGCAGGCGATGAGGCAGGCGTGAAGAGCGTAACCCTTCTTATCAAAGGCCATAATGCGTATGGCTATTTGAAAGCGGAAAAAGGAGTACATCGCCTCGTTCGTATTTCACCATTTGACTCATCAGGTCGCAGACACACCTCATTCGTATCGTGTGAAGTGATGCCGGAGCTTGATGATACGGTGGACATCGACATTCGTACAGAGGATTTAAAAGTCGATACGTACCGAGCAAGTGGTGCGGGCGGGCAGCATATTAACACAACGGACTCTGCCATCCGTATTACACACTTACCGACAAATACGGTCGTAACATGCCAGAACGAACGTTCACAGATTAAAAACCGTGACTCAGCAATGAAAATGTTAAAGGCTAAATTGTATCAATTAGAGATCGAAAAGCAACAACAAGAGCTAGATGAGATTCGTGGCGAGCAAAAGGATATTGGCTGGGGAAGCCAAATCCGCTCCTATGTCTTCCACCCATATAGTCTCGTGAAAGACCACCGTACCAATTTTGAAATTGGGAACACAAATGGCGTCATGGACGGAGATTTAGACGGATTTATCAATGCCTACCTCCGTTCATCTTTGAAGATGTAAGTTGGAAAGACTGTTCTGTGGAACAGTCTTTTTTGATGTGGAGCTTGTGCGGAGCGTGGCGGCGAGAAGAGCGGGGCAGTGGTTTCGCACATATGAGACTTCAATTCGCTCATATGAAGGGAGCTCGCACATAAAAAGCCAAAGCCGCACATAAGAGCGACGAATGAGCTCATAAAAGAGGAATAGCGCCCATATCAGGCCTCAGCTCGCACATAAGGCGGGGGATATCGCACATACGGGGATATAGAGCGGAACATGAGCAGGAGCGGGGGCAGTGGTTTCGCACATATGAGACTTCAATTCGCTCATATGAAGGGAGCTCGCACATAAAAAGCCAAAGTCGCACATAAGAGCCACAATAGCGCTCATAAAAGGAGAATAGAGCCCATATCAGGCGCCAGCTCGCCCATAAGGCGGGGAATATCGCACATACGGGGATATAGAGCGGAATATGAGCAGGGGCAAGGGGATTTCGCCCATATCAGGCTTCAATTCGCTCATATAAAGGGAGCTCGCACATAAAAAGCCAATGCCGCACATAAGAGCCACAATAGCGCTCATGAAAGGAGAAAAGCGCCCATATCAAGTCTCAGCTCGCACATAAGCCAGGGAATATCGCACATATCGATATATGAGCGAACCCCCACTCAAGCCCTTTACCGCATTAGCACAACCGCATTTACAGCGTGGGTGTGTGGTGCTATACTACCGAAGGATTTAGGACATACTATGAAGAAAAGTGAGTGTGACAAGCATGGGGAAAACGAAGAGACGGCGTGAGCCACGCAGCCGTTTAATGCAAGGAATGATTGATTATACGTATATTTTAATTGGTTCAGCAATCGTGGCATTAGCATTTAATTTATTTTTACTTCCAAATAAAATTGCATCGGGTGGAGTCAGCGGGATTAGTACGATTTTGACCCATACGGTCGGTTTTGAGCCCGCCTACACATTATGGGCTTTCAATATTCCGTTATTTATCTTAGGTTTGTTTTTACTTGGGGGCTTTAAATATGGAGCGAAAACGTTAGTCGGGACAATCTTTTTGCCATTTGTCGTTTTCATTTCAAGAGATTGGTCAGTCGGCATTGAGGATCCTCTACTTGGGGCTTTGTTTGGTGGAATTGGTGTAGGGCTTGGTCTAGGCACTGTGTTCCGTGCAAATGCAAGCACGGGTGGAACTGATTTAGCGGCACAAATTTTTAATAAATATTCGGGTGTATCACTCGGGCTATGTGTGTTTGCAATAGATGGTCTGATTGTCGCGACGTCAGCCGTCGTTTTTGGTCTAGAATTAGCACTTTATGCCTTAATTGCATTATTTGTTACAGGAAAGACGATTGATTTAGTGCAAATGGGGGTAGGATATGCAAAGGTAGCTCTTATTATCTCTAATCATCAAGAGGAAGTTCGCCAAAGTATCTTAAAAGATGTCGATCGTGGCGTTACGAAGCTAAGTGGACAGGGTGGCTATACGGATGCTGAGCGTCCTGTGTTAATGTGTGTGGTTAACCAGCAGGAGGTCACAAAATTGAAACAAATTGTCCGAGCCGTTGATCCAAAAGCATTTGTCATTGTTACGAACGCAACTGAGGTGCTAGGAGAAGGATTCAAACGAGCGTAAGGGATAATAAATGCTATAATAAGTAGATGGGAATATCCCCATAACTATCCAATTGAAAAGGAGGAATACATCATGAAAAAATTTCTACTAGCACTTGGTTTAGTCGTTGCTCTTACAGCATGTGGCGGCGGTGACGAGGCAGCTCCACCAGTTGATGAAGAATCTCCAGCAGTGGATGAAGCTCCTGAGAGTGAAGAAGGAGCTACAGATGAGGATGCAACAGCAGGTGACTACGACGCTGAATCAGCTCGCGCTACATACGAGCAAAGCTGTATCGCATGTCACGGTGGCGATCTTGGAGGTGCGTCTGGTCCAGCTCTAGAAGGAACTGGCCTATCAGCAGCTGATATTGAAGACATCATTCATAATGGACAAGGCTCAATGCCTGCTCAAAACTTAGAAGATGATGATGCGGCTAACCTTGCTGCTTGGCTTTCAGAGCAATAAAATGATAAGATCTATTCTCTCATGAGAGTAGATCTTTTTTTTTTTTGAGAAAACGAGACCTATTTCTCATTTTTTTTTACAATCACTCGATCTATTGAAATGAAAATGTAACATAAATGAACATGCACAAGTTTTAAATAATGGTATAATGGGTAAGCAAACCGACAGATTAGGTGAGCATTCTACAAAAAATACAGACTTCATAAGGTCGTATTAAGTTGCTTATGAAAGCAGCGTTCGTAGGAATCATGAAGGTTAATAGACACCATGAGAGACTGAACGCAAGGAAGTGATAGTGTTGATCGAAATGAAAGATGTTTGGAAGATGTATCCAAACAATGTTCATGCCATTAATGGAATTAATATAAAAATTGAAAAAGGTGAATTCGTTTATGTTGTAGGACCCAGCGGTGCTGGTAAGTCTACATTCATTAAAATGATGTACCGAGAAGAACGTCCAACAAAAGGCGATATTCTTATTGATGAGACGAATCTTTCGAAGATAAAAGAAAGACATATTCCTCTTTTACGTCGTAGAATCGGGGTTGTTTTCCAAGACTTTAAGCTTCTTTCGAGTTTAACAGTCTATGAAAACGTCGCATTCGCCCTAGAAGTTATCGAGGAGAATCCTGCTGTTATTAAGCGGAAAGTAATGGATGTTCTTGATATCGTTCGTCTTAAAAATAAAGCAAGGGCCCTGCCGGATGAGTTATCTGGTGGTGAGCAGCAGCGTGTAGCGATTGCTCGTGCGATTGTCAACCGTCCAGATGTGATGATTGCAGATGAGCCTACAGGGAATCTTGATCCTGATACAGCATGGGAGATCATGGATATTTTAGAAGATATTAATCAGCGCGGTACGACTGTGGTGATGGCAACTCACAACAAAGACATTGTAAACACGCTCAAAAGACGAGTGATTGCGATTGAAAGTGGACGAGTCGTACGTGATCAGGCAAGGGGGGACTACGGTTATGAAATTTAGAACCCTCGGACGTCATGTAAAAGAAGGAACGAAGAACCTCGGTCGAAACGGCTGGATGACATTTGCATCGATTAGTGCCGTTACCGTTATGTTGTTTGTTGTAGGGGCTTTCTTACTCTTAATCTTAAATGCTAATAGTTTTGCTGATAGCGTGGAAGATGATGTTGAGATCAGAGCCTATATTGAGCTTACCGCAACACCTGAACAGCAAGAAGAATTAAAAGAAGAAATAGAGGCCACCGCAAATGTTGAAGGTGTGACTTTTTTAAGTAAAGATGAAGGACTTGATCAGTTAATTGATAGTTTAAATGATGCAGGTGGAGCGTTCGAATCGATTCGTGAAGAGAATCCACTAAATGACGCGTTCGTCGTCAGAGCAACAAGCCCTCAATTAACAGAATCAGTAGCAAGTGAGGTTGAAGAGTTACCTTATGTCGAATCCGTCAACTATGGACAAGGATTTGTTGAGCGACTGTTCGCCTTTACAGAATTAGCTCGCACAATCGGGATTATTCTTATTGTTGGGATGATGTTTACGGCAATGTTCTTAATTGCCAACACGATTAAAATTACTATTATTGCTAGAAAACGAGAAATTCAAATTATGAAACTCGTAGGGGCAACAAATGGTTTCATTCGCTGGCCATTCTTTGTAGAAGGAATGTTACTTGGAATCGTTGGTTCCTTAATACCGATCCTTGCTTTAGGATTTGGATATTCCTACCTCTACTCAAGATTTGGACAACAGTTTGAAACATTATTCTTTTCGTTGTTACCGCCATTCCCATACTTGTGGCAAATTGCTGCGCTCCTAATTGGAATTGGAGCCTTTATTGGTGTGTGGGGAAGCGTGATGTCAGTACGTAAATTCTTAAAAGTTTAGTAGAATATGAATGTAGAAGAAATGGTAGCAGCGAAGGCTGCTACCTTACATATGAGGGGGAGCAAGGTGGAATGAGGAGAAGAATCGGATTAGTCGCAGCAGCTGCAATACTTACGTTTAGTTCATTTGGATTGAATGCTACATCTGATGTAGCTCATGCTAACAGTGATCTTGAAAATCAGATCTCTGATGTTCAACGTGAGCAACAACAAAACTCAGAAAAAGCAAACCAAACAGAAGCAGAAATCGCTGAAATTGAAAGTGAATTAGCAGAGGTTAATGCTGAAATGCAAGAGATTGATGAAAAGATGTCAGAAACGAATCAAAAGCTACGCGAAAAGCGTGCAGAGATTGAAGAGACTCGTGAGCATATTGAAAAACTGCAAGAAGAGATTGTGATTTTAGAAGAGCGTATCGCTGAACGTGATGAACTATTAAAGGATCGCGCTCGTTCTATGTACCAATCAGGTGGTTCAATTGATTATCTTGAAGTGATTCTTGGTTCAAAAGATTTTGGTGATTTTCTTGATCGTATTAGTGCATTGACGGTTATTGCTCAACAAGACCGCAGTATTTTAGAAGCACATATGGAAGATCACTTAGCTCTTGAAGATGCGAAAGAGCAAGTGGAAGAAGAGCTTGCTAATTTAGAGCAACAGTTAATCGAGCTTGAAGAGCTAAGTGCGCAACTAGAAGAACAACGACAAGAAAAAGACCGTCTTCTTGGTCAACTTGAACAAAAAGAAGGCGAGCTTCATACGGATCTAGGAAACTTAGATAATGAAAATGAAATCTTAAAACAACAAGAAGCAGCACTACAGCAGCAACTTGCTGAATATGAAGCAGAGCAAGAACGTAAGCGTCAAGAAGAAGAGAAACGCAAGCAAGAGGAAGCCGCAGCAGCTGAAGCAGCTAAAAAAGCAGCAGCAGCAGAAGCCCAACAAACAACATCTAGAAGTTCAGATTCAAGCTCTAGCTCGAACTCTAGTTCAAACTCAAACTCATCAAATTCAAGTTCAAATGCCAGCAGCAACACTCAACATAGTGCACCTGCTGTAACGAACTCAGGATTTATGCGTCCGGCAACGGGTACCATTACCTCAACTTACGGACCTCGTGCAACATTTGGTGGTCGTATGCACCACGGTATTGATATTGGTAAAAATGGTCGTACGGGTGATGTTCCGATTGTTGCAGTAGCAGACGGACAAGTTGTTCAGTCTTACTATTCTTCAAGTTATGGAAACACAGTATTAATCTCACATATGGTTAATGGTAAGCAAATTACTACATTGTATGCACACTTAGAGAACCGTGAAGTAAGTGCAGGTCAAAGTGTGTCAAAAGGTCAACGCCTAGGTATGATGGGTAACACTGGCCGTTCATTCGGACCACATTTACACTTTGAAGTACATGAAGGTGGCTGGAACGGAGCGAAATCAAACTCTGTTGACCCTATGAAATATATTCCACGTTAAGAATGTCGTTAAACACCAAAAGCACAACTTGTAAACTTACAAGTTGTGCTTTTTTGTGTGTATTGCCACTATTAACAACTTGGAGCTGTCTCAATTAAACGTTTGTTTAAACTGTTGTTCATATAGTGTGTCAATTGATCTGACATAAACGAAGATTTGCCGCCCTAGGTTCGATAGAATGAAACTGATGTATATATGGTTGAGAAAAATAGAGGTTTTTTTCATATTGCTAAATAAAATAGGGGAATTCAGGATCGGGAGGGTTTCAATAATGAGAAAGCAACGGTTAGTGGTGATTGGTAATGGGATGGCAGGGATCAATTGTGTTCAAGAAATCTTGAATCATCAGCCTGATGCATTTGAGATAATAGTTTTTGGAAGTGAGCCCCATTATAATTACAACCGCATTCTCTTATCTACGGTTTTACAAGGTTCAACGAAGGTAGAGGATATTACACTAAACGATCGGTCTTGGTATGAGGATAAAAACATTAAATTGTATACAGGTGAGACAGTCACATATATAGATCCAGATAACAAGCTTCTGCGTACGGATCAAGATAGAGAGGTATCTTATGATAAAGCCATTATAGCGACAGGATCACATCCATTTGTTTTACCCATACTAGGAAATGATAAAAGAGGAGTTATTAATTTTCGGACGATAGAAGATTGCAAGAATATCATCGACATGTCTAAGCACCATAAAAAAGCAGTCGTCATTGGTGGTGGATTATTAGGGTTAGAAGCAGCAAGAGGATTACTCCATTTAGGAATGGAAGTCGATGTTGTTCATCTTTCTAAACATATTATGGACAGACAATTGGATCCAACAGCTTCAATCATGCTACAGCGGGAGCTTGAGAGTCAAGGCGTGAACTTTCTGCTAGAAAAAGCATCAGCTGAAATAATCGGTGGGGATTCTGTTGAAGGCTTACGTTTTAAAGACGGAACAGAAGTAGAAGCTGAAGCAATCATCATGGCAGTTGGAGTAAGGCCCAATATTAACCTGATGAAGGGAAATAGGATTGAAACGAATCGTGCCATTGTTGTTAATGATTACCTCCAAACAAATGTACCTGATATCTACGCGGTTGGCGAGTGTGCTGAGCATAGAGGGGTTGTTTATGGTCTTGTAAAGCCCTTATATGAACAAGGCAGAGAATTAGCGAAGCATATTTGTGGTATCGATTCGCAAGGTTATCAAGGTTCTACTTTATCGACTCAGTTAAAAATTTCGGGAGTGGATGTATTTTCTGTAGGAGATTTCGTTGGAGATGAAACAACAAAAACCATTACTCATTACGACGAACAGGCAAACATTTATAAGAAACTTGTTTTAAAAGATGACAAAATTCTAGGGGCAGTCCTATACGGGGACACAAAAGTCGGCAATCGTTTAGTTGATATGATCAACAAACAAAAAGTAATGACGGATGAGGAGAAAATGCTGCTATTGCAAACGAGTGATCGCAATAGTTGGCAGGTATCTTCTATGGAACATACAGAGCTCATTTGTAATTGCAATGGCGTCACGAAAGGTACAATCTTGGAGTCATGCCAACTTAATAATATAACCACAGTAGAAGAAATTAAGAGCTGTACAAAAGCTTCAAGTGCTTGTGGTGGTTGTAAGCCACTTGTTACTGAGCTACTAACGTACATCCAAAGTGAGGGCTTCGATGAGGTTATTGAAAAAGTAACCTTATGTTCATGTACAACCTTAACAGATGAAGAGTTAGTTAATGAACTGCAAATTCGTCAGCTCAGATCAGTCGATGAGGTTATGAGAGAGCTTGGTTGGTTAACGGAAGGTGGATGTTCAACATGTCTTTCGGCCATTCAATACTATTTAGGAATGATCTACCCTGAATATGAAAAAGAACAACCATCTTTATTTATTAATGAACGTATGAATGCGACGATGCAAAGTGATGGATCTTTCTCGATTACACCACAAATGTATGGAGGGTTAACGAGTGCTGAAGAATTACGTAAAATTGCAGATGCCATCGAGCAATATAACATTCCGCAAGTAGCCATAACGAGTGAACAAAGACTAACTTTAATGGGAATAGCCCAGAAGGATCTTGAAGCCATTTGGAAAAAAATTGATTTGCCGTTAAGCAGCACGTATGGAAATACGGTTCAAAATATAAAGACTTGCATTGGTGAGACAATTTGTACATGCGATAAACATAAAGCCCTTCAATTGGCCGTGAAAATTGAGAAAACAACCGATTATGTAGTAACTCCCTACCGTTTGAAAATGGGTATATCTGCTTGTCTACATAATGGAGCAGGTTCAACAACCAAGGATGTTGGTGTCATTCAAACCGATCGAGGCTGGGAAATGTATGTGGGGGGCAGTAGTGGTCGCAATGTGAGATCTGGACAGCTGTTGTGCGTGGCTGATACTAATAAAAAATTGTACGAGATGGTCATTGGTTTCATTCAATATTATCGTGAAACGGCTAAGTACGGCGAACGCTCATGGGAATGGATTGATCGAGTGAGTCTAGTTCATATAAGAGAGGTTTTATTTGATGATGATTTACGAAAACAATTATCGGAAAATTTAGAATTAGAAATGAAACAACGTAAAAAGATTGTGGCAGAACTGATTTAAAAGCGTTAGTAAAGAGTGCTTTTCTCTAAAATTGTTGGTAAAGGATGGTATTCATGACCGAGATGTTATTGCGCTATTTCCGTAAGAAGCAAAAAGAAACTCAAACTGAAAAGATCTATGATACCCAATGCCCTTTTTGCAGCATGCAATGTAAGATGCAGCTGATTGAGCAATCAACAGTCACTAGAAAAAGATATCAGACTATAGCGAAGGACAATCCGACCTCTGAAGGGCGAATATGTATAAAAGGACTTCATGCACACCAGCATGCGATCCATGGTGATCGGATTAAACACCCTCTCTTAAAAGTGAATGGTGAATTTCAAAAGATTTCTTGGGAGGAAGCTATACAACTCATAAAAGAAAAATTCACTGAAATCCAAAGTTTGCATGGTAATGATACTCTTTCTGTTTATGGCAGTGCCACGATTACAAATGAAGAAGCCTATTTATTAGGAAAGTTTGCCCGTGTAGCGCTTAAAACAAGATACATTGATTACAATGGTCGCTTATGCATGTCATCAGCTGCATCAGCTGCAACTCAAACATTTGGGATGGATCGTGGATTTACCAATAGTATTCAAGAAATTCCTCAGACAAGATGTATGATCTTAGCAGGAACCAATATAGCAGAATGCCAGCCAACTATTATGCCTTATTTTGAGCGAGCAAAAGAGAATGGTTGCTTTATTATAGCGATTGATCCAAGGGAAACAGCAACGACAAAACTAGCAGACTTACACTTGAAAGTGAAGCCAGGCATGGATGCAGCTTTAGCAAATGGATTATTAAAGGTGATTATCGAGGAAGAATTAATCGATCAGTCTTTTTTAGAAAGAAGAGTGGATGGTTTTTCTGAAGTTAAAGAGTATATAGCCTCAATAGACTTAGAGGAAATCGCAGAGTTAACAGGTGTTCCGAGTGAAAAAATAGTAAAAGCTGCGACGGTCTTTGGCAAAGAAGAATCCGGAATGATCTTTACAGCAAGGGGAGTGGAGCAACAAACGGATGGTTCTATAGCTGTTCGGAATTTCTTGAATATTCTTTTAGCCACAGGGAAAATTGGGAAGCCGTTCTCAGGGTTCGGGGCCGTAACAGGTCAAGGAAATGGTCAAGGAGCAAGAGAACACGGGCAAAAAGCAGATCAATTGCCAGGCTATCGTTCCATCGAAAATCAAGAGCATAGGAGATATATTGCCGATGTATGGGGGATTGGTAAAGAGGATTTACCTCATAAGGGTGTGTCTGCTTTTGAAATGATTGAAAAGATGGATGAAGGTGAGATAAAAGGGTTATTTCTGATGTGCTCGAACCCAGTTGTCTCAAATCCAAGTGCAGCATTCGTCAAGCAAGCGCTAAAAAAATTAGATTTCTTTGTAGCAGTCGATCTATTTGTTTCAGAAACAGCTCGTTTAGCTGATTTGATTTTACCAGCTACCTCTTATCTAGAAACGCCTGGTACGATGACAAATGTCGAAGGCCGAGTGACATTACGAGAGGCGAGCTTTCCCTTATGGGGTGAGGCGAAGCATGACTGGAAAATTCTATGTGAGGTTGCTAAAGCCCTTGGAAAAGGAGACTATTTTTCATTTGATTCTCCAGAAGAAATCTTTGAAGAATTAAGAGAGGCAACTCGTGGAGGGTTAGCTGATTATTCAGGGATCACGTATGATCGTCTAAGGCAAGAGGAAGGTATACTATGGCCATGTCCAGATGAAGATCACCCTGGTACGATTCGTCTATTTGAACATCAATTTGCCCATCTTAATGGCAAGGCAAAGATGATAGCTGTCTCAAATAAACCAGAGGTAGAAAAAGAAAAACCAACCGAGGACTTTCCATTATATTTAACAACAGGGAGGGTCATGTCTCACTATCTTACGGGTGTACAAACACGTAAGAGCCCAACACTTGCTGCAAGAGAGTTCGAATCCTATATGGAAATCCACCCAGCAACAGCAGAAAAATATCAAATCAAAGATCAGACCTTAGTCAAAATTGAATCAGAACGGGGAAGCATTGTTGTAAGAAGTAAGCGTTCTGAGGCGATACGAAAGGATACAGTATTTGTCCCATTCCACTGGGCTGATAGCCAAAATGTTAATCAACTTATCTCAAAAAAGCTCGATCCAACCTGTAAAATGCCCGGATTCAAGGTGAGTGCTGTCAAAATAAGTCCTGTAGAATAGCATCATTGCTAGAGGCTGGGACAAAAGTGATTTAACTTATGGAAATCCGAGCGTTAAAGGTGCGGCCTGTGTATACCGCTCCTTAAATATACTTCGCTTTCCGTGGGGAGCTAGTGAGCTTCCTCGTGCTATCGCACTCCGGGATCTCACTCCTGCTCTATTCCCCACAGGAGTCTACGTATATTTCATCCGCTAAATTAACGCTTTGATCGTATCATAAGTCAAACACACTAACTATGTCCCAGCCTCTACTTTTATAACTAGGAACGTGATAAAACCCGCTCTCCCAACTATAACTGGGGAACGGGCTTTATGTAGTGGTTTACGGTTTACAGAACCTTTCTTCGTAGAGGTTCTTCTTCAACATCGGTATTTGTAACGTCAACTTCAGTAACTTTCAGCTCATCTGATGACATATAGTATTCTTCACTAAAGGAGTTTTTAGGTTCTTCTAAAGTGAAGTAACAAATCACAAAGCTTATAAGCGCTCCTGTAGCAAGAATGAAGAAGAATTGCTGTGGTGTTACGAATGTATAAAGCGTCAAGTAAATCGTCGCACCGACATTTCCGTATGCGCCAGCCATTCCGGCAATTTGTCCTGTGACTCTTTTTTTGATCATTGGTATAACGGCAAATGTAGCACCTTCTGCCCCTTGGATAAACATCGACGTTAATACAGTGATCGCAACGGCGAGTAGTAATGGCCAGTTAGAATCGACAAAGCCCATTCCAAAAAGGCCAAGTGTGATACCAAACATATAGATAAGCATCACCTTACGCCTGCTACCCATACGATCTGAAAGTACTCCTCCTAATGGTCTCGCTAATAGATTTACAAATGCGAACGAAGCGGCTATTAGCCCTGCTTGGGAGGCAGAAAGTGAGAATGTTAATTGAAAAAACATAGGGAGCATAGAGACAATCGCAAGCTCAGCCCCAAAGTTAGCAAAATAGGTGCTGTTTAGCGCGCCAACATTTTTAAACTTATATCGGTCATCCTCAGGCACCCCTTTTTTCAAAATAGGGATATTCACTTTTAAAATCATATAGATCTGATACACAAGGGTGAGGCCAATAACAGCATACACAAGATAAAGGGCAGTAGAAGTGATAAAGCCTAAGCCGGCTAATCTCCATGCACTAAGAGCTAAGGCGCCGCCTAGGGGAATCGTCCAAAAGATCAATTGTGCTAAGTCTCCCCAGCTACTTACTTCTAGTGCTCCGGTACGTTTAGGTCTAATAAATTCTTTTCCTTCTGGTGTGTCTTTGACATTAAAGTAATAAATAATCCCATAAACAAAACAACTAACCCCTGTAAACGCTAAAGCATATCTCCACCCATTATCTCCACCTAATAAGGTTAAGGCGAACCAAGGGAGGAGCATAGCGGCAACAGCAGAGCCGAAATTACCCCACCCACCATAAATTCCTTCGGCAAAACCAATGCTTTTTGGTGGGAACCACTCTGCTACCATTCGAATCCCGATCACGAAACTAGCCCCGATGCTTCCTAGCACTAAACGTGCGATCATTAATTGTACCCAACTATCTCCAAAGGCAAAAACAATTGCCGGGAAAGACATCGTGATGAGTAGCGCAGAATAAACCTTTCTTGGTCCGTATTTATCTAATAAGGTTCCTATGATCACTCGAGCGGGAATGGTTAAAGCGACATTACAAATCCCTAGAGCAGCAATATGTTGAGGAGTTAACCAATCCATTGTTTCAAGCATGGTAGTCGCGAGTGGGGCCATATTATACCAGGTAAAAAAAGAAATAAAGAATGCGAACCAAGTAAAATGTAACACTTTAATTCGCTCACTCTTAAATTTGAAGATTTCAGTTACAGTCATTTAACATGTCCTCCTATAGATCGGAATTTAAGGTACAGTTTTTTTATACACTATTAATTCTTAATTGTCTGAAAAATAGAGAGGTAATGTTACATGGTTTTTGACTACCCCAATGTGTAACCTAGCTTACAGACCTCTTTCAATATGTTCCATATAATTTGGAAAGGGGGGATCAGTATGGCGATACTATATACAATAAGTGGATGCATTCGCTGTGAACAAGCGAAGAATACCTTAACTAGTCAGGGGGTTTCATACGAGGAAGTGAATATACTTGAACATCCAGCGAGACAAACTGAAATAAGATTGATTCATCATGAAGTTATAACCCCGATTTTCTTTTCTAAGGGTAGAAAATGGTTGTTCGAAGATATGCTCTTTTTGGAAATGAGAAATGGATATGAGGTAAGCTAGCTTACATTTTTAATAGAGAGACTCTGTTATCGTTTAAGTATGAAACAAAGGAGGTCTTTAAAGATGTCTAAATCAACAATGAAATTTGCAATTACAGGTGAAACAAACGGTATGCAAACCATGATAAAAGCAGGAGAACATCAATTAACAATTGATGAACCGAAAAATATGGGTGGCACTGATACAGGGGCAGATCCTCTATCTTCATTACTTGGAACATTAGCAGGTTGTGAAAATGTGATAGCTCACTTTGTAGCAAAAGAAATGGAGTTTGACTTAGGTGCAATCTCATTTGATATTAAGGAGAGCTTGACTCTAGAGGGTTAATGGGTGATCAAGAGGTAAGACCTTATTTTGAAAAGGTACAAATTGAAGCACGTGTCCAAACAAGTGAAAGTGACGAACGGATTAAAGAACTTCAAGATAAAACAGACCAACGTTGCCCTATTTATACGATGATGAAAGTCGCTGGAGTTGAGGTACGAGCATGACAGCTTGGAAAGCAAGTGAACATTCACTTGCTTTCTCCTTTTTCCTTATTTCGTTGGTAATAGAAGGGTTTCGACAAAAAAACTAGAAGTTCTTTTATAGTTCACTTTTTAGGAGGAAGAGAAATGAGTTACATTGAAATGGTAGATGAAAAAGAGGCTGAAGGACTATTGGAGGAGATCTATCATAAGCTAGGTGGAAGAGTGGCAAACATCTTAAAAGCATCTAGTTTATTTCCTGAATCCTTAGATGCTCACTTACAGTTGTATAAGACACTAATGTTTAAGAAATCTCCATTAAGTAGGGCCGAGCGCGAAATGATTGCGACGACGGTTTCATCTGTAAATGAATGCCATTACTGAATGGAACATCATGGGGCGGCGCTCCATTTATTGACGAAAGATCATATATTAGTAGAACAGTTGAAAGAAGATTATACGAAGGCGGATGTAACACCAAAGATGTTGGCAATGTTACAGTATGCAGAGCAGTTAACCAAGCACCCTGCTAGTGTAGACAAAGAGAATGTGGAAGTGTTAAAACGCTTGGGGTGCACAGATCGAGAAGTACTTGATCTTTGTCAGATTACGGCCTACTTTAATTTTGTCAATCGGCTTGCAGAAGGTCTTGGGATTGAGTTAGAAAAAACGAATTAAAGCAGAGAATAGGTTGAGTATCTTATAACGAAAAAATGAGGACTGATTTTGATAAAGTCCTCATTTTTGTTCGTTCACTTTTTGATTAACTTTCTCGATATGAATAGCATAGGAGAGTAAGCCTTTCAACTATCACGCCTATGAAGTAAAAACGAATGATGTTGATCGGTTTGTTGCTGAAAGACATCTTGATGGATACATAAAAGTGATAACGCAGAACGAACCTCAAAGAAAATCGAAACGATTGTTAAAGAAGCTAGTGTCAGGCTGATTGAGAATACGCATCTTACGGAGCTTAACGAAGAAAGACTTTATACAGATGGCGCCATAACGATTGAGTATGATGAGGTGCTTTGGCTAACAGGTCCAAAAGCTTTCGATCTCTTTAAAAAAGCACTCGTTCCTACAGATGACAAAGGTTTTATGCTTGTAAATGATTTTTTACAGTCACCTTCGTTTCCTTCAGTATTCGGTGCAGGTGATTGCGTGACAATTTCCTCTCAGCCTACACTACCGAAAAATGGTGTGTATGCCATTAGACAAGCACCCGTTTTATACAAAAACCTCGTGAGTTTCCTAAGGGAGGAAGAAGGGACTCTTTTTACACCACAAAAGCGTTACTTATCTATTTTATCAATTGGAAATAAAAAGGGCTTCCTATTGTATGGCGGCCAATATATAACAGGAAAGTGGACACGGTCTCTCAAACATTTCATTGACTCAAAGTATATAAAGAGTTTTCAGTAGGCCCCTTTCGATTTAAGTATCGTTTAATGCAACTTCCATTTTGACAATCTTTCATAGTCTAGGAGCCATCGTCTTTTGACTTACGAAACATCCTTGTTTAAAATGGAAGTAATAGATTCGTGCGACATATTACGTACAAGCTAAGCATAAGATGGGTGTAGATGAGGGCATTGCACATGCGCGTGTAATGCCCTTTGTTGCACTTATCAACCATACAATTTTAAAAAGTTTAGCTTGATAACAACGATACAATGAATCGGCCCTTGAGGCTTGAAATCGAGTGGGAGTGGTGAGGATGAATAGCAAGAAATTGCTTCTCATACTAGTCGCTGTAGTGGCGATCGGAATAGGAAGTGTGTTTTTATTTACAGGTTCATTTGCATTAAATGGCAATGAGCAGGCTTCAACCTCAGAACCGGGAAATCAACCTAATCAAGAAGAGGTTGTAACAGACGTTGAGTCTCTTGAGAAAATTGCCAAAACACTGGCGATTATTCAAGAGCAATATGTGGAGGAAGTAGATGAAGAAACGCTCATCCAAGGGGCGATTGAAGGAATGCTTGATACGCTTGATGATCCCTATTCTGTTTACATGGATCAAGAAACAGCTAATCAATTCGTCGAATCACTTGGATCAAGCTTTGAAGGAATTGGTGCTGAAGTGAGTATGACGGATGGTACGGTAACAATTGTCGCTCCTTTCCGTGAGTCACCAGCTGAGAATGCTGGTCTTCAACCAAACGATAAAATTATTGAAATTGATGGAGAATCGACTGACGGATTATCTCTTTATGAAGCAGTATTGAAAATCCGTGGCGAAAAAGGGACGACGGTAACTTTAACAGTCGAACGTGCTGGTGCCAATGAACTTTTAACGATTCCAGTTATTCGTGATGATATTCCGATTGAGACGGTTCGTGTCAGTACGATCGAACGAGATGGCCAAACGATTGGATTGCTCGATATCACTTCTTTCTCTTCAGACACGGCAGACCGTTTTGAGGAGGGGCTTGAAGAATTAGAGGCCCAAGGAATTGATGGCTTATTAATCGATGTTCGTGGTAATCCTGGTGGCTACTTAGATAGTGTAGAGAAAATCGGGAAATTAATTATTCCTGGTGGAGAGCCGATTGTCCAAATCCAAGATCGCACTGGTGAGAGAGTTCGCTATGTGTCCTCACTTGATGAGAGAAAGCCTTATCCGATTGTAGGCCTTACGGATCGTTCAAGTGCTTCGGCATCGGAAATCTTGTCTGCGGCATTAATTGAAGCAGGAGATTATGATGTGGTTGGTGAGACGACATTTGGTAAAGGGACGGTTCAACAAACGATTCAACTTGGTGATGGAAGTGAGTTAAAGCTTTCATTATTCAGATGGCTAACATCAGCTGGAAATGATATTAACGGTGAAGGCGTAGAGCCAACGGTAGAAGTGATGCAGCCGGACTACTTCTACTCTGCACCATTAACAGGAAATGAAACATTAACGCTTGATATGATGAATGAGCAAACAAGAAGTGCCCAAACCATGCTTAAAGGACTTGGGTATGAGACTGGACGTACAGATGGCTATTTCGATGAACAAACGGAGGAAGCTGTTCGTGCCTTCCAGCAAGCTGAAGGATTAAATGTAACAGGTGAAATTGACGAGGAAACAGCTAGTAGCCTGCAACAAATCATTGTCGATGAAGTTCGCGAAGAATCAAATGACAAGCAGCTTCAAACAGCGATTGAGTTAATCATCAAACAAGCACAACAATAAGAAGGTAGGGAGATGCAAGCAGTAAAATGCTCTTGCGTCTCTCTTTTTTTTGATGGCGATCACTTAAAATCTAACAAACTATCAAAAATCATAATTTCTCACAGATCTGTTATCTCTTTTTCCTGTATATAAGGTAGAATAGAGAGAAAGAGTTCTGGAGGCGTTAGATGTATGATAATAGACATTCTGAAAAGCTTGGGACTTACTATTGGTAGCTTTTTTGCCAATCCCATTTTGTACATAGGTTTATTCGTTATTTTTTTAATAGCTCATCGCCGCGTTCAAAAAGAACGAGTGGCTTTTCATACACGAGTAACGGATCGAATCGCTGATTTCGTTATTCCGTTTTGGTCAGCAGTTGTAGTCGGGTTATTGATTTCAGTCGCCACATTAGGTGCTGGTATTGTGATTACGATTCCTTTACTATTCTTGATGATCGGTGTCACCATTCTGATGGCGCTGACCACGTATGTAAGGTGGATGTCCCCAGCTTATGTGATGGGACTTGCCCTGTTAGCGATTGCATTTGCTCCTTTTGTTGGTGACATTCCTTATCTAGCAGAAGGTGTGGCAGCTGTTGGTGAATTTCCTCTCTATCAATTCGCCCTTATTTTAGCGTTACTCGTTATTGGAGAAGGAATTCTCATTTATCGCAATGGCGATGTGTATACATCACCAGGTGTTGAACGTAGTAAACGAGGAAAATGGGTTGGGTTCCAAGAGGCGAAGCGGATGTGGATTGTGCCTGTTTTCTTCCTTGTACCGGAAGGCATTATTCCAAGCTTTGAATTTTGGCCTGTATTCACCTTAGGAGAAACAAGCTTTCAACCGATTTTATTTCCGGTATTAATCGGCTTTCAGCAACGAGTACGCTCGAGTCTACCTAGCGCACCGATCAAGATGATGGGAATGCGTGTTGTCGGAGTTGGGTTGCTTTTAGCGGCGCTCGCTGTTGTGAGCTATTGGTATCCATTTGTAGCTGTACTTATGGCGTCGATTGCGATTATCTCACGTGAATTATTATGGATGGTCGCTAAATCACAAGATGAATCTCAGCCAGCCTTTTATAATTCAAAGCAAAAAGGGTGCGTCATTTTGGGAATTATCCCAGGAAGTCCTGCTACTAAGATGAAGCTTGAAGTCGGAGAGACGATTGTCAAAGTAAACGGGCAAACGGTTCATGATGAAAAAAGCTTCTATGAAGCACTCCAACTTAATGGAGCTGCTTTTTGTAAATTAGATGTGCTTGATCATGCAGGGGAAGTTCGATTTGCACAAGGAGCCCTCTATGATGGGCAACATCATCAACTCGGTGTATTATTAGTTAAACATGATTATCAATTACAAGATTCAGTTATATAGGTTTTAGTCCGAGTAAAGGAGACTTACTAAGAGCATGTCAGAGATTTTATTAGCGTTGATCACTCCATTTTTACTAATCGTTATCACAACAAGAGTAACCTTTAGTTTAATTGGAGCAAGTGTAGTGACGTGGATGGTCATCCTCTCCGTTATGAGTGTGTATGACAAGCCATGGTGGTTGCTGCTGATGGCGATTCCTTCTTTTCTAGTTGGGGTATGGGTAGCAAAAAAAGTACTTATCAAACGTCCGGGAATGTAGAGAAAGAGTCGATGCGATCGACTCTTTTTTGTTTTGAGAGGGATGTGTGGTGGGGTGGTAGCAGCACTGGTGCTGAAGACAGCAGTGGCGGCAAGCGGGGTGGCCGTTCGCACATATAAGAGGATCGGTGGTGGCGTTGGTGCCCCCGATGATGGCGTTCGCACATATAAGGGCCTCAATGGCTGCGTTCGCACATAAAAACAAAATAGCGCACATAAATAGGCGCATTTCGCACATATCAGCCGAAAAGCGCTCATATCCAGAATATAGCGCACATAAGCACCCCATTTGCGCACATACGAGCTCTTCCGCACATAAGGACAGCCCTTCCCCATACGCCGTCATCCCGCACATATATGGGCCTCAATGGCTGAGTTCGCACATAAAAACAAAATAGCGCACATAAATAGGCGCATTTCGCACATATCAGCCGAAAAGCGCTCATATCCAGAATATAGCGCACATAAGCACCCCATTTGCGCACATACCACCTCTCCGCACATAAGCACAGCATCGCCCCCCCTCCTACCCCGCAACAAACTAACAAAAATGGGGACGTACGTTCTTATTATTTGCTTTTAGCCTGGCGCATTGTGATATACTAGAAGCAAAGAGATCATAGGTTCGTTAGGAGGTTTTTTGGTGGATCAGACGTTTGAACTTAACTCGCCTTATAAGCCAGATGGCGATCAACCCGCTGCTATCAAAGAGATTGTAGCAGGGATAAAAGAAGGTAAGAAACATCAGACATTGCTTGGCGCTACCGGTACAGGTAAGACGTTTACCATGTCGAATGTCATACAAGAAGTAAACAAACCCACACTCATTATTGCCCATAATAAAACTCTTGCAGGTCAGCTCTATAGTGAGTTTAAAGAGTTCTTCCCAAATAATGCTGTTGAGTATTTTGTCAGCTACTATGATTATTACCAACCAGAAGCCTACGTCCCTAGTTCCGATACGTATATTGAAAAAGATGCAAGTATAAATGAAGAAATAGATAAACTTAGACACTCGGCTACTAGTTCTCTATTTGAGAGAAGTGACGTCATTATTATTGCCAGTGTCTCTTGTATTTACGGCTTAGGTTCGCCTGAGGAATACCGTGACTTAGTAGTCTCCCTTCGTACGGGTATGGAATTGGACCGCAACGGTCTTCTTCGTAATCTCGTCGATATTCAGTATGATCGAAATGATGTCAACTTTACACGTGGTACATTCCGAGTGCGTGGAGATGTTGTTGAGATTTTTCCTGCATCTCGTGACGAGCAGTGTATTCGTGTCGAGTTTTTTGGTGACGAAATTGACCGTATTACAGAAGTAGATGCGCTAACAGGTGAGATCAAAGGTGAACGCAATCATGTCGCCATTTTCCCGGCATCCCACTTCGTTACCCGTGAAGCAAAATTGAAAAAAGCAATTGCTAATATTGAGATAGAGCTTGAAGAACAGCTGAAACACATGCATGAAGAAGGAAAGCTTTTAGAAGCACAACGTCTAGAGCAGCGCACACGATATGACTTAGAGATGATGGCTGAAATGGGTTTTTGCTCAGGAATTGAGAACTACTCCCGCCATCTTACATTACGTGGAGCCGGTGCAACCCCGTACACGCTGATTGATTTCTTCCCGGAGGACTTTTTATTAATTGTCGATGAGTCTCATGTTACACTTCCGCAAGTTCGGGGAATGTATAACGGTGACAGGGCTAGAAAAGAAGTTCTGGTTAATCACGGCTTTCGTTTGCCATCAGCACTCGATAACCGTCCTCTGAAATTTGAGGAGTTTGAAGAGAAAATTGGTCAAAGGGTGTACGTTTCAGCAACGCCTGGTCCGTATGAGCTTGAACATACGCCGGAAATGGTGGAACAAATCATCCGTCCAACAGGTTTACTTGACCCAACGATTGATGTTCGTCCGATTGAAGGACAAATTGACGATTTAATTGGCGAGATCAATGATCGAGTTGAGAAAAATGAACGGGTATTAGTGACGACGTTAACGAAGAAAATGTCAGAGGATTTAACGGATTATTTAAAAGAGCTTGGCATCAAGGTTCGTTACTTGCATTCAGAAGTGAAAACACTCGAACGGATTGAAATTATTCGTCAATTGAGGATGGGAACGTTCGATGTACTTATTGGAATTAACTTATTACGAGAAGGTCTCGATATTCCTGAAGTGTCACTCGTAACGATTTTAGATGCCGATAAAGAAGGCTTCTTGCGCTCAGAGAGATCGCTTATTCAAACAATGGGACGTGCTGCTCGTAATTCAAATGGGCATGTCATTATGTATGCCGATAAGGTGACGAAATCCATGCAAGTTGCGATTGATGAAACGACAAGACGTCGCAGCATTCAAGAGGAATACAATAAAAAGCATGGCATTACACCTAAGACGATTCAAAAGAAAATCCCAGATGTGATCCAAGCGACAGTTGTAACGGATGAAGAAGGCGAAACAACGGCTTTACCGAAAACGAAATTAAGCAAGAAAGATAAAGAAGCTATGATTGAGCGAATGGAAAAAGAAATGAAGGATGCGGCTCGCGAATTGAACTTTGAGCGTGCGGCTGAGCTTCGTGATTTATTATTAGAGCTAAAAGCGGAAGGGTGAACAGGATGGCATTAGAAGAAATCGTCGTTAAAGGAGCACGGTCACATAACTTAAAAAACATCGATGTGACCATTCCGCGCGATAAGCTCGTCGTATTAACGGGCTTATCTGGTTCAGGGAAGTCATCACTTGCCTTTGATACCATCTACGCGGAAGGGCAAAGACGTTATGTAGAATCACTTTCTGCCTACGCTCGCCAATTTTTAGGTCAAATGGATAAACCCGATGTTGATGCAATCGAGGGGCTTTCTCCCGCTATTTCAATTGATCAGAAAACAACAAGCCGTAACCCGCGTTCTACTGTGGGGACGGTAACGGAGATTCATGACTATTTACGTCTTCTTTATGCGCGTATAGGAAGACCTGTTTGTCCAAAGCATGGAATTGAAATATCCTCGCAAACGATTCAGCAAATGGTCGATCGTTTGCTTGAGTATCCAGAGCGTACAAAAATGCAGATCCTTGCTCCACTTGTATCTGGACGTAAAGGGACTCATGCGAAAGTGCTTGAAGATATTAAAAAACAAGGCTATGTACGTGTTCGTGTAAACGGAGAAATGAGAGAAGTAGCCGATGAAATTGAGCTTGAGAAAAATAAAAAGCACAGCATTGAAGTCGTGATTGACCGAATTGTGATTAAAGAGGGAATCCATTCTCGTTTAGCCGATTCGTTAGAAACAGCCCTACAGCTTGCTGATGGTCGCGCATTAGTAGATGTCATTGGCGAAGAAGAATTGTTATTTAGTCAACATCATGCGTGTCCTGAATGTGGATTCTCGATTTCTGAGCTCGAACCAAGAATGTTTTCATTTAATAGTCCATATGGTGCGTGTCCAAGCTGTGATGGTTTAGGCTCAAAGCTTGAAGTGGATCTTGATCTTGTCGTACCGGATCGAACTCGTTCATTGCGAGATCATGCAATTGCGGCTTGGGAACCTACTAGCTCACAATATTATCCGCAACTCCTTGCTTCAGTAAGTGATCATTATGGAATTGATCTTGATCAGCCAGTTGAACAAATTCCAGAAGCACTATTTGATAAAATTCTTCATGGAAGTGGACGAGAGAAGATTTACTTCCGTTATGAAAATGAATTCGGGCAAGTAAGGGAAAACGAGATTGTCTTTGAAGGCGTCGCTAAAAATATTTCGCGTCGTTACCATGAGACGAGCTCTGATTATATCCGTGAGCAAATGGAAGGGTATATGACGCATAAGCATTGCCCGAGCTGTAAGGGATATCGTTTGAAGAAAGAAGCTCTTGCGGTGAAGATCAATGATAGGCATATTGGAGAAATCTCTGTTTTATCTGTAAAAGATGCAAAGCTATTTTTTGAGGAGCTAGAGTTGACGGAAAAGGAGTACGCGATTGCGCGTCTTATTTTAAAAGAGATTAATGATCGTCTTGGCTTCTTGATGAATGTCGGCCTTGATTATTTATCATTATCTCGGGCAGCGGGTACACTTTCTGGTGGCGAAGCGCAGCGGATTCGTCTTGCTACTCAAATTGGTTCATCGTTAATGGGTGTGCTTTATATTTTAGATGAGCCTTCAATTGGTCTCCATCAACGAGATAATGATCGTCTGATTGAGACGCTTGAGCATATGCGCAATCTTGGTAACACCTTAATTGTGGTCGAGCATGATGAAGACACGATGTTGGCTGCTGATTATATTATTGATATTGGGCCAGGGGCTGGAGTCCATGGTGGTGAAATTATTGCTGAAGGAACTCCAAAAGAGATTATGGAAAACAAAGAATCTCTCACAGGACAATACCTTTCAGGGCAAAAGTTTATTCCACTCCCAGCGGAGAGAAGAGAGTCGGATGGCCGTTCCTTCACCGTGAAAAAAGCGAATGAGAATAACCTGAAAAATGTTTCAGTCACGTTCCCATTAGGATTATTTATGGCCGTAACAGGTGTATCTGGTTCAGGTAAAAGTACGCTGATTAATGAAATTGTATATAAATCTCTTGCTCAGAAGCTGCATCGTGCCAAAGACAAGCCTGGTATGCATAAAGAAATTGCTGGAATTGATGAGATTGATAAAGTGATTGATATTGATCAATCGCCAATCGGTCGTACTCCGCGCTCGAATCCAGCGACCTATACGGGAGTATTTGATGATATTCGTGATGTTTTTGCGATGACGAATGAAGCCAAGGTACGTGGCTATAAAAAAGGACGTTTCAGTTTTAATGTAAAAGGTGGACGTTGTGAGGCGTGCCGTGGTGACGGGATTATCAAGATCGAGATGCATTTCTTGCCGGATGTGTATGTTCCTTGTGAAGTGTGCGAAGGGAAACGCTATAACCGTGAAACGCTAGAGATTCAATACAAAGGGAAAACGATTTCCGATGTACTTGAGATGACGGTGGAAGAGAGTGTGGAATTCTTTGCAAACATTCCAAAGATCAAACGGAAAGTACAAACGCTTGTCGATGTCGGTCTAGGCTATATTCGACTTGGTCAGCCCGCTACTACATTATCAGGCGGAGAAGCACAGCGAGTGAAGCTTGCTTCGCAACTCCACAAGCGGGCAACGGGAAGAACGCTTTATATTCTCGATGAACCGACAACCGGTCTTCATGTTGATGATATTGATCGATTGTTAAAAGTGTTGCAGCGCCTTGTTGATAATGGTGAGACAGTACTAGTGATTGAGCATAACTTAGATGTCATTAAAACGGTCGATCATATAATTGATCTTGGTCCTGAAGGTGGCGATAAAGGTGGTCAGATTGTAGCGGAAGGAACACCTGAACAAGTTGCGGAAACAAAAGCATCCTATACAGGGCACTATTTGAAACCCATTTTAGAGCGAGATCGCAAACGAATGGAAACCCAGATTAAAGAAAAAGAATTACAAAAAAGCTAAAAAGAATGAAACATCTTTACCTTGTCATCCGTAATACAATAGAAGATCAAAACCAAAGAGGTACGTGCAAATGTGTGCGTACCTTTTCTAAAAGATAATCGGTTTACGCTTTGATACTTAAAGGAGGCTTTTAAGATGGAAGAACGTAAAATGATATTAAAAATGATTGAAGATGGCAAAATTACCGCTGAAGAAGGGATTAAACTTCTAGAGGCAATGGATACAAAAAAAGAAACAACGAGCCAACAGCAAGAGCCAAGCTCTCTTTCCACAGAAGTGAATTGGGATGAGGGAGAAGAGTACAAAAAGCGTAATCGCCCATCTGGTTCATCCGCTGAAAAGCGTTTTGCAAGCTTTATTGATACGGCTTTTCAAAAAATTAAAGACTTTGATCTAGACTTTAACTTTGGTTCATCCGTCGTGGTTGATCATATTTTTCAACATCGCGATCTTACGCCAACGAACGTCGACGTTTCACTTGAAAATGGCTCGATCACGTTTGTGCCATGGGAAGAGTCAGATATTCGGATCGAGTGTCAGGCACGTGTGTATCGCGTAAAGGATGCAGAAGAAGCTCGCCGTGTCTTCTTGCAGGAAGCAACATTCCGCGTCAATGATCAGAAGCTCCTTTTCCATACGAAAGTTAAGTCCATGAAGGTGCAAGCGACGGTCTATGTGCCAAAAACGACCTTTAATCACTTAAAGCTCTATACGTTTAATGGAACGATAAAAGGGGAACAGATTGATGTCGACACATTAGATGTGAACACATTAAACGGACCGATTTCGTTTCAATCGATTAAAGCTAAAAAGATTATGGCTGAAACCGTGAATGGAGCGATTGAATTGAAGCATCAAGAAGCAGATCTTGTTGATGTGAAAACGGTCAATGGCAGCATTACGTTATCTGGAAAAGCCCAAGATGTCGATGCCGAAACGGTGAATGGCGGCATTACGTATGAGTTAGAATCGTTAAATGAATCCGGGTATGCCGATTTAAAAGCAACGACTGGAAGCATCCATCTCCATGTCCCACAAGAGATGCGTGTAGAAGGAAAGTTGAAAACGAATGTGGGCGGATTTACCGTTGATCTAGCTAATCATGAAATTTTGGATGAGAAAAAAGAGTTCGCTCAAAAAAGCACGAGTTTTGTTGGGAATCAGCAAGCTTCACCTCGTGTGAAAGTGAATGCCATAACCTATACGGGCTCCATCTTAGTAAAAGATCGTTAAAACGACTTACTAATGAATGCAACACGAATCTACTAATTGAGGTGATCATCAATGAAGAAACTAGTTCGTACTCAACATGATCGTAAGTTAGCAGGTATTTGTGGAGGGATCGCCAAGTATTTTGGAGTGGATTCGACGATTGTACGAATAGCCACTGTGATTTTATTCTTTATCACAACAGGTTTCCCTGTCTTAATCGCATACTTCATTGCTGTCTTCCTCATTCCAAATGAAGAGGATGTGCGATAGAATGAGATGGATTGTTGGATTAGTCATAAATGCAGCCATCTTACTGTTAATAGCTTATGTATTTGACGGTTTTGAGCTATCCGGTATTGGGGCTGCTCTTATTGCCAGCTTGTTATTAACAATTGTAAACGCCATTGTGAAACCTATTTTGGTTGTGTTAACACTGCCGATTACGATTTTAACACTAGGTTTATTCTTATTTGTAGTCAGTGCCTTAACCTTATTGCTAACGGCAGCTCTTATGGGAGATGCGTTTGTGATTAATGGATTTGGAATGGCTTTACTGGCATCGATTTTAATTGCTTTGATTCAAGCGTTCGTTGTAAAGCCACTTCGTAAATAAGGATAGGTAGAGGTCTAGTCGATCGGACTAGGCCTTTTCCTTGTGTCAAATTAGATGATCCTAGCTAAAAACGCTCTTCATTTGTGAATATTCGACCCCCTTAAGCAGCAGAGTTGTTCGTCTTGCTAATCAAAACATGCTAAAATGAAAATTAGGGTTTTAAAGAAGTAGATAAATTCGTGTATTCATATAAGGTGGGAAAACAATGGCTAAAGTGACGGCAAATGATTTACTAGAGAATTTCCAGCTGGAATTACTGGCGGGTGAAGAAGGCATCTATCGTCCGATTACGACAAGTGATATTTCAAGACCAGGGATGGAGATGGCTGGTTTCTTTACCTACTATCCTGCAAAGCGTCTGCAATTGCTCGGTCGTACCGAGTTAACGTTTTTTGAGCAGTTGACTCAAGAAGTGAAAGAAGAAAGAATGCTGAAATTATGTACATATGATACTCCAGGGATTATCATTTCGCGTGATAATGAGGCACCTCCTGAGCTATTAGCTGCGGCTGAGAAAAATGGTGTCCCTCTCATGCGCTCGAAACAGACGACCACTCGTTTAAGTAGTAAACTGACGAACTATTTAGAGAGCGAAATGTCTCCTATGACGGCTGTCCATGGAGTACTTGTCGATATTTACGGGATTGGTGTATTAATCACTGGAAACAGTGGCGTCGGGAAAAGTGAAACGGCGCTCGATTTAGTGCGTCGTGGTCACCGCTTGGTGGCAGATGATTCAGTTGAGATTCGTCAAGAAAATGAAAATACATTAGTCGGACGTTCACCAGAGTTAATTCAACATTTATTAGAGATCCGTGGACTGGGGATTATCAATGTAATGACACTATTTGGTGCAGGCGCTGTTCGTCCATTTAAACGTATTGCGTTATGTATTCATTTAGAGCTATGGGATCAAAAGAAAGCATACGATCGCCTTGGCTTAGAAGAGGAAACGATGAAGATTATTGACTCTGAGATTCAAAAACTTACAGTGCCAGTCCGTCCTGGTCGAAACTTAGCCGTAATTATTGAAGTGGCAGCGATGAATTTCCGACTAAAGCGTTTAGGGTATAACGCTGCTGAGGAATTTTCTGAGCGTTTAACAGATGTAATTGAAGAAGGAGATCGTGACGAATTTCATTAAATGTTAGTTATAGAGATAGAGAGGAAGTGTAGAAGTTGGAAGAGACCATTGAACCGCTTAGTCGTGTCTTATTAGATATAGGACCTTTTACAATTTATTGGTACGGTGCCATTATTGGAATCGGGGTATTACTCGGTTACATGCTTGCATCTCGTGAGTCTGTACGCTTAGGGATGCCGAAAGAAACGTTCGCAGACTTGTTGTTATACGCCATTCCGATCTCCATTATTTCAGCACGTATTTACTATGTCACCTTTAGGTGGGATCAGTTTGCTGATGATCCTATTCGTGTCTTCTATATTTGGGAAGGTGGGATTGCCATCCATGGGGCACTCATTGGGGGTGTCTTGACTGCTTATGTGTATACGAGAAGGCATAATCTCTCGTTCTGGCAGCTAGTTGATGTTGCCGCACCAAGTATTTTGCTTGGGCAAGCCATTGGTCGCTGGGGCAATTTTATGAATCAAGAAGTATATGGTGGCCCTGTTACACGTGAGTTCTTAGAAAATATGATGCTACCTGATTTTATTATTAATCAAATGTTTATTAACGGTACGTATTACCATCCGACGTTCTTATATGAATCGATTTGGAATTTAATCGGTGTTGCTTTATTGCTTTATTTACGTAAGTTGAACTTAAAGCAAGGGGAAATTTTCTTTACGTATGTGATCTGGTATTCAGTCGGACGTTTCTTTATTGAAGCGATTCGTCTCGATTACTTGTTGATCTTTGGAGTGTTAAAAACGGCTCAAGTGATTTCGATTGTATTAGTCATTGGCGCGGTTATTCTTTGGATTTACCGTCGTAAGCAACCTGATACAAAGAGATACTTAGACCCAGCATTACCACCAACTAAAACAAAGACAAATCCTAAAAAAACGACCAAGAAAAAGAAAAAGTAAGTCGTAAGTGGGGGAGAGGCGCATCATGCTAAAAAGAGGATTGCTGGTTGGACTACAAACTACGTGGACACTCGGTAAAATCATTTTTCCGATTACGTTAATTGTAACGATATTAGGGCACACACCTGTTCTTGATTGGTTGGCAGCCCTCCTCGCACCATTGATGGGGTTCATCGGGCTGCCAGGGGAAGCTGCCATTCCGTTAGTACTAGGTAATGTCTTGAACTTATATGCTGGAATTGGCGCGATTTTAACGCTCGATTTATCGGTAAAAGAAGTATTCATTCTTGCTGTGATGCTATCGTTTTCTCATAATCTCTTTGTAGAGTCAGCTGTAGCTACAAAGGTTGGCATCAGGATGAGTGTAGTTTTAGCTGTCCGTGTTGGTCTGGCGTTATTCTCCGCATTCGTGATTCATTGGTTTTGGAGTGGAGGGCAAGAGACCGCACAGTATGGCTTTGTTTCTACCACACCTGATGCAGAACCAACGACTTGGCTTGGGATTGCTTGGTCAGGAGTAGAAAGTGCAACACTTGGCATTTTGCAGTTGGCGATGATTGTGATTCCACTCATGGTGTTTGTTCAAATTATGAAAGAGTTAAACTGGTTACAGGTGATGGCACGTTGGATGGCTCCTTTCACCCGTTTACTTGGTATTCGTGAAAATACATCGACGACGCTTGCTTCAGGCTTAGCTTTTGGCTTGGCATACGGGGCTGGTGTAATGATTCAAGCGGTGAAAGAAGATAATGTCTCTAAAAAGGATCTGTACTTAGTCTTTATTTTTCTCGTCGCATGTCATGCGGTGATTGAAGATACGTTAATCTTTATCCCACTTGGTATCCCAGTCTGGCCGCTCTTACTTATCCGCTTAGTGACAGCGATTGTCTTGACCGTTGCTGTGGCATTTATTTGGAACCGTCTTGAAAAAGATCAAAAGGTAGATAGAAAGGAAGCGACTTATGAGCATTAAAACATTATTATTTGACCTTGATGGTACGTTAATCAATACAAACGATCTAATCATTGCTTCTTTTATGCATACACTGGAGCAATTTAAGCCAGGTGAATATGATCGTGAGAAAGTCATTTCGTTTATTGGACCACCACTTATCGATAGCTTTAAGCAGGTGGATCCTGAGCGTTACGAGGAAATGATTGATGTCTACCGCACTCACAACCACTCGTTTCATGATGAATTAGTGAGAGAGTATGAAGGGGTCTATGAAACGATTAAAGAACTTCACGAAAAAGGCTATAACCTTGCCATTGTGACCACAAAAATTCGTAAAACAGCATTAATGGGTCTGAAGTTAATGAAGTTAGATGAATTTTTTGACGTCGTCGTTGGCTTAGATGATGTGGAGAATGCGAAGCCACATACAGAGCCTCTTGAGAAAGCACTATCAGCACTCGGCGTATCAAAAGAAGGTGCGATGATGATCGGTGATAGCCCACATGATATTGGTGCCGGGAAAAACCTTGGCGTCCCAACAGCAGCGGTGAGTTGGTCGGTCAAAGGGGAAGAGGCAATGCGTGCATTAGAGCCTGATTATATCCTCGCTGAGATGAGCGACCTTCTTGATATTGTGGAGGGAAGAAAGTGAGTCGAAAAACAGAGAGCTACCCGGTGAGTACAGCGAATTCTCTTTGGCAAATTTACCGTACAGTTCCGTTTTTGAAAGTCGTTAAAAATTTCATCGTCATCCAAATTGCCAGGTACACGCCTTTTTTAAAGGTGAAAAACTGGTTATATCGGACGTTCCTACGAATGAAAGTAGGCGATGAGACGGCCGTTGCCTTAATGGTGATGATGGATATTATGTTCCCAGAGCGCATATCAATTGGACGAAACTCGATTATCGGCTACAATACGACGATCCTTGCGCATGAATATCTGATTAAAGAGTATCGACTTGGCGATGTGATCATTGGGGATGAAGTGATGATCGGTGCTAACACGACGATCCTACCAGGTGTAACGATCGGTGACGGAGCGATTGTATCCGCTGGCACCCTTGTCCACCGCGATGTTCCGGCCGGCGCCTTTGTCGGAGGCAACCCGATGCAAATCATAAAAGAACGTGTGTAAAACCGCTTCAGCACAATTTTGTGCTAAGCGGTTTTTTGTTTGTCGCCTTTGAGTGGATGCGGTGGTGGTTTCGCTCATATATGAGGTGAGAATAGGTGGTTCGCACATATATCGCGAATCGCGCACATATATGTCGCCAATTCGCTCCTATATCAGAAATACCGCTCATAAAGGTCCGACGTTCGCTCATACCAGCCCCAATTCCGCTCATATCACTCATTAACGTTCACTCCAAGAGGATTTATAGAAGAAAAAGTCGAATAATAAGAAGAGGATGAGAGGATAGAGTCTCCTCCCACTATAATCGCGCCACAACCCCTACCCCGCCTCCACACATACTCTCAAAAAAATCAGTCTTTTCTGTTGACGGGTCGGGTGACCTCGTGTAGACTACATATAAATTCTTTATTTCGGTACTATATTAGCGAACTAAAGCGAAAGTGTTCGGATAGATGAATAGGCCGCTTACTCTTAGGACCTACTAGAAGATAGAGATAACAAGGAGTGGATCGTGATGTCAAAGCCATTTATGTTTGAGAAGCCAATTGGAATGAGAGATACCTTACCAGCTCTTTATAGAACGAAAAAACAAATTCGGGATCAGCTCGCAACAGAGATGTCATTGTGGGGCTATCAAACGATTGATACACCAACCCTTGAATTTTACGATACGGTCGGAGAAGCATCTGCTATCCTCGATCAACAGCTTTTTAAATTACTTGATTCAAAAGGACATACATTGGTGCTGCGTCCAGATATGACTGCCCCGATTGCCAGACTTGTGGCATCGAGTTTAAAAGAATCAACCTTCCCAGTGCGTCTTAATTACCAATCGAATGTCTATCGCGCCCAGCAGCATGAAGGCGGCAAGCCAGCTGAATTTGAACAAGTTGGGGTCGAGTTAATTG
Organism: Alkalihalophilus sp. As8PL; assembly: GCF_040939795.1. Classification (GTDB taxonomy): domain Bacteria; phylum Bacillota; class Bacilli; order Bacillales; family Bacillaceae_D; genus Alkalihalophilus; species Alkalihalophilus lindianensis. Next base: position 2,452,628 of record NZ_CP162551.1, read on the forward strand.
GCGATGGAACAGTTAGTGCGGACGGAGAAGTGATTGCGCTTATGATCGCAAGCTTGAAGCGTGCTGGTCTCTCAGGCTTTAAAGTAGCCATCGGTCATGTTGGCTATGTAGATGCGCTCTTACTAGATGTCGTTGGAAATGAAGAGCGCGCGCTCATATTGCGCCGCTATTTATATGAGAAGAACTATGTTGGCTTTAAGGAACATGTCAAAGAACTGAATCTGTCCTCGATTGATAAAGATCGTCTTATGAAGCTCCTTAAGCTTCGTGGTGGTAAAGAGGCGCTTAATCAAGCGGCAGAGCTTATCCAAACAGAACAAGGAGAGCAGGCCCTTGCTGAATTGACTCAATTATGGGACGTCCTTGAGAGCTATGGCATTGATTCGTATGTCAAGCTTGATTTGAACCTAGTGCTGCACTTGAGTTATTACACGGGTGTTGTATTTGAAGGGTACGGAAATGACCTCGGTGTTCCTTTAAGCAGTGGCGGGCGTTACGACCAATTGCTTGAGAAGTTTGATCGCCCAGCTCCAGCAACAGGGTTTGGTGTGCGTTTAGATCTACTCGTAGAAGCAATCGGAAAAACAGCACAACTTGATGAAAATGTTTGCGTGATCTTCAGTAAAGAACGTCGTGTGGAAGCAACGAAACTTGCAAGAGAAAAGCGAGAAGAAGGCATCTCAGTCGTTCTGCAAGACCTCTCTGGCGTGGGGGATGTTGATCAAATGAGCGAGCAGTATGATGATGTCATTTATTGCATTGGCAAGTCAAAAAAAGGAGGCGAGTAGGATGAGCGAAGTATTAACAGTGGCGATGCCTAAAGGAAGAATATTTGAAGAGGCCGTTGAGCTTTTACGCAAAGCCGGCTACCGCCTCCCAGAAGAATTTGATGATTCGCGTAAATTGATTTTAGACGTGGAAGAAGAAAATCTGCGTTTCATTTTAGCAAAACCAATGGATGTACCCACCTATGTCGAGCATGGGGTGGCTGACATTGGAGTAGCTGGAAAGGATGTCATGATCGAAGAAGAACGTGATGTGTATGAAGTGCTTGATTTGAAAATTAGTGCCTGCTATTTAGCGGTTGCCGGCCTTCCAGGATATGAGAAAAAAGATATCAACCCTAAGGTAGCATCAAAGTATCCGAATCTTGCGGCTCAATATTTTAAAGAACAAGGCGAGCAAGTCGAGATGATTAAATTAAATGGCTCGATCGAATTAGCCCCACTCATCGGCTTAGCAGATCGTATTGTCGATATCGTTTCCACAGGTCGCACCCTTAAAGAAAATGGTCTCGTGGAGCTTGAAACGATTGTCCCGATCACCTCAAGGCTAATCGTGAACCCTGTCAGTTACCGCATGAAAGATGAACAAATCGATCAGATGGTAGAGCGCTTATCAGGCGTCGTGGAGGGGGAACAAGCATGAAAATTGTGCAAGTAACCGACGAAGTCAGTTTAAAGCGTGATCTTGATGCAGGAACAAGTGAACAGCGGGAAGCGGTTGAAACGATCATTCAAGACGTTCGTGAAAAAGGCGACGCTGCCCTTTTGTCCTATACCGAGAAATTTGACGGTGCTACATTAGATGGGTTACTCGTCGAGAAAGCGGAGGTCAATGCGGCCTATGAGCAAATCGATCCTGGTGTCCTAAACGCAATTCGAGCGGCAATCATCAATATCCATGACTTCCATCAACGACAAGTTCAACAATCGTGGATGACGACAAAAGAAGATGGCACGATCCTTGGACAAAAAGTCACACCGCTTGATTCAGTCGGACTCTACGTACCAGGCGGGAAAGCAGCATACCCCTCCTCGATTATGATGAATGTGATTCCAGCTCAAGTGGCAGGAGTGAAGCAAATTAAGATCGTCTCACCCCCACAAAAAGACGGCAGCATCCCAGCAAGTGTTCTCGTTACAGCCAATGAACTAGGCATCACGACGATTTACAAAGTTGGAGGCGCCCAAGCCGTAGCGGCACTCGCTTACGGAACAGAGACGATCCAAGCAGTCGATAAAATCACTGGGCCAGGCAACATCTATGTCGCTTTGGCAAAACGCGCGGTATTTGGAAGAGTCGATATTGACATGATTGCAGGACCGAGTGAAATTGTCGTGTTGGCAGATGAGAATGCCAATGCGCGATACATCGCAGCAGACCTGTTGAGTCAAGCAGAGCATGATGAGCGAGCATCGGCCGTACTTGTGACACCTAGTCAGGGCCTTGCTGATGAAGTTAAAGCGGAGGTCATTCGTCAGCTTGAAACCTTGCCGAAGCGGGAAATTGCCCAAGCATCGATTCAAGATTATGGAGCCATTTATGTGACGAAGGATTTAGAGGAAGCTGTGAATGTAACAAATGAACTGGCACCAGAGCATCTGGAAATCCTAACAGAGGATGCGATGTCACTTGTTGGTCGTATCCGCCATGCAGGAGCGATTTTCGTTGGACCATATAGTTCAGAGCCAGTAGGTGATTACTTTGCCGGACCGAATCATGTGTTACCGACAAATGGCACAGCACGCTTTTCAAGCCCATTAAGTGTCGATGATTTTGTGAAGAAATCAAGTGTCATTAGCTACAGCAAACAGGCAATGAAGCAGAACGGAGCAAGCATTTCAGCCCTTGCTAGGTTAGAAGGATTAGAAGCACATGCAAGAGCAATTGATATTAGGTTGGAGGATGAATAGAGATGAGACAAGCTAGACTGGCAAGAAAGACTGGAGAAACAGATATTGTTCTTGATTTTTCAATTGATGGGGAAGGTGCTTCTAAGCTTGAGACCGGCGTTCCATTTCTCACTCATATGCTAGATTTGTTTACAAAGCACGGCCATTTCGATTTGACGGTTGATGCGAATGGGGACACGGAAGTGGATGATCATCACACAACGGAGGACATCGGCATTTGTCTTGGATTAGCTTTAAAGGAAGCTTTAGGAGATAAAAAAGGAATTAAGCGTTATGGCAGTGCGTTCGTACCAATGGATGAAACACTCGCTCAAGTCGTCGTAGACTTAAGCAACCGTCCACATTTGGAGTTCCGTGCCGAGTTTCCGAGTCAAAAGGTTGGTACCTTTGATACAGAGCTTGTTCATGAATTTTTATGGAAGTTTGCTCTTGAAGCAAGAATGAATTTACATGTGATTGTTCATTATGGACACAACACCCACCACATCATTGAAGCGATCTTTAAAGCCCTTGCACGTGCATTAGATGAAGCAACAACGATTGATAACCGTGTTAAAGGGGTTCCATCAACGAAAGGAATGTTGTAAATGATTGGCATTGTTGATTATGGCATGGGGAATTTACATAGTGTGAGTAAAGCGCTTGAGCGTTTAGATATTCCTTATTTCCTCTCCGATCAAACGGATGAACTGGAAAAAGCTGATGGCTTGATCTTGCCAGGAGTAGGGGCCTTTCGTGATGGTGCAAGTATCTTAAAGGAAACGGGCTTATCGATCTTCTTGAGTAATTGGGCCAAAGAAGGGAAGCCACTTCTAGGAATTTGTCTTGGAATGCAGCTTCTTTTTGAGGAAAGTGAAGAACATGGCTTAACGGCTGGTCTTGGGTTGCTTCCGGGACGGGTCGAGCGTTTTAGTGGCAAGGATGAAGCGGGTAACCTCTACAAAGTCCCTCATATGGGCTGGAATAAACTGATGTTCCAAAAGCCTGATCACCTTTTACTGAAAAATGTGGAAGAAGGGCATGTGTATTTTGTTCATTCATATGTCGTGAAAACAGACGACACCGACGTTTTGCTGGCAACAAGTGAGTATGGACGAGTTGTACCAGCTGTTGTCGGTCGTGACAATGTATTAGGTACACAGTTCCATCCAGAGAAAAGTAGTTCAGTCGGCATGTCTATTTTGAAAAACTATGTAGCATTTGTCGAGAGAGGAGCGGTTGCTCGTGGCTAAGTTTGAGATTTATCCAGCAATTGATATGCGAGACGGAAAATGCGTGAGGCTAGTGCAAGGCGATTACAATCAAGAAACAGTGTATGGAGATTCCCCGTTTGATATGGCAAAGGCGTTTGCAGATGCTGGTGCTAAATGGATTCATATGGTTGATTTAGACGGAGCAAAAGCTAAAACACGCATTAATCATGAACATGTCGTCAAAGTGGCAAAGGAATTAAATGTTTCTGTTCAAATTGGTGGAGGCATCCGCACAGCTGAAGACATTGCCTATTACTTAGAGCGCGGGGTGGATCGTGTTATTTTAGGAAGTGTGGCGGTAAACAACCCAGCCTTTACAAAAGAAATGCTCTCTACATATGGTGGCGAAAAAATAGCCATTGGTCTGGATGCTCGTGATGGATATGTCGCAACAGACGGCTGGCTTGAAACGTCGTCTGTTCAAGCCGTTGACCTTGCCAATGAGCTTGCAAGGCACGGGGCGGAAGTATTTATCTTTACCGATATTTCACGAGACGGAATGTTATCTGGTCCAAATACAGAAGCGATTGCCAAGCTAAGCGAAGCAACAGGGAAAGAAGTGATTGCTTCAGGAGGCGTAAGTAATTTAGCAGATCTTAAAGAGCTTCGTGAACACCCAAGTAAGATCGGTGGAGCAATCGTTGGAAAAGCTCTTTACACGAATCAATTCACACTTGAAGAAGCCCTAAAAGGAGAGTGATAACACGTGCTAACTAAACGAATGATTCCATGTTTGGATGTAAAGGAAGGCCGTGTTGTCAAAGGAATTCAATTTGTAGACCTGCGTGATGCTGGAGATCCGGTTGAATTGGCCGCTTTCTATGATGAGCAAGGCGCTGATGAATTGGTCTTCTTAGATATTTCTGCTTCGCATGAAGGCCGCGAGACGATGGTTGAAGTCGTGGAAGAAGTAGCTGGTAAGCTTGCGATTCCGTTTACGGTAGGCGGTGGGATCAATACGCTTGAAGATATGAAGCGAGTCTTGCGTGCTGGAGCTGACAAGGTGTCTTTGAACACAGCAGCTGTGAAGCGTCCTGAACTGATTCGTGAAGGGGCGGATTTCTTTGGCTCACAATGCATTGTCGTGGCGATTGATGCGAAATATGATGAGGAACTTGGTTCATGGCGTATTTACACGCATGGTGGACGCCAAGCAACGGAATGGGAAGTGCGTGATTGGGCGAAGGAAGCGACTCGACTTGGTGCGGGTGAGATCTTGCTGACGAGTATGGATCAAGATGGGGCAAAAACGGGGTTTGATCTCGCGTTAACTAAAGCTGTTAATGAAGTTGTTACCGTACCTGTGATTGCCTCAGGTGGAGCAGGAAAGAAGGAAGATTTTGCTGATGTGTTTAGAGAAGCAAACGCTGATGCAGCTCTTGCTGCTTCGATTTTTCATTACAAAGAAACATCTGTTGAAGAAGTGAAAACGTATTTAAAAGAGGAAGGGGTGCTCGTTCGATGAGTGTAGACAAGATTAAATTTGACGAACGCGGGCTAGTACCAGCGATCGTTCAAGATGCCACGAGTAAAGAAGTACTGACACTTGCTTATATGAACAAGGAATCCCTTGAAAAATCAATGGAAACAAGAGAAACATGGTTTTATAGCCGTTCTCGTGAAGAGCTTTGGCATAAGGGCGCTACTTCAGGTAATACACAAACGATCGCCGATATGCGCTATGATTGTGATGCTGATGCACTAGTAGTACTTGTGACACCGGCAGGTCCTGCATGTCATAAAGGGTATTACACGTGCTTTAGTGATTCATTGTTTGGGGAAAATGTACGCACAAATCCAACAAGATTTGCAATTTTAGATGAGCTTGAGCAAGTGATTGCCCAACGCGAAGCAGAAATGCCAGAAGGAGCGTACACGACTTATCTTTTTGAAAAAGGGGTCGATAAGATCTTGAAGAAAGTCGGCGAGGAAGCAGGAGAAGTCATTATTGCTGCGAAAAACCGTGACCCAGAAGAATTAAAATGGGAAGTGGCCGACTTGCTTTATCACGTGTTAGTCCTATTACGAGAGCAAAAACTTCCGCTTGATGAAGTGTTATCAGTTCTTGAAGAGCGTCATAAACCAAAGTCATAAACGAGAGAAGACCTATTTTAATCAAATAGGTCTTCTTTTTATTCTTTTAGCCCCTTAGATATTTATTCATGCTCAACATTTCACAAACTTGCCATAGTAAGAGTAATATTGTGATTAAATTCACAAACTTTTGGTAGTATACTAAGAGTGTAAGGAAGTTAGTGATCGCTAACCCAAATCAATTTTTTTACGTATATATGTGAATGTTTTCACAAACTATTAAAAATGAAAATGGTATTTAATTTATTGAGGAGGAATATATGATGTTTATGAACTTTTTGCGTGAGAATCGTTATGCTGCTGGAGCTTTAACTGTAATTAGGTTGTATATTGGCTGGATGTGGTTGACTGTTGGATTTGGAAAAATCACTGGTGGTTTTAATGCGGAAGGGTATTTAATGGGGGTGGTGAACAACGAAGCCGTTTTTGCACAATATCCCAATTACTACGCTTTTATTGAAGGGTTTGCTGTACCAAATGCAGAGGTCTTTAGCTTCATGGTCGCTTGGGGAGAGTTCCTTGTCGGGCTTGGATTAATCTTAGGCGTCTTTACCACTGCTGCTGCATTCTTTGGAGTAATGATGAACTTTGCCTTCTTATTTGCTGGAACCATTTCTTCTAATCCATGGATGATCTTATTTAGTATCTTCATCTTAGCTGCAGGGGCCAATGCAGGAAGATATGGTGGCGACCGTTGGGTAGTGCCATATGTGAAAGGGTGGGTAAACAACAAACGAAATGGCGACGGGGAAATTCATGATGATGTGGTGAAAGCCGCGTAATATTCTAAAAACTCAGGAGAACGATATCTCCTGAGTTTTTAAGCATGTCTTTTTATTTAAAAAGGTAATTCGGCATCAGGAGGGGGCGGTGCATAGACGACTTTACCTTTTATGTCAATACTATTTGCGATAATGATTCCGATAAATGTAGCGTTATTATCTATTGTTACCTCACCATCAGGAGCAAACAAAATGCCTTTAGTATTGCTCCTGATATTAATATTTCCTCGACTTGCATAGTTAGCATGGGTATAACCATCATTGGTATCATTTAGAAGAATTTTTCGATAGGTATTATTTTGAATAACCTCCGTATAGTTACGGCTGATATACCACTCATGATCCCTAACGTCAGGAATTGTATATTCCGGAAAATCAATCGAATTCACTTGTTTCACTGAATAACTTGTAGTATGAGGTAAGGTACCTCCTGTAATCGTTCCTGTATGTTTTAAACTACCATATACATCAACCTGATTAAGATTTTCTACTTTAATATTTCCATCTATATAAATTGTACTTAGGGGTTCCGTGGGATTTCCAAGTGAAATGTGTTTAAGGTCGACTTCACCTTGAATATAAATATTTTTAGCTTGAACAGCCGTTTTGGAACCACTGTTAGATGAAAATCCATTTCTCATCACAACGGTAGCTTCTGGTCCAATAACGAGACCGTTTCCTGTAAAATCAAATACATTACCATAAAACAATACATTCTCATCTCGTAAAAAATCTTCAAATGTATATTCGTGTTCAGGAAACTCAATTTTTTCACCTGTTCTTCTACCCTCAATCACAGTATCTATTTCAAATCGATATGATTGATTGGAAAGGATGAAGTTCACATGTAAGGCCTCTTCTGGATTAACCTCATCACAAGAGTTTATTTCGTTGGTATTGTTTATTAAGTCAATCTTTACGAAGGAAAGACCAGAACTTAAAAGATCCTCAACACAAAGAGGATATTCACTTTCTTCTTCTTGATGTTTTTGTCTCAGCTGGGTGATAATGATGTTAGCTTCTTGTCTTAGGTCAATATGAGAGGTTGATTTTTCGTTAAATGTTACAGTGGTCGTTAACACACCATATGTAATGCCGATCAATATAGAAGAGATAACCAAAGTGGCTAACACTTCGAGCAAGGTAAACCCAGATTCATTGGAGAGATACTTTTTAAACATATATAGGCCACCTCTAATATGTAATGATGGGAAGGAGTATTCTGGATGAAACATTTTAATCGATATTTTAATAATACAGGATTAACGCTAATAGAACTACTTGCTTCTATCACCTTGCTTAGCATTGTTATCATTATTTTCCTCAGTATTTTCTCTCAATCTATGATTTGGTCGTCAAAGGTGGAAGATAGGCTAACGGCTGTAAATTTAGCTGAGAGAGTATTAAATGAGGTTCGAACTGATTTTGTACCTACTCAACCAATCCCTTTGAATGGAAAAAACTATTACTTTGAAATTGATTATCCTATTGGTGACGTTAACGACCTAGAAGAAAGCTTAGGGTTAACTCGAGTACATGTGAAGATTTGTAATGAATTACCGTGTTCAAAAGTTGAATCCGAAATATATGGCTATATCGAGCAGGAGGATTAAAAAGATGAAGATGATCAAAAATCAACGTGGCTATGCACTTTTAATCGTCCTTCTCATCATAACAGTAATAGGAATATTTGCTCCTATTCTAATTTCAAATCTTATGAACAGCTCGATCCAATTTGAAAAAGCAGAACAAGATATACAAATGCAAAAAATGAAAGAGATGGGAGAGATGTATGCGGAACGGGCACTAGTCAATGCTAGGTCCAATCAAGAGCTAAGGGAATATGGCTTTGATGTGCCTGATCGCAGTGACCAGGCCAGCATGACGATCGACTTGGACCCTAGGACGAGATTTCATATTTTAATCGAAAATATCAATGGGACCCCCAATATTATAGTCACTCCGTATGTCGATCATTGAAAAAGCAATCTACCTTAATTCCCCTTCCCCACGATCCCTCCATTTATTGTATACTTAAGCGTATGAATGCAAAGCTGGAGGAATCGAACTTCATGAATTTCACACCTGAAAATGAACAAGAAAACCGAAATGTTGTCCCTTTTTATAGAAGTGGCGATTATTTCTTTCATAGAGGCATTATTGCTTATCGAAAAAACCATTTAAAGCGAGCAGTGAAGTTATTTGAGCGTGCTGTGAAGCTTACAGATAAAGAGCCAGTCTTTCATGTTCAATTGGCCGCAGTTCTCTCAGAGATCGGACAGTATGAACGTTCAAATGATATTCTTTCAATGGTTCTAGCTAAACACGGAGATGTGCAGTCGGAATGTTATTTCTTTATGGCTAATAACTATGCGTATCTTGGTTTATTTGAAAAAGCTGAAGAGGCTGCTAAACGTTATATGGTTCTAACACCTGGTGGCGAATTCTTTCGTGATGCAGGGGACTTGTTGGAGCTTATGCAAGTTGAACAAAATGAGAAGGATGAAGACGAAGAAGAGTGGGATGAACTTGACCTTTCTTCTGATGAATACATTATTGAACACGACCGTGCTCGGACTTTATTAAAAAAGGGAAAGCCAGAAGAGGCCATTCCTATTTTACAACATATTATTGAAGAACATCCCACCTGCTGGGCAGCACATAATCATTTAGCTGAAGCTTTATTTCGATTAGGTGATGATTCGGCGTTTGAAATTAGTCAAAACGTGTTAGAAGAAGATGAGGGGAATCTCTTTGCTTTATGCAATTTAGCTGTCTTCTTTACGTTGCAACAGGAAAAAGAAAAAGCTGCTCCATTTATAAATGCTATTAAACGCATTTATCCGCTAGATATCGAACATCATATAAAGGTAGCACAAGTGTTAGCGGCAGTAGGTGATTATGAGCAAGCTATTAATCGAATTATTCGTGTCGAACCATTTTTACTTGAGCGCGAACCGGATCTTTTTCACTGTCTGGCAGTGGCTTATTATCAAACCGACCAACAAGAAAAGGCTTTGTTTTATTGGAGACGAGCAGAACGATTAGGGAGTACAATCGCCGGAGACCTACTTCTGAAGATAGAGCAAAAACAGGTACAGGATAACGAATTATCATACCGTCTATGGTAATTGTTAAGAAATTATGTAGTTTGAGCATATAAGTAGACACTTATATGTTACTTGTTTACGATGGGGATATAATTTATTAATTAGTAGTGAATCAAGGAGTGGATCAGGATGAGTGAAGAAAAAATGTATGATGTAATTATTGCAGGAGCAGGTCCAGCAGGTATGACGGCAGCTGTGTATACATCTCGTGCAAACCTTAGCACGATTATGCTTGAGCGTGGGGTTCCCGGTGGACAAATGGCAAATACTGAAGATGTTGAGAACTACCCAGGTTTTGATCACATTCTAGGGCCTGAATTATCAACAAAAATGTTTGAGCACGCAAAGAAATTCGGTGCTGAATACGGATATGGTGATGTAAAGGAAATTGTTGATCATGGCGACTATAAAGTAGTGAAAGCTGGCAGCAAAGAGTACAAAGCGCGTTCTGTGATTGTGGCAACAGGTGCTGAGTACAAGAAGCTAGGAATTCCTGGGGAAAAAGAATTAAGTGGTCGCGGTGTATCTTACTGTGCAGTATGTGACGGTGCTTTCTTTAAAGGGAAAGAGCTTGTCGTTATTGGTGGAGGAGACTCTGCTGTTGAGGAAGCAGTTTACCTTACACGCTTTGCTTCAAAAGTAACGGTTATTCACCGTCGAGATCAATTACGTGCCCAAAAAATCCTTCAAGATCGTGCGTTTAACAACGATAAGATTGAATTCATTTGGAATCATGTCGTCAATGAAATCAACGCAGATGGTGGAAAAGTAGGCAGCGTATCAATTGAGAGCACTGAGACAGGTGAGAAGAAAGACTTTAAAACAGACGGTGTCTTCATCTATATCGGGATGCTTCCACTTAATGCAAGTGTCAAAGACCTTGGTATTTTAAATGAAGAAGGGTATGTTGTCACAAATGAGGAGATGGAAACGAAAGTTCCTGGCATTTATGCAGCAGGCGATATTCGTGAAAAATCTCTGCGTCAAATTGTAACAGCAACTGGAGATGGAAGTCTGGCAGCCCAAAATGTGCAACATTATCTAGAAAGTCTCGCAGAAGGAACAAAATAATTCAAAAAACTACAGAAAAAAACGTAATTCGGTCTTAATGAGTTTGTAACAAGTATGAAATAAATATGGGGTATCATATAAATAAGTAATTGACCCCCTTTTTTATATAATTTGCACGGACATCTTGTCCGTGCCCTTTTTTTGTCTTTTTTCATACATTTCGATAAAAAATGCTCACCATGTAAATTTTCCCTAATCCAAGTAATTGTGACGATATCAAAATGAATGTATAATAAAATGGAGATAGAACGTGAGGTGAAGCTGTTGCAAAGGGTTACAAACTGTGTACTCGTAAATGATGATAAAGCGTTATTACTCCAGAAACCCCGTAGAGGCTGGTGGGTGGCACCAGGCGGAAAGATGGAGTCAGGAGAATCAATTAAAGAAACTGTAACAAGAGAATTCCGTGAAGAAACGGGGCTTCTTGTGAAGGATGCAGAGCTACGTGCGGTTTTTTCAATGGTTATTATAGAAAATGAAGCGATAAAGTCTGAGTGGATGATGTTTACATTTCAAGCAACACAGTTTGAAGGTGAACAGCTTGATCAGTCACCAGAGGGAGAACTAGCTTGGCAAGCCCTTGATCAGATTAGTGGATTACCTATGGCTGAAGGAGATAAACAACTTTTTCGCCATGTGCTAGAACGTGACGATATTATGTATGGTACGTTTCATTACACACCAGATTTTAAGTTACTTTCTTACCGACTAGATCCGGATCCATCAGCTTAAAACATATACTTACTAAATAAAATGATCTTATAGAAGAGCAGGTGAGAAGGTTATGACCAACAAGGAAGAAATTCAAATTGTGATTATAACAGGAATGTCAGGGGCTGGTAAAACCGTTGCCGTACAAAGTTTTGAAGACTTAGGATATTTCTGTGTAGATAATCTGCCGCCTGCTTTAATACCAAAGTTTGTTGATCTCTTAAAAGGTTCCAATGGGACAATGAATAAAGTGGCACTTGTTATTGATCTAAGAGGAAAAGCCTTCTTCGATCATTTGTTTGAAGCAATTGATATCATTAGCAACACAACAAACATTCAACTTGAAATGCAGATCTTATTTTTAGATGCGAAGGATGCCAAACTTGTTCAACGTTACAAGGAAACAAGACGTTCTCATCCGCTCGCCAAAAATGGTTTGCCTCTTGAGGGAATTAAAAAAGAGCGAGAGTTATTAGAAGAATTAAAAGGCCGTGCTCAACAAATTATTGATACAACTGAAATGAAGCCGATTCAATTAAGAGAGCGGATCATCCAACGTTTTAAAACAACGGATCGTCATCCATTCTCGATAAATTTAATGTCCTTCGGCTTTAAATATGGGATTCCGATTGATGCTGATCTCGTATTTGATGTGAGGTTCTTACCAAACCCTCACTACGTCGATCATCTTCGACCTAAAACGGGATTGAATGAGGAAGTTTCCTCCTATGTTCTAAAGTGGAGTGAGACGCAAACATTTATTGAAAAGCTGCGCGATCTATTAACATATATGCTTCCTCAATATAAGCGAGAAGGGAAAAGCCAAGTGGTCATTGGAATCGGATGTACAGGTGGTAAACACCGTTCCGTTACGCTCGCAGAATATTTTGGAGAGGCTTTTTCGAATGAGTATGTGATGCATGTCAGTCATAGAGATATTGAGAAGGGGAAGGAAAGTTCAACGTGAAACAAAAAAAAATTGTTGTAATCGGCGGAGGAACAGGACTATCTGTATTGCTTCGAGGATTAAAGACATTTCCTGTTTCCATCACGGCGATTGTAACAGTGGCTGATGATGGAGGAAGTTCTGGTCGTCTCAGGCAAGAACTAAATATTCCGCCACCTGGGGATGTACGAAATGTCCTTGTCGCTTTGGCGGAAGTGGAACCGTTAGTAGAAGAATTATTTCAACATCGTTTTGCCAATGGAAATGGCCTATCCGGTCACTCTCTAGGCAATTTACTTCTTGCTGGCATGACCTCCATCACTGGAGATTTTGCGAGAGGGATAACAGAGCTGAGTAAGGTTCTTAACGTAAGGGGTAAAGTCCTTCCAGCTGCCAATCGCAGTGTTGTTCTTCACGGAGAGATGGAGGATGGTACGATTGTTACTGGGGAATCGAAAATACCGCTTGAACAGAAGCGAATTAAGCGAGTGTTTTTAACACCTGATGATGTCGAACCTCTTCCAGAGAGCTTGCGTGAAATTCGCAATGCTGACTTAATTGTCCTTGGTCCTGGGAGTCTATATACGAGTGTGTTACCGAACTTGCTTGTACCAGGGATTTGTCAAGCGGTATCAGAATCGAAAGCTAAAAAGGTATATATTTGTAATGTAATGACACAAAGCGGGGAGACCGACGATTATTCCGCCTCGGAACACCTCGATGCGTTGTTTTCTCATTGTGGAAAAGGTATGATAGATGAGATCCTTGTTCATGGATCACCTATGTCCCCGGAAGTCAGAAATCATTATGCAAAAGAGGATGCTGTACCTGTAGTGGTTGACTTCGATAAACTTCAGGCACAAGGGGTGGGCATCATCTGTGATCACTTCGTTTTAGAGTACGGACGAATGGTGAGACACGATGCTGCTAAAGTATCGAAAGCATTAATTAATACATTGAAACAATAAATAAGGTCATGAGAAAACTGGCGTGTGGTTTAGCAAAAGATGAACAGAACAGATAGATACAAAGATCATGAATGCATGCTACACGGCTGAAAGGAGTAATGATAATGTCCTTCGCAGCCACTACAAAAAAAGAACTTACACAATTTGAACAAGAGGACTGTTGTGCAAAAGCAGAACTAGCTGCTCTTATTCGAATGAATGGCTCAATGTCTTTAGGAAATAGACAATTAGGGCTTGATGTGACGACTGAAAATGCGGCAATTGCTCGTCGGATTTATACATTAATTAAGAAGTTATACCCAGAAATTTTCGTAGAACTTCTTGTTCGTAAAAAGATGCGTTTAAAGAAAAACAATGTTTATCTTGTGCGGATCTCTCATGAAGCGAAAATGCTGCTCGAACAATTAGGCATTTTAGGTGAAGGTTTTACGTTTATTCGTACAATCTCTCATGATTTGATTAAAGAATCATGTTGCAAAAGAGCTTACTTACGAGGTGCATTTTTAGCCGGAGGGTCTATTAATCACCCTGAAACCTCTTCTTATCATCTTGAGGTTTTTTCATTATATGAAGAACATAATCAATCTTTATGTGAATTGATGAACGAATACGATCTAAATGCAAAAACATTGGAACGTAAGAAGGGGTTCATCACGTATATGAAAGAGAGTGAGAAGATCACGGAGTTCTTAAACATCATTGGGGCCCATCAAGCGCTTCTTTATTTTGAGGATGTTCGGATTATGAAAGATATGCGTAACTCAGTCAATCGTCTAGTAAACTGTGAGACCGCAAATCTTAATAAGACGGTCGGAGCCGCTCTTAGACAAGTGGAGAATATTCGCCTTGTCGAGCGTGAACTCGGGCTTGAGCAATTACCTCCGAAATTAAGAGAAATTGCAGAACTCAGAATGAAGCACCAAGATGTCACGTTAAAAGAACTTGGGGAAATGGTCGAGAGTGGAGTTGTGAGTAAGTCAGGTATCAATCACCGCTTACGTAAAATTGACCAAATTGCTGATCGAATTCGTTCCGGTCAATCAATTGAAGCGAATTTTTAGAAAGAGTTAAAAAGAGGAGGGATTTATGATGGCACAAAAAGAAGTCCAAGTGAAATTAAAAACGGGTCTACAAGCAAGACCAGCTGCTTTATTCGTTCAAGAAGCAAACCGTTTTTCAGCGGATGTCTTCATTGAAAAAGGCGATAAAAAAGTAAACGCAAAAAGCATCATGGGGCTAATGAGCCTAGCACTTAGCCAAGGAACAACCATAACCTTGATTACAGAAGGTCATGATGAACAAGAAGCGCTCGATGCATTAGCAAAATATGTTGAAAAACAAGCATAAAAAGAAATGATGCGGTCCTCCGTCGGGGACTGCATCTTTTTTTGAGTTGGGGAGTCGGAGAGGGGAAGCATGTCTGCCGTTCGCTCATAAACCGCTTCCAAATGACGCGTTCGCACATAAAATAAAAACAGCACACATAAATCCGATTTTGCGCGCATATAGGAAGCAGCTCGCCCATATCCGAGTACAACTCGCGCATAAATCCGATTTCTCGCTCATATCGAATCATTTGAGTTAAAAAAGACACCTAGCATCATGCTAGGTGTCTGATTTCCTTATTTAGATGGAGAAGAGATTACTTCATCAATAAGGCCATATTCTTTTGCTCTAGCAGCAGTCATGAAGTTGTCACGATCTGTATCGCGTGCAACGACTTCAAGAGGTTGACCAGTACGCTCTGCAAGAATCTTGTTAAGTGTCGCGCGCATTTCAATAATACGACGAGCGTGAATTTCAATGTCAGATGCTTGACCTTGTGTTCCGCCTAATGGTTGGTGAATCATCACTTCACTGTTTGGTAGAGCAAGACGTTTACCTGGCTCACCTGCAGCAAGTAGGAATGCACCCATTGAAGCAGCCATACCGATGCAGATTGTAGATACTTTAGGCTTGATAAAGTTCATCGTATCGTAAATGGCCATACCCGCTGTGATGGAACCACCTGGGCTATTAATATAAAGAGAAATATCTTTCTCAGGATCTTCTGCTTGTAGGAATAAAAGTTGAGCCACAATAGAGTTAGCTACGTTGTCGTCAATTGCACTACCAAGCATAATGATACGATCTTTTAACAGGCGAGAGTAAATGTCATAAGCACGCTCACCTCGGTTTGTTTGCTCAATAACTGTAGGAATTAAGTTCATGTTCATTTTCCTCCTTATAAATGGATTGTTTCAAAATTATTAGGATGATCCTTGTTGCTTCGCATCCGCCAATACGTCTGATTCTCTTATGTACGGACGACTTTCATAACTTATGTACATCATACCTAATAGGTCAAAGAAGGTCAAATAATTTGCCTCCTCTATTACATACTATTCCCTATCATGGTGCCTAAACCCTTCTTACATCATAGCCGATTTTAAAGTAGTTCAAACGTAAAAGGTCAATCAGTGACACTTCATTTAGTCAAACGAAGCAAAGGGCGCTTCTCATTGCCCAAGCTCCAGCACCTTAATACCTAAACGAGCCACTCTCACTTTTCTTGTCTAGTTCCGATTCGTTGGCCTGGTAGAAAAAACGGTGAACCAAACGAAGTCAAAAGCAGACTTCATATTGTTTCCCCTAATTTTTCTCCATGCCAGAACACTCATTTTCACTTTTCTTGTCTAGTTCCGATTCGTTGGCCTGGTAGAAAAAACGGTGAACCAAACGAAGTCAAAAGCCCGCCTCCTTATTGTTTCCCCTAATTTTTCTCCATGCCAGAACACTCATCTCCACTTTTCTTGTCTAGTTCCGATTCCTTGCCCTGCGAGAAAAAATCGGTGTATCAAATGAAGGCAAAAAGCACCTTCATATTGCTACCCCTTTATTTTTTCGCAAGTCAAAGCAGTCATCTCCACTTTTCTATAGTATAATATGTTTAGTTGGTCTGAAACAGAATTGGTTTCATACTATTTAGTAAGCGCTTTCAAATCGTCATAAAAGGTTTAAAATATGGTATGATATCAAATGGGAGGAGGAAGGTTATGCAGTTTGGTCTTTTTCAACAGCAGACGACAACGTTAATCATGACGCAGGAGTTGCGCCAAGCGATTAATTTGTTGCAGTACTCCACAACAGACTTGTCCGCCTTCATACACGAACAGGCACTTGAAAATCCATTGATGGACTTACAAGATCAAGCTTCTATGCAAACGGGAAGCGAATCTTCATATATAGAGGGGTCTATTTCTAAAACGAAATCATATCAAAAAAGTGAAGACGAGGCATCGCCGATTGATTATGCGCTGGTTGATCAAGTGAGTTTAAGCGAGCATCTTATTTCTCAAGCAGGGGAGATTGCGTTATCGAAAGAACGTGAGAAGCAACTTCATTATTTCATTTTTAGCTTACGTGAGGATGGTTATTTCTGTCGTTCCTTTACAGAAGTATGCAATGATTTAATGATCAGTGAGGAAGAAGGGGAAGATGTTTTACGGATCTTACAAAGCTTTGATCCCGCAGGAGTTGGAGCGAGGTCTTTGCAAGAATGCCTCTATTTACAACTAAAACATCTTTCTAATAAAGCTCCTTTAGCAGAAATGATTGTCATGCATCATATGGAGGAGTTAGCATCGAAAAAGTGGAAAGCTCTCGCAGCAGAACTAGATGTTACCTTAGCTGATATTCAAGATGTTTATGACCTGATTCAAACGCTTGATCCACGTCCTGGCACACAGTTCTCAGGTGAGCCGACAAACTATTTGATTCCCGACCTTTCGATTACGTGGAAGGATAGCGAGTTAGTTGTGCAATTAATAGACGACTCATTGCCACCGATTCGCTTAAATCGTGATTACGAAAAACTCTTAAAGCAGCCAAATCAGGCTGAAGCGACTGAATATGCGAAGCAAAAGTATCAACAAATACAATGGTTGCTTAAAAGCATTGAACAACGTCAACAAACGATCAAAAAAGTAGCGGAAGCGATTGTTAGACATCAACGCGCCTTTTTTGAATCGAAAAATGGAGTGTTAAAGCCACTAACATTAAAAGATATTGCTGAAGAGATTGAGATGCATGAGTCAACTGTGAGCCGGGCAACGACACACAAATATGCACAAACACCTCGTGGATTATATGAGTTGAAGGCTTTCTTTACATCGAGTGTGAAGAACGGATTTGGAGAATCTACTTCAAGTCAGTCCATTAAAGAGTTAATTAAAGAACTAGTGGCCAATGAATCAAAAGCTAAGCCGCTATCTGATCAGAAGATTGTGACGTGGCTTGAGAGTGAAAAGGGCATTACGGTTTCTCGCCGTGCCATTGCCAAATATAGAGATGAACTTGGAATTCCGTCTTCTTCCAAACGTAAGAGATATGAATAGGGGATGAATGTTGGCATATGCTACACGTAGATGTTTATTCGAAACACCACTGCCCACTTTGTGATCACGGGGTAGAAATGATGAAAGAACTTCAAAAAGAAATTCCATTTGAGCTATCAGTGATTGATATTTATGAAGATGATGAGTTGCTTTTAAAGTATCAAGTGATGATTCCAGTAGTGGCAGTTTCGGAAGAAGAAATTGATTTCGGACAATTGTCAAAAGAAAAAATAAGAAAACGTTTACTTCAGATAATTGGGTAGATATCGCTTGTAAGTAGATCATTTCCTTGTTAAAATGAACGTGAAGATAAGGATTTGATCTTTTTTTACCCATATCGGGACGCAAAACGACTGCGCGGGACATATTTTATCCCTTTGAGCGATTTGTGTAAGAGTGACGAGTAAGGAGTTTTTTGTTCTATGCGAGTATTGTTAGATATTCAGCAAAAATTATTACCAGACATGCTTGATGTAATGGTGAAACGTTACAAAATACTTCAGTACATTCGCTTAATGCAACCGATAGGGAGAAGGAATTTATCTTCTAACTTGCAAATGTCTGAGCGAGTTTTGCGCACAGAGGTTACTTTTTTAAAAGATCAGGGACTTGTTTCTTTTGCAACAGCCGGCATGACTGTTACTCCAGCTGGGGAAGCGCTCTTTTATCAATTAGAAGATGTCATGAAAGAGTTACTTGGACTCCGCACTCTTGAAGAACAGGTAGAGCAAAAGCTTGGAGTTAAGAAAGTTCTAGTTGTAGCAGGAAATAGTGATGAGGATCATTGGGTGAAACATGAACTTGGTCGCGCTAGTATTAGTGAACTAAAGATCAAACGAGAGCCAAATGATGTTATTGCGGTTATGGGTGGTACAACACTTGCTGCTGTTGCTGAAATGATGACTCCTGATGCTAGTATGCGGGATGTGATATTTGTCCCAGCTCGTGGTGGTCTTGGAGAGAAAGTTGAAAATCAAGCGAATACAATTAGTGCTGAACTGGCAACAAGAGCAGGGGCACAGTACCGGTTGCTTCACGTTCCAGATCAATTAAGTGAAGAAGCTTACTCATCTCTTGTATTAGAGCCGTCAATCCAGGATATCCTAAAGCTGATCAAATCAGCTAGAGTAGTGATTCACGGAATTGGTGAGGCGAACACAATGGCCACCCGACGTAGATCAAAGGACACGTTTATGGAAAAGATTGAGCGGGAACAAGCGGTAGCAGAATCATTTGGTTACTACTTTAACCGTGAAGGAATGATTATTCATAAACAGCGTACGATTGGTTTACAGCTTGATGAGTTGGACAAAGATAAGTATGTGATTTCCGTTGCTGGGGGAGAATCTAAGGCAGAAGCGATTTCCGCTTATATGAAGTATCGCCCAAGTGATGTATTAATTACAGATGAGTCGGCAGCTAGAAGATTACTTGAAATTGAACAATGAGAAATTGGTAGATAAAAGGGTTTAGCCCTTTTTGATAATAGATAGGAATCTATTTACTTTAGTGTTTCTTATCAAAACTTACTTACTACTAGGAGGAATTTTATCATGGCAACAAAAATTGGTATTAACGGTTTTGGACGTATTGGACGTAACGTATTTCGTGCAGCATTAAATAATCCTAACGTTGAGGTTGTAGCAATCAATGACCTTACAGATGCAAACATGCTTGCACACCTTCTAAAGTATGATTCAGTACACGGTGTACTTGATGTAGAAATCGAAGTAAAAGACAATGCGTTAGTTGTGAACGGAAAAGAAATCAACGTTTCTGCAGAACGTAACCCAGCTGACCTTGCTTGGGGAGATCGTGGAGTAGAAGTAGTTGTAGAATCAACTGGTTTCTTCACAAAGCGTGAAGATGCTGCAAAACACATCGAAGCTGGCGCTAAGAAAGTAATCATTTCTGCTCCTGCATCAGATGAAGACATCACAGTTGTTATGGGTGTTAACGAAGACAAGTACGATGCTGCTAGCCATCACGTAATCTCTAATGCATCTTGTACAACAAACTGTCTTGCACCATTTGCAAAAGTATTAAACGATAAGTTCGGTATCCGTCGTGGTATGATGACAACTGTTCACTCATACACAAACGACCAACAAATTCTTGACCTTCCGCACAAAGATTACCGTCGTGCTCGTGCGGCTGCAGAGAATATCATTCCTACAACTACAGGTGCTGCTAAAGCCGTGGCATTAGTATTACCTGAGCTTAAAGGTAAATTAAACGGTGGTGCTATGCGTGTTCCAACGCCTAACGTATCACTAGTTGACCTTGTAGCTGAACTGGATAAAGAAGTAACAGCTGAAGATGTAAATGCAGCATTCAAAGAAGCGAGTGAAGGTGCTCTAAACGGAGTTCTTGCTTACAGCGAAGAGCCATTAGTATCTGGTGATTACAATGGTAACCCATCTTCTTCTACAATTGATGCATTATCAACAATGGTTATGGAAGGTAACATGGTTAAAGTCATCTCTTGGTATGACAACGAATCAGGTTATTCTCACCGTGTAGTAGATCTTGTTGAATACATCGCTAAACAAGGACTATAATCAGATAAGATAGTATTGGGGGAGGAGAGTATGAGTACTATCTCCCCTTTCCGCTGTCAAGTTTAGAGAGTAGAATGTGACTGGAGGTCCGATCTAATGAACAAGAAAACCGTTCGAGACATTGATCTTAAAGGAAAAAAAGTATTTTGCCGCGTCGACTTTAACGTGCCGATGAAAAATGGTGAAATCACGGATGAAACTCGTATTCGTGCAGCACTACCTACGATTGAATTTCTTGTAGACCAAGGAGCTAAAGTTCTATTAGCTAGCCACCTTGGCCGTCCTAAAGGAGAAGTAGTTGAAGAGCTTCGTCTAACGCCTGTTGCTACTCGTCTAAGTGAACTTTTAGGAAAAGATGTTAAAAAAGTTGATGAAGCTTATGGGGAAGAAGCAGAAGCGGCAGCTAACAGTTTAAGTGATGGTGACGTGTTACTTCTTGAAAATGTACGCTTTTATGCAGGTGAAGAGAAAAATGATCCTGAATTAGCGAAGGCATTTGCAAGTCTTGCTGATGTGTATGTAAATGATGCATTTGGAGCAGCTCACCGTGCACACGCTTCAACAGAAGGAATTGCACAACATATTCCTGCTGTAGCTGGTCTTCTAATGGAAAAAGAGCTTGATGTTCTTGGGAAAGCACTATCTAATCCTGAACGTCCTTTCACTGCTATTATTGGTGGAGCGAAAGTAAAAGATAAGATCGGTGTGATTGAAAACTTACTAGAAAAAGTGGACAACTTAATTATTGGTGGAGGACTTGCTTATACGTTTGTAAAAGCACAAGGCCACGAAGTTGGGAAGTCTCTTCTAGAAGAAGACAAGGTCGATCTTGCAAAATCGTTCATGGATAAAGCAAAAGAAAAAGGTGTTAAGTTTTACATGCCAGAAGATGTTATTGTAGCTGATGACTTTTCTGAGGATGCTAATACGAAGGTTGTAGATATTGATTCGATTCCATCTGATTGGGAAGCGCTTGATATCGGACCAAAAACACGTGATACATATCGCAGCGTAATCGAGGAATCGAAGCTTGTGATCTGGAATGGACCAATGGGCGTATTTGAATTGCAAGTATTTGCAAACGGTACGAAAGCCGTAGCTGAAGCTCTTTCTACAAGTGAAGCGTACTCAGTTATTGGTGGTGGAGATTCTGCTGCAGCTGTTGAGAAGTTCGACTTAGCCGATAAGATGAGTCATATTTCAACAGGTGGCGGAGCATCACTTGAGTTCATGGAAGGAAAACAACTTCCAGGCGTCGTTGCATTAAACGAAAAATAATACGAGGACGAGGTGGTTCACATGCGTAAGCCAATTATCGCAGGTAACTGGAAAATGAACAAAACACTTGGCGAAGCGAAACAATTTGTCCAAGAAGTAAAATCAAACGTTCCAGCAAGTAGCGAAGTAGATGCAGTTGTTTGTTCTCCTGCATTGTTTCTTGAAAGTCTTGTATCTGAGACAAACGGTACAGACCTTAAAGTAGGAGCTCAAAATGTCCATTTTGAAGAAAATGGTGCATTCACAGGTGAAATTAGCCCTGTGGCTCTACAAGACATGAACGTTCCTTATGTGATCATTGGTCATTCTGAGCGTCGTGAAATGTTTGCTGAAACAGATGAGACGGTCAACAAGAAAGTCCATGCTGCCT
Source organism: Alkalihalophilus sp. As8PL (assembly GCF_040939795.1). Classification (GTDB taxonomy): domain Bacteria; phylum Bacillota; class Bacilli; order Bacillales; family Bacillaceae_D; genus Alkalihalophilus; species Alkalihalophilus lindianensis. Next base: position 2,474,844 of record NZ_CP162551.1, read on the forward strand.
TCAAGCATAATCTTGTACCAATCATGTGCTGCGGTGAAACAGATGCAGAGCGTGAAGCTGGTAAAACAAATAATGTTGTAAGCGAGCAAGTAGTTAAAGGTCTTGCTGGTTTAAGCGAAGAGCAAGTTAAAGAAACGGTCATTGCTTATGAGCCAATTTGGGCAATCGGAACAGGAAAATCTTCAACGGCAGCTGATGCAAATGAAGTATGTGCCTATATCCGTGATGTCATAGCGACTACCTTTAGCGAGTCAGCAGCTAATGCTGTTCGTATTCAATACGGCGGTAGTGTAAAGCCTGCAAACATTGCAGAGTATATGGCACAAAAAGACATTGATGGTGCCCTTGTTGGTGGTGCAAGTCTTGATCCACAATCATTTCTTGAGCTTTTGGAGGCAGGTAAATGAGCAAGAAGCCAGTAGCACTGATTATCCTTGACGGATTCGCAATGCGTGATGAAGTGAATGGAAACGCAGTGGCACAAGCAAAAAAACCAAATTTTGATCGCTATTGGGACAAGTACCCGCATGCGACACTAGAAGCTGCTGGTGAAGCAGTAGGTCTTCCGGACGGCCAAATGGGTAACTCGGAAGTAGGCCATTTAAATATTGGCGCTGGTCGTATTGTGTATCAAAGTTTAACCCGTGTGAACTTGTCGATTCGTGAGGGAGATTTCTTTGAAAATCAAACCTTCCATGAAGCGATTCATCATGTTAAAACAAAAAATAGCGCACTTCACGTATATGGGTTATTATCAGATGGAGGTATTCACAGTCATATCGATCATCTATTTGCCCTACTAGAACTAGCAAAAAGTGAACAAGTAGAGAAAGTGTACGTTCATGGTTTCCTAGATGGACGTGATGTAGGCCCCACTTCAGCTGAAATTTATATTGAAGCCCTGCAAAAGAAATTAGCCGAGCTTGGTGTGGGTGAACTTGCCAGCCTACACGGGCGTTATTATGCAATGGATCGTGACCGTCGTTGGGACCGTGTTGAAAAGTCATATCGTGCAATGGTTTATGGCGAAGGACCAACTTATCAAGATCCAATTGAGCTATTAAAAGATAGCTATGAAAATGGAATCCATGATGAGTTCGTCATTCCATCCGTGATGACAAAGCAAGACGGAACTCCAGTCGGTACAGTTCAAGACGATGATGCGGTGATTTTCTTTAATTTCCGTCCAGACCGCGCAATCCAAATGTCACAAGTCTTTACAAACGAAGACTTCCGTGGGTTTGAGCGCGGACCCGCTCACCCTACTGATGTTCACTATGTGTGTATGACCCACTTTAGTGAAACCGTTGATGGCTATGTGGCGTTTAAGCCTTCTAACCTAGATAACACATTAGGCGAAGTGTTAGCGCAACAAAACTACAAGCAATTGCGTATTGCCGAAACAGAAAAATATCCACATGTGACCTTTTTCTTTAGCGGCGGTCGTGAAGAGCCATTTGAAGGAGAAGAGCGTATTTTAATCGACTCTCCAAAAGTGGCGACGTATGATCTTCAACCTGAAATGAGTGCCTATGAATTAACGGGTGCCCTTTTAGCAGACATTGAAGCAGATAAACACGATGCTATCATCTTAAACTTTGCAAACCCTGATATGGTTGGACACTCAGGTATGCTTGAGCCAACGATTAAGGCAGTTGAAGTCGTCGATGAATGCTTAGGTAAGATTGTTGATGCCATCATTGCAAAAGGCGGAGCAGCTGTTATTACCGCGGACCACGGTAATGCAGACGAAGTGATGACGCTTGATAATAAGCCAATGACAGCACACACAACAAACCGAGTACCTGTTATCGTGACACAAGAAGGACTCACTTTACGTGAGGATGGAATTTTAGCTGATTTGGCGCCAACGGTACTTGCCCTCCTTGGTGGATCTCAGCCAAATGAAATGACTGGAAAGAAATTATTTTAATATAATCTTAAGGAGTGACTATAATATGACAATGATTACAGATGTTTACGCACGCGAAGTCCTTGATTCTCGTGGTAACCCTACAGTTGAAGTAGAAGTATATCTTGAGTCTGGTGCTATGGGTCGCGCTCTTGTTCCAAGTGGCGCATCTACTGGTGAATACGAAGCAGTTGAATTACGTGATGGCGGAGAGCGCTACATGGGTAAAGGAGTTCTTCAAGCAGTTGAGAACGTGAATGACGTTATTGCTCCTGAGCTTATTGGCATTGACGCTCTAGATCAACTTGGTATTGACCAATTAATGATCGAGCTTGATGGAACGGAAAACAAATCTAAATTAGGTGCTAACGCTATTCTTGGTGTATCTATGGCTGTAGCTCATGCTGCTGCTGAAGCACTAGGTGTACCTTTATACGTATACCTTGGCGGATTCAATGCGAAGCAACTTCCTGTACCAATGATGAACATCATCAACGGTGGAGAGCATGCTGATAATAACGTTGATATTCAAGAATTCATGGTAATGCCTATCGGTGCTGCGGACTTTAAAGAAGCAGTACGCATGGGCGCAGAGATCTTCCACAACTTAAAAGCTGTTCTTAAAGGCAAAGGCTACAACACAGCTGTAGGTGACGAAGGTGGATTCGCTCCTAACTTATCTTCAAATGAAGAAGCACTTTCAACAATCATTGAAGCAATCGAAAAAGCTGGCTACAAGCCAGGTGAAGAAGTTGTTCTTGCAATGGACGTTGCTGCTTCTGAAATCTTCAACAAAGAAGACGGTAAATACCATCTTGCTGGAGAAGGTAAAGTATTATCTTCTGAGGAAATGGTTTCATTCTACGAAGAGCTTGTTTCTAAATACCCAATCATCTCAATTGAAGATGGTCTTGACGAAAACGACTGGGATGGCTTCAAGCTATTAACAGATCGTCTTGGTGATAAAGTACAACTTGTTGGTGACGATCTATTTGTTACAAACACAACAAAGCTTTCTGAAGGAATTGAAAAAGGAATTGGTAACTCAATCCTAATCAAAGTAAACCAAATTGGTACACTTACAGAAACATTTGAAGCAATCGAAATGGCGAAGCGCGCTGGTTACACAGCTGTTATCTCTCACCGTTCTGGTGAAACAGAAGATGCAACAATCGCTGATATCGCAGTTGCAACAAATGCTGGTCAAATTAAGACTGGTGCCCCGTCTCGTACGGACCGTGTGGCGAAGTACAACCAACTTCTTCGCATCGAAGACGAGCTTGCTAACGTGTCGCAATACAGCGGCCGCAGTGCATTCTATAACTTAAAGCAGTAATTGAGTAACTGAGGAGGAGCGCATGACGATGCGCTTCTTTTTTTGTGTGATCCGATAAAATATAAAGTTGAGTTTCTGCTATGCTAGTCGTTCCTGATTAACAAGTGCCTTAAACATGGGTTACAGTAGACTCACCGCTTCTGAAATATGCTTCGCTTTCCGCAGTGAGCTGCTGAGCTTCCTCGGGCTTTGCCCTCCGGGATCTCAGCCCTGCTCTAGGCACCGCAGGAGTCTACGCATATTTCATCCGCTAAGTTATTGCTTTATGTAATTATTATGTGGAGCGATTTAGTTAGGCTCAGTTCAAGTTATAAACCGGCCCTTCGTTTACTAAAATCACTGAGCAAAGAACAAATTCGATAAGGAACCACTATACAACCTTCTCGCTCTGTTGATTGGAGCGGAAGGCGCCGACTCCAGCGGGAAGTGCGAGGCCAGGGAAGACCCCGCAGGAGCGAGCGACGAGGAGGCTTCCGGACCGCCCGCGGAAAGCGTGTGCCTGCAGCGGAGATCAATAACTATGGCAGGGAAAACCTCAAGCAGTATGTACGAGGTAAGGTCGATATTTTACGTCGCACTTCCTTTATTTCAGTTATTAGTTAATTCTCTAATTTTTGTTGTTACACCGCTTCTATTTGTGGTAAAGTTATAAAAGCGCATATTGTGCTTGGAGGTGTAGAAGGGGTGCAAACAGTTGCTTTTGTTTCATTGATTATCGTATCGATCGCGTTGATTGCTGTTGTTTTACTCCAATCTGGACGTAGTGCTGGTTTATCCGGTGCAATCTCAGGTGGAGCTGAACAATTAGTAGGTAAACAAAAAGCACGTGGAATCGATGCAGTGTTAAGTCAAGCGACAGTTGTTCTTGCGGTATTGTTCTTTGTCTTAACAATTGCAGTAGCATATTTCATGTAGGCTTTAAGCAGTGGGTGGTGCACCTACTGCTTTCTTTGTTCTTGTTGATAAATAAAAAGTAGGTTGTACTATTATGTTTTCGGGTACAATCATAGTAACAGCAAAGAAGGTGACACGAGATGATTGGATGCCTCTGTTTGCACGGTTTTACAGGTGAACCTTGGGAAGTCGAACCTGTGGCTACTCATTTACAAAAGCAAGGTTGGCTCGTTTATACTCCTACACTTCCGGGGCACGGTCCGGAAGGTAATTTAAAAGATGTAACCTATAAAGAATGGGTGTATATGGCCGAAGTAGCTACGAAAGAATTGTTAGAGCGATGCGAGAAAGTGTATGTGATTGGTTTTTCAATGGGTGGTATGTTAGCCTGTTATATAGCTTCTAAATATCCTGTTTCAAAGCTTGTGCTTCTTAGTGCTGCAGCGTATTACTTAAATCCATTGCAGCTGTTACAAGATCTTAAAGAAGCTGTTCGGATGAGGTTTCGTGGTGAGCTTAAAGACGACTTCACTTACAATCTATATCGTAAAAAAGTGATCGAAACCCCGATGGCGGCTGTGTTTCAGTTTATGCAAGCCGTTAAGCTTATTAGGCCTTATTTAGCAAAAGTAAAAATACCAACACTCATTATTCAAGGTGGGAAAGACGGTGTGGTTCCCAAAAAGAGTGCTGAGTATTTATTTGATATGATCACCTCAGACGAAAAAGAGATCCGTTTTTTAGAAAAATCAAATCACATGATCTGTCACGGATTTGAAAAAGATAGGTTAATTGATGTCATTGAAAACTTTTTAATGGAACGAAATGAATCAAGAGAGGAAGACGAACATGAAAGTAGTAGCACCTAAGCCATTTACATTTGAGGGAGGCGATCGTGCGGTATTATTATTACATGGTTTTACCGGAACGACGGCCGATGTAAGAATGATTGGACGCCATTTGCAAAAGGAAGGGTACACATGTCATGCCCCGCTTTATAAAGGTCATGGTGTCCCGCCAGAGGAACTTGCTCAAACAGGTCCAAGTGATTGGTGGGATGATGTCCAAGCTGGCTACAATTATTTAAAAGAGAAAGGCCATGATGAAATAGCAGTATGTGGACTCTCTCTAGGTGGGGTATTCTCTTTGAAAATCGGGTACACTTTACCTGTAAAGGGAATTGTGCCAATGTGTGCTCCAGTTCGCCCTAAAACAGAAGACGCGATGTATAAAGGCGTGCTCGCTTATGCGCGTGAATATAAAAAGCGGGAACAAAAGACCTCGGATGAGATTAATCGAGAGATGGAACATTTTCAACCGATGGACACTCTTAGTGCCTTACGTGAGCTCATTACAGATGTCCATCATCATCTTGATCATGTTTACTCACCTACCTTTGTTGTTCAAGCAAGAAAAGACCATATGATTGATATTGAGAGTGCTAACATTATTCACGATCAGGTTGAATCAGATGAAAAATCATTAAAATGGTATGAGGAATCAGGCCATGTTATTACATTAGACAAAGAGAAAGAACAGCTTCATGCAGATATTCTTCAATTTTTAGAAGGATTAGACTGGACTGTATAGAACAGAACAGGCGAGGCTGTTTGAAACGAAAGGAGATTTTACTATGAATGAAGAACAAATCCAGCAACTACTTACCTACTTTCGCAACGAAGCCGAAAAGCCCGTTTCTGTAGCTGAACTTGAAGAGGTTTTCCAAGTTCAAGGTAGTGAAAATTTTAAAGAACTGGTGAAGTCATTAAATGAAATGGAAACCCGTGGACTTGTCGTACGCACAAGAAGTGATCGCTACGGTGTTCCGGAGAAAATGAATCTCGTTAGAGGCCGTGTGCAAGGTCATGCGAAGGGATTTGCGTTTATTATTCCTGAAGTTGAAGGGGAGAAAGATGTCTACGTTTCTCATGCTGACCTTGAAAGTGCGATGAATGGAGATACCGTTTTAGTTCGCTTGCATCAACACTCTAAAGGGGCTAGACCTGAAGGGAAAGTCGTTCGAATTCTTGAGCGTGGTGTAAAAGATGTCGTCGGCACGTATCTAGACCATGAATCGTATGGAATGGTTGTAGCGGACGATAAGCGTATTCCAAATGATATTTTAATTCCAAGTACAGCAAAAAAAGGGGCTGTAGATGGACATAAAGTAGTCGTCTCGATTACAAAGTACCCTGAGGGCAGAATGAGTGCAGAAGGAGAAGTAACGAAAATTCTCGGTCATAAAAATGACCCGGGTATGGATATTCTCTCGATTATTTATAAGCACGGTATTCCGCTTGAATTTACAGATGAAGTACTTCAACATGCTAATTCAATTAGTGAGGAAATTGATCCGAATGATATCGAAGGCCGTCGTGATTTACGAGATGAAGTGATCGTTACCATTGACGGTGCGGATGCGAAGGACCTTGATGATGCTGTTCATGTGAAGAAACTAAACAATGGAAACTACCTTTTAGGTGTCCATATTGCAGATGTCAGTCATTACGTGACAGAAGGCTCTCCGATTGATAAAGAAGCGGCAGATCGTGCGACAAGTGTCTATTTAGTCGACCGAGTCATTCCGATGATTCCGCATCGTCTTTCAAACGGGATCTGTAGTTTGAATCCACAAGTGGATCGTTTAACATTATCTTGTGAAATGGAAATTACACCGGATGGTCAAGTTGTTAAGCATGATATTTTCCAAAGTGTGATTAAAACGACTGAGCGCATGACTTATACAGATGTGAATAAGATTCTAGTCGATGAGGACGAAGAAGTAAAAGCTCGTTATGAATCACTCGTGCCTCATTTTCAAGATATGGAGAAACTTGCGTCGATTTTGCGTAATAAGCGTTTCGAACGTGGTGCAATTGACTTTGATTTTAAAGAAGCGAAAGTTCTTGTTGATGAAGAAGGTAAAGCGAATGATATTGTGCTTCGTACACGATCAGTAGCTGAGCGTTTAATTGAGGAGTTTATGTTAGCGGCCAATGAAACGATTGCGGAGCACTTCCATTGGTTGAAGCTACCGTTTGTGTATCGTATTCATGAAGATCCGGATGCTGATAAGCTGACAAAATTCTTAGAGTTTATAACGAACTTTGGTTATGTTGTGCGCGGAAATGCCAATACTGTGCATCCTCGTGCTCTGCAAAAATTGCTTGAGGAAGTACGTGGAGAGCCTGAGGAAACCGTTATTAGTACGGTTATGCTACGCTCGATGCAGCAGGCTAAGTATGATCCGAATAGTTTAGGACACTTTGGGTTATCAACAGAGTTTTACACACATTTCACATCACCAATCCGTCGTTATCCGGATTTACTTGTCCACAGGTTAATTCGCACCTACTTAATCAAAGGAAATGTAGATCCACAAACACAAGATCATTGGCGTGAAAAGTTACCAGATTTAACTCGTCATTCGTCTGAAATGGAGCGACGTGCCGTTGACGCTGAGCGTGATACGGATAGCGTGAAGAAAGCTCAATACATGGAAGATAAGATTGGGGAGACGTTCCAAGGTATGATTAGTGGTGTGACCAACTTTGGATTGTTTGTCGAGCTAGAAAATACGATCGAAGGACTTGTGCATGTAAGCTACTTAACGGATGATTACTATCATTATGATGAGAAGCAATATGCGATGATTGGTGAACGTACCGCTCAAGTATTCCGTATCGGCGATGAAATCGAAGTACGCGTTGTCAACGTTAATGTAGATGAAGCTTCGATTGACTTTGAGGTCGTTGGTATGAAGCCGCGACAGCCTCGTGAACATAGAAGTCGTCCGAAAGTAATCGAAGGCGGCAAGCGTAAGAAGCGTGCTGGTCAAGGCGGAGGAGAATTTGACCGCAGACGTGGTGGAAGTAGTAAAAAAGGCAACAGTCAAGGTCAAGGCATAAATTTAAGTGAGGGCGGAAGTGGCGAAGGCTCTCGTAAAAAGAAAAAGAAGAAAGCTTTTTATGAAAATGCACCAAGCGTGAAACGTAATAAAGGTCGTAAGAAGAAGCGTTAATACGATTATAGGCTGTCTGCTTAGGTGGACAGCTTTCTTGTTGAATAGGGTACACTCTTCTAATTGACGTGTTCCTCTCCTTTTTGCTAAGATGGAAGAACGAAGGAAAGCACGAGGTGTCGGACAATGGCTGGAACACAAGGAAAAGTAATTGCCCAAAACAAAAAAGCAAGACATGATTATTTTATTGAAGAAACATATGAAGCAGGCATGGTTTTACAAGGTACAGAAATAAAGTCGATGCGTGCAGGCAGAATGAACTTAAAAGATTCATTTGCTCGCATTAAAAATGGAGAGATGTATCTTCATAATGCGCACATTAGTGAGTACGAACAAGGGAATCGTTATAACCATGAACCAGAACGTGCACGTAAGCTATTGCTTCATAAAAAGCAAATCAACCAACTTATTGGTTTAACGAAGCAGCAAGGTTATTCGCTTGTTCCGCTTAAAGTGTACATTAAAAATGGCTATGCGAAGATCTTAATTGGACTTGCTAAAGGTAAGAAGAATTTTGATAAGCGTGAAACATTGAAACGTAAAGATGCAAAACGTGAAGTGGAACGTGCCTTAAAGGATCGGATGAAAGGGTAACACTTCCAGTTGCAAGAAAAAGTAAGAACTGCTATAATTGAAGTCCAGAGCACAAATGTTCTGGGCTTTTGATTCACAAAGGATGCCTTCGGTAATACGAGGTACTTCCACATAGTTTTATAACATGGGGACGTTTAGGATTCGACAGGGATAGGTCGTGCTTATGTTGCGAGTCGAGGGGGTCGGCCTCGTTAAAACGCCAAAGCCTATAACTGGCAAAGAAAACAACAACTTCGCAGTAGCTGCCTAATAGCACTCTGCGGTTCCACCCTCCATCGCCCATGTGGTAGGTACTGGAACTCACTCTAAGTGGGCTACGCCGGTTGCTCTCCGTCTGTGAGCGAAGGAAGAGATTGATCAGACTAGCCGTTCGGACGCCTGTTACTGGGCAGAAGAATTGGCGAAATGCTAATACAGTAACTACACTCGTAGAAGCATAAGTGTCGTTGTTTCTGGACGTGGGTTCGATTCCCACCGTCTCCACCATACTTATACCGTCAACCCGATCACTGCAACAGGTGATCGGGTTGTTTTGTTATAAAGAGAAAAACGCATTCTCGAAATTTTGTTTTAAAAGTAATTTTTCATATAATTATTTCCGTGGTCTTTTTCAATCTTTAAGACTCTATACATAATCAATAGACGGTCTGTGAAAACTACTATATAGTAAAAAAATCCACAATTTATCCACAGTGTTGATGGAGGAGGGAATGATGGTGCTAAAGGGCTCTATTGTATGCTGTTTATTACTTTCTTTTATTGCTACTTCTTTTAGTCACTTACACTTAAACAGTCAAAACGATCATTTCCCATCCTATATCACCGGTGATTTAGACGGCTTAGAGAATATAGGCGGTTTAACTTATTCTCCAGCTGTCGAATTTATCGAATTTAGCTCAATATCATCCCCTTTTCCTAATTTAAATCGGTATTCGTCTACTGAAAGAAGCTATCTTACTTCTTATATTCCTTTACTTAAAGTAAAAACGTTTCTTATGACCATTAAATTCAAAAGTACATTCTTCTCTTTTTGAGTTATTCACATAGTTACTAACAAAAAGGAGATGAAAACGGTGAATAATGAATTAAAGGAACCGATTACAGGATTAGTTGTGGGTATCGTGTTAATGATTGTTGTTTTTCTTGTAGTCCATTTTGTATTTGGCTTAGAAGCCTTTTCATAATGAAAAAGGGTGACCCTTGATAAGGGTCACCTACAAAGCTTTAAGCAGCAAACTTCTTACATTCTTCAGCACATTTAAAGCATGCTTCAGCACAATTTTGACAATGGTCATGATCATGCTTCTTACACTCATTTCCACAGTCTTCACAAATTTTAGCACATAAACTAGCTAATTCTTTAACGTAAGGTGTTCCTCTTCCTAAGGCTTGTTCAAAATATCCACAGATATCAGCACATTCTCGGTCTAATCGTATACAATCTCTCATCATATCCATATCTTCTTCTTTCAGGCAGGCATCATAACAATGGTTACAAGCAGTCATGCAACCATGTAAAAGAGAAATGAGTGACGTGTAATTTTCGTGTGACATATAAACCCCTCCTTATTTTATTTTACATATACCACACCTCGTAATGCTTAAACAGGTATCAGGATAAAATGAATAATAAAACACAATAATAATGCTTTTACCCCCAACCAAATCATGCAAAATAAATGAATGTTCATGAAAAATTGTCTAAAAAAATATTACCTTTTTCATGCGGCGAAGATAAGCAAAGTGCCTAAATGAAATATTCAGAATGAACAATAATAGTCATTGTTTACTTTTTTGTAAAAATGATGGATATATAAATGAAGAAAGGCTTATATAAAGATAGAAATTAGGGATTTTTAGGAGTTTAATAACTATATCTTCATGAGAATATAGATGCTAATTTGCTGATTTTAAGAATGGTTGTTTGCATCATAGGGGTACCATTAGGCTTATTTTGGAAAGAGTATATGCGCGTCTAAGGTGAAAAAAGCATAATTAAACGTAATGAAATAGTACTAAGGAAGAAGAAATTCACCTTTATAACCTTCTTCAAGGGGCAATTGCAGGGTCACACGTATTGATATAGGATACGAATGTATTTTGTTCATTGTGAAGGTGGGGGGTGATCTGTTTTTGTTTATTAAAAAGCTATCAATACTTTTGATTATAAATAGTCTTATTTTAGGAAGTGTTATACCCATACATGCTGCATCAGCTGAAGAACAAGGGTTAAACAAAGAGAGTAAATATGATAATTACGGTGTAAGTGCTTCTCATCCTGCTGCTGTTGAGGCAGGGATGGAGGTTCTTGAAAACGGAGGAAATGCCGTTGATGCAGCAATTGCTGTTTCCTATGCACTAGGGGTTGTAGAGCCTTATGGATCAGGGATTGGCGGTGGTGGTCAAATGCTGATTTTACCTCCTGAGAAAGAAGAGCCGGTCGTTTATGATTACCGGGCAAGTGCAACGTCAGATGAAGAATGGAATCAACAGATTTCAGGCGTACCTGGACTAGTGAGAGGACTTGCTATCATTCATGAGGATTTTGGGTTAACGCCAATGGAGCATCTTATTTCACCTGCTGTTTCTCTTGCAGAAGAAGGGTTCGAAGTCGATTACCTATTATGGGAACGTCTAGAAGCTGCTAAGCCACGTCTGCCAATTGGTCAGCTGCCGCACTTCTTCCCGGATGGGCAAACAATCGAGCCAGGAAAAACTTTAAAGCAGCCAGAGTTAGCAGAAACATTGACGGCGATTCAAGAAGGGGGAGCAAGAGCATTTTATGCCGGAGAAATTGGTGAAAAATTAACAGAAATCGTTCCTTATTTAGACGCTGAAGAGTTAGCGGCTTATGATGTAGAAATTACAGAAGCTGTAAAAGGCGAGCTGGAGAGTGGGACGCTTTACTCCGCGAGTGCTCCTCTAGCTGGTGTCTCTGTAGTTCAATCCATGCTGCTTGCTGAAGAATTGAATATAGCCGAAACAAAAGAAAATGAATTTGAATTTGTTCATATTATGAATGAAATATCTAAGATCACAAAGAATGAGCGGATTACGAAAGTAGGGGATCCGGAATTTGCTGATGTTGATGTGGACAAGCTCACAAATGACGAGCATATCAAAGAGTTAGCAGGTCAAGTTTCACTTTCTGAACCATCAAAAGAAAAGATATTTGATGAAGAGAGAGAACATGATGAAAAGACAGATACGACACACTTTGTCGTGGTTGACCCGGATGGAATGGTTGTATCAGCAACCGATACACTCAGTAATTTCTTTGGGTCCGGAGAGTATACTGCAGGGTTCTTTCTAAATAATTCAACGGAGCAATTCAGCGAATTTAGTGATTCTCCAAATAAATATGAACCAAATAAACGCTCAAGAAGTTTATCAGCACCAACTATATATGTTGATGAGGAGCGAGTAATAGGTATTGGGACACCGGGAGGGAACCGAATTCCCTCAGTAATGGCCCAAGTATTATCAAGGCATTTATATTTTGATGAGCCTCTTGCAGATGCAGTAGAAGCAAAACGGTTTTACGGAGAAGATGATGTCTTGTACGTAGAAGAAGGGTATTCTGAGGAAGTTCTAGGCAATATGGCAAGAGCTGGTTATCAATTTGAAAATAAGAGACTGGCCGTATATTTCGGCGGAATTCAAGCACTTGAGCTAAACAAAGCAGACGGAACCATTAATGGGATTGCCGATATGAGACGAAGCGGGTTATGGGATGCGAAGGATCTATTTAAATGGAATGAGTTTTTTGAAAATCTGTTCTTTGTCTTCTTTATATTAGGTATTATTTTCCCATCTCTCCACCTGCTGCATTCACTGCCTTGGTTCCGTTCAAAGGGAGAAAGTATTAAACAGAAGCTTGAAGAGGAAAAAGGAATTAGCGTTTTGGTTCCTTGTTATAATGAGCAAGGAATTATAGAAACCTCATTAAAAAATATGAGCTCCTTACCTTATAAAAACGTGGAAGTCATCTATATTAATGACGGCTCTAATGATCAAACGCTCTCTTTCTTAAACACTTATTTAAAGCTTAAACCGAGTAATAAAGCTCCTTTAAAAAAATTATCACATAAGAGCGTGAAGAATTTTTATCAATCGGAACTGTATCCTTTTATCTACGTGGTTGATAAAGTAAACGGTGGAAAAGCAGATGCCTTAAATGCCGGAATTGAATATGCAAGCAAGGATATTGTCGTTTCCTTGGATGCTGATACCGTTTTAACAGAAAATGCTTTGCCTAAAGTGAATGAAACATTTGAAGATGAAGATGTGGTCGCTGCAGGAGGCATGGTACATGTCCTACAAACGAAAACATCGAACCCATTAAAACGCTTATCGTTACGTCATGCAAACTTCCTTGTCCGCTTGCAAATGTTTGATTTTCTAAAAGCATTCTATATTACAAAGGTCTCTTTAGCACGTTTTCATGCATTAGCCGTTATTTCAGGTGCATTTGGGATATTTAGAAAAGAAGCATTGCTTGAGGTCGGAGGATACAGGTCGACAATTGGTGAGGATATTGACATCACTTTAAAAATGCATGAGTACATCCTTAAACATGTGAACAAAAAGGTTGTCCATATAGGAGATGCCATCTCCTATACAGAAATGCCTGAAACGTGGAAGGACTTTTTCAAACAACGCGTGCGCTGGCAGAAGGCATATATTGATTGTGTGATTCATTTCCATTCCTTCTTTAGAAAAACATTATTTAGAAAGGCTGTTTCTTTCTTTTATATCTTTGAATCATTTTTAGTGGGGATTGTATCAGCATTTATTATGACTGGCTTCTTTATTGTTAATGCGATCGTTTCTCCTCCTGAATCATATCTATCCTATGTGCTGTACTATCTAACGTTCCTCCTTATCTTCGGGGTCGTATATGATATAGCAGCTTTGATAATGAATCGATATCATGGATTTAGGTTTCAATGGAGAGATATCCCTTCCCTATTTATAACAATTCTCTTAGATGTGTTTGTCTATCGTTTTGCATTGATGTATATCGTGATGCACGGGACAATTGAGTATTTCTTTAACACAGATTGGAACAAAGTTTCTCGTACCGGACGGAACTATCAAACTGAAACAAAGCCAGGTACAAGTCCTGCTGCTTAAATAAGGCAGAGGATATAGTTGTCATAAATCGTAAATGCTCATTTTTTAGTGGGCATTTACGTATTTTATGCTGTAGGTAGAACGGAGGTGTCATTATGTCTGATAAGGTAAAGAAGTTTGTGCTTATTATTATTACTGCATGTGTAGTGCTTGTTGTTGGAGCGGGGAGTTACGTTTGGAATGCAGCGACTTCTGCTTTCGGTAGTATTCAAGAAAGCTTGGATCGCTCAAAGTCAGATAAACGGTTAGAAGAGCTTAATTTAGATGAGGGAGATCCCATTTCAGTTTTATTAATGGGGGTAGATGAACTTGAAAGCAGAAATGACCTTGGCCGTACTGATACCATGATTTTATTAACGATTAATCCTAGTGTAGAATCGGTTAATATGGTCAGCATTCCACGTGATACGTTAACAAGTATTAGAGGTCAAGCAACTACCGATAAGATTAGTCACGCACATGCAATGGGCGGCAGAGAAACGGCTATTTATACAGTTGAGCATTTCTTAGATGTTCCAGTCGATTATTATGTTACTGTCAATATGGAAAGTTTTAAAGATACCGTCGATGCTGTTGGGGGAATCGAAGTAGAAAATGATCAAGAGTTCACATTTCATGGGATGCATTATCCTAAAGGGACCATTAAGCTCGATGGTGAAAAAGCTCTTGGTTACTCACGTATGAGGCATCTAGACCCCGATGATGATTTTGGCCGTCAAGAAAGACAGCGTCAAGTGATGGCAGCTGTTATGGAGAAGGGAGCAAGCATCTCTTCGCTCGCCAACTTTACTGATATTTTAAATGTAGTTGAAGACAATGTCACAACGAATTTATCATTAGGTGAATTGTGGGACATTTATTCGACCTATAATGTGGCCATTGATGAAATCGAGCAACATCAGATTGAAGGGGAAGATATAACGAAAGATGGAATTTATTATTTCTCTCCTGATGAAGAAAAACTAGAGCAGCTATCAAACGTGCTAAAAGAACATCTTGAGTTAGAGAACTAGCTGATTGGTCTTCAATCAGCTTTTTTTCTTTCTCCAGGCATCTCTCTATCAAAATGAAAATAACTATGTTATGATGATGGTAAGTTAATAGACGGTAGGAGACACGGAGAACCAATTTGCGTAATAACGAACCTGTTATTATGCTTGTTGTCGTTTCTTCGTGTCTTTTTTGTATATAAAAATAATGGAGGTTTTATGATGAATACTCATTTTTCAGCGAGTTCAAGAGAAGAGCAGTTAAGCAAGATGATGAACGAAAAGTATGATGTCTTAGTCATTGGTGGCGGAATTACAGGGGCCGGAATTGCCCTTGATGCGACACTTCGTGGAATGAAAGTGGCGCTTGTTGAAATGCAAGACTTTGCAGCAGGTACATCGAGTCGTTCAACAAAGCTTGTTCACGGTGGATTACGTTATTTAAAGCAATTTCAAGTTGGTATGGTGGCAGAAGTAGGGAAAGAGCGAGCAATTGTTTATGAGAACGGGCCACATGTAACCACACCAGAGTGGATGATGTTACCGATGCATAAGGGCGGAACATTCGGTAAAAGAAGTGCATCTCTTGGGCTGTTTGTGTATGACATGCTAGCAGGTGTCAAAAAATCTGAGCGTCGTAAAATGTTATCGGCTAATGAAACGTCTGAGAGAGAACCACTTGTTAAAAAAGATGGTTTAACAGGCGGTGGGTACTATGTTGAGTATCGTACAGATGATGCTAGGTTAACAATTGAAGTGATCAAAGCAGCAGCCGAGCATGGTGCTGATATTATCAACTACACGAAAGCAGAAGAATTTTTATATGATGAAAATAAAAAGGTATCTGGCATTGTTGCAGGTGATTGCCTGACAAACAAAATGTATCATCTTCACGCGCGTAAAGTGATTAATGCTGCTGGGCCTTGGGTAGATCAGATGATTGAAAAAGATTACTCGAAAACAAATAAACAATTACGTTTAACAAAAGGGGTTCACTTGGTCATCGATCAATCCGTCTTCCCACTACGTCAGGCCATTTATTTTGATACACCAGATAAACGTATGGTGTTTGCTATTCCACGCGATGGGAAAACATACGTTGGAACAACCGATACCTTCTTTGATCAAGACCTTGCTCATCCGAAAATGACTTCAGAGGATCGTGAATACATTTTAAATGCCATTCACTATATGTTCCCTGACGTATTAGTAACAGAAGATGATGTTGAGTCAAGCTGGGCCGGTGTCCGTCCGCTTATTTATGAAAAAGGAAAAGATCCTTCTGAAATCTCAAGAAAAGATGAGATTTGGGAAGGAGAAAGTGGCCTTCTAACAATGGCTGGTGGCAAGTTAACTGGGTACCGTAAAATGGCGGAATCGGTGGTTAATTTAATTGCAAAACGGTTTAAAGAAGACCAATATAAAGTTTTCAGTGATTGTCAAACCAAGAAGTTTCCGATCTCAGGTGGCGATGTTGGTGGATCGAAGGGACTAGAGCCATTCGTCGAAACAAAAGCAGAAGAAGCTACACAGTATGGCCTAACGAAAGAAGAAGGGCGAAAGTTAGCAGCGATGTATGGATCGAATGTTGATAAACTGTTCCATTATGCGAAAGCGTTCGACATGGAAAAAAGTACGAACCTTAGCCGTTATGTCTATGCAAAAATCAATTACGCTATCCATGAAGAGATGACGGTAAAGCCTAGTGATTTCTTCATCCGTAGAACAGGCGCGCTATTCTTTGATATTGACTGGGTACGTACGTGGAAGGAACAGATCCTATCCTATATGAAACATGAACTTGCTTGGACGGAAAAAGAAACGTCCCACTACCGTGCAGAGTTAGAAAAAGAAATCTGTGATGCAGTGATCCCTGTTGATCTTCAAACAAATAAGACAGCAGAAAGACGCTCTTCCTAATAGGAGAGCGTTTTTTGCTTGTATTTACGGTTTTAACACAACTTTTATGCAATCATCTTCATGATTATTAAACAACTCATACCCTTTATTTGCATCTTGAAGGGGAAGGGAATGCGTAATAATTTCTTTTGGATCAAAATCGTTATTGTTAATTTTGTCTAGCAATATAGGCATAAAAGGGATAACAGGTGCCTGCCCCATTTTAAGTGTAATGTTCCGAGCGAAAAAGGCGCCAAGAGGAAAAGAGTTATAGAGGCTTCCATACACTCCAGTGATTTGAACCGTTCCTGCTTTTCGAACTGCTTTTGTTGCTATTTGAATAGGGCCGAGGGTGCCCCCTTGTAGTTTTAATTTCTGTTCAAGAAATTCTAAGGGTGATTTCTTCCCGTCCATTCCAACGCAATCGATGACTACATCAGCTCCACCATGAGTCATTTCTTTTAAATATTCCCCCATGTCTTTAAAAGCTGCAAAATCAAAGACTTCGACTTGGTTCATTGCTTTAGCTCGTCGTAATCGGTAATCTAGGTAATCAACTGCAATTACTCTTTTTGCTCCATGCATCCAAGCAAACTTTTGAGTCATTAGCCCCACTGGACCACAGCCTAAGACGATAACAGTATCTCCTTTTTTAACGCCTGCGTGTACAACGCTCCAATAGGCAGTGGGTAGAACATCACTTAAAAATAGTAACGATTCATCCTCTAGTTCGCATGATTCAGGAATCACAAAGGGGGTGTAATTACCAAAAGGCACCTTTAAGTATTCAGCTTGTCCTCCTGGATGGTTCCCAAATTTTTCAGTGTAACCAAAATAGCCACCAGAATCATAATGAGGGTTAGAATTATCGCATTGACTCGTTAAATCGTGTTGACAGTAAATACATTCCCCACATGATACATTAAACGGTATTACGACACGATCTCCTTTTTTAACCCTTTCTACATCAGGTCCAACTTCTTCTACGATTCCCATCGGTTCATGACCGATTATATAACCTTTGGGAAGAGGCATGTTTCCTTGATACAAATGAAGGTCAGACCCGCAAATGGCCGTAGAGGTTATCCTAACTATCACATCATCTTTCTTTTCAAGCTTAGCGTCTGGAACTTCTTTTACTTCAACATGGTGGTTTCCTTGATAGGTTACAGCTTTCATGTTCTGACTCACTCCTAACGATTATGATCTTCATTAGTATTTGGTAAGGAGGTAGTCTTATTCATGAGGCAGAATGGTCGCTAATCAAAAAAAGTAGGAGCCAGGCATAGTTGCATGTGGCTCCTTTTTCACTCTTAAGAGTCTAATACTATAATTTTATAAGGAGTTGTTTGGGCTGGGATGCTTTTTGTGGTCGAGGTGTAGAATATGACTAGCTCACGACTTGGAAGAGTTGAAGCATCTAGTAACTCTCCTTCTTGATTAACGATCAATGTTTCATGATCAATCGTTAACGCTAGCTCGTTATCAAAACTAATAAGCTGTTCATCAAATGTTGAAACCTTTATCTCTCCCATATCATTGAGCCCATCGATCACCAAAATATCAGGGGGAATAGTGGGAGGATAGATCATCGTAACCGGTTTCTCTTTGTGGTAATACGCAGCAAGTTGTTGTCCCACATGTAGGTCCTCGTACTTGAAATCAACTGTATCTGTGTTTAGTAAAATAAGGTCTTCCTCCGTTAAAGGGAGGATCATCTCTGAGTCTTCCTCTTTATTTTTTACGATCACTCGTGTGACGCAATCAACCTCTTCAATTGAATCAATTTCTCCTTCGTATTTCATGTACTGAGAGGTTCCTTCATCTTCTGTATGATCTATTGGATTTGCTTCTTCCATGGCATCATTCTCACTTGCTAGCACCAATATTCCACTAAAGATAAGAGCACTAACAAAAGCCGCTAGAGCAGCTAGCTTTAGAATCTTCACGTCACATCACTCCTTATTCTCTACTAATGAAACGTCTCTTAAAGGAAAATGGTAACAAAATAAGGATATTTTTTTAAGTGGCGACTTATGTATCTAGTCTTTTGGCAAGAAATGACTTAGGATATATGAGGAAAGGAGCTGTTGACACTGAAAGCATATCGTTTTCCTTTATTTTTAATTGCAGCCATTATAATAGGTAGTATTTTAGGTATTGTACTAGGTGAACAAGCAGAAGTATTAAAACCCTTGGGGGATATCTTCTTAAATCTAATGTTCACCATTGTGGTCCCGCTTGTCTTTTTCTCGATTAGTGCCGTTATTGCGAACATGTCTAATTTAAAGCGTCTAGGGACGATCATGACATGGATGATGGTCGTTTTTATTGTGACGGGCATCATTGCTTCTATTGTGATGATTGCAGCTGTTACGATTACTCCACCAGCACAAGGGGTACAAATCCAGCTTGAAACACCAGAAAATATTGATGAATCGATCAGTCTTGGTGAACAGATCGTAAAAGCAATCACCGTGCCTGATTTTGTAGAGATTTTCTCTAGGACAAGCATGCTTGCTCTAATTATTATGAGTGTACTCGTAGGATTTGCAACGAATCTTGCTGGTCAGGAAGGGCGAATCTTTGCTCAGTTTCTAAAGAGCGGGGCAGCAGTCATGCGGAGGTTAGTTGGGATCATTATGTATTACGCTCCTATTGGTCTTGGCGCGTATTTTGCTGCCTTAGTAGGGGTATTCGGGCCAGAGTTATTAGGAAGTTATGCGAAAGCAATGATTGTTTATTATCCTGTTGCTATTTTGTATTTCTTAATTGGCTTCACTCTTTATGCTTTTATTGCTGGAGGTAAGACGGGAATCAAGGTGTTCTGGAAAAATATTCTCACGCCTTCAATTACGGCTCTCTCGACGGGTAGTAGTGTAGCGACAATACCTGCAAATTTACAAGCAACTGAGAAGATGGGAGTCCATAAAGATGTTCGCGATGTGGTGATTCCACTGGGTGCTTCCATTCACATGGATGGTTCAGCCCTTGCGGCAATCTTAAAAATTGCCTTCTTATTTGGTATTTTTCAAATGGATTTCCTTAGTTTCCAAACATTTGCGATCGCAATCGGAATTTCACTACTTGTCGGAACGGTGATGAGTGGGGTACCGGGTGGCGGCTTTATTGGGGAAATGTTAATTATTACAATGTACGGATTTCCTATCGAAGCTCTACCAATCCTGGCGATTCTTGGAACGCTAGTTGACCCACCGGCCACGATGGTTAATGCATCAGGAGACGCTGTCTCAAGTATGCTTGTTTCAAGAGCAGTGGAAGGCGACGAGTGGATGGAAGAAGCCGAACGTCCGGCAAGTTAACCAGAAAAGAAGCTTTGGCTTGGAGCCAAAGCTTTTTTTTAGTGCTCATTTAACTGTGAAAGGGGCACCTCTTGTTCAGAATCCGGCTGATCAAGCGGATAGATTCTTGCCATTTGAGTGGTTTCGTCCACATGTTGAATATAGATCGACTTGTCGTTGTACGTCACATTAGCCATGACGGGTGATGATGCGATTTCTTGTGCGCGAAGTGAGTTCATCGTTACATCCTCCTTTTTTGTCAGGTATAGGATGTGTTAGATCAACAGTAATTATTCTTTGATGTAGAGCGGTTTTTCCTAACAAAAATCCCTCCGCACTATACGAAGGGATATCGTCATTATTTATTTGTTGTTTGGGCAAGTCTCACTAGCATATGTGCTAGGTGATGACGTTGGTCCTGATCGCCTAATAACCATAGTTCTTGAAGTAATTTCTCTTCACGGTTTCTAGGCTCTTCTTTAGCTGATAAATAGTCGCCGACTTTCTCAGCATACTTAGCTAACGTTTCTTCACTTAAACCTAATTTTTCACCTTTTGCTACTTTGTCACCTAAATAATCCTTGAACCTATCAAAGTTCTCAAGAATTTCTTCTTTTTGTTCAGGAACAGCTTGTTGAACTTCACTTTCAATTTTGTTCTCGTTCATGTTATAAAACCTCCTGATCTTTATTTGGTGTACAGTGGTCTGTTCCCGTATATTTAGAAGCTAAACATGAACTTGAAAAAAAAGGGTTTCATCAAACCGATGCTTTTGAGAGAGTGAAGTAACTTAAAACGCCCAAAGTGATCGTTATTAATAGTAAGGTAAATAATTCAGCAACGTATTGAGTACTCCCTGGTAGTGCTATGATCCAGTCTATGATGGGTGTATGAATGGCGGGGATGAATAGTAGGAGCACAACGATTGTAAGAGGTGATAACATCGCCCATTGCCCAAAACGAAAGGAGAGCGATGCGAGCAAAAATAATAACATGCCAAGTGTGCTCATGATCAAACTATCAGCCAAAATGTTGATCATAAATTCGTTTCCTGTTGATAAAATAGTACTCCACATGAAAAAAGTAACCTCATTTTCTATCACGAATGGTTGAATGAAGTTCATGATGAAAATATATAGTTGATTCAATAGAGCAAATGAAAGACTTAGGAGGATGGTGAATAACGTTATCATCAGGACAAATGCTTTTCTGGTCACACCAAGATGAATGGAATGAGAAAAGTCCCCTGCACTCATTAAGCGATAACAGATTTTCAGATAGTGTAAGTTTTCCTTCATCGATAAGGTAAACATCTTGAAATAAATTACTGACCTCATCAATTAAATGAGTAGAAAGGATGATCGTTCTTGGGTGAATGGTATAGTCATCTAGAAGAAGGTCATAGAAGGTTTGTCTGGCGGCAGCGTCCATACCAATGTATGGTTCATCAAAGATCGTTAAGGGTGCTCTACTGGCGATCCCAATGGAAATACCAAGTGCTGACACCATTCCTTTTGATAGCTGAGACACTTTTTTGTGAGCAGGAAGCTTGAAGGTCTCAATTAACTTTAATGCAAAGTCTTTATTCAAGTTAGGGTAATAAGCAGGTGCAATTTTAATAATATCTTTTATTTTCATTGTTTCTTTAAAATTGCCACTTTCTTTAATAAAACAAATTTGAGGTTGAACAGTAGGGTTATCAAAAGGGGACTGGCCATTGATAAGAATGTCGCCTTCTGTTGGCAAGGACTGTCCGGTCATCATTTTCATAAGCGTCGTTTTACCTGCTCCGTTTCTTCCGAGTAATCCGTATATCCGATTTTCTTCAAATGAGCAGGAGATTGAATCGATGATTTTCTCTTTTTTTATTACCTTTGAAACCTTATCTACATCTATTAAACATGTCATTTTAGTTGCCTCCCTTTGAAATCATCTCAATGATAGCTTCTTTTGAAAGTTGGAGTTTCTCCGCTTCGTGCAGCAAGGGCACGATGTAATCCTCATTGAACTTCTGGCGTCGTTCTTCGAGCAATTGCTCACGTGCGCCTTCTGCTACAAACATTCCAACACCTCTTCGTTTAAATAAAATGCCTTTGTCTACTAAAAGATTAATGCCTTTAGCTGCAGTAGCCGGATTTATTTGATAATGTTTTGCAAATTGGTTCGTTGAAGGAGCTTGTGTGCCCTCTGGAAGCTCGTTATGAATAATATGATCTGATATTTGTTCGGCAATTTGTAAAAAGATAGGCCTGGTATCATCAAAACGCTCCATCATTACCTCCTTGGTTAATTACTTATGTAACTAACCATATTACAATTACAAATTATTGTCAATGATAAAAGGGGAAATGTGTATTTGCCTAGCAAATAATAGTTTTCCAAAAGTTGTTTTTAAATTTGTCAACATGTCGAGTGACGAAATTGCATTTAGATATGATTGAGAACAGCATGATAGCGCTTTACTATTAAAGTATAAGTTCATTACTTTTTTGGGGGGAAATACGATGCCAAATGAAAATACAAAAGCCAATTCAGGTGTGAAAGCAAAGATTCAACGCTTTGGTAGTTACTTAAGCGGAATGATCATGCCTAATATTGGAGCATTTATCGCTTGGGGGATTATTACAGCGTTATTTATTGAAACGGGATGGCTGCCGAATGAGAATTTAGTTCAACTCGTTGATCCAATGATTATTTACTTATTACCTTTATTGATCGCCTTTACAGGGGGGCGAATGGTTTATGATATTCGAGGTGGAGTAGTTGGGGCCACAGCTGCGATGGGTGTCATCGTCGGTGCAGATATTCCGATGTTTATCGGAGCGATGATTATGGGACCACTAGGTGGATATGCGATTAAAAAAGTCGATCAACTCTTCGAAGGAAAAGTGCGTTCAGGGTTTGAAATGTTGGTTAATAATTTCACAGCAGGATTTGTTGGATTAATTCTAACCATACTAGCTTATGTAGGGATTGGACCTGTTGTTTTAGCATTTAACGGTGTGCTAGCTGCTGGTGTGCGTGTCATTGTAGATGCTGGAATGTTACCACTTGCAAGTATTTTTGTAGAGCCAGCTAAAATTTTATTTTTAAACAATGCGATTAATCACGGAATTCTTGGACCTTTAGGTATTCAAGAAGCGACTGAGACAGGTAAGTCCATTCTCTTCATGCTCGAGTCAAACCCTGGTCCTGGCCTTGGAATTCTATTAGCATTCATGGTTTTTGGAAAAGGGGCTGCTAAATACTCTTCAGGGGGAGCGGCAGTTATTCACTTCGTTGGAGGGATTCATGAAATTTACTTCCCTTATGTTTTAATGAAACCGATGCTATTATTAGCAGCTATCGCTGGAGGAATGAGTGGAGTTTTTACATTCCTACTCTTTAATGTAGGGCTGGTTGCAGTTCCATCACCTGGTAGTATCGTTGCCTATATGCTTATGACACCACGTGGGGATCACCTTGGAGTCATTTTAGGAATTATTGTTGCCACAGCAGTTTCATTTGCAGTAGCATCTCTCATCTTAAAAAGATCGACAGATGACGATCAAGAATTAGAAGAAGCTACTTCTAAAATGGAAGCAATGAAAGGGAAGAGAAGCAGTGTTGCTGGAGCATTAAAGTCTGATTCAGAAGAAGCTACGACAACTCCTGACCAAGTAGGTACGATTGATCGAGATCAAGTCAAAAAGATTGTCTTTGCTTGCGATGCTGGAATGGGATCAAGTGCGATGGGGGCTTCGATTTTAAAGAACAAAGTAAAGAAAGCAGGACTTTCAATCGAAGTAACAAATAAAGCTATTAACCAAATTCCAGATGATGCTGATCTCATTATCACACATAAAGATTTAACAGATCGTGCTAGGGCAAAGCAACCGAATAAGGCTCATATTTCAGTTGAAAACTTTATGAATGGTGCAAAGTATGATGAAATCGTGAATGAATTAAAAGGCGACGACTAAAATACCTCGCCCGAATAAACGGGGGTGATGAGATGTATTTGTCAGCACGAGAAAAACATATTATTGACTATTTGTTAGCTAATGAAGAAGGTCTGACGATTAAAGAAATAGCTGATAAGCTTAACGTGAGTTCACGGACGATTCATCGTGATATACAAGGCGTTGAACCTACCCTTCACCAATTTGAATTGAGACTTGAAAAACAAACAGGTGTCGGATTAAAACTAATCGGTAGCGTAGAGAAACGTAACAAGTTAAGAGAAATGGTAAATGAGATAAAGAGAGATGAGTATACCCCGGAGGAGCGACAACAATTGCTCCTCTCCATTCTTCTTCAAAAGCGGGAGCCGGTGAAATTGTTTACATTGGCCAAGGAAATTGGTGTGACCATCGCGACGATAAGCAATGATTTGAATAAAGTGAGCGATTGGCTTGAAGCCTTTCAATTAGAGATGGTCCGAAAGCGAAGCTATGGGATTGAGATACAAGGGGATGAGCCTAATAAGCGTAGAGCGTTAAGGCGTCTCATTACTGAAAAAGTGAGTGAAGAAGAACTTCTGTCTTTATTAGAGGTTCATCGGGCGAAAAGTGAACTTAAAGACCAAACCTCAGAGAAGTTACTCCATCTCATTGATGTGAAAATCATTCTAGATGTGTTAGCGACACTCCATGAATTAAGGGAACGAGGCGAGTCGATTGCTGATGTTTCGTTTATAGGGTTAGCTGTTCACTTAAGTTTGGCAGTAGATCGAATTAATCGAGGTGAAAGGATTGAAGGTCACCTCAATAAGATAGAGAAGATTACTCAAACAAAAGAATATCAAGTCGCTAAAAAGCTAGTCCTTCTTTTAGAAGAGAAATTTTCTATTGAGATTCCACCGATTGAAATCGTCTATGTCACCATGCATCTCTTAGGTGCTAAACAAGGAGATGAAGGTGGTCTACTTCTACAAGAAACGTCTCTCGATTTGGCGATTCGGACGAAGCAGTTAATCGATGAAGTCGGAGAGGCCACAGGTGTGACGCTTAGAGGTGATCAATCTTTATTAGAAGGCTTGGTCAGTCACTTAAAACCTGCTTTATTTCGAATTGAACAAGGCATGACGATTTATAACGCTTTGCTTCCTAAAATAAAAAAAGATTACAAAGAATTGTTCTTGCTTCTCCAAAAGAAAGTTCCGGAAATTTTTCCGAAATGGGAGTTCCCCGAAGAAGAAATTGGCTTTCTGGTCATGCATTTTGGTTCTTCGATTGAGGGAGCGAAGCATAAACGAGGTTTGAAGGCAATTGTAGTCTGTTCGAGTGGAATTGGAACATCAAAATTGTTAGCAACACGACTTGAAAAAGAGATACCTGAAATTCGTGAATTAACTCATATGTCAGCCTTTGATATGAGTCAAGATAAAGTATCAGAGCAGACGATCGTCATTTCCACTGTACCTCTTCCTTCTATAGAGTCTTATTTTCTAGTTAATCCATTCTTATCCAAAAAAGAAGTGGATCGAATACGTCATTCTATTCATACGAAGGATTGGGTGAGAGCTGATAACAGTGAACGACAAGCTGAAATTGCGGGGCAACATGATGAGGTTAAAGAGTGGTTGAAGGAAGATGCTTTAACTAAACTAGAGAGCATTCAACAAATTAGCAACCTTATCAATTCCATTTTAACTCAGTTTGAATTGAAAACATGGTCGCATCTCTTAAATACCAATGCCTTCATTCAACAATTAGCACAATATCAAGAGGAAAAGCATTTAGTAGAAAATAGTGAACGCGTAGCAGAAGCTTTAATAGAAAGAGAGCAATTAGGTGGCCTGGCTATCCCGGGTACGCAGTTGGCACTCTTTCATACCCGCAGTGATGATGTGAAAGTAGCCACCTTTACTGTACATGAGTTACCAGAGCCGATGCAGATGAGAGGCATGGATAACGAAGAATATGAAGTGAGTCGAATTCTACTTATGCTAGCTCCAGAGATATGGAACAAGCAAGGGCTGGAACTCATGAGTTTCATTAGTGCTTCCATTATTGAAAGTGACGAATCGATTCAGCGATTTGAAACAGGGGATGAACAAGCCATATTCACATTATTAGAGAGAAATTTAAAAGAGTATTTAATTACGAAACTACAAAAATAGGAGTGATTCAACATGGCTAAAGCAGTATTACAACTAGACAATATCCTTTTTGGTGAGCAGGTACAATCTAAAGAGGAAGCAATCCGCAAAGTAGGAGGGCTACTTATTAAAAATGGTTATGTGAATGAAGAATATGTCAATAAAATGATGGACCGTGAAGCACTAACATCTACGTATATGGGCAATTTCTTAGCGATTCCACATGGTACGGAAGAAGCGAAAAAAGAAGTCGTAGAATCTGGAATTACGATTATGTTGTTAGATAAACCAATTGATTGGGATGGGAACGAAGTAAAATTAGTGATTGGAATTGCTGGTAAGGGAGATGAGCATTTATCGATCCTTTCTAATATTGCGATTACATGCTCAGATGAAGAGACACTTGAACAAATCCTCTCAGCTGATTCAAAAGAAACATTAATGAATTTCTTTCAAGAGGTAGAGTAACATGTTAGCCGTTCATTTTGGAGCTGGTAATATTGGGAGAGGCTTTATTGGTGAGGTATTACACTCAAATGGATATGAGATTTGTTTTATTGATGTCTCGCAACCATTAATTGATCAGTTAAACGAAAAAAGATCTTATTCGATCCGTTTAGCTCAAGAAAAAGACGAAACGATCGAAATTAATAACGTCTACGGATTAAATAGTATAACCGAAGAGTCGAAGGTGATAGAGACCATTGCACAAGCAGACCTTGTTACGGTTTCTGTTGGCGTCAATATTTTACCCCTTATTGCTCCGGTACTTGCCGCAGGCTTAAAGAAACGGCTAGAAGTAGGAGCAAGACAGATTGATGTAATTGCTTGTGAGAATGCAATTGGAGCGACCACCGCACTAAAAGGCCATATAAAAGCTCAAGTTGACGACGCTACAATCTGGGAAGATATTTTGTCTAACACAGGATTTCCGGATGCAGCTGTTGATCGGATTGTTCCAAATCAAAGCCGTGAAGGACTTGATGTAATGGTTGAACCTTTCTTTGAATGGGTCGTTCACACAGAGGGGTTGAAGATTGAGAAGCGTTTAGATGGTGTTAGCTATGTCGATGAGCTCACACCTTATATTGAACGTAAGCTGTATACAGTAAACACAGGTCATGCGTGCATAGCCTATCTAGGCTTTGTTCATGAAATTGATTCTATTGCTGAGGCGGTCAAAAATCCTACCATTCGTCGCGAACTTGAAGGTGTATTAGAGGAGACTGGTCGCTTGTTAGAAGTGAAGTACCACTTTGAACGAGAGGAACTTAAAGCGTATCATCAAAAAATAATTGGTCGTTTCGAAAATAGTCATTTATCTGATCCAGTTGAACGTGTTGGTCGGAACCCAATGCGAAAGTTAAGTGCAAATGATCGACTTATAGGTCCTCTTGTACAATTACATGAACGTAAGATCAACGCTCAACACTTACTAAAAGTAACTGCCACTGCCTTTTTATTTGATGTAGCACAGGATGAAGAAAGTGTGCAAATTCAGCGTTTAATTAAGGAACGTGGCTTGCTAGAAACGATTGCCGAGGTCACCTCTCTTTCACCAGATCATCCTTTAGCAGAAGAGATTGAACGGGCAGTAGCGGAACTTTTAAACCAATAAGTGAGAATCCCTTGCCCTAATCACAGGGCAAGGGATTTTTTAGTTCATAGGTTAGTTCATTGAGGGCCATTTCCATTCCCGTAAGGAAATTGATTGGTGTACCCTTGGAATTGTTGATAACTTTGTTGCATCTTTTGGGCATCGGCTGCTTCTAGGGCATAGAAACCTTTGCGGAACATGACATTATATAGATCACGTTGGCAGTTTTGTGTTTGTTCGCAAATGCCAGCTAAGTCTTGATAAAGGGCAGTGTGGCTCGCTTCATTCAATGCGATGCTATATGAGGACGTCATGTATTTTTCCGTTGCAAGCTGATCATTAATAAAATCACGCTCAGACATTTGAGGTGTTTTAGGAACTTGTAGTTCTGGGTTTTGGATTTTATTTTGCTGGTTCATATCAAATTCCTCCTATTGTACAGGCATCGTAGTTTGAGCTTGTGTTGGTTGCAAGTGCGTTAAGATCTTCTCGTAATGCTGTTGATGCATCATGCCTGCTTTTTCTAATACTTGCTTAATTTCTTGGTCTTGACATTGCTCAGCAAAAAAATGGGCTTTTTTCATGGCAAGCAAATTCCAAGATAGCATATCATTTAAGTAAAGAGCATCTTTTGTCGTAATAATCTGTGGTGGTTCTTGATACTGTATTTGACCCGTTTGTTGCGGTGACATATTCGTTTGTTGCATCGGTTGTTGTTGCATACTGAAACCTCCTTATGATCATAAAAGTACACATGTATCAAGTTTAGTGATACAGCATTAGTTTGAGGGAGTTAGACTAAATGTATCCTATAAACAACTAGGAGAGTTTACAAATAAATGGAAGTTAGATAATTAAACAAACGTTTCATTAAAAAATAAGAAAGATGATAATTTTCAGAATTATGTGTTGCAACTGGAGCATAATTCCTTTATAGTAAAGATAGAAGTTACGACAAATTGTTCGTCGCCTTTTTTTTAAGGAAATAATGAATGAGTATTCATTCGGTGAAAAGAAGGCATACTGAACGGCTTGTGAACATATATAAGGTATGGCTTGGACAAATTCGTTGTCCTGTAAAAATGTAATAAGTAAATGAATGACCTACGAGTGAAGTGATTTAAGGATTAAGGGGGAGAACGATGACCAGACAAATTAAAAAAGCGGCTGTAATTGGATCAGGTGTTATGGGTTCAGGAATCGCGGCACACCTTGCAAATATCGGAATTCCATCATTGTTACTAGATATTGTTCCAAAAGAATTGACTCCTGCTGAAGAAGCTAAAGGATTAACGCTTGAAAGTAAGGCAGTTCGTAATCGAATCAGCACTGATTCAATCAAACGTCTTGCAAAGCAGAAGCCAGCACCACTTGCGGCGAAATCAAAGGCTACATATATTGAGCCAGGTAACCTAGAAGACGACTTAGAGCGCCTTGGTGAAGTGGACTGGATTATCGAAGTAATTGTTGAAAATTTAGATATCAAACGTCAACTATTTGAAAAAATTGATGCGGTACGCAAGCCAGGTACGATTATTAGTTCAAATACATCGGGTATCTCGATTGAAGCAATGGCCAAAGGGCGTTCAGAGGACTTCCAAGCGCATTTTCTTGGAACACACTTTTTTAACCCGCCACGCTATTTAAAGCTTCTTGAAGTGATTCCAACTGAAAAAACAGATCAAGATGTGCTGTCATTTGTGAAAGCGTTTGCTGAAGATACACTTGGAAAAGGTGTAGTTGAATGTAAGGACACTCCAAACTTTATCGCAAACCGCATCGGAACATACGGTCTACTTGTTACTGCTAATGAAATGTTAAAAGGTGAATTCTCTGTTAGTGAAATTGATTCTGTAACAGGTCCGTTAATTGGAAGACCGAAAAGCGCAACTTTTCGCACGCTTGATGTTGTAGGACTTGATACGTTCTTACATGTAGCAAAGAATGTCTATGATGAAGTGGAAGGAGCAGAGAAAGATGTTTTTGATCCTCCATCCTTCATGAAAGAGATGGCTGAAAAAGGTTGGCTTGGTAGTAAGACGGGCCAAGGTTTCTTCGTGAAACAACGTACTGAAAAAGGAAGCGAAATCTTGGAGCTTAATCCAATTACGCTTGAATACCAAGAACGTAAAAAATTACGTACAGCTTCTACAGAGCAAGCGAAACAAGCAAAGAAGCCTGGCGATAAGTTGAAAGCGCTCGCTTATGCAGATGATCGTGCAGGACAACTCATTTGGAACCTGGTTAAGCCGGTCCTTCTGTATTCTGCTGAGAAGGCTTACGAAATTGCTAATGACATCAAAGCTGTTGATGAAGCAATGCGTTGGGGCTTTGGTTGGGAATTAGGACCATTTGAAATGTGGGATGCAATCGGAGTTGCAAAGTCGGTTGAGCGTATCGAAGCTGAAGGGGAAAACGTTCCTGGTTGGGTAAGAGAGATGCTATCAACTGGAAATGAAACCTTCTATAAAGGATCAAGCTTCTATCATGAAGGTGAATACAAAGCGATTGAAACAAATCCAAAAAATATTCATTTGAAATCACTTAAGCCAGACAATGTTGTGATGAAAAATAGTGGTGCGTCGTTAATCGATATCGGTGATGATGTTGCACTACTTGAATTCCACTCGCCAAATAATTCGATTGGTCTTGATGTGATTCAAATGATTAATAAATCAATTACTGAAGTAGAGAAGAACTTTAAAGGCCTTGTCATTAGTAACCAAGGGAAGAACTTCTGTGTTGGTGCGAACTTGATGATGATCTTAATGGAAGCGCAAGATGATAACTTCTTTGAGGTTGATATGGTTGTTCGTCAGTTCCAACAAGCAATGGCAAATGTACGTTACTCAGCAAAACCAGTTGTAACGGGACCGTTTGGAATGTCTCTTGGTGGAGGAGCAGAAATTTGTCTTCCGTCTGCAAGCATTCAAGCTGCACATGAAACCTATATGGGACTAGTTGAAGTGGGCGTTGGTCTAATTCCAGGTGGTGGAGGTAACAAAGAGCTTTACCTTCGCAATTTAGAAAGTCTGCCACAAGGTGCACAGATTGACCTTCAAGCTGTTGCTAACAAAACGTTTGAAACAATTGCGATGGCAAAGGTAGCAACATCTGCTCATGAAGCAAAAGAAAATGGCTTCTTAAGCGAGCGTGACGGCATTGTCATGAACGGTGAACATGTCATTAATCGTGCAAAGCAACAAGTCATTCATTTAGAAGAATCAGGCTATCGTCCGCCAGAGCGCAAGAGGATTCCTGTTGTTGGTGAAACGGGTTACGCAACGTTATTACTTGGTGCTAAAACGATGAAATTTGGTGGCATGATTTCTGATCATGATTTAAAAATAGCTGAAAAACTTGCATTCGTATTAGCAGGTGGTCGCGTCCCTAAAGGAACGCTTGTAGATGAGCAATACTTGCTTGATTTAGAGCGTGAGGCGTTCTTAAGCCTTGTTAGTGAACCGAAATCACAACAACGGATGCAATATATGCTGACAAAAGGAAAGCCATTACGCAACTAATTCAAACAGGTAGGAGGGATACGACAATGAGAGAAGCAGTAATCGTTGCTGGCGCACGTACGCCAGTCGGAAAAGCGAAACGTGGAACATTAGCAAACGTGAGACCAGATGATTTAGGAGCACTCACGATTAGAGAAACTTTAAGACGTGCTGAAGGATTTGATCCTGCTGCCATTGATGATGTCATTATTGGATGTTCAATGCCTGAGGCAGAGCAAGGGATGAATGTTGCTCGTAGCATCTCTGCTCTTGCAGGCCTACCAAACACAGTACCTGCGATTACGATCAACCGCTACTGTTCGTCTGGTTTGCAAAGTATCGCTTATGGGGCTGAGCGCATTATGCTTGGTCATTCAAAAGCAGTCGTTGCAGGGGGAGCAGAGTCAATGAGCATGATCCCAATGGGTGGTCATGTCATCGCACCAAACCCAACTCTTGTTGAAGAACAACCAAAGTATTACATGGGAATGGGTTATACAGCAGAAGAGGTGGCAAATCGTTTTGGCATTAGCCGTGCCGACCAAGATGCGTTTGCGGTAGAAAGTCATAAGCGTGCAGCTGCTGCCATCGAGTCTAAGCGTTTTGCTGATGAGATTGTTCCAGTTGATGTAACACTTCGCTCGGTTGGAGCTGACCATAAATTAAAAGAGAAAAAGATTGTTTTTGATACAGACGAAGGGGTTCGTACAGATACAACCGTTGAAGGTCTAGCGAAGCTTCGTCCAGCATTCCATCCGAAAGGTTCAGTTACAGCAGGTAACTCATCTCAAATGAGTGATGGTGCCGCATCTGTTCTCTTAATGGATCGCGAGGAAGCTTTAGCTACAGGTCTTACGCCACTTCTTAAATTCCGTAGCTTTGCAGTAGCTGGGGTTGCACCAGAAATTATGGGAATTGGTCCAATTGAGGCAATTCCAAAAGCACTTAAATTAGCAGGACTTGATTTATCTGATATCGGATTATTTGAATTAAATGAGGCATTTGCTTCTCAATCTCTTCAAGTGATTCGTCATTTAGAACTTGATGTTGATAAAGTCAATGTAAATGGTGGAGCGATTGCACTTGGTCACCCACTAGGTTGTTCAGGTACAAAGCTAACCCTTTCTCTTATGCATGAAATGAAGCGTCGTGGTGAGCAGTTTGGTGTTGTAACAATGTGTATCGGTGGCGGTATGGGTGCTGCTGGTGTGTTTGAACTAATCGGTTAATAAGAACCAACCAATTAAAAGGGGGAATTATGATGAGTAATACAGCAGAGCGTGTTGTTAAAGGTGGTAACTTCTTAGTAGAAGATATTGAGGCAGAAAAGGTATTTACGCCTGAGGATTTCTCAGACGAGCAAATCATGATTGGCCGTACAACAGAAGAGTTTGCAGTGAAAGAAGTTTCACCGGTTCTTGAGAAGATCGAAAACCATGAATTTGAGTACACGGTGAAGCTTTTGAAGCAAGCTGGGGAGCTTGGTTTACTTGGAGCAGATGTACCTGAAGAGTACGGCGGATTAGGTCTTGATAAAATTAGCTCGTCTCTTATCTCTGAGAAGTTCGTTCGCGGTGGTGCATTTGGGCTTAGCCACGGTGCTCACGTAGGGATCGGTTCACTACCAATCGTATTTTTCGGTAACCACGAGCAGAAATCACAGTATCTTCCTGACTTAGCATCAGGTGAACGTATTGCTGCTTACGCATTAACAGAGCCAAGTTCAGGTTCAGATGCTCTTGGTGCTAAAACAACAGCTGTTCTAAACGAAGCTGGTACGCACTATGTATTAAATGGAGAGAAGCAATGGATTACCAACTCTGCATTTGCTGATGTATTCGTTGTTTATGCAAAAATTGATGGAGAGAAATTCACAGCATTTATCGTTGAAAAAGACTACGAAGGCGTATCAACTGGTCCAGAAGAAAAGAAAATGGGTATTAAAGGTTCTTCTACAAGAACATTAATTTTAGAAGACGCTCTTGTTCCTAAAGAAAATGTTTTAGGTGAGATTGGCAAAGGCCACGTGATTGCATTCAACATCCTAAATGTAGGCCGTTACAAGCTTGGAGTAGGTTGTATCGGTAGTTCAAAACGCGCACTAGAACTTGCTGCAAAATATGCAAATGAGCGTAAGCAATTTAAAACACCAATTGCAAAGTTCTCATTGATCCAAGAGAAGCTTGCGAACATGGCAACAGCGACATTCGCTTCTGAGAGCTCGATTTACCGTACAGGTGGATTGTTTGAAGAGCGTCTTGGTGGATTATCTGATGAAGAGCAAAAAGATGGCCGTGCTGTAGCTGAAGCAATTGCTGAGTACGCAATTGAGTGTTCACTAAATAAAGTCTCAGGTTCAGAAACGCTTGATTATGTAGCTGATGAAGCTGTTCAAATCCATGGTGGATATGGCTTCATGGCGGAATATGAAGTAGAGCGCATTTACCGTGATTCTCGTATTAATCGTATCTTTGAAGGAACAAATGAAATTAACCGCCTTCTAGTGCCTGGTACGATCATGCGTAAAGCAATGAAGGGTGAGCTTCCACTTCTTCAAAAAGCTACAGCTCTACAAGAAGAATTAATGATGATGATGCCGCAAGAAGTTGGTGAAGAGCCACTTGAGCAAGAAAAATACTTGCTTGGTATGGCAAAGAAAATCTTCTTAATGGTTGCTGGAACAGGCGCTCAAAAATATGGTGAAAAACTTCAGCACGAGCAAGAGCTTCTTTCAAATGTAGCTGATATCGTAAGTGAAGTCTTCAATATGGAGTCAGTGATCTTACGTACTGAAAAGCAAATGAATAAGAGTGGTGCAGACAAAGCTGCTCAAAAGCTTCGTATGACACAAGTTTATTGCCAAGAAGCATTCAACCGCATCGAGGCTCATGCTAAAGAGTCTCTAGTGGCTATGGAAAGTGGAGATACACTTCGTACGATGCTTTCCATTCTACGCAAATTAACGCGTCACACGCCAATTAATGTAGTAAGCATTAAGCGTGAAATTGCAGCTGAAGTTCTTAAAGAAGAGCGTTACGTTGTTTAATAGCTAAATTTATTATCTAATTACGTTTACCAATTTTGGGGCTTAACCGCCCCAAAAATTATATAACTCCTTTCTTATGAAGCATTCTCCTCTCTAGTACAAAAAAGCCCTTAGGTAGGGCTTTTTTGTCGTTGGTGCGGCTTATTGGCCGGGCCGAAGCGTAGTTGACATCTCGCACATAAAAGGGACAAATAATGGTCGTTCGCTCATAATTAAAAAATTGCGCACATAAGTCCCTACATTACGCTCCTAAATCAGAGATTTCGCTCATGTCCTGCTTGCCTCGCACATACACACCGATATTTCGCACATAACGCCCAAGGACTGTCCACACGCGAATGGTTTCTTTTAATCCGAAGCATCCTATGATCATAATCATAAAAAGGGAGTGCGTAAAGATGAAGAAACAGCAAAAGATTGAATATACAGCTCCGTTAACAGGAGTAGAAGAGTTCTCAAAAGAGTTAGCAGAGGACTCTACACA
Source organism: Alkalihalophilus sp. As8PL (assembly GCF_040939795.1). Classification (GTDB taxonomy): domain Bacteria; phylum Bacillota; class Bacilli; order Bacillales; family Bacillaceae_D; genus Alkalihalophilus; species Alkalihalophilus lindianensis. The sequence goes on from NZ_CP162551.1 coordinate 2,509,639, forward strand.
AGCTGCCATTCAGCAAATTTGGGAAAGTGATACGAAAAGCGAGCGTATTAGTTGTCGGAATAGAAAAAATACGTAATAATGGCGTTAAAGAACAACAATAGGAGAGGAGTGTTTGGATGTTAGTAACCTTTTACCACTATCCTAAATGTGGCACATGTCGCAAAGCGAAAAAATGGTTAGAAGATAATGGTGTTGAGCTGAATGAAGTACATATTGTCGAATCACCACCTACTAAAGAAGAGCTTGAAGCTTTTTACAAGAAGAGCGAACTTGATTTAAAGAAATTCTTTAATACAAGTGGGCAGAAATACCGCGAGCTTGGATTAAAAGACAAGCTAGCTGATATGTCCGAAGATGAAAAGCTGGAATTATTAGCTTCTGATGGGATGTTAATTAAACGTCCGATTACGACAGATGGCAATCAAGTAACGGTTGGCTTTAAGGAAGAACAATTCGAACAAACGTGGAAATAGACAAAAGAAGACAAATTGTTGCTTGAACGTTTAGTTTGAATGGCAAAAAAGGTATAATGAAGTGAGTATGTACCAAATTGATGGAGGGATTACCAAATGAGTGCAAATTTACCAAAGGAATTAAAGTATTCAGAAGAACATGAGTGGGTAAAAGTAGAAGGCGAGAAAGTTCGCATCGGTATTACCGATTTTGCTCAATCAGAATTAGGGGACATCGTTTTCGTTGAGCTTCCTGAAGTTGGAGATGACATCGAAGCAGACGAGCCTTTTGGTAGCGTTGAGTCAGTTAAAACTGTATCGGAACTTTATGCGCCGATCAGCGGTAAAGTGGTTGAAATCAACGAAGAGCTTGATGATTCTCCAGAGTTTGTAAACGAATCACCTTATGAAAAAGCGTGGATGATTGTTGTGGAGCCTTCTGACTCATCAGAAGTAGACAAGCTTATGAGTGATTCACAATATGCTGAAATGATTAGCGAAGATTAATCCATGTTGAGAAGGGGGACTTTACCTCCTTCTCTTTTATTTGCCTTGGCTAGGAACGTTGGATTAGCAAACACTATACCTACATCCTAAAAGATGGAGGGGATTCGTTTGGACTTAGTCAAAGTAGATGTAACAAGCAAAGTGAAGGGTAAGTATGAGAATGGCCATATGAACCTCTATGTAGATGATACCCACGTAGGACAAGTAACTGAAACTGCATCTGGCCTGCAGCATTTAATGAGTGCAGGGTATGTGTTTGAAGAAGATAAAGTATATCGTTATGAAAATGCCAATCCGAATCAAGTCACTTCGTATGTAGATAGCTGCGAAGAGGGCTGGTGCTAAAAGTTATTATTACCTTTCGTCTGAAAACTTTGACGAAAGGCTTTTTATTTATCTGGAAATGATTTATTATATTTAGGGTACCGAAATAATAACGAGGTGTTGGTCACATGGCTCAGCTCATTCAGGATTGGACGGGGCAACTGAAATCGTATAATCGAAATGTGCGTTTATTTTTAATAGCATCTATCCTTGCCAATATCGGCATGGGTATTTTTATGGTCATTTATAATTATTATATTCGTGAATTAGGATATGTAGATCAAGTGAACGGCAGAATCATTGCGATGCAGGCGATGGCAAGTGCAATTGCACTTTTACCAGCTGGTTTACTGAGTGATAAAGTAGGCAGGAAGAAAATGATCTTTGTTGGGGCTATTTTTGCAGCATGTAGCCTTCTTTTACGTGGTGTGCTGGTAGCTGAGACGATGTTACTTGCGACAGCTTTTATGACGGGATTGTTTATGGCCTTTATTCAAGTATCCTCTATCCCTTTGCTTGCTGAGAATTCCTCGGAAAAAGAGCGGGTACATCTATTTAGCTTTAACTTTGCGCTTATTATGGTTGCTAATGTCATTGGGAATACACTTGGTGGGACGCTATCCGACCTCTTTCATACTGTATTTGGATTCACAATGTTGACGAGTGTGCGAATCACCTTGCTGTTTGGAGCTTGCTTATTTTTCCTCGCCTTAATCCCAATTATAAAGATTCGAGAGGAACAAAAGGTGCGCAAACAGAAAACAGGGGCTAGCTCTATTGGTAAATTGTTTACGACCCATCGCTCAAGTCTAAAGGTTATTGGACTTTTCGCCGTAGCCAATTTATTAATTGGGTTTGGGTCTGGTCTAGTCATTCCTTATTTGAACTTATATTTTACAGATCGATTTGACGTAAGTTATTCAGTGGTGGGCATTATTTTATCATTAGGTCAAGCGATGACGGCAATTGCTTTAATGATAGGCCCAACAGTAGTACGAAAAGTGGGTGAAGTGAAAGCCGTGGTGATCCTACAGCTCTCATCCCTCCCGTTTCTCCTCTTGACGGCTTATACAGAAGTGCTCTGGCTCGCTGTGATCGGATTTTTATTTAGGCAAGCGTTAATGAATGCGGGGAATCCGATTCAAATGGCTTTAATGATGAGAAAAGTCGATGATTCCATGAAAGGTCTTGCGAATTCAGTAGGGCAAATGGTCTTTCAATTAGGGTGGGCTGTTATGGGTCCGGTGTCGACCACGCTTGTTATGATCTATGGGTCTTACTATGGTTATGCCTACGTATTTACAATTACGGCTAGTCTTTATTTAATTGGTTCGATCTATTTCTTCCTTGTATTTAGAGAGAAAAAAGCACCGGAAAAATCTTCATCTCATCTTTCAGCATAAAATCGTTGACAGCAAAAAATCTGCCATGCTATGATGCACTCATGCAAAAGCAAACAACAACTTTATATCTCTTATCTAGAGAGGTGGAGGGACTGGCCCGATGAAACCCAGCAACCACTAAATCACTTTTGATTTAGAAGGTGCTAATTCCTGCAAAGCATAAGCTTTGATAGATGAGACAGAGGATACCTAACATACACCTTTCTGTTCATCTTAAAACAGAGAGGTTTTTTTGTGGTTATTCTTTGAAGGACAACAGGGCAAATTGTCACTGAATAGATGAGCATCAACGCCTTTCCATTCTACTAATTGATGTGAGTAGAATGGAAAGGCTAGAAGGAAAGTAGGGATTAAATATGATTTCGTTACAATCGATTCGTAAACGATTCGAAACGAAAAATGGCCCGGTTCACGCAGTTGACGGTGTGGATTTAACGATTGCTGAAGGTGAAATCTTTGGGGTCATTGGATATAGTGGTGCAGGTAAAAGTACGTTAATTCGTATGTTAAATATGTTAGAAAGACCGACCGAGGGAGACGTTACTGTAGCAGGTAAAAAGCTATCGGCTCTATCAACAAAGGAGCTAAGACGAGCACGCCAAGAGATCGGCATGATCTTCCAACACTTTAACTTACTTTGGTCTCGAACTGTTCGCGATAATATTGCTTTTCCTTTGGAGATTGCAGGAGTATCAAAGCGAGAACGTGAAAAGCGTGTTAATGAATTAATCGAACTAGTCGGTTTAAAAGGACGCGGAGATAGCTATCCGTCACAATTAAGTGGTGGTCAAAAGCAGCGTGTTGGGATTGCAAGAGCTCTTGCAAACAATCCGAAAGTTTTACTTTGTGATGAAGCAACATCAGCTCTTGATCCAAAGACAACGGATTCGATTTTGGACTTGCTCGTAGATATTAATGAGAAGTTAGGATTAACGATCGTTCTCATCACGCATGAAATGCATGTCATCCGCAAAATTTGTCATCAAGTTGCTGTAATGGAGGCTGGAAAAGTCGTTGAGCAAGGTCCAGTGCTTGATGTTTTCCGTAAGCCAAAAGAAGAAATGACAAAAGAGTTTGTGAAACAGATTACGGAACCTGAGGAAACGACGGATGCGATTAAGCAAATGTTGGCTGATCACCCAGAAGGACACATCGTGCAATTAACATTTGTAGGGGAAGAAGCAGAGAGTCCATTGATTACTCAGCTCATCCGTACGTTTGATGTGGAAGTCAATATTGTTCAAGGAAAAATTACCAAGATTCATGAAGGGTCATATGGAACATTATTTGTTGCCTTAAATGGCCAAAAAGAAGAAGTGGAACGTGCCATTGCCTTTATCCAAAGCAAGAAAGTGGAAGTGGAGGTGATCACGTATGCTTGATCAATTTCTAGCTGATGTAAAATGGGATCGACTGTGGGATGCTACACTTGAGACCATTTACATGACATCCATCTCTGTATTAGCGACATTTATTATAGGGATAATCTTAGGACTGGTTTTATATTTAACAAGCAAAGGTAACCTTTGGGAAAATACTTTGGTCAATGGGATTACCAGTTTTATTGTAAATATTTTTAGATCGATTCCATTTATTATTCTTATCGTTTTACTCATTCCATTTACACGAGCATTAACGGGTTCGATGCTAGGTGCAAATGCAGCCCTACCAGCTTTGATTATTGGAGCTGCACCTTTTTATGCACGTATGGTTGAGATTGCCCTTCGCGAAATTGATAAAGGAGTGATTGAAGCTTCTCAATCAATGGGGGCAAGCAATTGGACAATTATTCGCAAAGTATTAATTCCAGAATCCTTACCAGCCCTTATTTCTGGTATTACGGTTACAGCGATTGCTTTAGTCAGTTACACAGCGATGGCGGGTGTCATTGGAGCGGGTGGTCTTGGTCACTTCGCATACTTAGAAGGGTTCCAACGAAACAATAGTCAAATTACTTTAGTAGCAACGATCGCTATTCTATTGGTAGTATTTGTTATTCAATGGATGGGTGATTATTTTACAAATAAAACAGATAAAAGGTAGGGGGAAAAGAAAGATGAAAAAGTTTTTAAGCGTAGTAGCTGCTGCAGCATTATCGGTATCACTTGTAGCATGTGGTGGTGCTGAGGAAGAAACAACTGAAGGAGATGCTGGAGAAGATGCAGCAGAAGGTGAATCATCAACATTAGTAGTGGGGGCTTCTGCTGTACCACATGCAGAGATCCTAGAAGCGGCACAACCATTGCTTGCTGAAGAAGGAATTGACCTTCAAGTACAAGTATTCCAAGATTATATTTTACCAAACCAAACATTGCGTGATGGGGATATCGATGTGAACTACTTCCAAACGCCTGGTTATCTAGATATGCAAATTGAAGAAAATGATTATGATTTCGTAAGTGTTGGCGCTATCCACGCTGAACCAATTGGTGTGTATTCACAAGAGTACGCAAGCTTAGATGAGCTTCCTGAAGGTGCAACCATCATTATGAGTGATTCAATTAGTGATCACGGTCGTATCCTTCCGATTTTTGAGCGTGCTGGCTTAATTGAGTTAGACGTTGAAGAAGGTCAATTAGCAACAATTGAAGATATTTCATCAAACCCTAAAAATCTTCAATTTGGATCAACTCAAGTTGAAGCGCGTATGCTTGCTCCTTCATTTGAAAGTGGCGAAGGTGATGCAGTGGTGATTAACACGAACTATGCACTTGAAGGCGGAGTTGATATTGAGCAATATGGAATTGCTTTTGAACACGAAGAAGTTCTTCAGCCAAATTTAATTGTTGTTCGTGGTGAAGATGAAGAGCGTCCTGAAGTACTGAAGCTTGTTGAAGTACTACAATCGCAAGAAATTCAAGACTTCATTAATGAAGAGTATGATGGTGCTGTTATTCCATTAACTGAAGAATAGAACAGTAAAGAGTGCCCTTAGTGGTGCTCTTTTTTTGTATAAATGAACGCATTGATTCGAATACTACCATTGAAATGGAATCAACTTAAGGAGGGATTGTAGATGAATCAGCAAGAACAACAATCAAGTGCCATTCAAATGGCGCTACATGAGTATAAAGAAGGTTTAGGGCACTTCACTGAAAAAATGCCTGACATTGCAAAGAAATACAATGCGTTCACTGAGGCTTGTTTTGCCAAAGGAAAGCTTTCGCAAAAAGAAAAGCAAATGATTGCATTAGGTATTAGTGTGTTTGCTCAAGATGAATACTGCATTATTTATCATACAAAAGGCTGTCTGGATCAAGGGTGCACAGAAGATGAGATCTTAGAAGCAGTAGGTGTGACTGCTGCTTTTGGTGGTGGAGCTGCCATGAGTCAGGCTGTAACCCTTGTGCAAGAAGCGATGACCGACCTTAGTGGCAAAGGTAGTAAAATGCAGCAATAATTGGGATGAGCTGAAAAATGACGTAATCCGGAGTTATCGTAATGGTAAGTTTTCTGACAATGGCGTAGGTGAACTGAATCCCATTTAAGGGGTCTTAAGCTCTTTTTTGCACTTTGGTCAATTAAAGCGATCATGTTAAGATACGTGTATCAAAAGAGAAGGGATTGATTTACTATCCAATCATTAGACGCTGCGTATACGAGTGATATGGAAAAAGCAATGCATTCTGCACATGGAATAGGTTATGCTGAGTACAACCGAAGTCTAGACAAAAGAATGGAAATTGAAAAAGCTCGTGAGGAAGATTACAAACGCTGCAACCAGATTGCGAAAGAATTCAATCAACACCACGCATAGAACAGAAGAATACAAATTATATAAGGAGAGTGGCACCAAATAGGTGCCACTCTCTTTCTGTATAAGTCACTCTATTATATAATGAAGAGATGACAGTCTTGTTGCCTTGAACTTACGTTGGATTTGTTATAAGATTGTAATGAGAATAGATTGAGAATAATTCGATATAAATCGAAATCACACTGCTTTTAGATAAAGCAAGATAAATTGGAGGTCATAGAGATGTCAGCACCATTCTTAAAAATCGAGAACTTACACGTTTCAATTGAAGGAAAGGAAATTCTTAAAGACTTCAGTATTGAAATTAACGGTGGAGAAATTCACGCCATTATGGGACCAAATGGTACAGGTAAATCAACATTAGCATCTGCAATCATGGGCCACCCTAAATATGAAATCACAAGTGGATCTGTAACAATGAACGGTGAAGATGTACTTGAAATGGAAGTTGACGAGCGTGCACAAGCTGGTCTTTTCCTAGCAATGCAATACCCTTCTGAAATTAGCGGTATTACGAATGCAGATTTCTTACGCTCTGCTATTAATGCAGGTCGTGAAGAAGGCGAAGAACTTTCTTTAATGAAATTTATCCGTAAGCTAGATGAGAAAATGGACCTTCTTGAAATGGATCAACAATTTGCACAACGTTACCTGAACGAAGGATTCTCTGGTGGAGAGAAAAAGCGTAATGAAATCCTTCAACTAATGATGCTTGAGCCAAAACTTGCCATCCTTGATGAGATTGATTCAGGTCTTGATATTGATGCGCTTAAAGTAGTATCTAAAGGTGTAAATGCAATGCGTGGTTCTGAATTTGGTTGCTTAATCATTACTCACTACCAACGTCTACTTGATTACATCAAGCCTGATAAAGTACACGTTATGATGCAAGGTCGTATCGTTAAATCTGGTGGTTCTGAGTTAGCTCAACGTCTTGAGGCAGAAGGTTACGACTGGATAAAAGAAGAGCTTGGCATTGAAGATGAGCGTGTAAACGTAAACCAAGAAGCTTAAGTCTAGTTTCATCTGTACGATCAAGAATTGATGCAAATCAGTGAATCAACAGTAAAGGGTGGGTATGTATGTCAATCGAGACAAAAGTAACGTTCGATAAAGAACAAATTCAAGCATTCTCGGATGGACGCAATGAGCCAACATGGCTTAAAGACATCCGTTTAAAAGGAGCAGAGCTTTTTGATACGCTTGCTCTTCCGAAACCTGAAAAAACGAAAATAGATAAATGGAATTTCACAGCTGGTAGCTATAACCTTGCTGAAGTAAAAGCAGCAGATAATGTCGCTTCTCTTGCTGAGGGAATTCGTAACCTTGTTGGTGAAGAAGATAAAGTAGAAACCCTGCTTGCTCAACAAGATGGTTCAACTGTATACACGAAGACTTCGAAAGAATTAACGGACAAAGGTGTTATTTTCACAGATCTTGCAACGGCTGTAGCTAAGCATGAGGACCTTGTGAAGAAATATCTTTTCGGTGAAGCTGTTCAAGTTGACGAAAACCGTTTAACGGCTCTACACGCTGCGTTACTTAATGGAGGAGCATTTATCTATGTGCCACGTAATGTAGAAGTAGAAGTGCCTCTTCAAGCGGTTTATGCGCTTGGTGCAAAAGATGCTGGTTTATTCAACCATGTAATCGTTGTAGCAGAAGAGAATAGCTCAGTCACTTACGTTGAAAACTATGTATCACTTAGTGAAGATGCAACAGTAGCAAACATTGTCGCTGAAGTATATGCAGCGCAAGGAGCTAAAGTAGCATTTGGAGCAGTGGACAACCTTTCAAGCAATGTGACTACGTATGTTGTACGTCGTGGACATGTTGATCGAGATGCTCGTCTTGAGTGGGCACTTGGTCAAATGAACGATGGAAACACAGTGTCAGAGAACACAACTCATCTAGTAGGGGATGGTTCTTGGGCAGATACGAAAACTGTTACCATTGGTCGCGGCAATCAAAAACAAAATTTCACAACACAGATCTTCCATCATGGAAAGAATTCTGAAGGATATATTTTAAAGCATGGTGTTATGCGTGATTCCGCAACAGCAATCTTTAACGGGATTACAAAGATTGAGCATGGTGCTACGAAATCAAATGGGGAACAAACGGAGCGCGTGCTTATGCTTAGTGAAAAAGCGCGTGGAGATGCGAACCCGATTCTTCTTATTGATGAAGATGATGTAACAGCAGGTCATGCTGCTTCTGTAGGTCGTATTGATCCGCTTCAAATGTTCTATCTAATGAGCCGTGGTATCTCTCGTAAAGAAGCAGAAAGACTTGTTATTCATGGTTTCTTAGCTCCTGTTGTCACTCAATTACCGATCGAATCAGTAAAAGAGCAATTGCGTGAAGCAATTGAAAGGAAAGTTCTGTAATGAACGTAGCTGAGATCAAGAAACACTTTCCGATTCTTGACCAACATGTAAACGGACATCCTCTTGTCTATCTTGATAGTGCAGCGACTTCACAAAAGCCTGCATCCGTCATTGAGAAGCTTGATGATTATTATCGTCGTTATAATTCTAATGTGCACCGTGGTGTTCATACACTAGGAACAATGGCGACTGATGAATATGAAGGAGCGCGTGAGAAGGTTCGTACGTTTATTAATGCAACATCAGCCGAAGAGATTATCTTTACTCGTGGTACCACAACTGCACTAAATCTTGTAGCAGGAAGCTATGGTCGTGCTAATCTTTCGGCAGGTGATGAAATTGTCATCACGCCGATGGAGCATCACAGCAATATCATCCCGTGGCAACAGGTAGCGCGCACGACTGGTGCAACATTAACGTATTTGCCACTTCAACCCGACGGTACGATTGACCTTAAAGATGTAGAAGAGACAATCAGTGAGAAAACAAAGATTGTCTCAGTGATGCAAGTGTCAAACGTACTTGGTACGATTAATCCTGTTAAAGAAATTGCAGAGATTGCTCATCGTAACGGTGCGATTATGGTTGTTGATGGAGCACAAAGTGCCCCTCATATGAAGGTCGATGTACGTGATTTAGATTGTGATTTCTTCGCATTCTCAGGTCATAAGATGGGTGGGCCAACTGGAATTGGTGCCTTGTATGGGAAGAAAGAGTTACTAAACAAGATGGAGCCAATTGAGTTTGGTGGCGAGATGATTGATTTTGTTGGACTTCAAGAATCAACATGGAAAGAGTTACCTTGGAAATTTGAAGGCGGTACACCAATTATTGCAGGAGCAATTGGTCTAGGTGCTGCCATCGATTTTCTCAATGAGATTGGTCTAGATGAAGTTGAAAAGCACGAACATGAGCTAGCTCTCTATGCAATGGAGCGTCTTTCCGAGATTGATGGAATGACGATTTTTGGACCAAAGCATCGTGCAGGCGTTGTGACATTCAATTTAGATGATGTTCATCCTCATGATGTTGCGACTGTCCTTGATGCAGAGGGAATTGCTGTTCGAGCAGGTCACCACTGTGCTCAGCCACTCATGAAATGGCTTGACGTAACAGCAACGGCTCGAGCCAGCTTCTACATTTACAATTCAAAAGAAGATGTAGATACACTCAAAGAGAGCTTAGTAAAAACAAAGGAGTACTTTGGCGATGTCTTTTAATAACCTTGATACCTTGTATCGACAGGTGATTATGGATCATTATAAAAATCCACGAAATCGCGGAGAGTTTGATGGAGACACATTAACAGTCAACATGAACAACCCGACATGTGGTGATCGTATACAGATTCAAATGAAGCTAGAAGGCGATCGTATTTCTGAAGCGAAGTTTGTAGGAGAGGGCTGTTCAATCAGCCTAGCTTCTGCATCAATGATGACTCAAGCGGTAAAAGGGTTAACAGCTGAGGAAGCGATCGGAATGTCTGAGATCTTCTCCAACATGATGCTTGGAAAAGAGTATGATGAAGATCGTTTTGATTTAGGCGATATTGAAGCACTTCAAGGGGTTTCAAAATTTCCAGCGCGTATTAAATGTGCAACACTCGCATGGAAAGCAATGGAGAAAGGCCTAAACGAAAAAGAATAGAGGTTTACTCTCACTTTTGTTATAGTGAGAGTAAGCACCAATCTAAGGAGGTTTTCCGAAATGGCTAAAAAAATGCCTGAAATCGGTGAATACAAATACGGGTTCTCGGATCGTGACGTATCAATCTTCCGTTCAAAACGTGGTTTAACTCGTGAGATCGTAGAAGAAATTTCACGTATGAAAAGCGAGCCTGAATGGATGCTTAATTTCCGCTTGAAATCGTTAGAGCAATTTTATAAAATGCCTATGCCTCAATGGGGTGGCGATCTTTCTGAACTCCACTTTGATGACATTACGTACTACGTAAAGCCATCTGAGAAGTCGGAGAAGTCTTGGGATGAAGTTCCTGAAGAAATCAAAAACACATTTGATAAGCTTGGGATTCCTGAAGCTGAGCAAAAGTACCTTGCAGGTGTATCGGCTCAGTATGAATCAGAGGTTGTTTACCACAGCATGAAAGAAGAGCTTACTGAACAAGGTATTCTTTTCACTGATACAGATACAGCTCTACGCGAGCATGAAGAAATTTTTAAAGAGCACTTTGGTACGATTATTCCTCCAACTGACAACAAATTCGCAGCACTAAACTCTGCTGTATGGTCAGGTGGATCTTTCATCTATGTGCCAAAAGGGATTAAATCGGATACGCCACTTCAAGCATACTTCCGTATTAACTCTGAGAACATGGGTCAGTTTGAGCGTACCCTAATCATTGCTGATGAAGATAGTTCTGTACACTACGTAGAAGGTTGTACAGCTCCTGTTTATTCAACGAACTCACTACACAGTGCAGTTGTTGAAATCATCGTTAAGAAAAACGCATATTGCCGTTACACTACGATTCAAAACTGGGCTCCAAACATCTTCAACCTCGTGACAAAGCGTGCCGTTGCAGATGCTGGTGCAACAATGGAATGGGTTGATGGTAACATCGGTTCAAAACTTACGATGAAATACCCAGCAGTTGTTATGCGTGGTGAAGGAGCAAAAGGTACGATCCTTTCAATCGCTATCGCGGGTAAAGGACAACACCAAGATGCTGGTGCAAAGGTTCATCACTTGGCGCCGAACTGTTCTTCAACCATCGTTTCAAAATCAATTTCAAAGCACGGTGGTAAAGTAACATACCGTGGTATTTGTCACTTCGGACGTAAATCTGAAGGGTCTAAATCGAAAATTGAGTGTGATACATTGATTATGGATAACGAATCAACATCTGATACGATCCCATACAATGAGATCTTAAATAACAATATTACACTTGAGCATGAAGCGACGGTTTCAAAAGTATCTGAAGATCAACTCTTCTACTTAATGAGCCGTGGTATTTCTGAACAAGAAGCAACAGAAATGATCGTAATGGGCTTCATTGAGCCATTCACAAAAGAACTTCCAATGGAATATGCCGTTGAAATGAACCGTCTCATCAAGTTTGAGATGGAAGGTTCAATCGGTTAAGAATTGGATTATGATTGAGAACGTGCTTTGCACGTATGAAAAGCGGGTCCATAATGGATTCGCTTTTCTTTTCTACATATTACAACCTTGGAGATTAAACGTCATTTACTTGCAGCAACACAATTACTACACTTTATCTTCTTCAAAAAGGAAAGGTGAGTTCGTTGATATATATTGGATTAGCGGGTTGGGGAGATCATGATGATTTATATGAGGGAACACCAAGTCATGCGAAGCTTGAGACATATTCAAGTTTTTATCCGATTGTTGAATTAGATTCTTCTTTTTATGCCGTTCAACCATTGCGTAACATGGAAAAGTGGGCAAGAGAGACACCACCTGGCTTTCAATTTATTGTGAAAGCGTACCAAGGAATGACCGGACACCAGAAAGGCTCAGCCCCATTTGATACGAAAGAAGAGATGTTTCAAGCTTTTATCGCGTCACTTCAACCTCTTCTAACAGCTGGAAAGCTTGCGATGGTTCTCTGCCAATTCCCACCTTGGTTTGATTGTAAGAAAGAGCATGTTGATTACATACGGTATGTCAAAGAACAATTAAAGGATATCCCTTGTGCACTGGAATTCCGCAACCAGACTTGGTTTACAACAGACATGAGAGAACGAACCCTTTCCTTTATGAAAGAAGAAAATTGGATTCATAGCATATGCGATGAGCCACAGGCGGGTATTGGTTCAATTCCAACCGTGTTGCATGCGACAAATGAAGAAAAGACATTAATTCGTATGCACGGTCGAAATCGTCATGGCTGGAATGATCCTGGGAACGGCAAGTGGCGAGATGTACGCTATTTATATCAGTATAAAAACCATGAACTTGAGGAGTGGAAGAGAAACCTCGAACTACTTAAAAACGAGTCGAAAACGATCTACATGATTTTTAATAATAACTCAGGGGGAGATGCTGCTGGCAATGCCAAGGAGATGATTTCTTTAATGGACATTGAATACACAGGGCTTGCTCCTAGGCAACTTAATTTATTTTCGGAATGATAAAAGAAAGATAAAGGACGGTCCTTTTTATGGAGTGGATAGTACTCATTATTGTTGGCCTTATTGCAGGCACGTTTGGAAGTTTACTCGGGTTGGGTGGAGGAATTATTGTGGTGCCGGCACTCTTAATTTTAAGCACCACTCTTGGTGTATTAGCTGGCATTACCCCGCAAGTCGCTGTAGGTACATCATTATTAATTATGATTTTCACAGGATTATCTTCAACCTTAGCGTATATGAAACAAGGGAAAGTAGATTATAAAAGCGGATTACTCTTTTTTTGTGGAAGTGGTCCAGGTGCGCTTGTTGGAGTATGGTTGAATCGTTTTTTAGAAGTTGAGCCCTTTATGATCTATTTTGGGATCTTTATGATTATCGTTTCCGCAGTGCTCTTTATTCGTCCTTATTTAAAGCCAAGGCCCTTGTCTGAAAAGGGAATGAAGTATACATACATAGACGAGCTTGGGAAGGAGCGTGTGTATGGCTACCGTCCTATTCTTGCCATTATGATCGCTTTTTTTGTAGGGATGTTATCTGGTCTATTTGGGATTGGGGGAGGCTCTCTAATGGTGCCTGCGATGATCATTCTCTTTCATTTTCCTCCTCATATGGCGGTTGCGACATCGATGTTTATGATCTTACTTTCCGCATTAACGAGTTCGATTTCGCATATTGTACTTGGGAATGTGAACTGGCTATATGCACTAGCTTTAATTCCTGGTGCGTACATCGGAGGAATAGCAGGAGCAGCAATTAACAGACGCTTATCTGGCAATGCATTGTTACTTGCACTTCGAATCTTTTTAATTATTGCTGCAATACGTTTGATTTATCAAGGAATGAGCGGGGCATAGGGAGGAGCAACAATGTCTATAGAGAGAGTAACATTATTTCACACGAATGATATTCATAGTGGATTTGAAACATGGGCAAAGCTTGTTGCCTACATAAAAAAACATCGAGATCCAAATAGTGTGTATCTCGAATTAGGAGACCATGCAGACCGCAGCCATCTCATGACGGAGGCTACAGCAGGAAAGGGAAATACGTTGCTTTTAAACGAAGCAAACGTCGATTACGCTACGATTGGAAACAATGAAGGTATCACTTTTTCTCATGAGGAGTTAGACACGTTATACGACCAAGCGAAATTTTCTGTGTTGGTTGCTAATCTCTTCAAAAGGAATGGCGAGCGTCCGAAGTGGGCAAAACCATATGAAATCCATCATACGGATAATGGAGTGAAGATCGCTTTTATTGGAGCTACGGCACCTTTTAGTCAATTTTATAAGCAGCTTAACTGGGAGATTACCCCGCCAATAGATGCCATTAAAGAATGGGTCGGAGAGGTTCGAAATAAAGTAGATGTGGTTGTCGTCCTTTCTCATCTTGGATTGTTTCGTGATGAAGAGTTAGCAGAGAAGGTGGAAGGAATTGATGTTATCTTAGGAGCCCATACCCACCATGTGTTAGAAAAAGGGAAAAGGCGCTATGGTACGTTAATTGCTCAAGCCGGAAAGCATGGGGCCTTTCTTGGCAAAATCACGATTGATGTTGATATGACGACTCGTTCTGTTGTAGCAGATAAAGCAGAGTTGATTGACCCGAGGAGTTTAGAAGTAGAAGATCCGCTAACAGTAGAATTACTAGAGGAGCTCTTGATAGATGCTCAAAAGGTTTTAAATGAGAAAGTAGCGACCTTACCAACTTCATTGAATGTATCTTGGCAAGATGAATCTGAAGCGCCTCAATTACTTTGTGATGCCTTGACGGAATGGTGCAAAGAGAGCATCGGAATGATGAATGCCGGTGTACTTCTTGATACGTTTGAAAAAGGACCTGTAACAAAACGTGATATTCACAAATCATGTCCGCACCCGATTAATCCCTGTGTGGTGGAACTATCAGGTGAAGCATTACGTAAGACGATCATTCGAGCATTTTCTTCTGAGATGAGAACTCTGGCATTAAAGGGTTTTGGATTTCGCGGTAAGATTTTAGGGAGAATGATCTTCACTGGTATTGAAGTGGAACTGGATCAAAATGAGCAGGTTCTTGACATTTTGATTGAAGGAAGACCAATTGATTTAACCAAGATCTATACGGTTGCCACACTTGATATGTATACATTCGGCCATCTCTATCCAGCGATTGCCGATTCGAAAAAGAAAACCTATTACATGCCTGAATTGTTACGAGATGTGCTCAGTTGGAAGCTAGGCCAAATTTGGGCATAGTCGATGTTCACTCATTTCTTTTCTAGGTCATATCGTAGTAATGAATACGGATGATTGCTAGAAGGGGAGTGTGAGAGAACATGCTTGAAATGACACCTATTACCATTGAAAATGAAATGTTCATAGCAGTTACGTTAAAACTGCCTAAAACAAATTTTATGGCTGTTACCAATGATATTGGTTATATTATGTGCGGTGCCCTTGATGTTGGCCTGCTAAACGAAAAGCTTAAAGAACGAAAGATAGTGGCAGGACGTGCAGTGGGCGTAAGAACGATTGAGCAGCTGCTAGAGGCACCACTTGAGTCGGTGACACTTGAAGCTGAAGAGCTTGGCATAACAGTTGGGATGAAGGGGAAAGACGCTCTTTTAAAAATGAAGTACGAGTAATAAATGAAGCCTTAGATGCACAATCTACTGTTGGTTGCGTATCGGAGGCTTTTTGTTCATAAAGCTAATTTCATATAAAATTCCCTTCACGTTCTCCCGTAGTTGCGTTACACTTTGTAAGAGAAAAGTGTAAATGACACGAGGATTAGGGTGAACAAGATGCGATTAGTTGCTGTTAAAAGTGTTGAACCTGGAGTGAAGTTAGGCCGAGATATTTATAACGATAGTAGTCAAATTTTACTTTTTAGGGGAGCGGTATTAACTGGACGGTTATTAACTCGTTTAGTTGAATTGGGCATCCATTATATCTATATTGAGGACGAATTGACGAATGATATTATGGTTGATTCGGTTATACGTGATGAGACCAAGAAACGGGCGATTAAAACGATTAAAGAAGAGTTTAAAATAATTAGTGAAGAAGTTATTTTAAAAAAGACAGTGAATCTTGATCAATTAAGCCAAAATTTCTCTACTGTTGTTCAATCGATTCTAGCAGACATTAAACATAATCCAGACGCTTTAGCTATGCTTTCAGAAACGTATGTGTACGATCATTACATATTCACCCACTCCCTCAATGTAACCATTTACACATTAGGACTTGCGATGAAGCTGGGCTATTCCTCAAAACAATTAAATGAGATTGGACTTGGAGCCCTATTGCATGACGTAGGGAAAATCGCTGTTCCAATTGAAGTGTTGAATAAGCCAGGACGCTTAAATAAAGAAGAATTTGAACTAATCAAAACACATCCAAGAGCAGGCTTTGATCTGCTACGAGATGTACCTAATATACCGCTGCTAGCCGCTCACTGCGCCTTTCAGCACCATGAACGACTTGATGGAAATGGCTACCCTAGAGGGCTAACAAGCGCCCACATCCATCCTTATGCTAAAATTATTGGAATAGCAGATGTCTTTGACGCGGTTACTTCTCATCGGGTTTACAGGAAGCCGATGCTCCCTCATGAAGGACTTGAATTGCTTTATTCAGGTGCAGGCATTCTTTTTGATAAAGGACTTGTCGAGACATTTCGAGAAACCATTGCCATCTATCCAGTCGGCTTAACCGTGAAATTAAATGATGGACGCCTGGCGATTGTGATTAGGCAAAATAAACAAATGAGTACCAGACCTGTGATTCGTGTATTTAGCGAAAATGGAAGAAAACTAAAACTGCCGTATGATATCGATTTAATGGAGTATTTGGATACGACCATTATTGAAACGGAAACTACATTAGCAACTGCAAATTAAAAGGGGATGAGCGAGAGTGAAACAGTATCTTACACTATGTGAGCATGTACTCAAAGAAGGGGAAGAGAAGTCAGATCGAACAGGAACAGGCACGATTAGTACCTTTGGTTATCAAATGCGATTTAATTTAGGAGATGGTTTTCCTGCTCTTACAACAAAGAAACTTCATCTACGTTCCATCATCCATGAGCTTTTATGGTTTTTAAAAGGTGAGACTAATATTGCTTACTTACAAGAAAATAATGTACGCATTTGGAACGAGTGGGCAGATGAATCTGGAGACCTTGGTCCTGTATACGGTAAACAATGGCGTTCATGGGAAGGTGCAAATGGGAAAGTAGTAGACCAAATTTCAGAAGTGGTGGAGCAAATCAAAACGAATCCTGACTCTAGAAGACTGATTGTGACTGCTTGGAATCCTGCTGAAATTGATGAGATGGCCCTTGCCCCATGTCATTGCTTGTTTCAATTTTACGTAAATGACGGCAAGTTATCATGTCAGCTCTATCAACGTAGTGCGGATATCTTCCTTGGTGTTCCATTTAATATTGCTTCTTATGCTCTTTTAACGATGATGATCGCTCAAGTAACAGACCTTGAGCCTGGTGAGTTTGTTCATACATTTGGAGATGCCCATATTTATTCGAACCATATGGAACAAGTGAAGCTACAGCTTACAAGAGAGCCAAGATCACTTCCGAAAATGAAAATAAATAAAGAAGTTACATCTATTTTTGACTTTACCATCGATGACTTTGAGCTTACTGAATATGATCCTCATCCACACATCAAAGGTGAGGTATCTGTATGATCGCCTATATCGTTGCAATGGATAAAGAACGAACAATCGGACGAGATAATGACTTACCATGGCATTTGCCTGCAGACTTAGCTCATTTTAAACGAGTCACATCAGGACATACGATTGTGATGGGACGCAAAACGTATGAATCAATTGGACGACCACTACCTAAACGTCGAAACGTGATCCTTACAAGGAATACAGCATATACAGCTGATGGCTGCGACGTTGTGCATCAAGTCGCTGATGTCGTGAAACTTGCCAAGGAAGAGGACGAATGCTTCGTTATTGGTGGAGCTGAGCTCTTTACGTTATTTTGGGATGAGGTCGATCGTTTATACGTAACCCATATTGATGAAACATTTGATGGTGATACGTTCTTTCCTGAAATCCAGGAAGAAGAATGGAAGCTCCTCTCAGCAGATGAAGGTATTGTAGATGAAAAGAACCGTTACCCACATACTTTCTGTGTGTATGAGAGAAAAAAGTAATCGTTCGTAAAGAAATACAAGTCAAATTGTCCACCCCCTTTGCATATACATTAGGCAAAGGGGGTTTTCAACGTGAGATTCGGTAAACCATCGAGACCCCGGAAAGGTCCTTTACCATTTCGGTATGTGCTGCTCTTATCCTTCTTAATATTTGTGATCCTTACTGTGCAAGGACTTTGGATTATTGAGAAAGGAATTAGACCAACACTTGTCCACATTGCAACAACAGAAACGAGAGTCATCGCAACTCGCGCGATTAATGATGCCGTATCGAAAAAAATCGCATCGGATCTTGATCAAGGAGAATTATTTATAAGGGATGCTGATAATACGCTTCAATTTAATACGCAGATGTATAATAGAATCTTGTCAGAAGCCACCAATCGAGTTCAACGTCATTTAAAGGCGATTGAGCAAGGTGAAACATTTGATGTTTCATTTGAGAACGAGGAAGCTTTCACCTCTGATGGAGGCATTATTTACACGATTCCTTTAGGGCAAGCAACCAATAATGCTCTACTCGCTCATCTCGGTCCGCAAGTTCCAGTGCGATTCTCAGCGATTGGGGATGTGAAGACGGATCTTAATATGAAAACATTTAATACTGGCATTAATAACACGACCATGTCAGTCAATTTTGATGTAGTAGTCGACGTTAAAATTGTTATCCCGTTTGCAACGAATACAGAAGCGATCAAAACGACCATCCCTGTTGGTTTGATCAATATTCAAGGAGACGTACCTGAATATTATTCTGAAGGGGGAGGGATGATTGTACCTGCTCCTGGTTCTTCCTTAGGAGGTGGTGATAATTAACGTTGTCAACCATGTAAAACTATGATAAGATAATTCGGCAAACTTAATAATGTGAGTTGCCTCATCAGCATGGTGGGGTAGAGGCGCGAATGTAAAAGAGTACGCACTTGGAGGATGACAACGTAGAGAAGTGTGAAAAGGTTCATTTGCCGAAGTGGGAAAGAGGAGTCAGATCTTTTCTGCTGGGGTTACATTGAAGAAATGTAACACTGTCACAGCTGATTAGCTGTGGAGAACTACTGTTGTGATGGGGATACCTGTGCTTATTAAAGCCAATAATGGGTAACCGTTATTGGCTTTTTTTATACTCTCATACAGATGAGTATAGGAAACATCCCTGTATCAACATATTATATCAAAGGGGGATGGACCGAATGGAAGGTTCAATTTTATCGTTACTGCCACCAGTGCTAGCGCTTGTTATGGTTATTTTAACGAGACGAGTTCTATTGTCACTAGGTGTCGGTATTATTGTCGGCGCACTGATGCTAAATGGATACAATCCAGTCGATAGTGTAGTCGAAATTGCTTCAATTGTAGGAGCTATATTTGTTGTAGATGGAGCCATCAATGATTGGGAACTTTATATTATCTTTTTCCTATTGTTACTTGGAATGATGGCAGCACTTGTTACTCGTTCTGGAGGTAGCCGTGCATTTGGTGAATGGGCAATGAAACGTGTAAAAACACGAGTAGGCGCTCAAATGGTTTCGGTTATTTTAGGTATTTTAATCTTTATAGACGATTACTTTAACAGCTTAACGGTTGGAAATGTCAGTCGTCCGCTAACCGACCGTCACCGTGTATCCCGTGCTAAACTTGCTTATCTAGTTGATTCTACCGCTGCTCCGATGTGTGTCATTGCACCCGTATCGAGTTGGGGTGCTTATATCATTACGATTATTGCAGGTATTCTTGCTACGCATGGCGTCACACAATACGAAGGTCTGCAAGCCTTTATGTTAATGGTCCCAATGAACATTTATGCACTAGTTGCGATTGGGTTAGTTTTAGCTGTTGTATTATTCAAGTTAGACTTTGGAGCAATGAGAGTCCATGAGGAACGCGCTTTAAAAACAGGAGAGCTTGTTGATCCTGAGTCAGGTGCAATCCCTGGAGACCAAGATGATGTTAAAGTTAGTGACAAAGGACGTGTAGGCGATCTTGTATGGCCGATCGTTGCTTTGGTTGTTGGTACCGTTGCATTCATGATTATTACGGGTATTCAAGCTAGTGAAGGTGCGGCAACAATCCTTTCGACCTTTGAAAATACAGATGTCGCAACATCACTATTATATGGTGGATTAATTGGTTTTGCTGTTGCTTTAGTGCTTAATCTCATAAAGAAGACTGAAGCACGTGATCTTGGCGCAACAATCTGGGCTGGGATTAAGTCCATGCTTCCAGCTATTTATATCTTACTATTCGCTTGGACGATCATTGCGATAATTGGTGATTTAGGAACAGGGCAATATCTTGCTTCTCTAGTCGATGGAAACATCCACCCAATGTTCTTGCCAGCGATTTTATTCTTAATTGCCGGTTTTGCTGCATTCTCAACTGGAACATCTTGGGGAACGTTTGGTTTGCTACTTCCGATTGCAGGAGAAATGGCTGCCGTTATTGATATTACGATGATGCTTCCGATGCTTGCAGCAGTTCTTGCTGGAGCGATTTTCGGAGATCATTGCTCACCTATCTCAGATACGACCATCCTCTCTTCTACAGGAGCAGGAAGTCATCATATTGACCACGTTGTTACGCAGCTTCCGTATGCGATTGTGGCAGCTGTGATTACGTTACTTTCCTATCTTGTACTTGGTGCAACTGGAAGTGTGATCTTAACATTGCTGACGGCATTCGTCTTACTTGTCATTACCGTTCTTATATTGAAAAAGCTCTCTACGCCGATTGAAGCGTAGCGAAAAGGCTTCTGCATCCTAGCAGAAGCCTTTTTTGGGTCTTATTACCTTCTTTTATGGATTGATTTAATAAAACCTTTAATAAATGTGACATTTTTCTTAAATTTATTTTGACAAACCCCAGGGTAATCATTATAATAAAAAAATGAATAGTCTGATAACTCTAAAGGTGGAGGGGTTGGAAAAAAACGATACTACCATACGTTGATGCGCTAAATAGACTTGTCGAAATAATTGTCAAATAATTTTGACAAAAAATATTTTTGTGTGGATACTATTTACAGAATTTTTAGAATATGATTTAAAGAACATAGTACACAACAGAGGGGAGTTATTGAAAATGGCTAGAGAGCAATGGGGGACTCGAGCAGGATTTATTTTAGCAGCAATTGGGTCAGCAGTCGGTTTAGGTAACATTTGGCGCTTTCCATATGTTGCATACGAAAACGGTGGAGGAGCATTCTTTTTACCTTATCTTTTTGCACTATTAACAGCGGGGATTCCGTTACTTATTATGGAGTTTACATTAGGTCATAAATACCGTGGATCTGCACCACTTTCTTATGCTCGTTTACACAAAAAAGCAGAATGGATTGGTTGGTGGCAAGTAGCGATTGCCTTTGTTATCTCAACTTACTACGCCGTTATTATCGCGTGGGCGATTGCTTATACGTACTTTGCATTCAATCAAAGTTGGGGCGAGGACACTGGTGGATTCTTAATGGGAGAATACCTTCAACGCATTGATCTATCAGGTGGAGCGCTTGGTGAAGTCGGCTCACTTGTACCAGGTGTATTCATTCCTTTATTAGTTGTTTGGGCAGTTACGCTAGGGGTTTTATTTAAAGGGGTTAAACGCGGAATTGAGATGGCTAACCGTATCTTCATTCCACTTTTAGTCGTAATGTTCTTATTAATTGTTATTCGTGCATTAACACTTGAAGGGGCATTAGTTGGTCTAGATGCATTCTTTGCGCCTAACTGGAGTGAGATTATGTCACCGGGTGTGTGGGTAGCCGCATACGGTCAGATATTCTTCAGTTTATCGATTGCCTTTGCAATCATGATCACCTACTCAAGTTACCTTGGGAAAAAATCAGATATTAACAACAATGCCTTTATTACAGGTTTTAGTAACTCGAGTTTTGAGTTGTTAGCAGGTATTGGGGTATTCGCAGCACTTGGGTTTATGGCAACAGCATCTGGGGTTGGTGTAGACGAAGTAGCAAGCGCAGGTATTGGTTTAGCCTTTGTCGTCTTCCCGGAAATCATTAATACATTCCCAGGTATGAATGGATTCTTCGGGGTCTTATTCTTCGGATCATTAGTGCTTGCTGGTCTTTCATCACTTATTTCAATTGTTGAAACATTTGTTGCAGGCATTCAAGACAAATTCAAGCTTTCTCGTACAAAAGCTGTTGCCTTTGGTGGAGGATTATCAGCTGTTATTTCTTTACTATTTGCTACACAGGGCGGACTTTTCTTCTTAGATACAGCTGATTACTTCATCAACCAGTTTGGTGTAGCATTAGCAGGTCTAGTATCTGTTATCGCTGTTTCTTGGTTCATTCGTAAGCTTCCTGAACTACAAGGTCATGCAAACGGTGTATCAGACTTTAAAACAGGTCTATGGTGGAAGGTTTGCTTGAGCATCATTACACCAATTGTTCTTGGGTACATGGCGATTCAGAATACGATTACCAATATTACTTCTAATTATGAAGACTACCCAACATCGTTAGTCGTAAGCTGGGGCTGGGTTGTTGCAATTGGAGCCATTGTGATCGGGTTTGTGTTTGCATCCTTTAAATGGCAAAAGAACGACTTAGATGTACCGGGAGATTCAAATGATAAAGGAGCTGATCTATAATGAGTGGAAGCGCAATTGTCATGATGGTTATTGGCATGCTAATCATTTGGGGCGGAATGGCTCTAAGTATTTTAAATGCAGTCAGAGTAGCAAAACAAAAGAAAGCATCATCTTAAACACAAACAAGGAGTCAGCATAATGCTGACTCCTTTATTTTTTCTTTTTGCGATCCTGATAGGCTTTTCGTTCCCATGACTTTAATGATGGAAACGGATCAAATGACCATTCTGTATATCCATTATCTCTGTACATCCCGTAGTGGAGGTGGGGTGGGAACTTACCTTGTGTGCCAGGCTTTCCGTATCCTGAACTCCCACAATACCCAATCACATCACCAGGTGAGACGATGCTTCCTTCTTCAATTCCTTTTTCGAAGCCACTTAAATGAGCATAATAATGGTAAATATTATCTAAGTCACGAATTCCAATACGCCATCCTCCGTACATATTCCAGCCTTTAACCTCAACTTTTCCATAAGCCGTTGCCCGGACAGGTACATTGTAACCAGCGAAAATATCCGTACCTTCATGTATACGTCTGCCACCCCAACCACGACGGTCTCCCCATGTGTTTTTATAACTGTAATTATGGTTAAGTGGAATAGGGAAAGCATGATCATCTAAATCAAGATTTCCAAAATGTTCATAAACGGTAGCGTGACCGTGGATGATTGAGACAGATTGTTCACGTTGGTAATAATCCCAAAGAGCAATCCTAAAATCTTCTTCATCAAATCCGTACTGCTCTAAATAGTTGGCAAATGTATAGAGTACATCCTCATCGTCGCTTAAACTTGCGATCCCATCACCGTTTCCGTCAAGTCCAACTCCATTAAAAAGGCTAATGGACAAAGGATTTGTATCTTCTTTATTCGGATTAATTGGTCCAGCCCACACTTCTGGCTCATAATAAATAGAGATTAATCCTTCTTCTCTTGGACGATCGCGTTGAGCTCGACGTAAGCCTCTCTCATATGTGTCAGCCGCAGCTAAGTAATACCAAGGGACTTGAGTCACTGTCTCCATTTTTTGATAAAGCTCCATACGTCCTTTAAAAATCTCTTCTTGGCTCAATTCTTCATTGTTAGCATGAGTGTGTTGTGGAGTGGAACTGATAATAATTAAGGTCAATAATAATAGTTGAATTGCTCGCTTCACTTTATTCCCTCCTCTAGGAATTCCCTTCTTCTCTAGTGTGCAAAGTTTTTGGAGAAAAATATGAGTGAATCAATGGAAATTTCGAGCGAGAGTTTGGTCATTTACGAATAATCATGATAAAGTATAGAAAGATAAATGCAGCGAGGTTTGTCGATTTTCGTATGCAGAATATGGGAAAGCGGATGGAGTGATGTAACGTGGCAAAAAAAGAAGAACATTTACGTAAGCCGGAGTGGCTAAAAATAAAGTTAAATACGAATGAAACGTACACAGGGTTAAAGAAAATGATGCGCGAGAAGAATCTACATACAGTTTGTGAAGAAGCGCGCTGTCCTAACATTCATGAATGCTGGGCAGTAAGAAAAACAGCAACCTTCATGATTCTAGGTGACGTTTGTACACGCGCATGTCGTTTCTGTGCTGTTAAGACAGGTCTTCCAACTGAACTTGACCTACAAGAGCCAGAACGTGTAGCGGACTCTGTTGAAATGATGGGGTTAAAGCATGCTGTTATTACAGCTGTTGCACGTGATGACTTAAAGGACGGTGGTGCGGCTGTATTTGCTGAAACTGTTCGTGCTATTCGTCGTAAAAGCCCGTTCTGTACAATCGAAGTTTTACCTTCTGATATGCTAGGTAATTTTGATAGCTTAAAAACATTAATGGATGCCAAACCAAATATTATGAACCACAATATTGAAACCGTTCGTCGTCTTTCACCGAGAGTTCGTGCACGTGCAACGTATGAGCGTACATTAGAATTCTTACGTCGTGCTAAAGAAATGAACCCAGAGATTCCAACGAAATCAAGCTTAATGATTGGACTTGGAGAGACAAGAGAAGAGATTATTGAAACAATGGATGATCTACGTGCAAATAACGTCGATATCATGACGATCGGTCAGTACTTACAACCAACGAAGAAGCACTTAAAGGTTCTAAAATACTACACACCAGAAGAATTTGCTGAGTTTAAGGAGATTGCTCTTGAAAAAGGCTTCAGCCACTGTGAGTCTGGTCCACTAGTTCGTTCATCTTATCATGCTGATGAGCAAGTAAACGCAGCACAAGTAAGAGAAGAAGCTAATAAAGTAGCTAAATCATAAAAAAGAGCGCCGCGGGTACCTCCCCCTGAAGTTAGAGTAGAAATCTAACTTTCGGGGGTTTTTTCTTTATGGAGACTAGAATGAACGTTGCGGAATACTACTCTAACTTGACAAGTCGGAATAGTGTGAATATTATTGAATCAATAGGAACTATTCATAAATATATACAATACTTGGGGGAATTAAGATGAGTGAAGAAAACCATTTTCGTCCTGAAACATTAGCGATACATGCTGGGCAAGAAATTGATCCTACAACATTTTCACGTGCCGTTCCTTTGTATCAAACAACCTCTTATGGATTTAAAGATACAGATCATGCGGCTAATTTATTTTCACTAAGTGAATTTGGAAACATTTATACTCGCCTGATGAACCCAACGACGGATGTATTTGAAAAACGTGTGGCAGCACTAGAAGGTGGGGCAGCCGCTCTTGCTACAGCTTCTGGACAAGCTGCTATTACATATTCAATTTTAAATATTGCCGAAGCAGGAGATGAAATTGTTTCTGCAGCGAGTCTTTACGGGGGGACATATAATTTATTTTCAACCACTTTGCCGAAGCTTGGGATTAAAGTGCATTTTGTCGACCCAACAGACCCTGCTAATTTCAAGGCTGCTATTACTGATAAAACAAAAGCGATCTATGCAGAAACAGTGGGAAATCCTAAGGGTGATGTATTAGATATTGAAGCTGTAGCAGCGATCGCTCATGATCACGACCTACCTCTAATTGTCGACAACACCTTCCCAAGTCCTTATTTACTACAACCAATTAAACATGGTGCTGATATAGTCGTTCACTCGGCCACGAAATTTATTGGGGGTCACGGGACATCAATTGGCGGTGTGATTGTCGATGGGGGTAAATTTGATTGGTCGAAAACGGATAAATATCCTGGTCTAACTACACCAGATCCAAGCTATAACGGGGTCGTTTATACAGAAGCAGTTGGACCGATTGCCTACATTATAAAAGCACGCGTTCAACTTTTACGAGATTTAGGAGCCGCCATTTCACCATTTAATTCTTTTTTATTGTTGCAAGGGTTAGAAACGTTGCACCTTCGTATGAAGCAGCATAGTGAAAATGCACTTGAAGTCGCAAAGTTTTTAGAGGCTCATCAGTCTGTAGATTGGGTATCCTACTCAGGTTTAGAGTCTCATCCTTCCTATGACTTAGCTCAAAAATACTTACCGAAAGGGAAAGGGGCCATTTTGACGTTTGGATTAAAAGGCGGGGTAGAAGCTGGTAAAAAGCTGATTCATTCTGTTGAATTATTTTCACATCTCGCTAATGTGGGCGATTCAAAATCACTTATTATCCACCCTGCGAGTACAACTCATCAGCAATTAACAGAAGAAGATCAACTAGCTGCAGGGGTTACACCTGGTATGATCCGTTTATCGATTGGAACAGAAGCAATAGAAGACATTTTAGAAGATCTTGGCCAAGCACTTGGAAAAAGCCAAGAATAAAAGAAAGGGCTGCCGATCAGGTCATTGACCTTGTGGCAGCTCCTTTTTTAGTAGGGGTGTTTTGTTGTTTGTGGCGGTATGTGCGGGATTTACCATTTTTGAGCGAATGGAGCGTCATTATGTGCGAAATAGGGATGGATATGTGCGCTATATCCTATATATGAGCGTAATTTCTCATATATGAGCGATTCGATTTTTTTATGAGCGAATCTGATATATATGAGCGGAATTCCGAAAAATTACCCTTATACTCCGCATGCCAAACCACTCGCCTCCGCTTTTCAGTGTCTAGCTTCATTGGCTCAGGTAGTCGGGCCGCTTCACTTTGACAAACGAAGCAAAAAGCGCTTCTAATTGTCAAACCTCCACCGTCCTCATACCTAAACGAGCCAATTCCGCTTTTCGATGTCTAGCTTCACGGCATTGTCCTTCGAGAAACTTTTGTGAGTCAAACGAAGTCAAAGAGCGACTTCTAATTGCCTCCCCTAAGTTTTCGAATGCCAGAACATGCCGTTCAGCCTTTCGATTAATCCATCAGTTTCTTTTGTTTTTGTTCCATGACGTTCATGTTATCGTCGGTTGATTCGTTGTATGCTCCTTGTGGTGATTGGCGCATTTCTTGGATGGTTTGCTTTAGTGAACCTTCTTGGTTACCTGCTGTAGTGGAGCCATTTTGGAAGCGTTCGATTTCTGCAAAATGATCATGGTCATCAGTAATATACACTTCGTAGTAACGAGGCACAACGGAGATTGCACTTCGTTTTACTTGGTCTGCTACATAATCGCGGTCGTTTGTATCGCAATCATAAGCAACAAGCACATATTTATCAGTAACTAAGGTTGCTGCCTCGCTTACCGTTTCATTTGTTAAAACCATACGAGATACCGTATCGGCAAGTTCAGTCCGGTCAAACATTGGAGTGGATTGCTGTTTTCCGTTGGCTTCAACTTGTTCTTTTTGGTATCTTGTATAGCCATAGCGGTTATATTCTGTGGATTGATTTTGTCCCATTCCCATCGGATAATAACCTTGATTTGTTTGCATTGGACCGTAATTTGGATTGGAAGTACGTTGCAACGATTGCTGCCCTACATCATTCATTTGACAGCCAGTCATAAGCATTAACGCTGCGACACCGGTAACCATCATTGATTTTTTTATCATAATTTTCATTCCCCCTCTATCTACAGAATGACCCAAAAAGGAACTTTTTACTGATAGAAAATGATGAGTACAAAGGATACTGTTGGCAGGCAATGATGTGGTATAATAAGGTATGAAAAGAGAGGTGAGCCCAGTGGTTCGCATTCAAGGAATGCAATATGAGATTGTTGATGATGTAAAGGAAGGCTGGAACGAAGAAGCCTTTAAGGCTCGTTACAGTGATGTTTTAAACAAATATGATTATATTGTAGGTGACTGGGGTTATAACCAGTTGCGTTTACGTGGTTTCTTTAGCGACCGCCATAAAAAATCTACGTTTGATACGAAGATCAGTACGTTACCTGATTATCTTTATGAATACTGTAATTTCG
The DNA here is from genome assembly GCF_040939795.1 of Alkalihalophilus sp. As8PL. Taxonomy (GTDB): domain Bacteria; phylum Bacillota; class Bacilli; order Bacillales; family Bacillaceae_D; genus Alkalihalophilus; species Alkalihalophilus lindianensis. Next base: position 2,537,657 of record NZ_CP162551.1, read on the forward strand.
GTTGTGCTTATTTTGTATTAAGGAAAGTAAAGGAAAAAGACAAAGAAAAGTCTTCATCTGTACAAGCAGAGGGTGAAGAGTAAAAGGAGAGCCCTCGTGGGAAGGGCTCTCTAGTTTAAGTCGTCGTATAAGGTGGTTCCTCATTTTTATTAGGGTCATCGTGTGTAGGATGAGCACCTGGGTATTTACGAGGAAGGTTTTGGTGCAGTGATTTAAACTCATAATTGAAAGCGCTGTAATAGCGTTGTCCTGGCTTCCATGGCGTACTCTTATTTACAACTGGAGTATCTTTATTGATTGGAGAGCCGTATGGTCCTTCTGGTGTAATTTCCGGCAAAATGAAATTACGCATTGACTCAACGTTAGAGAAATCAGTATAATTTTCTGTTTCTTTATCACGTGAATTTGGCATAAAAAAACCACCTCCTATGGATTAGCTTTCCCCAAAAGAGATGGTTTTTACTATTAGACCACTTCGTATAAAAATGATCGTAATTCACTCGCATCCTCTTCACTGATTTGATAAGCATGCTCTAGATAACCAGGTTCGTCTAAGTCATCTGCTCCAATTATGGCGAAGCGATTAGATTGAACATCTAGGACAAGTTGTTTACCGTAGTAGCGAGAAGAATTAATAATGGCTAAATCAAAGCGCTGTGATTCGCCCATAAAGCTAACGAAACGAGTGCGTGTTTCTTCCACGTCATTATATAAATAAAATCGCTCAGACATCTATGAACCCCCCTATAGTACATGAGTTTTATTATCTAATCATACCATGACTGAAAAGGGAACGCGATTGTTAGTCGTTCATAACAAGATGTGGTTTATGGTCTAGATGGTGATGCGTTTTAATGTAGCGAACTGTTCTTGTTTTAGCGCGCATAACAATTGAATCAGTTTCAGCTAAGTCGCCGCCTAAAAAGCGTACGCCTTCAACAAGTTCACCCGAAGAAACGCCTGTTGCAGCGAATATTGCATCGTCACCACGTACAAGATCATTTAATTGCAATACTTGCCTTGGATCTTCTAGTCCCATTTTCTTGCAGCGTTCAAATTCTTCGTCATTCATAGGAACAAGACGGGCTTGCATATCGCCACCTAAAGCTTTAAGTGCAGCAGCTGAAATGACACCTTCTGGAGCGCCACCTGTGCCTACAAAAAGATCAATGCCTGTTTGAGGAAGGGCTGTAGCAATCGAAGCACCTACATCACCATCTCCAAAAAGTGTGACACGAGCACCTTTTTGACGAACACGTTCAATAAGTTCCGCGTGACGCTCACGTTCTTGAATAATGACGGTTACATCACGAACTCGTTTATTTGTCATTTTAGCGATGATGTCGATTGTTTTTTCAATCGGGTCATCTAAACGAACAAGGCCAGCTGCTTCCGGTCCAACAGCGATTTTTTCCATATACATATCGGGTGCATGTAGGAGAGTTCCCTTATCTGCAACGGCAATAACCGCCATCGCATTTGGGTGTCCCTTTGCTACAATACTCGTTCCTTCAAGAGGATCTACAGCGATGTCAACTTCAGGACCATGTCCACTACCGACTTCTTCGCCAATGTAGAGCATTGGTGCTTCATCAAGTTCTCCCTCACCAATGACGACGGTTCCTCTGCAGTTTACTGAATCAAACATGGTGCGCATTGCGCTTGTTGCAGCATCATCTGCTTCATTTTTTTTGCCACGTCCCATCCATTGAGATGAGGCTAAGGCTGCGGCTTCCGTTACACGGACGATTTCTAAGGCTAGTTCACGATCCAAGTTGTTTCTCCTCCAATTGTGTATCATAATATGTGTATTACGTTTGTTCGACAATCATTCAGGCCCTTGTCGAATCATGTACGTCCTTTATCATAACAAAAATGAGGTGAAGAATAAATCATTTCTTTTGATGTGTTTGTCTTTATCTTTGAAAATGATCGAATGTGTTATACTAATTGAAAAAAGAAGGTGCTTCAGATGTATTTTGTAAATCGTGAAAAAATTGAAGAAACACTTACATATATGGAATTAATGGTGGGCGAGTTAGATCAAAAGTGGGCATTAGAGACACTTAAGGACAAGCTTGCCTTTGAAAGATTGGCTACCGTTGTTATCGAGTCTATTATTGATGTCGGAAATAGCATGATTGATGGGTTTATCATGCGTGATCCTGGCAGCTATGAAGATATTGTAGAAATTCTTTTTGATGAAAAAGTGATTAAGGAAGAGGATGCTTTATCATTAAAGAAAGTTGTTAGTCTGAGAAAGCCTTTAGTTACCCACTATACGGCTATAAAACATGAGGAAGTCGCATTGGTTCTGAACCAAGAGTTAAACGCACTAACACATTTTTCTGCTAATGTTAGACGGTATTTACTAGAAGAACTTGGACCGGTATCTGCCTTTTTACCGGAATCAGAAAAATAGCGTCCTTATCACATAAATTTACAACGACTGAATCATCGCTTACAATAAGGTGAAGGATGGTGATGGTCATGAGTAATAATACCAACTCCACAAGACAAGTCATATTAGTTATGCTTAAAAAGAGCCATGAATTAACTGTTTCAGAGATGGCTCAGCAATTAGAGATTACTGAGATGGCTGTGCGTAGACACCTACAAGGGTTAGAAAAAGAAGGGTTGATCCATTCCAAGCTTGAAAGACAGCCGATGGGACGTCCTACACATAAATATTTTTTAACACTTCAGGGAGATGAAAGCTTTCCAAGGAACTACGGAAATCTCTCGCTTGAATTCTTACAAGATCTTGAAAAGATAAGTGGAACGGAAGTGATTGAGAAGTTATTTGAACAGCGTCGGGAGCGATTGCAACAAAAATACGGATCGACGGTCAACGGAGACTTTGATGAACGGGTTGAAACACTTGCACGTATTCAAAATGAAAATGGCTATATGGTGGAAGTTGAAAAAGAAGATGACGGCACCTACCGTTTTATTGAATATAATTGCCCGATCGCAAAAGTAGCTTCCGCTTATCCCATTGCCTGCAATTGTGAACAAAAACTTTTCAAAACATTGCTTAACACAGATGATATCGAGCGAGAAGAGTGTATGGCAAAAGAAAATACACCAAGTTGTGTGTATCGGCTGAAAGAAACGAAGTGAAAATCGTAAAGCAATAGCCACCTTCTTATAAGGTGGTTGTTTGTTTAGAAATGAGGGCAAAGTGAAGACGTATAAAGGGTTTTTAATTGATTTAGACGGCACAATGTATCGAGGGACTGAACCGATTCCTGAAGCGATTGATTTTGTGAAGAAGCTAGAGGAAAAAGGATATCCATATTTATTTGTTACCAATAACTCAACAAAAACACCTGATCAGGTGGCAGACGTCTTAGTGAAGATGGGAGTTCCTGCAACGACCGAACATATTTACACAACTAGTATGGCTTCTGCAAGTGTCATTACAGAAGAAAAAGAAAAGGCTCGCGTCTTGATGGTAGGAGAAGAAGGGCTAAGACAAAGTTTGCTTGACTATGGTCATCAAATTGTAGAAGCAGATCCTGATTATGTGGTGATGGGGTTAGACCGTGAGATTACGTATGATAAATTAGCAAGAGCAACACTTGCTGTTCGAAATGGAGCTACTTTTATCGCAACGAATGGGGACCGTTCCCTTCCTACAGAACGAGGGTTAATGCCAGGAGCGGGCTCGTTGATCTCAGTAGTCACGACATCTACTGGAATTAAGCCAACGTTTATTGGAAAGCCTGAGTCCATTATGATTGAACAAGCACTTGAGCGTATTGGTATTAGAAAAGAAGAGGCTTTAATGATTGGTGATAATTATGATACTGATATATTGGCGGGGATCCGTGCGAATGTTGATTCGCTGATGGTGCTTACAGGTGTAACAGAAGAAAAACATTTAAATGTCGTTGATGAAAAGCCAACGTATGTCATTAAGTCGTTGGCTGAATGGGTGATTAATTAAACGTTTGTTTAATAAGATTCATGCGATTGCATGAATCTTTTTTTTGAGCAATATGTACTAGATTCGACTGCCCCAAACGAATTGGAGTCGAATCTAAAGGTTAAGAGTGGTTACTCAACGTTAGCGGCCCGGTGTGCTAAACGACTTGAAGCTGCAGCTGCGATTGCCCCTACAATATCATCTAGGAATGTGTGGCACTTTCCACTTGATTTATCATTTAAATCCTTTAAGATTCCTGGTTTTAATTTATCGATGTATCCGTAGTTGGTAAACCCAATCGATCCATACACATTAACAATCGATAGCGCAATAATCTCATCAACACCGTATAAGCCCTCGTCACGAGCGATAATTCCTTGAAGCGGTTCTTCTAATTTTTTTTGCTCTGTTAACACATCGAGCTGAATACCCGTTAAAATCGCATTCTGAATTTCTCGCTTTCTGATCACTCGGTTGACATTATGAATACAATCATCCATGGATAAATTAGGGTGATACTTTTCTTGAAGGAAGTAAACGAGGTCAGCAATATCCTGAATGGTTACGCCGCGCTCTACTAAGGCTTGTCGTGCTCTTTCTTCTACTTCATCGTAATTCTTCTTCTCTTGCTTCTCTGACATAAAATCCCCTCCAGCGTTCATTCACCTTATCAACACTTGGCGTGGAGACAAAATGATTATTACTAGTCTACGGGAAAGATACACATTTTATGCAAATGGGTCATAGACTAGATAAAAGAAGCTGTAGGTAGGGAGGGAAGACTGTGTTTGAGCGGAATGTGTATGATCAATATGGATTATATTGTGATTCTCGGTTTGCTTTAGGTGACTATGAAGGATTTGAAGCTGGAGGAAAATCCTTTGTTTTTTTTCCAAAAGAAGAATGTGCTTCAAATGAACAAGAGATGCTTGATTATGCAGATTATTATCGTTCGATCGGTGATTCCACGATGTTGAATGTGACAAAAACAAAGCAAGGTGGAAATGTAGGATTAATAGACGGGCAGGAAGTTTATTTGTTTGAATTACCCCCTCAAGAAAGAAATGGAGGCCTTCACTTAGAGAGCAATTATGAAGTGGGAGAGCATTTGGCGACCATTCATTATTATGGCAAACAAATGCCGCTAACAAAACGGTCTCATGATTATTTTGGCCAGTGGCATAAATTGTGGGAAAAACGACTTGAGCAGCTAGAGGGTTGGTATCAACAGATTAGTTACGAGAAGCCAAGATCCTATGTAGATGAGGCCTTTTTGTATTCGTATCCTTATTTTATGGGGTTGAGTGAAAATGCGATCCAATATGCAGTCGACTCTCGGTTAGATGATCCGACGCATGACCAAGAAAAAGGGACGGTTTGTCATAGACGATTTACGGATCAGACATGGTTAGTTACCTCTACTCGTGGGGGGATTATAAAACGTCCTACTGAATTTGTGTATGACCATCCTTGTCGAGATATTGCTGAGTGGGTCAGACAAAAGCGCTACGATTTAACGGAATCAAGGAGTAGCCAGTGGGATGATATTCACTCATTTATTGAAGGGTATGAGCAATATGAACCTCTTTCCTCGTACGCGTGGAGACTTACTTATGCTCGATTACTCTTTCCAGTCCACTACTTTGAAACAATCGAAAATTACTATCGATCTCAAATTAATGAAGAAAAACAAGAGCATAGTCAAACCTTCTTTTCTTTAATTGAACACGAAGGAGCAAATGAAGAGTTTTTAAAAGGATTTTCTGAGATGGTACGAATTCCAAAAACATCATCACGCACCCCTAGTGTGGAATGGTTATAAATGAAAAACAAGATCATCTCACAACTTGAGGTGATCTTGTTTTTATTTAGAAATCTCTGTAACTCGTGGTTGTGTTATGATATATGAGAATTGTTAGAACATTTACAAAATACCCCTTGTTTTATCTGGTAATCCATCTTATAATGTCCTTTATACAAATACAAATGTTCTTTTTAGAGATACAGAACCAGATAGATGGATTGGAGTGGAGAAAAATGAAACAAGGAATCAATGTGGGACTGCTAGGACTCGGAACGGTAGGTACTGGTGTCATCTCAATTATTGAACAGCACCAACAAGAGCTGAAGCATCAAGTAGGCTGCGCAGTTAACGTGACTAAGGTGCTTGTTCGTGATCTTGATAAAAAGCGTGGCGTGACTGTAGATAACGACATATTAACAACTAACCCTGAAGATGTGTGCGCGAACCCTGATATTGATGTAGTCATTGAAGTAAGGGGTGGAGTGGATGAAACGAAAGAACAACTCATCCAAGCGCTAGAGCATAAGAAGCATGTCGTGACAGCCAATAAAGATTTAATGGCATTGCACGGGGCAGAACTTCTACATGTTGCCTCCAAAAATGGCTGTGATTTATTTTATGAAGCAAGTGTAGCAGGTGGGATTCCGATTTTACGAAGCTTAGTCGACGGTTTGGCTTCTGATCGAATCACTAAAATGATGGGGATCGTCAATGGAACTACTAATTATATTCTTACAAAAATGTCTCAAGAAGGTAGCTCATACTTAGATGTGCTAGCACAGGCGCAAGACTTAGGATTTGCAGAAAGTGACCCTACCTCGGATGTCGAAGGTCTAGATGCTGCTCGTAAAATGGCTATTTTAGCGACACTTGGCTTTTCGATGGATGTAAAGCTAGATGATGTGTCAGTTAAAGGGATCTCTTCTGTGACAGACCGTGATTTACATTATTGTGAGCAGCTAGGATACACGATGAAACTGATCGGCTTAGCTAAGCGAGATGATGATCGAATTGAAGTGAGTGTAGGACCAACATTATTACCTAATGAACATCCTCTAGCATCTGTACATAATGAGTACAATGCAGTATATGTGTATGGGGAAGCAGTTGGAGAAACGATGTTTTATGGGCCAGGAGCAGGTTCTCTGCCTACAGCAACAGCGGTTGTATCCGATTTAGTAACGATCATGAAAAATATGCGCCTTGGTGTGAATGGTCATGCTGTTAACGCACCGCTTCACGAGAAGGTGTTAAAAGAGAACAAAGAGATTGATTCGAAATACTTTTTGCGAATGAGAGTAACCGATAAAGCAGGGACATTCTCAGCGATCACTTCTTTATTTGCGGAATATGAAGTGAGTTTTGAAAAGCTATTACAACTACCGCTTGAAGGGGTAGAGGAAGCAGAAGTTATTGTGATTACACATCATACAAGCAAGGAAAATTACCAAGAATTATATGACCGATTGCAAGCATTAGAAGTAGTAGAAAACGTTGAGAGCAGTTACCGTGTCGAAGGGGGACAATAAAAATGAGTAAATGGAACGGATTACTTCATGAATATAAAGAATTTTTACCGGTGAATGAAAAAACACCGCTATTATCACTACGAGAAGGCAACACACCATTGATCCCTCTTGAACATCTTTCAAAAGAGTGGGGAGTCGATCTCTATGTAAAAGTAGAAGGTGCAAACCCTACAGGTTCTTTTAAAGATCGCGGCATGGTGATGGCAGTAGCTAAAGCGAAAGAAGAAGGCAGTGACACAATCATTTGTGCATCAACTGGTAATACATCTGCAGCAGCGGCGGCTTACGGAGCGCGTGCTGGCATGAGGTGTATAGTGGTCATTCCTGAGGGAAAGATTGCCCTTGGAAAGCTGGCTCAGGCTGTTATGTATGGTGCTGAGGTAATAGAAATTCAAGGGAATTTTGACCATGCGCTTGAAATCGTTCGTTCGATTAGTGAAACGGAGCCTATTACCCTTGTAAATTCTGTTAACCCTTATCGAATTGAAGGACAAAAGACGGCGGCTTTTGAAGTGTGTGACGCACTAGGGCAAGCTCCAGATGTACTGGCGATTCCTGTAGGTAATGCAGGTAATATTACAGCGTATTGGAAAGGGTTCAACGAATATAATGAGAAAAAAGGTACAGGTCTTCCTGAAATGCGTGGGTTTGAAGCTGAAGGTGCTGCGGCAATTGTACGCGATGAGATCATCGAGGATCCTGAAACGATTGCCACTGCAATCCGTATTGGAAATCCAGCTAGCTGGTCACAGGCAGTGAGCGCAGCCAAAGATTCCAATGGTGCCATTGATTATGTAACAGATGAAGAAATCCTAGAAGCCTATCAATTATTGGCTCAGCGTGAAGGTGTATTTGCAGAACCTGCTTCATGTGCCTCATTGGCTGGCGTCAAAAAACAATTGGCATCAGGTGAATTAAAGAAAGGTGCAAAAATTGTCTGTGTACTAACTGGAAATGGCTTAAAAGATCCAAGTACAGCTATGGATACAGTGACTGTTAAACCTACAGTTCTCCCGAATGAAAAAGATGTCTTTCTTTCTCATATTAAGGGAGGGGTTACGCTGTGAGTTTAGAGCCTTTTATGATTACTGTACCAGGCAGCACAGCAAACCTTGGTCCAGGATTTGATTCTGTGGGACTTGCGGTTGATCGCTATTTAAACTTGGTTGTCAAACCAGCTGAGGTATGGTCCTTTTCTTCCGACTCTCCAGATTTAGTAGGGATACCGAGTGGTGAGGAAAACTTAATTTGCAGAGTAGCTAATCATGTTGCAAAGACATTTGATTATCAGCTTTCTCCATGTGAAGTAGAGATGACAAGTGATATTCCATTAACAAGAGGTCTTGGCAGCAGTGCTGCTGCGATTGTTGCTGGAATTGAACTTGCTAATCAACAAATGGGAAATCGTCTATCTCCACAAGAAAAAGTTCGCCTAGCCAGCTTATGGGAAGGTCACCCTGATAATGTCGCTGCGTCGGTTTACGGAGGGCTTGTCATTGGAACTCACACTGTGGATTCTACTCATGTTCTATATGGCGGTGTTCCTAACCTAGATCTTGTATTGGTGATCCCTAGACATGAATTGTTAACTAAAAAGGCAAGAGGAGTTTTACCTGAAACTCTTCCTTTTAAACAAGCTGTTAGAGGGAGTGGGGTAGCGAATGTTCTTGTCGCAGCTTTGTTACAAGGTGAATTTGAGTTAGCAGGAGAAATGATGGGTTCTGATGTATTCCATCATCCTTATCGTGGTGAACTCGTTCCTCATTTAGAGGAAGTGATCCATGTAGTGAATGAAGAGACGCAAGCGTATGGAGCAGCTTTAAGTGGGGCAGGTCCAACCATCTTCTGTCTTGCACCTCTTCATCAAGGTGATTCAGTTAAAAAAGTACTTGAAAGCCGTTTTCCAGAGTTTGATGTAGATGTATTAGCGCCTGCAAAACATGGCATCCAAGTGAAAGTACCAAGCTTTTTAAAAGAAGCTTAAATGAATAGATCAAGCAATATCGGGCAAACCAGTACCATCATGAAAAAAAGGAGTGTCCGAACATGCTTGATGTCAATCAGTTACATGAGGGACAACAAGTGTATGTGATTTATCGCAATCCACATACACCAACAGTCTCAGCTATTCAAGAGGCGACAATCGCATTTGATCCAATGAATCCTGGACAAATGTCGCTTGTATTATTTGATTATTATCATCCGATTGAAGAAGATGATGCAATCTTCTCCTCTTATGAAGAAGCAGAGGCATCGTTTGATGAATATATGATGTAATAATAAGAAAAAAAGCCCGCGTAAGCGGGCTTTTTAATATGGCTTAGTATCGATAACAATCGATACTCATTTCAAAAATTAAAATACTTGTTCGATCTCTTTAACTCCGGGAACTTCCTCAAGAAGAGCACGTTCAATCCCTGCTTTTAGCGTAATAGTCGAACTTGGGCAAGAACCACACGCACCAAGAAGACGAACTTTAACAATTCCATCCTCTACATCTACAAGTTCAACGTCCCCACCATCACGAAGCAAGAAAGGACGAAGCTTTTCTAATACTTCCTGTACTTGCTCAACCATTTCAGTACTTGTTGCCATTATTAACAACCCCTTTCTACTCTATATTATAATAGCCAACGCAAAAAAAATCCATGAATCTGCAATGATCATTTAAAACTAGGCTAAATATTTTATTTTACATAAGATACTCCAATAAGTGTATATTTTGTTTAAGTTATGTATAATGTATTTACATGATGTAGGGGAGTGTGGTAGGGATGAGGGCGGTAATGATTACGGGGGCCACTTCAGGGATTGGAAGAGCAGCCGTTCATCGGTTTGCAAAAGAAGGCGATCACGTCATTGCTGTGGGAAGATCTCAAACTAAGGGGATGCAATTACTTCAAGAAAGTGATTCGAATGGTTACATAGGGTGTGTTGATTTCTTTCAAGCGAATATAGCGAATGAAACAGAAGTCATTCAGCTTTATAAAGAGCTTTCAATGACATTTAGCTCAATCGATGTCTTAGTCAATAATGTCGGGATTGCAACACCTGCAGCTGGGGCACTAGAGAGAATTACAGAAGATGAGTGGCATAAATTAGTTAATACGAATGTAGAAGCGACATTATGGATGATGAAGCATGGAATCAAACATATGGACCGTAAAAAAGGAGCATCGATCATAAACCTTGCTGCTACAGTTGGCGTCACTACTCATCCGCCGGCATTAGCTGCTTATAGTGCCTCAAAAGCAGCACTTGTGGCATTAACAAAATCATTAGCTAGTCGGTACGCCAAACAGGGTATTCGAATAAATGCGATATCACCGGAACTCGTAGATACCCCGCTTGCTCATTGGCTTTATGGTGGGAAAAAGGCTTTTGAATGCGCAAATTCTAAGCATCCAAGAGGAATAGGGGCAGCACCTGATGAAATAGCATCTATTATTTATTTTCTAGCTTCAAAAGATGCTTCCTATATAATTGGACATAATCTGATTGCTGATGGCGGTCTTTCTCTAAAGTAGATTGATCTTATTGCACGGTTTCATATATGCTTGTTTTAAAGAAGAGGAGAGGTGCTTTTGATGAGAGAGATCAAGCTAGTTGTGTACGGAGGAGAGGAAAAATGTGCAAGCTGCATTAATTTACCAACTGCTTATGAAACAAAAGAATGGTTAGAAGCTGCTTTATCGAGAAAGTTTGAAGATCATAAAGTAGAAGTAGATTATATTGACATTCATGGCAACTTTGATGAATCTCACCGCTCCTATGTACAAGGCATTCTTGATGATGAATACTTTTATCCATTGATTGTGTTCAATGATGAAGTAGTAGGTGAAGGCAATCCTAGATTAAAGACAATTTACGAAAAAATTGAAGCGAGCATTTGAGGTTTTGGAATCGGAGGAGGAGCTGGTGGGGCGTGTGGGGGCGTGTTTCGCACATAAGAGTAGAGGATTATGGTCGTTCGCACATTTATTGCAAATGGCGCACATAAAAGGCAGCTTTACGATCATATTTCGATTATTTCGCACATACCCCTGGCAATATCGCACATAACCCAGATTTTACGCACATATCAAAAAAGGGCTACTGCAAATGCAGTAGGCCTTTCGCTTTTCCTGTCTAGCTTCGGCTCGTTGTCCTGCGGGAAATAACGGTGCATCGAATGAAGGTATAAAGCACCTTCATATCGCTCCTCCTTATATTTCCGCATGCCAGCCCACTCACCTACGCTTTTCCTGTCTAGCTTCGGCTCGTTGTCCTGCGGGAAATAACGGTGCATCGAATGAAGGTATAAAGCACCTTCATATCGCTCCTCCTTATATTTCCGCATGCCAGCCCACTCACCTACGCTTTTCTTGTCTAGCTTCAGGGCTCAGGTCATCGGTCGCTTCACTTTGTCTAACGAAGCAAAAAGCGCTTCTTATTGCCAAAGCTCCACCGTCCTCATACCTGAACGAGCCCTTCTGCTTTTCTTACGACCCGGAGTGGTGTTTGTACATCCATAAGACGCCGCTTTTTAGGACGCGTGGTACGCGGCCGAGCAGGGTGCGCTCGCCCATAAGTCCGAAGCCATGTTTTTTACCGAGTGATCCAAGAACGCCTTTAAGCTTGATGCGAGGGAGTTCTTCTGGAAGTGGTTCATTGTTCCATTGTTTCTTTAGGATCGTTACAATTTGTTCCGCTTGTCCTTCCGCCAGCTGTGCGCTTGGAGCGTGCGGAAGGCTCGCACAGTCACCTACGACAAAAACATTTTCATCGGTTGGTAGGAAGTGTTGAGGTGTTAAGACAACACGGCCTTGTTGATCTTTTTCAACATCTAAGTTACGTACGACTTCAACGGGTTGGATACCGGCTGTCCAGATAACAGCATCACTTTCAATACGTTGATCGTGATTATAAAGAGCACTTTCATCAACCTTTGTAATATTTGATTTGTTGATCACTTCGACACCGTGGTCAATGAACCAATTTTGTACATACGTACTTAAGCGACGAGGAAACATGGAAAGGATGATCTCGCCACGGTCAAATAATTTAATGGTTAAATCGGGGCGGCTTTCACGAAGTTCACTGGCAAGTTCAACTCCGCTTAATCCTGCACCAACAATTGAGACTACTCCTTCAGGACGAACGTTGTTCAAAGCTTCATATGTGCGTCTTGTAGCTCCCATTGTTTGAATGCCATACGTATACTCAGGTGCACCAGGCACACCATGGTATTTATCTTCACAACCAAGACCAATAATCAACGTATCATAAGGAACGAATTCTCCATTGCTTAATTCAACCGTTTTTTCTTCTAAATGAATTTCAGTGATCGTCTCGTATTTAATGTTCAAACGAGAGTCTTCTGGGAATTGGACACGTAAATGATGGTCGGCAGCGGTTCCTGCTGCGAGTGCATAGTATTCAGTCTTTAAACAGTGATAAGGTAGTCGGTCAATCAACGTAATCTCAACGTCTTCTGGTAGGTCGTTAGGTAAAAGGCGTTGCATAACCCGCATTCCACCGTAACCAGCACCTAAAATGACAAGTTTTTTCATAAGTGAATGTCTCCTTTGTTCCGTAATAGCTTCCAAGCTTGCATGGATCAACGCCATGACTTTATTGACTAGCTGAGCCTTTGTTGGTTCGTTAGCAAATGTTTGTAAACCATATGAAACATGACTATTGATAATGTGACTCCATGTCTTAATAGGGATCGGTGAGTGAATATCGCCTTTTTCCTCTGCTTGTGTTAATAGTATTTCCCAATGAGGAAGAAGGGATTGCTCATCTTCAATGACATGCTTCCAAATCTGAGTTGTAAGCTTAGGGTGTATGTCATAATCGCTTAAAATAAATTGTAAGTAGGAGCGAATGCGCACAACTAAAGGAAGCCTTCTTAAATGATTTTGTTCAATATAAGGAAGAGCAGCTTGTATGCGCTCATTTGCAAGCGATTGCATGATCGATTCTTTTGTAGGAAAATAATTAAAGAACGTGCCTTTAGCGACATTAGCTGCTTTTGTTATTTCTAAAACAGTCGTATGGGAAAACCCTTTTTCAAGAAATAATTCTCTGGCTGCCTGTTCGATTCTTATCTTAGTTTGTTCTTTCTTTGCTTTTTCGCTCATGTCGTCGCTCCTTAAAAATGACCCTGGTCAGTTTTGATTATAACGACTTATACGATAAATAACAACAAATTTGTGAATTTTTTTAGAGGTTGAAGGAAGTAAATTTCTTAAGAATTGCTAAGGGAGAGGATTGACTTATAAGGAGCTTGCGCGTAGGATTATAGACAAGAAATTTGAGGTGAAAGTGATGCGTCCTATTATCGAATTTTGTTTAAGTAACTTAGCAAGTGGCACGCAAAAAGCGATGGAAGAGCTAGAGCGTGATCCCAATTTAGATATTATTGAGTATGGCTGTCTCGGAAATTGTGGAAGCTGTGCTGTTACTCCTTTTGCACTTGTAAATGGAGAATATATATCAGGTGAAACAAATGAAGAATTAGTAGAAAATATTTATAATTACTTAGAAGAAAATCCAATGTTCTAATAGTAGGCTTCTAGTCATTCTAGAAGCTTCTTTTGTACATATAACCTTCTATCTATATAAAAAAGGATGATGTTGAATGGATGTGATTCCGTTTCAAAATACCTTGCCTTATGAACGGCAGTTTGAGGATATTTATATAAGTACATGTCCGTTCTGTGACTCTGAGCAAGTGTTAACGAATATGAAAGCACGTGATTATAAACAGGCAAAAGATGGTGTGAAGACCCATCTTATTATGCCTTGTTGCCATAGTAAGATTACGATTTTAGAAGCAGATGAAGACTATTTTTGGGCGGATGAAAAATTAAGGAAATGAGGCGTGAGGATTGAAGTTCACAAAAATGCACGGTCTTGGCAATAGTTACATTTATGTTGATCTATTTAAAGAAAGGCTATTAGAAGAGCAGTTAGCACCTCTTGCTATTGAAGTGGCTGATAAGAATAAGGGAATTGGCTCAGATGGCATGATTTTAGTCTGTCCATCAGATAAAGCTCCGGTAAAGATGCGAGTATTTAACAATGATGGCTCAGAAGCGAAAAATTGCGGAAACGGTCTACGTTGCGTCGCTAAATTTGCTTATGAACATGAATACGTTAATGAGGAGACTTTTCAAATTGAAACATTAGGTGGACTTGTAACTGCAACGGTTCATGTAGAAAATGAGCGTGTACATACAGTCACTGTAAACATGGGGCAGCCACGTTTATCTAGAGAAAGCCTTCCGATGCAAGGAGAGTTGAGTCAACAAGTGGTAGCAGAGCCATTTGACGTTGCCAACACACAACTTGAATTAACAGCTGTATCAATGGGCAATCCACATGGAGTCTTTTTTGTAGAAGATATTAACCAAGCTCCGGTGGAGACGTTAGGACCAATTATTGAGAAGGATCCACGTTTTCCAGAGTGGATTAATGTTGAGTTTGTGGAAGTAGTCAGTGAAACTGAGCTTCATTTCCGTGTTTGGGAACGTGGATCTGGCATTACACAAGCTTGTGGTACAGGGGCTTGTGCAGCCGTCGTTGCATCTATATTAAATCATCATGCCAAAAAAGGAACAGCAGTAACCGTTCATTTACTCGGTGGCGATTTAGAGATTGAGTGGAGAGAAGACGGCGATGTATTAATGACCGGAGCTGCAGAAGTGATTTGTGAAGGGGTATATAAAAAAAAGTAGTAAGGTAAGAACTGGTATCGCTCATGCCAGTTTCTCTTTAAAATAACTTTGTGAAACATTTCACAAATTAGCCTTAATTTATTGTGGAATGAGGTAGATATTGGAGATTATTTGGAATAAACTTAAAATGTAAACAAGGTAGATGAAGATTTTCATTGGGAGGTTTTTAGATGATTAATGAATTAAAAAGCATGAAGGTTGTTTTAATTGGGGCAGGGTCTGTTGGTGCAAGTTATGCTTTCGCTCTATTGAATCAAGGCTTTGTGAGAGATTTAGTCATAATTGATTTGAACCACGGTAAAGCAGAAGGGGATGCGATTGATCTTCTACACGGTATGCCATTCTCTTCACCAATGAACATTTGGGCTGGGAGCTATGAAGATTGTAAGGATGCTGATCTTGTAGTAAATTGTGCTGGAGCGAATCAAGGACCTGGAGAAACTCGTCTAGACTTATTAGAAAAAAATGCAAAAACCTTTAAAGTCATTACCGAGTCTGTGATGAAATCAGGATTTAAAGGGATTTTCTTAATTGCGACAAACCCTGTAGATGTGTTAACATATGCGACTTGGAAATATTCAGGCCTTCCTGCTCATCGCGTGATTGGCTCTGGAACCGTTCTTGATACAGCAAGATTTCGTTATGCTCTAGCTGATAAATTCCAAGTGGATGCAAGAAATGTACATGGCTACATATTAGGTGAGCATGGCGATTCTTCACTCCCGGTGTATAGTCACGTTACGATAGGTGGAAAACCACTGAAAGATTATCAAGATCCAAATAAGCCAGAAGGCAAAGAGCTAGATGAGTTATTTGTAAGTGTGCGTGATGCGGCTTACGACATCATCCAGAAAAAAGGGTCAACATATTATGGAATTGCAATGGGTCTTGCTAGAATCACAAAGGCAATCATAAAAAATGAAAATGCAGTGTTACCAGTCTCATCTTTACTTGAAGGAGAGTACGGTCAACAGGATGTGTGTATAGGGGTCCCGGCGATTATTAATTCAAGTGGTATAAGAGAGATAGTAGAATTAAACTTAACTGATCAAGAACAACAGCAATTTGATCAATCGGCTGAGGTCTTAAAACAATCTATTCATCAAATTTTTAATTAGAAAAGAGACATTCCAATGTTGGAATGTCTCTTTTCTAGTTTTAGTACGTTTTAATCGTATTGTAGAACGTGTCACGCTCCACCGGGATTTTGTTAGCACTTTTAATTAAGTAAATTAACTCATCACGTGTAATTCCTTGTGAAGTTAACGCACCTACTGAATGAGAAATACGCTCTTCAATTAGTGTACCGTGAATGTCACTAGAGCCAAATGTAAGGGCCATTTGAGTTAATTGCACTCCAATGTTGATCCAATAGGCTTTAATGTGATCAAAGTTATCTAGCATTAAACGACTGATTGCAAGTGTTCTCATATCATCGTAAGCAGTTGTGCGACGTTTTAAACCAGCATTGATACTACGTGGTTGCATCGCAAGTGGAATAAAGACCATGTAACCATTTGTGCGATCTTGAAGCTGACGAAGACGATCCATATGAATCAAACGTTCTTCTTTTGTTTCAATAGAACCATAAAGCATCGTTGCGTGAGTTTTAAGGCCGAGATTATGAGCAATTTCGTGCGCTTCTAACCATTGGTCTGTAGAAGCTTTATCTGGACTCATCTTTAAGCGATAACGCTCAGTTAAAATCTCAGCACCACCACCAGGTAGCGTATCTAGTCCTGCTTTAATCAATTCCTCTAATACTTCTTTCATTGATAAACCCGAAATACGTGAGAAGAACTCAATTTCTGCACCTGTATAGGCTTTTACCGTTACATTCGGATAATGTTTCTTCAGAGTGCGAATCGTATCTAAATAGTAATCGAAAGGAACCTCGTGATTATGACCACCAACTATATGGAACTCACGAATGTTGTCATTCCAGCGCTCTTCTACATATTGCAAGAGAGCGGCGCTATCCATCGTGTAGGCACCTTCTTCGCCAGGTTTACGCTTGAATCCACAGAAGCCACAATTCGCTTCACAGACATTTGTCGGGTTAATGTACATGTTTTGAATGAAATACACATTGTCCCCATTTTTATTATAGTTAACTTGGTTTGCTAATTGAGCAATGCCTAGTAGGTCTGGTGAATCGAATAAATAAAGACCATCTTCAATTGAAAGGCGCTCACCGTGCTGAACTTTTTCTGCAATTCCTTGTAATTTTGTATCAGTAAGGATTGTAGTCATTTTTCCTTATCCTCCATTCCGTCTACAGTAGACGTACAGTACATATTTTTCGTAACTCTAAGTAAAAGGTGTAAAACCTTAGAAAAATTATTTTGAAACAACATAGCTTAATAATCACTATTATACTATCAGATTGAGATAATGAAAACAAAGTGCACCTTTTTGGAAAAGGAGCAGGAGTTTGAATATCTTGTGTAGAAAATGTAAAAAACAATAAAAATCATCTATATTTAGTAATTTCATAGTTGATTTACTTACGTTAATTATTTAAAATGTAAGTAATATACAAATCTAGAAGTACGTACGTCTATAGAATAAATTAGTTTTGAGGGGTGATTTGGGATGACTACAGCATTGACTTACGATGCTTGCCTGGAAAAAATCGAATACTTACGTGAGCAAATGATAAATGCAGCAAAAAAATATGGCATGACTCACCCTCTCGTATTAGATTATAGTCAAAAATTAGATCGTGCACATAACATTGCTATGATGCACCGTAACGCTGAAAAAACAAATTGGAATAAAGAAGTATTTCAATTTTGAAGGGTTGATCAGAGCATGACTCTTGAGGTTCAGGAGCACAAAATGTATACTGAGAGCAATCGTTAATAGGAGTGATAAAATGATTACATTAACGGAAGCGGCAGTAAGTCAGATTAAAGAAATGATGAAAGCAGAGGATCAAGAGGGTCTAATGCTACGCGTTGGAGTAAAAGGTGGCGGCTGTAGTGGCCTTTCATATGGTATGGGATTTGATACCGAGAAGACAGATGAAGATACAAAGATTGAAATTAGTGGATTACCCATTTTAATTGACAATGAAAGTGTAGCAATTATTAAGGGTGTCGTTATTGATTACAAACAAAACATGATGGGTGGCGGCTTTACCATTGATAATCCAAACGCCATTGCTTCATGTGGTTGTGGATCATCTTTTAGAACGGCTACGAATGCTGGAACGCCAGAAGATTGTTAGATTTTTTGTAGGCTTTTGATACAAAGAATAAACAAATTATAGGTACACAAAATTGTATAAGGTTATCTCTTATTAAAATTAAAGTGGTGAACTAAAAGCCTTCTCAATAGCTAATGTGACAAGCATAACTATTTGAGAAGGCTTTTTGTTGTGTCTTTGAAACAAGCGAGTAAGTTGAAAAATGATACCTAAACCTTATTATAAATGAACGAATATTTACAATTTACACAAAACGTTTATTGTTTATTAATATATGGTTCATGAACAGTTAATATTTACCTATTACAATACGAAGTGTATTGGGCATTTACATAAAATCTAAAGAGTGGAGAGGGATTAGATTATGGAAAAGGTAAATATGAGTATGAACCGTCGTAAATTTTTAGGTTACTTAGGAACAGGAACAGCTGCTTTGGCCGCAGCATCGGCTGGCTTAGGGACTTTAGCTCCCGTAGCTAAAGCTGCTAGTACGGCTGATCACCTTACTGGTTTTGAAGATATGAAACTAAAACCGCATGCAAAACCACATGCCTTTTTTAAGCCGATCATGCCTTCGTTGGATGATGAATTAATTCTTCCTGAGGGTTTCTCGTATGATGTATTAGCAGCATATGGCGATGTGATTAACCAAAATGGAGATACTTTTGGTTTTAACTGTGACTTCACAATCTTTTTCCCAATCAATGAATCAAATGAAAGAGGCTTACTTTGGGTGAACTTGGAATATGTCAATGATGCATACATGAAAGAACAATATATGCCAGCCTTCATGCAAGGTACTCCAATCGATACAAAGAGACGCTATCATCAAGGTGGAGCAATTATTGAAGTATTTAAAGACAATAAAGGAAATTGGAAAATGGATACTTCTTCTAAATATGCGAGACGTATAAATGGTTTTACTGAATTTGATCTTGTTGGACAGGCTGCGGGCAGTAGTGCAATTGGAGGGCAAACAAAGGCAGTTGGTACTTGGGCGAACTGCTCTGGTGGGATGACCTTGTGGAATACGCTACTGTCTTGTGAAGAGAATTTTGAAACACAAGCAAACAGGTCCAATTTGCCTTCTGAACATTATGGATGGGTAGTCGAGGTTGATCCATTTGATGAAAACGACGAGAACTTCAAACCTTGTAAACATACTTCACTTGGACGCTTTAACCACGAAAATACTTGTATGGGAATTACGAAGAGCGGCCGTATTGCTGTATACATGGGTGATGATAAAACAAACGCTTGTGTCTATAAATATATCAGTAATAGCAAATTTGATCCTGCAAAAGGGAAAGCGAACTCTAAATTGCTTGAAGATGGGGCCTTATATGTAGCGAATCTCCAACAAGGTAGATGGGTTAAACTAGATGCAGCTGAAGTCGCAAAAAGAGTACATGATACAAAATTCTCTGTACCAAATGTGTTGAAAATGAGAGATCAATCTGTTCAAAGCTTAAGGGATATGTTCCCTATAAATGCTACCCAAGCACATGTTATGGTAAATACCCATGAAGCGGCGATAATACTAGGAGGAACACCAACAGACCGGCCAGAAGATTTAGAAATCAATCCTTTTGATCATTCCATTTTTATTGCTCATACGAACAATGCCGTACACGGGAACATTCATGGACATATTACACGTATTTTTGAAAAAGAAGATGATTTTGAATCAATGGAGTTTATGTTTGAAATCTTCGCTGCAGGGGGACGTCAAAGCGGGTTTTCTGCTCCAGATAATTTAACGTTTGATAGTGATGGAAACCTGTGGGTTGTTACAGATATGTCTGAGAGCAACATTGGAAAAGGCGTATATGAATGGCATGGGAATAATGGATTATTCGTGCTTCCAACTCATGGTCAGAATGAAGGAGAGGCATTTCAGTTCGCATCTGGTCCTCAAGGTTGTGAATTAACAGGTCCGTGGTTTACTGCTGATGAAAAAGCCCTTTTCTTAGCTGTTCAGCACCCAACAACAAACTGGCCTCGACGTAAAGGTGATGTAGATCCACTTCCAGCAGTTGTTGCAATTAAAGGCTTTAAAGGGAACAACCTCGATAACGGACAGAATTCGGGCGGAAATAACAAAAATAAAAACAACTAAATTAAAATAAGTAGGAGGTTATACTATTATGTTTTCTAATATTGGAATTCCTGGTTTGATTTTAGTGCTTATTATTGCTCTAATAATATTTGGACCTTCTAAGCTTCCAGAAATTGGTCGTGCCTTTGGCCGAACTCTAACCGAGTTCAAGAGTGCCACAAGAGAGCTTGTTTCTAGCAATGATGAAGAAAAAATAAAAGAGCATTCTAACTTAACAACTGTAGAAAAACAAACAGAGAACAAGGTGGTATAAAATAAAAAAGATGTAGACCTGAGTATGGGTCTACATCTTTTTTTGCTTTCAACAAAATTAGTATACTGGGTAAAATAAAGAAAGGTTGTTCTATAGGTTAATCCTTTACTTGTTTGCTTGGTGGATAAGCTGAAAAATTTTCGAGTTTATAATCGGCTTTTAGGTGACAATACTGGCATTTACAAGTTTTTTTCTGTTTCTCTTTCCTTTCGTCTATTTTATACACGTGCGGAACCTCGAGAACATCTAAGCCTTCTTTTACATGTTTAGGACAAACAGCTACCATTGGAATTTTCCTCCTCTTAACTTGATACTGCTTCAGCTTCGGTAGAAATACTTTTACTTTTTCGATAGACTATATTACTTAAAGTAGTACTAATCTCATACAGAACTAATAAAGGAATAATAACTAAAACATCTGATAAAAAATCAGGTGGTGTTATTAAGACAGAGAGGACGATGAGTAGGAAGTAGGCATATTTTCTTCCTTTTACAAGAGTTTTTGGATTAACAATCCCCAGTTTAGTAAGAAACATCACTACAGCAGGCATTTCAAACAAAAAACCAAATGGGAGTGTCATTTGTAACATGAATTGAAAGTATCGTTCTGCGGTGAAAAAAGTCTGGAATTGATCACCAGCAATATTGAGTAAGAAAGAAAGAACGAGTGGGAATAAGACAAAATATCCAAATGAAATACCGCCTATAAATAAGAAAAATAAGCTAGGGATAAACAGTAAAGTCGCCCGTTGTTCTTCTTTTTTTAAAGCTGGTTTAACAAATCTCCAAATTTGATATGCAGCAACTGGAATTGTCACAGCCACAGCAACTACAGCAGCTAACATCATATATATCCATAAAATGTCACCAGGACCTAGTAAAGCTAGTTTTCCATCTAAATCTTTTACTAGATATTCATAAATATCTTTTACAAAAATAAAGGCCCCAATTAGGGTGGTAAGAAAAATAATTAACGTGATGATTATTCTTTTTCTTAATTCTGTTAAATGGTCAATGAGGTGTGATTCTTCTTTCTTCATTTAGGCTCCTTCTTTCATCAGGATAGAGGATGCAGGTAGACTCAATAGTATTGTAGTCTGAATTTTTCTTTAATTTTCATTAGACTATCCTCTATAAACTTCATAGAGGGCTTCTAAATTCCTTAAGTGTCAAAACTAAGTCGAATTTTAAATGATTTAACTTATTAAACCTCCTTTTTGGGAAGTATATGTTGGGAAGTATCTCTATCAAAAATTTACCAGAAAAGTGTTAATAGATTATGTATTGACTGTGTTTTTATTGTAAATTTGGAATGAAGTCATGGTTATATTTTAGAGGGATAAATAGAAAGGAGTTAGAGATAGAATAAATCAAAGGTTACTATAAAATAAGCGGGACAGTAATTATAGCAATACATGAGTGGTAAATAAGAAAAAGCCTTAGCGGATATCGCTAAGGCTTTTTCTTATTAAAATAAGCTTGTACTGTGTCCTGGGTGTAGCTTAGCGTTCGGGTCGATATAGGCTTTAGCATTATTGACCGCTGTAGGAGCCTCGCCAAATCCTGTTGCAATTAACTTAACTTTTCCATCATATGTACAAACATCTCCTGCAGAGTAGATCCCTTTAATGTTTGTCTCCATTTTTGAATTCACAACAATAGAATTCTTCTCAATTTCAAGACCCCATTGTTTAATTGGACCTAGTGAAGAAACAAAGCCAAAGTTAACAATGACTGCATCAACCTCTAGTGTTTCTACCCGTTCTCCTTTAATTTCTTGCAGGGTCACTTTGTTAATGGCTTCACCATCACCATGCAATTCCTTAATTTCAAAAGGAGTCATTACATTTACTTCGGATTGATGAAGGAGTCCTACGCTATGCTCATGCGCACGGAATTTATCGCGACGGTGAATAAGAGTCACTTCTTTTGCTAAAGGTTCAAGCATTAATGACCAGTCAAGTGCTGAATCACCACCACCACACACGAGTACACGCTTACCTGTGAAGCTGCTTAAATCATTAATAAAGTAGTGAAGATTTTTACCTTCATATTGAGTAGCGCCCTCTACTTCTAGGCGACGAGGTTGGAATGCCCCAACTCCAGCAGTGATAATAATGGCTTTTGAGTAATGAGTTTCCTTATCAGTGACAATCGTAAACGTCTCATCCTCTTGTTTGTCTACATTTGTTACAGATTGTTCTAAGACAATGGTAGGATTAAATTGTTCTGCCTGTTTAGCTAACCCATCTACTAAATCTTGTGCTTTAACTTTTGGGAATCCGGCTACATCATAGATATACTTTTCCGGATAAAGGGCAGATAATTGTCCACCTAATTGAGGCATACTTTCTATGATTTTCACTTTTGCTTGTCTCATTCCTGCATAAAAAGCAGCAAAAAGACCAGTAGGTCCACCACCGATTATTGTAATATCGTACATATTTTCTTCATTTGTCATTTCAATTGCCACCCCCGAAAAAGTTTGTAGTCTCAACCCCATTATATGCATATTCACCTATAAAAAGAAAGGATCGTTGCGTGATGTAGGGGGTGAATAATTTCTAAAGAATCGCACAGTTTATAGGATATGGATAAAACGCTTTCTTATTTTATGGAAAAACTAAGAAAAGGTAAAAAGGCAGTTGAAAATTGGCGAAAAAACCAATATGATAGAAATGTATTTGTGAATATTTTGCGACATTCTTACTTTTATTTATTCGTTTTTTATAGTTTAGTTCGTGAAAATAATCACAATGTCAGCGTTTAACGTATAATGATAGTAAGTAAAAAATAAGAAAATGGAAGTGATGAGTTTGAAAAAGCCAAATATCGTCATTTTGGGTGCTGGTTACGGTGGAATGATTACAGCGACTCGTTTGACAAAACAATTAGGGCATAATGAGGCCAATATTACATTGGTGAATAAGCATGATTACCATTACCAAACAACGTGGTTACATGAGCCAGCTGCAGGTACGCTTTCACCAGAACGTACGCGTATGGAAATTAAAAATGTACTAGATCTTAACAAGATCAATTTCATTAAAGATTCAGTAGTAGAAATTAAGCGTGAAGAGAAGAAAGTCATTCTTGAAAATAGCGTAATTGATTTTGATTACCTTGTTGTAGGTTTAGGTTCTGAGGCTGAAACATTTGGTGTTCCTGGTGTACATGAGCACGCATTTAGCAAATGGACAGTGAATGGTGCACGTGAAGTAAAAGAACATATCGAGTATATGTTTGCTAAATACAATAACACAGTAGACAAGCGTGACGAGTTATTAACATTCATTGTCGCGGGTGCTGGATTCACAGGAATTGAGTTCATTGGTGAGCTTTCAGAGCGCCTGCCAGAACTTTGCAGCCATTATGATATTCCACGTGAGAAAGTAAAAATGTACGTCATTGAAGCAGCTCCAACAGCTCTACCTGGTTTTGATCCTGAGCTTGTTGAGTATGCGATGAATCTTCTTGAATCACGTGGCGTTGAATTCAAAATCAACTGCCCTATTAAAGAAGTGACAGAAACTGGCGTAACGCTTGCAAGTGGAGATGAAATCAAAGCTGAGACTGTTGTTTGGGCGACTGGTGTACGTGGTAGCTCGATCATTGAAAAATCTGGTTTTGAAGCAATGCGTGGTCGTATTAAAGTTAATCCAGATCTTCGTGCCCCTGGACATGAGGACATCTTCATCATTGGTGACTGTGCGCTTCTTATCAATGAAGAAATTAACCGTCCATACCCACCAACAGCTCAAATTGCGATGCAAATGGCTGAAGTATGTGCAGAAAACATTAAGCTTCTAATGAAAGGTGGAGCTTCACTTAAGACGTTTACACCTGACATTAAGGGTACTGTTGCCTCACTTGGCGGTAAAGAAGCAATTGGTGTAGTTGGAACACGTAAATTATTTGGTGCTCAAGCTAACTTCATGAAGAAAATGATCGACAACCGTTACCTGTTCTTATTAGGTGGTCCAGCACTAGTACTTAAAAAAGGGAAAAACCCTTTGTAAGTCATAACGAACTGAAACAAGTGTACATCCAAGATGTGCACTTGTTTTTTTATATTTGAAAAAAAGAGGAATAATACTACAGAATGAGAAAAAAGGAGATAAAATATTTTGATTGCGCTTACATGAATGAATAAGTTCTTAAAGTGGAGTTTTAATTATATAAATATTCTGATAATATAAATAAACAATCTTTTAAAGATGACAAAGGGGTGTAGGAGAATGAAACGCTCATTAAAGTATACAGAGAACGGAACATGTCCTTATTGTAACGGAGTAGGCTACTTTCAACTTTTATTAGGTGGAAGCGAAACCTGTGATTACTGTGGGGGACACGGAAAGAGCCATAAAAAGAAATAATGTATGACGAGAAGCAGACAAATAGTGTCTGCTTCTTTTAGTGATAAATAGGAGGGATGGATTGAAGAAAGGATAGTTGAACATTTTTCATTGAGACATGCAATTGCTTATGTTCGTTTATCGATGCAAAAAAGATTGTGTCAATCCGAGCTACACCTAGTGTATCTAACTGACTGTGCAACCAATCCTCACTTATACCAAGGTGTTCAAGTACATCTTTATACAGATGACCATCTATGATGACAGGAAAAGCAAGGCCTGATGAGGGGTTGATCACTTTCATATCTTGGCGTGTAATTGGCATTTTCGCAGGTTTTTTATGAACGGTTAAGTTTCCGTTTGCCTCCACTATAGCTAATTCAACATCCTCTACATCAAAAACCTCACTTTCTCTAAGCATCATTAATACATTATCAATGGAATACCTGATCTGTTTCAAATTCTCTTTTAAGAAGATACCGTTATGAATTACGATAGTCGGTTCAAACGTAATCAGCTTACCAAATGCACGATTAGTGAGCTTAAACGTAGCGACACCCATTTGAAAAAGACCAATCAAAACCACTGCTACAGCTGTATGTAGATGACCAATATTCGGATCAGCTAAATCAGCTCCAACGACAGCTCCTAATGTAATAATAATAAGAAAGTCGAATACAGGTAATTCAGCAATCGAACGCCTTCCCATTTTTAAAGTAATAAACAACATCAACGGAATAATCGTTAAAATCCTTGTTAGTAAAATTAGAAGTTCTTTTGTGAGCTCCACATTTTTCACATCCTTTTTAGGAATGACTCGCTACAAGTATGTGTTATTTCAAGGAGGATTATTTAGAAAGTTGTGCGGAGATTGCCACAAAGAATAAGAGAAGTAGAGTTGACGGTCGCCCCTAGTATTCAGTAAACTAACTATGATACGGGGGTGCAAGTAGTGAGCTTACCACAATTATTAATTTCTATGGTGCTGTTCCTTATTTTGTTTTTTGGAATTGGCTTTTTATTAAATATGGTATTGCGATCAACATGGATTATGGCGGTAGCCTATCCAGTTATTGTCATTTTAATCATTGATAGCGTAGGATTCTTTGATTACTTTATTTCACCAGCAGCGTCATTTACTGAGCTTGGTCAAACGTTTATAGCCTTGAAGCTTGTTGATATTTTGATCTTATTAAGTGGATTTGCAGGGGCAATCATTGCTGGAATTGTCATTAAGATGCTTCGTGTACGAGGCTATCAAATGTTTTAAGTTAAAGTCTTCCTTGATTAAAGGAAGGCTTTTTTGTCGCTTAAAACTGAATATTCCTAGTATTATATACGAGTAAAAAGAAGGTTCTTCTTAACCGATATTATGATAAAGTTTATAGGTATAAAAAACTAGTCGTATAGTAGTGTGGAGGGTGAATAGTGAAAGGTCATTTCGTTAGAGGATTCATAATGATTGTTTTATTCAGTATCGTAAGTGGTTGTGAAATTGAAGGTACACAAAATGAAGAGAGTCACATTAGCATTGGAATTATGTTGTCAGACGTCGGACTTGGAGATCAA
The DNA here is from genome assembly GCF_040939795.1 of Alkalihalophilus sp. As8PL. Classification (GTDB taxonomy): domain Bacteria; phylum Bacillota; class Bacilli; order Bacillales; family Bacillaceae_D; genus Alkalihalophilus; species Alkalihalophilus lindianensis. The sequence goes on from NZ_CP162551.1 coordinate 2,564,152, forward strand.
TCGTTTAGTGATTCCGCTTTTAATGGTTTAATTCGTGCACGAGACACGTTAGGAGTTACTTTTGATTATCGTGAACTAGAACAATCCGGTTCTTATGATCAAGGTCTTGAGGAACTGATTGAACAAGAACATAGTATCATTATTGGCTTAGGGTTTATGGTAAAAGAGGCTCTTGAGGAAAAAGCGCAACAGTATCCTGAACAGCAATTTGTTCTAATAGATGACAACTCGGAGTTAGCTAATATAGCATCGGTTTCATTTAAGGAACATGAAGGAAGTTTTCTTGCTGGAGCCGCAGCGGCCATTGCTTCAGAGAATGGAACAATTGGATTTGTCGGTGGGGCAGATGTACCTTTAATTAATAAATTTGCTGCGGGTTTTCTACAAGGAGCGACGTATATTGATAGCGAGATAAACGTTATCATCGAGTATGCAGATGATTTTGGCAATCCGGAGCTTGGTGCGGCAATTGCTGGGGAATTGATCGCACAAGAGGCGGATGTGTTGTATGCTGCAGCTGGATTAACAGGAGTAGGTGTCCTACAGAAAGCTCAAAAAGAAACGGTTAAAAGTATTGGAGTAGACTCTGATCAATATTTTATAGCTGAAGATTCCGTTATGACATCCATGATGAAGTATATCGATGAAGCGGTTTATCAAACAGTTGACTCATATTTAAGGGATGAACTAAGTAACGAGGTCATTCTAGGGTTAGTTGAAAATGGTGTTGGCTTGGCACCAATTAGATTAGTTGATGAGGAAAGGTACCTTCAAGAAATGGAACAAATAAAAGAAGCTATCGTATCAGGGGACATTGAGGTATTCCAAGAAAGGGGGGCGAATGAATGAAGCTAAAGCATAAATTGCTCCTTCCAAACGTCACCATATTGGGGCTTTCTTTACTATTGATTTTATATATTATTTTAAGCATGCTTTCTCTTCAATCAACCAACCGCGATTATGCTCATGTATTAATTGGAGTCCAGCGTTTAGATGCTGCTGTGGTGACTGGGCAACAAAGCTTAAACCATTATGCCTACAGCCAAACGGCTCAAAATCGCGAGGCAGCTTTGCTTCATCTTGACATGATTGATGAACGCTTTAAAGAGCTTGAAGCAAGGTTGATTGGTGATCCAAGTCAGTCTACTTTCGAGTCAGCTAAGCTGAAGTTTAATTTATTATCCAATGAGGCTAGCTTTGCTCTAGAAGCAGCGGACGCTACTGAAGTCATGCGACAATCCGTCCGTTCATTAGGAGTTTTAAATGATTTATATATGGTAAATAACCTTACCAGTGCTCATTATCAGGAGTTGATGAGTGAATCACAATCAGCTATGCAGAAACTTATTTTAACAACGGTGGGTAGTGCTTTTATTTTATTAATAGCCTCTATTATTATTAGCATTTGGACAAGAAGATCTATTACCTCACCTTTACACCTTATATCTCACCATGCTGAGCAAGTGGCGCGAGGAAATTTAATGACAGAATTACCTACATCTAAAACAGATGATGAGATCGGTCGCTTGACTCAATCATTCTCACAAATGGTGGTGCAATTAAAAGAATTAATAACTTCTCTTCGTCATACAAGTAGTGAGGTCATGACTTACGGTCAAAGAGTTAATTCAGACACGCTGCATTTAGTCGAAACAAGCAAGCAAGTCATGACTTCGACTGAAGAAATGGCAGGTGGAGCAACGAAGGTCTCAGAAAACCTTCAAGAAGCGGTTGTTTATATAGAAGGAATTGATAAGGCATTTGATCAGAATGTGGAAGCTGTAAAAGCGACGAGCTTATTTGGTGAACAGGTGGTCTCTTCGGTGAAAGAAGGGGAGCATTCGATAAAACAGCAGCGGGAGATCTCCGAACAAAATAAAGCAGCAACAGGTCAAATGGTTGCCTCTGTAGATTCACTCAGCGAACATATCAAATCAATTGAAGAAATGGCTAAATTAGTTTCAGACATTTCTGCTCAAACCAATCTTCTAGCTTTAAATGCAGCAATAGAAGCAGCTAGAGCTGGTGAGGCAGGTAGAGGCTTTGCAGTAGTAGCAGATGAAGTAAGGAAATTAGCTGAACAATCAGCTAATACTACTAAAAAAATCTTTGTGACTACAAATGCTGTAAGTCAACAGATGCATGATGCGCATACTGCTGTAAAAGAAGGTGAGGTCTTGCAAAACAGGCAAGTTGAGGTCATGGAAGCAACAAGCACCGTTTTTAAAACGATTGAGCAAGGAGCAATAGAGGTTTTCACACAATTAAATAGTTTACAAGAGTCAACAAAGGATACAAAGGTAAAAGCTCAGCAGGTTCTTGAAATCGTTGAAAGTATAAGTGCCCTTACAGAAGAAACAGCAGCAGGTAGTGAAGAAATTTCAGCAACGACTCATGAGCAATTACGCTCAACTGAGGAAATAACACATACCGTTGAAAAGTTAGCTAATATTAGTCAAAATCTTGATGCGCAGATGAAACAGTTTCAAATAAAAGAGTGAAATTGCATGAGAGAATTGGCTAAACGAATCTAATAATAACAGTAAATATGAATAAGTTTTCTCTCTTTGGGACAAGATGACTCAAAGAGAGGAGGAGATTATGAATACGTGGAAGCAAATTGCTCGTAGGCTTATGATGACGACTCTATTTTTCACAGCACTCCTAACTACGTTTCAGACATTCTCAGGTGTAGGAGCAGCTGAATTGGGACGGTGGGTCTCTGAGCAAGCGACTTATGGCACACAGGAGTTAAAGAGAACAGCCATTCAGCATGTTGAAAAGAGGATGACCTTATTTAAACGGGCCATTCCGACAATGCAAAGAGAAGAGCAAGCAATGTCAATAGAGGCAGTAAAAGCAGAGCCAGTTTCGCTAGAAGAAGCGATCGATTGGTCTCTTTACCCTTCTGAGCGAGTTGTTGCTACTGGATATACAGCAGGCTATGAGTCGACGGGTAAAAATCCAGGACACCCTGGATATGGGATTACCTATTCTGGGGTAGAGGTACATAGGGATTTGTATTCTACTATTGCTGCGGATCCAACTGTTTTTCCGATTGGCACAGTCCTTTTTATTCCAGGTTATGGATATGGGGTGGTAGCTGATACAGGTTCAGCGATCAAAGGCCACATCATTGATTTATACTATGAAACAGTCGATGAAGTATTTAATAAGTGGGGCAAGCAAGAAATAGATGTGTATGTGATCGAGCGAGGCGATGGTAAGCTTACTCCTGAAGAATTTATGAGTTTAAATGAAGATGAAGCGGTTCAAGTATTTCGAAATGAAAAATCATATGAATAATAAAACCCTCGTAGCTTAAGTAGCTACGAGGGTTTTATTGTGATTAAGCCCTTTTTAAGAGCGGATCTACACCGTCGTCAGTTGGGAAATGTTCGGGATGAAGAATCGCTGCTAGCTTCTTGAGGCCAAGCAACAATCGTGGTGATGGACGACAATAGAGAGGTTCTTCAAGGACGTGCACTCGATTCTCTTTTATCGCGGATAACTCTGACCAGTTAGGCCGTTTTAACAAAAGTTCAGGTTTTACCTTTTTGGTTTGAACGCCGACCCAAGCAAGACAAATATGGTCTGGATTTCGGTTATACACATCATCCCAATCTGTTTGAATACTTGCTTGTGGTTTGTCGATAAAAACATTTTCTCCGCCAGCTAAAGCACTAATCTCAGTAAGCCAATTGACTTGACCTGGAGTAAAGACAGGTTTAGGCCACCACTCCCAATAGAGACGTTGTGTTAAAGTAGAAGCAGCAATTTTTTTGTAGTGCTCAATCATTGTGCGGTAAGTAGAAACGAGATGTTCTGCCAATGCCTCTTGTCCAGTTCGTTGACCTAGATCGAGCAAATCCTCTGCAATCTCTGCTAATGATTGAGGATTGTAGACGACATGAGGAATTCCCCGGCGCTCTAGTTCTTCAATGTTTTTCTCCATACCAGGCACACTGAGTGAGGCAAGAACGAGATCAGGTTCAAGAGATTCAAGCTTATCCATATTGATGGATAGGTCAGGTCCAAGTTTCGGGAGAGTGTGAACTTGCTCTGGCCAATCTGAAAAATCATCCACCCCTACTAGTTGGTCCATTAAACCTAAATAAGCGATAAGTTCCGTATTACTTGGACATATTGAAACGATACGCATGACGAACCCTCCTAAATATGGCAAAGAGCCTTCTTATTTAGAAAAGGCTCTTTGTTTTATATGCTTAGTGAATGATTGCGTGAAGGATTAACGTTAAGGCAATCCCCAATAATCCACCGAAGAAAACTTCAATTGGCTGATGCCCTAGAAGCTCTTTTAATTCTTTACGCTTTTCAATCTCTTCTTTTTTAGGCCACGATTTTACTTCTGATACCAATTTATTAAAATCCGTCACAAGTTGGTTTAATACTGTGGCGTGATAACCTGCGTGCCTGCGAACACCAGTCGCATCAAACATTACTATGATACCGAAAACAGCACATACAGCAAAAATAGTAGAATCCATTCCGTGCTCTATTGCTACAGCAGTGGAAAGAGCCGTTACGGCTGCTGAATGAGAACTTGGCATTCCTCCAGTACTCGTAAACAAAGTCCAATCAAACTTCCTAGTTGGGAGGAATGCGAGTGGAATCTTAATGAATTGAGCAAAGAAAATGGCAAATAGCGCTGCCCAAAGCGGAAAATTGTGAAAAATCTCCATAAATATGTACTTCCTTTCTATATCAGCACGAACATCAAAAAGAATTAAACCGTGCAAAATCTTAACTATAAGTGAATTTTATTATATCATACTATACCCAATTCTTTGCTTACTGAACATAGAAAGTTATGCTTCGGATATCGAAATAGTATGAGGATCATGTATACTAGAGAAAGCGATTCATTTTTAAAAAATTAGAGGAGAGTGTGACATGTTTAAAGTGAACACTTCATTACTTAGCGAATCAAAGCACGATATTATTGCTATAGGCGTTTTTGAGAAGAAGCCTTTAGGGGGAACAGCTAAGAAAGTAAATGAGCTACTTCGGGAACAGCTTTCTACTTTAAAGAAGAACGGCCGACTTCAAACGAAGCGGGGAGCCATTACACCTATTTATACGCTTGGTCAAATGGAGACCGAAGTTATTTATGTAATTGGACTTGGTAAGGAGAATGAGTTAGATGCAGAAGCTTTACGAGAAGTATTTGGAGCTATAGGGAAAAAAGCAACAGAAGAACGCGCTAAAACACTTGCTTTCGGTCTAGATAGCTTTCAATCTGAAGCTGCACATATAGAAGATCTTGCCGTTTTAGCAGGAGAATCACTTGCTCTTAGTACATATAAAGTAGCCGATTACAAAGAAAAAACGAATCAAGTCGATATTGAGTTAGAAGAAGTCACTTTTTACACAGAGGACAAAACTGATGCATTAGTGGAAGCGGCTACATGTGGCTACACTTATGGTAAAGGGGCAAATCGTGCTCGTGCACTAATTAACACACCAGGGAACTTATTAACACCAACTGAACTTGCTAAAGAGGCAAAAGAACTTGCTGATAAGCATGGCTTTGAGATTGATGTGCTTGAAAAAGAAGACATGGAGAAACTTGGGATGGGAGCCCTTCTAGCTGTTGCAGCAGGGAGTGACGAGCCTCCTAAGATGATTGTCTTAAAATACCAACCTAAAGAAATTTGGGATGATGTGTTAGGGTTTATCGGCAAAGGCTTAACATTTGATTCAGGTGGGATCTCGATTAAACCACGTGAGAATATGCATCAGATGAAAATGGATATGGGGGGCGCTGCTGCGGTCCTTGGTGCGATGGACATCATTGGAGAAATCAAGCCAGATGTAAATGTACTTGCGGTCATTCCGTCCTCAGAAAATATGTTAAATGGTTCGGCCCTTAAACCAGGTGATGTGATACGCGCAATGGATGGAAAGACGATTGAAGTACGTAATACGGATGCGGAAGGTCGTCTTATTTTAGCTGATGGAGTGGCTTATGCTAAACAATTAGGAGCAACAAGTTTAGTGGATGTAGCGACACTAACTGGTGCAGTTTTAATCGCTTTAGGTGACTGTACAACAGGTGCGATTACAAATAATGAAAGTTTGATGGAGGAGTTACTTGAAGCTTCCGTTGAAACAGGCGAGTGGATTTGGCGCCTACCAAACTATAAACCATATCGTGATATGCTGAAAACAAGTGATGTGGCAGATTTAAACAATGCTCCAGGACGCTTAGCAGGGAGTATTACAGCTGGCTTATTTATCGGAGAATTCGCAGGGGAAACACCTTGGGTTCATCTAGATATTGCTGGCACTGCTTGGAACGCAAAGCCTCATAACCTTTGCCCATTAGGGGGAACAGGAGTCATGGCTCGTACCCTTGCTCAGCTTGCGCTCAATCGTGAAGTGGAAACAGAATAATAGTAGTTGAGCATCCTTCTAAATGAGGGATGCTCTTTTTGTATTGATGTGCTAATCTGCTACTAATCTCATGAAATATTGCATCACTATGTAAATGTATGGGTCTAATTTACTTGGTCAATGACTGAATATCCGAATATTTCGGCGATGTGCTTAGTATATAGACAGCTCGTATGGTTTATCTTTCCTCATCCTATCTCAGACTCTCTTAACAAGGAATATAAGCCGATATCACGTTTGTGATGGAAAGTTGTTTCCAGTATGATTTTTAGTAAGTGATTCTTTTTTATTCTTTTTCAAGGTTTTACAAATGATTTCAGAGGGGAGTGGATGTGTGCTTGAACGTCATCCGAAAAATTGATTACGGGTTGATGAAGCTAGAGGAATACATTTTAAGTTATTCCATCATTATCATTGCCGTTATGGTTGTAGGAAATGTGTTAAGTCGTTCAATAATGGGAAGTAGTTGGTCGTTTGCCAATGAAGTGAGCCAAATGGCTGTTATAATCGCCACGTTTGTTGGGATTAGTTATGCTGCTAGAAAGGGCCGACATATTAGCATGTCTGCATTTTTTGATTTAGCACCATACCCCATCAGAAAAGGTTTAGCCATCTTCATTCCAGCTGTCACAGCAGTGATCCTTTTTATCTTAGCTTATTATTCATACGGGTACTTCTTATCTGTACATGCTACAGGTCGAGTTACGACTTCAATGCAAATGCCTGTTTATTTGATGGCGATTTTCCTGCCGATTGGATTTGCATTAGGCGGTATTCAATTTTTACGTAATATGTGGATCAATATTAAAGAAAAAGAAGTCTATCTAGCTCAAGATAAAAAAGATTACTCGTAATCAATACAAATAGATTGTGAGGAAAAGCCATGGTAGCAACAATGTTAACGGTGATGATTGTCTTATTAGCTCTTGGGTTTCCAATGATGATCCCTATGCTTGCAGCTTCAGTTGTCGTCATCATCTTTTTCCTGCCAAATGTTGATCCTATTTTTTTAGTTCAACAAATGATGGAGGGAATCTCGTCTTATGTGCTATTAGCGGTTCCGTTGTTTATCTTTGCAGCTGACATTATGTCAACAGGAAAAACATCGAAACGGCTATTAGATTTTGTGGGCTCGTTTGTGGGTCATGTTCGCGGAGGTTATGCCATTACAACTGCCGCAGCTTGTACATTGTTTGGGTCCATTTCAGGTTCTACCCAAGCAACGGTAGTAGCAATTGGTAAACCAATGAGAAAGCGCCTATTGTCAGTAGGTTACAAAGATTCAAGTGCGATTGCTTTAATCATTAATGCAAGTGATGTTGCACTGCTGATTCCGCCAAGTATTGGCATGATTATTTACGCATTAGCAGCACCTAACGTATCTGTCGGGGATCTATTTATCGCAGGTATAGGTCCTGGTATTTTAATCTTCATGATGTTTGCGATTTATAGCTACATCCATGCACGAATCTTCAATATTCCACTAGGTGAAAAATTGAGTTGGAAAGAGCGAGGGAAAACAACAGTTCGTGCCCTGTTCCCGCTTGGATTTCCAGTTATTATCGTCGGTGGGATCTATTTCGGTTATTTTAGTCCAACCGAAGCAGCTGGAATATCAGTATTATATGCGTTGATTTTAGAAGTTCTAATTTTTCGTTCGATTAAGATTTTTGATGTTCCAAAGATTGCTTTATCAACGGGACTTGTGACGGCAGCGGTCTTCATTTTAGTAGCCGCAGGTCAAGCATTTTCATGGTTGATCTCCTATGCTAGGATTCCTAGGCTGTTAACTGAGACCTTTATTCCTGCTGATCCAACAGCCTTACAAGTATTACTGATTGTGGCGATCTTCTTCTTTATCGGTTGTATGTTTGTTGATCCAATTGTTGTGATCTTGATTTTGACTCCAATTTTTTATCCTGTTGCTATTCAAGCAGGGGTAGACCCTATTCATTTAGGAGTTGTTATTGTATTCCAAGCAGCCTTAGGTTCAGCCACACCACCATTTGGAGTCGATATTTTTACCGCGAGTGCTGTGTTTAATAAGTCATACTTAGATGTTATTCGTGGAACACCGCCATACATTATCATGTTATTAATTGCTTCAGTATTGATCATATTATTTGAGGATATATCGCTATTCCTACTTCGGTTTATGTGATGATCCTTTCATAAATAGAACAAAAAAACAGGGGGTATTTGATGTTTTTTAAAAAGAGAAATGTGTTATCAATCGCAATGGCTTCTGCTCTAACGCTAGGACTTGTAGCATGTGGAAACGACGATGGAGGTTCTGACGAGGGTGGCGCAGATGGAGAAACTTATGACTGGCGCTTTGTAGTTGAGGAAACTGAGGGGCAAGTTCAGTATGAATATGCTCAAGAATTCGCTGAGCTATTAAATGAAAAGACGGACGGACAAGTAAATATTGACGTATATGACTTTGGATCACTTGGTAGTGAAGTTGACCAAGTTGAAGGTGTCCAACAAGGAATGTTTGAACTAGGCATTATTTCACCAGGCTTTACTGGCGGACTTGTTGCAGAAGGTCAAGTGTTCTCTCTACAATTCTTGTTCCCAGATGATCAAGAAGTGACACAAGAAATTTTAAATACGAGTGAGGCATTAAACACTCATTTAGTAGAGTTATACGAAGCGCAAAATTTAAAGCCACTTGCATTTATGTCAGAGGGGGCAATGCAATGGACGGGTAACCGTGAGCTTCGTACACCAGACGACTTTAATGGCTTTAAAATGCGTACTCAAAGCTCTCCTTTAATGCTTGAAACATATGGTGCTTATGGTGCAGATCCATCACCACTTAGCTGGTCGGAGCTTTATGTATCACTTGATCGTGGAGTAGTGGATGGACAAGAAAACCCAATCTTCTTCATTGAAGATGCTTCTTTCCATGAAGTTCAAGATCACATGACGATCTCAAACCACAATACGTATGTTGCGATGGTGACGATGAACCCTGGTCTCTATAATGATTTACCTGAAGATATCCGGAGCTCATTAGATGAGACTGTAGAAGAAATGCGTGATCGTGGATTTGAAATTCAAGACCAGTTAAATGAAGAGTTACTTGATTCAATTGTTAATGATACAGAGAATCCAACAGAAGTTATTGAATTAACAGAAGAAGAGCGTGAAGCGTTCCGCGATGTTCAATTACCAATCCGTGACTTCTTCCGTGATGAAATCATTGGAGACGAAGGCCGCGAAATGTTTGATCTTCTCTTAGAAGAAATTGCAGAGCATGAATAAGTAACAAGCAAAGAAGCTAGGACGTTATGTCCTAGCTTCTTCTTTATGGGCGTGATTAATGAACAGATAGAAAACCAATGATCATTAAGCTAATAGTCGAAGTTGCTCCTAAAATAGCTAGAATAAGAACTAGCTTCTTGAAAAGAATGATCTCCACAAAGCCCCTCGTTAGCTCGTCGACTATAAAAAAGGCTAAAGCGGCAAATACGGCAACATATCCTAAAGAGGAATCCCATAGTCCGAATAAAGCGACGAGTCCAACGTGAATGAAAAGAGAAACGAAACCACGTATTATTGAATTGGTCATGTGACGTGTTAGCATTTCAGCAAGAATGGATACTGGCAAGAGATAAAAAAGAATGCCTAAAATAGCAAATAAGGAAACAAAATACCATGCTTCAAAAAAGCCATTAAATTGTTCCCAGGAAGTGATGTAAGATGAGCCGATTAAGACCACTAGAAAAATAGTCAGGCTTGCTACTTGAAGTTTACGTTTGATCATTCGGATGTCCTTTCACTTGTTAGATAATTATATGAATATCCTATCACTCAAATTATTGCCAAACAATGATACAAGGTAAGGAGTAAAGAAATAGACAATATTAAGAGAATATAAAGGGTGAGTGATAAGGTTGAGTACAGGGTTTACATAGTGTTACATTTATATTGACTAGATCATGAGAAGGGGTTAAAGATGAGTCAGAGAAATCAATGGAATTTTAAAACATTATTTGAATTATTACTAATCTCCACAAAATTAGGTTTCACCTCTTTTGGTGGTCCTGTAGCACACTTAGGTTACTTCCATCAGGAATATGTCAGAAAGCGTAAATGGATGGATGAGAAAAGTTACGCAGACCTTGTTGCACTTGCTCAATTTTTACCTGGCCCAGCTAGTAGTCAGGTCGGTATTGGGATTGGGGTAGTGAGGGCTGGGGTCATAGGCGGCATCGTTTCTTTTATTGGCTTTACTCTTCCTTCGGTTATTGCGCTGATTTTGTTTGCTTTGCTTCTACAAAGTTTTGATATTGGAGATGCTGGATGGATTCATGGCTTGAAGATTGTGGCTGTCGTGGTCGTAGCCCATGCAATCTTAGGTATGGCTAAAAATCTGACTCCCGATGTGAAAAGGAAGACGATTGCCCTTCTTGCATTAATGGGGACGCTTCTATGGCAAACAGCTTTTACTCAAGTAGGAGTGATTTTAGTTGCTGCGTTGATTGGCTTTATCCTTTATAAAGATCATCAAGAAGTGGATGTAGCTAAAATGACTTTTCCGATCAGTAAACGTTTTGCCACCATCTGTTTAACGCTATTTTTTGGTTTATTAATCGTGTTGCCGATTTTCCGAGAAGTTACTGCTGTTGGCTGGGTCGCGATGTTTGATAGTTTTTACCGTGCAGGGTCACTCGTCTTTGGTGGAGGCCATGTTGTGTTACCACTTTTAGAACGGGAATTCGTGCCAACAGGTTGGGTAAGCGAAGAAGCCTTCCTCGCAGGGTACGGGGCTGCTCAAGCCGTGCCAGGGCCGTTGTTTACATTTGCTGCTTATCTTGGTGCAGTAATGAACGGTTGGCAAGGCGGATTGCTAGCAACCGTTGCGATTTTCTTACCAGCGTTTTTGCTTATTTTAGGTGCCCTACCGTTCTGGGATGCCTTGCGTCGTCATGATCAAGTCAGAGGAGCGTTAATGGGTGTAAATGCTGCTGTAGTTGGAATTTTGATCTCAGCTTTCTATCAACCTATATTTATAAGCTCGATCTTATCACCAGTCGATTTTGCTTTTGCTGCGCTATTGTTTACGATGCTTGTCTACTATAAGATGCCACCATGGATCATCGTAGTAACAGGAGCATTAGGTGGAGCACTTATGGCATTTTTATAAGGTGTATATTGGCTATTTTTTTGTAACACTTGAGTAAAGTCAGCTGGAAAATTAAATAAGTTTTTTGAAAATTAGGTTGACACGATTATTGATTAAATGTAAGATATGAATAATTAAATAGCCGAGAGATTTCTCGTTTTTAACTTCGAATAGGATAGGGACTTTAGCAGGCAGTTAATAAATCAATTTATTGGCTGAGTGAAAAAGTAACTCTTACATAGCGAAGGAAAAAATAAAATAAATCGGTATATTTCTTAACTAGAGGCGATTCTAGTTGAGGGATATACCGTTTTTTGTTATAGGAAAAGGGGAGGACTATGGAAAATAAAACAAAGGGCGGTCTTGAAGCAGAAATCAGTAAAGCCTTGACCCAATGGGAGAAAGATTATCTTGGTCGAGGATCTGTATCAGTTAAGACGGATATTTTGCGAGATATGATTATTGTAAACTTGCTTGGAATATTAACTCCTGCGGAATATTCCCTTTGTGAATCGAAAGAGGGAATGTTATCGATAAAAAGATTGAGAGCCCATTTAATTGAGTCTGGTAAAGACGGGCTAATGGAAATTATTCTGAAAATCACTGGTGAACAAGTGAAGAGCTTTCATACCGATATTAGTACAACTACAGGTGAGAGAGTAATGGTTTTCAAACTTTTTGGTAACTTTGAAAAGAAATTGATGGGAAAAGAATTATAGGAATGGGAGATCTTTAGAAGCCTATCTTGGTAGCTGAAGATAAACCGACAACTTTTAGAATTCATTAAAATGGATTCTGAAATTGTCGGTTTTTTTATTGTCAGAAAGGAGGAACATGTAATGTCTGAAATCATTATCGGGAATTTATTATCACCAGCAGTTCTCTTTTTCCTTTTAGGAATAATAGCAGCTATATGTAAATCAGATCTGAAATTCCCAAAAGGAATTAGTGAAGCGTTAAGTATTTATTTATTACTTGCTATTGGGATTAAAGGAGGGATTGAACTTTCGAAGTATTCGATTGAGGAGGTGTTTGTCCCTATTATAGGGGTTTTATTCTTAGGATTTAGTATCCCGATTTTTACCCTTTTAATCTTACGCTTTATCAAATTAGATTTAGAAAATTCAATTGGTTTAGCAGCTACTTATGGATCTGTGAGTATTGTTACGTACGGGGCGGCAGTGTCCTTCCTTGATAAAATTGGCACACCTTATGAAGGGTTCATGAATGCATTAGTTGCTCTAATGGAAAGTCCTGCCATCCTGCTATCCTTGATATTACTTAAGGTGCTAGAAAAGAACAAGCAGTTGGCAGGTATTTCACCTTCTCAAAGTATGGGAATCATTTCTTCTTCTCCTTGGATAGATAAAGAAGTAATTAAAGAAAGCCTCTTTGGAAAGAGTATCTTATTGTTAATTGGGAGTTTATTAATAGGGCTTGTACTTGGCGAAGGGGCTATCCCAATGGTGAAACCCCTATTTATTGATTTATATGGTAGTGTATTAATTTTATTTTTATTAAATATGGGGTTAATAGCGGGAGAGCGTATCCCTGAAGTGAAGAAGTATGGAGTGAAATTACTCTTATTTGGATTATTATCACCACTTTTGTTTGGGTCTTTAGGAGTTTTGGTTGGGACCTATGTAGGCCTTTCTCTAGGAGGTGCGACCTTAATGGGGGTACTAGCAGGAAGTGCTTCATATATTGCAGCTCCAGCAGCATTAAAGACGTCTGTACCAAACGCAAACCCTTCTATCTATTTAGGTTTGGCATTAGGCGTTACTTTCCCATTTAACTTAATCGTCGGAATACCCATTTATTATGAAATGGCTAAATTCATGCAATAAGAGGAGGAACATGAAGATGAAACGTACAGTGGTAGAAAAAAAAGCGTTAGTCATCACTAGTCTACAAGGAGATTTGGATCCAACCATTCTATTAATAACTAAGAGAAAGCCTGAAGATTTAATGATCATCAATACTTTTGGAGGTCTAATTTCTCAACCTTATGGATGTATAATTAGGAGTATAATAATGGCAGCTTATTACGAAAATATAAAAGAAATTTATGTAATAGGTGAGGAAACTAGTCATGAACATGCTGTTAATGCTAAAGATCTTTTAAAGAAAATTAGTGATTCGGGGATTACTGAAAAAACGATCGAAACACTCGATTATATTAAAGTTGTCGAAAAAAATATCGAAACGTGGTTAATTGGGCCGCAGGATATTAAAGAGATTATTAAGAAAAATATAGAGCTTATCCAAAAACATCCTCTAATACCCCAATCAATAAATGTGTTTGGCTTTATAACGAATAGTGAAGCTAAAGAGTTTACAGCTATAAAATGAAGCGAGCTACCTCCTGGGAGGTAGCTCGTTTTTTTATGGTTTAGCCTAAGCTGCAGTCGTCGATACTGCCTTATTTTTTCTTCGCATCATTGACATCAGAACAACACCTAACGAAAAGAGAACAAACACGCCTCCAACAGTGGCATTCATTTCGACTGACGATTGCTCAATGACAATTCCGCCGACCATCGAACCAAAGGCAATTCCAAAGTGAAGAGCTGAGTTATTCAGACTTTGCTGAATATCAGATGTCTCAGGAGCTGTTTCAATCAAATAGCTTTGAATAGCTGGGGTAATTGCCCAGCTTAACATGCTCCAAATCACCATCACAATAAGGAATAGTGGAAGGACGGACGTAGTATATGGGATTGTGAAAATGGAAATTGCGAATACGATAATGACACCGACGATCGTTGGTTTTGTACCGTAGCGGTCAGAGAGCATACCACCGACACCACCTCCAATTATCGCTGCAATTCCAAAGATTAAGTACATGATACTAATCCACGTGCCATCCATGCCCATCGTCATCCTTAAGAATGGCGTTAGATAAGCATATAACGTTAAATGTCCAGCTAGAAAAAGAAATGAAGTTAATTGAATCAATAAGATTTTTCGGTTTTTTAAAGTTTGTAGTTGTTTCTTAATAGAGATACCCGGCTTAGGTTGGATGCGATCCATTAAGAAGTAAACGCCAATAAAGGACAAGGCAGCTAAAGCTGTAATCATAATAAATGGCGCTCTCCACCCAAAGGCGTTTCCTAACATCAGTCCTGCAGGGACACCTAGAACTAAGGAAGCACTAATCCCCATAAAAACAATTCCAATTGCTCGAGCTCGGTATTGCTCTGTAACGATATTCGAAGCAATCGTAACACATAAAGCAATTAATAAAGCTCCACTCATCGCAGAAATAACTCTTGCAATAAGTAACATCATATAACCAGTACTTAATACGGCGAGCAGGTTGGCAAAAAAGAAGACAACTAATGCAATTAACGTGAGTTTCTTTCTTTCCATTTTTGCAGTAGCGGTTAATAAGATCGGCCCAAATATTGCAAACACAAGCGAGAAGATTGAAATAAGCATTCCGACTTGGCCGAGCGTCACGCCTAAGTCAGAAGCAACTAAATCGAGAATCCCACCTAAAATTAATTCTACTAATCCAACAACGAATGAAACAATCGTTAATAAGTATACTCGTTTATCCATGAAAACACCTCTTTATATAGTTACCACTAGAAGGGTAACATTAAAAAAGAAAAGAAACAAGAACAAATTTAATCAAGTATATGAGTGTGCTATGATAAACATAATGAAGGTAGAAGGGGAATCAATCATGCTCCAACAATTTGGTTTTACACAATATGAAAGTCAAGTTTACACGTCACTGATTACAGTGAATCAACCTCTAGATGCTACAGCGATTGTGAAGCGTTCAGGTGTACCACGATCAAAAGTATATGAAGTGCTGAGTCGCTTAAGTGAAAAAGGTATGGTTCTTGAAGCCACTGTAGAAAAAAAGCGGCTTTATAACGCATTGCCACTAGAATCAATGATTGAAAAATTAAAAGCGGACTTTGAATCGAATATTGAGGAGTTGCGGAAGATTGAAGTGGAGGAAGTAACGACCGATGATCGAGTCTGGATGCTAAAAGAAAATCAATCGATTCAATCTCTAATCTTAGAATTATCTGAGAAGGCTGAGGAATCGATCTATATATCCGGTTGGGCGGATGATCTTGTACATTACCTATCTACTTTAGAAGAGAAATATGAAGCGGGAGTAGAGGTAACCATTCATGCAATTGGAGAAATACACACTTCGATCCAGGCCGTTTCTACCTTAATTCCAGATCAACAACATAATACATTAGAAAGAAGTAGAATTTTAATTGTTGATCAAAAAGAAATGGTATTTGCAGGTATTGAAGAAGCAAGCTGGCAAGCCATTCGTACACAGTCGCCACCTTTGGTTAAGTTTTTTACTGAATTTTTCTATCATGATGTGGCATTAACGAAGATCACTCAACGGTACAAAGAAACCGTTATGGCAGACCAAGATATTAGAGAAATTTTATTAAAATTACGCTATTAATGATCAGCACTCAGGAAATAGACTGAGTGTTTTTCTTTATCGCTTTATCACATGAAAGAAATGCATTGACAACGATATTAGTAGAATGATAATGTATACGTATGTTTTAGTTCATTAGTGATTTAATTAGATAAAGGATTAGGAGTTGATTACGATGAATGCAGTGTTATTAGCAGTCATCGTCATGCTTGTTTTAAGTTTAGTGCGTGTGCATGTAGTCCTTGCCTTAACCATTGGAGCGTTAATTGGTGGGTTTGTAGGGGGACTTGGGCTTGAGCAAACGGTGGCGGTGTTTAGTGATGGTTTAGGAGGCAGTGCAACTGTCGCATTGAGTTATGCATTACTTGGTGCATTTGCTGTAGCCATTGCAAGAACAGGTTTGCCAGATGTCATGGTAAACACAGTGATAAAATTTGTTGGTCGTGAGGGAGATACAGAGAAACAGGTCTTATCTAAGGTCCTTATTTTCTTTTCTATACTGATCATTTCTTGCTTCTCTCAAAATGTGATTCCAATTCATATTGCTTTTATTCCGATTTTAATTCCGCCGATTTTGAAGGTACTTAATCGATTAGGCGTCGACCGTCGAGCGATTGCCACCATTATTACATTTGGATTAACGGCACCTTACATTTTCTTACCATTTGGTTTCGGTGCTATTTTCCACGGAATTGTTGCCGATAATATGGCTGAAAGTGGTCTTGCTATTGATCTTGGAGATATTCCAGTGGCAATGGCGATTCCTACAGCAGGGCTTGTTCTCGGTTTAATCGTCGCTGTATTTGTTACCTACCGTAAACGTCGTAGCTATGAGGATCGTCCAATTGTTGGAGAAGCGATTGAGCAAACACCTTATACGACATGGTCTATAACAGCTGCTATTTTAGCAGTCCTTGCTACACTAGTTGTACAACGCATTTCTGACTCAATGATTATTGCTGGGTTAGCAGGAATTGTAATCTTACTAGTGAGTGGCGCGCTTAAATGGAAGGAAGCAGATGATGTTGTAACAAACGGTATGAAGATGATGGCTTTCATCGGATTCGTTATGCTTGCCGCTTCAGGATTTGCTGCTGTCATTCGTGAAACAGGTCATGTTGAATTATTAGTCGATCAAGTTTCAGGTATTTTAGGAGATAGTAAGGGAGTGGCAGCTCTTCTAATGCTTATCGTTGGCTTGTTCATTACGATGGGTATTGGTTCATCTTTCTCCACAGTACCAATCATCGCCACATTATTCGTTCCACTAGGACTAGCAGTTGGCTTTAGTCCGCTCGCTATTATTGCTTTAATTGGGACAGCAGGAGCACTTGGTGATGCCGGTGCACCAGCTTCTGATAGTACGCTTGGACCAACAGCTGGTTTAAATGCAGATGGGCAACATAATCACATTTGGGATACATGTGTACCAACTTTCTTACACTTTAATATTCCGCTTCTCATATTTGGATGGGTTGCTGCAATGATCTTATAAGACGCTAAAACCCCCTCGGGTCGAGGGGGTTTTAACTTTTATGAAGCTAATTTTTTTTGAAGAGGATTGGAATTTTTATTAACAGTATGATAAATCCTTGAAGCTAATACAGCGGCAAAAATAGTGAAAATTATATCTTTAATCAACGGTGTAACCATCCACGCCCAAGCCATGCGGTATGTGATCGCATCAAGTTCTGCGATGAATTGATAAGCAAAATACATATAGTTTGTGCCGAATACATAGTTTATTGTAAGGCCAATAAAGCAGGCAATCATAAAGGTTGAAACAGACTTTTTACTACTTGCTTCAATGATCTTACCAACTACAAAAGCAAGAATAATAAATGAGATCAAGAAACCAAAAGTAGGGCTAACGAGTGAGCTTAAGCCACCACGGAATTGAGCAAATACGGGAAAGCCAGCTAGTCCAATAAGAAGATAGATAAGCATAGAAAGAGCTCCACGTCTGCTTCCAAGTAAGGCACCGGCTAGAGTGGCAAATAAAGTTTGGAGGGTTATAGGAACCCCACCAATTACTAAAAAAGATGTTACATTGGCTCCAATAGCCATTAAAGCTGCAAACATTGGAATTAATACAAGTTCAATTGTGCTGAAATAACGAGTACGTCCTGACATATGTCCACCTCTTATTGTAATATAGTTAACAATAGAATAATCTGAACATTACTCTTTGTCAACGTCATTTATATGGATGGTTTACAGAGAGGTTTATATTATGCTAGTAGGAAGAGAAATGGTATAATGGAAAATGTTTGATTTACAGACTTGAAAGGGGATTTTCTCATGGTTAATCAACCAGCTGGATTTTGGATCCGTTTTGGTGCTTCGATTTTAGATGGTCTTTTGCTTGGGTTAGTAGGAATAATTATTGCAGCAATTTTAAATTTCTCAGAAACTGGTCAGCTTATCTTTGATACCATTGTACAATTAGGTTACCTATTGATTCTGCCAGTGTTATGGTATGGTTACACGATTGGAAAGAGAATCTGCGGAATTCGCATTGTGAGAATGGATGGGAGTAATGTAGGATTTGGTACGATGCTTTTAAGAGTACTTGTAGCGGGCTTTGTTTACGTCATTACACTAGGAATTGCCTATATCGTATCTGCTTTCATGGTAGGGCTTAGAAAAGATAAGCGTAGCATTCACGATATCTTAGCAAACACGTATGTGACGTATCAAAAAGCAGACAGCAACGATAATCCATACCAAATAGAAAACTAAGATATTAGAAAAGGCATTAACCACAAGATGGTTAATGCCTTTTTCTCAGAGATATAGCTTACTTAACTGCATCTTTAAGCTGTTTACCAGCTTTAAATGCTGGTGTTTTAGTTGCTGGGATATCAATCTCTTCGCCTGTTTGCGGGTTGCGGCCTTTTCTTGCAGCACGCTCGCGGACTTCGAAGTTTCCAAAGCCGATTAATTGTACAGTATCACCTTTTGACATCGTTTCTGAGATGACGTCAAATACCTCATTTACTGCATTTCCAGCATCTTTTTTGGATAACTGCGTACGTTCAGCTACTTCATTAATTAGTTCTGTTTTATTCATTTTCTCTCAACTCCTCTAAATTCATCGTCCTGCCAATCTGATACAAGCATTGACTGTTTTGAAATTTTTATACATGTTTTTAGTGAATGGTTATTATTTCTGTATCCTTGCCTCTTTTTTCTGATGAAAGATTGTTGCATTGATCTCGCCACCCACAATAATGATCAGGCCAGTGAGGAAAAACCAAAGCATCAAAATAATCACTCCACCTAAACTTCCATAAGTAGCAGAGTAGTTCCCGAAGTTTGTCACGTAAAAAGAAAAAGCAAGAGAAATAATTTGCCACCCTATAGTAGCACTTAATGCCCCAATTATGACATGTCTAAACTTCAATTTCACATTTGGTGCTGCCCAATACAAAAACATAAGCACAAGTGTCATTAAAACAATCCCGATAATCCAGCGTAACAAATTGAGAAATTCAGCTGTTTCAGGTGGTACGGCAAAGAAATATTCCATGCCATTAATGATTAGCTTACCGAATACAGGGAGAAGCAGGGTGGTTACAACAACAAAGATCATACAAAGAGTGAGCAAAACCGATAGCAATCGTAACGATAGGAAGTTCCTCGTTTCCTCAATGTTATACGCTCTATTAATAGCCCGGATCAGTGCATTAATACCATTTGAAGCAGACCACATAGCTGCTAACACACCGAATGAGAGTAATCCACCTTGAGGTTGACTGATGACTTCTAATATCGTTGAACCAAATAATTCAGCCAAGTCACTTGGTACGTAGTCATATATGATTTGATAGACTTGGTCGATATTTAATTGAAAATATGGGAGGAGCGCAATCATAAAAATGAGAAGGGGAAAAATGGATAGCATGAAATAATAAGCGAATGTTGCTGCCCAGTCAGGAATTGGGTCTGTCTTTAATTGCTCCATAAATTGGTTCATAAATGAGTTTTTTTTCATAGTAGGATCCCTTCTTGTAGGAGTCGGGTTAACATTGTTATCTCTGCTCTATTAATTTTCGCTTAGTATTCATTATTCCCCTGCTTAACCCTAGTCAAAACCATGTATAATAAATACTTGGATACAAATGAAAGGGAAGGGGTTTGAAAAATGAGTCGTACGAAATTTTTACTAAGGACTTCTGCTATTTATGCGTTGATTGGTACCTTTATGGGTTCACATATGGCGGGGGCAGGATCGATGTTGCTTAGAGCAATCCATGCTCATATTTTAGTGGTAGGGTGGCTCTCATTATTTGCTTTTGCTATTTTCTACCGTGTTTATCCAATTCCAAAGAACTCTAAGTTAGCAACGGTTCAAGTATGGACTGCTTTTATAGGGGCGTTTGGACTAACAAGTGGGATGTACATTTACTACATCAAACCTGATTTTATTCCTGAAATCGTTCAGCTATTGTTCTACATTATTGGAGGAACGGTCTTGGTTGTAAGTTTTATCTTATTTGCAGTAATGACGTTTGTTCATAGCAAAGGAATGACGGATAAAGAATGAAAACATATATTGCACAGGAACCAAAATTACTTTGGACGATTCTCTTTTTTATGGCTATGACCTACGCCTATGCCCTTGATGGTCCTTCTGAATACTTGGCTTATGTAGGGATGGCAGTTAGTTTAGCCGCGCTTACGACACGCTATCACTTAACAGTCTCTGAGGATACGCTTTCGATGAAGGTGAAAGTAGTCGGAGTCACGCTCCGCCATAAAAAAATCGAAGCTAAAGAGATAAGCAAGGTGCACCAAATTATCGCCGGTACAAAGGTCATTTTTATTATGAGTGGGAATAAAGGTGAAGAAATGAAACTACATCGTTTTAAGCCGGATTCATTTGAGCAGGAAATAGAGAGGTTTGTTACACATCATCAATTAACAATCAAACAAACCGTGACAAAACCAAGAAAAGAAGAATGATATAATCAGAAAATTTACGCAAATCCTTAGACATCTTCATTCTCATTCGTTATACTTTAGTCAATTGCTAAAAGGAGCAAATGAGGAGGAGTTATAGGTTATGCCAACTGTTGAAAGTTTTGAGTTAGATCATACCATTGTAAAAGCACCTTTTGTTCGTCATTGTGGAAAACATGATGTGGGGACGGATGGCGAAATAAATAAGTTCGATATTCGTTTTTTTCAGCCTAATAAGCAAGCGATGAAGCCAGACGTGATCCACACGATGGAGCATTTACTTGCCCTTAATATTCGTCGGTTTGCAGAAGACTATGATCATTTTGATGTCATTGATCTTTCTCCAATGGGGTGTCAGACTGGTTTTTATTTAATTATGAACGGAGCACCATCCGTTGATGAAATCATTGATGTACTCGAGAAAACAATGAAGTACTCAAAAGAGCTAGAAGAAGTTCCTGCTGCTACAGAAAAGCAATGTGGACAAGCGAAACTTCATGACTTAAAAGGTGCAAAGAAATTAATGGAGTATTGGCTAGAACAAGATAAAGCAAATTTAAGAGAAGTGTTTGCTTAAACCAAAAGAGCATGGGGGAAATCCTCATGCTTTTTTGTGTTGGGTGGAGTGAGAGCGCATTCAAAAAAAGATTGACTGATACAATGTAAAGCTTTACACTAATTTTATCAAACAAAATGTAAAGCTTTACATTTTTGAGGGGAATGAAAAAAGAGATGGATTATAAACAGATTGCAAGTGAGATCTTAGAAGCAATTGGTGGTAAGGAAAATGTATCTGCCGCAGCTCATTGTGCCACAAGATTACGCCTTGTATTAAAAGACGAATCTCTCGTTGATGAAAAAAAGCTAGAAGAGATTGATGCAGTGAAAGGTACCTTTTCCACAGCTGGTCAATATCAAATTATTATTGGGGCCGGTACTGTTAATAATGTGCACCGTGAGTTTGTTCAGTTGACTGGAATTGAAGAGATGTCGAAAGATGAAGTGAAAGCTGAAGGAAATAAAAAGATGAATCCAATTCAGCGTTTTGTGAAAATGCTTTCTGATATTTTTGTTCCGATTATACCAGCCATCGTGGCTGGGGGTTTATTAATGGGTATTCACAATTTATTAACATCAGAGGATTTATTCTTTGATGGGCAATCAATCATTGATGTTTATCCACAAATTGCTGACTTAGCAGCCATGGTTAATACTTTTGCGAATGCAGCCTTCGTTTTCTTACCGGTATTAATAGGATTTTCTGCAGCCAAACGATTTGGTGGGAATGCATATTTAGGTGCAGCAATGGGGATGATCATGGTTCACCCAGATCTATTAAATGGATGGGGCTATGGTGGTGCAGTGGTAGATGGAGAGATTCCTGTATGGAATATCCTTGGTTTTGAAATTGAGAAAATTGGTTATCAAGGCACGGTTTTGCCAGTATTGGCAGCAGCCTTTATTTTAGCAAAAGTTGAACAATTCTTTAGACGTGTTGTGCCGTCTGCATTAGATAATTTACTAACACCGTTATTAACAATCTTTATCACGGGTGTTCTTACATTTACAGTTGTAGGTCCCTTGATGAGGCAGAGTGGACATTTAGTAACGGATGGACTTGTCTTTTTATATGAAACAGCAGGGTTCGTAGGTGGTGGATTGTTTGGTCTTTTGTATGCGCCAATTGTCATTACGGGGATGCATCATAGTTTCATTGCAGTCGAAACACAATTACTAGCTGATATTGCAAGAACAGGTGGATCTTTTGTCTTTCCAGTTGCAGCCATGTCGAATGTGGCACAAGGGGCTGCTGCTCTTGCAGTTATTGTTGTAACAGCTAATGCAAAAATGAAAAGCATCGCTTCTGCTTCAGGTATTTCGGCATTACTCGGTATTACAGAGCCAGCGATGTTTGGAGTGAATTTAAAACTGCGGTACCCATTTTATGCAGCCATTATTGGAGCTGGTGTATCTTCTGCCTATGTAACTTTAATGAAAGTATTATCAATCGCATTGGGGCCAGCCGGATTACCTGGCGTTATTGCCATCCGTCCTGACTCAATGATGCATTTTTTAATTGGATTAGCGATTGCGTTTGCCGTCTCATTTGCAATGACGATTGTATTAGCAAAACGTGCTGCGAAAAAGGAAGCTAAAGCAGCTTAAACATCTTAAAGAGTGAGGGTTAAGTTATGACATGGTCAAGGGAAGAACGATATCGTAAATACCGGGATGTGAGTGAAAAGGAAAGAATGCTTTTGAAGAAAAAAGTAAATGCATGTCCTTGGAGGCAGTCTTTTCATATTCAACCACCAACAGGTTTGTTAAATGATCCAAATGGTTTTGCTTATTTTAACGGCGAATATCATTTATTCTATCAGTGGTTTCCACACGGGCCCGTCCATGGCTTAAAACATTGGTATCATGTAACGTCTACAGATATGGTCAATTGGCAGAATAAAGGGTTAGCCATAGAACCAAATGAATTTTATGAAAGTCATGGAGCTTTTTCAGGAAGTGGAATTGTTGAGCAGGGAGATTTGTACCTTTTTTATACGGGCAACACTCGTGATGAGGAATGGCATCGACATCCCTACCAATGTATGGCGAAAATAACGAAAGAAAATGAGCTAGTGAAAGCTGCATGTCCAATCATCTCTTCTCCTCCTAAGGGGTATACTGAGCATGTAAGAGACCCGAAAGTGTGGAAGACTGGCTCTCTATTTTACATGATTATTGGTGCACAGAGAGAAGATAAGATTGGATGTGTCTTACTTTATCAATCAAGGGATTTAAAAGAGTGGGAGTTTCTAGGTGAGGTAATCACGAAACTAGATGCCTTCGGTTATATGTGGGAATGTCCTGATTACATTGAATTAGATCAGAAAGGTATACTTATTTTTTCTCCTCAAGGGATTGAAGCAGAGGGAGATCTCTACAATAATATCTATCAATCAGGGTATCTCGTTGGGTCGCCATTAAATACATCCACAAAGAAATTTGACCATGGTCCATTTCAAGAATTAGATCGAGGATTTGACTTTTATGCCCCTCAAACCACTCTTTCTAAAGATGGTAGAAGAATCATGATCGGGTGGATGGGGCTTCCTGAAATGAATTACCCTACAGATGAAAATGGATGGGCCCATTGCTTAACTTTGCCAAGAGAACTTGTATTAAAGGATGAAAAATTGATCCAAAGACCAGTTAGAGAATTAGCCTCCCTACGTAGTAACCAAGAAGAGGTGGCAGACCAACTATTGAATGAAAGAAAGAGTTACCCTCACATTTATGGTACTACTTATGAGTTGGAAGTAGAGTTTGAAGTAGGAACGAGTGATGTTGTTGGTATCGAATTCCGATCTAGTGAAAATGAAAAAACAATTGTACACTATAATCATCTAACCAAAAAAATAACACTTGATCGAAGTGAATCTGGTAAAGAAGTGGGTACTGCGTATGGTACTAAGAGGGCAGTAGGGTACGATGGGGAGAGCATTACTTTTCAATTGTTTGTCGATGTATCCTCTTGTGAAGTGTTTATAAATGATGGCGATGAAGTATTCACATCACGCATCTTCCCTTCAAATTGTAGTACGGGTATTCAATTTTTTGCACAAGGCGGACAAGCTTCGTTTCAGGCTAAGAAATGGGATTTATCAATGAGATGATTGGCCCATTGTGGGGTGTTCAACTTGCAAAAAGATATTAATATTAGTGAAGTGGCAAAGAAAGCAGGTGTTTCGATTGCGACCGTTTCAAGAGTGTTTAATAACTCAGGTCGTGTCAAAGAAAGCACTCGTAAAAAAATTCAAGCGATTATTGAAGAAACAGGCTACAGACCAAATGTTTTAGCCAGAGAATTGGCGGAGAAAAAAACACATTTAATCGGAATGATTGTTCATAGTCTGACAGGAGAAGGTTTGCCTAGAGCGATTAACGGGGTCAATCAAGTATTAGATGAAAATGGATATAACCTATTAATTGCTTGTTCTGAAGGAAGCTTTGAGAAAGAAAAAAAACACTTTGAGTTATTCAGACTAAAACGAGTAGATGGGATCATATTTGCTACGCGTCAATTTAAGCCAGAACACGCTGAATGGATTAAAAAGCTACCTATACCAGTTGTAGTGTTGCTGCAAGATACACAAGAGCAGGAGATCCCATTTGTGGCGTTTGATAATAAGCGATTTGCAAAAGAAGCTACTAAAACGTTGCTCGAACAAGGTCATCAAGCTGTCGCCTATTTAGGTGGCCCAGAGAACTCTGTTAACTCTGCTGAAAGAAAATCAGGTGTAGAAGAAGCGTTAGGGGAAATAAAGCTTCAATTGGATCGTGAGTTAATCGGACAAGGAAATTACTTGATCGAGAGCGGGTACAATGAGATGGAAAAAATCATTCAAAAAGGAAAGAGGTTTGATTCGGTCATTGCTGTTAATGATGGTATGGCAATTGGAGCATTAAATTGTCTACAAGACCATGGCTTTAACATTCCAAATGATGTATCGGTCCTCGGATTAGATGATACGGTGCTCACCCAAGCTTCTAGGTTAAAACTATCAGGTGTTCATTATTCTTATACAGACCTTGGTAGGCAGGGAGCGGATATGTTGCTCAGACAAATTGGTCAAGAAGAGATATCATTTGAGAAAATAATGATTCCTTTTGAGGTGAAGCTACGCGAAACAGTAAAGCATAAAGAGAAAGGATGAGTGAAGTAATGAGTAAGCAATGGTGGAAAGAGAGTGTCGTCTATCAAATTTACCCTCGAAGTTTTAATGATAGTAATGGGGATGGTATTGGTGATATTCAAGGGATTATTTCTAAATTAGATTACCTAACAGAACTAGGAATTGATGTAGTTTGGCTCTCACCGGTCTATCAATCACCAAATGATGATAATGGCTATGATATAAGTGATTACGAAGCGATTATGGCTGACTTTGGAACAATGGCTGATTGGGATCAGTTGTTAGAAGAAATGCATACACGAGGGTTGAAACTCGTGATGGACTTGGTGGTTAACCATTCTTCAGATGAACATGATTGGTTCATTGAATCAAGAAAGTCAAAAGAAAACGCATATCGTGACTATTATATTTGGAGACCTGGTCAAGACGGTAAACCTCCAACTGACTGGATCGCTTCTTTTGGTGGGTCTGCTTGGCAATATGATGAGGAGACAGACGAGTATTTCTTACATATGTTTTCAAAAAAACAACCAGATCTCAACTGGGAAAACGAGAAGGTTCGAAAAGATGTTTATGAAATGATGTGTTTTTGGTTGGATAAGGGTGTAGATGGTTTCCGGATGGACGTCATCAATATGATCTCTAAAAAAGAGATTTTACCAACTTATGAGGAATTCCAAGCTGGCTATGCAAAGGCTGAACCGTATCAATTTAATTTACCAGGTGTGCATGATTACTTACGTGAAATGAATGAGGAAGTGTTATCAAAATACGATATCATGACCGTTGGAGAATGCCCGAAAGTGACACCAAGTGAAGCAAAAAAATATACAGCAGAACATAGACAAGAGCTAGATATGGTTTTTCAATTTGAACATATGGGCCTTGATAAATATAAAGGTAAGAGTAAGTGGGAGCTTAAGACGCTCGACCTTCGGGACTTAAAAGCGAATCTTTCAAAGTGGCAAAATGAGTTAGAGAATGACGGGTGGAATAGCTTATATTGGTGTAACCATGACCAGCCTCGAATTGTGTCTCGTTTTGGTGATGATGGTAAATATCACCGTGAATCAGCAACGATGCTTGCCACACTTTTGCATATGATGAAAGGAACACCATATATTTATCAGGGTGAAGAAATTGGGATGACAAATTGTCATTTTGACTCAATTGACGATTACCGTGATATCGAAACGCTTAATTACTATCAAGAGATGGTAGGGGAACATGGAAAGGTTCCTAATGACATTATGCCTTCCATCTATGCGAAAAGCCGTGATAACGCGAGGACCCCGATGCAATGGAATTCAAGTTCAGAAGCAGGATTTACAACCGGTACCCCGTGGATAAAGGTGAATCCGAATTATAAAAAGATTAACGTAGAGAATGCTTTAGCAGATGAGAATTCTATTTTTCATTACTATAAGAAATTAATCAAGCTAAGAAGGCAGCATGATGTGATGGTATATGGATCCTATACCTTGCTAGCTGAAGACCACCCAGCTGTATTTGCTTATGAACGAGAACTAGATGGCGAGAAGCTTCTTGTTTTATGTAATTTTTACGGTGAGAGTACAAGCTTCAGTCTAAAAGGTATGAATCCTAAACAAGTGCTAATTAGTAATTACGAAGCAGAACTTCCAACAGACGATCAACTAGAGCTAAAACCGTATGAAGCGATTGTTTATCAAATGAATTAAAAGTCCAATCGTGCAGCATATGAGCTAACCATTGTTAGTTCATGTGCTTTTTTTATTTGTACCAAACTAAAGGTGTGAATGTGGTAAGATTTAATATGAAATCGATAGCTTTAGCTAACATATAAATAAACTAGAATGAGAGATTAGGAGGAGGTTTATAAAATGTTTAATCAACAAGAAATAGATGCAATCTATAAAGTCATCGCCACACGTCGTGATGTCCGGACATTTTTAACAAATCCTGTAGAAGAAGAAAAAATTCAAAACATCATTGAAGCAGGTCATCAAGGACCATCCGTTGGCTTTATGCAGCCTTGGAACTTTATCGTGGTGAAAAGTGATGAAGTAAAAGAAAAGCTAGCGTGGGCAGCTGATAAAGAACGTCGTGCCCTAGCAATCCACTATGAAAATAAAGATGAACGGCATCAGAAGTTTTTATCATTGAAAATTGAAGGATTGAAGCAAGCGCCTGTAACGATTTGTGTGACATGTGACCCCACTCGTGGTGGCTCTCATGTATTAGGACGTAATTCTATCCCAGAGACGGATATCCTCTCAACGGCATGTGCCATCCAAAACATGTGGCTAGCTGCTACTGCTGAAGGGCTTGCTCTTGGTTGGGTCAGTTTCTATAAGAAAAACGATATTCGTGATATTTTAAATATTCCACCGCATATCGAGCCGCTTGCGCTCTTGTCGATCGGTTATACAGATCATTATCCAGATAAACCCATTCTTCAATCATCAGGGTGGGAGAAGCGCCGAGAGTTAGAGAGCTTGATTTTTAATGAGAAGTGGGATTCTAAACAAGAAGGTTAATAAAAGAGTTTGAGCTCTCAACAGAGGACTCAAACTCTTTTTTGATTATAAAGGTAAATCTAAATCAACAGAAGGTGTAATATCCGCCTTGGATACATCTCTCATCATATGAAGAGCTTTAGTATTAGCTTCTGGTGTGTTAGAAGCGGAGCAATCACTTGGTACAAAGATACGGTAATCATGCATATAGGCGTCATTTGCCGTGAATTGAACGCACATGTCTCCTGCTGCTCCTGTTAATATTAACGTATCGACATTAAGGTGTTCTAACAATAGGTTAAGAGGCGTCGCAAAGAAGCCTGAAAACTTTGGTTTCAGTACAAAATAATCATTATCTTCATCGGGACGTAGCAATTCAACAATAGGTCTACCCTTTACATCATTATCAAGGCAATGAGTAACAAGGCGAGGGAAGTCAGACTGCCATTTGCCATAATTGTCATTTACATAGATGACAGGAATATTTGCTTTATGTGCTCGTTCTTTTAAAGCTGCAATATTTTTAGCAGCAGGCAAAGCATGTTTAATGAGAAGCTCTGAATCTTCAAACTCAAAATCGCTAATCATATCTATAATTAATAACGCCGTATTTTTGTTAGAGGAATTTGAAAGTTCCATTGTATAGCACCCCTTAAAAGTAGATTTATTCAGAATTTTATGTGAAACGCGTATCGTCATTTAGCTAATATGTTATGATAAACAAAATTACAACAATCCATGCGCGTTTTTCGCGAAAGGAGATAGAGAGAGATGGAGAGCAAGGCAATTGAACTTTTACGAATTATAGAAGGAAATGGACGCGTTTCCATTCCAACCTTAGCTAAAATGGTAGACGCTACTGAAGAAGATGTAAAGAGATTACTACAGAAGCTAGAGGATGATCACATTATTTTAAGTTATTCTGCGGTAATTGATTGGAGTAAGGTTGATCTAAATGAAGGTGTTACAGCAATGATCGATGTAAAGGTCACACCTCAACGTGGGGTAGGATTTGATCAAGTTGCTGAGAGAATTTATCGTTTTCCAGAAGTGAAGGCATTGTATTTGATGTCTGGGGCTTATGACTTATCAGTTGTTATAGAAGGACAGACGATGTCAGAGATTGCACGTTTTGTCTCAGAGAAATTATCGACAGTGGAATCCGTTTTGTCAACAACTACTCATTTTCAATTAAAAAAATATAAGCATGATGGGGTCGTCTTTGGAGAAGGAGAAGCAGATCGCCGAATTGTGGTGACGCCATGACCACAAAACAATTAAACAAACGTTTATCTAAAAAAGTTCAATCGATTCAACCTTCTGGAATTCGACGTTTTTTTGATTTGGCATCCAGTATGGATAATATTATTTCGCTTGGTGTCGGAGAACCTGATTTCGTCACACCGTGGAATGTACGTGAAGCTAGTATTTCCTCAATGGAACGTGGATTCACTGCATATTCTGCAAACGCTGGAATTATCGAGTTACGAGAAGCGATTGCTCATTACATGAGCTCGCGATTCGCTGCAGACTATGACCCTGAAACAGAAATTTTGGTTACGGTAGGAGCGAGTGAAGCGATTGATGTCGGTATGCGCGCAATCCTTGATGAAGGTGATGAGGTTATCGTTGTGGAACCGAGCTTTGTTTCATATGCTCCGCTCGTTTCAATGGCAGGAGGCGTTCCGATCGCAGTAGGGACGAACATTGATACTGACTTTAAAGTAACCGCCGCACAACTAGAAGCTGCCATTACAAGCCGGACGAAAGCGATGATGCTCTGTTTTCCGAACAACCCAACAGGATCAACTATG
The DNA here is from genome assembly GCF_040939795.1 of Alkalihalophilus sp. As8PL. Classification (GTDB taxonomy): domain Bacteria; phylum Bacillota; class Bacilli; order Bacillales; family Bacillaceae_D; genus Alkalihalophilus; species Alkalihalophilus lindianensis. Next base: position 2,594,100 of record NZ_CP162551.1, read on the forward strand.
AATAGAGAAGAGCTAAAAGCGATTGCGGAATTAGCAGAACGCCACGACCTTCTTGTCTTTTCCGATGAAATCTACGCAGAGTTAACTTATGATGAAAAGCATGTTTGTTTTTCAAGTCTTGAAGGAATGAAGGAGCGAACCGTTATTATTTCAGGGTTTTCAAAAGCATTTGCGATGACAGGCTGGCGTCTTGGGTTTGTATGTGCTCCGCCAGATCTCTTAAGTGCCATGCTGAAAATCCATCAGTATAGCTTAATGTGCGCGCCGACAATGGCTCAATACGGTGCACTAGAAGCGTTGAAAACAGGCATGGATGAAGTGTATCGTATGAAGCAGTCTTATAAGCAACGTCGAAACTACTTTATCAAATCATTTGCTGAAATAGGTCTTACTTGTCATACGCCAGGTGGTGCGTTTTATGCGTTCCCATCTATTGAAAAGACCGGTCTATCGTCTGAACAATTCGCTGAAAAATTATTGATGGAAGAACGGGTAGCGGTCGTCCCAGGTCATGTTTTTGGTTCAGGGGGCGAAGGTCATATTCGTTGCTCCTATGCAACCTCGATGGATAACCTTGAACAATCGGTAGAAAGAATAGGACGATTTTTGAAGCGATTTTAAGTAAGGATGCACACTTCGTTATTAGAAGTGTGCATTTTTAATAGCGAAAACAAAAAAAGGAGGCAAGAGCATGGCGCCCTTGCCTCAATTATGGGGGAATACGATTGTAATACTCATTATCACCAATGGATATAATTTTAAACATCAATTCTATAAAATAATTAAATTTGTTTTCAGAAATGAAAAAAGGTAAGATTTCCTCAAGAGATACATTTCAAAAATGACATGAAAAAGCACGAAAGGAAGTCGACTAATGTTACTTGGAAAAATAAAAAAAGAGAACCCGCTTATTCATTGTATGACAAATGTTGTGGTGACTAATTTTACAGCAAATGGTCTACTTGCGTTAGGTGCGTCACCAGTAATGGCCTATGCAAAAGAAGAGGTAGCTGATCTTGCGGCCATAGCAGGAGGCCTTCTGTTAAACATTGGAACCTTATCAACTGACGAAGTAGAAGCAATGATCTTAGCGGGGAAGGCAGCAAATAAAAATCATGTTCCCGTGGTACTAGATCCTGTTGGAGCTGGAGCTACTTCCTTTCGCACTGAAGTGTGTTTAGATCTTTTAAATAGAGTAGATGTCACCGTTTTGAGGGGGAATGCAGGGGAGATCGCTTCTCTCGTCGGTGTGAAAGCGACTATGAAGGGTGTTGACGGAGCCATAGAAGGTGATACGATAGAACTTGCGAAACATGCTGCGAAGAAATTTTCGTGTGTAACGATTGTAACCGGTGAAATGGATGTCATAACAGACGGTCATCATGTGCATACCATTTACAACGGACATCCGTGGTTAACGAAAGTCGTTGGGACAGGCTGCTTATTAGGGGCGGTTGTTGCAGCATTTGTTTCGGTATCAAAAAAGGATATCGAAGAAGCTTGTGTCGATGCGGTCGCTTATTATGGAATAGCAAGTGAACGTGCATTTGCCGAGACGAACGAAGAAGGCATTGGTTCTTTCCAACAAGCATTTCTTAATCATTTAAATAAGATGACGGATTTAGATATAAAGCAGTTAAAACGAACAGAAAAATAATTTTTAATGAGAGTAGGCTAACTAATGACAGGAACGTTTCAAATCGACGGGTTGCCGTCCATTTATCAAGAGGCATTATTAAAAATCGGTGTAACTGAACCAACCGATATTCAAGCTAAAATGATCCCGGAAGCAATAGCGGGACAATCAATTATCGCTCGCTCACAAACAGGAACAGGGAAAACACTTGCTTTTCTTTTGCCTACATTAGCAAAAATCAATGAAGATGAAAAAGGATTGCAAGCCTTAATCCTTGCTCCCACTCAAGAGCTTGCTATGCAGATTGTTGAAGTAGCTCGAGGGCTTACTGAGAATGCACCAATTGAAATTGGTTCATTTATTGGTGGGGCAAATGTAAAACGCCAATTAGAACGTTTGAAGAAGAAAAAGCCACAGCTTGCAGTAGGTACACCAGGACGTGTCCTTGAGCTAGTGGAGATGAAAAAGTTAAAATTACATGATTTAAAAGTAGTAGCAGTTGATGAAGCGGATCGAATGATGGGTGAGAAACCTTCTTGGGAGGCGTTTACTGAGATTGCAAAAAGAGTTGGACGAGATCGTCAGTTTCTATTTGTATCGGCAACACTGCCTAAAGATTTTGCAGATCAAATTTCTGCATTCGCTCCGTTCACTGTAGAAATGGAAGCAGAGGGTGGCTTGTTAGTTGATCATGTGAAGCATTTGTTCGTACGAGTGGAAGCGAGAGAACGTGTAGATATGGCTCGCAAAGTGATTCATGCTGAAAAGGTTGAAAGAGGAATTGTGTTTGTAAATCAGCTTGAAAAATTAGCTGAGACAACTGAGAAGCTTGTCTACCGTAAAATTAAAGCCGCTTCCCTTTCTTCTGATAGTACGAAACAAGAGCGCGAAAAGGCTTTAAACCAGTTCCGCAAAGGGGATATCCACATCTTAGTAGCAACGGATTTAGCTGCACGTGGACTAGATGTCGACGATGTTACACATATCATTCAAGTGGACCCACCTGCAAGTCCTGATAGTTATCTGCACAGAGCAGGTCGAACAGGAAGAATTGGGAAAGAAGGTACTGTCGTAACGTTTATTGAACGAAAAGATGAATACAAGGTAGAAAAGTATAAAAGAGAGTTAGGGATAGAACTTGAAGAGCGTTTTGTCGTAGGAGGTTCCCTAACTGACGTGAAGCCAAAATCCAGTAGACGTTAATTCTCAAACTAAAGCCACCTGGAAGATATTTGAGGTGGCTTTTAGGGTGTTAAAATGTTTGCGAATGAAGGTAGATCATACAGGCTATTTTACGGATTCACACAAACCTGTTAAAATAGACTGAAAAGCTAAAGAAAAGTTAAAATATTTTTAAATGATCTTTTGCGTAAAGTAACATCCTATGTTAATATTAAAAGGTTAATAAATAGTTAGGAGATGTATGTAGATGTCAAATTATGAAGTAGGCAGTATTGTAGAAGGTAAAGTAACAGGAATCAAGCCTTTCGGTGCTTTCGTTGCACTAGACGAGAAAAAGCAAGGCTTAGTACACATTTCGGAGGTAGCTCACGGTTTCGTTAAAGATATTAATGATGTTCTTACTGTAGGCGATGAAGTTAAAGTGAAAATCATGAACGTTGAAGAAGCGTCTGGTAAAATTTCACTTTCAATCCGTGCTACTCAAGAAGCTCCTGAGCGTCCAGCTCGTCCAGCTAAGCCTCGTAACACTGGTGGCGGTCAAGGTGGCGGACGTAAGCCTCAACAACAAAACAAACCACAACAAGGCTTCAACACACTAGAAGATAAGCTTAAAGAATGGTTAAAGCAATCTAACGAAATTCAAGCTGATCTTAACAAGCGTGCGAAAAAATAATTTTCACATAAAAAGCATCCGGCAATCGGATGCTTTTTATTTGTCTTTTTTCTGGAATTGCAGGAGGAAAAAAAGGCTGTGCTAAAGAATAGAACTAAGTATAGTTTCAAACCATTAAATAAGCATCTCAAATGAATAATCACTTGAGATGCTAAAGAAAGCCATGTATTAACGTTCTGTTTCTGGTACGCGTTCAAGCTCTTCATCAGGCTTAAACAGAATTGAAATACAATAAAGACCAGCAAGACCAACTAGGGCATAGATTAAACGAGATAGGCCTGCTGCTTGTCCGCCAAAAATAGCTGCGACAAGGTCAAAACGGAAGAATCCGATAAGCCCCCAGTTAATTGCGCCAATGATCGCTAAGACAAGCGCTGTACGTTGAATACCACTCACACCATTCACCTCCATTTTAAAGGGATTTGCACAACCATCGATGTGAGGGTGTGCTTCCTTTTTAGAATGAGGTTGTTCCCTAACAATTATGCATATATAACATTGGCTATTGTTAGGAGAGGATGTTATATTTTGGTTTATTTTAGCTGATGAGCCTCTTTGCTTTACAATAAAGGAACCGTTTGTTGATAATAATAGTAAATCTCTAACTAATTAAGGAGGATACATATGAATCCATTTGTTTTTAAGAACCCGACGAAGTTGATCTTTGGTGAAGGTCAAAATGAAGTGTTAGCAAAAGAAGTGGCGCGTCATGGTAAGCGTGTATTAGTTGTTTACGGTGGTGGAAGTATTAAAAGAAATGGTCTGTATGATCATGTAATTGGTCAATTGAAAGAAATTAATGCTGAAGTGGTTGAACTTGCAGGTGTTGAACCGAACCCTCGTTTAACAACAGTTAAAAAAGGAATTGAACTTTGCCAACAACATGATATTGACTTTATTTTAGCGGTAGGTGGAGGAAGTGTCATTGACGCAACAAAAGCGATTGCAGTTGGGGCGAAATATGATGGTGATATTTGGGATGTCATTACGAAAAAAGATACTCCTAAATCAGCTTTGCCATTTGGAACAATTTTAACGCTAGCGGCAACTGGTTCAGAGATGAATGCTGGCTCTGTTATTACAAACTGGGATACAAGTCAAAAAGTTGGCTGGGGTAGCCCATTTTCATTCCCGACATTCTCTATTTTAGATCCGAAAAACACTTTGTCTGTTCCGGAAGATCAAACGATCTATGGAATGGTTGATATGATGAGTCATGTCATTGAAGCTTATTTCCACCATGCAGAAAATACTCTATTGCAAGATCGCATTATGGAATCCATCTTGCTTACTGTAATGGAAACAGCTCCGAAATTACTTGAAGACCTACAAAATATCGAGCACCGTGAAACGATTCTTTATTGTGGCACGATGGCTCTAAATGGCATTACGCAAATGGGGCTTCGTGGTGACTGGGCATCACATAACATTGAACATGCGGTTTCAGCGGTATATGATATTCCACATGCAGGTGGTTTAGCGATTATCTTCCCCCACTGGCTTCGATATAGCCTTGATGAGAAAATTGAGCGTCATGTTAAACTTGCAACAAGAGTACTTGGTGTCGATCCTACAGGGAAATCTGACCGCGATATTGCACTTGAAGGTATTGAGAAGCTATCTGCCTTCTGGACAAAAATTGGTGCACCGAATCGCTTAGCTGACTATGACATTGATCGCTCACAAATTGAGCGTATGGCTGGAATTGCAGCTGAGAACGGGGAATTTGGAAACTTCAAAAAGCTAAATAAAGAAGATGTCGAAAAGATTTTAACTGCTGCACTATAAATGATGTAAACGAAGAAAAAGGCGAGCTCTCGTCTTTTTCTTCGTTTTCTCGATAATCTTAAAGTGGTTCCGCTTACATTCATTCTTGAACTTGATTCTTATATGTGCATTCGGTTAAAGTGAATAGTGGTATGAATGTTAACGACTAAGGAGGCATTACCTTCATGGAAAAAATTCAGTTTGATTATTTAAAAGCTTTGTCTTTTTTTGGACAACATGAAATTGATTACATGCAAGATGCAGTGACTGCAGCACATGAGGCTCTACATAATAAGACGGGTGCAGGAAGTGATTTTTTAGGATGGATTGACCTTCCGACTGCTTATGATCGTGAAGAGTTTGCACGTATTCAAGCAGCAGCAGATAAAATCAAGAACGATTCTGACGTGTTATTAGTTGTGGGAATTGGCGGTTCTTATCTTGGAGCACGTGCGGCAATCGAAGCCCTTAATCACTCTTTTTACAATGTTCTTTCAAAAGAAGAACGCAAAGCACCACAAGTATTCTTTGTAGGGAATAATATCTCTTCAAACTACGTTAAAGATTTATTTTCACTACTTGATGGAAAAGATGTCTCAGTCAATGTGATTTCAAAATCAGGTACAACAACTGAGCCAGCTATCGCATTTCGTATTTTCCGTGAGTTCTTAGAGAAGAAATACGGAAAAGAAGAAGCGCGTCGTCGTATTTATGCAACCACTGATCGCGAAAAAGGTGCTCTTAAGACACTTGCAACAGAGGAAGGCTATGAGTCGTTTATTATTCCTGATGATGTAGGTGGACGCTTCTCGGTCCTAACAGCTGTAGGACTTCTTCCGATTGCTGTAAGTGGACTTGATATCGAAGCATTGATGAAAGGTGCAGCGGATGCTAGTGAAGATTTAGCTAATCCAAACTTAGCTGAAAATCAAGCGTATCAATACGCAGCTGTTCGTAATGCCTTTTATAATAAAGGGAAAACAATCGAACTAATGGTAAACTACGAACCATCTCTTCACTACGTATCAGAGTGGTGGAAACAACTATACGGAGAAAGTGAAGGGAAAGATGGTAAAGGCATTTTCCCAGCCGCTGTTGATTTCTCTACCGACCTTCACTCAATGGGACAATACGTTCAGGATGGTCGTCGTGACTTATTTGAAACGGTATTAAACGTAGGTAAGGTACGTGAAGAAATTAAGATTGAAGAAGCAGATAGCGATCTTGATGGCCTTAATTACCTTGCTGGTGAAACGATGGACTTTGTAAATAAGAAAGCTTTTGAAGGTACAATGCTTGCTCATACAGATGGTGGAGTTCCAAACTTAATTGTGAACATCCCAGAATTAAATGAGTATCACTTTGGATATTTAATTTATTTCTTTGAGAAAGCTTGTGGTATTAGTGGGTATTTACTTGGAGTAAACCCATTCGACCAACCTGGCGTTGAAGCTTATAAGAAAAACATGTTTGCACTACTTGGAAAACCAGGATTCGAAGTTGAGAAAGCTGAACTTGAAAAGCGTTTAAAATAAATATGAACTTACGGAAAGGCCATGCGACGTTTTAGTCGTATGGTCCTTTTTTGGGGCTAGAAATTTTGAGGATATGGAGGTGGTGAAGGAGTGTTAAGAAGTTGTTTCCCACATATAAAGAGAAATAAATGGTCGATAGCACATAAAACCAAAATTTAGCACATAACTTCCAACTATCGCAAATATTGCATTGGAATTCGCACTAAATACCACCAAGCTCGCTCGTAATTCAATAATTTCGCACAAAAGAGATATGAGAGGCTCACTTGCCCCTCATTTTACCGCATGCCAGTGCAGTCGTTTCCGCTTTTCTTTGTCTAGCTTCCGGGCTCAGGTCATCGATCGCTTCACTTTGCCAAACGAAGCAAAAAGCGCTTCTAATTGTCAAACCTCCACCGTTCTCATACCTAAACGAGCCCCTCCGCTTTTCTTGTCATATTGTTTTCTTTTTGGGTCACACTATTGGTATAAAATTGTGTGCGAAGGGGTGTTTAGTATGATTGCGTTACAATCTGCTATTGAAGGGAAAGAGTTCAAACTTCAAGCGTTAGAAGAGAAATTGAAGCCGCTTGGCTATAGTATTGGTGGGAATTGGGATTATGAGCATGGTTATTTTGATTATAAAATTGATGAAGATGTTGGCTATACCTTTCTCCGTATCCCTTTTAAACCGATTGATGGTGAGTTAGATCAGCGTGGAGTGAGTGTCGCATTAGGACAACCTTTTTTGTTAAACCATAAATACCAAAAAGGACTAGATGATAATACAGACCCTTTGAATGGGTTAGTTCCTATGACCTACAATAGTGTCTTTAACCAATTTGCAGAGCCTGTGGATAAAGACGCTAAAGTAGATCAAAAGTACATGACTGTTGCGAGAAGTCTAATTCAGGAGCTTGAACTTACTTTATTGTATTAACATGTAGTCTGTTAATAACAATTAATAAGTCATTCTCTAGCATCTGCATATCCTGTGGCGGGTGGAGTAAAACGTCTTCATTGCGTTTTACTCCTATTAGCAATTGTCCACTCTCATAAAGACCTTGTAATAACCTTACGAATGGCAACCCGATTTGATCCTTTGTTAATGCTTGAAAGGTTAGTTGGTTTTTCTCATCAAATGTTAGTAAATCATCGAGAACATCACTCATATGGTGATAGAGCAGGCTATTGATGAGGACCGATCCAGTTAAAGTAGTCGACTCAATAATTTCATCTGCTCCAGCGCGCTTAGCATTTCCAATTTGTTCAGTTGTTAATATTTCCACAATCGTATAAACTTCTGGATGTTGTGATTTGACAGCGAGTGTGGATAAAATAGATTGTGCATCTGAGGAGATTTCACTTCCTTGATTCTGAGCAGTAATTAAGACACTGCTTGCAAGACCGACATTTGCTTGTTTTAAAGTAGCATCTTCACTACTATTGCCCCTTACAAAGTGAATATGCTTAAACCCTTGAGGAATTTCTTTTAATGTCTCATCAATTAAAACTACACTGGCCTTTGGCTTCACCTTTTGTAAATTTTCTATAGCATGCCTGCTCCGTTCATTCCATCCAATCATAATGACATGGCCTTCTCCCATATAAGTCAACGCCCCTTCACGAAATGCATTTACATTTGAAATTGTTTTAGCTGCAAGCGAGGTAACAAATAACGTCATAAAACCAACACCAGAAAAGATTAATAGAATACCTAAGATCCTTCCAATCGTCGTCATCGGTACAAAGTCACCATAACCGACCGTAGAAACCGTCACTAATGCCCACCACATTGCATCAAACCAAGTCGGAAAAACGGTTGGTTCGATTAAATGGATGATAAGTCCAATCGTTGTGGCCAACAGAAAAACGATAAAAACTAAGCGTGCAACAAGGGGGATACGTCCGACAAGTGCACGTAAAACAACAAACTCCAACATATCCACACCTCGCCATTGATTAAGTAATAATAGTACTCAGTATAACCAGTCTCTTGTTCAAACAATCGCTTCTCTGCTAAGATGAAAAGGAATGTGTGAAGAGGAGAGAAATTATGATAACAGCAATTATTTTTGGGTTCGCTATTTTTTGTGGATGGCTTGTTTTTGATGTAACCAAGCAAAAAAAACTCACGTTAGAGAATGTAGTGAGTTCTTTAGTAGTTGGGGTGATAGGAGCATTAGGTTGGTGGATCCTTGACTTAATTTTTTAATAATTTGCATACAAAAAAGGAGTCTTTCGTTAGAAAGCTCCCTTTTTGTTTTGGAGATAGTCTGGTATTTAATTAGCTAGAACGTTGTCCGCCTTTTTTTCCGATCTCTGCAAAATGGTCTTTCCCATACTCTTGCTTAACTTTTTCTCCGCCTTTGCGCCCTGCTTCTTCATAACTCATCGATTGGCTGTTGTTAGAGTTGTTGTTAGAGTTAGAGCTGTTAGTAGAGTTGTTACTATTCGAGCTATTGCTGTTGTTCGAGCTGTTGCTGTTGTTACTATTGTTAGAGTTGTTGCTATTCGAGCTGTTGCTGTTGTTATTACTGTTAGAGTTGTTGCTATTCGAGCTGTTGTTATTGTTATTACTGTTAGAGTTGTTGCTATTCGAGCTGTTATTATTGTTATTACTGTTAGAGTTGCTATTCGAGCTATTGCTGTTGTTAGAATTGTTGTTGTTCGAGCTATCGCTGTTGTTACTGTTGTTAGAATTGTTGTTGTTCGAGCTATCGCTGTTGTTACTGTTGTTAGAATTGTTGTTGTTCGAGCTGTTGCTGTTGTTACTGTTGTTAGAATTGTTGTTGTTCGAGCTGTTGCTGTTGTTACTATTCGAACTGTTGCTATTGTTATTACTGTTAGAGTTGCTATTCGAGCTGTTGCTGTTGTTACTATTGTTAGAGTTGTTGCTATTCGAGCTGTTGCTGTTAGAGTTGTTGCTATTTGAGCTATTGCTGTTGTTATTATTGTTGGAGTTGCTATTCGAGCTGTTGCTGTTGTTACTATTGTTAGAGTTGTTGCTATTCGAGCTGTTGCTGTTAGAGTTGTTGCTATTTGAGCTATTGCTGTTGTTATTATTGTTGGAGTTGCTATTCGAGCTGTTGCTGTTGTTATTGCTGTTAGAGTTGTTGCTATTTGAGCCGTTGCTGTTGTTATTGTTGTTATTGTTGTTATTGTTGTTAGAGCTATTGCTATTAGTAGTAGTATTGTTTTGATTATTTGAGTTTTCTCCGCCTTTTTGGCCTATTTCAGCAAAGTGTTCTTTCCCATACTCTTGCTTAACTTTTTCTCCGCCCTTACGTCCGGCTTCCTCGTAACTCATTGTCTTACTGTTATTTTGATTATTATTACTAGCCATGTAAATCATCCTCCTAAAAAATTTTAGTGATGCTACACTCCCTCTTTACCTAAGTTGAAAATAATCTAAACTCAAAAATTCAAAATAAATCAAAATTTGTAAAAATCAGTCTAAAGGATCGCATCTTTTTCCGTATTTTAACAAATCTATTATTGCCATCATGTCACTTGGATGATCTTTCGAATAACGAGCAGGGAATAATGCAAAGAAGATATAGTAGATTGAGAAATAAACGAAGTTATAATAGAAAATATGTGGAGCGAATATATCCATTAGAATTAACCCATTTACAATAAGGATGCTTATAAAGTTGAAAAGCGAACCGCCAATAAATACAAGAAAATGACTAAGAGTTGTATCGTTTTTTAATTCTTTAAACTGAAAGAAAGAATGCCAAAAGTAGATACGTCTAACTTCTATAGGGCCAAAGCCAAATAATCGTTTCCCTGCACCAATCACGAACTTTAATTTTCCTCCGAAGATCCACACAAAAAACACATGTCCAGCTTGGTGGATAATCGTAATAAGTGGGAGGATGATGAAAAGGGAAACGAGTAAAATTGGTATATCTGATAACGTAAACAAAAAATGAAGCCCTCCTTAAGATTAATGCTCTTACTCTAATTGCCAACTTAGAAAAAATTTAATCATTTATTTGTATGTAAATTAGTTGCTTTGTTAAAACATATTGCTATAATAGAGCAAAGACCATTTTAACTTGGGGCATTAGCTCAGCTGGGAGAGCGCTTCGCTGGCAGCGAAGAGGTCATCGGTTCGATCCCGTTATGCTCCATCTAATAGAAAAAGATATAGAAAAAGATCAGGTTATTCTTCTAACGAAGGTTAACTTGGTCTTTTTTGTTGGTTAATATCTCCTGGAAAGTAGCTCTTGTATGAAATAATAAAGTCCCCTATGTATTAAACTAACTCAGATTAATGGATATAATTTAATTCACCTTCGTGATAGTACTCCTCTTTAGAGGACTAACTCGAAGGTGTTTTCGTGTATTTGAATAATTGTAGACTTGAGCAGCCTATCAAATGAAATAGGGTACCACAGAGAGTTATTTTTAATTGAGTTTTTAACTCTGCTGTTAGAGTTGGTTTGAGTGAAAAAGAACTAATAAGGCTCAAAGGTCTTATTACCTATTTTCAAATATCTTACAAAAAGACAAGGTGAAACTAGTTAGAGAGACGAAACTTTATAAGGTAGTGAAACTATTAAGGAGGCATATTATGAAAAAGTGGATTGCAGGATTAACATTAACGGGGCTATTGGCTTTTGGAGGTTCAGGAGTCTTAGCTGAAGAAAAGACAGACTATATTATTACATTCTCACAACAAACTATCCCTCAAACTATAGTGGATGAGATGAATGATTTAGGGGTAGACATTATTCAGGAAGTTCCACAAATAGGAGTAATAAATGTAAGTACTACAAATCCTGAATTTAAAATATGGGCACAAAACCATGTTGGAATTGCTGCTGTTTCAGAAGATGTAGAACTGCGCTCCCCAGAAGTTGAATTAGAGCGAACGTACGAGTTAGATCACTTGAGAGTTAATACTAGTGAAGCAGATTTGTATGAAGAATATCAATGGGATATTAAACGAGTAACGAATGATGGAGAAGCATGGAAACTTAATGTGGGTAATCATAATGTGTTAGTAGGGATTATTGATTCTGGAGTTGATACTACTCACCCTGATCTCCAGAACAATCTTTTATTCGCTAAATCATTAATACCAGATACAGAAGACAATTCCTTTTCTGGCATGCACGGAACTCATGTTGCTGGTACCATTGCTGCAAATGGTCGAGTAATGGGGGTTGGACCAGAACTTGCTATGGCTTCTTATCGAGTAGGAAATTGGACAAGTATATTGGCTGGAATTACGACGGCTGCTGATGATGGCGTAGATGTAGCCAATTTGAGCTTAGGAACCTACAGTTTAATGAATAACGAGCAACAAAGAACTCTTCACCTTTCCGCTTCTCGTGCTGTTAGATATGCACAGAGTAAAGATATGATGATTGTAGGTGCTAATGGAAACGATGCAATTGATCTAGGTAAGAAAATGTATACGATTCCTGGAGAAGGGGCGCAATGGTCTGGTCCTCTACATGATACATTTTCTGATATCCCTTGGGTTATAAGTGTTTCTTCTTCTACTATACATGATGAATTAGCTTATTATTCTAATTATGGAAATGTTAATCTTGCAGGACCTGGTGGAGATATCGAGGCAAGAGCTCTTTCGACTGTGCCTGGTGGGTATGGCTATGCAATAGGAACGAGTATGGCGGCACCAAAAGTCGCTGCTTCACTTGGTTTAGTGAAAGCAGAAAATCCTGAGTTGACCCCAGCACAGATGCGAACTTTACTACAACAAACAGCAGATTTAGGCACAGGTAAAAGCCGTCAACACTTTGGTCACGGAATTGTAAATGTTTATCAAGCGCTAAAACAATAACTTATTAGTTAAAAAGCTGTCTTAAAGGTTATATCCTTTAAGACAGCTTTTTTAGTGATTATATTATTGCTTGTGCAGGTCATTCTTTTGAGAGATATCCGACAAAGCCTCTTCAGCTTCATTCTGCAAAGTATTTTCTGTAGCTAAGTCACCAAGAGCTACCATACCAACTAATTGGCCATTATCTACTACAGGAAGGCGACGAATTTGGTGTTGAGCCATCAGTGCAGCAGCTTCATGAGCATCCATGGTAGAGGTTCCTACAGTTAAGGTACTCGTCATGCATTCACGAACAGGAATATGCGATGATGTTCCTTCGGCTGTCGAACGTAAAGTGATGTCTCGGTCTGTAAGCATTCCTGCTACTTGTCCGTTATCCACAACAGGGATTGACCCAATATTGTGTTCTTTCATAAGAGCAGCAGCTTCTTGAATAGACTGTTCCGGGGAGACTGAAAATACTTGTGTAGACATAAGATCTTTTAAATTTTGTGGCATTAAGCTCACTCCTTTCTTATCTACTATTTGTTCTTAGTGGGGAATTATACATGATTATATATGGAGGCACTGGGGTACATGTACATATAAATTACAAAAATCATTAAAGTTGGGAGTGTGTTATGGTGCCTTGGAATGCAAATGATTATCCAGATGCCATGAAAAATTTAGACAAAGAAGTGAGAGAAAAAGCTATTGAAGTAGCCAATTCATTAGTAGAAGACGGATATGAGGAAGGTAGAGCGATACCTATTGCGATAGATGAAGCAGAGAAAATTGGAAAAGCAAGCAATGATGAAATGTATCAATTAATTAATCAAAATGATAAATGGGCGATAAAAAAGAAAGGTGCAGATAGGGCAAGTAAAACATTTGATACGAAAGAGGAAGCGTTAGAATATGGGGACGAACAGTTAGCCAAAAAGAATATTCAGCTAAAGATCTATCGAAAAGATGGATCGCTTGAGCGGACAAAAAAATACACCGATAAATAAAGCGAAGAGCTTCTCATTTTGATGAGAAGCTCTTCATACGGTTAAGCGTTCAATTAATTTGAAAGGAAGTTCGCGCTTTTTGGAGGCATGGAGGCTGTTTTCTCTAATGTTAAATAAAGCTCTCATAGCTGACTGACCCATTTCTTTGATAGGGATACTTATTGTAGAGAGATCCATAACTTTTGAAATTTCTTGGTTATCAAAGCTTAAAACAGCCAGGTCTTGAGGGATTTTCAACTGATGTTTATCTGCTGCTAACAAAACCCCTGCTGCAATTTGGTCATTTGTCGTAAGAAATGCGGTAGGTTTATCGTTTAACGCCATGTACTTATCCATGAGAGAAGCCCCGTCTTCAATCGATAAGCATTGATCAAATATCCATTCCGTTCTAATTGGTTCTTTAATGCGCTGCATCATACTTTCATAAGCTTGGATTCTTTTTTTACTGTTGGTGCCGTCGATTCTATTTAAGGCAATCGCGATTTTTTTGTGACCCTTAGAGTAGAGATAATCCAAACCATAAGTAAATGCATGATCATGAGGAATGCTTATAGAATAAAAATCATCTTGGTCTGTATCCTCTAGAAGGATAATCGGACCGAACTCTTGATAGGCTCTCACCTCAGAAAGTGAGATGGCGCGTGAGCAGAAGATAATCCCATCCATTAAGTGTCCTCTTAAAAGTTCGAGAGCTTCTCGTTCCTTTTCGATATCGTAATTTGATTGAATAAGTACTAATTGAAGATGAAGGTTTCTGGCTTCTTCAGCAAGTCCTTCTACAATTTTGCTGAAATACGGGAGGTCAATTTTTGGAAGGATAATCCCTACTAAATTCGAGTGTTTATTTGATAATTGAATGGCTTTTAAATTACGGGAATAGTTTAATTTTTCAACTGCATGACTAACGGCAGCTTTTTTCTCTTGGCTCACGTAGGGATGATTATTTAACACTCTAGAAACGGTAGCTACAGATACTCCAGCAAATTTAGCGATTTCGCGAATCGTCGTCATATGTCATCTCCCCTCGATAACTTTCCAAAAAAGTACTTGCTATGTAACGCGTTTCATACATTACCTTTTAAGTACTAGCTTATAAAGGAGTGGATGAAATATGTTAGCAGGTGTATTAATCATTATTGGCTTATGCATGCTTGAATTAATCTTAGCAAGTCACGTAACAAAAGACCACCAAAGATCACTCATGAACGTTTATGATTTTTTTGATATTCAGCAGTGAAATAGAGCACATCATTCATTGAAATCTTTTTCCTAGCCCTTTTGAATAGAGCAAATAAGACGGCTCAAGCAACGAAGCTTGAACCGTCTTATTTCTACCCATTTACTAATAGTTCGTCTGAAACCAAAATGCCATCTTCATCTGCATACAGATAAGAACCAGGTTCGAAGCTTAGTCCGGCAAATTGAACAGGAATATTTTCAAGTCCTTTGCCTTGTTTAATGCTTTTAAGAGGGTGTGTTGCAAGTGCCCGAACACCAATATTCATCTGGTTAATCTCAGCGCTATCCCTGATACAGCCGTATACGATTACGCCAGCAAGCTTTCTTTTGACAGCGATTTCTGCTAAATTATCACCCAAAAGAGCGCAGCGAGTAGATCCTCCGCCATCAACGACTAATACACTTCCTTCTGGGATGGTTTGAAGAGCTTTTTTTACAAGCACATTGTCTTCATATACTTTAACTGTAGAAATTGGGCCATAGAAAGCTTTCTTTTCTCCGTAAATCGTAAAAATAGGTTCAGCAATTTTTACTTGATCTCTGTATTCATCACATAAATCCGCAGTTATTATATCCATGCTTTTCCTCCTTGATTATGTATGTGCAAAGCAAAATCTGACTCAATAAATTGAGTCAGATTTTCTTGATAATGTTATATAACAGAACGATTCTTAATCATGGCTTGCATGTCTTAAACATTTCTCGCATTGGTTGAAGTACGCTTCTTGGATTTGATTAATTATCTTTCCACAATCTGTACACTCTTTCATACCAGTTCTTGTAGTGATCATCTCTTTATAAGTCATTTATAATCGCCTCCGTTTGTTTTGTTAAATTCATTGTACTATAACAGTGTGTGATAACGCAAGTGTGTTTTCAGATTATTTTAAAAATATTTTGTTAAGATCACTTTTCGGTATGTTTAATATAAATTAGTCGAGGGAATCACCAGTTATATTAAGAGGAGGGATTACCTTGAATAACAAAGAAAAAGATCAAGTACTAAGAGAACGTAATTCAAAGTCAAAAGCTTTTAAAGAAGATAAGGAAAAACAAAAAGAGCGTGACCAAACGGTCATGCCAGTGGATGACTTACCATTAGATGAAATCAAAAATGAAGAGGAAGAGGAACGAAATAAGGAAAAGACAAAAGATCGTTCCACTAGTGAAGAAAAGTAGACCAGGCTATCGAAGCTTGGTTTATTTTTTATGTGTAGTTACAAGTTGATCAGGGTAAGTAGATAAATAGACAATCAATTAAAGGAGTGAATTTTTAATGGAACGTGAACGATATTTTGTATCAGTCGATCAGCCGGTGTTGAGTATTACCAAAACAGAAACACCAGATAACTTGATTCAATATGAAATTTACGCAACACCGAAAGAGAAAGATAAGATACACGCATTACTAGAATCAATTAGTGATCAAGACTTTGAGCCACAACAAATTTTTGAGCGACCTTTCCAAGAAAGAGCTGCAGATAATGAGAAGGATCATACTCAAAAAGAAATTCGAGTCTTATATGAAGCTCTCTACGAATTAGGTACACCTGAAACGAAAGAAGTTATTGGGAATATTATGCCAGTTGGTAAAGAGGATTCAAAAGAAGAAACGAATGATCTAAGCGAAGAGCGCTCTACTTTTTAATTTAAGGTTGAAATTTGATTATTCGTGATTTTCACATATTTTCTAACAAACTCACATAATTATTTTTTAAAAATAATGTTTGAGGATGCTGATTAACGGTTATCCAATAAGTACACCAAAAATATTAGGAGGCACAATTACTATGAAAAAAACAAAAACAATTTTAGCTGGAGCATTTATCGCATCAACAATCGTACTAGGAGCTTGTAACACAGACACAGAGGTAGACGAACCGGCACCAGAGGATGCTACGACTGAAGAAGATAGTGCAATGGGTGATGACACTGAAGATGATAACATGATGGATGATGACACTGACACTGACGATGACATGGGCGAAGATACAGATGAAATGTTTGAAGACGAAGAGCCCGCAACGACTGCATTTGGTTTCAGTTCATTTGAATTAAGTGTAAACTATGATGAGATGGGCGATAACTACGATGTTAATTATGAGCATGATACAGATGAAGTAACAGCCGAGATTGATGATTCAGTGAACGACACGCAACTAGAAGGTGACGAAGCTTACACTGAACTAGAAGGTACTTTTGAGCAACTGGAACTAGATAGTTCTATGAGTGAAGAAGAAATTATTGACGCTGTTGTAGAAGGATTTGGTTTAGATCCAAACTATGACTCTTTAGAACTAACAATCATGTTTGATGATGGTACTGAGCTAGATATCGAACATTCACAAGATGACGAAATGTAATTAATATTCAACCGAAACCACATCTATCAATAGATGTGGTTTTTTATATTGGAATAATAATTTTCAAAAGGATAATATAGCGGTTTAGACATTTAAGCTAATATCAAATGAATATTTAAATGATGTGTCATTCTAAACGGTACCAGGTTCTTAAAAGTAAAAAAACGGATTAAAAAAAGCAAGATCTAGGTGGCTAGATCTTGCTTTTTTCTTAATACGTTAAAGACCGATCTCAGAAAGAGTTTGCTGTAAGCTTGCGCGAGTTCGGATATCTTCAAATCGAATCCCTAACTGGACAAGTGTTTGAGCAATCTCAGGTCTAATTCCGGTTAGAGTGGCTTCTACACCAATTAATTTAAGTGATGAAATAACTTGATACAAGTTATTGGCGACCATTGTATCCACAATTGGTACACCAGATAGATCAATAATTAAATGATTAATTTTTGTTTCAATACTACGTTGAAGGGCTATTTCCATTAATAATTTTGAGCGTGTAGCATCTAATTCACCTATTAAAGGAAGAATAGCGATGTCCTTTGAAATCGTTACCACTGGCACGGACAGCTCTTGCATTTTTGCCTGTGCTTTTTCGATTACTTGTTTATTGTATTCCACGTATACATGGCTGAAAATATAACAGATCTCATCCAAGATGGGGTCTAGTGTTTTTCTAAGTTGAAGGATAGTACTAGCTGATAAATGCTTTTCTTCAAGTTCCTTTGTGCACTCTCCCCAAATAACTGTACGATAGACAGTTATTTGCTTCAAAGCTTGGTCTAAATCGATTCCTCCATGGCTTGCTCGCTCACCCGTATAGTGGGCCCAGTCTCTTATTTTCTGATGTGGAGTCTCCTTATTGTCAGAAGATAAAAATTGACCAAGCGCCTCCAACAATTGCGCCCTTAATTCAATTAGTTCAGGTGGATCGGCAGCCTGTGTCAGACTTTTTTTATAGCTATCTTCTTGGTGCTTCGTGATTTCTTTTGAAAGCTCATACTTGTTAGTCGTTAACCGTATCCCAAAAGTCTTTAATTCTGCATCCATAATCTAGGGCTCCTCATGTATATTTTAATCTTATCATATAGCAAATAACGAAAATAGAAAAGAATAAAATAGTGGTAGTAGTATGGGTAGTTCTTACAACTATGGGTGTTAATTAAACGTTTGTTTAAATAGTAAAAGGACAACCCCATGGCTAGAAGAAAGCTGTACTAAATGAATAGTAGCAGACATAGGATGAACTATTATAAAACAAATAAACGTAAAAGGTATAAGTAGTTGTGGGGGTTGGATTTTAAGTGAAGGGGGGATACGGATGTTAACACGGACCAACTTTCTTGATAGAGAAATGAATGAATTAAAAGAGAGGCTTCTCTTAATGGTGGAACTAAGTCATCAAATGCTTCAACTTGGATCTAAATCAATCGTACTACATGCTACTTTTGATAAAGAAGGAACCCTCCATGCTGAACGAGACATTAATACAATTAACAAGGTGATACAAAAAAAGGTACTAGAGCTGTTATCTTATGAACAACTTGCGTTAAAGCAAGTAAAGGGCTTGTTTTTATTTTCAAAAATAGCAAGGGATTTAGAGCGAGTTGGCGATCATATTATAAATATTATTGTAATTGCTCCTGTAGAAGAAGTTCCGGAAATGGTCTCACAATCATACGCTCAGTTCATGAAAAATGTAGGACAAATGCTAGAAGCATTAATAAGAGGAATTAAAGAAGAAGACCGCTCTGCATTGAAATGGATATATGAAGAAGATGCAGAAGTTAATCAATTAAACAGGAAATCGTTTAAACTCATTACAGACTCCCTAGGTATGGATCAACTCGCTGCCGATAGTGGTGGGAAGTTAATATTAATGAGCCGTTTTTTTGAACGGATGGCTGATCATGTATCAAACGCAGCGAAAGATTATCGTCATTACTTAAAAGACTGTCACTCCTCGATAAGCAGGAATTCCACATGATCATGACACAAAGCCTACTCAGCTTCCTTGGGGGGCTTGGCCTTTTTTTATATGGAATGAGTCGTTTAAGTAAAGGGTTGCAAAAGGCGGCTATCAATAAACTGCGTCTTCAAATGGGAAGGCTCGTTAAAAATAGAATACAAGCTTTAGTTGTTGGGTTGTTTTTTACCTTTTTCTTACAAAGTAGTACGGTCATGTCGATTATTGCAGTAGGATTGGTTAGTCACTCCATTATTACCTTTGTTCAAGCTTTAGGGGTAATATTAGGTTCAGCCATCGGGACTACGATTACTGTACAAATTTTAGCCTTTAATATTAGCCAATTTTCTCCTGTGTTTATTTTCTTAGGTGTGATTTTACTTGTGTTTGTTTCGACTGATCGTGTTAAACCTGCTGGAGAAATGCTGCTCGGATTCGGTATGGTGTTGTTTGGCATTTCTTATTTATCTCAAGCTGTTCTCCCTTTAACAAATGAGCCAATTGTTACCGAATTATTGTTATATCTTTCGAATCAACCCCTATTGCTTTTTTTGGTGAGTGTTCTCCTGACGGCAGCGCTCCACAGTAGTGTAGCGATGATTATAGTAGGAATTTCCTTTTATTCAGCTGGAGCAATGGGATATGAAGAAGTCATCTGGCTTGTACTCGGAGCTAATTTAGGAGCAACTGTGCCTGTATTAGTGGCAAGCTTCTCCGTTTCACGTGAAGGGAGAAAGGTAGCTCTTGCTTACCTAGTAATGAAACTATCGATTGTTATAGTTGTAGGAGTAGTCCTTATGGTTTTTCCAGTTATCAGTAACCATATACCTGGAGGCTCAGAAAGGCAGATTGCAAATTTCCATACAACCTTTAATCTCTTTTTAGCTATATGTTGGCTTCCTTTTCTTTTCTTTTTAGCGAAGGCTATGAATCAATTCCTTCCTAACAAGGAAAAAGAGCAAGTTGTTCATATTAGTGAGCAATATTTACCGATACCTGATGAAGCGTTAATTCAAACAGAGCGAGAAGTATTGAAGTTATCACGTTTTATTCAAGCTGAAATGGTCGCTCCAATCCCCGCCATTATTGAACGAGGGATTACTCACCAAGAAATAGAAAGGCGAGAACAATATATCGATCAAGCTTATATGATTATCCAGCAATACCTCTTAAAGGTTGCTCAACAAGATCTTTCTAAAGATCAGTCAGATCAAGAGGTAAAGCTCCTCTATATGTTAAATGACTTAGAGCAAATTGGTGATATTGTCTTACAGATATCTGCAAATATTGAAAAGCTCAAATCTCAACAGATTGAATTAGTAAAAGAAGATGCTGAGCGTTTAAAGCAATTTATCCCTACGATTATAGAGACTTTGCAGCAAGCAATTGTCGCTTGTGAGGAGGGTAACAATCAGCTTGTTCGTAAATTAATGAGAGAACAAGGGGCATTAAATGAAAAGGAAAGAGACTTCAGATTTGATCACTTTAATACTCTTTTACAGCAAAATGAATATAACCCAACAAGCAGCGCGATTTATCTAGATCTAGTTAATCAATTAATGAGATTGCACCATGCTACTTTAAACATTTCAAGAACAGTTTTAGGCATTATTTGAAAACTGAATAAAATCCCATATTATGTTAGGATGAAAAGGTGAATAATCACTTAGTGGTTGTTCACCTTATTATATTTATAAACAAACATACATAGAAAAAAGATAAAGGGGGAGCCATGTTGACGGATGTTCGAATTAAACTTAACCAAATATCGAAAGAATATGGGACAACTAAGGCGGTTAAACCATTTAATTTAGAAGTGAAAAAAGGGGAGTTATTTTGTTTTCTCGGTCCTAATGGTTCGGGGAAGACGACCACGATTAAAATGATGACGGGCTTACTAGAACCAACGGACGGCACAGTGCTTATTTCTGGTATTAATATGTGGACAAGTCCCCTAGAGGCTAAAAAACAGATTGCTTATGTACCAGATCAACCTAAGTTGTATCCAAAATTAACAGGCCAAGAGTTTTTACAATTTACAGCTAGTATTTATCAAATTTCTGAACAAGAATTTGAAGAAAGAAGTACACAATATGTTTCCATGTTTCAACTTGATCAGCGGTTAGATGAACTTATTGAAACTTACTCACATGGAATGAAACAAAAGCTTAGTCTGTGTGCAGCACTCTTGCATCAACCAGATGTATTATTTTTGGATGAACCAACGGTAGGGCTTGATCCACAAGGAGCTAAGACAATGAAAAATTTACTTCAAGCACTGTGCAAGAATGGGATGACGGTGTTTATGTCGACGCATATTCTTGAGATCGCCGAACAGATGTGTGATCGAGTAGGCATTATTAAAAATGGAGACCTTTTAACTGTAGGAACTGTTGATGATCTTAGAGAGCAAAAGGGGAGCGCGGATTCCAGTCTTGAAGATCTATTTTTAGAGCTAACAGGGGACACCGAAGCGCAGGCGCTGGTGAGAGAAATGGGAGATTCTCCTTCATCTGAGGTGAAAAGATGACGTGGAATTTGATTCGCTGGTTTTGGAAAATGAATCGTAATAGCTTTAAACATTCCTCAGACAAAGCGAAGACAACCCTTATTGTCTCAACGGTCGCAATCGGTTTTGTTATTCTAATGTTTTGTGGAATAGCTTTCTCTATGGCAAGCACACTCCAAGTAGAACTTATAAGCGATATACTCGGGCTTAGCTTTTTGTCCTTATTAGCTTTTCTTATTTTATTTGCGATCCCGCAAGTTTTTACAAAGTTATATGGGGATGACGACTTAGCGATGCTTTTTACGATGCCGTTAAAATCAACTCACGTTTACTGGGCAAAGTTTACTCAAATATTTCTAGGCATCCCGGGTGCCATTTTTCTTGCGTCCCTTGCTTTGCTGACGATGTTCGGACTTGGGGCCAATGCTCCCTTTCTCTATTACCCAATTGCTTATTTAGTAGCACTTTCGCTTGTATTAATAGGTCTTGGTCTCGCTTATATGATAAATTTACTCCTTATTCAAATTGTTCCATCTCATCGTGCGAAAGAATTAATGACCGTCATTACTGCTTTTGCAGGTGTATTAGGTTATTTACTCTTTCAGCTCCCGACTTTGATGGGGCGTGGTAATGATCATGCTCTTCAACAATTCCCTGAGCTACCAAGATGGCTTCCTGTTCATTGGGCGGGTGAAAGCTTAGCACATATCATTTCTAGGTCAATCACAGGTATGACCTTCTTATTATTGGGACTGCTTTTTATTACGACTATATTTATTCTGTGTCTATCGTCTACATTAGTCGATAGAGGATTTCGAACGGGCTGGATTCAGATGAATGAAGGAAGCTCAAAAAAGAAGAAAAAGAGCACAGCCATATCCTTTAAAGTAAGAAAGCCAGTCATTGAAATTGGATTGAAAGAATGGCGGACTATTAAGAGGGATATGAGGGAATGGACGATGCTGATTCCAATGGCATTCTTTATGTTCTTTCCGATTTTCTCTATTATGATACGTGATGGTAGCTATGAATTTATTCAAACAATACCAGCCTTATCCTGGTTTTCGATTCAAGCGATTGCTCTAGGTTTGTTTTCCTTTATGACCAGTACATTCACATCAGGGTCTGTTGCTAGAGAAGGTACTTCAATCGACCTTTTACGGGTATTGCCGGTTAAAGGATGGACGGTAGCAATCGGGAAGCTTTGGATTCATTGGGTGATTTTATTTGGATTTATTGGCTTCTTACAGATTATCAGTGGATTTATTTTTGGCTGGTCACCGTTTCACACCATAGCAGGCTGGTTCCTTATCGGAATGATTGGATTAGGTTCTAGTGCAATTGGGCTTTATTTTGGCGCTATAGGTGCTAAGTTCAATCCTAAAAATCCACAAAACCGTCTCGAAACGGGAACTTCATTTATTTTGTTATTCGTAGCATTAGGATATGTTCTCATACAAGCAATCCCATTCGCACTCACCTTGTTACCGGTCAATGACCTTAGCTTCTTACTCGAAGAAACCAATCCGGGTTTTTTTATAGGAATGATTCAATGGGTCATTGAGTTTAAAGCTAGAGCTCCTATTTTGATTTCTTTAGTGGGGATAACACTCTGTTTTACCTTAATGCTACTTATAGCATGGCTTTCTATAAAATTTTGTGCAAAAGAAATTGATCGTGGAGTAAAGATTACCTACGTTAAAGAATAGAGTGATGGTCGTCATTCATTTGTGATCTAAAAACAAGAGAAAGATAAAAAAGTCTTGCTGTGAGGGAGTCTCATAGCAAGACTTACTTTTTTGTAAACAAGAGTCTGGACTGACTAGTCAGTCTTACGGAGGTGTAAAAAAAAGACTAAGATACCACTTGTTGCTGCTCCCTTTGCTTTAAATCTTGTTCGCTCTTTCTTATATCTAGCTTCATCATAATGGAAACGATAAACGCTAAAATAATTAAAGCAGAGAACACGTAAAATACAGGGATATAACTATCGGTTCTTTCTCTAATTTGTGAAACGATCATCGGTCCAAATACACCACCGAGCGACCAAGTCGTTAAAAGGTAACCGTGGATCGCACCAAGTTGTTTCGTACCGAATAAGTCTCCAACAAATGCAGGAAGATTAGAGAAGCCACCACCATAACAACTAACAACAAGTAAAATAAGTAATTGAAACACGAGTATACTCGTGATAAAAGGTAGTGTTAAAAAGGCTACTATCTGGATGGAGAAGAATATGATGAATACATTCGGTCGACCAATATAGTCTGAGATCGCTGCCCAGCCTAAGCGACCGCCACCATTGAAAATCCCCATTATTCCCACCATCGTTGCAGCAGCGGCGGCAGATAAACCAACCACTTCTTGGGCCATTGGAGAAGCCACAGAGATCATCATAATTCCAGCAGTTGTGTTAATGAGCATCATGGTCCATAGCATCCAAAAGCGTTTTGTCTTGACTGCTTCCTTGGAGGTTAATTGCTGTAAATCCTTTTTAATGACTTTTTTACCAGAAGCAATATTTCGTTTCATTGAAGCTGGCATCCAACCTTCTGGAGGTGGTGCGATATATGCTGCACCCATGATCATGAAAACAAAATAGCAAGCTCCAAGTAAGAAGAACGTAGTCGAAATCCCGATAGTACTCATTAAGTTTGCTGCAACTGGTGCCGTTATAAGTGCTCCAGTTCCAAAACCGAGTACCGCCATTCCTGTAGCTAAGCCTCTTCTATCAGGGAACCATTTGACGAGAGTTGAGACAGGTGATATGTAACCAATACCAAGGCCTAATCCACTAGCTACCCCGTATGTTAATAAAAAGAGCGGAAGAGACTCAACCATAATAGCAACTCCCGAACCAGCTTGTCCTATACCAAATAATATTGCTGCTACTATGGCAGACTTTCTTGGTCCACTTCTCTCCACAAATTTTCCGAAGAAAGCAGCAGATGTACCTGCAAGAGCCATCATAATCGTAAAGGCAATCGTCACCTCTGTAGCTGACCATCCCATCGATTCACTAATTGGATAGGTGTATACGCTATATGCGTAAGCACCGCCAATTGAAAGGTGAATTGCAATAGCAGATAGGGCAATTAACCATCTGTTTTTTGTTGTGTCCATGTTTTCCTCCTTCTTATTTCTCTATTTTGAAAACCCTTACATATATAGTAGGGTATAATTCATTAGCAGAAAAATCAATCAATTATAAAAATTTAGTTATTTTTTGTAGGTTGAGAACACTTATAGTCTAGATTTGTAGTTCGGATGACATAGCTATTGTCCTCTGTGTTTTTAGACAGATAATAACCCTAAAGTGCAGGGAGTGCTTTCTGCTCTTTAGGGTTATTGTTCTACTTTTTTATAGAAGGAGGTTAATCTAACCAAGCTGATCGTACTCTTTCGATAAAGCGATGGTGTTTTTTCTTTTTCATGAATACTTGGATCATGGCATCTAAAGTATCATAATCCATTAAAATAGTTTTACTTGCAGTAGCGTACTGTTGAGCTTCTTTTGTAAATTGATGGTTTGTCACGACGATGACTTGATTCGCCTTGTATTGATCTTTTAAATGATTTAACTCACGAACTACTTTTGCTTGAACTTCCGTTTGGCTTAGTTTGGCATGGACGATTGCTTTTGTTCCTCGTTTACGAACAATAAGATGGACTCCTTGATCATTTGAATGCTTAATTCTGGTGACGGAATAGCCCTGTTTTTGAAACAATGGAATTAATAATAATTTAAATTGATGATGGTTCATTCCTTCGATTTCGCGAGCTGAAGATATACGTTGTTCAGCAATACGTAGCTGTTTCCACCCATACCAAGAAAGAGGGATCGACCCGAGAAGCCCTAAGACAATAAAAAACGCTGTTAAATTGTATTGATACAGCTGAACGAGATAAAATGTAATCACAAATAAGAGGGTAGGAAGAAAAGGGTATCGTTTCTTTTTAGTTGGAGAATCAGGGTTTCTTTTTTGCATAAATCTCCGTCCTTTCTTTAGGAAATCTTTTTTACTATTCCACTTTTTACTAAGTAATATGTAAAAAATTCCTTAAAGCATTTTTTATTAAAATATCTACCTTACCCCTAGTAGTTTTTAGTAATGGAAAAACCGAAACAAACGTTTGCATCTCTAATGATTATTCCGTAAGATAAGGGCAGGTAAAAGGAAAGGTGTGAAGACGAATGGTTGATTCGTTTTCTTTTAGTTCACCAATTGTCTGGATAGGCATTCTTATTATTATTATTGGACTATTAGGCTGGATTAGATGGAAGCTCTGGAGAAGAAGAAGGTTTGATTTAGCAAAGGTCACTTTGCGTGATATCGATAAAATGGACGGTCATGAATTTGAAGATTACTTATACGTGTTAATCTCAGCGCTTGATTACGATCATGTATATCAAACGAAGAAAAGTCGAGATTACGGCGCAGATCTAGTATTTGAGGACCAAGAAGGCATTAGAACGGTCGTTCAGGCGAAGCGATACCGGGATAAGATGGGTTTATCTGCTGTTCAAGAAGTATATACCGCAAAAACCTATTACAGTGCAGATAGAGCCTTGATTATTACAACAGCAGAAAGAATCTCAGAACCTTGTATGAAATTAGCAAGTGCAACTGGCGTTCAAATAGTCGATCGCCTTGATCTTGAAGACGTGATAAAAGCATTTAAAAAAGGTCATTTCGAGGAAGCTTGGGAGCTGTTAGAAGAACCACCAGAGCCTGTGAAGTATACACCTATGGATAGCTTAGAGAAGCCACCGGCGAGGAGAGGGATGATACAAGCAGGGGAGTATTTTTATAAAAATTAGCGAGCGATCTAGTTATAAGACAATCATTCATGATCATAAACTGCCCAAAAGGGAGCGTGTTATCATGTTAAAAGGAATCGATCTACAAATGGTGGCGTTTGTTGGGGGATCTTTACTTCAAGAGTACGTCAGATTGATTCATATTCCTAAAATGTATTATTGGGCAACTGAAAATGAAGAAGAGGATGAAGATGACCGGGCAGCATAAAAAAAGCTGTCCGGTTTTTGGGTTGAGCTTAAACGTGAGTGGGCGGATGTTATTTGGGAGTACCCGCATGATTTATATACATAAGGGGGGAGCTAATGAGCTATAGTAGAGTCATTTCACATGCAACCCAAAGTTCAGAATCAGTGGATAAACTGAAATTGATTCAGCAAGGCTTACCGAGAAGTTTGGAGCCTAAAAAAATTCTAATCCTTGGGGCAGGAATGGCAGGACTTGTTGCGGGATACTTACTAAAGAAAGCGGGTCACTCCGTTACAATTCTTGAAGGAAACTCGAGGGTAGGCGGAAGAATTCATACGATGCGCCAACCTTTTTCTTCTGATCACTATGTTGAAGCTGGTGCGATGCGAATCCCCAATCACCATAAACTAACATTAGAGTTTATAAAGAAATTCAACTTACCATTAAACCCGTTTATTACGAGCACACCCAATGACCTCCTTTATGTAAACGGTCAATTAAAAAGAAGGTATCAATATGAAAAGGACCCATCGATTTTAGGCTTCCCATTAACCTCAGAAGAAGAAGGTAAAACGGCAGATGAGCTATTACAACAGGCCGTTCAAGCCTTTGTGGAGTTATATAGTAATGCTTCTGAACCACAACAAGCACTGTTAAGAAAAAATTTTGATAGATATTCAATGACAACTTTTTTAAGAGATAATCCCCTAAGTAACTCGATATCAGCTAGTGCTATTAATAAGGTACAGGTTTTATTAGGCATAGAAGGCTTTCCTTCTTTATCTTTCATCGATACCCTTTTAAATATCGTAAATACTGTTTTTGGTGAGAATATCGAGTTCTACGATATAAAGGGGGGGAATGACCAACTGCCACTAGCATTTATGCCTTATCTAAAAGAGAGTATTTATTTAGGACATATCGTCAAACAAATTCATCAACAACAGTCAGGGGTTGAGGTGTTAACGGAAGCGAATAACTCCCATCAAAGCTTTCGTGGGGATCTTGTTATTACCACGATCCCTTTTTCAGTCTTTCAATTTATTGATGTTGAACCTTATAGCTCTATTAGCTTCTCCAAATGGAAGACGATTCGTACTCTTCCCTACGTGTCCTCGGTGAAAATAGGGATGGAATTTAAAGAGAAGTTTTGGGAGGAGGATGGGATGTTGGGCGGTAAATTAATTACTGATTTACCGACGCAATTTACCTATTATCCGAGCCGAAGAATGGGAGAACCTGGTCCTGGCGTTCTATTGGCAAGTTATACGTGGGGAGAGAATGCTAGGCTATGGGAGGCGCTATCTGAAGAGGAACGCCAAGAACAAGCATTAAAATATCTTGCACAAGTCCATGGCGATCAAGTTTTTGAGACATATATGAGTGGAGCTTCTTATAGTTGGGGACAAAGTCGTTTTTCAGGCGGATGTTTTTCTTTATATGGACCCTACCAAGCATATTCATATCCAGAGATTATTAAGTCTCCAGAGCAACGTATTCATTTTGCTGGTGAACATACTTCTGCCTTTCATGCGTGGATTGAGGGTGCAGTTGAGTCAGGTGTGAGAGCAGCTAGTGAAGTTCACAACAGAAAATTATAAAGATCGATTCAAGTTCTAAATACTTTCCAGATTAAAAACCCCACCTTAAGGGTTTTCCTCAAAAAGGTGGGAGTTATTTAAATAATAAACATAGCGGTCAAATGAAATCGAGCTTTCATTATGTTCAATCACTATATATTTTAGTTTATCAGGACGTGAGTTGCGTTGTAGAGATACATTAGCTAAGTACGTAAAACCTGGTCTTGTAACCATATTGGTTAAATAAGCAGGTTGAGTAGACCACGGGGCTCTCGATTCATTTAGACTAGCAATCATCTGCTCAGCTCGCATAATTCCCATCCCGTGCCCGTAATAAGTTCCATCTTCAAGCACAACAGCATTTACACCACGCCACTCAGGGGTTTGGGGGTTAAACTGTGGATTATTAAAATAGACCACATCTCCAGGTATAAACTGATTGGTGAATCCCGTGTTAAGAGCGAGGTCAGGGTCAAAATTCCAGCTATATAAATAGAGTTCGGGAAACAATTGATCAAACTTTGCAGCGCCAATGACTTGTAAGACGGCATAATAATAGACAATGATCATAGCAGTTGCACATTCGAACCCATAAAGGTGACTATTTCTGTAAATGTCATCGATTGCTATAGAAGGTCTCACCCCGGGTCTTAATTGAAACCCACCATATCTCGTTGTGTACCAAAATACTGGATTACTACGAGAACGTTCAAAAACTTCAAATGCGGCATTGCTCTGGTTAAGCAGTCTCGCACTTCGAATGATACTTCTTCGTAATTCAAGTTCAAATTGTTGCTCGTTCATTGATCGATATTCGAATGAAGAAGAGGAGTTCATCATCCTATCAACAATTGTGCGCTCGATACTTCCAACTGGCCAAGCTTGACTGGACTGAAAAGGTACCCCCGATATCTGAATCATGATTTACCTCTCTCATTTATGACATTCAGGCTTTGGCATAGCATATTCGCGAAAAAGGGTAAATATGAATCCTATAATATAAAAGAAGCTAAAGAACTCCCCATCTGACCTCGTCAAATGGGGAGTTCTTTTATAGTTGGTGGACGGACTTATTACTCTCAATGACAGCAGCAATTTTAGCAATGATCGGTTCAATGTCATCTTCATTCGCGAGTAGGTCATAGTCAGAAATATTTAAGCGTAAAACTGGACAAGACGTAAAGGACTCGATCCAAGTTTCATAACGCTTATGCATTTCTTCCCAGTAAGTAAGAGGAGTTTGTTGTTCCATCTCACGTCCGCGCTCTTGAATACGATCGATAATATCATCAAGGCTTCCTTCAAGGTAAATGAGGACATGTGGGTGTGGGAAGAAAGGGGTCATAACCATCGCATCAAACAAACTTGTGTACGTCTCATAATCAACCGGAGTCATCGTTCCTTTATCTGCATGCATTTTGGCAAAGATGCCTGTATCTTCATAAATGGAACGGTCCTGAACGAATCCACCACCTTGTTCATACATGCGTTTTTGTTCTTTAAATCGTTCAGCTAAGAAATAGATTTGTAAATGAAAGCTCCAACGTTCAAAATCCGCATAGAATTTATCTAAATAGGGATTATGGTCAACATTTTCAAATGAAGTATGAAATCCAAGAGCCTTGGCAATTGATTTTGTCATGGTCGACTTACCGACACCGACTGTTCCAGCAATCGTTAAAATCGCGTCTTCAGGAATATTATATTTAGTTCGTAGGTTCAAGACAAAAAGCTCCTTCTTTTCTTGCATCATCTATCATAGTGAAAATTTTATTGAGGTCTTGTTCATGTTGGACAAAATCAAGTTTATCACCATTAATGCGTATAATTGGAATATCAGGGTATTCAAGTGCCCATTTCGCCATAGCTATTTCATAGTCTTCAGAAAGTTGGCGTAGGTAATCAGGGTCCATTTTTTGTTCCATCTCACGTCCACGCATCTCAATTCGCTTTAAGAGAGTGGGAAGACTAGCTTGAAGGTAAATAATGAAATTTGGCTTCGGCATATCATTGGTCATAATGTCATATATCGCCGTGTATTTATCGTATTGATCTTCTCTTAACGTACGTTTGGCAAAAATAATATTTTTATAAATATGATAATCAGCAACAACGGGAACCTGTGTAGCTAAGTATTTACGTTGAATGTCTTCAAGTTGTTTATACCGATTGCAGAGAAAGAACATCTCTGTTTGAAAGCTCCATTCTTGAATGTCTTCATAGAACTTACTTAGAAATGGATTTTCATGGACAATTTCCTTTAATAGATGATATTGATAATGAGCAGAAATTGCCTTAGCAAGAGAAGTTTTTCCAACTCCAATTGGACCTTCAACTGCAATAAAAGGCGTATGTTTCATAAGTGGAGGTTCCTCCTTTTTTATAAGATGTATCAAAAACTATCGTTTCTCAATAGGTCATGGACATTTTATTTTTTACAGACAAGCGTTATTGTACCACAGCTTTGAACATCTTTGGAGGTTAAACAAACGTTTAATTAAAACAGCTAAATATAAAATAGAGGAAGGGAAAAGTAGTAGAGTGTAAGGAGGAGAAGGGGTCAACCGTATTTTTTTTGGTGTTCTTTCTTTTGTTTTAAATACTCTTCATCGGTCCGTACGATCTTCCACTTTTTCTCGAAAATCCTTGCTGATTCTGCCTTTGTATCATCAATCTCCCTTTCGACTACATTACCGTTTTTATCATATTTCTTACCGCCTTTGTAATTGGCATATCGTCTTGCTCGTGTATAGCCCATTTGAATGAATTTACGGGCCATATCCATTCCCACGAAATCATTCTTCTCTTTGTATTCTAAGAAGAGTTCATAGATTTTATCGGAGGATTCCTTAGCAATATCTGGCGTTTTAAAACGCCAGTGTGGTAGAATTTCACTTTTGTAAGGTTCAACTAAAAGAACACCTTGCTCCCCACGCCCAACACGATATTTTTCTCGATTTTTGCGGAAATCAATGTTCTTAAAGTCCATGTCATAATCAAAGCTCATAACGTGCACCTCCTATTACTATTAAAGTCATCATTCCCCAATGAAGAGGAGCTAAACGAAAAAAGGCACCTCAACAAGGAGGTGCCATCTTTTTTATACTAATTTCGTCGTCCAACTCTCGCAATTCCACACATCGGTCACAACACCTTCATAAAATTCAGGTTCGTGAGAGATTAGAAGGATACTGCCTTTGTAAGCTTTAAGTGCACGTTGTAGTTCGGCTTTTGCATCGACATCTAAGTGGTTTGTTGGCTCATCAAGAATAAGAATATTTGATTCACGGTTAATTAATTTACATAAACGGACTTTTGCTTTTTCGCCCCCGCTTAGAACAATCATTTTACTTTCAATATGCTTTGTCGTAAGCCCGCATTTTGCCAGTGCGGACCGGACTTCAGCTTGTCCTAGAGAAGGGAACTCTTGCCAAATTTCCTCGATACATGTATTTGATGAATCTTTTGCTTCTTGTTCAAAATAACCAATTTCTTGATAGTCACCACGTTCAACAGATCCAGCCAGTGGCTTATTTATGCCTAAAAGGCTCTTTAATAGAGTCGTTTTACCAATTCCGTTGGCCCCAACTAAAGCGATCTTTTGCCCACGTTCCATACGTAGATCAAGTGGACGAGAGAGGGGTTCATCATAGCCAATTACAAGATCTTTTGTTTCAAAAATCAACTTACTAGTCGTACGTGCTTCTTTAAAGTTGAATTCTGGTTTTGGCTTATCTTTTGCTAGTTCAATCACGTCCATTTTATCAAGCTTTTTCTGACGCGACATCGCCATATTACGTGTCGACACACGAGCTTTATTACGAGCGACGAAATCTTTAAGTTGTGAGATCTCTTGTTGTTGACGTTTGTACGCAGCTTCGAGCTGTTGTTTTTTCATCTCATGCACTTCAAGGAAGTGATCATAATCCCCAACATAACGATTTAATTCTTGGTTTTCCATATGATAGATGAGGTTAATCACACTGTTTAAAAATGGAATATCGTGGGAAATAAGGATAAATGCATTCTCATATTCCTGCAAGTAACGCTTTAACCATTCAATATGCTGTTCATCTAAATAGTTTGTCGGCTCATCAAGCAACAAGATATCTGGCTTTTCAAGTAAGAGCTTAGCTAGAAGGACCTTTGTACGTTGTCCACCACTTAAGTCTTCAACGTCTTTTTCAAGACCTACATCATCTAAGCCAAGACCGCGAGCGATTTCTTCAACCTTCGAATCGATGATATAAAAATCATTGTTTGTTAACGTGTCTTGAATCACACCGACATCTTCAAGTAACTTTTCAAGTTCTTCAGGTGATACATCACCCATTTTGTCATAGATGGCATTCATTTCTGCTTCTAAGTCATATAGATATTTAAATGCGCCTTTTAGTACATCACGCATCGTCATACCGCGTTCTAGAACCGTGTGTTGATCAAGGTAGCCTACACGTACTTTTTTTGACCATTCTACTTTTCCTTCATCGGGCATCAATTTGCCTGTAATAATGTTCATGAACGTCGATTTACCTTCACCATTTGCCCCAATTAATCCGATGTGTTCACCTTTTAACAGACGGAATGAAACATCATGAAAAATTGCGCGATCGCCAAAGCCGTGGCTTAAGTTCTTTACAGTTAATACACTCATTTATAACACCTTTCCTTTATACACATTCTCCAATTTATATCTTTAGTCATCTTACCATACTGTAACCCTTAAAGTCTGTTCAAGTTTATCCACTCCCGCTTAAAAAGCTATGATAAAATAGGGGATATAATCCAAATTTGTATTTTAATTAAAGTGGCGGTGATCGTATCAATGAGTGACTATTTATGGAGGTGGCGTATGGTACAGCATACACGGAATTTTTTAATCGGACTTGGTCTTATTTTGTTATCTATTATTATCAGCTTTCCTTATCCCTATAGTCGTACTTTAGGAGAAGAAGTTGGATTGCGACTAGGAATACCGATTTATTCCAACATGGAATTAGAGCTAGGTGTTCACTATGTGGGGATTCTAACCACCATTTTATTTATAGTTGGCTTATATATTGTTGCTTACGCTACAAAACAAGGGCGAAAGAGGTATGTCATTCCACTCGTCTTTTTACTCGTTATTTATGCACCTTCTACGGTTATATCGCTGTATCAACATACATTTGCTAGCGGCGTATATGCGCTCGAACAAAGGTCTACAACGTGTGACTATGAACAAAATAATAGGGGAGTTATGGTTATAAATTGTGATGTGCTGCTCGAGAATTACAGCAATCATTCTCTGGAAGGGGAACTGCTTTTTATTGAAGAAAAATATTGGACCGACCCTTTTTCAGTCTTCTCCCTATTAAATGGTGCTAGCCCTCATCCATTTTCCATCGCCCCACGTAGTAATCAATGGGTTAATGTCTTTTTAGAAGTTGATGTTTCAGGTATAGACGACGCTTACCACAGTGGAAGCTCAAGCCTTTTTAATGTGGCTGTAGTGATAAATGAGGAAAAAAGAATATTAACACCTAAAAGTTAATGTTTATAGCGAGCAAATAAAGGTTATATACCTCTAAATACAAAGGAGGAATTGACAATGGCAACGAATAATAACGGAGTATCAGATAAGGTTAAAGGCGGAGTAAATAAAGCAAAAGGTGAAGTGAAGGATCAAGTTGGAAATGCAACAAACAACCGAAAGCTTCAAGGGGAAGGTAAAAAAGATAAAGTAAAAGGAAATGTTCAAGAAGAAGTTGGTAAAGCAAAGGATCGTTAAGGGAAGTTGAATCAAAATGACATATTTTCATTATAAATGACAGAGCATATAAGGATGATATCTTATATGCTTTTTTGTATCTTATCTTTACTACCGATCAATTGTGATCAAAGGACACATGTTGATAATTGGTGCATATGCTAGTATTAAAGCACATTCTAATTGGTGAGAGTGGGTGATGACGAATGAATACACCTCCAATAGGTAATGAGTTAATCTATCTAAGTTCCGGAGAGATCATATCTCCTACTGAGGCAAAGATAAAAGTAGTGAAAACCGATGATCTATATGATGAAAGTATTATAAATGATGGATTAGAGTTTAAAGATAAGCATGGGAATTTGGTTGCAATCAAGCAGATTGAAATGAAAGAGAATGATGAGGTGATAGTCACAGGAACATTTTCTATCGAGCAAGCCCCATTCACTGTGACTTTTAGAGATCAGGTCATCTCCCTGCGTTTGAATTGGAAGTTAATGGATGATTTGTATAAGTATGAGGGTGAACTTGGAGCTATTCTTCACCCAGATGGTAGCGCTACCCTTACATTGTGGTCCCCGCTTGCAGAGACGATTTCCGTAATCCTTTATGATAAAGAGGATCAATTTAATGTGGTTAAAGATGACCTATTAATGGAACAAGGAAAAGGCGGCGTATGGCAGATTACTCTTAATGAAGAGAACACTGGAATCCAAGATCTTACGAATTATTACTATCATTATGTAATAGATACAAACGGCCAAAAGAAATTAGGGCTAGATCCGTACGCGAAATCAATGGCTGCTTGGGATCATAGTGGGGGCTATTCTGTTGGGAAAGCTGCAATTGTCAACCCTTCAATGATCGGGCCAGATCTGGAATTTGCGACGATTGATGGTTTTGAAAAACGAGAAGATGCAATTATCTATGAGGTGCATGTTAGGGATTTTACATCTGACCCGTTAATTGAGGGTGAGTTATCTGCGCAATTTGGAACCTATACAGCTTTTGTCAATAAGCTTGATTATATAAAAGAATTAGGTGTGACTCATATTCAACTTTTGCCTATTATGAGTTACTACAAAGGAAATGAGAGGGAGAACCAAGTGAGAGAACTTGAGTATTCTTCTCAGGGCAATAATTATAATTGGGGTTATGACCCGCATAATTACTTCTCTCCTAGTGGGATGTATTCGGATAATCCTAATTCGGCAAGCCGTAGAATCGAAGAGTTAAAAATACTCATTCAAGAAATTCACAAAAGAGGTATGGGTGTCATTTTGGATGTTGTCTACAATCATACAGCGCAAGTAGAAATCTTCGAGAACCTTGTTTCCCATTACTATCATTTTATGGACTCAGATGGTACCCCGCGTACGAGCTTTGGCGGAGGGAGATTAGGAACAACTCATTTCATGACAAGAAAGGTATTAATTGACTCCATTTTATACTGGGTAAATGAATTTAAGGTCGATGGGTTCCGATTTGACATGATGGGTGATCATGATAGCCAGAGTATCCAATTGGCATTTGATCAAGCAAAAGCACTCAATCCTAACATTGTGATGATAGGAGAAGGTTGGCGAACCTTTGTAGGAGATGAGGGTGAAGAGCATGTCACGGCTGCTGATCAAGACTGGATGCAGCATACCGATAGTGTGGGTGTGTTTTCAGATGAGTTTAGAAATGAGTTAAAGTCAGGTTATGGCAGCGAAGGTCAACCAAGGTTTTTGACGAATGGAGCGAGAAGTATTTCTCAAGTCTTCGATAATATTAAAGCACAACCTCATAATTTTGTTGCTACCAGCCCGGGAGATGTTGTGCCTTATATTGAAGCGCATGACAATTTAACTCTTCATGATGTCATTGCCCAATCGATTAAGAAAGACCCTGAATTTCATCAAGAAGAAATTCACAAACGAATTCGTTTAGGAAATGCACTCGTGCTTACTAGTCAAGGGACTGCTTTTCTTCATGCTGGTCAAGAATATGGCCGGACTAAACAATATAGAAAACAAACCGAGGTCGCTCCTTATAAATCAACCTACATGGTAGATGAGGAAGGTAAGCCTTTTACGTATCCATTCTTTATTCACGATTCGTACAATTCATCTGATCGAATAAATAGCTTTGATTGGAGGAAGGTAACGAGTTCTGAAATCTGTCCCATTCATCATATGACAAGAGCATATACAGCTGGATTGGTTCGGTTAAGAAGATCGACAAATGCGTTTAGGTTAGGTTCAAAAGAATTGGTTGATAAACATGTAACATTAATTAAAGCACCAGAAGTAGAAGAAACGGATTTGCTAATTGGCTATAAGAATGTATCAACTGATGGGACGGGGACGTATTATGTGTTTGTGAATGCCGATCATAAAGAGCGAACGTTGACCCTGCAAGAGGATTTAACCAAGGGAATAGTATTGGTTGATGGGGAAGAGGCTGGAGTGAGCGAAGTTACAAATAGAATTGGATTTGAACTAACGCCCGACAAGCTTCTGATAGCAGCCCTAACCGTGGTTATTATTAAAATAGATGACGACGTAGATCAATAAAGAAAGAACAGTTCTTTTTTAGAGCTGTTCTTTCTTTATGATGAAAGAAATGAATCGTTCAGTCTTATTTTAAGGTAAACTTAAAAGCGATAAAGAAGAGAAAATGAGGTAGTTAGATGAATATACATGTGTTAGCAAAGACTGCACCATTGCCAATCGACTTACTATTAGAGGCAGACCCGTCATTAGAATTAGTAAAAGAATATTGTCAAAAGGGTACATGCTATGTCGCTGAAAAGGATGGAAATATAATTGGAGTGTATGTCCTTTTAGCAAGAAGAGCTAATACGGTGGAGATTATGAACATATCTGTACTAGAAGCTTTTCAAGGACAAGGGATAGGGAAGGCTTTGATCATGGACGCAATTAAAAATGCAAAGGTAGCAGGCTATGAGTGGATTGAAATCGGTACCGGTAATTCCAGTATTAATCAACTAGCCTTATACCATAAATGTGGATTTCGAGTTACAGGGATTGAACAAGATTTTTTCATAAAACATTATTCAGAAGAGATATATGAAAATGGGATTCAGTGTAGAGATATGATTAGGCTAGCTTTAAGGTTGTAAAGGGAAAAGAACGGTTTCCCCTAATGTGGAGACAGTTCTTTTTGTATTTTGATGGATGTTTATCCCTAATAGAGGAAAAGGTAAGATGAATACGAAGTAAGGAGAAAAAGATGAAAAAGAAAATCTCCATTCTTATTTTACTTACAGTGATACTGATTCCTTTTCCAAGCTTAGGTGAAGCTAAAAGTTTAGAATATGATTCGACGGAGCTAAAAGTTCAAGATCTTATGATGTTGCTCGTATTGGACTCTGTAGCAACCCCCATTAACGAATACTATTTTGACTTTTTGAAAGAGAATCCTGTCGTGTATCCTTATGAAATTGAACTTAAACAAATAGAGAGAATGGAGGGGTTTCGCTCCTTTCACTTTGTCATCACACTTGAGGTAACACCTGTTATTGGTCCGCATATTGCGGTTGGAAAAGACGTGGTCACTTTAGAGGTATCTCCTGTGCTACCCAAGACGATTAAGGTTCTCACCTACGAACATTTAGAAACATACGAGTTGCCTGCTAAATGGCGTCATGTAATAAAAAAGCCAAAAATATCTTAAGGGCAAGCAACTCTCTTCTTTACTCCCATTGCTTCAACTGCTCAGGTAAGTTGGCTGAAGTAATAAGCCTCTTCTGAAAAGAGGGGGGACATGAGAGGTTGAATTTGCGAATTTTATTGTTGATTAATTCAATGTTTTCCTCATATGCACTAGGTTGTCCCTTTAATAATTGGTTGAGTTCATCACGAATTTCGTGTTGCAGTTTGATCCATGGGGGAAGATAATTTGCATTTCTTATCGTACGGTCTAAGACATCACCAGTAAGGGAACTTTGTGGGAGCGGTTTTCCTTTTCCAGGCAAAGGATCGTCTTGGGCTTTTTTTTCGTACTCCTTATATACATCATCAAACCAGCTCATTGTTATTCCTCCAATCATTACTTCTCACTATATTCCTTTCTAGAAATGTAAGTTCATTTCCTTGCTTCTGGCTTGTCAAATACGTGACAATTAGTACTGTAGTACGATAGTGAAGGAATTCGTCAAGTTAAGTAGAAAGAAATAGGTTAGAGAGAGAAAGGAGTGGAAATGAAAATGAAAGTTGTCGTAACGAGGAAATTACCTGATTCTATATTGCATCAGTTAAGAGAAGAACATGAGGTAATGATGTGGAAGCATGAGAATGAAGTGATGCCACGAGACCTTTTATTAGAAGAAGTAAAGGATGCGGATGCTCTGCTGACTAATTTAACAGATGATATTAATGTAGAATTGTACGAGCATGCCCCAAATTTAAAAGTGGTTAGCACGATGGCGGTAGGGTATGACAATATTGATATAGAAGAAGCTAGAAAACGAGGGATTAAAGTTGGTCATACTCCAGGAGTTTTAACGGATGCGACCGCTGATTTAACATTTGCTTTAATCCTTGCTTGCGGCAGAGGATTGGTCGGGGCAATGGATGTGATTCGTAAGGACGAATGGAAGAGCTGGGGGCCTTTTTATTTAACGGGACCAGAAGTTTCCGGTGCCACGATTGGGATCATTGGTATGGGGCGTATTGGCGAAGCGGTAGCAAAGAGAGCTGCAGGCTTTTCAATGAACATCCTTTATCATAATCGTTCTCGAAAGAAAGAGGCTGAGGCTACTCTTGGCGCAACTTATGTATCAATGGAGGAGTTGCTTCAGAAATCTGATTATGTCGTTTTACTTGCACCCTCAACGCCAGAAACGAATAAAATGATTGGTCGTGAACAATTCGATCAGATGAAAAAGACGGCTATCTTTATTAATACTTCTCGTGGAACAAATGTTGATGAAGAGGCGCTTTATGATGTGCTGAGTAATCAGCAGATATACGCTGCAGGTTTAGATGTGTTTGAGCAAGAGCCGATCTCAGCTAATCATCCTCTTATGAGTTTATCGAACGTAACAGCGCTTCCTCATATAGGTAGTGCGGCAATCGATACGAGAATGAAAATGGCTCAAATGGCAGCCGATCATATTGTCGAAGGATTAGCAGGAAGAAATTTAAGTCATGAAGTGAAAAGAAAAGGTTGATAAAGGTAAGGAAGTATAAAGTAGGTCTTACGCCTTAAATTTCATAATAATGATTGTTTTTGTAGAATGAAAAGGAAATAAGCCTATTTATATTGAATAGTAGGTAGTGGTGTCTATTTAGGCACCTTTTTGATTGGTTTTAACGGAAGGAGAAGGATTGTTTTGAGTAATGAATTAGAATTTGTAGTAGACCGACTAGGAACGGACTCGATGAAATGGGATATGACTGAGGCTCGCTTTGGAGCTAGAGATGTCATACCACTTTGGGTTGCTGATATGGATATTAAAGCGCCAAGGCCTGTCATAGACGTATTAAAAGAGAAAGCAGAACATGGTGTATTTGGTTATTCAGCTCCTTCTTCTAAAGTAGATGAAGCAATATGTGAATGGTTGAAGAAGCGATATGAGTGGGAAGTGAACAGTGA
The DNA here is from genome assembly GCF_040939795.1 of Alkalihalophilus sp. As8PL. GTDB lineage: Bacteria > Bacillota > Bacilli > Bacillales > Bacillaceae_D > Alkalihalophilus > Alkalihalophilus lindianensis. The sequence goes on from NZ_CP162551.1 coordinate 2,633,701, forward strand.
GACTTTCATTTACACATCAGGGATCGTACCAACGATCAGTCACATGATACAAGCTTTTACCGAACCAGGAGATGAAGTTATCATTCAAACGCCGGTATATTACCCTTTTTATGATGTGGTAGAAAAGAATAATCGTGTGATCTTGAAAAATCCGTTAAAACGGAACGACCGTCAATATGAAATGGACCTTGCTCAACTAGAATCCTTAATTACAGATAAGACTAAAATTTTATTGCTTTCCCACCCACATAACCCAGTAGGAAGAGTGTGGAGAAGGGATGAACTTGAGAAGCTAGCAAAATTGTGTCAAAAGCATGATTTGCTTGTCATCTCTGATGAAATCCATGCAGATCTTCTTTTTGATGGTCAGACGCATATTCCAATTGCATCAATCAATGAAGATATGGCAATGCGTACGTTGACTTGTCTTGCTCCAAGTAAAACGTTTAATTTAGCTGGCATTCAAGCTTCTTATGCAGTCGTTTTTGATCCGAAGAAAAGATTAAAACTAAAACAGTTTATTCAATCCACGTTCAGCTCTATTAATATTTTTGCTCAAGCTGCAACAGAGGCTGCTTATCGTCACGGGGAGGGATGGCTAGAGGAATTAATGAACTATATACAAGCCAATTATCAATTTGTAGAAGATTATTTAGGGGAACATATGCCTAAGATTAAGCCAGTTAAACCTGAAGGGACATACCTTTTATGGCTTGATTGCGAACAACTTGATATGCCTGCTAAAGAGAGAAATCAATGGTTCCTACATGAAGCAAGAGTGGCTTTCAATCATGGTCCGATCTTCGGAGAGGAAGGAGAGCATTTTGAACGAATGAATTTAGCTTGTTCTAGAGACACCTTAGCAAAAGCACTAGATCGTATGAAGCAAGCGTATGATAAAAAAGGTTTATAAATAGAATGAAAAGAGGTTGCTGAGGGTAAATGGAACAAATCCGTAATGATATCTTAATTGATGCTTATTTAAAAGCGATGGACTTAGAGTTGGATTCTGAATTTTTAGAGTTGCTTTACCAAGAACTCACATCTAGACATTTACATGAACGTGTCCCATCTCCTACAAAGAATATGATAAAAATTAGCTAATGAATTTTAATTAATTGATGCAGGATTTTGAATATTCAGATAGAATGAATAATATGAAGAGCATAATGTAGAGCATGTATGAATAGACTAGGGTTATGTTACACAATAATGGGTCAAGCTTTCCCCTTTTATTGGAGTTTTACGCAAAGGAGACATTTACACATGGCACTTGAAAAATGGTATGAAGAGCTCTTAGTAGAATGTAAATGTAAGCTTGGTAGAGAATTGACTGAAAAAGAGGTAGAACTCTTAGGTTGGATTAAAGATAAACAAATGGAAACTGTTTATCAGCAAGTAAAGACCTCATAAATACTAAGGTGACCAAACCCTAAAAATAAGACCTCTCGCCATAGCGGGAGGTTTCTTTTTAAGTTGTGACGACTCTTTTACGCGAGTCTTTTTTCCATTACGAGCTAACCTCATTTAAAACTTTATAGAATCATTCACCGACAATTAATTGTAAACTTAAAAATAAAAAAAGTTAACAATATTGTCTAATTGTATTGATTATTGCGTTAATTAATGTTAATTTTTAGAAAAGTATGACTGGGAGGCGGAAGAATGGCAGGGATTTTTATAACAGGCACAGATACAGAAGTCGGCAAAACGGTAGCAACAGCCTATGTGATTCATGCATTAAGGGAAGCTGGGATAGATGCTGTAGGTTATAAACCGATTCAAACAGGGGTCCGTACCGATCAACCTGATGTTGAGTTCTATCAAGAGGTGGCAGGAACAGAAGCAACCGCCCCGACTACGTATACATATAATGAACCTTGCTCTCCGCATTTAGCAGCAAAACAAGAGCAATCAAGCATCTGTCTAGATGAAATCTTGAGACAGGTAGAAATGTTAGAAAAAAAGCATCAGTATGTTGTGATTGAAGGAGCGGGAGGATTAGTCGTTCCTTTAGATACTAGTGGGGTTACTTTAACGACTCTTGTTCAAAAACTAGGCTTTGCGATTTTAGTTGTCGCCAAGTCAAAAGTTGGCGTTTTGAATCACGCAGCCCTCACGATTCAGTATGCAAAAAGTAAAGGGGTAAAGGTAGCTGGGTTGCTTTTGAACGAGTGCTCAGTCAAACCAGATTTTGTAGAAAAAGATAACATTAAAATGCTCCAGGAGATGAACCAAGTACCTATTGTATCAATGATTCCTAAGTTAGAAGAACCACTTGCGGACAATGTACGAAAGTACTCAAAAATGAGCTCGACTGATTCATTATTAAAAGCTTGTGAGGTGGAAAGAGATGCAAAAAGAAATGCTTATTCAAAAAAGTAAAGAACTACTCTGGCTTCCCTTTACTCAAATGCAAGATTATGAAGCTGATCCTCTAGTAATTGAAAAAGGTGAAGGCGTTATGCTTTATGATACAGAGGGGAAAAGCTATTATGATGGATACTCTTCTTTATGGTTAAATGTTCACGGACACAAGAAAAAAGAGTTAGATGATGCCATTAAAGCTCAACTTGATAAAGTCGCACATACGACACTTCTTGGAGCAGCGAACCGCCCAGCGATTGAGTTAGCGGAGAGACTTGTTCAGCTAACACCAGAAAAATTGAAAAGGGTTTTCTATTCAGATAGCGGAGCAGAAGCTGTGGAAATAGGCTTGAAGATTGCTTTCCAATATTGGCGCAACAAAGGGTTTCATGAAAAAACAAAATTTGTCACTGTGACGAACGGTTATCACGGGGACACAGTTGGGGCAATCAGCGTAGGGGCTGTTGATATTTTTCACACTACGTATAAGCCGTTAATGTTTGATAGTTACAAAATACCTTTTCCAACGATCTATCGAAATGAATTGGTGGACCACAAGGAAATCCGTGATCAATCTCTGGACGAACTTGAGAAAGTTCTAAGTGGAAATGGACAAGAAATCGCAGCGGTTATCATGGAAGGCATGGTCCAGGGAGCTGGCGGCATGCACATTATGCCCGAAGGATATTTAAAAGGAGTCGAACGACTTTGTAAAGAGTATGATGTGCTTTTAATCGTTGATGAGGTAGCAACTGGCTTTGGCAGAACAGGTAAGATGTTTGCTGTTGAGCATGAAGAGGTAGAGCCAGATATTATGATGATTGCCAAAGGAATAACTGGAGGCTATTTACCGATTGCTGCAACGATGACAACGGAGAAGATCTACGATGCATTTTACGCAGACTACACGGAGTTAAAAACTTTTTTTCATGGGCATTCCTATACAGGTAATCAATTAGGGTGTGCTGTAGCACTCGCTAATTTAGATATTTTTGAGAAGGATGATGTAATAGAAGATGTCGAAAAGAAGGCGGCTTTTGTCAGAGGACAATTAACCTCGTTAAAGTCGCTTCCGCATGTCGGGGATATAAGGCAACTTGGATTAATGATCGGAATAGAACTTGTAGCAGACAAACAATTGAAGCAACCGTTCCCTTGGACAGAGCGCGTTGGTTACCAGACTACTCTTAAAATGAGAGAGCTTGGGATGCTATCACGCCCACTAGGAGATACAATTGTTTTTATGCCACCATATGCTAGTAGTTATGAAGATCTAAAAGCAATGATCGCTATCATGGAACAAGCAATTATGGAAGTGACAAGCAAGCTGGGTGTTTCAATTTAAAGAATTTTAAACGTGACGGAGGGATCAAATAGATCCCCCTGTTTTTTTGTTGTGATATACTTAAATGAATATCAACTCAATAGGATCATTAGCTTTCAATATGGATGGAGGATGATAAAATGAAGACGTTTAAATTGTATTCGTTATGCGTATTAGAGGGCAAAGAAGGTTCGATCAAACAACGTGCAATCCCACTTAAAGATGGACTGATTATTAACATGGAAAATGAAGACCGTACATGGCATATCGATGCTGTTACAGACTCAACTCATAAACCCTATTTTGAAAAGGTGAAGGAAGAAGAGGGACATTTACTAGTCGATGCCATTATCACCTCAAAAAACAACCATCCAGCTACAATGGTAACTAAAGTTATTACGATTACGGAATTATCAGATGGGATCAGTGTATTACTTGAAGCGAAATTGGTTTTACAGAAAGATGAAGTGATTGAAGATGTGATTGAAGATCTTGTAGCAGAAGGGCTATCTGGCGAAGAGTTAGTGAATGAATTTAAAGAACGGAAAAATAATTTAGCTGCACATTCAGAAAAGACCTTAGAAGAAGTGTATGCTTCATTACAACAAAGCGGCCAATATCAATTAAGATAAAAAGTACGGAGAAGCCTGATCAAAGAAGTTATTGATCAGGCTTTTTCTATCGTTTATCTATCTGCTCTAGGTGCATACTTTCTTTAGTGAAACTCATACTAACTGTAACGTTTGTTAGATGAGGAGAGAGGAATCAGTATGGAAGATAAGAAAAAGTGGGATTTATTATCAATTGCTTCAATTCCGCTTGTGATGACTTTAGGAAATTCGATGCTTATTCCAGTATTACCCATTATTGAACGTGAGCTATCGATTAGTTCATTTCAAGCAAGTTTGTTGATAACGATTTATTCAGTTGTTGCGATTTTATGCATTCCTGTAGCAGGGTATATATCTGATCAAATTGGTCGAAAACGGGTGATCATACCTAGTTTAATTATTGCAGCCATAGGTGGTTTATTAGCTGGATTTGCATCTTGGCAAATAGAATCTCCTTATTGGTTGATCATGGTAGGAAGACTACTTCAAGGAATAGGGGCTGCAGGAGCTTCTCCTATTGTTTTACCTCTGGTAGGTGATTTATATAAAGATGAACAGGAAGTTAGTAAAGGTCTTGGTGTAATCGAGACATCTAATACATTCGGTAAAGTGTTAAGCCCAATTGTTGGGGCTTTTTTAGCTTCTCTTATTTGGTACTTACCTTTTCTTGCATTTCCTGTTTTTTGTCTGATCTCTATTATTATGATTATTTTTCTTGTGGAATCACCACCAATGAACAAGGTCCCGCTTGCTGGAAAGGAATTCTTTCGATCATTAAAAGTGATCTTTAAACGTGAAGGACCTTGGCTCTATGCGGTATTTGTCATTGGAGCTATATGTATGTTTATTTTATTTGGGGTGCTTTTTTATCTATCGACTATGCTTGAGGAGCAGTATCAGATAGAAGGAGTGAAAAAAGGCGTTATTCTAGCCATTCCTTTAGCTGCACTCTGTGTAGCTTCCCTTTCTGCTGGAAAGATTATTGGTCAGGAGAAATGGTTGATGAAAAGAATGACGTTAACAGGTATTAGTTTATTAACGGTCTCCATGTTAGCTCTTTCCTTTTCAGATGATATATATTTTCTGTTATCAGCTTTATTAAGCAGCGGAGTTGGTATAGGAATTGCTCTACCTAGTTTAGATGCGCTCGTGACTGAGGGGATTCAAATGGAACAACGTGGTTCAGTCACCTCTCTTTATAGCAGTATGCGTTTTGTAGGTGTTGCAGCGGGACCACCCGTTTTTGCTATATTAATGGATGTGACTCATTTTGCGCTCTTTTTGCTGCAAGCTGGAATCGGTGCTGTTGGAATTGGCATAGCCATTCTTTTTATTCGACCTGATAAAGGAAGTAAGCCGACGTGGTAAAATAGTTGGTTTGTTGAGGAAAACGACGTATACTTCTAACTATGTAAAGGGAAAGAAGGGGTCGTTGTATGCAGCAGTTTTATGATCAATTCGGATGCATGGTTAGACTAGCTTTAGATGAGACACCATTTTCTCAAAATCCTAAACATGTATGGGTCATTTGTAGATACAAAGAGCAATGGTTAGTGACAAAGCATAAAAAAAGAGGGCTTGAATTCCCTGGTGGAAAAGTTGAATGTAATGAAACGCCCATTGCTGCAGCATATCGTGAAGTGATGGAAGAGACGGGTGGGGTGATTGGAGATATACGATTGATTGGGCAATATGAAGTAACAACCGAAAACGAACTTATTTACAAAAATATCTATTTCGCCACTATTTCTTCACTTATCAAGAAAGACACTTATTTAGAAACTGAGGGACCTATCACTCTTGAAGCTCTACCTGCTCACATTAAAGAGGATAAACGTTTTAGTTTTATCATGAAAGACGAGGTTTTAGTCTATTGCTTAGAATATATGAAAGAGGAGCAACTAGTCTAATCGTTGCTCCTCTTTTATGATTAAAAATGTTTGACCAGTCTACGTTCTAACCACTCTACTGCTTTATACATAATCGTTGCAAACACTGCAATAACAAACAGACTCATCAAAACCAAAGTGAAATTAAATACTTGGAATCCGTAGATAATGAGGTATCCAAGACCTTGTTTTGATACAAGGAATTCTCCCACAATAACACCGACCCAGGCAAGACCGACATTTACTTTCAGTGTCGAAATGATTGTAGGTATGCTTGCAGGCAGAATAACCGATTGAAAAGTCTGCCGTTTTGAAGCTTGAAATGTTTGCATCACTTTAATATAGTTTGGATCGACTTCCCGAAAGGACGTGTAGACTACCATTGTCGTAATAATGACGGAAATTAAAGCCCCCATTGCGATAATAGATGTGAAGCCAGGTCCGAGTCCTACAATGAGCAGTGGCCCAAGAGCGACTTTAGGCATTGAATTTAAAATGACGAGATAAGGATCGAGTACTTTTGAGGTGAAAGGAGACCACCAAAGGATCGCAGCGAGAATGGTTCCAACCAAAGTACCGATGATAAAACCTAGTATCGTTTCAAATAAAGTTACTGAGGTATGAGTGAATAAACTGCCATCTGATACCCTTGTTATAAGCAAGTGGAAGATTCGTGATGGCATACTAAACAGTAGTTGATCAATCCAGCCACTTCTAGCAGCAAACTCCCATAGTCCGAAAAAGGAGAGCAAGATACTAAGTTGGACAGCGAATACATATCGTTTTTCTTTTTTTAAAGACCGTAGATAGTTTTGGTGAAGATCATGTTGAGTTGGCTTCAAGATTCTCCAACTCCTTCCATATCTCATTAAATAATTCGGTATAAGATGGAAGCTGCCTTGCTTCAAATGGCAAGCCCTCTCTTATTTCTTTTGGGACGTCGAATATTTTAGCGATCCGACCAGGTCTTGCAGACAATAACAACACTCGGTCAGACATTGCAATGGCCTCTCCAATATCATGAGTCACGAGAATCGCTGTTTTTTGTTTTTCTTTTAAAATAGTGGCAACTAAATCTTCGAGCTTTAACTTTGTTTGGTAATCTAGGGCGGAAAAGGGTTCATCAAGCAGGAGGAGAGATGGATTAGTAGCAAGCATCCGAACAAGGGCGACTCGTTGTCTCATTCCACCTGAAAGTTGACTTGGATAATGGGTGAGCTTATCAGTTAAGCCAACTTGCTCTAATAACGATTTTGCCTGCTCAATCGAATCTTTAGAATCTGCTCCTAGTATCTTTTGTCCTAAGCTTATATTGGCTTCTATTGATAGCCAAGGGAATAGATAATCTTGCTGAAGCATATACCCAATATTGGCATGCTTACTCGTAGTGGGGACACCGTTTAACGTGATCTTTCCAGTAGTAGGACTCAAAATCCCAGCTACTAAGGAAAGTAGAGTCGTTTTTCCGCTACCACTAGGGCCAAGAATGGAAATGAATTCTCCATCCTTGACTGTGAAGCTAATATCAACAAGGGCCGAAGTGGCTTCTTTTTTGGATACATAGGTGAGAGAGACATCATCTACTAGTAAATCAGCCATTTGCCTCACTTCCTTATTTTAATATTGACTCAGCAACTGATGTATTCACTAATGCCTCGTAGTCAACGTATTGAGGCAGTTCACCGGAATCATCCATGATGGTTTGTAAATTGTCCCAAGCACCAGGAGATAATAGTGGATCTGTTGCATAAGAGCCTTGTTCTTTATAGCGTTCGACTACTTGAGTTACAACATCAACGGGGGTATCTTCAAAGAAAGTGACAATCGATGCGGCAATGATCTCAGGGGGTTGCTCATCAACCCACTGTTGACCTTTATATAAAGCTCGCGTAAAGCGTTCCATCGTTTCCGTGTCATTTTTTAACGTGCTTTCTTTTGCCATGAAAACGGTATATGGGACTTCACCAGACTCTTCTCCGAAAGATGCTACAATGTGGCCAAGTCCTTCATTTTCAAACAATGTAGCTTGAGGTTCAAATAGTTGTACATAATCACCAGTGCCAGAAGCAAAAGCACTAGCGATGTTGCCAAAATCAATGTTTTGAATTAGTTTTAAATCTTTATGCGGATCAATCCCGTGTTGACGTAATACATGCTCCCCTACCATTTGAGGCATGCCACCTTTACGCTGGCCAAGGAAGGTACTCCCATTTAGGTTATTCCAACGAAACTCATCAGTCGGTGTGCGAGATACTAGAAACGTTCCATCTGTTTGAGTGAGGGCAGCAAAGTTAATAACAGGATTGGATGCATTTTGAGCATAGACATAAATCGAGGTTTCTGCCCCAACAAGTGCGATATCTGCTCCGTCGGATAATAAAGTAGTCATCGTTTTATCGCCACCCCAGGCCGTCGTTAATTCAAGCTCAATTCCTTCCTCTGAAAAATAGCCTTGAGCCATTGCTGCATAGAGAGGGGCGTAAAAAATAGATCGAGTCACTTCAGCCACTCGTACCGTCTCTTGATCGTCATTACCAAAAGAACAGCCAAGAGGAGCGAGTAACAAGATCATAGAAAGTGGGAGAAGTAACCACCTTTTTAGCTGTTTCATTGCTTTTCAACTCCTTAAAAATAGGTTTCTTTCCACATTGTATGTTTGTGAAGTGAAATGTGTGTTTGCCTATGAAGAAGTAAAAGCTAAAGGAATTATGGGTGATCACTAGCCCTCAGATAACACATTTTGGTATGCTGTCGGTACAAATAGTGGCTAAAGAGAAGAGGTATATGATGCAAAATCGAATAATTCATAAACAAAAAATTCCTTCGCCTCATCCTGCAATAGAATTGTTTCTGATCACTTATTGGAGCGAGGGATTAAAGGTGAAAGGTTATTTAGCTGAACCGGTTAGCTCACACCCTCTTCCTGGTCTTGTTTACTTAAGAGGTGGGATTAAAAATGTTGGTATGGTTCGGATTCAACGGCTCATTCAATGGGCCTCAGAAGGTTTTGTGGTAATCGCTCCTTTCTATAGAGGCAATAAAGGGGGGGAAGGGCAAGAGGATTTTGCGGGTCGTGATAGGGAGGATGCGAATACAGCATGTGAGATCTTACTCCAACATCCTTCTGTGAATCCAAAGAGTGTGCACGTACTTGGATTTTCAAGAGGTGGGGTAATGGCATTGCTTGTTGCTCTAAAGCATAAAGAAGTCGCTTCTCTTATAAGTTGGAATGGGGTAACGGATATGTTCCTAACGTATGAGGAACGTGTTGATTTACGAAGAATGATGAAAAGAGTCATTGGGGGAACGCCTAATAAATTTCCAGACCGCTATCGATTTAGGACTCCGCTTGATCAATTATGTTCTATACAATCCTCTGTCCTAATCATTCACGGTGCTAAGGATCAACATGTATCAATTGAGCATGCTTATCGACTTGAGAGAGCTCTAATAGAACAAAGCAAGGATGTCCATACATGGTATTACTCTACATACGATCACCACTTCCCGCCGAAAAGGCAACAACAAATTCTTCAACAGGCTGCACAATGGATGAAACAACAAGTGAGAGAATAACGGACGTTTATACATGTTTAATTATTTTCAAAACGGTTAGAGATACATATACGATAAAAGATGGAAGGGTGAGAAAGAATGGCGACTGTAACAGCTGGATTTCAAGTTTTACCAAATGGAAAAGACATGAAAACGGATGGAGTGATTCCGAAAATTGTAGAAGTCGTTCAAAATTCTGGACTCGCTTATCATGTAGGTCCGATGGAAACAGTTATTGAGGGTGATATTGATGATGTGCTAAGTGTCATTAAAACCGCTCAACAAGTCGGGATTGATGAAGGAGCTCAAGAAGTCTTAACAAACATTAAGCTTCATTACCGTGAAGATGGTGTATCGATTAAAGAAAAATTAACCCATGTAGAAGAAGGGTAAAAAATAGAAAAAGCCAAGTCGTGTAAGGCGACTTGGCTTTTTCGTGGGAAAGGTATGATTAATGAAGAAAAATTATAGGGTTGGACCTGCTTGTTTAATATCGTCACTTACGTTAGAGAACTTTTTGAAGTTCTCTTGGAAATCAGCAGCTAGTTGCTTTGCTTTTTCATCATAAGCAGCTTTATCATTCCATGTATCACGTGGGTGTAATACTTCATCAGGTACACCTGGGCAGTGTAGTGGAACATGAAGACCAAAGATAGGGTCTACCGATGTTTCAGCTTGACGAAGCTCACCTTGTAATGCAGCTTGGATCATCGCACGTGTGTATGGTAAGTTCATTCGTTTACCAACACCGTACTCGCCACCTGACCAGCCAGTGTTTACTAAGAATACTTGAACATCATGCTGAGAAATTTTCTCTCCTAGCATTTCTGCATAGCGTGCTGCAGGAAGTGGAAGGAAAGGAGCGCCAAAGCATGTTGAGAATGTTGCTTCTGGTGAAGTAATACCACGCTCAGTTCCTGCTAGCTTACTTGTGTAACCTGATAGGAAATGGTACATAGCTTGTTCTTTTGTCAGTTTACTGATAGGAGGCAATACGCCAAAGGCATCAGCAGTTAAGAAGATAATGGTATTTGGATGTCCGGCAACACTTGGCGTAAGCGCATTTGGAATAGCTTCAAGCGGATATGCTGCGCGTGTGTTTTCTGTTAACACGGTATTATCAAAATCAGGTAATGCTGTTTTTTCATCAACGACAACGTTTTCAAGAACGGAGCCAAAACGAATCGCATTCCAAATTTGTGGTTCTTTTTCTTCTGAAAGGTTGATGCATTTTGCATAGCAACCACCCTCAATATTAAATACGCCATTAGAAGACCAACCGTGCTCATCATCCCCGATAAGGTAACGGTTTGGGTCTGCAGATAGAGTCGTTTTTCCTGTACCTGATAAACCGAAGAATAAAGCGACATCGCCTTCTTGACCTGTATTAGCTGAGCAGTGCATAGAAAGAACATTTTGTTCAGGAAGCAAGAAGTTCATCACTGAGAAGATTGATTTTTTCATTTCACCAGCATACTCAGTTCCTCCAATTAATACGATGCGTTCTTCAAAAGAAACAATAATAAATGTTTCAGAACGAGTACCATCTACTTCAGGGTTTGCTTTAAATGTAGGTGCTGAAACAATGGTGAAGTCTGCAATTGTTTCTTGCTCTAATTCTTCATTTGTAGGTCGAATAAATAATTGTCTAGCAAATGCTTGATGCCAAGCAAATTCGTTTACAACTTTTAAAGATAAACGATAGCTTTTATCTGCACCTGCATAACCCTTGGAAACAAACAATTCTTCTTTTGTTCCTAAATGATCTAGAACTTTTTTATATAACTTTGTAAATACATCCTTCTCAATTGGTTGGTTAACAGGTCCCCAAGCAATTTTGTCAGCTACACTTGGTTCGTTGACAATGAACTTATCTTTTGGTGAACGTCCTGTGTACGTACCGGTTGCTACACTTAATGCACCAGCAGCAGTCAAGCTACCCTCTTTACGCATAAGTGATTTCTCAACTAAAGCAGAGATCGGTAAGTCATGATGTGCGTGCTCACTATTCAATAATTGGTCAAGTTCTGATGTAAGGCTTAAAGTAGTCATTGTCGCAAAACCCTTTCCTATTTAAAATAAATATCTTTAATTTGTATGTGTCATCTCGTCTATGTGAATTAGTATAACACATTATATCTATTAGTCTATACTAATGTGAAAGTTTTTTTGAAAATGATGCAATGAACCAAATTGTATTGATTACTTACTTTGTTAGAACAGCATAGAGAAAGGGTTTATAGGTGGGTAATTCACCTAGTGTTCAGGCTCATGAGTGATTACCCATGTATACGAAAGAAGAATGATGTAAAGAAAAAGTCTGAACGAACCCCATAATAATAGAAGAAAAAGGTTTTGTCTGTTGGTGCTTTTTTGAGAAATAATGTAGATGGTTAGTTTGATTAGTATAACCTATTATCAACATAAGAAGATGCTGCTAAAAGTACGAATATTAGTGAATTTAGCAGTGTTGTTGACATAGCTTTATATGTACGTTATGATATGTCGCGAACGGATACTCTTATCCAGAGTAGGTGGAGGGACAGGCCCGAAGAAACCCAGCAACCAACACTCACGCCATTCGAGTGAAAAGGTGCTAACCTGCAAGGCAGCTGCCTTGAACGATAAGAGGCGAAAGGTAAACATATCAACCCTTTTCCTCGTCGGAATAGGGTTTTCTACGTTTATATACGTCTTAAACCGTTTTATCACCAATTGGATGAGGAACGAGTGCCGTCTCAAATCATTCGCATATAATAATGGTTATGTGCATAGGAGGAATTTGAACATGGTAGAAAAGAAAAGTCGTCATTTATTTACTTCAGAATCAGTAACAGAAGGTCATCCGGATAAAATCAGTGATCAAATCTCTGATGCGATTCTTGATGATATCTTATCTAAAGATCCAAATGCACGTGTTGCTTGTGAAACATCAGTAACAACTGGTCTTGTATTAGTTGCTGGTGAAATTACTACAAGTACGTATGTTGACATTCCTAAGGTTGTTCGTGAAACAATTAAAGGAATTGGTTATACTCGTGCGAAGTATGGTTTCGATGCGGAGACTTGTGCAGTATTAACATCAATCGATGAACAGTCAGCAGATATCGCAGCAGGTGTTGACCAAGCACTAGAAGCTCGTGAAGGACAAATGACGGATGCAGAGATTGAATCGATTGGTGCTGGTGACCAAGGTTTAATGTTTGGTTATGCTAATAATGAAACAAAAGAACTTATGCCTTTACCAATCTCATTAAGTCACAAATTAGCACGTCGTTTAACGGAAGTTCGTAAAGAAGAGATCCTTCCTTACTTACGCCCTGATGGTAAAACACAAGTAACGGTTGAATACGATGAAGATGGAGTACCAGCTCGTATTGATACGATCGTTATCTCAACTCAGCACCACCCAGAAGTGACACTTGAGCAAATTCAACGTAACTTAAAAGAGTATGTCATTAATCCAGTCGTACCTGCTGAACTAATTGACGAGAACACTAAATACTTTATCAACCCAACAGGTCGTTTCGTAATCGGTGGACCTCAAGGAGATGCTGGTCTTACAGGACGTAAAATCATTGTTGATACGTATGGTGGTTATGCTCGTCATGGTGGCGGAGCTTTTTCTGGTAAGGATGCTACAAAAGTAGACCGCTCTGGTGCTTATGCAGCTCGTTATGTAGCGAAAAACATCGTTGCGGCTGGACTAGCTGACAAGTGTGAAGTACAACTTGCTTACGCTATCGGAGTAGCGCAACCTGTATCGATTTCAATTGATACATTTGGAACTGGAAAAGTATCTGAAGAGACACTTGTTTCACTTGTTCGTGATAACTTTGATCTGCGCCCAGCTGGAATTATTAAAATGCTTGACCTACGTCGTCCAATTTATAAGCAAACTGCTGCTTATGGTCACTTTGGTCGTACAGATATCGAGCTTCCATGGGAGCAAACAGATAAAGCTAACACGCTTAAAGAGCAGGCTGGCCTATAATTAAATAATACGTAAGAAGCAAAGCGCAATTTCTCCGTAGAGAAATTGTGCTTTTTGTTTACATCTTTTAATTAGGGGTAAATGAGAGGTAGACACACTTCTTGGTATGCTTTTCATCAAAAAAGACCAGACTAAGCATTAAGAGGGAGGTGGACTATTATGGCACAAGATGTATTATGTGAAGTGAATAATTGTGTGCATTGGGCACATGGTAACCAATGTGAAGCAGATAAGATTTATGTAATCAGCCATAAAGGAAAACAAGCAGATCGACAAGAAGAAACAGATTGCAAAACATTTGAACCAAGTTAAGAGTATAAAAAGAGGGCATTAAGGTGCCTTCTTTTTATACTCTTAGTATTGAGAATGAGAATTGATATTATTCATAAAACGAAAAAAGTACCTGATTTGAGGCAGGTACTTTTTTTGGCCTATACGCATTGAAATGAAGAGATTCTTCTTAAGTCGATTCCGAAATTTACCCAACGGAAGGACCACCATCTATATCCAGCCACTGAGTTCCTGCCAACAAAAGTAGGGAAGAACCAAAAAGAGTCACCGTTCGTTAACCGAATAAATGTAAACCGAAATAAACAACGATTAATGGCTCCTGGATCAACCGCAAAAGCTTGCGGTCCAGATGGAGCGGGTGGAATCATCTGTGGCGGTGGTCCAAGTGGCGCTTGTCGATCTAAGGGTGTTTCATATTCGTTTATTGTCATTGGGTAATAGTGGTTTGGATCATAATGGTGTGGATCATATTGAAACATATCGTCACTCCTCATCCAAGAAGATAGGTTTTTACTGAATTTTCTAATACCCTATGCAGCTGCCTAGAATAAGTGCAACAATGCTTAGTATTTAAGCTAGGTATTTCGTACGGTGCCGGCTGTTGCTTGCTTTTTCATATTCAGAAAGTAGTCGATCGAATATCGCTTCCCATGACTGTGTTTTGGCATAGGCTCTTGCCTCTAGATTCATGTGCAGACGTTTTGTAGGCTGTGTTAATAATTCGGTGATTGCATTTACAAATGAGAGCGAATTACCAGCTTCACAAATCATGCCTGTTTGACGGTGACGGACGATCTCTTTTACGCCACCTTTATTAGCTACAATAGCAGGAGTGCCTGAAGCAAGGGCTTCGAGTACTACATTTCCAAATGTTTCGGTTTGAGAAGGAAAAATAAAGAGGTCAGCAAGTGCATAAATAGCTGCTAGTGCTTCGCCGTTTAAATACCCGGTAAAAGTTACATGGTCACCAGTGAATTCATCCTTCATTTCACGAAGCATGGGACCATCTCCGACATAAATCCAATGAATCTGAGCTCGTAACTCACTAGGTAACTGGCGCATAATCTTTTTTAAGGTTGCAAGGTCTTTCTCTGGAGCCATGCGACCAACATAAAGGAGAATGTATTTTCTCTCTATCGAATAAATGTCATATAAGAAACCTTCTTTTTTCGATGGTTGAAATTGGTGACAATCCACACCGCGACTCCAGATATCGAGCCGATTAAGTCCTTTCTTAATGAGGTGATCTCTCGTTTCTACAGAGGGAACAAAGACTTTTTGGCAACTACCATAGAACCAACGTAAGTATGACCACATCACTTCTGTTAAGAAAGTGAGCTTATAATAATGAAGATAATAATCAAAATGTGTATGATAAGAGCCAATTAAAGGAATGTGATGGTTTTTACTATAATGAAGACCTGATAGCCCGACATTAAATGGAGTAGTGACGTGAATGACTGTGGGTGCAAAAGCAGAGAGCTCTTTTTTCATTTTTAACGGGTTGGGCCAGGCGATACGACATTCTGGGTATAAGAAAAAAGGATAGCTTGTAAAAGAATGAATGTTACTTCTAAAGTGGTCTCCTCGTTCTATGTGATCAGGTACAAATAAATGATAATTGATATTGCGGCTTTCCAAATGAGTGACTAACCTAGTTAACGTTCTGGCAACTCCATTAACTTGTGGACTATAAGTATCTGAAAACAATGCGAGATTCATAAAACATTCCTCCCGAATATGAAGTGTTCTACCGCTTATTCCATTTACTTAAGCTCCAACTAGCAGTCTGACAGTGATCATGCAAATCGCTCCTGTAATAAATCCAAGAAGAGCACCAATTAAAACATCAGACGGATAATGTAACCCTAAGCTAATGCGAGAAATTCCAACGATTATAGCAATTGAAAGCAGGAAGATAGCATAGCTAGGAAATAAAAACATAAAAGGTGTACAAAGAGAAAAGATAGCAGTTGTATGACCAGATGGGAAAGAATGATCTTTTAATGGATTAGAAATCACATTAGATTCATTCACTGTAAGGTAAGGTCTAAATCTCGGAAGGTAGTGTTTCATTAATCTTACAATTATATGACTCGTGATTAAGGAAATTATTGCAGCCCATGTCGTGGTCAAGACGGTTCCCTTCGATAAAAAAAGAAGGACCAACAGTGAGAGCACTGTCATAGGTGCACTGCCAAGATGAGTAATTACATGCATTGGCATCATCCACTTGTGGTGTTTGTTTACTAGATGAAAAAGATGAATATCAGTTTCGTATAATCTGGACTTGCTGATTATCATGTACATCACCTCTAGTTCTTTTCTCTAGTGTAGGGGAGAATTGTTGAGGGAGTATCAAGTGTAGTTTAAAAATTTGTGTAGGTTATTTAATGAGTCTTAATGAATAATGACAACGAACGGTTCTTTTCGCTAGTTGACGACAAAAACAGTCTTCAAAAAGGCTCGAAGACTGTTCAATCGTTTATTTTTCAATTTTTACTTGTTTGTAATGTTGGCCTTTTTCCACATATTCACGTCTGATTCTTGCCATATCCTTTAAGTCTTCTTCCGTCAATTCACGAACTACTTTAGCAGGACGTCCAAAAGCAAGAGTATTTGGTGGGATCTTCTTCCCTTGAGGAACAAGGCTACCTGCACCAATAAATGCACCCTCGCCAATCTCAGCTCCGTCAAGAATGATCGAGCCCATTCCAATTAAAGCTTTTTTTCGAATGGTACAACTATGTAGAAGTACCTGATGCCCAACAGTAACATCATCCTCAATAATAAGAGGGTACTTGGGGCTTTGGTGGAGCATGGATTGATCTTGTATGTTCACTCGCTCCCCAATGACGGTAGGGGAAACATCACCACGAATAACGCTTTGAAACCAAATGCTGCTAAACGCTCCAATCGTCACATCGCCTGTAATTGTGACGTAATCTGCGATGAAAGCACTTTCGTCAATTTTGGGCCATTTTCCTTCATATGGATAAATCATTTTTCACACATCCTTTTGATTTTGTCAAAAAACCGCTATACTAATTTTAACGTAAATTTCGATCAGCGTGCTAAGAAATATAAAATGCATCCTTTGAGCAAGGGGGAACTCAGTTATGTGGAAGTGGGAAATTTCAGAGCCGCGTGGTGTAGTGGTAATGATACATGGAGCAGGGGAACATCATGGTCGTTATATGTGGCTTGCGAAAAAGTGGAATGAACATGGCTTTGATGTCATCATGGGAGATCTTCCAGGTCAAGGTAAGACTCGTGGCAAACGTGGTCACGTTCAATCATTTAACCAATATTTAGATGCAGTTGAAGAGTGGCTCACAGAGGCTAGAAAAAAAGATTTACCGATTGTGTTATTTGGCCATAGTATGGGTGGGTTGGTAAGTGTAAGGGCATTAATGGAGCGGAGTCATGCCCATATTGTGGCAGTCATTTTATCATCTCCTTGCTTAGGTTTGAGTCGTCCACCAGCTAAGACGAAAGCTCTCGCAACAAAACTTATCCATCGCTTTGCCCCAACTTTTAGTGCGAGCTCAGGGCTGCGTACTGAGCATTGCACACGTAACGAAGAAGTAAGAGAAGCTTATCTTAAAGACGAACTGCGAGTCACTCGGGTGAGTGCAAGGTGGTATCAAGAGCTAACAAAAGCGATGCATCTTGCTAATCGTTACCCTGAGAAAATGCCTAATATTCCTATTTTAGTGATGCAGTCTGGAGAAGACTATATTGTCGATCAATTAGCAGTAAGAGATTGGTTTGATCATTTACTTCTTACTGAAAAGCATTATAAGGAATGGGAAGGGCTTTATCATGAAATTTTTAATGAACCTGAAAGAGATGAGGTCTTTCGTTACGCGATTGGCTTTGTTAATATTTTACTTCCATAGCAGGAAAGCAGGAGCGAAAAGAAAAGCTATTAACCTAATGGTAGCTTTTCTTTTTTTTAAGGTTGTCCTTAGTTAGACACGACCGATTTATTGTTGCTAGCTCCTATTTATGCTAATGTACTAGTTATGGAAAAGTGAATGGAGGAGAACACTTCAGATGAAAGTCCCTACAAAGCCAATTCCGATTTTAATGAATATTTACCGTGATGTAATCCCAACTGTGAATCGTTATTTTAATCAATGGATTGAGAAAGCCAAGACTATTCCAGACGATGAATTACGTGCTCAAGCCCTAGATGCTCTTAGCAGAAAAAAGTTCCACTGCGAAGGTGGAGGGGTTTATGGATTAGTCGCACGAGATCGTTTTGACGAATTAATTCAATTCATTATCGCCTACCAAATTATGTGTGATTACTTAGATAATTTATGTGATCAAAGTGATTCTCTTGATCCAAAAGACTTTCGAGCTCTACATAATGCACTACTGACAGCCCTCACCCCAGGAGCGCAGCTTGAGAACAATTATGAGTTTCGTAATGAGCAAGAAGATGGTGGCTATTTACATGCTTTAATTGAGACATGTCAACAAATACTAGTAACATTTCCATCCTTTAAAACGATGCAGCCAGCAATGCTAGAGCTAAGTGGCTATTACGGCGATCTTCAAGTGTACAAGCATGTGAAAAAAGAAGATCGAATCCCGATGCTTGAAGCTTGGTTTGAGAAACATCGTCATCAAATGCCGGAGATGACGTGGTATGAATTCTCAGCTTGCACAGCTTCTACTTTAGGAGTATATACACTTGCTACTTACTCAACAAAACCAGATATGACCCAAGAAATGGCCGAGACATTGAAAGCGGGCTACTTCCCTTGGGTACAAGGCGTGCATATTTTGCTTGATTATTTCATAGATCAAGAAGAAGACATTGCTGATGATGAGTTGAATTTTTTGTTTTATTATGAGAGTGAAGAAGAAATGATTGAGCGTTTTCGCTATTTTGTCAAAAAGGCTGAAGAAAGTCTTTCTACTTTACCAGACCCGAAATTCCACCGCATGATCTATCAAGGGATTATCGCGATTTATATTGCGGATGAGAAAGTTCAGGGTAATAAAGAAATGAAGAAAAAATCAAAGAGAATGATTCAAGCCGGAGGGCTCCCAACACTTATCTTTTATTTAAATAGTTGGGTCTTTAGAAGAAGCTAGATCCATTAGCTGCAGTGAGATACACCTTACTGCGGCTTTTTTATTTAAAGGGGGATAAAAGTGATAATAGAAGAGAAGAAAATTGTACTCATTACAGGGACTAACAGTGGCTTTGGACTTTTAGCTACACTAGAGTTAGCTAAGAGAGGGTATCAAGTTGTTGCAACAATGAGAGACATGTCAAAAAAAGACTTGTTAATAGAACGTGCTAAGCAATTGAATATAGTGCAATCTATAGATGTGGTCAAATTAAATGTTACGTCTGAAGATCAAATTTATGAAGTGAAAAAACATATAGAAGAGCAATACGGTAGGCTTGATGTATTAATAAATAATGCAGGATATAGTGTAGGAGGAATGACCGAACAGTTAGAGATTAGTCAGTGGAAGGAGCAGCTTGATACGAATGTATTCGGAGTTGTAGCCATCACCAAAGCATGTTTGCCTTTGTTAAGAAGAACTCAGGCGTCAAAAATAATTAACCTTGGTAGCATTAGTGGTCGCATCGGATTTCCTGGATTAGCTCCCTATGTCACATCTAAATTTGCCTTAAGTGGATTTAGTGAATCGCTTCGGTTAGAATTACTCCCATTTAATATATCAGTCAGTCTAATTGAAGCAGGTTCATTTAAAACAAATATTTGGGACAAAGGGCTTGCTGGAGTTCAATCACATAGAAATGATGAGTACGGACCATTTCTGAAAAAAATATACGAAGAAGCAGAGCAAACGGCTAAAAGTGCAGCTGATCCAGAGGAAGTCATTAAGCTTATGGTGAAAATAAGTGAAGCTAAGAAACCGAAATTCCGTTATCAAGTAGGCAAGGGCGTTAAGAAATTACTCTTTATTAAAAGTGTCTTACCTTGGTTTGTGATTGAATGGTTTGTGAAAAGAAGGTTGATGAAGTGAAAAAATCCCACTCTAGCCTAATGACTAGCAGTGGGATTCATGATTATAAGTGTTCGTATCCGTTAACGACTAAATCAAGCTTGCCAGTATCAGGGCAAATGACAAGGCCGTGTACAGGGATTTTTCGAACAAAGAGTGGGTGGTTGTTAATAACATCCACACTATGAGCAACATTATCTTCTACTTTCTCAAATCCCGTTAAAAAGCCTTTTACATCAATACCTGAATACTCGAGCATCTCAACTACATCTAAGTCTAAGCCTCGTTCTTGTGCTTTTTCCAAAATCCCATCTGATTCAAGCCCAGCCATCCCACATCCGTGATGGCCTACAACGAGAACTTCGTCAGCTTGTAACTCGTATACAGCGACCAAAATACTTCTCATAATGCTTCCAAACGGGTGAGAGATAACAGCACCGGCATTTCGAATGATCTTAGCATCGCCGTTTTTTAAGTCCATCGCATTGTGAAGTAGTTCAACAAGACGAGTGTCCATGCAAGTTAAGATAACCAGTTTTTTATCTGGAAATTTCGTTGTTTGAAATTGTTCATATTGCTTCGTATCAACAAACGATTTGTTATAGTCTAAAATAGAATCAAGAATAGCCACGTAAGAACACTCCTTTTTCTGTCTCGAAATAATAGGTTGATCAATCAAACTTCTTGTTGCGTGAGAAGGGATTTATTTTAGTAAATAGAATGGATCTCCTTCTATTAGTTATCACGAAATCATAAGAATTGTCAATCTATCTCTTTTCAATAGCGACAACAAATGGTGGGTGATTTGCTTGATTAATGAATGAATAATTCAGCACATGTGCCTTCTTTTGATCTAGATTTTCTACATAATGGAGGAGGTGATCCCGTTCCACTGCTCCTTCTGTGTGACCGTGGTAGATAACAAGAACTATGACTCCTTCTTTTGGCATGAGTTCTAAAAGGCCTTCGATTGCTTGGATCGTTGTATCTGATTTCGTAACAATCGACTTATCTCCACCAGGTAAGTACCCTAAATTAAAAATGGCGCCCTTTACCCGTTTGTGCTGATCAGAAGGAATAATGGTGGCAATATGTTGATGTCCGCTTTGTGTCAGAGTGACACGGCTTGAGACCTCTGCCTCATCTAATCGTGCCCTCGTATTGAGGATGGCAGTCTCTTGGACATCGACACTATAAACATGACCATTTTCTCTCACTAACTTTGCTAGAAATAGAGTGTCGTGACCATTACCAGCTGTGCAATCAACAGCAATATCCCCAGGAGAAATACTGCGCTCAAGTAAAAATCTAGCAAACGGAAGAACTCCTAACAGTTTCATCTTACTTTTCAACCTCCATTTTGAAAAACTTTCCTTGCCAGCTATCTCGACGCTTTAGTTCAGCTTCGATCGCATTAAACACTGTCCATTTCTGTGTACTCCACATGGGACCAATCATTAAGTCAGCAGGGCCATCACCGGTCAATCTGTGAATGACGAATTCAGGTGGAAGTACTTCAAGTTGATCAACAACTAATTTGACATACTCTTCTTGGTTCATAAAATCAAGTAATCCTTTTTCATATTGCTTAACCATTGGCGTCTTCTTTAATAAATGGAGAGAATGGATCTTAATACCTTGAACATCGAGCTTTGCTACTTCACGAGTCGTCTCCATCATCATCTCGTAATCTTCTTTTGGAAGACCATTAATAATATGAGCACAAACACGAATGCCATGTTTACGTAACTTGTTCACCCCATCAATATAGCATTGATAATCATGAGCTCGATTGATTAGTTGAGCTGTCTCTTCATGAATGGTTTGTAGACCAAGCTCAACCCATAAGTATGTACGTTTATTTAGCTCGGCTAAATAGGCTACCACATCATCCGGAAGACAATCGGGACGAGTGGCAATTGATAGTCCAACTACGCCTTCTTGCTTGAGGATCTCTTCGTAATAGTTGCGCAAGGTTTCAACTGGTGCATACGTATTCGTGTAGGCTTGGAAGTAACCGATATACTTTCCACTTTTCCATTTTTGGTGCATTCGTTCTTTAATCATATTAAATTGAGTGACGAGGTCCTCTCTACGGTCACCTGCAAAATCTCCAGATCCTCTTTCACTACAAAATGTGCAGCCCCCATAAGCAACGGCCCCGTCACGGTTTGGACAATCGAATCCAGCATCTAATGAAACTTTAAAAACTTTCTCGCCAAAATGCTGACGTAGATGGTTATTCCATGAAAAATATCGTTTATCACCAAAAGCACTCGGCATAGGTGAGGATGGTTGATTGAACATTTCAGTACCCTCTCTTTACTGCTTTCAAATGTATGACTAAATGACATCTCTTATTGTAGCATGTAAGGATATTTGAACCAAAATGAAGATAAAGGTAATGTGGAAAGTGATGTTTACTTGGTAGAGAAAAAAGATTGCGTTTCTTCTCTTGATCTACTAGTATTATTTGGGTGCTCGAAATAAATGAAGTTGTTTTAAATAGAAGGAGGGAGCTTTGATGCCAAAAGCTCTATGGTTGCTTGTTGTGGCAATGGTCATTAATGTCACGGGGGCATCTTTTTTGTGGCCATTAAATGCCATTATTATTCATCAGGAGCTGGGACGCTCTTTAACAGCTGCTGGTTTCATCTTAATGCTTAACGCTGGCGCTGGGGTCATTGGGAATCTCATCGGTGGGCGTTTGTTTGATAAAATAGGAGCTTATAAAACGATGCTTATCTCTATCGTCGTGACGACAATTAGTGCAACGATTTTAGCTTTCTATCATAGTTATTATTTTTACATGTTTCTATTGATGGGACTTGGCTTTGGGTCTGGTATGATGTTTCCTGCTATGTATGCACTAGCAGGTAGCTTGTGGCCGGCAGGAGGACGCAAGCCATTTAATGCGATGTACGTTGCTCAAAATGTCGGAGTAGCCCTTGGTACAGCATTAGTAGGAGTAGTTGCTTCTATTAAATTGACACATGTATTTACTGCTAATGCAGGGATGTATGCTCTGTTGCTCATTTTCGTGGCGATTGCATTTAGAAAAATGAGCGCACAAAGCAATCAAGCGACAACATTAAATGTTTTTGAACAGAAAACGCCGCTACGAAATAATTACCGGATTCATGCCTTAATGTTACTATCAGTCGCATTTTTTATTTGCTGGGTGGCTTATACACAGTGGCAAGCTAATGTTTCCGTTCACACTCAATCACTAGGTATCCCTTTGCAACAGTATAGTTTGTTTTGGACGGTAAATGGATTAATGATTGTATTTGCTCAACCAATTGTCACTTGGTTCATTAAGAAAGGTAGATTGTCACTAAAAGCTCAGATGGTTGTCGGGGTCATTATCTTTATGGCTTCGTACTTAGTACTTGCCGAAGCGAAAATGTTCACAGGGTTTTTAGTGGCGATGATCATCTTAACACTAGGTGAGATGTTTGTCTGGCCGGCTGTACCGACTATTGCTAATGATTTAGCTCCAAAAGGAAAAGAAGGGTTCTATCAAGGGATTGTGAATAGTGTTTCAACTGGAGGGAAAATGATCGGACCTCTTCTAGGGGGGATCCTTGTTGACTTTTATTCGATGACGGTACTGATCTATGTCTTACTTGGGATGTTTCTAATAGCTCTCATGTTCTTAAGTAAGTATGATTCTCCTTTAAAGAAGATGATCCACCAACAAAATCAACTGAACACATCTAATTAGATGTGCATATGTTGTTAGAACTTGACATAGCCCCTTGTAGTTCATACAATACTAATTAAGTTCATATAAAGACGTTTAGAAGGAGTAGTAATGATATCTAGGAAACAAGAGAGCTGACGGATGGTGCGAGTCAGCCAGAAGGATATGATGAACTCGCCTTTTAGTTTTGAGAATGAAAAGTAAAGTAGTTCTCAACGGGTCACGTCCGTTAATTGTGCTGAGCGAACAAGTCAAAAGGCTTGTTAATTTGGGTGGTACCGCGGGAATTATACAACTCTCGTCCCTGACAATCTTGTTAGGGGCGGGAGTTTTTTGTTGATCTCACATTTATCCTGGCGAACATAATGATTAGCTCAAAGTCAATGAACGATCAGATACTAAAGGAGGAAAATAGTATGTCGTTTTCACACTTAAACATTGAAAAAAAATGGCAAGATCATTGGGAAGAGAACAAAACGTTTCGCACGACTGAGGATGCCGATAAGCCAAAGTTCTATGCATTAGATATGTTTCCATTCCCGTCCGGTGCAGGCCTTCATGTTGGTCACCCGGAAGGATACACGGCAACAGATATTTTATCTCGAATGAAACGCATGCAAGGCTACAATGTTCTACATCCGATGGGGTGGGATGCTTTTGGATTACCAGCTGAACAATATGCCCTTGATACTGGGAATGATCCTGCTGAATTTACGTTGAAAAACATTGATACGTTCCGCCGTCAAATTAAAGCTTTAGGGTTCTCCTATGATTGGGAGCGAGAAGTAAACACAATTGATCCAGATTATTATAAGTGGACGCAGTGGATCTTCTTAAAGCTTTATGAAAAAGACCTTGCCTACATTGATGAAGTAGCGGTGAACTGGTGTCCGGCACTTGGTACGGTTCTAGCCAATGAAGAAGTAATTGATGGGAAAAGTGAGCGTGGAGGTCACCCAGTAGAACGGCGTCCGATGAAGCAATGGATGTTAAAGATCACAGCGTATGCGGATCGTTTACTTGAAGACCTTGATGAGCTTGATTGGTCTGAGAGCATTAAAGATATGCAGCGTAACTGGATTGGTCGTTCTGAAGGCGCAGAAGTTACATTTAAAGTAGATGGTCATGATGCTGAGAAAGTAGATGTGTTCACGACTCGACCAGATACATTATTTGGTGCAACTTATATGGTATTAGCACCTGAACATAAGCTAGTAGACGTTATTACCACTGCTGAGCAGCAAAAAGATGTAGAAGCATATAAAAAACAAGTTGCTTTAAAAAGTGATCTTGAACGTACAGAGCTTTCAAAAGAGAAAACAGGAGTTTTTACAGGAGCATTTGCTGTGAATCCTGCAAATGGTAGCCGAATTCCAATTTGGATTGCCGATTATGTACTTGTAAGCTATGGTACAGGAGCGATTATGGCGGTGCCAGCTCATGATGAACGCGATTATGAATTCGCGAAAACATTTGACCTAGACATTGTTGAAGTAGTGGCAGGCGGTGAGGTTGAGAAGGAAGCGTACACAGGTGATGGTGAACATGTTAATTCTGATTTCCTTAATGGTTTAGGTAAAGAAGCAGCCATTACAAACATGATTGAATGGCTTGAAGCAAATCATTATGGAAAGAAAAAAGTAACCTATCGTTTACGTGACTGGTTGTTCAGTCGTCAACGTTACTGGGGAGAACCTATCCCGATGATTCACTGGGAAGACGGTTCAATGACTGCAGTTCCTGAGGAAGAGTTACCTTTAATGCTTCCAAAAATGGATGAGATCAAACCTTCAGATACAGGAGAATCTCCACTTGCTAACAATAAAGAATGGTTACATGTAACGGATCCTAAAACAGGGATGAAAGGTAGACGCGAAACAAATACGATGCCGAACTGGGCAGGTAGTTGCTGGTATTACCTACGTTACATTGATCCAAACAACAGTGAGGCTTTAGCAGATCCAGAAAAGCTAAAGGATTGGCTGCCTGTTGATATTTACATTGGGGGAGCAGAGCATGCGGTGCTTCACCTGTTATATGCACGCTTCTGGCATAAATTCCTTTATGACCTTGGAGTTGTCCCAACCAAAGAGCCGTTCCAGAAGCTATACAACCAAGGGATGATTCTTGGGGAAAATAATGAAAAGATGAGTAAATCAAAAGGAAATGTCGTCAATCCTGATGATATCGTTCAAAGCCATGGTGCCGATACATTACGTCTTTATGAAATGTTCATGGGGCCGCTGGATGCATCGATTGCATGGTCAACGAACGGCTTAGACGGAGCTCGTAGGTTCCTAGATCGTATTTGGCGTTTATTTATCGATGAGAACACAAATGAACTAAATCCAGCTATTAAAGAGGTAAAAGGATCAGATGAATTCATCCGTACGTACCATCAAACGGTGAAAAAAGTTACAGATGACTTTGCTGGATTACGTTTCAACGTAGGTATTTCTCAAATGATGGTATTTATGAATGACGCTTATAAACAAGAAGAACTTCCACGTGAGCTAATGGAAGGCTTCGTGAAGCTACTAGCACCACTAGCGCCACATATCGCAGAAGAGCTTTGGGAGAAGTTTGGTCATAATGAAACGATCAGCTATGCAGAATGGCCAACTTATGAAGAAGCACTACTTGTTGAAAACGAAGTGGAAGTAGTTGTTCAAATTAATGGAAAAGTCCGTGCGAAACTTGTTATTCCAGCTGATGCTACACGTGAGCAAATGGAAGAGATCGCAAAGAATGACGAAAAAGTTCAAGCAGCAATCGGTGAGAAAACAATAAGAAAAATCATCGCAGTCCCAGGAAAACTAGTCAACATCGTAGTAGGGTAATAAGAAGGTTGAAGGCTTCGTTTAGCCAAGAAAAGCGGAGGCAATTGTTTTAAATCATAAAAAAGAGTGCTGGCGTAAAAGCTAGCACTCTTTTCATGCTTATCGGAAATGAATGAACATTCAATCATATGAATGTATCCACACCAACCTGTAGATAAAGAAAGCGTTATCAACAAATTATCAGAAAATACTAACAGACTGTGCATAACTTGTGGATAGAAAACTAGTTATGCACAGTCTGTGGGATTTAAATTTGTTTGTTATTGGTTTATTAAGGAGGTTTCACTGTGGAAATGTGCATAACTTAATGACAGCTTTATTTTTGAGATACTAATTCCCCAGCGGATTTCCCTGCCGTATAACCTGTTGAGAAAGCACAAGTAATGTTATATCCGCCTGTATAACCATGTATATCAAGGACTTCTCCGCAAAAAAAGAGCCCCGCTTTCTTTTTCGATTGCATCGTTTTAGGTTCAACTTCTTTTACAGACACCCCGCCGCCTGTTACAAAGGCTTTTTCAATTGATAAAGTCCCATTCGCTTGAAAGGAAAAGGATTTGCAAAAGCTAGCAACATCACGGATTCGATCATGCGAAAAAGTGTTGGCAGGTTGTGTACCATCAAGTTCTAGTTGATCTAGCATAAATAATAAAAAGCGTTCAGGAACAAAACCTTTTAATAAGTTCTTTAGTGATTTCTTAGGTTCTTCTTTTACTCGTTTAATTAGATCCTGAAAGAGCAACTCTTGATGGGTAGTAGGAAAAAGATCAATGTGCATCTCGATGGTTTTCGTTTTAAACTTTTTCAAAGCTTTTACTACATATTGGCTACAACGTAAAGCGGCAGGACCAGAAATCCCAAAGTGAGTAAAAATCATATCTCCCTCATGCGTTTTTATTACTTTTCCTTTAGGGTTAATGACAGAGAGGTGGATCTCTCTTAAGGAAAGCCCTTGAAGTTCTTTCGACTTAATAAAGCGTTCATTTGATGTAATAGGGACTTCAGTTGGGTAAAGCTCCGTGATCGTATGTCCTGCCTTCTCTGCCCATGGATAGGCATCTCCTGTACTCCCGGTATGAGGAACAGATTTTCCACCGGTAGCTACTATAACTGCATCAGCTTGGATCCGTTCACCATTTTTTAATTTCACCGCACACACTCGCTCACCATCATATTCTAGTGATTGAACGCTTGTATTCGTACGAATGTTTACTTTAAGAGCACGTACTCGATTGAGAAGAGTGGAAACGACAGTTGTGGCTTTATCATTCACTGGGAACATTCGACCACGATCCTCTTCTTTCAACTCAATGCCAAGCCCTTCAAAGAAAGCAATAATATCTTCATTATTAAATACTGAGAAAGGGCTATGCATAAAACGACCATTACCCGGGATGTGGGCAATTAAATCTTGCAGGTCCATCCGATTGGTCACATTACAACGGCCCCCACCAGATATAGCTAATTTTCGACCGAGTTTATCTCCCTTATCAAGTAAAGTGACGGAAGCGCCGTGCTCTGCAGCAGCAATGGAAGCCATTAACCCCGCAGGACCTCCACCAATTACAATTACATGTTGATTCATTTTTATCACCTGATTCGTCTAATTGATTGTTTTAGAGTAGCATCTTTTAAAAGGAAAAGGAAGGTAGAGTGGAGGTGGCTCAAACTTCTTACTTCTTTTTTTATAAAATGGTTAAATATTTCTTCGATCTCTATGCTACAATGCTTACTAGTGTTAAATTTCATTTCAACCCTCGAATAAAGGTAGGAGGAAAAAATGGCTGATCAAAAACTAATGCGTGGCACGATGGTGTTAACAGCCGCGACGCTTATTTCAAAAATACTGGGTTTTGTATACATTGTTCCGTTTGCTGCTTTAGTCGGACAGGTAGGGCTTGGTTTATATGGATATGGTTATTCTCAATATGTTGTTATTCTAAGCTTAGCAACGTTGGGTGTACCTTTAGCGATCTCGAAGTTTGTATCTAAATATCATTCACTTGGTGATTATGAAACAGGTCATAAACTTTTTAAGTCTGGACTTGTGTTCATGTCCATTACTGGCTTTCTTGCTTTTTTAACGTTATTTTTAATAGCGCCTGTCATCACACCACTTATTCTTCCCAGAGAAATCGAAGGAGGAAACACGTATGCTGATGTAATCTTTACCATCAGAATGGTTAGTGTAGCATTAATCATTGTCCCAGTTATGGCGGTCATTCGTGGATATTTCCAAGGGTTTCAATCAATGGGGCCGACAAGTGTATCTCAAGTGGTTGAACAAATTGTCCGCATCTTCTTTATCCTAGCAATGGCCTATGCAATTGTAGGGGTTGGGAATGGCGACATTGGGTTAGCAGTAGGTTTTGCTACGTTTGGAGCATTCGTCGGAGGACTTGGGGGACTAGCTGTTCTTCTATATTATTGGTTTAAAAGAAGAAAGCATATCTTAAAGCAAGTGGAAGAAAGCACAACGAGACATAATCTTACTCTTCCTCAAATGTATAAGGAGCTAATTGCCTATGCCCTTCCGTTATCATTTGTAGGTCTTGCTATTCCATTGTTTCAAAACATTGATTTATTTTCGGTGAACAGAGCACTATATGGAACTATTTATGAAACTTATTCTGAAGCGTTTTTTGGCATTCTTAATCAATCAGTTCATAAGATTGTGTTAATCCCGATGGCACTTGCAACGGCATTATCGATTACCCTTGTGCCAACGATTACTAAATCGTTTACTTCTGGTGACCACAATGCTCTGCAAAGACAAATTACTCAAACGTACCAAATTATACTATTTATTTCAGTACCAGCAGCAGTTGGAATGACGGCTCTTGCTTATCCAGTTTTTGCTTCTCTCTATGGTCTTGAGGATTTAAATCTGGGTGGAATGGTTCTCCGTTATTATGGACCAATGACGTTGTTTTTCTCTCTTTTTTCTGTAACAGCAGCTATCTTACAAGGGATGAACCGTCAAAAGCAGGCAGTGCTCTCATTAGTAGCAGCTCTTCTTGTAAAGCTAGCTTTTAACTATTTGTTACTTGTCACGATGGGGCCGGTTGGGGCAATTACTGCGACTTATATGGGATTTAGTGTAGGGATCGCAATAAATGTATGGGCAATTGGACGATATGCACAGTTCGATTACTCTTCTATTCTAAAACGCTTTATGCTCGTTCTGATGTTTTCACTTGTGATGGCAGGAATGGTTGTCTTAGCGATAAATGGACTTCAAACATTCATGCCACTAGAAACACGTATGAATAGTTTTATTTTAATGTTTATCGGTGTTGGTATTGGAGCCATCGTATATGGGTATCTAGTATACCGTTCTGGTTTGGCTGAAAAAGTATTAGGTCACCGATTCCGCTTTTTGAATCGAAAAAAAGTAAATCAAGAAAGCTAATCGCCTAGGCGATTAGCTTTTTTAAAAAAAGTGAAATTATGGTGGATGTGAAGAAACTTGTCTAATCGCCGAAAATTCGACAAGTGTTGGCAACGAAAGCCCCTTTTTCTAATTTCAGTCGTTTGATATAATGAATGATGCTAGAAACAGTCAAAGCAAAAAAAAAAACGACTGAACAAGTTGGGGGACCGGATGAAATATTCTTTTACAAAAGATAATGATTGGCTGCTTATCATTACTACGTTCCTATTAGCTGGGTTCGGTCTGTTAATGGTATTTAGCTCCAGTTACGTATTAGCGATTGATAAATTTAACAATCCATATCATTTTATTGCAAGACAAGCTATATGGTTTTTACTTGCAATCCCTGCCTTTTTATTTTTCATGCACTTTCCTTACAGGTTGTATCGAAAACTTACAGTAGTGATTGTTGGTTTAATGGTGGTATCATTAATTTTAGTTAAAACACCATTAGGTCATGAAGTTGGAGGGGCCCAACGTTGGATTCGTTTAGGCCCATTAAATTTACAACCCTCTGAATTTGTGAAAATAGGGATTGTCATTTACCTTGCCCATGTTTATTCCAAAAAACAAGTGTATATTGATCAGTTTGTTAAAGGTGTTTTACCACCACTGATCGTTGTAGCGGTTATTTTTGGGTTAATTATGCTTCAACCAGACCTCGGAACGGCTACCTCAATCCTGATCGTTTCATTATTGGTGGTCTTCTTTTCAGGAGCTAGATGGAGACACTTAATCGGACTCGGAATCGTTGGTGGAGGTTTATTTGCGACTCTAGCAGTGACGGAGTCTTATCGAATCAAACGTTTAGTATCATTTACTGATCCATTTTCAGATCAATTTGGTACAGGACTACAATTAGTAAATTCGTATATTGCCATTGCACATGGGGGGATAACTGGAACTGGTCTTGGTCAAAGTGTTCAAAAACTCTTGTACTTACCAGAAGCTCATACTGACTTCATTTTGGCGATAGTTTCCGAGGAATTAGGATTTCTTGGAGTAGCGTTTGTCCTTATTTGTCACGGACTAATCCTATTTCGTGGGGTAATGATCGGTACACGTTGTAAAACGCCTTTTGGCAGCTTGTTAGCATTTGGGATTGTCTTTCAAATTGCGATTCAAGTTATTTTTAATATTGGAGCAGTTACGGGTCTCTTACCGATCACAGGGATTCCGTTACCACTCGTAAGTAATGGAGGCTCATCGTTATTAGTAACGTTAGTTTCTATAGCGATTCTTGCAAATATTTCTAGAAATAACATCCGGCAAAAGCGGCTTAACCAAGAAGAAGAACCGTTGACTGCCTAAATTCGATTAATGTAGTTGTTTCGTTTGGAGGCGACAATGGAAGAACGTAAAACAAATTTGCAACAAATTGATTACACGTTGCTCTTTCTCTTATTTGTGTTAATGTGCTTTAGTTTGCTTGCGATCTATAGTGGGTCTGGGCAGTATTTTAGTAGTGATCCAACCTTGTTTTTAAGAAGACAAATCCTGTTTTTTGTAGCAGGTGCGATTGTAATGGCCATCATGATGGTGATGGATTATGATCTATTTAAAAACTTCTCTATTCCGCTTTATGCAATAGGTATGGTTGCGCTTATCCTCGTTTCATTTACGCCACTAGGGGTATTTCGAAATGGGTCAACTCGTTGGTTGAACTTAGGATTTGCACAACCTCAGCCTTCTGAGTTTGTAAAAATATTTGTAATCCTAGCACTTGCGCATTTACTTTATAAGATTACAACAGAGAGACGTGACAAAGATCTCAAGTCGGATATGATTGTTGTTGCAAAAGTGTTAGCAGTTGGTTTGCCACCATTCTTCCTTATCTTGCAACAACCAGACCTTGGAACAGCATTAGTCATAGCTAGTATTATAGCCACAATGCTGTTAATGTCAGGTGTCGCTTGGCGAATTCTAGCTTCATTAGGATTATCAGCAGTCGGTGGAATCATGGCACTCGTTTGGCTTCACAATCATTATTTCGATATCTTCACAAAAATTATCGCAACACATCAACTTGAACGTATATATGGATGGCTTGACCCAGAAGGATATGCTTCAGGCTATGGGTATCAATTAACACAAGCGATTCGGGGAATTGGTTCAGGTCAGCTGTATGGTAGTGGCTATTTACAAGGAGTTCAGACTCAAAGTGACACGATCCCAGAGATTCATACAGACTTTATCTTTACGGTGATTGGTGAAGAATTTGGCTTTATCGGAGCAACCGTCTTACTCGTCACATATTTTTTAATGTTTTATCGCATGATTATTATTGCGCTCACATGTAATAACTTATATGGCACTTACTTAGTCGCTGGAGTGATTGGTTTACTTGTCTTTCAAGTCTTCCAAAATATCGCTATGACAATCGGTTTAATGCCGATTACGGGACTTGCACTGCCGTTTATTAGTTATGGGGGGAGTTCCCTTATAACGAATATGCTCGCCATAGGAATCGTTTTAAATGTAGGGATGCGTACAAGACATTATATGTTCCAAACAAATGAACTTGCTTCATAAGAGCTGTTAATCAAATGATTGCAGCTCTTTCTTTTATCTTTAGTATTGGAGGAGATAAAATGGTTGTCATCATTGGGTCAGGTCGCTTAAGTAGAGCCCTTCTTACACTTATTGATTGTGGTGATGTTAGAGTTTATGGGAGAAATACCGAGACGGTTAAGGAATTGGTAGATCAGTTCCCTTTGGCTAAGCAAGCAAATAAAGATGATCTTAATAAAGCTGAAATAATAATTGTATGCTTACCAAAAAATGCTTACAGGCCTTTTTTTGAAGAGCATTTAGAAGAACTTAGTAAAAATGTGCTCATTGTGCATTTTGCGACGGCTTTAATGGAGGATCAAGTTAGCCCTTTGATTGGTGGAAGACGCTTACTTCCATGTAAGCTAGTTGGGCACGCTAAACAAATGCTTTTGGACGGAGAAGGATTATTTGCAGTACCTTCTGCTTATGATGAGCTACGAGTGCAGATGGAAAAATTATTTCCTAATATAACCTTTATTTCCTTAAAGGAAGAGGATGTGTTAGCTGCTAATCAACTAGCAACTGAAGAAACCATGAAAATGATTGGTCGTTTAGAAAAGAGAGCCCGTGAGCTAAAGTTACCAGATCGTGTAACAGTCCAGGTGGAAAGGCAAATTATACCAGGAGTGGTGCGCTCTTATTTGGATGATGATCTAGGAGGATTTGCTAAAGAAATCGCTAAGAAGTTGAAAGAAAAGAAAGGTGAGTTAGATGAGGCTTGATAAATTACTCTCGAATATGGGGTTCGGTTCTAGGAAAGAAGTAAAAAAATTATTAAAAAGCGGTGGAGTTCGGATTGACGGCGAGCCTGCTAAAGATGGAAAGGAACAAGTGAATCCTGAGACATCAGAGGTGACGGTTCATGGGGAACTAGTAGAATATAAGCCTTATATATACTTAATGTTAAACAAGCCTCAAGGAGTTATTTCTGCTACTGAGGATGACCAGCATCGTACTGTTTTAGATCTTCTATTGGAAGAACATCTTATCTATGATTTGTTCCCAGTCGGAAGACTTGATAAAGATACAGAAGGAATGCTGTTGATTACAAATGATGGTAAGTTCTCACATTCTTTGATGTCGCCTAAAAGGCATGTGAAAAAAACTTATTATGCTAAAATCGAAGGTCAAGTTACTGAAGAAGATATCGCATTATTTAAGCAGGGCGTTCAGCTTGAAGATGGTTATGTAACGAAGCCTGCGGAACTTGTTATGTTGTCTTCTGGGCCCACATCTGAAATCGAATTAACGATAACAGAAGGGAAATATCATCAAGTAAAGAGAATGTTTGCAGCAGTAGGTAAACATGTAACCTTTCTTAAGCGAATTGCGATAGGGGGCTTACCAATGGATGAACATCTATCTGTAGGGGAGTGTCGGGAACTTACGGAGGAAGATAAACGAGCATTATTTCAGGAGTAACGCAAAAAGACGAAAGGACTAGTTCCTTTCGTCTTTTTGGGGCTTCAAGTATTTAACATGATTTCATACATTCATTTTCAGTTGGAAATTAGAACCCAGCTTATTAGCAACTAATAAAGTGTGCTTACGAAACGCGTGTTTTTCTATCTGTCACGCTCCATTTTCCCCGCGAAGGGCTGCTAACTAAATTGTTGTACTCAAGTACATTTAAGTCACGCTGGATTGTACGTTGGGTTATACCGAACTCTTCAACCAATTCCGTCGTCGTGACGATCCCCCTTTGTTTAATGTAGAGGTAAATGGATTTAATACGGGTCAGCATACGATCAGTTGAAGTTTTCAAAAAACCACTCCTTATTCATAATCATGACCAAGTCCTTTGGCACATTGTATGTCAGTTTAGACATAATTATGCAGAACTTCAGCGGATCACTTACCGTCAGAGGGAGATGTATATGCGTCTTTATTTCTGGCCCCTGGTTGTCACCTCTGTAATAAATAGCAACGAACGTTTTACAACGTATTTTATCACAGTGCCATAAGAGCATTACACATGTCTTGGTTGTAGCGGAAACCATTTGATTTTTATCTTGGAGCAAGGTAATGTTGATATTGGTTCGTGATAGTGAGTTAAAAACACATGATCTCATCGAACCCCTCTCGACGCTTACATTTTATAATAATTTTTGCAATTTAGCAAAGGTTTTGCTTGATTTTTTGTGAATCTATAATGAGGTGAACTCTAATTATGTATTTTAACTGGAAAAGTGAAGTAGAAAAACGCAAAGAGAAACTAATTAATCAAACTCAAGAATTTCTGCGTATTAACAGTGTTTTAGACGAGTCTACAGCCTCAAATGATAAGCCTTTTGGAGAAGGAATTGACCGTGCATTAACACATATGTTATCAAATGGTAAAGATTATGGTTTTTCTGTAAAAAATGTGGACGGGTATGCTGGTTACGTAGAATATGGTGAAGGGGAGGAAAGTGTCGGGATACTTTGTCACCTTGACGTAGTTCCAGCAGGTTCTGGTTGGACGAGTCCCCCATTTTCAGCAGATATC
Organism: Alkalihalophilus sp. As8PL; assembly: GCF_040939795.1. GTDB lineage: Bacteria > Bacillota > Bacilli > Bacillales > Bacillaceae_D > Alkalihalophilus > Alkalihalophilus lindianensis. Next base: position 2,668,752 of record NZ_CP162551.1, read on the forward strand.
CGCGAGGGGAAAATTTTTGCTCGTGGTGCGATTGATAATAAAGGTCCAACCATAGCTGCTTTTTTTGCTCTAACCTTATTAAAGGAGCTCGACCTTAAGCTTAATAAACGTATTCGAATTATTTTTGGCACAGATGAAGAAAGTAATTGGAGATGTGTAGACCATTATTTTAAGCATGAAGAAATGCCGACAGTTGGTTTTGCTCCTGATGCAGACTTTCCAATTATTCATGCTGAAAAAGGAATTATGGATATCAATATACACTATCGTTCACAACAGGAATCAAATTCAGAAGTTGAGCTTTCTTTCTTTAAGTCAGGTGAGCGATTGAATATGGTACCTGAATCAGCAGAGGCAATTATGACAGGGAATGTGGAAGATCTTAAGCAAATAATTGAAGCTTTTCAGGCGTATCTCGAAGCAAATAAAATAGAAGGTACTTATGAACACAGTGAAACTCAATTAACCCTAACTTTGATTGGTAAGTCAGCCCACGGTTCGACCCCAGAGAAAGGCTTAAATGCAGGTTTGTATCTTGCAAAATTTCTTTCAAATCTAACGGTTAAAGGAATACCGACTTTTATTAATAATATAGCTAGTCAGTTTCATGGTGATACGAGTGGAGTAAGAATAGGGATTAATCATGAAGATGAGATATCCGGCCCTCTTACGGTGAATGTTGGTAAAATAATGTTTGAAAAAGACAAGGAAGCGATGGTGGGGTTAAATATTCGCTACCCAGTAACTGCTTCTGGTGAAAAAGTAATCGAGTCTATAAAGCAATTCTCTGATCAAAATCAAGCTGAGTTTGAGCTACTTGATCATATGACACCAAGCTTTGTAGACGGAGATCATCCACTTGTGAACGTTTTACAAGAAGTGTATCAACGTCAAACAGGAGAAGAAGCAACGTTGCTTGCTATTGGAGGCGGTACATACGCTCGCTCGTTAGATGTTGGGGTGGCATTTGGTCCAATGTTTCCAGGAAGAGAAGATGTCGCACATCAAAAAGATGAATACATTCTAATTGATGACCTGATGAGAGCGACGGCAATTTATGCAGAGGCGATGTATGAGTTAGCAAAATAAAAAAAACGGAGATGGGTGAGGTATCCTCAACATCTCCGTTTTAATTTTATTGCTCTTTATCAAATTGAAATAAGTCTGTTGAAAGGTAGCGTTCGCCAGTGTCACAAGCAATAGCAACTACAACATCATCTGGAGTTAACGTTTTTGCTACTTCCATTGCTGCAAAACAAGCTGCCCCTGAAGAAGGTCCAACCAGAATACCTTCTTTTCGTGCTAGCTCGCGAGTAACTCGATAAGCATCTTCATCTTCAATTTTTAAAATTTCGTCATACACATTCTCATTAAGAATAGGAGGAATAAAGCCTGGGCTTGTACCTACTAGCTTATGGGGACCTGGCTTACCACCTGATAAGACTGGAGAACCAGCTGGTTCAACGACATGAATAGATGCTTCTGGATAGAAGCGTTTTAATTCTTCCCCGGTACCTGTAATCGTTCCACCTGTACCGGAAGCTGCGACAAATGCAGTTAATGATTCGTTGACACTATCAAGTGCTGTTTTAATTTCTAGTGCAGTTGTTTTACGATGTGCATCGGGGTTAGCGTCATTTTCAAATTGCATCGGCATATAACTATTTGGTATTTCACGGACTAGCTCATGAGCTTTATCAATAGCTCCAGGCATTTTCTTATCGCCTTCTGTTAAGACTACCTCAGCTCCATATGCTTTTAAAAGATTAATTCGTTCTAATGACATCGTATCAGGCATAACGAGAATCGCGCGGTACCCTTTTGCTGCAGCATTCATCGCCAAACCAATACCTGTATTTCCGCTAGTTGGTTCAATGATTGTTGAACCTTCTTTTAGATGACCGCTTTTTTCAGCTTCAACGATCATATTGTATGCTGCACGATCTTTTACACTTCCACTTGGATTCATCATTTCCATTTTCAAGTAAACCTTAGCTCCGCCTTCCGGGGAAATACGGTTTAGCTTCACAAGAGGGGTTTGACCAATTAGATCTGCCATATTATTGACTACTCTCATTCTTTCACATCCTATCCTCTATTCTCTTCTTATATTTTATCACAGCTGAGATTTGATTTCCTATTAACAAGATAGGAAAAGAAGAGAAATAAAATTAATCTTATATAAAATATCCAATTTGATACAATACAATTATGAGAATACTTAAGTGAAGGAGTTTATTTATGACTGAACCCCATTATTTCTTAGCTGTGCCTGTTAGTAACATGATTCAAACTATCTATCAACGTAATCAAAGCGAACTTATGGAAGCTTATTCATTTAAGCAGTGGGTACATACTGAAGACTTGCATATTACCGTTGCTTTTTTAGGGGGATTATCTAAAGAAAAAGTGAATCAGGTGAGGGAAAAAACGAGGCTAGCCATGCAAAAGTTAAATAAAGTTGCGCCCTTTTCCTTGAACCTTAGCGAACTAAAGACATTTGGATCAGAACAGAGTCCTAGAATTCTTTGGGTAGAAATCGAAGGAGACCTAGGGGCACTCCATGAGATACAACAGACAATAAGTAATGTTTGCACAGGTCTAGAATTAAAAACAGACAAGCGTCCTTATCGGCCACATATGACAATTGCAAAGAAATGGATGGGGGACAGTCGGTTCTCCATTTATCTCAACCCCTTTAAAAATGCGAAAACTAAATGGAGAGTGGATGAAGTCTGTTTAATGGAAATAAACCCTAGAGTTAACCCAAAATATAAAATCATAGAACGGTTTCAGATTGGGGATGAGTAGAAAGTGAAAGTAATACATATTTTGCAAATGGCTCTGCATATAGGCATTCTTTATGGCTTTTACTTAATCGGAATATGGATCCAAGAGGCTTTATCTTTAGCCATTCCAGGAAGCATTATTGGAATGCTACTATTGTTTATACTTCTTTTAACTAAAATCCTACCTGTTTCCTTTATTGAAAGCGGAACATCGTTGCTAATTCGTCATATGCCATTATTGTTTATCCCAGTTACGGTAGGAGTTATGGATTACTTTAATGTATTTAAGGGAGAAGGTATTTGGCTAGTTGTAATCACAATTATAAGTACTATGATTGTCTTTGTAGTATCTGGTTTAATAAGCCAATGGCTCGTTATGAGAAAGGAGAATCCAGATGAATGAATGGTCGATCTATCTAGGAATGTTCCTATTAACAATCATTACATATGTCGGGTCAAGATGGCTGTATATGAAATTCTCACATCCATTTACCTTGCCGATTTTAACTTCAACCATAATCATTGTGATGTTCTTGCTTTTAGTAGACATTGACTACCGTGTTTATCAACAGGGGAATAGTTGGCTAGACCATTTATTAGGTGCAGCTGTTGTAGCTCTTGCTTATCCATTGTATAAGCAGTTATCTATGCTAAAACGATTTATCGTACCTATTATCGTGAGTGTGACAATCGGGGCTATGGTTGGGGTTTTTAGTGGAGTCTTATTAGCTAGAGTGATAGGTATTGAAGTGATGATTGTAGGGGCGATCGCACCAAAATCAATCACCACACCTGTTGCAATGGACGTTGCAGAAAGCTTGGGAGGGGCTGCTCCCCTAGCTGCCGTTTTTGTGATGATTGCGGGAATTAGTGGAGTCGTATTATCTTCGATTCTCTACAAATGGTTTAGAATTAACCATCCCATCAGTCGTGGGATAGGTATGGGTTGTGCTTCCCATGCAATTGGTACTGCGAAAGCCTTTGAAAACAGTGAATTAGACGGTGCGGCAAGTTCAATTGCCATGACTATTAGTGCAATTTTAGTAGCCATGATCGTTACGATCATTTTCTAAGAGGGCAATAATGTAAATGTTTGGGTGAATCATGGAAAAAAAGGTGAGTATTGGCGGATTCATTCTATTTTATAAAAAGGTATGGTACTATTTCTTTATTAGACAGGTTCGCCCAAACGTCGGGGGGATGACGATGGCACATTTAATCAAGCTAGAAGACTATGTATCTAGGTATCAATCAGATTTGCATCGATACCCTAGCCAATTTACTAGAATGAAAAAAGAACGGTGGAATTATATTAAGCAAGAGTGGGAACAGTTACAATCTAAAGATAAGAGTACTTTAAAGATAAATTCAGATGAAGATGAGTTTATTGAAAAAGAAGGAAACTTATTCACACTAGCCGTAGCTAAGATGAAAAATTGGAAATCTAGAAAAAATAACAAAGAAAATATCGTAGTTGAAAACGAAGAATTAAACGCAGATCTTACTATTGATGAATTAAGAAAACAATTTTTAGATGATTTATTTCATTCGCAACTTAGGTGGGCAAGTTCTTCTTTATTAGAGGAATCATCATTACATCCAAGGTATAAAAAAGATACGATCCTTCGTTTTTTTTCTCAGCAACTACCAGATAATTTTTTTCTAATGTATCGTCCGGTTTTCTATATTAGAAATGCTCCAATTGAACTTGATATTATTTTAATTACGCCTAATGAAGTAATCTGTTTAGCTGTTTTGAATGGTGATGAGCATAGTGTGTTTGAGGCTAGTTCAGACCGTTTTTGGACTGAATATGTGAATCAAACGAGAAAAAAGCGTATTAGTCCATTATTAGCCCTATCTAGAATGAGTGGTGTGATTCAGCCCATTTTAGAGGAAGCTGATATTCAAGTGCCTATAAGAAAGGTAGTTTTCACCTCTGATGGGATAATCGACCACCGTATTGGTAGTACGAAAACAGAACTGATCGATCACAGGAATGTAGAGGATTGGCATCAAAAGTTAAAGAAAAACCCAACTCCTATTAAACATCAACAATTAAAAATTGCAGAGATTTTATTAGCTCAAACTCATACGATGGGTTTTAAGCGAATGCAAGAAGATCTAGCAGATAATTAAAGCAAACTGAAAATTCCTACTAATTAACGGACGTTGAATTCAGATGAAAAAATCCGTATAATAGGTAAGGATGTAAAACGTTCCCTATGCAAGGCATAGGGATTTTATTTGTGTCTCTATTACTTTATAACTTGATAAAGAAATATAGATATCGGGATTTTATTTCAGAGAAGGGAGGTTGTTTGATGGGTGAGTATCAGCGAGAACCTTACCGAGCAGAAGATTTCGCGTGGCAGATACAAAGAGTACCTGATTGGTCAGGGCGAACGGAAATTATGATTGAAATTGTAGGGGCTGAAGGTTGTGTGAGCTTTGGTTATACTGTTAAGGAAGCCAAAAAAGGACTTATTGAAGCATTAATGCATTGGGTGAGAAAATACGGGGAATTAGCTCTGCCGGAAGCTAATGTCGGAGCGCAATTAATCTATCTTGCACCTACGATGACAAAAGAAGAAGAAGACTATATCAACGTAGAGCTTAAAAAACTACAATAAAAAAATCGATCCAGTTATGGGATCGATTTTTTTTGTATAAGTGCTGCAGCTCCTTGTCTTGTGGGTAAAAACGATGAGTCAAATGAAGTCAAAGTGCGACTTCATATTGCTCACCTTATTTTACCGCATGCCAGTACAGTTGCCTTCGCTTTTCTTGTCTAGCTACAGCGTTCAGGTAATCGGTGGCTTCACTTTGCTAAACGAAGCAAAAAGCGCTTCGTTTTATCAAACCTCCATCCTCCTCATACCTAACCGAACCCTTCCGCTTTTCTTTTTAAAAGACGACTGTTTTGTTTCCGTAGACGAGGACTTGGTCGTTAGTGTGCCATTCTACTGCTCTTGCTAGGGCGATTCGTTCTACGTTTCTTCCTGCTACTCTAAGCTCTTGAGTTGAGTAGCGATGATTGACACGTAAAACATCTTGCTCAATAATTGGACCTTCATCTAAATCATCGGTTACATAATGTGCAGTTGCTCCAATTAATTTCACTCCACGTTCAAAGGCCTTAGCATATGGATTGGCTCCAATAAAGGCAGGTAAAAAGGAGTGGTGAATGTTGATGATGCGATGAGGGAAGGAATCAACAAATGTAGAAGAAAGAATTTGCATATAACGAGCTAATACAATAAAGTCTACATCATGTTGTTTGAGTAATTGAATCGCTTCTTGCTCTGCTTCTTGTTTGGTTTCACGAGTGACGGGCACATGGAAAAATGGAATACCGTAACTTTCCACAACTTGCTTATTGGTTGGGTGGTTACTAATAATTAATGGAATATCAACTTGAAGTTCGCCTGAGCGCCATCTCCATAAAAGCTCCAATAAGCAGTGATCTTCTTTCGATACAAGAATAGCCATTCTCTTTTTACGAGCAGCTAACTCCATTTTCCAATCCAAGTCCATCTCTGCTGCGAGACTGTGGAATTCTTGTTTTAATCTAAGGAAATCAGGGCTTGCAGTCCCTAAATCAAACTCAATTCTCATAAAAAACATACCACCTTGTGGATCTGTAGAAAATTGATCAGATTGAACAATGTTTGCATCATGCTGATGTAAAAACGTAGATACAGCAGATACAATACCTGCTTTATCCCGACATGAAATAAGTAACCGTGCACGATTTGGGTGTTGTTGACTCATTTAATAAAATCCTCCGTTCGACTACCAGTTATATGGTGAGTAATACCGATTCATTCATTGTTATAACTAAGAAAAATATAACGGGTGAATCGGCTATCTAATTATAGTAAGCCCATTAATGATCCATCCTATTAAGGGGGCTTTAAATATTGAAGCAAACCATCAATCACTCTGTCAATTGCTTTTTATAACAATGTAGATAGAATGTAAGGAGTGCAGTGATAACGTGGGGGCTTAGACATTGACTATAAATGTGTTTTTTTGATACCATGGTATTCAATTCTATAGGATGAAAATTTCACACAATAATGTAGCAGGGTATATGATAACGAGCTCTGCTTCTTTTTAGTAACGATTGTATTTGTGCTTATATAACTATTTTTTCGGAGTATTTAATAAAAATGATTGAATTTTTCATAGGTAATTACGATAAAATACGCTATACTAAGAAGATAAAGTAGTAAAGTGAAAAGAAAGTAAATGGAAATTGAGGGTGAATTGGTTGGAAATGTTTTTAGGAGATGGCTGGAAGGTGGAACCAGCTGGTGGAGCGACAGGTGAAGCATATATAGCCCAGCAAGGTGACCAGAAAGTATTTCTGAAACGCAATTCATCACCATTTCTTGCTGTTCTTTCTGCAGAAGGCATTGTTCCTAAGCTACTTTGGACAAAGCGTTTAGAAAACGGTGATGTTGTTACGGCGCAACGTTGGGTGAAGGGTCGTGAATTGAAAGCATATGAAATGAAGGAACGTAAAGTTGCGGAGCTTTTAGCTAAAATTCATGGATCTAGTGAACTGTTAGATATGTTTAAACGCATTGGGAATGAGCCATTATCACCTGATGTTATTGTAGATAATCTTCGGCTTCAACTTCAATTAAATCAAGTAGAAGATGACATCATTGAAACCGGAATGGCTTTTTTAGCTTCTCAATTGAAACATGTCGATTATGATCACTATGTGGTTTGCCACTGTGACATCAATCATAATAATTGGATTCAAGACGAAGAGGAACATCTTTACCTAATTGATTGGGATGGTGCCACTGTTGCTGATCCTGCGCTGGATTTAGGGTTGTTATTATACTCTTATATACCACCACATGAGTGGGAAGACTGGATTCACGAATATGGATTATTATTAGGCGAGTCCCTACGAGAGAGAATGCATTGGTATGTCGTATCTCAAACAATATCTGTCATTCTTTGGCATTATGAGCGAAAGCAGTTTGAGGAAGTAGAAAAATTCAAAGACTATCTTCATTCTTTATTAATAGAGGATTCCAGATAGTACTATACGGAAAGGGTCTGATCTTTTTTAGATCAGGCCCTTCATTTGTATGCAAATGGTGTCAACTAAAGATGGAAAAAGAAAAGGAAATAATTATTTGTAGTTATTTCCTGGGGAATCGAGCTCATTGGTGTCGAACGTGGCATGATCCATAACATTTAACCATTGTTCGACGTTTTGTTCTTGAAATGGTTTATGGTTAATTTCGTGGTGTTGGGACATTTCAACGAGAATTCCTTTTATTTCTTTATTGAGTGAAGGGTCGTTGCTTAACGATTGTAATAAACGTTCAATTTGAGTTGCTTCATCCTGAGTCATATAAGCTTCATCAGCCTGATTTTTTAGGATGTCACAGAGTAAACCGATTTTATGTTGACTGGAAATAGGCATGAAAACACTCCTTCTAAAAACTAAACTACTTTAAGAGTAGAGTGTGCATATTTTTAGCATGCTATTCTTTTGAGAAGAATAACTCAACATATACAACATGAGTTAGAAAGGTTATAATACATGATTGAGTCAAAGAATTGAGGAGTGATTACGGTGCGTTTACGTCACAAACCGTGGGCAAAAGAGGAGATGGAAAAATATCCATCGATCGTTATCCAAAACCCGCAAGAACATAAAAATAAATGGAACAACATTTTTAACAATGATCAACCGTTATTTGTAGAAGTTGGTACAGGGAAAGGCCAATTCCTTACAGGTATGGGCGAGCAACATCCAAATATCAACTTTATAGGTATTGAAAAATATGATAGTGTTCTGATTTCGGCCATGGAACGTGTACGAGATACAGAACAGCCAAATGTGAAATTTCTAAATGAAGATGTAGAGAACTTACTCGATTTCTTTGAAGAAGGAGAAATAGATCGTTTATTTATTAATTTTACGGACCCATGGCCGAAAAATCGTCATGCTAAACGTCGATTAACACATGAGAACTTTTTATCTCTTTATAAGCATGTTTTAAAACCTGAGGGAGAAATTCATTTCAAAACCGATAATCAAGGTTTGTTTGAATACTCTCTTCATAGTATGTCTACTTATGGAATGGCTTTTAAGGATGTTAGTCTTGATCTTCATAAAAGTTCGGTTGAAGGTAATGTTATGACTGAATATGAAGAAAAATTCTCTAAAAAAGGGATGAGAATTTATCGTTTAGAAGCACATTTTAATAACAACTAAACTCTTCTTATGGAAGGGTTTTTTTTGTTATTTAACCATTTCAAATTTGGAAACAGAGTGCGTAAAGATTGAATTGTGCTAAAATAAAGAAGAATTAATCAAAGGAGGAATTTAATGTGGAGAATTTACAAAGAAATGGCCTGAAGATGACTTGGTTAAATGGTGGTGTGACTCATATGGATGGTGGTGCAATGTTTGGGGTTGTGCCAAAACCGTTATGGAGTCGAAAATATCCTCATAATGAAGACAATCAAATTGAACTTCGTACAGACCCTATTTTAATTGAAAAAGATGGAAAACGTATTCTTATCGAAGCTGGTATTGGAAATGGGCGTTTTTCAGACAAGCAAAAGAGAAATTACGGAATTAAAGAGGAATCATCTTTAGAAAATGATTTAGAAAAATTAGGGTTAACCACTGCTGATATTGATATCGTATTAATGACACATATGCATTTTGATCATGCATCTGGCTTAGCGAAAGAAGTGAATGGAGAATTAGTCCCGACTTTTGAGAGCGCTACCATTTATACTTCTGAAATAGAATGGAATGAAATGAAAAATCCAAATATTCGATCACAGAATACATATTGGGAACAAAATTGGAAGCCGATTGAAGCCCAAGTTAAAACATTTAAAGAGCAAATAGAAGTAGTTCCAGGTGTGAAGTTAGTTCATACTGGCGGTCATAGCAATGGTCATTGTATCCTAGTCATTGAACATGAGGGGGAGACATTTATTCACTTAGCAGACATTATGCCTACACATGCCCATGCAAATCCTTTATGGGTGCTTGCTTATGATGATTTTCCACTAGACTCAATCTTTGGTAAACAAAAGTGGCAACAGTTTGCAAGAGAGAAGGATGCCTGGTATTTGTTCTATCATGATTATAAATATCGAGCAATCAAATGGGATGATGAAGGTCAAGTGAGTGCATCAGTTGATCGTAAGCAGTATGCCTATTTAACCTAATAAATAGAGCAGCTTTCCTTTGTAGGGAAGCCGCTCTTCTTCTTTATGCTGCTTTTAATTCAAGTAAAGTGCCAGTCTTAGTATCTGCTAGGAATTCGTATTGAACTGTTCCTGTTTCAGTTGTTGTAGAAATTCCTCCGCGGTATACTTCTACGCGGATATTCTCACGTTCGACGGTTTCTGGAATCATATGAATCCATGATCCTGAAATGGCGTGAGATCCTGATACGGTTTTCTTCACTATCTTTAATGCTTTCTCAGGAGAAACTTTTTCCGTTGAAAGGCTAGGACGAAGGAAGTAACCAGCCACAACTCCAATACCTATTCCTAAAGCAAATCGTCTTATACTCATTTTTATCATCCTTTCACTTTTCTATTGTGATGGTAGAGAAGTTCTTTCTAGATGAATACATTAATAACTTTCAAAAAACAACTAAGACTAGGTTTAGTATACAGAAAGTTTAAAGCGTTTTCCATCGATAAGGGAATTTGTCCACTCTTTCGTCAATCATTGTGGCAATAGCAAAAGGATTCAGATAAAATGGACATGTACATATATTTTTCGGGAATCGAAAGGAGATTATAATGAATCAAGATACAATGAACTTATTTAAGACACTAACAGAATTACAAGGTGCACCTGGATTCGAACATGATGTAAGAAAGTTTGTGCGGAGTGAGCTTGAAAAGTATACTGATGAGATCGTTCAAGATCGTTTAGGAAGTATCTTTGGTGTGAAACGAGGCGATGAAACGGGTCCTACGGTTATGGTCGCTGGTCATATGGATGAAGTGGGCTTTATGGTCACTTCTATTAGTGACAAAGGGTTAATTCGCTTTCAAACGTTAGGGGGCTGGTGGAGTCAAGTTCTCCTTGCTCAACGTGTACAAATTATGACTGATGCTGGCCCTGTAATTGGTGTAATCGGTTCAACGCCTCCACACCTTCTTGAAGAATCACAACGTAAAAAGCCAATGGAAATCAAACAAATGTATATTGATATTGGTGCAGATGATAAAGAAGATGCGAAAAAAATTGGGATCAAACCAGGTCAACAGATTGTTCCTATTTGTCCCTTTACACCAATGGCAAATGAGAAAAAAATCCTAGCTAAAGCATGGGATAATCGCTACGGAGTAGGATTGTCAATTGAATTACTAAAAGAGTTAAAGGACGATAAGCTACCAAATATTCTTTATTCAGGAGCTACTGTACAAGAAGAAGTTGGTTTGCGTGGAGCTGCTACATCTGCTCAAATGATTAAGCCCGACATTTTCTATGCCCTTGATGCAAGTCCTGCTAATGATGCAACAGGTGGAAAAGACGCATTTGGCCATCTGGGAAAAGGAGCACTCCTTCGTATTTTAGATCGTACGATGGTTACACATCGTGGTATGCGTGAGTTTATTCTTGATACAGCTGAGACAAATAAGATCCCATATCAATATTTCATTTCACAAGGTGGAACAGATGCAGGGCGTGTTCACACTACAGGGAATGGTGTGCCATCTGCAGTAATTGGAATTTGTTCTCGTTATATTCATACAGCTGCTTCCATCATTCATATTGACGATTATGCTGCAGCAAAAGAATTAGTTGTCAAATTGGTTAAATCCACCGACAAAAATATGTTAGATCAAATTACAAAAGGCGTGTAGTCCTACTAAAAGACGAACCTTTGGGGGGGAAAACGGAATGAAAGTAGTCATTGGCACAAAAAATAGAGCCAAAATTCATGCCGTCATGGAAACGTTAGTACGTGAGCCGTTCGAGTTCATAAGTGTGGAAGCACCCTCAGGGGTTTCTGCTCAACCTTTTTCAGATGAAGAAACGATGAAAGGGGCTATTAACCGAGCAAAATACGCATTAACAATTACCGATGCAAAGCTAGCCATAGGACTTGAAGGTGGTGTAAGTGATACATCAACGGGATTAATGCTTTGTAATTGGGGAGCAATGACTTGCCATTCAGGACAAGTTTGGGTAGCTAGTGGAGCAAAAATTCCATTACCTCTTGAAGTTCAAACGAAGTTGAGGGATGGACAAGAACTAGGGACTATTATGGGAGAAATGATGGATGATCATCGCATTCGTCACAAAGAAGGAGCGATTGGTGTGCTAACTTCGGGCCGAATCACGCGTAAATCCATGTTCAGTCATATCGTTCAAATGCTTTATGGACAATATGAATACAATTATCAACCTTTTAATCATTAAAATAGTAGGAAGCGCCATTTAAGTAGCGCTTCCTGTTTTTTTATATGAATATTAATTTTCTTCGAATACGTAAGATAATGCTTGCAGAGCTTGTTCGGGGTTTTCTACTACGACTTGTGACTTATTAGCAAGTTCCTTTAAAGGGTGATGTAATGACTCAGGACGGATCAATATTAATGGCTTTTGAAGAGCAATTGCAGTTGCAGCATCCATCGCACTATTCCACTGTTTATAGGTCTCACCAAATAGAGCAATGACTACATCAGCTTTTTGAAGAAGAATTTGTGTACGTAAGTTATTGATACTTGAGGCAGCTTCATCTTTTAACATTTTATTGGGCTGTACTCCTAAAATTTCTTCCCCAATATCATCTGAACGATCATGATTTTCCATTGGACCTGTGAAATGAAGAGGTAGATTACGTTTTGCAGCTGCCTCTTTTAAATCAGTTCTCCATGTACTGTGAATTTCTCCTGCTAAATAAACCGTAAGTTCCATTTGAATCTCTCCTTTACATCATTTTCTCCATCTATTATAAAGCAAGAGCTCTTTGGAGACGAATAATAAGGTAAGTTGCGGATAAAGAAAAAAAGTGTCTTGTCACATGTAAAGAGTGTAGGTATGATAATAATGTTGTATTCAAACTCTAAGGGAGAGTAGGAGAGAAAATGAGTAGTTTCTTAAAACGAAAAGGAATTGACTTAAATTGGAGAACATACGTTATTACAGGTTTAAGCCATATGGCGTTGGGCTTATTTGCATCACTTATTATAGGATTAATCATTCGTACAGCAGGTGAACAGCTTGGTGTTTCTTATTTAGAGGAAATCGGCACGCTAGCAATGAGTTTAACCGGTCCTGCAATTGGTGTAGCAGTGGCATATGGATTAAGAGCCCCTCGACTAGTGTTGTTTGCTGCTCTCATTAGTGGTGCAGCTGGATTCCAACTTGGTGGTCCAGCAGGTAGCTTTGTAGCAGCGGTCATTGCAACAGAAATCGGAAAAGTAGTGTCAGGTGAAACGAAAATAGATATAATTATCACACCGCTTGTCACGATCATATCAGGATATACAATTGCCTCACTTATTGGACCAGGAATTGATGCAGGAATGACACAATTAGGAAGCTTAATTATGTGGGCAACTGAGCAACAGCCAATTTTGATGGGAATCATCATTGCAACTCTTATGGGACTTGCTTTAACAGCACCGATCTCTAGTGCAGCACTTGCTATTATGCTTGGTCTAGAAGGAATTGCTGCAGGAGCTGCAACGGTAGGATGTGCTGCTCAAATGATGGGATTTGCTGTTAGCAGTTATAGAGAAAATGGATGGTCTGGTCTAGTAGCATTAGGGCTTGGAACCTCTATGTTACAGATTGCAAATATCGTAAAGCATCCACTTATTCTAATCCCTCCGACATTAGCAGGGGCTGTTCTTGCTCCGTTTGCAACAACCTTGTTTCAAATGACAAATAATCCAGCTGGTGCTGGAATGGGGACAAGTGGTTTGGTGGGGCCAATTATGACTTTTACTGATATGGGGTTTACTTTTGAGGTGGCTATATCAGTGTTCCTGTTATATTTTATTTTGCCAGCATTAATAAGTTTAGGAATTTCAGAATGGATGAGAAAGGCAGGATATATTAAAATGGGAGAGATGAAGATAGAACAATCATAAAGGAGAATGCTAAATGGAAAAGTTAACAAGTGTAGAACAATTTAAAAAGCTAACAGAAACAGAGACTGTTGTTTTTATGTTTTCAGCAGATTGGTGTCCGGATTGTCGTGTAATTGAACCAATCTTGCCAAGGATTGAAGCCGATTTCCCATCCTTTTCATTTTATTATGTAGATCGTGATGAATTCATTGAACTATGTCAGGAGCACATGATTATGGGGATTCCAAGTTTCTTAGCATTTTCAAATGGGAAAGAAGTTGATCGCTTCGTAAGTAAAGATCGTAAAACAGAAGAAGAAATTGTTAACTTTTTAACAAGTGCTGAAGCAAAAAGTTATGAATAAGACACTAGAGTACTCACAATCGTGAGTGCTCTTTTTTAAGACTATTCTTCTAACTCAATCATTGGATAGCTTTTCTTGATCATGGTACACTGTTAGGTATGAAGGAGAGTGTATGTAATGGAACTTCGTGAATTCAGAAAAATGTTAGAGGAAAAATTAAAACGTGATGATCGTTCTATCACTTATAACCATAAAGAATCAACATTACGGATTACAGATAATAATATCAATAAAGGGGTCACCCTTTCTTTAAAGCCTTTATTAGCAAAATGGGAAAGAGAAGAATATGACTCTATAGAAGAAGTCGTTCGCTATATTGAAGTGGGACTTGACTCTATGAGTGAGCGTCCGTCTCTAAACGGAAATGAAGATAAAATCTTTCCTGTTATTCGGTCAACTTCTTTCCCCGAAGAGACTAAAGACGGTCTAGAGCTTTTGTTTGAAGAACACACAGCGGAAACACGTGTGTACTATGCTGTTGATCTAGGAGAAGCCTATACACTGATAGATGAGAAGATGGCAAGTGACTCAGGTCTTACAGCTAAAAAGATTCAAGAAATTTCGCGATTTAACCTTCGCTCTCTTCCGCAACCGGTAACAGAAGATGTAGTAGCAGGAAACACATTTTACTTCCTGCGAGCGAAAGACGGATACGATGCAAGTCGCGTACTTGATCCTTCTTTATTAGCAAAAATGGCTAAGAAAGTAACGGGGCAATTAGCAGTAGCCATCCCTCATCAGGACGTTCTAATTATGGCAGATATTCAAAATGATAGTGGGTACGATGTGCTAGCACAAATTGCTTTACAGTTTTTTGGAGAGGGTCGAGTACCAGTCACAGCTCTTCCTTTCATGTATGAAAATGGGGAATTAGAGCCAACTTTTATCTTAGCTCATAAAAAACCACAACAACCGTAATCTTCTAAAGAATGATTATGGTACAATAAGAATTGATAAAAGCTGATTCTAGTGGATAAGGAGAACTTATTACAATGAATGTGTTCTATAATGTTGAAGGTGTTGGAGATACGTTAATAATGGTCATTCAAGACGGTGAATTAGAAAATCGTACATTTGAGACAAAAGGTGACCTTGTTCGAATATATGATAAAGTTTCAGGGGAAACATTAGGTTACAACTTGTTTAAAGCTTCTACTTATGGGGAGCTAGTTGATAACGGTGCTGTAGAATTAACAGAAGATGTAAAAGCCCTTATTCAAAAAGCATTTAAAGAAAATGGATTTGACCTAAATATATCTTTAAAAAAGCAAGCAAAGTTTGTAGTTGGTTATGTTGAAGAAAAAGTTAAGCATCCAAATGCAGATAAATTAAACATTTGTCACGTCAACGTAGGAGATGAGCGACTACAGATTGTATGTGGTGCTCCAAATGTGGATCAAGGGCAAAAAGTCGTAGTAGCACGAGTGGGTGCTGTCATGCCGAGTGGACTTGTCATTAAAGAAGCAGCTCTACGAGGTGTGGAATCATCTGGAATGATTTGTTCGGCTAAAGAACTAGCTCTCCCTGATGCACCGCAGGAAAAAGGGATTCTAGTACTAGAAGACACATATGAAGTTGGATTAGCCTTTCCGATGAGCTAGGCTGATTCACATTGAGGGAACCACTAGAGATAACTAGTGGTTCTTTCTACTCATGTAGTGGGAATCGATTTAAATAAGAAAGTGAGTGAGAAAAATGGACAATTTGAAGCAATGGATGAAACGAATCCAAGGAGCTTTATTCGGTGAAGAAGAAATAGATAAACAAAATAGGGAAAATAGTGGTTTGCAAGAGAAAAAACAAATTAGTCATGATTCAGATAATAAAAGAAAAGTAGGGTACATAGAAGGGGGCAATCGAGAAAGCGCTCCTAGAATGGTCTATCAATACCCAAAGCCTGGGAAGTTTCGTTTTCCGTTAATAGAAGATGGACAAGATCAGCCATCACAGCGCTCTGAAAAGAATGTAGAGAGTAGAACAAGAAGATCATTTAGGCAAGTAAATGAAGAACAAGCAGAAGAGAAAAGCTATCGCCGACCTGATCGCAATAAACATAATAGCAGGCCAGAAATAAAAGTAGATAAAAAAATCGAAGAGAAGGCAATGGAGAAAACGAAAGTAAAGAAAGAATTTAAGCCCACATCCATCCCTTCTCCAGTCTACGGATTTAAAGAACGTAAAAAAAATATGTATGAAGATGAGTCCTTGCTTTCATCCTTACCTGGTTACGGTAAGGTCATTGAAACCAAGCGACCAAGTGTAACAATGGAAAAACAGCTAGAAGTATTCTTAAGAGCAGAGAATATACGAAATACAGAAGCGGCAGGTACAGTTCCGCGTGAGCTAGAAGTACTAGAACCAGAAGTGAGTACGGAGACTGAAGAGGTTCAGCAAGAAGATACAGTACTTGAAGAACATCCACATATCCTAGATTCGGTACCAGAAAAACTCGATATAGACACCACTAATTCCATTTTAGAAGAAGAACCACATCAAAATGAAACCAAGGTACATGTGGAAACAGCATTTCCTGAAGAGTTCACTACTAGTGAAGACGTGATGAGGTCCGAAAAGCAAGAGCAAACTGAATCCTTACTCTCTTCAACACCACCAGAAGAGTCGGTGGTGGTAGTTGAAACTACTATGCCTGAAGAACAAGTAGAACAAGTAGAACAAGTAGAACAAGTAGAACAAGTAGAACAAGTAGAACAAGTAGAACAAGTAGAACAAGTAGAACAAGTAGATCCATTAGTTGAAAAGCAAGAAGTGATGGAAGAACCTTCTACTCCAGTATCTATTTCAATTGGGGAATTAGGAGCTAAGGTAAATCAAACTCAAGAAGAAGAGCCATCTAAAGTAGAAGTAAATAAGGATGAGCCAATGGAAAGATCACAGCCGATCAAAAAGGCAAGTGTAAAGAAGGAAGCAAAGGAAAGTATTCCGTTTAATGTGATGATGCTTCCACAAGATCGAAAACCGAAAAAAGTTCAACCCCAACAAGTAACCGTTCACGATACATATCAACACCCAAGTATCCAGCTTTTAAAATATCCACAACACCAAGAGGATCAAGATTCCGAGTGGTTGGCAGAACAAGCTGAGGTTCTTGAGGAGACGCTGCAAAGCTTTAATGTTGATGCGAAAGTAGTAAATGTAACTAAAGGACCTTCGGTGACAAGGTATGAAATTCAACCTGCTCGTGGAGTGAAAGTAAATAAAGTAACAAGCTTAACGGATGATATGAAGCTAGCATTAGCTGCTAAAGACATTCGTATAGAGGCACCAATTCCAGGGAAAAACACAATTGGAATTGAAGTGCCTAACCGTGTATCAAAACCTGTGTTCCTTAGAGAGATCTTACGTCGGGATGTATTCATTAAACCTGACTCACCTCTAACAGTTGCATTAGGACTTGATATTTCAGGGCAACCAATCGTTACAGATTTAAGGAAAATGCCTCACGGACTTGTTGCAGGTGCGACAGGTTCTGGTAAAAGTGTGTGTATTAACTCGGTGCTCATTAGTTTACTTTATAAAGCGAACCCTGATGAAGTGAAGTTGCTATTAATTGATCCGAAAATGGTAGAGCTAGCCCCTTATAATAAATTACCTCATCTCGTTACACCGGTGATAACCGATGCCAAGCAAGCAACTGCGGCTTTAAAATGGGTGGTTGGAGAGATGGAGAGACGCTATGAATTATTTAGCCAACAAGGTGTAAGAGATGTTAGTCGATATAATGAATTGTACTCTGAATCAACAGATAAACCAGCACTGCCTTATATGCTCGTTGTGATTGATGAATTGGCTGACCTTATGATGGTTTCTCCACAAGATGTAGAAGATTCCATTTGCAGGATTGCGCAGAAGGCTAGAGCATGTGGTATTCACTTGCTGCTCGCTACACAACGACCATCAGTAGATGTCATTACGGGATTAATTAAAGCCAACATCCCAACTAGAGTTGCATTTTCTGTATCATCTCAAACGGATTCTAGAACAATACTTGATATGAGCGGGGCTGAGAGATTGCTAGGAAAAGGGGATATGCTTTTCCATGAAAATGGAGCTCCAAAGCCAGTACGAGTTCAAGGGACATTTGTGTCGGATGAAGAGATTGAAGATGTGTTAGCTTTTGTTAAAAAGCAAAGAGAACCAGAATACCTATTTGCTCCTGAACAGTTACAAAAAATGCAAAGCAGCAACGATCAAGATGATGACTTATTTGAAGAGGCGTGTTACTTTGTGATTCAACAAGGAGGGGCATCTGCTTCTAGCTTACAGCGACGTTTCAGAGTAGGTTATAACCGAGCTGCTAGATTAATGGACATGATGGAAGGTATGGGTGTTATTAGTGAAGCGATGGGAAGCAAGCCTCGTCATATTTTAGTAGATGAACTAGAACTTGAAGAGTTATTGTACCCAAGTAGGTAACGTGTATCACCAGCTTTGCCTTGTATTCAGGGTGAAGGTTATATATGATAAGTAAGAGTTTAATTACTAGATAAAGAGAAAAAGTGTTTAGTTTAGAACTATTAGGATGGGTACAAGGAGTATAAGGGGCTATGAAAGAAATTGAATTGAAAATGCAGGGCAAGATCAAACGATTAACAAATCAAACGTTCAAGTTTGATGAACGAATTCATGAAGGTTGGTTTTCAGCTGTTTATTTTTTGAAAACGCGCGAGATTATTCAAAAATATCATGCTGACAATGTCATTACAATGCAATTTTTTCAAAAAGAGCATGCTATACTATGTGGAACAGATGAAGTGATTGCTTTAATCAAAACATTTGCTAAAAATGCAGATGAGCTAGTAATCCATTCTCTAAAAGATGGGGATAAAATTAAGCCATTCGAAACCGTTTTGACCATTACTGGACCTTATCAAAACTTTGGTTTCCTAGAGGGAATTATTGATGGGATTTTTGCTAGAAGAACATCTGTGGCTACAAATGTATATAATGTGGTAAAAGCGGCTAGAAAATCAGGAATTCAAAAACCTGTTATTTTTATGGGTGATCGTGATGATCATTTTACTCAACAATCTGGTGACGGTTATGCAGCTTATATTGGCGGTTCTAAAGCCCAGGCGACACACGCGATGAATGAATGGTGGGGCAAAAAGGGAATGGGAACAATGCCTCATGCGTTAATTCAATTATTCAGTGGTGATGTGGTGGAAGCGACAAAAGCATACCAAGCAGAATTTCCTGAAGATGAATTAATGGCTTTAGTTGATTATAATAATGATGTGATAATAGATTCCCTAAAAGTAGCACGAGCATTTGGTCATGAGTTAAAAGGAGTAAGAGTCGATACTTCTCGAACTATGGTTGATCAATATTTCTGTAGAAATCCTGAAGTGATGGGAGCGTTTGATCCACGTGGTGCGAATCCAGTTCTGTTGTTTGCATTACGGGAAGCTCTTGATAGAGAAGGGTTTAACCATGTGAAAATTGTTGCTACAGGTGGCTTTAATGCAAAACGTATTGAGTCATACGAAGAGCAAGGAGTTCCGATTGATATTTACGGAGTAGGTGGAAGCTTGCTTAAGATACACATCGGATTCACAGGAGACAATGTCTTATTAAATGGAGAACATGAAGCGAAAGCGGGTAGACGGTTTCGTAACAATCCTAGATTAGAACTTGTCGATTAACGGTTAGGTGACCCGCTAATTGCAGTGGGTCATCTTTTTTAGGTGAATTTTGGGTAATAAGTGTGAATGAGTATAAAGTGCCATGGAACAAGTCGAATTGGTGATTGTTGATATTTCTGCTATAATCATTAAAGTGAATCGAAAAGAGCTTATTTTATAAACGGTCTTGATTTACATATCTCATAACCTACACATGCATTGGACGCGTTTGAAACCATGAGGAATTTGGAGGTCCAACTATGACTAAATATCATTTTATTGGAATTAAAGGGTCAGGAATGAGTGCATTAGCACAAATTTTACATGACATGAACAAGGATGTACAAGGTTCAGATGTTGAGAAGCAATTCTTTACACAAAGACCTTTAGAACAAAAAGGAATACCATTGCTAGCGTTTAATCAAGAAAATATTGAAGAGGGTCAACAAGTCATCGTATCGGCAGCTTATGGAGAGGATCATGAAGAGGTTGCACGTGCGAATGAACTTAGTGTACCAGTTCAACAATACCCACACTTTTTGGGTGACTTCATTCAACAATTTACTAGTATTGCTGTTACGGGCTGTCATGGAAAAACATCTACGACTGGCTTGCTATCACATGTCTTAGGTTCAGCTTATCCTACATCCTACTTAATTGGAGATGGTTCAGGAAAAGGTGAGCAAGACTCAAAGTATTTTGTGTTTGAAGCATGTGAATACCGTCGTCATTTCTTAAACTACAAACCAGATTACTGTATTATGACTAATATTGACTTTGATCACCCAGACTACTTCAAAGATGTAGAGGATGTCTTCCAAGCTTTTAGTGAGATGGCTATGCAAGTGAAAAAAGCGATTGTAGCTTGTGGGGATGATCAACACTTACAAGGAATTCATGCCAATGTTCCTGTCGTATTTTATGGCTTTAGTGAACAAAATGATTTCCAAGCTAGAAATGTTGAAGTAACAAGTGAAGGAACAACTTTTGATGTGTATGTTCGTAATAACTTATACGGGACATTTACAATTCCTGGATACGGGAACCATAATGTACTAAATGCTTTAGCTGTTATTGCTCTTTGTCATTATGAAAGTGTTCCTGCTGAAGTTCTTGAAGCACATTTAAAGACGTTCCAAGGTGTAAAAAGACGTTTCACAGAGAAGGAAATGGGAGGTCAAATTTTGATTGATGACTATGCTCATCACCCAACTGAAATTGCAGCAACTGTCGATTCTGCAAAGAAAAAATATGCAGAGCGAGAGATAGTCGCGATTTTCCAACCACACACTTTTACACGTACAAAAACATTCCTACATGAATTTGCAGAAGCTTTAAAGCTAGCAGATCATGTTTATTTATGCGATATCTTTGGATCTGCACGTGAGCAAGCTGGGTCATTAACCATTCAAGATCTTCTCGATCTAATTCCGGATGCACAGTTAATCACCGAAGAAGATGTTGCTCGTCTTAAAGAGCATGGGAACAGTACATTATTATTCATGGGTGCAGGCGACATCCAAAAGTTCCAGAAAGCTTATGAAGAAACATTAACTGAGCAATAAAGATATTCTAATGAAAAACCCCTTATCGTAAGCAGAAAGCATTCTGATTACTAGATAAGGGGTTTTCTTTATTGGTTATTAAATTATTTATGAAGTATTTGTTCGGTAGTAAGGATCGCTTCGATTCCTAATCTAGCTTCTGTGATAACAGATTCTCTCCAATGCGGGTTATCAGGATAGAACATTTCTTTAAATTCACTTAAGATCCACTCGCGATCCTCTTCTTTACTTGCTCCTTCCCAATATAAGTGATTCTCTAATACAATCGTTTGAAACTCTCGAAATTCAGCTTTCTTTCCGGTTCCAAAAGTGCCAAATTCAAAGAGTGCAGAGAAGAGTTCCGTATCAGGAAATTCTTCCGTTTTAACCTTATGGAAATAATGTGTAGAATCTCCCTTCACTTTTTCACCAGTGAACAATTGGATATTCTTTAGTTGATAGTGGGATTTTAATTCGTCTTCATCTCGCTGATCTAAATTTGAAATAACCATTGTTATTTCGTTAGAGGGTCCCAATGCAGTATGCCAATCCATATGAATGACACGGTTGAAGTTAGCTAAAAGCTTCTTTTGTATAGATTTTAAGAAGGTGGTAGAGGGCTCTTCTATTCTCCCACCAAAATAAACCCCTCTCTCAAACTCAAATTGCCCCATACCTTTAGCTTTTTTTATTCCACCATATCCGGTAGTGACTAAAGCTTTACTGAGTTGTGTATAAAGCTTTCTCTTTTCTTGCTGTAAATCATTAATTTTCCCATTCGGAAGGAAAAGATCACTTTCTTTTGAATAATTCTCATTTATATCCTTAGGAACTGACTGTTTGTCATAAATATAATTACGATTTAAATCCACATTATTTTCGGTTACTCGTCGAAAATGTCTCATTCCCCAAGGGTTGAGAGCATGAATCAAGCAAATCCCTGTAGTATGTGGGTCAATTTGATCGAGATACTCTTCAACGAACAAATGAATCACACCAGCACCTGCGTACCCTTCGATTCCATGTTCACCCGTTGTAAAGAAAAGTACTTGTTTATTCGTAGTGAGTGCTTCTGCATAAATCATATCAATTGTGTTCTCTTCTTCGTTCCCAATAGATTTCGAAGTGATCACGGCATTTGGCCATTTCTCTTTAATTTTATCTAGATGAGAACGGAAAGCTTCTCTTGATTCCTCATATGTTGATTTTAAGTAAATATCGGTTTCAATCATCTCTTATACCACCTTTATGTTCTTTTCTATGAACATTTCCACGAATAACAAATATTAAACGTTACCGGTTTATAAGGTGCAATCAAAAAGCGTACATAATATACACTCTACCAAGATTTTGATCCGACTGCATATTATTACACGCAGAATGTCCTTATCAGAGGCTCCTAAAGCCTATGATATCTTTGATAAAAAAGAAGATGGTAACATTAAAGTTATTTTAAAGCCTTAATGAAAAAGAAGCTGCAGCGCTGCAGCTTCTTTTTCATTATTTCAAGTTTTCCGGATTTAGAGCTTCTAGTTCTTTAATGACAAAACGTCCGTCTTTACGAATAAGAACATCGTCAAAATAAATCTCTCCACCACCATATTCCGGTCGCTGGATATTTACAATGTCCCAGTGGATAGAAGAGTTATTCCCATTTGAAGCTTCCTCATAGCACTGTCCTGGAGTAAAGTGGAAGCTGCCATCAATCTTTTCATCGAAGAGGATATCCTTCATAGGGTGTTGAATATAAGGATTTACACCGATTGCAAACTCGCCAATGTATCGTGCGCCTTCATCGGTATCTAAAATGCGATTAATACGATCTGTATCGTTTGCTTCAGCCTTTATAATCTTCCCATTTTCAAAGGTGAAGGTGATCGACTCAAACGTAAAACCTTGATATGGTGATGGTGTGTTATAGCTCAATGTACCGTTTATTGAATCACGAATAGGAGCTGTATAAACTTCTCCGTCAGGAATATTCATATGGCCAGCACATTTAATGGAAGGAATGTCTTTTACAGAAAAGGTTAAATCAGTTCCTTCTCCTTTAATATGTACACGATCCGTCTTATCTAATAAGTCAACAAGCGAGTTCATCGCTTTATCCATCTTGCTGTAGTCCAGGTTACAAACATTAAAATAAAAGTCTTCAAATGCTTCAGTACTTGTATTAGCCAATTGAGCCATAGAAGAACTTGGATAACGAAGGACAACCCAGCGTGTCTTAGGAACTCGGATTTCACGGTGGACTTTAGTTCCCACAGTTTTCCCATGAAGTGCCATTTTCTCACTAGGAACATCAGAAAGTTCAGATATATTATCACCAGCACGAAGACCGATGTAAGCATCCATTTCTCCCATCACTTGAGCTTCAAATGCAGCCATCATGGCGAGTTGTTCTTCTTTTGCTTCAAGTAACAGTGAACGATCTACCTGATGGTCTTTTAGTAAAACAAATGGTAAGGCCCCAACATTATAGGCTTCTTTAACAAGAGCCGTTACTAATTCTCTTTGCAAGCCGAAATTTTCAATAAGGACTTTTTCACCTTTTTGTAAGTTGACGGAGTATTGAATTAAATTTTTTGCTAACGTCGTAATCCTTGGGTCTCTCATAAGTTTTGCCTCCTTTATGTACCCTTTTATTGTATACGAAAATAAGAAAACTTAATAGTAAGACAAGAATTCTAGAAGGAATTTCGTGAATTTTATCGAATTAGTCTTTTATAGATTGTTTTATCTGGTGAGAATAAGGGTAACTGAAGTTTAAGGAGGTGGAAGCAAACACATGGAAAGTTTACTTTATATTAGTGCCATTATCGTAGCTATTGCTTTTGCCGTATTAGTTGGCTATCTTGTTTTAACACTTAAGTCTGCTAATCGAACGCTTGATCATGTTGCCAATACAATGGCAGGTCTTGAAAAGCAAGTGAATGGAATAACTCATGAAACTGAGTTGCTTCTAAACAAAACGAATCGTTTGGCTGATGATGTTCAGCAAAAAACGGAATCTCTTAATACTGTTTTTGCATCAGTGAAGGAATTAGGAGACTCTGTTCAACAGGTTAATCGTTCAATTCGTCACGTTTCCGGAGTAGTATCAAATCAGGCAGTTAAACAATCTGAACAGATTGCTCAAGCTGTACAGTGGGGAAACGTTGCAATTGACTTTTATACGAAATTCAAAGCTCGTAAGGCAAGACAAGAACAAACATCTACATTACATAAGGAGGAGATTTAAGTGGGAGAAATGAACACAAAAGATTTTCTAATTGGGTCACTTGTCGGAGGGATTGTCGGAGCATCAACAGCTTTATTGTTAGCTCCTAAGTCAGGAAAAGAATTACGTGATGAGTTAAATGAACAAGCTCTTGTTGCTCGTGAAAAGACAAATCAATTCACGTCGACAGCTTACGAAAAAGGAAACGAATGGGCTAGCTATGCAAAAGAAAAATCAAACAATATTGCTAAGGTAGTATCAGATCAATCAGCGCAAGTTACTGAAAAGGTAAAAGAAGTAACAAATAGTGCTCGCAGTGAAGCTGAAGAGGTAAAACAATCTGCTCAAGAGCTAGCTGAGGACCTATCTGGCGATCTTCAAGCATCCGGTGAAGAAATTGCTGAAAATGTTAAGAGTGAAGTAGATGATATTCAAAATAAATTAGAAGAAGAGAAGGAAGCTCAACGCACAACTTAATCTTCATTATTGATGGAGAGCCAGCAAACACAGTAAGTGTGTTTGCTGGCTCTTTCTCATTAGATGGCAATGGTATCTCGATTAAAGAATGTATAGAATGTTTTGCATAAATGGGGCGATATATAGTAAGATGGGGGACAATTATTTAAAAACAAATCACTTTAGTGCTTAAAAGCGTCTAATTAGTAAAGAAAAAATTCGTGACATTCAGTTAATTTTGTTTTATAATGAATCCTAATCAAGAAAGAAGCCAAAGAGAAGAGGAGTGGAGAGTAATATGAGTAACGAACAATTAGATACGTTGAGATCAGAATTAGACGAGGTGAATCTGAAGCTTCTTGAATTAATTAATGAGCGTGCAAGAGTTGTACAAGAGATTGGAAAAGTAAAAGGGAAGCAAGGGGTTAATCGTTTTGACCCAGTACGTGAGCGTAGTATGCTAGATCATATTGCGGCACATAACGAGGGACCATTCGAAACATCTACTTTACAACATTTATTCAAACAAATCTTCAAAGCTAGCCTGGAGCTACAAGAAGATGATAATAGTAAAGCTTTACTCGTATCCCGTAAAAAGCACCCAGAAAATACAATTGTTGATTTAAAAGGTGAAAAAGTTGGAGATGGAACACAACGTCTAATTATGGGACCATGTGCAGTAGAGAGTTATGAGCAAGTTCTTTCTGTTGCAAAGGCAATGAAAGAAAGAGGCTTGAAATTATTACGAGGTGGAGCATTTAAACCAAGAACATCTCCATACGATTTCCAAGGTCTTGGTCTTGAAGGGTTGAAGATTTTAAAGCAAGTAGCAGATGAGCTTGATATGGCTGTTATTAGTGAAATTGTTAGCCCGCAAGATATTGAAACAGCAGTAGAATACGTCGATGTTATTCAAATTGGCGCACGTAATATGCAAAACTTTGAACTATTAAAAGCAGCAGGTTCGGTGAATAAACCTGTATTACTTAAACGAGGATTGTCAGCTACAATCTCTGAGTTCATTCATGCTGCAGAGTATGTTGTGTCAAAAGGTAATGGACAAATTATGTTATGTGAGCGTGGAATTCGTACATACGAAAAAGCAACTCGTAACACATTAGATATTTCAGCTGTACCTATTTTAAAACAAGAAACACATCTTCCTGTATTAGTAGATGTGACTCACTCAACAGGCCGTCGTGATTTACTTCTCCCGACAGCTAAAGCTGCCTTTGCAATTGGAGCAGATGCAGTAATGGCAGAAGTTCATCCGGACCCTGCGGTGGCTTTATCTGATTCTGCACAACAAATGGATATTCCTCAATTCAATGAATTCATTGATGAGTTGAAAGCTTCCGGGTTATATAAAGGATAAATAGCAGAATAATTAAGCCGTCCCTTATAACAAATATAAGGGACGGCTTTTAATTTAGATAAAAAGGTACATCCTATATAAAAGGTACGTTCATACGGTGACTATGCTGCAAAGTTGATACGATATGAAAAAAATGTGGATTCTTACACAAAGCTGTCAAATATTTTCCCTGAGTGTCGATATAAGTAGAGTAAAGACATTGCGGACCTCATCATAGTATCGTATGATAGCAATACATTGAATACGTGAATAATGCGTTAATATGATAGAGGAGGATTACAGTGAATACGACGATTTATGATGTAGCAAGAGAGGCAGGCGTTTCGATGGCGACCGTATCCCGTGTCGTCAATGGCAACCCAAATGTCAAGCCAGCAACAAGAAAGAAAGTATTAGAAGCAATTGAACGTCTTGGATATCGTCCAAATGCTGTTGCACGTGGTTTAGCAAGTAAGAAAACAACAACGGTAGGGGTTATTATTCCTGACATTTCAAGCATTTTCTTTGCTGAGCTTGCCAGAGGGATCGAAGACATCGCAACCATGTATAAATACAACATCATTTTGTGTAACTCAGATCAAAATAAGGACAAGGAAATTCATCTTATTAATACGCTTCTTGAAAAGCAAGTTGATGGAATTGTCTTCATGGGTGGTCAAATTACAGAGGAGCACGCTGAACAATTCAAGCGCTCACCTGTACCAGTCGTTTTAGCTGCGACACTTGATACAAACCTTGAAATACCTTCTGTTAATATTGACTACAAGCAAGCAGTTTATGATGCGATTACTCACTTAATTGAACAAGGTCATGAGCAAATTGGTATGGTATCAGGAACATTAGATGATCCAGTTAATGGCTATCAAAAGTTTGCTGGTTATCGTGCCGCGATTGAAGATGCGAAATTACCTTTCAATGATGATCTAATCGTCATTGGTGATTACACATATGATTCTGGAATTGAAGCGATGGATTCTCTTTTAGAATTAGATCAAAAGCCTACTGCGATCTTTGCTTCGACTGATGAAATGGCATTAGGTGTGATCCACGGTGCTCAAGATCAAGGGTATAACATTCCTAATGACTTTGAAATTCTTGGGTTTGATAACACGCGACTAGCAACCATGGTTCGTCCTACTTTATCAACAGTCGTTCAGCCTATGTATGATATTGGGGCTGTTTCTATGCGCTTGCTTACAAAGTACATGAACAAAGAAGAAGTAGATAATCATATCGTCGTCCTGCCACACCGCATTGAATTTAGAGATTCAACAAAGTCATAATTAATTGAAATGACTGAGCAGGGAGAGGAATATGAAAAAATTTGATATCTTGACGCCAATAGGAGTATTCCTTGGGATAACGGTCCTCTTATTGGCAGTATTCTCGAATTCAGGACCTTCAGGACTTATTTTCTTTATTCAAGTTGCTTCTATTTTAATTGTACTTGGAGGTCTAATTGCTGCTCTTATCATTACCTTTTCTATTGCTGATTTAAAAACAGTCCCTAAAGTGTTGAAGGAGTCTGTCCAAACAGTCAACCATGACCTTGAAGGCTTAATTGATACTTTTGTAGAATTATCCGGTAAAGCACGGAGAGAAGGTTTGTTAGCTCTTGAAGTGGGCTTAGAAGACGTGAAAGATCCTTTTATTAAAAAAGGAGTTTTACTTGCAGTCGATGGGATTGAGCCGGATATTATTAAAGACATAATGATGGCAGAAGTTGTAGCAATGGAAGAGCGGCATCGTAAGGGGCGTGCAATTATTGAAAAAGCGGGAGAATATGCCCCAGCTTGGGGTATGATAGGAACATTAATAGGTTTGGTTCTTATGCTACAAAACCTTAATGATCCTTCGACATTAGGTCCTAACATGGCCGTAGCACTTCTTACTACCTTGTATGGAACGGTCCTTGCTAACCTTATTTTTCTACCAATGGCAACAAAGCTTGCTAATAAAACAGATGAAGAGGTTTTTGTGAAGCAGGTTATTATAGAAGGTGTTATTGGAGTGCAATCTGGTCAAAACCCTAAAATTCTTGAAGAAAAGTTAAGCGCCTTTATGCGTGAGAAACCAAAGACTGAAGAAGCGGAGGATGAAGACGATGAAGCGTAGGCGACGCCAACAAGAGAAGGGTGCCCCGAAATGGATGGTAACGTTCTCTGATATGATGACGCTTATTCTTGTATTCTTTATCTTACTTTTTTCAATGTCAGTGGTAGATGCTCAGAAATTCCGTGCAATCTCAGAGTCTTTTCAACAACGACAAGTTTTTGAGTTTTTCCCATCAGCTATTGAATTTGAAAACCCTTCTGAAGAAATTGGTGAAGAGTTTCCTAACCCTTACGAAGATGGTGGATTTAGTGAGGAGAATTCGAATCCTAATGAGCTTGATATGGATGAATTATTAGAAGAAGTTCAAGAGTTTCTTGAAGAAAATGAAATGAATGAACTTATTTCTGCTACTCGCGATGATCGAGGGGTAGTTCTTGTTTTACAAGAGCGCACACTATTTGAAACAGCAGAGGCAGATTTAATTGACTCTGCAGAACCGTTTCTTGGAAAAGTAGGTACGTTGTTAAGTGCTATTCCGAATATGGTTAAAGTAGAAGGACATACAGATAGTAGACCCATTTCAAATTTTCGTTATCCCTCTAACTGGGAGTTATCTGGTGCGAGAGCAAGCAGTGTCATCCGTTATCTAGTTGAAACGAATGACCTTGACCCTCAACGTTTTGTAGCTACCGGGTACGGTGATACTCGTCCTGTAGTGCCTAATACAACTGTTGAAAACCTTCAGTTAAACCGACGAGTGGTCATTGTCATCTCTGATCCTACATATTCAAACGAGGATACATTTTAGCCCGAGAATTTTTCTCGGGTCCTTATTTTTGTTAGAGAGGTGAGTTCGTTGAAAGTCGCAATTATAGGTGCAATGAATGAAGAAATTGAACGAATGCTTACAGAGATGGAAGTCGAAGAAACAATTCACTATGCATCTGTTCGCTTTTATAAAGGTAAAATGCTCGGGCGAGACATTGTTTTATGTAAATCAGGGGTCGGAAAAGTTAACGCAGCATTAACTACTCAAGTGTTAATCGATCGTTTTGGTATCACTCATATTTTATTTACAGGAGTTGCGGGTGCTCTTGATGAACGATTGGATGTAGGAGACCTTGTCATCTCTACAAGTGCAATGCAACATGATTTAGATGCTAGTCCATTGGGCTTTAAACGAGGTGAAATTCCGATGTTTGAGGGCGATTCAGACTTTAGGGCTTCAGAAGCTCTGTTAACATATGCTGAAAAAGCAGCAGAAGTTCTAGGGGACCGAACCGTCATAACAGGAAGAGTTTTAAGTGGAGATCAATTTATTGCTGACGCAGAACAAGTAGCAGAATTAAGAAAAACCTTTAATGGAGCTTGTGTGGAAATGGAAGGTGCTTCGGTTGCACAAGTGGCAACAATGAATAAAATTCCGTTTGTTATTATTCGTTCAATGTCAGATAAAGCAAATGGAGCTGCTTCTATGAGTTTCACTGAATTCACTGATATTGCTAGTGAGCAATCTCATATCCTTGTTAAGTCTATCTTACAACAACTTAAAGGATAGCAGTTTTATCTGCTATCCTTTTTTAGCTATGTTTTTTTTCTCATTTCGAATATGATAAAGAGCTTTCTCTAATGTCTTATTATTCTTTTCAGTGATCTCAAGTTTTCTTGGAATATTAGGAATAATTGATGGATCATCATGCCAACTAGTCGGTAGCTCATCAGTTGTCTCCGGTTGCCATCTTTCTAACCATGAGGTAGGGATGGGGTCGTCAAGTATATGCTGTTGATTAGTCATCTCAAGCCAAATAACAGACCAAGCACGAGGAACCACTCTCCACATATCATATCCGCCACCACCTACTGCAATCCATTTCCCTTCACAGTAGTGATGGGCTAATTCATGGGCTAGCTTAGGGATAAACTCGTATGTTTTCATTGAAGAACATAAATGAGTTAAAGGGTCATAATGATGTGCATCAACCCCATTTTGCGTTAAGATGACATCTGGTTTGAAGAATTCTACAACCTCTTTAAAGGCCGTTTCATAGACATGGATAAATGAATCGTCTTCTGTAAATGCATCAATTGGAAGATTGATAGAAAAACCATACCCCTTACCAGATCCCTTTTCTCCCACACTTCCCGTACCAGGGAAGAGGTAGCGCCCAGTTTCGTGAATACTTAATGTACAAACATTAGGATCGTCATAAAAAGCCCATTGAACCCCGTCACCGTGATGGGCATCGGTATCAATATAAAGCACTTTAGCACCGTACTTTTGCTTAATGTATTCAATTGCTATTGAACTATCATTATAAATACAAAAGCCCGAGGCACGTCCTTTAAAGCCATGATGTAAGCCGCCTCCTAAATGAAGGGCGTGTTGGCTTTTTCCAGTCATTACAGCGTCAACAGCAGTGAGGGTTCCACCCACTAAAAGGGAAGCTGCTTCATGCATATTAGGGAAAACAGGGGTATCCTCCGTGTTTAATCCAAAGTTTGAAGCCATTCCGTCAGAAAGCTCACCCTTTCCACCTTGCTTAACCGCATCAATAAATGCCGGATCATGTACAAGTTCAAGTTCTTCATCGGTTGCCATTCTTGGTTCAATCATCTGCTCTTTTGATAAAGCTTGAGCGCTTTTGAGCAAATCATAAGTCAGCTGAAGCCTTTGATGATTAAATGGGTGACTTTCATTAAAACGATAGGTCAGCTGTTTGTCTGAATAGATAAATAGAGCTTCGTGTGTCATAGGTTAATCCCTGGTTGTTTTGGCCAAATGACCTCATATCCTTCTTTTTCAATCGCATGAATGATACGTCTTGGATCCATTGTTTGGACTCTAAAAACAAGGATTTTGTATTCAGGATTTTTAGAAGGATAAACAAGGACACTTGTAATATTAATATGAAGCTCTTTGAAAATATTTGCAATACTAGCAAGCATTCCTGTTTTGTTTTGCACTTTTACTTCAATATGAGAACTAGGTTGGTGAGCACCCATTAATTCAACCAACGTATGAAGAACATCTGTCTCTGTAATGATTCCTAACAACTCGTCATCTTCTGTGACAGGTAAACATCCAATGTTATGTTCATAGAAAATGGTAGATACCTCTTCAACAAAATCAAGCGGATGAGCAGTAATCACATTCCGTTGCATAATTGATGATACCGGTTTCAAAAAATCTTCTAAATGCTCTGTTGAATGAAAGATAGAAGGACTCGCATCTCGAATGTCTCGATCCGAAATAATCCCAACAATTCTCTTATTAGGCCCCTCTACTATAGGAATATGACGTATACGATACTTATCTAATAGTAACATCGCATCTTTGATAGGAGCATCCTCAGTCAAAGTTAATACGTCTCTTTTCATTATCTCTTCTATAATCATGGCTGTACTCACTCCTTTTTCAAATGAAAGTAAGTCAATTGCTAGATATTAGTACATAAAGCGATTTTGGAATCTAAGTTGATCGAATTGTTGAATAGAATCAGTATCAATGCGTTTACCAATTCTAGCCATCAAGCAGTTTGCTGGGTGAGAACTGATCTCAGGGTCGTCTGTTGCATACCATTCTAACCCACCGGCATTCATCATTTTCTCCATTACTTTACGATAAGCCCATACATCAAGGCCGCTTCCTTTAAGATCCCAATGCCAATAATACTCAGTTGTAATGACAATGTAATCTTCCATTGCATCATCCTTCATGGAGAGACGAAGGAGGTTTTTACCTACTTGAGCTCCGCGGTACTTTGGAGCAATTTCAATGGCTCCGAGCTCAATAAGATTTTCCATTTTACCTTCAGACCATCTTTCCATCGGATCAGGATAAACAAACGTCACATAACCAACAATTGTATTTTCATCTCGCACAACGTTGATTCGGCCTTCCGGAAGTTTTGCAATTCCAATTAAAGCTTTCTTTTGTTCAGTTGAAGGTCTAAAAGAAACTAAGTCCTCATGAAAATCATAAGAAGCTAACTCCTCAGCGGAAATAGGACCTTCTAGTAATAACGTTCCCTCAGAATAAGTAACTTCCATAGAATAATACGTCTTAGGATGATCCATTTTGTAGTAACCACCTTTTGCCATGCAGATTCGCCTTTATTATACATGATAAAGGAGCTTAGTTGGTAAGTTCACAGAAATTAGCGAAAATTGTTCAAGAATTGTGAGCCACTTTCAGTAAGTAATTTACAAAAGTCGACTTGACTATTAATTTAAAATTGAATAAATTTTCAGTCTGTATTATAATAGATTTGAAAATACATATATAGAGAGGAAGATGTATAATGAATGTGCAAGCGCTTCCATCTGAAAAAGGATTATTTAACTTAGAAAATTACGATGAGGCTGTAAAAAGTTTTGACTGGTCTACCGTTGAAAAAGAATTTTCATGGAGTGAGACAGGTCAATTAAACCTAGCTTATGAAGCGATTGATCGTCACGCAGAAGGTACAAAAGCAGATCATGTTGCATTGTATTATAGCGATGCAAACAGAGACGAAAAGTATACTTATAACGATTTGAAAATTCAGTCAAATAAAGCGGGTAATGTGCTTAGAGATATTGGCGTTGAAAAAGGAGATCGAGTTTTTATTTTCATGCCTCGTTCACCTGAACTTTATTTCTCCATTCTTGGAACAATCAAAGTAGGGGCTATTGTTGGTCCATTATTCGAAGCCTTTATGGAAGGTGCAGTACGTGATCGTCTTGAAGATAGTGAAGCAAGAGTTCTTATTACAACTCCAGCATTACTTGAGCGAGTACCAGTTGATGATCTACCTAATCTTGAAAAAGTATTAGTTGTAGATGAGTCAGCTAAAGAAGAAGGTCCTTACTTAAATTTCTTCACACGTTTAAATGCAGCAAGCGAAGAGTTAGATATTGAATGGGTAGATCGTGAAGATGGTTTAATTCTTCATTACACATCTGGTTCAACAGGAAAGCCTAAAGGTGTTCTACACGTTCACAATGCAATGCTTCAACATTATCAAACGGCTAAGTGGGTACTTGACCTTAAAGAAGACGATGTATACTGGTGCACAGCAGACCCAGGTTGGGTAACAGGTACGTCTTATGGAATCTTCGGGCCTTGGCTTGCAGGTGTAACAAATGTTGTTCGTGGCGGACGATTTAGTCCGACCGACTGGTACGACACATTGCAACGTTATAACGTATCAGTATGGTATAGTGCACCTACAGCGTTTCGTATGCTTATGAGTGCAGGAGATGAACTTGTTAAAAAGTATGATCTCTCTTCACTTCGTCATATTCTAAGTGTTGGTGAGCCTCTAAATCCAGAAGTTGTACGTTGGGGAATGAAGGTCTTCAATTTACGAATTCATGATACATGGTGGATGACTGAGACGGGTGCGCAACTTATTTGTAACTACCCATCTATGGAAATTCGTCCTGGATCAATGGGTAAACCGATTCCGGGTGTGAAAGCCGCTATTATTGATGATCAAGGAAACGAGCTACCTCCAAATCGTATGGGTAACTTAGCGATTCAAAAAGGCTGGCCTTCAATGATGCGTGCAGTTTGGAACAATGAACCAAAGTATAAGAGCTATTTTGAAATTGAAGGCTGGTATGTTTCTGGTGACTCTGCTTATATGGATGAGGATGGATATTTCTGGTTCCAAGGTCGAATTGACGATGTAATCATGACATCTGGAGAGCGAGTAGGACCTTTCGAAGTCGAAAGTAAGCTGGTTGAGCACCCAGCTGTTGCTGAAGCAGGGGTTATTGGTAAGCCTGACCCAGTTCGAGGAGAGATCATTAAAGCCTTTGTTGCACTTCGTGAGGGATATGAAGTGACAGATGAGCTCCAAGAAGAGATTCGTAACTTTGTTAAAAAAGGATTAGCTGCACATGCAGCACCAAGAGAAATTGAATTCCGTTCTAGTTTACCAAAAACGCGTAGTGGTAAGATTATGCGTCGTGTCTTAAAGGCATGGGAGCTTGACTTACCGACTGGCGACTTATCAACAATGGAAGATTAATAGAGTAGCACCGTTTGCAGTTTGCAAACGGTGTTTTTATATAAAAAAGCGAAACCCGATTAAAGGGTTTCGCTTTTTTATTATTCATCATCTGAAGAGTCTTCTGGATCGTCGGTTTCTTCTGTATCTGGCGACTCTTCCTCTTCATCACTTTCTTCATCGTCATTATCATCTTCTGTTTCTTCATCAGTGTTTTCTTCTTCTTCGGATGAAGGCGTTTCTTCTTCTTCAGCTGGCTCAGAGGATTCTTCTGGTTCTGACTCCTCTATTTCTTCTGAGTAATCAGCACCTTCAGCTTGGGAAGAAGAGGAGGACTCTCTTCCGGCTGTATCCACAGCTGTTACGTAATAAGCATAAGAACCTCCGCTTACTGAATAGTTTGTAGAAGTATTTCCTTTTACAATACCTACTTGTTCAAAGTTAGTGCTTCCATTGGAAGCTCTGTAAATACGATAACCTACAATATCATTATCCGAGTGCTTACTCCATGTGAGAGTATTGTTGTTTAATGAAATACCACTCACAGCTCCTGGCGCTCGTCCGTTATTAGGGGCATCACGGTCAGGCACGATTCCCTGCATGGAATCTGGTAAATACTCACCGATATTGCTAACACCAAATATTGTATCAGGTACAGTGACGCCCACATCTGTAAATTCTTGTGGTGTAGAACCAAGTGCAAGGTAATTTTGATCGTTTATACTTACATAACGTGCACTATCTAGATTAGAGTCATCTGATCCTGGTAAGAAATTAGCGTTAAATAAATCAGATCTCACAAGGCCAGCTTGCTCACAGAGAGAGGTAGGTGCTTGTCCTGTTATACTACAAACAGATCTGCGTACAATTCCTTCAGGCATCGCAAACTGTTCACTTGGCGCTATTAGCTCTGGCTTTTGATCATAAGCAGCATTAGCAATATTGGACCAAATCCGTTGAGTTCGTGGACCATAACGTAAACCGTTTACGGTGACTTCAATTTGTTGCTCTTGGGGGTATCCAATCCAAACCCCAAGTGAAACGTTAGGGTTTGTGGCAACGAACCAAGAATCCTTATATTCTCCAGTAGTCCCGGTTTTACCTGCCCAATCAGCTGAGAACTTCAAGTTTCCAGGTACAGAGCTAGCAGTTCCACCAGGACGTAGTACATCCCTCATCATATCAATACTTAAATAATTGGTTTGCGGTGTAAAAACATTGACTTCTTTATGTTCATGTTCATATACGCTCTCTCCAGATGCCGTTTCAATTCGTTCAATC
Source organism: Alkalihalophilus sp. As8PL (assembly GCF_040939795.1). Classification (GTDB taxonomy): domain Bacteria; phylum Bacillota; class Bacilli; order Bacillales; family Bacillaceae_D; genus Alkalihalophilus; species Alkalihalophilus lindianensis. Next base: position 2,704,577 of record NZ_CP162551.1, read on the forward strand.
ATGAAAGGAGCCACACGATTACCATTATTTCCAAATGTGGAAAAGGCACTTGTGTTTTGTTCCACGGTTACTTCAACGGCACCAAGTGCTGCAGAAGGGTAGGGTTGACCCTCACTAGGGTTGAAACCTAAATTAATCATTGTTTCACGAAGTCGTTCATGTGGCACTTCCAGAAAAGATCGTACTGCAGGTACATTTCGTGAGCGTGCGAGTGATTCTCGTACAGTGATTAATCCAGCAAAATTTCTATCAAAATTTCTAATTGGTTGATTACTACCAGGATAATCTGCTGGTGTATCAGGTACAACAATACCAGGCTGAATGACACCAGTCTCTAAAGCTGGACCGTATGCTAACAAAGGTTTCATCGTTGAGCCATTAGGACGCTCAGCGCGTGTTGCATAGTTAAAGTAATTATTATTAGATGCACCTTCATCGCGACCACCTACAAACCCTATAATCGCACCAGTTTGATTTTCTATTAAAACAGCACCTACTTCTTCTTGTTGCTCTTCTTTTATTGGACCAAATAAGGAAGGGTCATTAACAGACTCTTGCATCGCTATATAGATATCTTTATCGATAGTCGTATGAATTCGGTAACCACTTCTTCTTAGATCTGCTTTTGCTTCAGCATCAAGTTCCTCGATAAGGGCAATTCGCTCCTCGCCTTCAAGTTCGCTCAATTTTTCCTTGTTCTCTTTCATTAATTGATCTAGTAGTATTCTCTCAGCTCTATACATTACTTCAAACGTTAAATAAGGATAATCTTCTATGGGTGATGGTGTTCTATCTGTGAGATTTTCACGAATATCGTATGTAAGTGCTTCTTGATATTCCTGCTCATTAATAAAACCGCCTTCATACATTCTTCGTAATACGGTATCCATACGTCTAAGGCCTGCTTCTAGACTATCTTTAACTTCACCACTTCCTGTAAAAGGAGTGTAGCCGAATGGACTTTGGGGTAAACCAGCTATGAATGCAGCTTGTGGAATGGACAAGTCTTTTGCATCGACTCCAAAGATACCTTGTGCGGCGGCTTGCACTCCAGCAATTTGTCTACCTGAAGCATTTCGTCCAAAAGGGACCACATTAAGATAAGCTTCAAGGATCTCCTCTTTATCAAGGAAATGCTCTAGCCGCATAGCAAGAAGAATTTCCGTTGCCTTACGGTCAAATGATACTTCACTGGTTAAAATTTGTTGCTTAATTAATTGTTGAGTTAAAGTACTACCTCCTGTTTGTACAGAGGAGTTTGCCACCTCTTGGAACGTCGCACGCATAATGGCTTTAGGGACGATCCCTTCGTGTTCATAGAAATGTTCATCTTCAGTTGCAATAACAGCATTCTTTACGTGTTTAGACATTTCATCTAACGAAACTTGATGTCGCTCCAGTTCGGTTGGAAGTTCTCCTATATACGTATCATCTGCAAAAAAGATTTGACTGGATTCTTCGTAGTTATAAATGTCAGCTACCATAGAATCTTGAGATCGTAATGGTTCATCTTTAACTAAAGATGCAAAATAACCAGCTGCGGTTCCTCCAATAAAGAAGATAGACATTAATCCAACTATCATAATGATAAGGAATAAGTTCCAAAATACTTGATATGTAATGCCTATCTTACGAAAGATTTGTTTTTCATGTAACTTTTCTGAGAATAATCTCAATTTATCAACCATTTGAGAATAAAAACTCTTCATAGCAAACCTCCTGAGATTTCTAAATAAATGCCTAGAGTAATGGCTTATAACTTTAGAAAATGTATGTAAAATAGTCTGATCTAAAGCAAGAATAACAGCCATATTATAGCATAGGTTGACAATTGATGATATGTTTTTACATATTATCTCCAGTAAAGACGTTGACAACAAAAATAAAAATGTGGTAAAAAGAGAACAGTATATTTAAGTTCGCTTTGAAGGGTCGAAGTAGGTGCTATTTACTTTTTTAGAGAGCTGATGGTAGGTGCGAATCAGTAAAGGGATAGTATACGAATTACAGCCTGGAGCATTTCTTGTCTAACAAGAACGGTCATTCCGTTATCATGTTGAGTGGGAGCCTATAGTAATATAGCTTCAACAAGGGTGGTACCGCGAGAACCTCGTCCCTTTTTTGGGAGGAGTTTTTTTTATGCCCAAATTCAAATAACAGATGACTAGGATTATGGATTGGCTTTTATAAGAGGAGGCAATATGATGAGTGAAGAATTGAAATTAACAGAAGAACAAACGAAAGAAGTAGAACGTCAGCTTGAAATTTTAAAGCGAGGTGTTGTAGAAATCACCCCTGAACATGAATTGAAAAAGAAAATTGAGAAATCAGTTCTTTCAGGTAAGCCTCTTAAAATTAAATTAGGAATGGATCCATCGGCACCAGATGTTCACTTAGGCCACACGGTTCCTCTTCACAAACTTCGTCAATTTCAAGAGCTAGGTCATGAAATCCAAATGCTAATTGGAGATTTCACAGGACGTATTGGGGACCCAACTGGTAAATCTGAGACTAGAAAACAATTATCTGATGAAGATGTAAAAAGAAATGCCCAGACGTATGTAGAACAATACGGCAAGATTCTTGATATGGATAAAGCTACTATTTACTATAACTCAGAATGGTTAAAAGCTCTTTCATTTGAAGATGTCATTGGGTTGTCAGCAAATATGACGGTAGCTAGAATGCTTGAGCGCGACGATTTTGAAAAGCGTTATAAATCAGGTCAACCCATTTCCATTCATGAGTTTTTCTACCCATTAATGCAAGGATATGATTCGGTCGCTTTGGAATCAGATATTGAAGTAGGTGGAACTGATCAGAAGTTCAATCTACTAATGGGCCGTACGTTGCAAGAAGCATACGGTAAAGAAAAGCAAGTTGCGATTACCCTTCCTTTAATAGAGGGTCTAGACGGGGAAAGAAAGATGTCTAAGTCACTAAATAACTATATTGGTATTGATGAAGCACCTAATGAAATTTTCGGGAAATCAATGTCGATACCAGATGAATTAATGATTAAATATTACAAGCTTGCAACGGACTTACCTATGGATGAGATCAACGCCTTAGAAGCAGGAATTAAAGAGGGGACAATCCATCCAAGAGACGCTAAAATGGACCTTGGAGCCAAGTTTGTTGAAATGTATCATGGAAAACAAGCTGCAGAGGAAGCGAAAACTTATTTCCAAACCGTTTTCCAAAAACGTTCACTCCCAACAGACATTCCTGAAGTTGAGTGGACAGGCGAGAGCGAAGTATGGGTGGTTGACCTTCTTGTTGAGTTAAAGATGATGTCTTCAAAAGGTGAGGCTCGTCGTATGGTTCAAAATGGCGGAGTAAAACTGAATGAAGAAAAGGTAGAAGATGTTCAAACTCAAGTTAAAATGGAGAACGGACTCATTGTTCAGGTAGGAAAACGTAAATTTGCTAAAATTATAATGTAATGTACAAAAGAAGAGCATTGATTTGCTCTTCTTTTTTTATGCATAAAAAAAGAACCTGGCATAAGCCAGATTCTTTTCATCACTACTATTAACGAGAGTAGAACTCAACGATAAGAGCTTCAGTGATTTCAGCAGGAAGTTCAGAACGCTCAGGTTGGCGGCTGAATGTACCTTCAAGCTTTTCAGCATCGAAAGTAACGTATGCTGGTACGAAGTCAGTAGCTTCAAGAGCTTCTTTGATCGCACTTAGATCACGTGATTTTTCACGAACAGCAATTGTTTGACCAGGCTTCACGCGGTATGAAGGAATGTCTACGCGACCTCCATCAACAACGATGTGACCATGGTTAACTAATTGACGAGCAGCACGACGAGTACGAGCAAGACCCATACGGTAAACTAGGTTATCAAGACGTGATTCTAAAAGAATCATGAAGTTTTCACCGTGAATACCAGGCATTTTGCCAGCATCATCAAAAATACGACGGAATTGACGCTCATTCACACCAAACATGTGACGAAGCTTCTGCTTCTCTTGAAGTTGAAGACCGTATTCCGATAATTTTTTACGTTGGTTTGGACCGTGTTGCCCTGGAGCATACGGACGCTTTGATAATTCTTTACCAGTACCGCTTAGAGAGATTCCTAAACGACGAGATAATTTCCAAGATGGACCTGTGTAACGAGCCATAATAAGACTCCTCCTTGTTATTTTGATGTTGCAAAATAACAACCGATGGGTAATCCCTTAATATGGTCATTTTGCCTTCATGTATCTTCGCTTCGACAGCTAGAAGTTACGCGATACACCTCAAGTTTGCAGCCGCATACCGAGGAACAAAATGATCTTACATACTAAGCTTACCTAGGCTGTCGTATTTCACACAAAGATCAGTATAACTTTTATGCCTGAGCAAGTCAAGCTTAGTCTTATAGTAAATAATAAAGAGATCGTGAGTAAATTGTCGGAAAGTTTTCGTGAAAAAATAGTGGTAAATTATAGTAATGTTATATTAGTTGATTTATAATAACAGTAACAAATACCTACGTGAGATATGAAGAAAGGTCTAAACTGATCATTTTATCCTATTCAACTTGTGCTCTAGAACACAAATAAGGCTGGATCATTGCTATTCGTACTATTAATAAAGCTAAGCGAACTGAAGTATTCATATATGTGGTGGTGTATAAGTAAATGAGTAAAACTCAGGGTGAAAATGCGTTTGGGATGAAAATGGAAATTGAAGAATGGTTAGTCGGGGCAAATTACAAAATAGAATTTTTGGAACTCGCTTCTTCATATCAAACACTAGCAAAAAAGGTAGGAAGATCGGAACAGATAGAGACGGTAGCATTGTATGAGAAAATCCATGATTATTTTCATCTTATTCAAACGAATGGTGATGAGGTTCCAGCTCAAGTGCCACAAGAGTTAATCGAGCAACATATACAGAAAGTAGATGATGAACAAAGGTATTTCTGCATAGAAGGTAACATCATTTCTACTAAGCCAAAATGGAACCTATGTATACCTCTTTATCAAAATGACAAATGTTTTGGATTGATCATTCATACGTTTTTGAATGCAGGGGCTGCAAAATCTTTTATGAATAAGAACCTATCACTAGACCATTTCGAATCATTATTTGCTCAAGGATATGATCGCGATAGAGCAAATAGTATAGGAATAAAACGAGATCTGCTATTGCAAGTAACAAAAAAATGTCACGGGTCAATGGATATTAGGGAAGTACTGAAACAAATTGTCACTGCTCTTAATCAAATTTTCCCAAATGGAACGGTTCATTTATATTTAACACATGAATGGAAAGTCGATCAGGACTTATCCATTAAGCCACTTATGTACGGGATTGAAAATAGTAATCGCTTTGCGGAACATGCTTATTTAAAAGGTGAATTGCAAGTTGAGCGAGCGGGGAGAAACATAAATATATATGCTCCGTTACGTGGAAAGCAAGCGGTCTATGGAGTTGTTGAATTAGAGGTCCAGATGGCTAAGCCACTTTTGAAGTACGAAATTGAATTTATAAATATGTTAGCTGACACAGGTGGAAATGCTTTAGAGAATGCTGAACTCTATCAGCAATCGCGGAATCTAAATCATGATTTACAGCTTATTAATCAAACAACCCATCAATTAAATACTCATTTAAGATTAAAAGATACAATTAGCTTTATGACCAAGCAAATTGTGGTCTCATTTGGAGCTGAACAAGTCGGTTTTGTCTTATTTGAATCCGGTGGTGACATCAAGGTTATGAAAGGAAGTACACCTGCATTTGAATCAACTTCCCTATTAACCGTCTTAGACCAACTATTTATAGAGATGAAACATAATAGAGAACCTCAATTTATTGGTGATTCCCAAAATCATAAACTATTTAATCACCCAAAGTATCGTACACTTCTTGCGGTCCCAATGATACAAAGTGGTGTACTAAAAGGAGCTGTGATTGTTCTTCATTCAAAGGCGTATCGCTTTAGTTATGATAGCTTTAAGTTACTTCAATCACTCGTACGTCATTCCACTTTAGCTTTTACGAATGCAATGTTGCATGAAAGATTAGAAAAGCTTGTGATAACTGACCACTTAACCAACCTCTATTCGAGAAATTATCTTGATCAAACCATCTATGAATCATTAGAAAATGATGGATATGGTGCTTACCTTTTATTTGATATTGATAATTTCAAACAAGTAAATGACAATTATGGTCATCAAACGGGTGATGAAATTATTGTACAGGTAGCAAACATTTTGAAAGGGAGTATTCGGGATGAGGATGTTGCAGCTAGGTGGGGAGGAGAAGAATTGGCGGTTTATTTACCAAAGGTTGAATTACTTGCTGCTGAAAAAATCGCAGATCGAATTGTTTTAGCGGTGGCAGAGGAAACGAATCCTTATGTTACGATCTCATGTGGTGTTGCTTATTGGCACAAAGAAGACTGTCCTATGAGTTCAAAAGAGCTATTGAAAATGGCAGACGATGGACTTTATGCTGCAAAGAAGTTAGGAAAGAACCGTTCGTATGCTCAACAAGAACTACATGCGTATAAAGAAAAAGCCTAAAAACAGCAAAGTTTTTAGGCTTTTTCTTTTTTTTTAAATATGGCGTTCCAATTCTTGTACAAATGATTCAAGGTGGATTTGATCTTCACTTGTAAAGCGGTTAAGGGAAGGGCTATCAATATCAAGAACACCGATTAATTCTCCGTTCTTTTTAAGAGGAATGACAATTTCAGATCTTGAGGCCGCATCACATGCGATATGTCCTGGAAAAGCCTGGACATCTTCTACACGCATCGTTTGTACCTTTTCAGCAGCTGTACCACATACACCTCTCCCTACGGGTATACGTACGCAAGCAGGCAATCCTTGAAAGGGGCCAAGTACAAGTTCATCTTCTTTATACAAATAAAAGCCTACCCAGTTGACATCTTCTAGAAATTGATTAAGTAAGGCGCAAGCATTTGACAAATTGGCAATCAAATCTTTCTCCCCACTTAACAAGGCTTTAAGTTGCTTTGTGACTAATTGGTAGTTTGATTCCAGCGTTCCTTGATAAGATTTTTGATTAAACATTAGGGGCCTCCTCCAATAACACTTATGAATTTGTTGTTAGTTTACCGTAATAGGAGAATTATTTCAAAAAAAGTTGCTAAATTGAATGAACCTTTAAAGAAGTGACTACTAAAAATGAAAAAAATGTAGAAAGGTTTTAAAGGAGATGTCGAACGTTTTTAAAAGGGATTAGAGTTCTAGAATCGAAAGGTATTGGGGAGAAGGAAATGAATCTAGTTGCCTAAGGGGGAGAGTGCATGAGCGAAGCAACACGTGACAAGATGAAAGAAGCAGCTGCCCGTTTATTTTATACTCAAGGCTATCATGGAACTTCAGTCCGGCATATTGCCGAGCAAGCAAATGTCAATATAGCTCTTGTATCATACTATTTTGGAGGGAAAAAAGGGTTATTTGAACAGCTAATGACCCAATTCCTTGAAGGGTACCTAGAAGCTATGCACATAGATGATGAGACACGTATGAAAAGCACAAGAGAACAATTGTTATCAGTCATCCGTTCCTTATTAAGCTATCAACAAAACCATTACCATTTAGCTAGAATGGTTCATCGGGAAATGACGATGGATTCAGTATTGGTACGGGAGTTAATGTCTACTTATTTACGGAAGGAAAAGCATGACTTTGAACAGCTGTTAAGACGGGGAATGAAAGAAGGAAGCTTTAATAAACAACCGATAGATTTTGTCTTAATTCAATTGAGAGGCATGATTACCTTACCTTATTATTCACCTCAATATTTAAGAGAGCTTTATCAATTATCAACGACTGAACCCTATTTTATTAATCGCTATGTGGAACATCTGACATCATGGATTGATTCATGCCTATGCGGTATCGAGCCGACACGAACCAATCGGGTGATGCTAAAAATAAATTGATTGTTAAGGTGAGCTTAATGATTGCTTTGTGCTAAGCATATCCACACCAGAAAACATGCCTTTAACTTGATGAGCATCTGAACCATATACTAAGGGGATGCCCATTTCTGAGGCTGCTTCTGCAATTTCTGCAGAAGGATAAGTGAGGCCACACAATGGTTTAAGTGTTCCAGCTCCATTATAATCAAGTTGATACCCTTTTTGATGAATGAGGCTCAAGATGGTCTGTATATCCTGGCGATAGGATTTAGTCGCAGGGTATTTTTTTTGGAATTTTTCACATAGAGTAATATGACCTATGCGTGTTGGTTTAAATGTTCCGAGGTTTGCTTGGACTGATTTTTTTAATGTTTCATAATAAAGCTGATAAACATGGTCAACTGACCCGAGAAGGTCCGAGCATGTTTTAAACGTGTCTGGACTATAATCCATACAGTAATAGATATCCTCGATCTTTAAAAAATGAACCGAAAGAATACTATCATCTAAAAAAGGACCATACGTATCTAAAAATTGTTTCGTTTCTAATTCAAACCCTTCGACAAAGTCTATTTCCAGTCCAATTAAAACAGTTAGTTTGCTTTTATAATAAGACTGGATGGCTTGGAGCTCTTCTATGTATGATGTCAAATGTCTTTCATCCATTGCACTATCCATTGTTGGGGTAGGGTCAATAAAGCCCTTTGGCAAGGGAGCGTGCTCAGTAAATGTAATGCCGGTTAGGCCTTTTTGGATAGCTTGTTCGCAATATTGAGCAAAAGAATCCGATGAGCCGTGTGGACAATAATGAGAATGTATGTGTCCATCATGTTTAATCATTTAATATCCCCTTTCAAAACTTATATTAATAAGAAGATGTAACTATCACAAAAAAGCATACAAAAGCTTATTTTCATGGTATCATATTACATATATCAGACGTAGAAATTTGAATTATTTTGTAAGAAATTAAAGGGTTTTCATATTTTACCGAGAACCAATAATAAAGATTGTGTCTATTTCTCGGGAAATGAAGTGTATTACGAAAGGTCATAGTGATTAATGGTGCGGATTGACGTGTTAAACAGGCAATGCCAATCATCAGAGGCCTTCATAAATGAGACTGATAAGACGCTAGAGAAGGGGGTCCTCACATGACGATGTATGTAATTTATGCGACGATAGTCGTTTTGGCTGTCTTATTTACTATTGGGATGGTTTTTAGGAAAAACATTTATAAAGAAGTGGATAAACTAGATGACTGGAAGAATACGATCTTAAATCGCGATATTCCAAGCGAAATTGGTAAAGTGAAGAACTTACATATGTCAGGGGAAACAGAAGAAAAGTTTGAACTTTGGAGAAACGAATGGGATGAAATTGTTGGTGCGATCCTCCCGGATATTGAAGAGAAGTTATTTGATATTGAGGAATACGCAGCTAAATATCGTTTCAAAAAAGCCAAAGATATAATCTCATTAACAAAAGAACGTCTAAATGGAATTGAAACGCAGCTTCAATTGATGGTAGAAGAGATCAATCAGCTTGTGTCGAGTGCTGAGCAAAATAGCACAGAGATAGGTTCAGTAAGAGAACAATCTCAATCATTACAGCAAATCCTCTTAAATAAACGAGGTTCACTAGGTGTAACGGTTACAACGTTTGATACAAGAATGGATCGTTCCCGTGAGTTACTTGATGCATTTGATGAAGCCACCGATGAGGGCAGTTATCTGAAAGCAAGAGAGCATTTAAGTGAAGCTAAGTCCGAGATTGAAGCACTTTCTGCTTACATAGAAGTGGTACCTAAGTTGCTAGTTCAAATTAAAACAACGGTTCCTCAAGAATTACGTCAGCTAATTCAAGGGATTCATGATATGGAAAAAACAGGCTACAATTTAGAGTCGTTTGCTTTTTTTCCAAAGATCGAATCAATTTCCAAACAAAACGATGAATTACTAGGAAAAGTAGCGACATTGGACGGCATTGATATCATTGAGGAGAAGATTAATAATCTACTGGCTCAAATTGATCAAATGTATGAAATGCTAGAAGTAGAAGTGGAAGCTAAACAAAAAGTAGCGCAATCTATTCCGGATATGCGAGAGCACGTTGCCCAAGTAGATGAGCAGTTAATTCTACTCATGGAAGAAACGACTCAAGTTCAGTTAAGTTATCGTTTAGCAGAAGAAGAAATTACATTCCAAGAAATCATTAAGAAAAAGTTAAATGAATTAATGACTCAGCTTCAAGTCATTGTTGATGTCTCTGAAAATAAATCTCAAACTTATACATCTATCCTTGATATGGTAGAGGAGTGGAGAGAGCAAGTTAAACAAATTCAAATAGACATCGATAAAGGAAAGCAAGCATTATACGACCTTAGACAAGATGAGTTAAAAGCAAAAGAAACACTAAGCCAATTAAGGCAAAAAATGCTTGAGAGTAAGCGCCTTTTACAAAAAAGTAATATCCCTGGCTTACCAAGCGATGCTGTTGATCATCTAGAGAAAAGCGAAGAAAAGCTAATTTTAGCTGCCAAACAACTTGAACAAGTCCCTCTTGAGATGGGACGAGTCAACGTATTAGTTGAAGAGGCTTTAGCTTGCGTTGAAGAAAATGAATCGAAGATGAGAGAGATTGTAGAATCAGCTCAGCTTGCTGAAAGAGTCATTCAGTTTGCAAATCGTTATCGCAACCGCTCGGAAAAGGCTAGAATTGGATTAATTCAAGCTGAGGAAATGTTTCGAGAGTATGAATACGAAGAAGCGATCGAATGTGCTTACCAGGCAGTAAGAGAGTATGATCCTTCCATTGTAGAAAAAGTAAGTGAACAATTTACTGCATAACGTAAAAATGTACCACCAAATTATGGTGGTACATTTTTTTATGGGGAAAAACCCACTCTACAGGAGTGGGTTCATTTACTACCTATTAACGTTTTGAAATAGCCCAACCGATTAATCCACCGATAATACTTGGTATTAACCAACCTAAGCCTTCAGCATATAAAGGAATCCATTGTAGAAACGTGATCGACTCTAAATCTACCCCAGCAGTTACAATACCATCTAATAAACTGATCAGCCCTGCCCCTATTAGTGCACCAACATAGATAGCACGTCTTTCCCCGATGATTTTATGGAAGAACGATAATGTAATTAAAACGATAGCGATCGGGTAAATGGCTACAAGAACTGGTAGAGATACGGCGATTAATTGACTAAGTCCTAGGTTGGCCATTGTAAAACTGAATACACATAAAATGAAAATAATTACTGGGTAAGAAACAGATGTGAATCGTTTGGCAAAAAATTCACCACACGCAGATACCAATCCAATTGATGTCGTTAAACATGCAAATGTAATAACTAGAGCAAGGATGATTGAACCTGTTGATCCGAATAATGCATTGGCAACTGAAGCTAAGATCGCACCACCATTATCTAGGCGACCAATTGTAGAGACGCTACTAGCACCTAAATAGCCAAGTGATAAGTACACAAGAGATAGACCTACTCCAGCAATTAACCCTGCTTTAATCGTAAAAGATTGAATGGCAGCACGGTCTTTAACACCTTTTTCAGCTAAGCGATTCATGATGACGATACCAAACACAAGAGCGGCAATTGTATCCATTGTTAGATAGCCTTCGATAAATCCTGAGAAGAAAGCTCCGTTCTCATACTTAATTTCTGCCGGTTCAAAACTACCCATAGGAGCAAATATTCCTCTTAGTGAAACAATGGCAATTAAGATAATAAGTAAAGGCGTTAAAATTTTCCCTATACGGTCGACTAATTTTGCTGGATTAAGAGCAAGCCAAAAAGTCAGACTAAAGAAGATCAAGGTTGATAGTAATAATGAAGTAGTGGTTTGTCCATTTGCTAAGAATGGAACCACACCTATTTCATATGCAACTGTTCCTGTTCGGGGGATTCCAAAAAATGGTCCAATTGCTAAGTAAACTGTAAAGGAGAAAATGATTGCAAAAACAGGATGGACTCGATTGGCTAACTGATGGAGATCACCGTTCACCTGTGAGACTGCAATAATGGCTAATAAGGGAAGGCCTACCCCAGTTACAAGGAAGCCAAAAATAGCTGGCCACAACGAAGTTCCTGCTTCTTGTCCTAATAGAGGTGGAAAGATTAAGTTTCCGGCTCCTAAAAACAATGCAAACATTAAAAAGCCTAAAGCGGCTAGTTCTTTCATAGGTAATGTACGATTCATGGTTTTCCTCCAAAATTTAATGTATTGGTATAATTTGTACTCATTTCCATAAATGTAAGCGTATACGTATCTTTTCAGATAGAAAAGGGCTACAAGCCTAATGTATATCATTTTCTTACCGTCGCTTATCGTATCATAAATGTTGCGAATTGTTGAATAGTTTTAAAAAAGAAAGAATAATCAGTTTTTTAATAAAGTTAATTCTATTTTTCATTACTCATATTCTTGCTTGTCATTTAAACATTTTGTGCTAAGATATATTGATGCATACATGAGAATTGGTTAAGAAAGATCATGATTAAAGGGGTAATCACTCAATGATTTATCTTGATAATAGCGCCACAACACGACCTCACAAGGAAGTTTTAGACACATATATTAAGGTTTCGTACGATTTTTTTGGGAATCCATCTTCTCTTCACACTCTAGGTATGGAGGCAGAGGGATTACTAACAAAAGCACGAACTGCAATTGCAAGTCAACTACAAGTTGGCGCAAAAGAAATTCTATTTACTTCTGGAGGAACAGAAGGGAATAATTTAGCGATTAAAGGCACAGCTTCACATAAGAAATCTAAAGGCCGTCATTTGATTACGACGGAAGTGGAGCATGCATCTTCATATGAAACGTATAAAGAACTCGAACAAGCAGGGTTTGAGGTTACTTATTTAAAAGTAGACAGTGATGGAAGGATTTCACTAGAGGAGTTAGAACAGTCCATTCGCAAGGAGACAATCCTTGTTTCCATCATTCATGTAAATAATGAAACAGGGACGATTCAGCCTATCGAAAAAATAGGCCGGCTGTTAAGTAAATATCCACAAGTGCGCTTTCATGTAGATGATGTTCAAGGTATAACCAAAGTACCGTTAAATATCAAAAAAGCTAAAATTGATTTATTAACAGCTTCAGCTCATAAATTTCACGGGGTTCGTGGAAGTGGACTGCTCTATGTACGAGATGGAGTGAGGTTGAAGCCACAAATACATGGTGGTGTTCAAGAGATGCAGATGCGTTCCGGGACAGAGCATGTAGCTGGAGCAGTGGCTATGGCTAAAGCACTGAGAATAGAAATGGAAAAAGCGAAAGAGGGACGAGCTGATTTAGTGAAGCTACATTCGAAACTTATTCATACTCTTCCTAAAATTGAAGGGGTGACTATGAATAGTCCTCTTAATGGTGTCGCTCATCATATTATTAATTTTTCAGTAGACTCGATAAAGCCAGAAGTGTTAATTCAATCATTAGCGCAGAAGAAGATATATGTTTCCACCAAATCAGCCTGTTCTTCTAAATTGGCTGAACCTAGTCGTGTTTTACTATCAATGGGAAAAGATAATCATGCAGCAAGTAGTGCCATTCGAGTAAGTCTTTCTTATGAAACAACGGAACAAGAAATTCAATTTTTCATACAAGAATTGAAAAAAATCATACCAACACTATTGGGGGTTAAGAAATAAAATGGAATACAATCATATCCTAATCCGATTTGGAGAGCTTGCCTTAAAAGGAAAGAATCGTTCTTTTTTTGAAAAACAATTGCTTCAAAATATGAAGTTCACATTAAAAGAGTTTTCAGGGCTTACATTTAAACGTACGTACGGAAGGATTATCATTGAATTAAACGGTTTAAATCATGAACCTATTATGGAGAAGTTATCATTTATTTTTGGAATTCACTCTTTCAGTCTTGCATTAAAAGTAGAAAATGATGTTGATGAGATGAAGAATGCTGCTTTAGGTATTTTAAAAGAACAACAAGCCAATGAAGGTATAAAAACATTTAAAATAACTTCAAAGCGCGCTTACAAGCCATTTCCTATTGATTCTCAAGCACTGAATCAAAAGATTGGTGGTTATGTGCTCAGTCAGTCTGACGATATCAGTGTTGATGTCCACAATCCAGACCTAGACATACGAGTTGAAGTGCGTGAGGCTGCTACGTATTTGACATTTGGTCAATATCCAGGAGCTGGTGGATTACCTGTAGGTACTGGTGGAAAGGTATTGTTAATGTTATCAGGAGGAATTGATAGTCCAGTTGCTGGTTACTTAACGATGAAGCGTGGTGCCAGACTGGAAGCCATTCATTTTCATAGCCCACCCTATACCAATGAGCGAGCAAAAGAAAAAGTAAAGGAACTAGCGAAAAGATTAACTAAGTTCGGTTCAAGTATTAGGCTGCATTTGGTTCCTTTTACAGATATCCAACAACATCTTCACAAAGAAGCTCCAAGTAATTATCAAATGACACTAATGAGAAGAATGATGTTGAGGATAAGTGAACGAATCGCACAAGAGCGGGGAATTTTAGCGATTGCATCTGGCGAAAGCTTAGGACAAGTTGCTAGTCAAACTCTTCACAGCATGAACACAATAAATGAAGTAACGAATTTACCAATTATTCGTCCTTTGGTGACAATGGATAAACTCGAAGTAATCGATATTGCTAAAAAAATTGATACGTATGAGACGTCGATCTTACCTTTTGAAGATTGCTGTACGATCTTTTTGCCGCCAGATTCAAAAACGCGACCTAAAAGAGAGCATGCTAATAAATTCGAGAAGTATTTAGAAGTCGATCATTATATAGATGATGCTGTTAATAGAACGGAATCGATTCAAATCTCTAATGTAAACAAAGTGGAAAAAGAGATTGAGGATTTGTTTTAACATTTACAAACTTTCAATATTTCTCTCAGTAATTACCATAAAATAACGTGCATGTAAACTAGCCATGTGACTCATTCTATTAGTACAGAAGGAGGTGAGACACATGGCTAACAACAACAGCTCAAATCAACTTGTAGTACCTGGCGTACAACAAGCACTTGATCAAATGAAGTATGAAATCGCTTCTGAGTTTGGTGTACAATTAGGACCTGATGCTACAGCTCGCGCTAACGGATCTGTAGGTGGTGAAATCACTAAACGTCTAGTTCAAATGGCTGAACAACAATTCGGCGGACAACAACGTTAATTCCATATGATGGCATAAAGAGGACGGTTTACCCGTCCTCTTTTATTTTTGTTATAAAATAATATTCAAAAAAATCATTTTTTTCTGTATAATGGTGACGAGGACATAGTGAGTAGAAAAGTCCTGTTTTATGAACTTGGCATCATGTATGTATAATTGAGGAGGATGATTATGGAACGAGAACAGCTTATTGCACCAGACATTTACAATTTAGCACACGAAGTAGAACGTTATGCGAAAGATGAGGACCGCATAGCAATTGATTGGTCAGATGATAAGAACAACCGTCGCATTATCTCATACCCTGAATTGGTAGCTCACACAAATCGTTTTGCAAATGCTATGTTAAGTCAAGGATTAAAACAAGGTGACAAGGTTCTACTTATTTTACCTAGAGTCCCTGAGGCCTACTTCTCATACCTTGCGTGCTTGAAAGCAGGACTTGTTATCATTCCTTGTTCAGAAATGTTAAGAGCAAAGGATTTAGCATATCGCATTAACCATGCTGAAGCAAAAGCAATTATTGCTTACACAGGGTTTACGGATGAAGTTCAATCGTTAGGTGACACAACACCTACTCTTCAAACAAAATTAATTATTGGACAATCATTAGATGGTTGGGTTGATCTTATTGAAGAAGCTAAAAATGAAAGCGATTACTATGAAGGTGCACAAACAAAAAGAGATGAACTTGCTTTTCTTCCTTACACGTCAGGTACAACAGGAAATCCAAAAGCAGTTGTACATACTCATGGTTGGTCTTACGCTCATCTTCAAGTGGCTTCTAAAATGTGGCTTGATGTACAAGAAGGAGATAAAGTATGGGCAACAGCTGCACCGGGTTGGCAAAAATGGATTTGGAGTCCGTTTCTTTCAACAATTGGTGTAGGCGCAACAGCATATGTATATCATGGACGTTTTGATCCTAATGAGTATTTACAACGTCTAGAAGATGAAAAGATTAACGTACTATGTTGTACGCCGACAGAGTATCGATTAATGGCTAAAGTTGAGTCAATTGATAGTTATACATTACCTGAGTTACGAAGTACTGTATCAGCTGGGGAACCATTAAATCGTCAAGTGATCGAAACATTTAAGCGTGCATTTAATGTAGATGTTCGTGATGGTTATGGTCAAACGGAGAATACATTATTAATCGGTACACTTCAAGGGATGGAAATTAAACCTGGTTCTATGGGTAAACCAACACCAGGAAATGAAGTGGCAATCGTCGATGAGAATGGGGTTCCAGTTAAAGCAGGTGAAGTAGGAGATATCGCCATTCACAAGAGTGCACCAGCGTTATTCCGTGAATATTATAAGGATCCAGAGCGTACTGCAATGGCTTACAGAGGAGACTACTATATCACTGGCGATCAAGCAAAATTAGATGAAGATGGTTACTTCTGGTTTGAAGGTCGTAGTGATGATATTATTATCAGCTCTGGATATACCATTGGACCATTTGAAGTAGAAGACGCTCTGACGAAACATCCGGCCGTAAAAGAATGTGCGGTTGTTGCATCACCAGATGAAATTAGAGGAAATGTTGTTAAGGCATTCGTTGTTCTAAGAGATCAAAACGAGGCTGGAAATGATCAGTTGATTGCTGAATTACAAGAGCATGTAAAGGTTATGACCGCTCCTTATAAATACCCAAGAAAAATTGAGTTTCTGCAAGAATTACCGAAAACGACGTCAGGAAAAATTAGACGTATCGAACTTCGTCAACAAGAGAAAGCAAAATATACTGAAGCTTAAAAAAGAAGAATTCTGCGTATTTCATAGTGAGCGAGCGCTCGTACAGGATAGGAAAGGTGAAAAGCATGGCTCAAATGAGTCATGCTTTTTTAAATCGATAAGCACAGTTAAATTGCAACTTCGTAAATTTTCTGTCAGGATAGTATCAAGTAAATGAAGCTAAGTAAAAGAGTTGAAAGATAGGGGGATGCAATTTGGGCACTCTTTGGTGGAATGGAACGTTCTTTACGATGAAAGAAGAACAAGAAAAGGTTGAAGCGGTCTATGTAGAAGACGGCGTTATTGTAGATAGTGGCAGTAAGGATGAGCTCATATCTCGTTATCGGGAGCGAATGAAAGAGAGTATAGATGTAGAAGGTGGATATGTTTACCCTGGATTTGTAGATAGCCACTTACATATGGTAGGACATGGGGAACGTCTTATACGTTTGGATTTATCAGAAACACATTCAGCAAGCGAAATGAGTGAACAATTAGCAGAAGAAGTAAGAGAGACACCAATGGGGGAATGGGTCTTTGCAGAGGGTTGGAATGAGAATAATTTTGTTGACCGAAAGATTTTTCATCGTAGTGAGCTAGATGATATTACTACCGAACATCCGATGTATTTAACACGAATTTGTAGACATGCAGCACTTGTGAATTCAAAAGCTTTAGCTCTAGCAGGCATAACAAAAGATACGCCAAACCCTGAAGGTGGTGTCATTGTTAGAGATGCTGATGGGAAGCCGACAGGTTATTTACTTGATGCTGCTACAGAGTTAGTGAAGTCAGTCATACCCCCAGTGGGAAAACAGTATGTGGAACGTGCATTAAAAAAAGCAACAAAGGATATGCTTCGATTGGGACTAGTTGGGGGGCATACAGAAGATCTCCATTATTATGGTGGATTTAAAGAGACGCTAGATGCTTTTAAACAAGTTATTGATGGAGACAATATTAAGTTCAGAGCTCACCTACTCGTTCATCATGAAGCGATAAGTGAAATGAAAGAGACAGGTCATAAAAAAGGAGATGTTACTCCTTTTATTGAGTTAGGTGCTATGAAAATATTTGCCGATGGAGCCTTGGGTGGAAGGACGGCATTGCTAAGCGCTCCATATACAGATGACCCTAGAACAAATGGGGTAGCGATGCATCAACAAGAGGAATTAGAGAGGTTGGTTAAAAAAGCAAGAGAGGAGGATATGCCTGTCGCTATCCATACCATTGGGGATGAAGCCCTCCACCTCGCTATTGGAGCCATTGAAAAGCATCCGTGTACAAATGGTCGGGATAGGCTTATTCATGTCCAAGTGGTTAATGAGGAAATACTTAAGCGTTTAAAGAATATAAGAGTTGTCCTTGATATTCAGCCTCGGTTTGTTGCAGCTGATTTTCCTTGGGTGATGGAAAGGTTAGGGGAAGTTCGCTTACCTTATTCATTTGCTTGGAAAAGATTACTCGATTCAGGCTTAGTTTGTGCAGGAGGGTCTGATGCGCCAATCGAGCCAGTTGATCCATTACTGGGAATTCATGCAGCCGTGACAAGAAAAAAACCAGGCGAAACACATAGCGGCTACTTACCTGATCAGAAATTATCGATGTTTGAAGCGATAAAATTATTTACGCAAGGTAGTGCAACAGCTATTGAAAAAGAAGAGACCCGTGGAGTCATTGCATCAGGATTCGTAGCTGATTTTACGGTTTTAGACGAGGATTTATTTGATGGTGACCCTGACAAGGCTCTTCGCACCAATGTACTGATGACGGTTGTGGATAATACGATTATGTATAACCGTAATGAAGAAGTGATAAAAGCAGAGTGAAAAGCTCTGCTTTTTAGCTTATAAAAAATTGCGCTGAACTTTTTGCCAAAAGGAATTCGACTTTAGTTTCAATACTTTTATATGACGATCGGCAAGCTTGATGCTGATTTGTTTAGCATGGCGAATGCTCAATGCTTCATTATCAGCACCGATAATAGGGTGGTCATTGCCGTCTTGTACGACATTTAAAAGAAGTTTACGGTCAGGGCCAAGCACAAAAGAGGTTCCAAGCGTACGGTATTGATTATTATTTAAAGAAGCGAGTTCACTCACTTGCATTGAAGGTAAGGTTGGATCAATGACTGCGCCTCTTACAGACTTATTATATGCGGTACTACCAGTAGGTGTAGAGACAATCATTCCATCTCCTCTAAATGTTTCAAAAGGAAACTCATCAATCACTACATCAATCACAAACGTTTTAATAACGTTTGAACGTATGGAGCATTCATTTAAACAAAAAATAGGTTTCTCATTATCGATTGTAACCTCAAGAACAGGGTAGCGACGGACCTCTACTTCATCATTTTTCATGGCCTGAATCATACGCTTTTGATCACTAATAGTAAAATCGGTATAGAAGCCAAGTTGATCTGTATTGACACCAATGTAGAGACAGTCGTCTCTGAATCCAGTTTTTCGTGTTGCTTGTAAGAATGCATTATCTCCACCAACACTGACAATAATATTTGCTTCGTCTATCGTATGGACAAGATGAAAACCATTTTCTTCTGCGAGATCTTCTAATGGGGTGACTATTTCTTGCATGTCGGGTGTTTGTTTGTAAAAGAAGTAAAGGTTTTTCCGTGAGATCATTCTAAACATCCTTTCTGAAATCAAAATGGTTTTTTTGAGGAAATCTATTCCTTTAGATATGAAATTTTACAGTGTTCTATGTTATCATAACCTTTGTTTAGGAAAAGAATCAAAATGTATTCGGGAAGTAACTAAATTACATAGAGGAGTGTAGAAATGAGTCGAAAACGATGGTTAGCACTAATTGCAGCGCTCATGTTAGTTGTAGCAGCTGTTGGAGTAAATGTTGCAACCTCTCAAGCTGGTTCGGACTTTGAACAAATGTTTGGAGCAAGTGAACATGGTTGGGCCGAGAGAGTCATTGAACAAGGAGAAGACGCTGGAGGATCTATTGTCGTTCTTGAATTAAATGGCGTGATACAAGATACGGGGGATGCTGTTAGTATTTTTGATGCTCAAGGATACAGACATAAAGCTTTCTTATCTCAAATTGAGCATGCAGCGAAAGATTCATCTGTTGAGGGGATTATAATACGAGTCAACACACCAGGTGGCGGTGTTGTGGAAAGTGCAGAGATTCACGAGAAAATCCTTGAAGCGAAAGAAGAGTATAATACCCCTATTTATATTTCAATGGGGAGCATGGCAGCTTCTGGTGGATATTACATAGCAGCACCTGCAGATAAAATTGTTGCCAGCCCGCAAACGATTACTGGTTCTCTAGGGGTTATTATGGAATCCATTAATATTGCTGAACTTGCTGAGAATTACGGCATCACATTTAATACGATTAAAAGTGGTGAGTACAAGGATATTATGTCAGCAACCCGTGAAATGACGGATGGAGATCGAGAAATTTTACAGTCTTTAATAGACGAATCTTATGATGAGTTTGTTCGTATTATTTCTGAAGGTCGTGACATGTCTGAGAGCGAGGTACGTGAACTTGCTGATGGTAGAATTTACAGTGGAACACAAGCATTAGAGCTTGATTTAGTTGATGAGCTTGGGAGTTTAGACGATACGGTTTCCCTGATGAAAGCAGATTTAGGTGCTGATTATAGTGTAATTAAATATGAAGCAGACACAGGATTGTTCAATTTATTTTCAATGTCTGTATCTCAATTACTTTCTTCTAATAATGAGTTAGCTGGTCTAGAGCAATTGTTAACTGAACGTCGTGCCCCAACATTGAAGTACTTATATACAGAATAGGAGGGATCACATTGGAACAAGGAATGATTAACCGTGGGTCTCGTCCTAGAAGAGCTCGCTTACTCCAGCAGAGAAAGCTAAGGCAAGAACGACCGATTCAAGAAGAACCTGTACAACATGCTGAAGTAGAAAAAGAGCTAGACCATTATTATGCTGGCTTTTGGATGAGGTTATGGGCTTTTACTTTAGATAGTCTTATGCTATTATCCTTTCGCTGGTTACTTCTCGGACCGATTCTAAATTTAACAGACATCCGCTATACTTTGGGTGCTATGTATGGAGTAGTTGATTTTATCGTTTCGGCTTTATTTTTCTTTGCTTATTTCGCCCTCATGACGAAATATTACGGGGCAACGATTGGTAAAATGGTTTTTGGTCTGCGAGTTGTTACAACGGAAGGAACATTACTTAGTTGGAAAGACGTTTTATTTCGTGAAGGGGTAGGAAGAATCCTTCACCAATCCTTCGGTCTATTATATATCCTGTATATTACGATTGCTTTCACCTCAAAAAAGCAAGGGTTACATGATATGATTGCCAATTCTTATGTTATTCATGAACGGTAAGTGAGAGATAAACCTGACTATGTATATAGCAGGTTTATTTTTTATTTGGAAGGAAACCCTATAATAATCAACTATTTCCACAAAGGGAGTTCATGATGACTTGGTTACTCATTATACTTGGCATTTTAGTCGTACTTTTCATTATTCTTTTAGTGACAAAAATAAAAATAGAGATGACCTATAAACATAATATTGACGATGACTTATTAAAGGTAGATGTCTATCTTTGGTGGATGCGTGTTTATGCATTCGAGGCTCCACTTATTAAACTAAATGATGATTCACCGGCTATTATCGTAGAGGAAGAAGAAAATCTAGCTGGATCTAAGAGTAAAAAAGATAAGAAAATAACGATCCAAACCATTATTCATGATATCCATTTAGCAGAGCGATGGATCAGACATATTGTAGGGTTAAACCGTATTGTTCGTCGGTTTCTTCGTCATATTCATTTTTATAAGTTCGACTGGTATTCAGAGGTTGGAGTGGGTGATGCTGCATTTACAGGGTCTGTTGCAGGGGTGGTTTGGTCACTAAAGGGATCGATTGTCGGTTTAGTGGGCAATCACGTCAAAATGCATAAGATGCCAAATCTTTCAGTGACGCCACATTTTCAAGCAGTTGTCTCACATACATATTTTTCTTGCATGTTTACTTTTCGTATCGGGCATGCTATTTTTGTAGGTCTTTTGATCGTAAGGCATTGGAAGCGTCGACCTAAATGGACACAAGACCATCAAGCTTGGCGAAATCGAAATATGTAAGAGGTTAAGGAGGAAATGTTATGTCTGATCATCCAATTCAAGGACTAATGAAGACTGCTATGGAAAATCTTAAAGAGATGGTGGATGTGAACACGATTATCGGGGATCCAGTTGAAACGCCTGATGGAAGTGTCATTATGCCAGTATCTAAAGTAGGTTTTGGCTTTGCGGCAGGTGGTAGTGAATTTGTAATTGAACAGCACCGCTCATCGTCTTCTGAAGGGCAATCGAACAAACACCCATTTGGTGGTGGTAGTGGTGGTGGCGTATCAATTACGCCAATTGCATTCTTAGTCGTAAGCAGTGCAGGAGTGAAAATGGTTCACCTTGATAGTAGCACGCATTTGTATGAAAAGTTATTAGATTTTGCCCCTCAAGTAGTGGATAAAATTCAACAAATGATTAAAGCGAATTCAAACCAAAATCATAATAATCAATCAACAAATCAATCATACAACCCAAATATGAATTATCAACAACGAAGTGATCAACCGCCAATCTAAGAATGGGATATCCCATTCTTTTTTTGTGTCAAAAGTATTGAAGATAGGAGTCTTGACCACGCTCTCACTTGAATTTTCTTATTACGCTCGTGTATGATGAATACGTACATAATTAGGAACGACTCTAGGAGGGTAAAATAATGGCGCAAATTACATTTAAAGAAAATCCTGTTACACTACTTGGCAACGAAGTAAAAGTAGGGGAAAAAGCTCCAGAATTTAAAGTGTTAGCAAATGACTTATCTGAAGTTACTTTAGCTGATTCAAAGGGGAAAGTCCGTTTGATCAGTGTTGTTCCATCTATTGATACGGGTGTATGTGATCAACAAACACGTCGTTTTAATGAAGAAGCTGCATCGCTTTCGAATGTAGAAATTTTAACGATTAGCGTTGACTTACCATTCGCTCAAAAGCGTTGGTGTGCAGCAGCGGGAATTGAAAATGTTCAAACATTGTCAGATCACCGCGAGCTATCTTTTGGACAAGCATTCGGTGTAGCAATTAAGGAACTTCGCCTTCTAGCTCGTGCGGTGTTTGTTATTGATTCAAATGACGAAGTAACCTATGCCGAGTATGTGTCAGAAGCGACTAACCACCCTGATTATGAGGCGGCAATTAACGCAGCTAAAGAAGCAAAATAATGGTTTTAGATGAAAAGGGTCCACCCTATTTATTTTCTAGGGGTGGCCTTTTTTTAAGATAGGAGTGGATAGAATGAGCGTAATGAACTCGAAAATGGAGGAGCTTTTTGTTTTTCTAGATAAAGGAGCTACATTGCTAGAGGAACATGAATCTTTCACTTATTTAGAAGGTCTTGCTGAAATGGGAGAAAACTTATTTCAAGGTGAAGTCGTTCAGGTTGTCATACCTGAAGTAAAGGATCGACTTTATAATCTTATGCGTCAGGTTCCCTTAGAGGAACTGACAAAAGAAGATATTCGTAAAGCCTTTCAGCTAACTGTATTAAAAGGAATGAAAGGGGCCACCCAACCTAATCATTCCATGACACCAGACGCTGTTTGTTTATTTTTAAGTTATCTTGTTAATAAAGTAATGGCTAAGTCTTCACAGGGCTATTCTGTGTTAGATTTAGCAGTAGGATCAGGTAATCTGATCACAGCTTTACTTAATCAATCTGCCAATCCAGCGAAAGGTTTTGGATTTGAGGTAGATGAGACTTTATTGAATCTTGCATTTGTTAGTTCGAACCTGCAAGAGATCGAACTAGAGTTATTTCATAAAGATTCTTTACAGCCAATAGAATTCCCTGAAGTTGATCTTGTTGTGACTGATCTTCCGATTGGATACTACCCACATGATCAGATTGCCGAAGATTTTCAATTAAAGGCAGATGAGGGTCATTCATACAGTCATCATCTTATGATTGAAAAAGGAATTGATCGCGTAAAAGAAGGAGGATTTTTATTCTACATTGTTCCTAACTTCTTGTTTGAGAGTGAGCAAGCACCAAAGCTTCATTCTTATTTAAAAGAACAAACAACCATTCATGGGCTGCTCCAATTACCTAAAACGATGTTTACAGCTGAAAACCATGGGAAGAGTATTTTGATGCTTCAGAAAAAAGGTGAGAATGTCATTCAGCCAAAACAAGCTTTATTAGCTGAATTACCTTCTTTTGGGAATAAAGCGGCGCTCACCGATATGATGGATCAAATTAATAAATGGTTTAAAACAGAATTAGGATTGTAGCTCCACCTGTCACCTTATTAGGTGGCAGGATTTTTTTGGATGCAGCAAATAAAACTGTCTGGTTAATCATACAGAAAAGAAACTTTGTAAAGCGTTTTCAAATCTGAAAATAAAGAATACGGGCGAAAAACAGCGAAATTTGCCGTTTTTACTTGAAAACGTATTTTCAGGGTGCTTAAATGGAAAGGTATTGATATCTAGTCTGATAGTCAATTGACATAAATTTCAAGTTAAAGGGAGCTGTCTTAACGTGGCGAAAATTATTGCGATTAATGCTGGTAGCTCATCATTAAAATTCCAATTACTTACAATGCCTGAAGAAGAAGTAGTAACTAAAGGTTTAGTTGAACGTATTGGTCTTGGTGACGGAGTATTTACAATTGAAGTAAATGGTGAAAAGCAAAAAGAAATAACTGAAATCCCCGATCACTCGGTAGCAGTTAAAATTCTATTAGAAAAGTTAACTGGTCTTGGCATCATCTCTTCTCTTGATGAAATTGATGGGATTGGTCACCGTGTTGTTCATGGTGGAGAAAAATTCAACGATTCTGTTCTTATTACAGATGAAGTGCTTGCGGGAATTGAAGAAGTTTCAGAACTAGCACCTCTTCACAACCCTGCAAACATTGTTGGTATCCGTGCATTTAAAGAAGTACTACCAAATGTACCTGCAGTAGCAGTATTTGATACAGCTTTCCATCAATCAATGCCTGAGAGCTCATTTTTATACAGCTTGCCTTATGATTACTACAAAGAGTTTGGGATCCGTAAGTACGGTTTCCACGGAACATCACATAAATATGTTTCAGAACGTGCGGCAGAATTATTAGATCGTCCGATTGAACAACTTCGTTTGCTTTCATGTCACTTAGGTAATGGGGCGAGTATTGCTGCAATTGAAGGTGGAAAATCAATTGATACATCAATGGGCTTTACACCACTTGCTGGTGTGACTATGGGAACACGTTCAGGGAACATCGATCCTGCATTAATTCCATACATTATGGATAAAACAGGACAAGATGCTACAGGTGTATTAGACACATTGAACAAAAAGAGTGGTCTACTAGGTGTTTCTGGTTTCTCAAGTGATTTACGTGATATCGAAAGTGAAGCTGAAGCTGGTAACGAACGTGCTGAGCTTGCTCTTGAAGTATTCACTTCACGTATCCACAAATATATTGGCTCGTACGCAGCTCGTATGAGTGGTGTAGACGCAATTATCTTCACTGCTGGTATTGGTGAGAATAGTGATGTTATCCGTGAACGTGTACTTCGCGGTCTAGAATTTATGGGTGTTTATTGGGACCCATCCCTAAATAAAGTTCGTGGAAAAGAAGCGTTCATTAACTACCCTCATTCACCGGTTAAAGTTATTATTATCCCAACGAATGAAGAAGTAATGATTGCACGCGATACAGTTCGTCTTGCACAATAATAAACCATTTTTAACCCACCACTTACATTCCAGTAAGTGGTGTTGTTTTTTATATGCAAGCAAAAGTTTACTTTCTCCATTCAAGCACGCTATCATAATAGTTATAGAGTGTCGTACATATAAGTAAATAAATGTATAGAAGGAGGGTTAGCATGGGTTTATTTTTAGAAGCCATAGAAGGAGATAAATTAACAAATTTCTTTTTGATACGCGAACGTGAAATTAAGCAAGCATCTAATGGAAGTGAATTCGCAACTTTTCTCCTTGAACGTAACCTGGAATTAATTCCTGCACAGTTATGGGACATTACAAATGAGCAAAAAGAACAGCTGCAACCAAGGTCTTTAATTAAAGGAGAAGGGATGGTTGTGACGTATCGCCAGAAGAAGCTACTTAAATTATCACGAGTGCGGCTAGCGACATCTGACGATCCAGTTTCAATAAGTGAGCTCATTTCCAGAAAAGGGGTTTCGCGTGAAGAATTATGGCAAGAATTACGTAAGATGATGGAAGAAGTAACATCACCAATATTACGAAACATATTAAGACGTATTTTCTCAGAACGTACGATTCGTGAAAAAGTAACGACTCTCCCAGCTTCAAAAGCTTATCATCATGCTTATTATGCAGGATTGCTACATCAAACGGTTCAATTAGCGCAAGCGGCATATCAACTGTTACCTCTATATCCATCTATTAATCAAGACCTTGTATTAAGTGCTTGTATGTTATGCGATATTGGGAAAACGAAAGCATTAAGGGATGTCGTCGCACCTGATTACACATCTAGTGGGGAATTAATGGGACACTTAGTACTCGGTATTGAGATGATTAATGAGGCAGCAAGAGAAGCAGGAATTTCGGGGGACGATGTTGAATTAGTTGCATTAAAGCATTTGTTGTTGAGTCAAAATGGTGAAGTTGAAAAAGGATACGGAAGTGCTGTTTCTGAAAAAACAGCCGAGGCTATACTTTTTTCTTCAGTAAAACAATTGAATACAAAACTTCATGCAATAGAGATGATAAGTGAGCGTTCAGAGGAGGAGTGGGTATATTCTCCAATGTTTAAACGAAAAATGTATAACCAAAATACTAATCGAATCAGTGATTAAAAGAAGGTGAAGCAAATGAAACAAGAAGTGCGTGATCAACAACGACTACAAACAATTCTTGAATGGGAAGATACATATTTTACTCACGAAGCAACAGATGTCGAATATTCGTATTTGAAATGGTCAGATAAATTAGTTGAGCAATTAGGAAATACTCGAAAACAAAAAGTACTTATGCAGCTTGATCATGTTTTTATACACATGCATGCTTATCTTCAAAATACTCGTTCTCACGAAGAGACCAAAAAACGAATCTTACAATATGCACGAGTATTTGAGCCGACAATCAATGAATTAGAAGACTTGCGTTATTTGCCGATTGAACAGCTTGATTATATGACAGAACAATTAATGGCTAAACAGAGGCTTCTCTCATTAGGTCAAGGTGGTCTTACGGGGATGGGGGGCATGTTTCTATTAGCGGCAGACCTTCCAGCAGCGATCGCCATTAACTTACGTTCCGTTCAACAAATTGCTACGATCTATGGATTTGACTTAAAACGGCCAATTGAGATGGTTGTTGCCTTAAAGTTATTACATCTAGCAACACTTCCAAAAGCCTTTCAAGCCCATGAGTGGGACAAGTTATGGAATGATGTAAATGAACATCAAGTGGATGATGTTTTCTATGCAGGGAAGGAGGATATTATCGAACCTGAATGGCTTCAGCACTTGATTCGTCAACTTGCAAAGAGCTTTGTCATTACCATGCTTCGAAAACGAATGATCCAAGGCCTGCCGTTAGTAGGGATGGCCTTTGGAGCAGGTATGAACTATAGACTCTCTCAGCAAGTCATTGAATTGGCGCATAAATTTTATCAAAAACGTCTTTTAATCGATCGGAATGATAGGTAGTATCCAGTGAGCTCGTCTTGATAATAATCAAGACGAGCTTTTTTCTGTAGTAGTGAGGGATGGATTTAATCTAAACCAAATCCATAAATCATTAATAATAGATGCAAGTTCAGCTATTTCCGAATTGAGATGACATGACCGTTCAAAATTTAATTCTTCTGTGAGGGCAGCTTGTTTTTCATTAATGACAACTTCAAGTTCTTTAACACGTTCAGGTATATTTCCCCGTATCTCTTCCCAGCTGCGAAGAATTTGAGCTTGTCGGTCTTGGTCAAGTTCGTCCCATGCTGTGTGAAACCGCGGAAGTGAAATTTGAAGCCGGAAGTCATAAACAAATTCGACATCCATATTAATCACTCCTTTTCCCTTATTGTAACGAACAGATTGTAACTTGAACACAATTTACAAAAAAATTTAAAATACCCCTTGCCAAAATGAAAAAACGTTGGTAAAGTATTTTGTATATTAATAAGTTGGATGTTTGGTTTTATACAAAGGGTGATTAATAGAAATCACCTCATTTTATACAGTTTATTGCATAAAAATAATAATGGAAGTATGAATATTCATTTGGAGGGAATCGAAAATGACAAAGAAAAAAGTGGTTTTAGCATACTCGGGTGGTCTTGATACATCAGTAGCAATTAAGTGGTTAGCGGATAAGGGGTATGACGTTATTGCAGTAGGTCTAGATGTCGGTGAAGGAAAAGATTTAGATTTTGTAAAAGAGAAAGCATTAAAAGTTGGAGCTAGTCAATCGTATACGATTGATGCGAAGAAAGAATATGCAGAAGAATTTGTTTTGCCAGCATTACAAGCACATGCATTATATGAACAAAAATATCCACTTGTTTCTGCTCTATCTCGTCCGCTCATTTCAAAAAAACTAGTTGAAATAGCCGAGCAAACTGGTGCCACAGCAGTTGCTCATGGTTGTACGGGAAAAGGAAACGACCAAGTACGTTTTGAAGTATCCATTCAAGCTCTTAATCCAAACTTAGAAGTAATGGCTCCTGTACGTGAGTGGGCATGGTCTCGTGATGAAGAAATAGAATATGCAAAACAACATAACATCCCGATTCCAGTGAACTTAGATAATCCGTATTCAGTCGATCAAAACTTATGGGGACGTAGTAATGAATGTGGAGTTCTAGAAGATCCATGGGCAACACCACCCGAAGGCGCATATGAATTAACGACTTCAATTGAGAATACACCGGATACAGCAGATGTGATTGAGATTGGATTTGAACAAGGTGTTCCGGTTACATTAAACGGTAAATCTTATCAATTAGATAATCTTATCTTAGAACTAAATGATATCGCAGGTAAGCATGGGGTCGGACGTATTGATCACGTTGAGAACCGTCTTGTTGGAATTAAATCTCGTGAAGTATATGAATGTCCAGGTGCTATGACATTAATTAAAGCACACAAAGAACTTGAAGATCTTACATTACCTAAAGAAGTGGCGCACTTTAAGCCTGTAGTTGAAAAGAAATTTACTGAACTTATTTATGAAGGACTTTGGTTCTCACCTTTACAACCAGCAATTGCTGCTTTCTTAAAAGAAACGCAAAAATCTGTTACAGGGGTTGTACGTGTGAAATTATTTAAAGGCCACGCGGTTGTTGAAGGACGTAAATCTGAATTCTCTTTATATGATGAAAAACTTGCAACATATACACCAGACGATGAATTTGATCACAATGCAGCTGTTGGATTTATCTCATTATGGGGCTTACCAACCAAGGTGCATAGCATTGTGAACAAGAAAAAGGAGGAAGTCACACTGTGAGCAAGCTTTGGGGAGGACGCTTTACTAAAACAGCAGAAGAGTGGGTCGATGCATTCGGTGCATCGATCGGCTTTGATCAAAAGCTAGTAAAAGAAGATATTACTGGTAGTTTGGCTCACGTCACCATGCTTGGTAAGTGTGGCATCTTACCTAATGATGAAGTGGATCTAATAAAAGAAGGGCTCAAAACCTTGCAAAAGAAAGCAGAATCAGGTGACCTGGAGTTTTCTGTACAAAATGAAGATATTCATTTAAATCTTGAAAAGCTATTAATTGATGAGATCGGCCCTGTTGGGGGGAAGCTTCATACAGGTCGCAGTAGAAATGACCAAGTTGCAACGGATATGCACTTGTATTTACGTAATGAAACGAAAGAAATTATGGAGGCTGTTAAGTCTTTACAAACAGCTCTTGTTAATCAGGCAAAGCAACATGTCGAAACGTTAATCCCAGGTTATACACATTTGCAACGAGCTCAGCCTGTTTCATTTGCTCATCATTTAATGGCTTATTTCTGGATGCTTGAACGTGATTATGGTCGTTATGAGGACAGTTTGAAGCGTGTGAATATCTCACCACTTGGGGCTGGAGCATTAGCTGGAACGACTTTTCCAATTGATCGTGAATATTCAGCAGAATTATTAGGGTTTGAAGGGATTTATGAGAATAGCCTTGATGCTGTTAGTGACCGAGACTTCATTCTTGAATTTCTAAGCTCTTCTGCCACACTGATGATGCACCTTTCGCGTTTGTGTGAGGAACTAATTCTATGGTCCACACAAGAATTTCAATTTGTTGAAATGGACGATAGTTTTGCAACTGGAAGTAGTATTATGCCGCAAAAGAAAAATCCTGATATGGCGGAATTGATTCGTGGTAAAACAGGACGAGTATATGGTAGTCTTTTCTCTTTATTAACGGTGTTAAAAGGACTACCGTTAGCCTACAACAAAGATATGCAAGAAGATAAAGAGGGTATGTTCGATGCTGTTGAAACGGTAAAAGGTTCGTTGAATATTTTTGCAGGAATGATTGAAACGATGACTGTGAACTCAGACACGATGGAAAAAGCGGTTCACCAAGATTTTTCAAATGCAACGGAGCTTGCAGATTACCTTGCCACTAAAGGACTTCCATTCCGTCAAGCTCATGAAGTAGTCGGCAAGCTTGTCCTTGTCGCAATTGAAAAAGGTGTTTATTTGCTTGACTTAACTCTTGATGAATATAAAAATGCCAGTGAATTATTTGAAGAAGATATCTTTGACGTTTTACAGCCAAAAACGGTAGTTGCTCGCCGCAATAGCGCGGGGGGAACAGGCTTTGAGCAAGTGAAGCTTGCTTTAAAGAAAGCAGATCACTTATTACATGTAAAAGAAGAAAGCCTTGTTTCGTCATAAAATCTATTGAAGTCGCTCATACTAGGTATGAAATACATGCCACTGAGGGAGAGTGACTTAAATGAAAGAGCATAAGTTGTCCAATTCTTTATATGATCAAGAAGGAGTCAATACTGTTCATGACCAAGTAATGAACGCCTACTACGCAGGGACGAATGAAACTCCTAAAGCGGAGCAAGAACAACATGAAAAGCAGCAGGATGACCAGAATTTGACTAACTAAACGATAGAAGCACGCCTCTTACAAAGTTGGAGAGGCGTGCTTCTTTTAGTAGGAGGATATTCCCTATGAAAGTCGAACGTTTGTAGATAAACCAGCGTGTTTTTTTACAACGATTTTGATACGTAGTATGATCAATTTACTAGCTTGATTTGAATGGGGGATGCTCAATGAGGCATGCATTAATTACTGCAGGGTCAAAGGGATTAGGTGTTCAAGTTACAGAATCATTATTAAAAAACGGGTATTCTGTGACGGTTACATATAGAAGCGACGAACAAGCAGTCGAAAAGATGAAAATGAAGTGGACTGATGCGGGTGACAGATTACAATTTGTGCAAGCAGATGTTACAAAAAAAGAAGACATTGAACGAGTTGTAAACGAGACGTTAGCTCAATTTGGGAAAATAGATATTTTGATTAATAACGCCGGCCCCTATGTTTTTGAACGAAAAAAATTGGTCGATTATGGTGAAGATGAATGGTATGAGATGATCGAAGGTAACTTAAGCGCAGTGTACCATTTGTTAAAAAAAGTGGTTCCAGTTATGCGTGAACAACAATACGGACGTATTATTATGTATGGGTTTCAAGGGGCGAATAGTGCACCAGGATGGATTTATCGTTCTGCCTATGCTGCAGCAAAAGTAGGATTGGTTTCATTAATGAAAACTATATCAATAGAAGAAGCAGAGTATGGAATTACGGCAAATATGGTATGTCCAGGGAACATCTTAGGTGAAATGAAAGAATCAACTATTCAAGAAGCAAGAGAACATCCTGACGCTGATACTCCAATTGGTCGCTCTGGTACAGGTGAAGATATAGCAAGAACTGTGCTATTTTTATGTGAAGAAAATGCTGATATGGTAACTGGAACTGTTGTTGAAGTTACTGGAGGCGTAGATGTTATACATCGATACCGCTAAAATTTTGTATAATTTTCCACCGGTCATCACACATTAAAGGTGAGGTGATGACTATATGAGAAAACAATCGATTTTTGCAGGCGGATATGCGTTGTTAATTAGCTTGTTACTAGCAACTACGATCTCTGCTTCGGGTGTAATGAGCGCTTCCTCGCTTCGGGTAACGATACTTGAAAATGATGTAACCTATGAGTATGAATATGATAACCCTCATCATTATGAATACGAAGAAGGGCGTCATGTTGTAAGAGGGGAAGAGGCTAAGCAAAAGGTATTGGAGCTTCTCACTCTTATAAAATTAAATGAAAACTCTAAAATAGAAGATATCGTACGTGAACTAAAACAACATCACCCCGATATTGAAAAGGTCGATATACGCTATATGAACGATGACAATAAACTGTTTACTTGGGTGTGGCATGATGAATAAGAAGTTGCTGTGTTTGCGGCAACTTTTTTTATTGTGAAAAAGGTAAATAGCCGAAGCTCCATCGCCATCATACCTAAACGAGGCATCTCCGCTTTTCTTCTAAGTTGTATGAGTATTCTTATTTGTTTGTCGTGTGTTAAAATTGGTGTTATAAAGGTTTTGGGGAGAATTGGATGAAGAAACTGATTGATTATTTGATTTTAACAGTAGGAGCCGTTATTGTGGCGGCAGGGTTAGAGCTGATCCTAGCTCCAAACAGTTTAGTTGATGGCGGGGTTACAGCACTTGCAATTATGGGTAATTCAATGTTTGGTTTACCTATATGGCTTGTGTATGTTGGGTTGAATATTCCCGCGCTGCTATTTTGTGGTAAGTTCATGGGGAAGCGCTTTGTTATTCGGACATTATATGCGAATGTCGTGACAACCATTGCCTTATCGCTCCTAGCTCCTATGCAAGCCATTACCTCTTCTGAAGTGTTAATTGTGTTATATGGAGGCCTCATGCTTGGTTTGGGCGTTGGGCTGGTTGTGAAGGCAGGTGGAGCAGTTGACGGAACAGAGATGATTGCGATTTGGGCTCAACGGAAATTTCACATTCCTATTAGTACGTTTCTGTTAGGAGTCAATGCCATTATCTTAACGGGTGCAGCTTTTGTATTTTCTCTTGAACAAGCGATGTTTAGTATTGCTGTTTTTTATATCGTATCAAAGCTAATTGATTTTGTGCTAGATGGCTTAAATCAGGGGAAATCGGTCATGATTATCTCTGATGCTCCTCATGAAGTGGGAGCGAAATTGATCGAAGAGCTAGATGTCCAAATTACCTATTTGTATGGACAAGGTGGCTATACGGGTGATGAGCGTTTACTCATTTACTGCATTACAAATCGTTTTATGTATCCAAAGCTAAAAGAAGTCGTAATGTCTGTTGACTCAAGTGCTGTGATTGAGGCTTCTTATGTGACTGAAACAGCCGGAGTGAAAAAGCAAACATTTTTTGAGGTGAACAGAGAAAGTAATAAATAAAGAGGATTTTTCATGTTAATGTGTAATGTATGTACGAGCAAACTTATTTAAGGGAGTGTACATTAATGAAGGTAAGCTATCATGGTCATTCAGTAGTTTTAGTCGAATCGAAAGGTAAAAAAATTATTTTTGATCCTTTTATAACAGGAAATGAATTAACAGATTTGAATGCGGATACCCTTGAAGTAGATGTAATCTTACTAACTCATGGTCATAATGATCACGTTGGAGACACGGTAGAATTAGCTAAGCGAAATAACGCATTGGTTATTGCGCCATTTGAACTTGCTACATATCTTGGCTGGAAGGGTGTTAATGTTCACCCGATGCATATTGGTGGAGCTCATACATTTGACTTTGGAACAGTGAAATTGACGCAAGCTTTTCATGGCTCTGCTTATACAGAGGAAGAAAGCCAAAAAATCATATACACAGGTATGCCGGCTGGGATCTTATTGACGCTAGAAGGAAAGACAATCTATCATGCGGGAGACACTGCTTTATTTTCGGACATGAAATTAATTGGAGAGCGTAACCTTATTGATCTGGCATTTATTCCAATTGGTGATAACTTTACGATGGGGCCAGAAGATGCAAGTATCGCGGCAGAATGGCTACAAGCAAAACAAGTCGTACCTGTTCACTATAATACGTTCCCTGTTATCGAACAGGATCCAAATGAATTCGCAGCCAATTTATCTGGTAAAAAAGGCAAAGTGTTAGAAGTAGGAGAATCCATTGAATTATAAGCCAAGACCAAGTAAGAACTTTTTCTTACTTGGTCTTTTTCTATGTTCTTGTACATAGTAGTAGGAGAGAAGGATTTCTATGGGGAGGAACTCGGATGAAACAGAGACTTTTCATTAGCTTATTACTAGCTAGTACATTATTGATTTATAGTTTTGGGTACTTACCTCTTCAAGAGAGTGGTTTCGCTGGTATGTTTGCATGGAGTTGGTTAGCCTTTAGCTTCCTTGTTATTGGAGGAAATATCTATGGGTTGTTATCCCAAATGAGTAAACCTGTCCGCATAAAAAAAGGTCGAGCTGTATCAAACACAGATACGACGAAAGTGAGAGGGTAATAAGATAGCCTTGCTACTGTATTCTATCAGCCGTATAATAGGACTAGTACAGTTTACCAATATAACAACGGTACAGCTGATTAGAATGAATGTGTGGAGGCTATCATGGCTACAAAGCATGAGCAAATATTAGAATACATTTCAAATTTAGAGGTAGGCGAAAAGATATCAGTCCGCCAAATTGCCAAAGCGCTTCAAGTGAGCGAAGGTACTGCTTATCGCGCAATTAAAGAAGCTGAAAATCAAAGTTTAGTTAGTACGATTGAGCGAGTTGGGACCATTCGTATTGAAAAAAAGAAAAAAGAAAATATCGAAAAATTAACATATGCGGAAATTGTAAATATCGTTGATGGACAAGTTCTAGGTGGTAAGGATGGTCTTCATAAGACGTTAAATCGCTTTGTCATTGGGGCAATGAAATTAGATGCGATGATGCGTTATGTTGAGGCCGGTAACTTATTAATTGTAGGAAATCGTTATCAAGGTCATAAATTGGCGCTTGAGGTAGGTGCAGCTGTATTAATTACAGGTGGGTTTGATACGAGTGAAGAAGTAATTCAGTTGGCTGATGAACTTTCTCTTCCGATCATTTCAACTAGTTATGATACGTTTACTGTTGCTGCAATGATTAACCGGGCCATATATGACCAACTTATTAAAAAAGAAATTATACTTGTGGATGATATCCTTATTCCACTACAAGATACGTATTATATGACAACAGCTAATGCCGTTGAAAAGTGGCATGAGTTAAATTCGAAAACAGGACATAGTCGATACCCTGTTATTGATGAACAAATGCGAATCCAAGGGATGGTTGCTGCAAAAGATGTGCTTGGTGCGACCAAACAAACATCGATCGAAAAGGTGATGACAAAAAATCCAATTACTGTTAATGAGCGGACGTCAGTAGCATCCGTTGCTCATGTAATGGTCTGGGAAGGGATTGAGCTTTTACCCGTAATTGATAGCCAACGGCGTTTAATTGGGGTGATTAGTCGTCAAGATGTATTAAAGGCTCTGCAAATGGTTCAACGACAGCCTCATGTTGGGGAAACGATTGAAGATACAGTTGCAAGTAGGATTCAAGAGCAAACATTAGAATCAGGAATTGCATACGAATGTGAAGTCACACCGCAGATGACGAACCAAATTGGAACGATTTCTTATGGGGTTATGACAACACTTGTAACGGAAGCTGGAAGTCGTATTATGCGTAAGTATAAAAAAGGTGATCTCGTAGTAGAGAATATTACGCTTTACTTTATTAAGCCTGTTCAAATCGAAAGTCGTATTGTTATACAGCCGAGAGTGTTAGAGATCGGGCGTAAGCATGGTAAAATTGATGTAGAAATGTTTCATGAGGGAGAAATTGTAGGGAAAGCCCTAATGATGGCTCAACTTATTGAATAAGAAAAAGGCTTGGCAATTATGCCGAGCCTTTTATACGTATGCTTAAGTATTGTCCATTTGCGGAATATAATGTTTGTAAGCTTTGTACCCTAAAATAATATTAGCTGTACCTAAAATGAGAAAGACAATGCCAACTACAACATCAACTGTACTTCTAGGAGAAATTAATAAGTTAATACTAATGGCTACTAGAAAAAAACCAATTGAGATGTTGGCCTTCGTTTGGTATATACGTTTCAGAAGTCCTTCAGGTGTACGCCATGTTTTGATCTTATTGTAAATAAAAAAGACCGCAGAAAAAACAATAATAATTGTCATGATTTTATCCATACTACATGTTCCCCCTCCATATGCTATCATTATTGTAGCGTGAGTAGGCGTTAATTGCTAGTGAACGAACGATGAACGAGAATGATACTCGAAGAAAGTAGGAGAAAAATGAATACCATTGAATCGATTATAAATGAAATCGAAAAAGCAGAGACGATTATTATTCATCGTCATGAGCGACCAGACCCTGATGCCCTTGGATCACAGTTAGGGTTGAGAGAAGTTCTTAGACAAACGTTTCCATCTAAATCGATCTATGCAGTGGGAGAAAGTGAGCCTTCCCTTTTATTCCTTGGAGAAATGGATCGTATTGAAGATGAAGTATACGAAGGTGCGTTGGTCATCGTTTGCGATACTGCTAATACAGGTCGAATTTGTGATAAACGATATACTTTAGGAGCAAGTCTGATAAAAATTGATCATCATCCAAATGAGGAACCATATGGCGATATAGTATGGGTTGATACGACTGCAAGCTCCACCAGTGAAATGATGATTATGTTGTGTGAAGAGGCTAAAGATAGAGGATATCAACTCCTTTCAGAAAGTGCTTTATTGCTTTATGCAGGAATTGTAGGAGATACAGGACGTTTTCGCCATAACAATACCACAGCTCAAACGATGCAACTTACTAGTAAGCTAATCGAAGTAGGGTTTGACCAGAATCAATTTTATAGTCAATTGCATAAACGTGACCTGAAAATAACAAGGCTCGAAGGGTATGTTTTACAACATTTTGAGGTCATTGATGATGCGGTAGGTGTTATGAAATTAACGAAAGATGTTTTAAACCAATTTAATGTAACCTCTAGTGAATCTTCACAACTAGTCAACTGCTTTTCGGATGTGGAGGGCTTAAGAACGTGGGTATTTTTCGTAGAGGATGAGGAAAAAATCCGTGTTAGACTTCGTTCAAGAGGACCAATTATTAACGCCATT
Source organism: Alkalihalophilus sp. As8PL (assembly GCF_040939795.1). Classification (GTDB taxonomy): domain Bacteria; phylum Bacillota; class Bacilli; order Bacillales; family Bacillaceae_D; genus Alkalihalophilus; species Alkalihalophilus lindianensis. The sequence continues at coordinate 2,741,756 of NZ_CP162551.1, forward strand.
GCCCAAGAACATAATGGCGGAGGGCACCCAATGGCATCTGGAGCAACTGTTTATTCATGGAGTGAAGCACAAGAAATTGTAGGGAAACTAATCGAAGCTTGTCATAAAGAAAAAAGCGTGTGAGCCGTCGCTCCACGCTTTTTGTTGATATAGTTAGTGGGTTTTTTATTGAGTTACTTCTCTTTCGCCAGGGATAAACCAAGAGCCTACCTCTGTTACGTCTTCATGAACGGCAATGCCTTCTTTGGCTAATTGCTTTCGAATTAATTCAGAAACTTCTTTACTCTCAGCAAAGGCCGATAAACCAGACTTAATTTTATCCACTTTCTTTTGAGCCATGGCTTTACGATTAAGGACCATTTCCTTACCAGTTACATCCATATTGACAGCCTCCTTCATATATAAATAATGACGTGATTAATTAGTTCAAGTATACAATAAAGAAGATGGCTAAGTTACGGAATTTTTAAAAGTTCTCAAAACTGTTAAAGTTATGAGCGAGGGGGGATGATCTTAGCATAGATCTTTAAAGTGGTATAGAGATGTACTCGCTCGACATCTAGTTGTAAGCGATGGTCTCCCGCTTCAAACAATTTATTCTCAAGTGTTCGTATCATTAACCCTTCTGTATCAGAAACAGATGCGATGTTTTTTTGGTCAAGAAAAGACAACTCTTCTAAAGCCTGTTGTTGTAATTCGAATAGTGTTAATTGATTTAACCGTAGTTTTTGAGTGTTCGTAAAATGAATTTCAATTTTTTGAACCGTTAATTTTCGTATGTTTTCTTCATTATCTTCCTTTTGTTGACTCCTAAGTTCCTCAATCGTTTTCGTCTGATTCTCAATCGTTACCTCTTGTTCTGATAACTTCACCATCAGCCCTTCATAAATTAATCCATATTGGTACAGAAAGAAGACCCATCCAATAAGAACACCAATAATAATTCCTGCAAAAAATCGTTGCCAGCCTGGACGTTTGTAATAAGGAGGAATTCTCATAACGGTAATTGCTCTCCTCCGACAATCCATTGTATTAACTTGGTTCCAGTCTGCGCTCCACATAATGCAGCAAAAATTAAAAATAACGTTCTGTATATATCGTCATGTGTCCCGTTGAATAAGCCTCTTTCAATGTTTGTAATGACATCGAATGTTCCGCCAATAGCAGCAACTATTGCCCAAATCTTTAAACTACCTGCTAAATTATACATTACTGATAAAGGTGGCTTTCCAATGAGAAAGGCTCCAATTCCTCCGATAATCGCTCCACCTACGATGACTCCAAAAGCAACAAAATAATCAATAATGAGATTTGCGAGAAGGTCACGATCCATTTTGTTTCTCACATCCTTTAATTGGGTTGTCCCATACGTTTATATAATATATAGGAAAGAGTAGACATTTATGCTTGTAAACAATATTTAAACCAGCTAATCGTCTTGGATGTATAATATAAAAATAAAAAAGAATAAAGGTAAGTTATTAGTGAAAGTGGACAAAGGAGTACTATAATAAGGGCATACATATTTGCAAAGAGAGAAGGTGAGGAAAGTGGACTTGCTTCATACACATGTCTATAGCGAGTACAGCTTACTTTCATCGACTAATCGTATTGAGCAACTAGTGTCACAAGCAAAAAAGGAAGGGTACGGTGCCCTTGCCCTGACAGATAAAGGGGTTATGTATGGAGCGATACCTTTTTATAAAGCTTGTTTAAAAGCCGGAATCAAGCCGATTATTGGCCTTGAAGTGCCGATTGACACACAAGTGAATGGAAGGCGCGCGCATCTAAGGTTATTAGCGAAAAATAAAGCTGGTTATCAATCTTTACTAACGATCTCCACAGAATTACAAATGAAATCGGATAAAGCCCGATTTTTTACAAAAGAAGAGCTACTCCCTCATTTAGGTCATTGTGTTGTGATCCTTTCCTATGATGGAGGGCCCGTTCAGGAGTATGTGAAAAGCAAAGAGGAAGGTCTAGCTCAAGAATGGTGCAGAGAGTGGATTACACTCAAGCATATGGGAGCCTGGTATATTGATTTACAAGGAACCATTGAAAATGATCGAGCATTTTGGAAGAGAATTAGTCAGTTCGCAGCTAGTAATGAACTAAAAGTAATAGGTTCAAATCCTGTTTTATACACTAAAAAGGGTGATTATGAAGCATATGCGGCAGTCAGAGCCATTCGCTTAGGTACAACCATTCATCTTGAAGAGCCAAATCACGAGGAGCGTTTTTTTTATCTCCGATCGATTGAAGAGTATCAAGCTACTTTCAGCGAATGTCGAGAGGCTCTACTAGGGTTACAAGAAATAGATCAATTATGTCAGCTTGAATTAGATCTGGATTCACGCTATTTACCGGTTTATCCGTTCACTAAGAAAAATACTCCACGTGAAGAGCTTAGGAACGCCTGTTTACAAGGGATAGATAAGAGGTTTGGGTCGCGTCCCGCGGAAGAAGTCACACAGAGACTTGAGGTAGAATTAAAAGTAATTGATCAAATGGGCTTTAATGATTACTTTCTAATCGTCTCTGACTTTATGCAGTATGCTAGGAATCGGAAAATGATGACGGGCCCTGGTCGTGGTTCAGCTGCGGGATCTTTAGTTGCCTATGTGTTATATATTACAGACGTTAATCCTCTTGAATACGACTTGCTGTTCGAGCGTTTCCTTAATCCAGAACGAATCACCTTACCTGATATAGATATCGATTTCCCAGATCATCGTCGGGATGAAGTGATTCGCTATGTTCAAGAGAAGTATGGGCATGATCGTGTAGCACAAATAGCAACGTTTGGGACACTTGCTGCAAAGGCTTCTGTACGTGATACAGGAAAAGTTCTTTCGTGTGACTCTTATTTGATTGAAAAAATGGCTAAATTAATTCCTGCAACTTCTGGTATGACGATTAAAAAAGCTATTCAGATAGACCGTGAGTTAAAAACGTTGTACCAAGAGTCAAAGGATGCACGAAGACTACTCGACATTGCTCAATCCATTGAAGGGCTTATGAGGCATGTATCTACTCATGCAGCAGGGGTAGTTATTAGTCCAGTTCCACTTACGGAGCTTGTTGCTTTGCAAAGGGGTCAAGGTCAAGGTGTATTAACACAGGCGACAATGGGAGTCGTTGAGGAAATAGGTTTAGTTAAGTTCGATTTTCTCGGATTACGTAATTTAACCTTACTTGAACGTGTTGTTTCAATTATTGAAGAACATTCTGGAGAAGTAATTGATGTTCGTAACTTACCCATTGATGATCAAAAAACCTATCAATTATTAGCCGATAGTGACACAACGGGGGTATTTCAACTTGAGTCAGCAGGGATGAGACAGGTTCTACGCTCACTAAAGCCAACTGAATTTGAAGATATAGTGGCTGTAAATGCTCTCTACCGACCGGGGCCAATGGAATTTATTAATGTTTATGTAGAAGGCAAACATAAACGAAGACCTTTATCCTCTCCTCACCCAGATTTAAATGAAATCATTGAAAGAACGTATGGAGTTATTGTTTATCAAGAGCAAATTATGCAAATTGTCGTAAAAATGGCTGGCTTCTCATTAGCGGAAGCCGATTTATTGAGGCGAGCAATAAGTAAGAAAAATAAGCATGAGCTAGAAAAGAGTAGGGTTGATTTCATTACTGGGGCTATTCAAAAAGGCTACGAAGAAGACGTAGCGAAGAATGTATTTCAATTGATTGATCGATTTGCAAATTACGGATTTAACCGAAGTCATGCGGTTGCTTACAGCATGATCAGTTATCAATTAGCTTACTTAAAGACTCATTACCCATTAGCCTTTCATACTGCATTATTGTCGAGTGTGTGGAATACGACTGAGAAATTAATGGAATTGCTACAGGAGTCGAAAAGAAGAAAGATTGACGTATTACCACCAAAGCTCTCTAAAAGTGGGTTGTTATTTACATTAGAGAATGAGGCGATTCGATTTGGCTTATTGCCAATTAGCCATGTCGGCATTCAAGCAGCCAGACATATTATTGAATTAATTCAAGAGAAACCGTTCAAAGATCTTTTTGATTATTGTTCACGTGTAAATCAACGAATTGTAAATAGGAGAGCAACAGAAAACTTAATAAAAGCAGGGGCGATGGATGAGTTTAAAGAAGATCGAGCCACACTGCTGTATAATCTTGATCAAGCTTATGCTTTTGCTGAAAAGGTTCAAACGTTTCAAGATGAAACAGCAGGGTTGTTCACAATTGATGTAGAAGCGCCTCATTATGAAAAGGTCGATCCACTAACTCTTCAAGAAAGGCTCTTTTTCGAACGGGAAGCTCTCGGTGTTTATGTATCTGGTCACCCCTTAGAACAAGTAAGTGAGGTTCTCGAAAAGTATCAGCGCATAAATATTGTGGATCTTTCTACACAGAAGGCAAAGGTAAGGATCGCTGGTTTAGTATCGAATTTAAAAAAGATCACAACGAAAAAAGGTGATCCGATGGCTTTTTTAGAGGTTGGAGATGAGACTGAACAGTGTGAAGTGACTGTATTTCCAGATGTGTGGCAACAACATGGAAAGATGATAAAAGAAGGAGAACTTCTTTTCATGGAGGGTTCGCTTGATCATAAGCGGGATAAGCCACAATTCATCTTAAAAAGATGTGTACCCGTGCAAACGATTGTTACCCAAGTAAAATCGAAACCTACCCTTTATTTAAAAGTGGTCGATCCTGCCCATTTCTCTCTAGTAAAAGCTTGTTTGTTAGAAGATAAAGGAAATACAGAAGTGGTTGTCTATCTTGATAACGAGAAACAAACAATTAAATTGGAGGCTGATTATAAAGTCGGTCCTAGTGAAGAATGTATGAGGGCGTTAGAAGAATTGCTTGGGCCAGAGCACGTCGTTTTAAAGTAACGTGATGGCTTTAGAAAGTAGATCTAGATAAGGAATGGTAGGAGTTGAATAAACCTTTCCACTAATCACCCCTTGTTGATCGTTATAGTTTTGTTTATAATTAAGAATGATTTTGGTGGTCAGACCAATTATGTTTGTGTACAATGATTCACAACTAACTGAACAAGTATTAAAAATAGAAACGGTCTTGCTACCGAACTAAAGGAGAGTGTCTGTTGTGTCAACAACAAGAGAGGAAGCGCTACATATTCACCGCGCAAATCAAGGAAAGTTAGAATCAAAATCAAAGGTCCCTGTAAAAAACGCTCGTGATTTAAGTCTTGCTTATTCACCAGGCGTTGCAGAACCGTGTAAAGAAATTTTTGAAGATGTTGAATCAGTTTATGAATATACAATGAAAGGCAACATGGTTGCTGTTGTTAGTAACGGAACAGCTGTACTAGGCTTAGGTAATATCGGTCCTGAAGCATCTCTACCAGTCATGGAAGGAAAAGCTGTATTATTCAAATCATTTGCTGGAGTAGATGCCTTCCCAATTTGCTTACGTTCAACTGACGTTGATACGATTGTTGAAACAGTTAAATTAATGGAACCTACTTTTGGTGGAGTAAACCTAGAAGATATTGCTGCCCCTAGTTGCTTTGAGATCGAAGAACGTCTAAAGAAAGAAGCTAATATTCCTGTTTTCCATGATGATCAACATGGTACAGCGATTGTTACACTAGCAGGGCTAATTAATGCTCTTAAATTGACTGGTAAAAAAATGTCGGAAATTAAAGTGGTAGCAAACGGTGCTGGTTCTGCAGGTATCGCTATTATTAAATTAATGCAACGCATGGGTGTTCGCGACATTATTATGTGTGATTCTAAAGGATCTATCTTTGATGGTCGTTCTTACGGCATGAACGATGTCAAAGCAGAAGTAGCTAAGTTTACAAACCGTGATCGCCTAGAGGGAACTCTTGCTGATGTGATTAAAGACACAGACGTTTTTATTGGTGTATCTGTAGCCGGTGCTCTTACTGAAGAGATGATAGAGACTATGAACGAAGATCCAATTATTTTCGCAATGGCGAATCCAGTTCCTGAAATCATGCCTGAAAAAGCAAAAGCTGCAGGAGCTAAAGTAATTGGGACAGGCCGTTCAGATTTCCCTAACCAAGTAAATAATGTATTAGCCTTCCCAGGAATTTTCCGCGGTGCATTAGATGTTCGTGCTACACATATCAACGAAGAAATGAAAGTAGCTGCAGTTTATGCGATTGCAGACCTAGTTGCTGAAGCTGACTTATCGGCTGACTATGTAATCCCTGCACCATTTGACCCTCGTGTAGCACCTGCAGTGGCAGCTGCGGTTGCTAAGACAGCTATGGAAACAGGAGTAGCTCGCTTGAAGGTTGATCCAGAACAAATTGCTGAAAAGACTCGCCAACTTGCAATTATTGGTCAAGATAAATAATGCCAAAGCAATTAATGAGGTGTGGTTGACTCATGACAGTGGAACAACCCAAAGTCTATATCGAAATAATCAATAAGATTAATGAGATTATGAAAGAAGACAACCTATCACAAGGTGATCGTCTTCCCTCAGAGCGCGAGTTGAGCGACCGACTAAATGTTGGTCGCTCCTCTGTGCGTGAGGCTCTTAGAGCTTTAGAGTTGTTAGACCTGATTGAAACACGTAGAGGTGAAGGAACCTTTTTGAAGCCTGCTAATAGTCACCGCCTCGTCAGTATTATTCTTTCTTTTTTATTAAAAGACGAGAGTGCAAAGCAGGATTTAACAGAAACTAGGCGAATTGTAGAATTAGAAGCGACTCGCTTAGCTTTGGGAAGAATGAACCAGCAGACTTTAGATCGTCTAGAAGAGCTAATTTATCAATCAAAAGAGGAATGGAAGCATGGTGATTTTCCTGTAGATGAAGATTATTTATTTCACAAGACGATTGTAGAAGCGTGTGGAAATCGACTTCTCCTAAATATTTGGATTTCACTGGTGGAATATAACAAGGTTGCTATTAAGGAATCTCTTCAAAGAGAAGGAAGACCTACAGCTTCGATTAAGGAGCATGAAGCTATCTTTAAAGCTCTAGCCGACAATCGATTAGATGATGCATTAGAAGCTATGCGTAAACATTTAGAGAATAGTCGTTTTTAGTTTTAGTATGAAAGTACAGGTTGTACTATTTTTGAACAAGTTATCATATGCTCTAAAAAAATATGAGTCTTAAGCTAGTGAGGTGCTGAAATGCTTAAGGATTTATTCACGAAAAAGAAACGATATGCCACTATCCCTTCAGAACGAGCAAAACAAGAAGTTCCAGAAGGGTTAATGACGAAATGCCCTACTTGTCGAACCATTATGTATACAAAAGAATTAAAAAAGAATTTAAATGTTTGTGATTCTTGTGGGCATCATCACCGTATGACGGCTTATGAGAGAATAAATAGTTTATTAGATGCGGGAAGTTTTGTTGAATACGACAAAATGATGATTGGAAAAAACCCTCTAGATTTCCCTACCTATGAAGAGAAGTTAGAAGCAGATAGAGTAAAAACGAATCTTAATGAGGCAGTAGTTACAGGCGAAGGCGATATTAATGGTTTTCCTGCTGTAGTAGCTGTTATGGATGCACGTTTCCGTATGGGAAGTATGGGCTCAGTTGTAGGCGAAAAAATTACAAGAGCGATAGAGGTTGCAATTGAAAAGGATTATCCATTCCTGTTGTTTTCAGCTTCAGGAGGAGCACGCATGCAAGAGGGTGTTCTAAGCTTAATGCAAATGGCTAAAACAAGTGCAGCTTTGCAAAAGCTCAGTCAAAACGGAGGGTTATTTATCTCCGTTATGACACATCCAACTACAGGTGGAGTGTCGGCCAGTTTTGCTTCGCTTGGAGACTATAATTTTGCAGAACCTGGTGCCCTCATAGGGTTTGCAGGTAGACGTATTATTGAACAAACGATCCGTCAAGAGTTACCGGATGACTTCCAAACGGCTGAATTTTTATTGAAGCACGGGCAACTTGATCGCGTTGTGCCACGTAAAGAAATGAAAAAAATGATAACCACTATTTTAGATATCCATCAACATGCGTAAGGAGGTGTAGGAACATGGCGAGTGAATTAGGATTTGAGAGACCAATTGTTGAATTAAGAGATAAAATCTCTGAACTTAAAACGTTTACAAATGAAAAAGAAATCGATTTAAGTGATGAGATTGAGAAGCTTGAGAATAGACTTCAACAATTAGAAAAAGACATTTATGGAAATCTTCAAGCTTGGGAGAGAGTACAAATTGCTAGACACAGTGATCGTCCTACAACCCTTGATTACATCGAGTACTTGTTTACTGATTTCCTTGAAATGCATGGAGATCGTCTATATGGAGATGATGCAGCTATTGTAGGTGGTATCGCGAAATATCACGGAAAACCGATTACCGTCATTGGCCATCAACGAGGAAAAGACACAAAAGAAAATATTCGTCGGAATTTTGGAATGCCTCATCCTGAAGGTTACCGTAAGGCTCTAAGGCTGATGAAACAGGCTGAAAAATTTAATCGTCCAATTGTATGCTTTATTGATACAAAAGGTGCTTACCCTGGGATGGCAGCAGAAGAAAGAGGACAAAGTGAAGCGATTGCAAGAAACCTTCTTGAAATGTCTGGTTTAACGGTACCGGTTATTTGCATCGTTATTGGGGAAGGTGGAAGTGGTGGTGCACTAGCACTAGGAGTAGGAGATCGAATTTTCATGCTAGAAAATTCGACTTATTCAGTCATATCTCCTGAGGGAGCAGCTGCTCTTTTATGGAAAGATGCAACACTTGCTCAAAAAGCAGCTGAATCGATGAAGATTACAGCTCCCGACTTAAAAGAGTTAGGTGTTATTGATGATATTATTCGAGAAGCCAAAGGTGGAGCACATCGAGATGTGCAAAGTCAGGCCGAAGCCATTGATCGAATAGTATCTGCTTCACTGAAAGAATTGGAAGTATTATCCAAAGATGAGTTAGTGAACAAGCGTTATCAAAAATACAAAAAAATCGGACAATTTACGTTTGTAAACGATACCAATGGCGTAGAATAAGGTAAAGTGCTTTCTGTACAAAAGAAAGCACTTTTTGTTTTGGAAGCATCTGTATTGTGTTCAGTGCGTTAAAGTGGTATTTTTTTAAAATGAGAGCATGATAATAGGTGCAAAGCCACGAAGTGCATGTTTGTAAAAAAAGGGATTTTAATGATAAGTCACCTTTTGATATATAAATTTAGTTGATTGATGGAGGGAGTACTCATGAAACGAATTGGAGTATTAACAAGTGGTGGAGATTCACCAGGAATGAATGCCGCAATCCGTGCGGTCGTTCGTAAAGCAATTTTTCATGATGTAGAGGTGTATGGAATCTCTTATGGATATGCGGGGTTAATTGCCGGTGATATTCGCAAAATGGAGCTTGGTTCAGTAGGTGATATTATTCATCGCGGTGGGACGATGCTTTATACAGCACGATGCGAAGAGTTTAAAACCCTTGAAGGTCAGAAAAAGGGAATTGAGCAGCTAAAGAAATTCGGTATTGAAGGCCTGGTCGTGATTGGTGGAGATGGTTCTTACCGCGGAGCTCAAAAACTAACCGAGCATGGTTTCCCGACAATTGGTGTTCCTGGTACGATTGATAATGATATTCCTGGAACTGACTTTACAATCGGTTTTGACACAGCTTTAAACACCGTTATTGATGCAATTGATAAAATTCGTGATACAGCAACGTCTCATGAACGTACTTACGTGATTGAAGTAATGGGACGTCATGCGGGTGACTTGGCGCTTTGGTCTGGTTTGGCAGATGGGGCAGAAACGATTGTCATTCCTGAAGCTGATTATGACATGAATCAAATTATTAGTCGTCTTAAACGTGGACAAGAGCGTGGTAAGAAGCATAGTATTATCATTGTTGCTGAAGGTGTAGGCAGCGGTTTTGATTTCGGTAAAATGATTAGCGATGAAACAAAGATGGAAACAAGAGTAACTGTTCTTGGCCATATTCAACGTGGGGGTTCACCTACTGGAGCTGACCGTGTACTTGCAAGTCGACTTGGAGCTAAAGCTGTTGATTTATTAATTGATGGCGAAGCAGGCAGAACAGTAGGGATTCAAAACAATAAATTGGTTCATCATGATATTGATGAGATTTTAGCAGAACCACATACTATTGATTTAGAAATGTACAAGCTATCACAAGAGCTTTCCATTTAAATAATTAGATAAGCAATTACAGGAGGCAGAATATGCGTAAAACTAAAATTGTATGTACGATTGGACCAGCAAGTGAACAAATCGACACATTGGTTCAGCTTATTGAAGCAGGTATGAATGTAGCGAGATTGAATTTTTCTCACGGAGATTTTGAAGAGCATGGTGCACGAATAGCTAACATCCGTGAAGCTTCAGAGCGCACTGGTAAAACAGTAGCCATTCTTTTAGATACAAAAGGACCTGAAATTCGTACGCAAACATTAGAGGGTGGTGTAGCAGAATTAAAAGCAGGAGACCACTTAACTCTTTCAATGACTGAAGTAGTAGGTAATTCTGAGAAAATTTCTATTACATATCCTGGACTTGTTCAAGATGTGCATCCAGGTTCGAAAATCCTTCTTGATGATGGCTTAATCGGTCTAGAAGTTGTAGAAGTAAAAGAACAAGAGATTGTAACCAAGGTTCTGAACAGTGGAACTCTCAAAAATAAAAAGGGTGTAAATGTACCTAATGTGAGTGTGAATCTTCCTGGGATCACTGATAAGGATACAGCTGATATCAAGTTCGGTATTGAGCAAGGCGTTGACTTTATCGCTGCATCATTTGTTCGTCGTGCTACGGACGTACTTGAGATTCGTGAGTTACTAGAACAACACCAAGCAACTGACATTCAAATCATTCCAAAGATTGAAAATCAAGAAGGTGTAGATAACATCAATGAAATTCTTGAAGTTTCCGATGGTTTAATGGTTGCACGTGGAGATTTAGGTGTTGAAATTCCTGCAGAAGAAGTTCCACTTGTACAAAAAGACTTAATTAAAAAGTGTAATGCAGTAGCGAAGCCAGTTATCACAGCTACACAAATGCTTGATTCTATGCAACGTAACCCACGACCAACTCGTGCTGAGGCGAGTGATGTTGCAAATGCTATATTTGATGGTACAGACGCGATTATGTTATCGGGTGAAACGGCTGCGGGTGACTATCCTGTAGAAGCTGTTCAAACGATGAATAATATTGCAGCGCGTACGGAACAAGCACTTAATTACCAAGCGATTCTTTCTAAGCGTACGAAAGAAACACGTCCATCTATTACAAGTGCAATAAGTCAGTCTGTTGCTCATGCTGCGTTTAATCTAAATGCATCTGCTATTTTAACAGCTACAGAGAGTGGTTACACAGCTCGTGTCGTAGCTAAGTATCGTCCGCAATCACCTATTGTTGCTGTTACTAGTAATGAGCGTGTCATGCGTACATTAAGCTTAGTATGGGGAGTCTACCCTCTACTTGGACATAATGCTGAGACAACTGATGAAATGCTTGATAGCACTGTCAATACAGCTGTACAAGCTGGACAAATTGGACAAGGCGATCTAGTAGTCATTACCGCTGGAGTGCCTGTAGGTGAAACAGGAACAACGAACCTTATGAAAGTTCATGTCATTGGAGAAGTTGTTGCTAAAGGGCAAGGGATTGGCCGTCGTTCAGCTTCAGGAAAAGTAGTTGTGGCCCAAAATGCTCAAGAAGCAAACGATAAAGTAACAGAAGGATCAATTCTTATTACGTATAGCACAGATAAAGATATGATTCCTGCTTTTGAAAAAGCTGCAGCTGTTATTACAGAAGAAGGTGGATTAACTTCTCACGCGGCAGTTGTCGGGTTAAGTTTAAGTACACCAGTCATTGTAGGGGTGGCCAATGCATTGAATTTATTCCAAGACGGTGAAGAGATCACGGTCGATGGGGCACGTGGTGACATTTACAGAGGACATGCAAGTGTACTATAATGAGTAGTGAGGAGAGGGATTATCCTTCTCCTTTTTTCTTTAGTAGTATATTTAATAATTCACTATTGTGAAGGAGAGAACGATGTTTAGAATCCTATTATTGCTAATTATTATCGTTCCGGCTTTAGAGATTGCCGTTCTTATTTTGTCTGGAAATACAATTGGAATTTGGCCGACGATCGCTCTTATTATTTTAACGGGAATCCTAGGGGCTTGGCTGGCAAAAAAAGAAGGTTTACAAGCAATCAGAGTGGCACAACTGCAAACAAGTCAAGGACAGGTGCCTAGTAGTGTAATGTTAGATGGTCTTTGTATTTTAATTGGTGGGGTTGTTTTACTTACACCGGGCTTTATTACAGATGCAATTGGCTTCTTTTTACTAATCCCCCAAACTCGTGGGATTGCCAAAGCATTTCTGCTCAAGATATTTAATAAAATGATAAAAAATGGAAATTTTATCATTATGTCTAGACGTTAACCACAGGACCTTACCTGTGGTTTTTATTTTATCTAAGATAATCTTTGGGGGATTGTGTATGAGTGTCAAACATGGCGGAATTTTCAAAACTATGATATGATAAAGTAGAATTGCTAAGGAGGAAGGTTGGGTACAAACTTGTTTTCACAAGCAACGTTATTTATGCTAATTCTACTTGCCGTTGCCCTTCTTGCTAAAAATCAATCCTTGCTTGTTGCTGTTGGCATTCTACTTATTATCAAATGGGTGGGACTTGGAGACAAATTATTTCCACTATTCCAACAAAAAGGTATAAACATTGGTGTGACAGTGATTACGATCGCAGTATTAACACCAATTGTTACAGGGGAAATTGGTTTTAAACAACTTGGTGAAGCTGTGCGTTCTTCTTATGCATGGGTTGCATTAGCATCTGGCATTCTTGTTGCATTAATTGCATCAAGTGGAATTGATCTATTACAAAATGATCCTCATATTACAACCGCATTGGTATTTGGTACAATTCTAGCTGTCGCTTTATTTAATGGTGTAGCAGTAGGTCCTTTGATCGGTGCAGGGATCGCTTATTTGGCGATGAGGGTTGTACAATTCTTCACAAATTTGGGCGGCTAAGCCTACCACTAAGTAAAACTATCAGAATACTAAGTTAAGTGATAGTTTTAAAATGAGTAAATTAATTTACTATTTAAACGTTCACAAAAGTGTAAAAAATGTTTATAATGGTGCTTGTGTACATCCTTCCTACATAGCGCACATTTTCATTTCGTCAAAATGGAAATGTAAGCATTTACCGAAAGATGAAAAAGATATTCAGGGAAAAGGAGAGATTAACGTGAGTACAACTCGTGGTCTAGAAGGAATTGTAGCAACGACATCAAGTGTCAGTTCGATTATTGAAAGTGTCTTAACCTATCAAGGGTATGATATTGACGATTTAGCAGATAATGCGAGTTTTGAAGAGGTTATTTATCTTCTTTGGAACGGACGTCTTCCAAAAGAGCAAGAACTACGTTCGTTTACACAGGAGCTTGCTGATCATGCTGAAATTCCACAAGCAATTATTGATCAGATGAAATCATATCCAATTAATGAAGTTCATCCAATGGCTGCTCTACGTACGGCAATTTCAAGTCTCGCATTATTTGATGAAAATGCGGATGTAATGGAAGAAGAAGCGAACCGCTTAAAGGCGCTTAAGATCCAAGCACAAATCCCTACAATTGTGACAGCGTTTTCTCGAGTGCGTGAAGGGCAAGAGCCTGTTGCTCCTCGTAAGGATTTAGGTTTTGCAGCAAACTTCCTTTACATGCTAAATGGTAAAGAGCCAGATGAGGTTTCTGTTAATGCATTTAATAAAGCACTTGTGTTACATGCAGACCATGAGCTTAATGCTTCAACGTTTACTGCACGTGTATGTGTAGCGACTCTTTCTGATGTATACTCTGGTATCACAGCAGCTATCGGAGCTCTTAAAGGCCCACTACACGGTGGAGCAAATGAAGCGGTTATGTCGATGCTAAATGAAATTGAAGAAGTAGAAAATGTCGAACCTTATATCCGTAAAGCTCTTGACAATAAAGAGAAAATTATGGGCTTCGGTCACCGTGTATACAAAAATGGAGATCCACGTGCTAAACATTTACGCGAAATGTCTAAACGCTTAACTGATATTACAGGTGAATCTAAGTGGTACGAGATGTCTCTAAAAGTTGAAGATATGGTTACTGGCGAAAAAGGTTTATTGCCAAATGTTGATTTTTATTCTGCTAGTGTTTACCATAGTCTTGGGATCAAACATGATTTGTTTACCCCAATCTTCGCTGTCAGCCGTGCATCAGGTTGGTTAGCTCACATCTTAGAGCAGTATAGTGATAACCGTCTAATTCGCCCACGTGCTGAGTATGTTGGACCTGGTAAACAGACATATGTTCCAATTGAACAACGCTAATTAGCGTAGCAAGGAGTTTATAGCTCCTTGTACATAAGTTAGGGGAGGACAAGGTCATACTTGTCTTGTACAGTGAAAGTTAGCTTTATCAATCTAGGGAGGTAATGTAACATGGCAAACGGAGAAGTAATCAAGGTAGAAAATGGAGTTTTAGACGTACCAAATAACCCAATTGTTCCTTATATCGAAGGAGACGGAATTGGTCCTGATATTTGGGCAGCGGCTTCACGTGTAATGGATGCTGCAGTAGAAAAAGCTTATAATGGCGAAAAGAAAATTGTTTGGAAAGAAATTTTAGCTGGTGAAAAAGCATTCAATGAAACTGGAAGCTGGTTACCAGAAGAAACATTAGAAGCGGTTCGTAAATATATGATCGCTATTAAAGGACCTCTTACAACACCAGTAGGCGGTGGGATTCGTTCATTAAACGTTGCCCTTCGTCAAGAGCTTGACTTATACGTTTGTCTACGCCCAGTACGTTATTTTGAAGGTGTACCTTCACCTGTAAAGCGTCCTGAAGATACAAACATGGTTATCTTCCGTGAGAACTCAGAAGATATTTACGCTGGTATCGAATATCAAGAAGGTTCTGATGAAGTGAAGAAATTAATCAAATTCCTTCGTGAAGAGATGGGTGCTAGCAAGATTCGTTTCCCTGAAACATCTGGAATTGGTATCAAGCCTGTGTCACAGGAAGGTACAGACCGACTGGTTCGTGCGGCTATCCAGTATGCTCTTGATGAAGGTCGTAAGAGTGTAACACTTGTACACAAAGGGAACATCATGAAATATACAGAAGGTGCTTTCAAAAACTGGGGATATGAAGTTGCTGAACGTGAATTTGGCGATAAAGTATTCACTTGGGCTCAATATGACAAGATTGTTGAAGCAGAAGGTAAAGACGCTGCAGATAAAGCACAATCTGAAGCAGAAGCAGCAGGTAAGATCATTGTTAAGGATTCGATTGCTGATATCTTCTTACAACAGATCCTTACTCGCCCTAAAGAGTTCGATGTGGTTGCAACAATGAACTTAAATGGTGACTACATCTCTGATGCACTTGCTGCACAAGTTGGAGGAATTGGTATCGCACCTGGTGCCAACATCAACTATGATACTGGTCATGCAATCTTTGAAGCGACTCACGGTACTGCTCCTAAGTATGCTGGTCTTGATAAAGTAAATCCTTCTTCTGTTCTTCTATCAGGAGAGCTTATGCTTCGTCACCTTGGCTGGAATGAAGCTGCTGATTTAATCATGGCTTCTATGGATAAAACAATCGCTAGTAAAGTAGTAACATATGACTTCGCACGTCTAATGGATGGTGCAACGGAAGTAAAATGTTCTGGCTTTGCTGATGAATTGATCAACAACCTTTAATCATCTTAATGTTCAAGAAGTCCTAAAAAGGACTTCTTGAACAATTTACTGTCTGATCGTTTTTGAAAGGTTTGTTAAATCATAACTGGGAGTTGATGGAAATGGCAATTAAGCGTAGAAAGATTTCAGTTATCGGAGCAGGTTTCACAGGAGCTACAACAGCATTAATGGTTGCTCAAAAAGAGCTTGGAGATGTTGTATTAGTAGATATCCCGCAACTAGAAGGCCCGACAAAGGGAAAAGCATTAGATATGCTTGAATCAACACCTGTTCAAGGTGTAGATTCAAATATTGTGGGTACTTCAAACTATGAAGATACTAAAGATTCTGATGTCGTTGTGATTACTGCTGGTATTGCTCGCAAACCTGGTATGAGCCGTGATGACTTAGTGAGTACGAATGCTGGTATCATGAAAGCAGTTACGAAAGAAGTGGTAAAGCATTCACCTAACTGCTACATCATCGTTTTAACAAACCCTGCAGATGCTATGACATACACTGTATATAAAGAATCTGGCTTCCCTAAAAACCGTGTAATTGGTCAATCAGGCGTTCTTGATACAGCTCGTTTCCGCACGTTTGTAGCACAAGAATTAAACCTTTCTGTTGAAGATATTACTGGATTTGTACTTGGTGGCCATGGTGATGATATGGTACCTCTTATTCGTTATTCAGCAGCAGGAGGCGTACCTCTTGAGAAGTTAATTCCACAAGATCGTATTGATGCCATTGTTGAGCGTACACGTAAAGGTGGCGGTGAAATTGTTGGCCTCCTTGGTAACGGTAGTGCATATTATGCACCAGCAGCGTCACTAGCTCAAATGGTTGAAGCGATCATTAAAGATAAGAAACGTGTGATTCCTACGATTGCTTACCTTGAAGGCGAGTATGGTTACGAAGACCTTTATGCAGGTGTTCCGACAATTCTTGGTGGCGATGGAATCGAAAAGATTATCGAACTTGATTTGACGGACGACGAAAAAGAAGCACTAGCAAAGTCTGTAGATTCTATTCGTAACGTTATGCAGGCACTTCCAAGCAACTAATCTCACCCTTGAAAAGCCCTTATGATCTAAAGAGATCATAAGGGTTTTGTTCGTGGAATGATACCTAGAGGATATGAAAAGTTCAAAAGGGTGACGACATCTAATCTAACTTTGGTATACTAATGAAGAATGGGATGAGTATTAATTGTTTTACGTTGGCAGGGGAGCCGTTTAAATAAGTTCTACATAGGTAGAGTGTGGAGGGTGAACAAATGGCACAGAGAATTTTAGTCGTTGATGATGAGGAATCGATTGCAACATTGTTACAATTCAATTTGGAACAATCAGGGTTTGAAGTGACAGTAGCATCTGATGGTGAAGCAGGTTTAGCGTTAGCTAAAAGTGAATCATTTGATCTACTAGTATTAGATTTAATGTTACCAAAAATGGATGGACTTGATGTGTGTAAACAACTCCGACAACATAAAAAAATGACACCAATTCTTATGCTAACGGCAAAAGATGATGAGTTTGATAAGGTGTTAGGACTTGAACTCGGAGCAGATGACTATATGACAAAACCATTTAGCCCAAGAGAAGTAGTAGCAAGAGTACGAGCAATTTTAAGAAGAAGCGCTCATTTAACTGCTGTAAATGAAAATAGTACTAGTGAGCATACTGCTAATGTGATCAGCATTGGAGATGTAGAGATCTACCCTGACAATTACGAAGTACATGTACATAAGAAAGCACTCGAACTAACTCCTAAGGAATTTGAACTATTCCTTTATCTAGCTAATCATAAAGGTCGAGTATTGACGAGAGATCAGTTGTTAAATGCCGTTTGGAATTATGAATTTGTAGGTGATACACGCATTGTCGACGTTCATATCAGTCACTTGCGAGAAAAAATAGAGCCGAATACAAAGAAACCGGTTTACATTAAGACGGTTAGAGGACTAGGCTATAAATTAGAAGAGCCGCAGCTTCATGCATAAACTCAAGTTTAGGCTGGTATTTGCTATTTTAAGTATGACCTTACTGGTAATGGCTAGCTTGGGCTTGATTATCGGACAGGTCTATAAAAATATATATGAGAACCACTTAACAGATCGCCTTATGAAGGAAGCTGAATTAGCTGCATACACGATTGAATCTCACGAAGGAGACGAAATTGATGAGCAGCTGCTCGCGTCGAGAATGAGTGAACGTTTGGATGCGAGAGTCACGATTATTGCTGTTGACGGTACTGTATTGGGGGAGTCGGCAACAGACCCATCTACAATGGATGATCATTATGAACGTCCTGAGATCAGAGCCATTCGGGAAGGAAGACCTGAAATAGAGATTAGATATAGTGACACGGTGAACCAGGAACTATACTACTATGCCGTACCGTACGAAATAGAGGGGACGGAAGCTGGATACGTTAGAATAGGTGTAGCAACTCAAACCATCACAAATCTTAATGAAACGATTTGGTGGATTCTTGCTGTAAGTTTCACGATTGCCTTTGTTGTGATTGGGACGATCACTTATCGGATTGCAAATGAAATGATTAAGCCGATTGAAAATGCTTCTGAAGTTGCAATTGAGCTGGCAGAAGGGAATTTTAAAGCTCGAACGTTTGAAGGCAAGAAGGATGAAGTTGGACAGTTGACTCGCTCGATGAATGTGCTCGCTTATAATCTTGAGCAAATTACAAAGCGACATGAAGCACAACAAGAGCGGCTTGAGACTTTAATTAATAACATGGGAAGTGGTCTCATCTTTATTAATGCAAGAGGAGATATTTCCTTGATTAATCAAAGGTGTCACGATATCTTTCAAGAAGATACAAATGTTTGGTTGAATCAACTTTACCATGAAACCATTAAATTCAAAGAACTTATAAAAATTGTTCAAGCAGTCTTTATAACAGAAAAAAGGCATCGAGAACAGATTACGCTTGTTAACGGGCTTGATACAAAGCATTTTGACATCCATGCAGCACCTATTATGAGTGAAATGGGGATAATGAAAGGTATTGTTCTTGTTTTACATGATATTACGGAACTGAAAAAGCTTGAACAAGTTCGTAAAGATTTTGTGGCAAATGTTTCACATGAATTGAAAACACCTATTACATCCATAAAAGGATTTTCCGAGACTTTATTAGATGGGGCAATGAAAGATCCTGTTTATTTAGAGAAATTTCTTACGATCATTTATCAAGAAAGTGAGAGATTACAAAGTTTAATACAAGATTTATTAGAACTCTCTAAGTTAGAACAACACTATTTTAGTCTTAATTGGGGGAAAGCCGATTTAACTAAAATTACTGAGGATGTCGTTGAGCTCCTGCGCCCCAAAGCGAGGGATAAAGGAATAAAGTTAAATTTACATGGGGATACAAACGCTCGATTAGAGATGGATGGTGACTCAGAGCGCTTAAAGCAAATTGCTATTAATTTAATTAATAATGCGATAACTTACACTCCCAATGACGGTCGAATTGATGTGTCAATCATTTCCATAAAAGAATCAATTGAATTCGTTGTACAAGATAATGGGATTGGGATGGAGAAGGCTGAATTACCACGCATCTTTGAACGTTTTTACCGGGTAGATCGAGCGCGTAGTAGAAACTCTGGTGGAACTGGATTAGGGTTGGCAATAGTTAAGCATCTTGTCGAGGCGCATAACGGAAAGCTTTCTGTTTCGAGTGAGCTTGGTATGGGGACCACATTTAAAGTTATTTTTATTAGAAATCAACAGCGAAAGTCATAATGATCTAGGAATATAAAAATTTTACAATACTTTTACATTTCTTTCATTATAACTTAATGTCGATTACTTATAATAACTTATGAACGGTTTCATCAATGCTAAGCAAACATTCTAGATGCTCATCCCATCTATTTGTTTGTACACGTTGATTTACATCCCCTAAGAAAGACGAAAGCACCCCTTAGCTTTCGTCTTTCTTCTATTCAAAACACCTATTAACCTCTGTTCTCACGGCGGGCTGGTTATTCCCAGTCAATCCTTACTCTAAATCTCCTTCATTGATCCACCTAGATTAGTTATTTTTCCTCCAGTTGTGTGTAAATATATACTATAATAGTAAGGTATTTTCTATTATTGTTTAGAAAATATCATTCTTTTTCATGGGATTTTGAATCTTTTTAGAGAGATATCTCGTATAAAAGGTACCATCAATTATTAAAATAGGGGGATTATGCATGACAGTCAAACAATTAGTTGTTGGGTTTGTCTCCTTGATCGGTATTGCCATTCTTGCTTTGTTTCTAGCAACTGGTTGGTATATTGTCGATGAATCAGAACAAGCCGCTTTAATTACATTCGGGAAAGTGGATGAAACAGTTACTGAACCAGGTTTGAAATTTAAAATGCCGTGGCCAATTCAGCGTGTGGAAATCTTATCAAGAGGTACATACAATCTTCAAGTAGGTTACAGTGAAGAAGATGGGGAAGTTGTTGAGTTTACGAACGAAGCAAAAATGATTACAGGTGATGAAAATATTCTTTTTGCAGACCTAGCCGTGCAATGGAGAATTACAGATCCTGAACAATACTTATACAGTACTGAAGATGCGAGGTCAGTACTTTACAGTGCCACTTCAGCTGCTCTTCGTGGAGTCATTGGTAGCTCAGGAATTGATGAAGCATTAACTGATCAACGCCCTGAAATTGAGGCAAAAGTATTTGAAAATCTTGTAGAATTACTTGAAGTCTATGAGATTGGTATTAGTATTCAAGATGTTAAATTACAAGATGTTGAACTACCAACCGATGAAGTACGACGTGCGTTTATGGATGTAACAGATGCACGTGAGGAGCGTTTAACAAAAATCAATGAAGCAAATAAATACAGAAATCAACAAATAAACGAGGCAGAAGGGGAGAAAGATGCGATTATCTCTCGTGCTGAAGGAACAAAAGCAGAGCGTGTAGAACGTGCGCGTGGGGATGCTTCATTATTTGATTCTCTTTATAGCGAATATGTTGTTAATCCAGAAGTAACTAGACAACGTTTAGTAATAGAAACGCTTGAGCGAGTCCTACCAGAAACTGAAATCTATATCATGGATAGTAACAATGATACCGTAAATTATTTACCAATTAGACCACTTGAGCGTCGTCCTGAAGCTGCAGAGGGAGGAAGTAACTAATGAGTGACGAAAACATTGTAAATTTAAATGAACGTCGTCCGAATGACGAGTGGCGCAAGTATGTGAAATTAATTGCAGTTGCTATCATTTTAATTGTTATTTTGGCAACTATAATAAGTAACCTTTTTATTGTGGAACAAGGAGAATATAAAGTAGTCCGTCAGTTTGGAGAAGTAGTGCGAGTTGTGGATGAACCAGGTTTGAATTACAAGATCCCATTTATCCAATCGGTCACAACATTACCAAAATACCAAATGATTTACGATATTCCTCCAGCAGAAATCAATACACTGGATAAAAAGAGAATGTTAGCAGACCATTATGCTTTATGGCGAATAGAAGATCCACAGCTAATGATTTCTAACGCTACAACTATTGAAAGAGCAGAAGCAATTATGGGTGAAATTATCTTTTCAGCTATTCGCTCAGAGCTAGGTCAATTAAACTTCGATGAGATTATTAATGAAGAAAAATCATCGAGAGGAAGCTTTAATGAACTTGTACGTGAAAGAGTAAATGAAGCTTTAGAGCGCAATAAGTATGGGATCATCCTTACAGATGTTCGAATGAAGCGTACAGATCTACCTGAAGAGAACGAAGAAGCTGTTTATCGCCGTATGATTTCAGAACGACAATCAACAGCTCAAGAATACTTGTCGCAAGGGGATGCTGAAGCAAACCGAATTAAAGCAAACACAGACCGTGAAGTACAGGAGATTGTAGCAACAGCAACAGCAGATGCTAGAGTCATTGAAGGGGAAGGTGAAGAGGAGGCAGCAGCTGTTTATAATGATGCCTTTGGTCGGGATCCAGATTTTTATCAACTCTATCGTACCCTTCAATCTTATGAAAGAACCATCGGAGAGGATACGGTCATTGTCCTTCCAGGTGATTCCCCATATGCTCGTATTTTAATGGGCTATATTGATTAATTTCAAAAGCTTATAAGTAAAAGTCTCGCCTATGCGGGGCTTTTCTTTTTCGCTCGCCACTATGCTACAATTAAGCTAACAATAATTCGACTAGAAAGGAGCCGATTCGTTGAAGAAGCTCATATTAATTGATGGAAATAGTATTGCTTATCGTGCCTTTTTTGCCCTACCTCTACTAAATAATGATAAAGGGGTTTATACAAACGCTGTGTACGGGTTTACAACGATGCTCCTTAAAATTATTCAAGAGGAGAAACCATCACATATGCTTGTAGCATTTGATGCTGGAAAGACAACATTTCGTCACAAAACATATGAATCTTATAAGGGAGGTCGTCAAAAAACCCCTCCTGAACTCTCGGAACAATTTCCGCTTATTCGAGAATTGTTAGATGCATTTAATATTAAGAGGTTCGAACTTGATAATTATGAAGCAGATGATATTATCGGTACCCTTGCTAAGCAAGCCGAAAACGAAAAGTGGGAAGTGAAAGTTGTCTCTGGAGACAAAGATTTACTTCAACTTGTTTCTGATTATGTTACGGTTGTATTAACGAAAAAAGGGATTACCAACGTGGAGTCATACGATGAAGCGCTTATTGATGAGAAGTATGGAATTAAGCCAGAACAGATTATCGATATGAAAGGATTGATGGGGGATAGTTCAGATAATATTCCTGGCGTACCTGGTGTCGGAGAAAAGACGGCGTTAAAGTTATTAAAACAATTTGGAACAATTGAGAAGGTCTTGGATTCGATTGATGATGTTTCTGGAAAGAAGTTAAAAGAGAAACTGACAGAGAATAAAGATCAAGCATTAATGAGTAAGGAACTTGCAACCATATTTACAGAAGTCCCATATGACTTATCCCTTAATGAGCTCCAATTTGGTGAATATGATGAGCAAAAAGTGGTTTCTTTATTTAAGGAGCTTGAATTCAAATCATTAGTTGATCAATTTGATTCTGGAGCTAAGGAGTTAGATGAACCTTTAGAAGAGCTTTCATATGAGGTGCTAGAAGAAGTGAAAGAAGAGCATCTAATGACTCCAGCTGCTCTAATTGTTGAAGTGTTAGAAGAGAATTACCATCAGGCTGATATTGTTGGTTTTGGGTTAGTCCATGAAAAAGGTCGTTATTTTATTCCGACCGAGGTTGCTCTTCAATCAGACGTATTTGTGTCATGGGCAAAAGATGAAGATCAAAAAAAATGGTTACTTGATGCTAAGCGAGGCGTGGTCACTCTAGGATGGCAAAATGTATTATTAGATGGTGTTGACTTTGATTTATTAATGGCCTCTTATTTACTTGATCCTTCGCACTCTTCTCATGATCTTGCAGATATTGCAACTCGTAAAGGAGCTAAGAGCATTCAAGAAGATGAATTTATATATGGAAAAGGTGCAAAGCGCAAAGTTCCCGAACGTGAAGTGCTAGCGGAGCATTTAGTCAGAAAAGCAAATGTGATTTATCAATTAAAAGAGCAAATGGAGTCAGAACTTAAGCAAAATGAACAATTTGAGTTGTTTAAAGATTTAGAGATGCCTTTATCAGTGGTCCTAGGTCGCATGGAAACCGAGGGAGTAAAAGTAGATGTTGAGCAGCTAAAAGAAATGGGGAAAGACTTAGAGGAGCGTCTCGCTACTCTTGAATCCGATATACATGAACATGCTGGAGTAACCTTTAATATTAATTCACCTAAGCAATTAGGAGAAGTGTTATTTGGAAAAATGGGCCTTCCAGTAATTAAGAAAACAAAAACGGGCTACTCTACATCGGCAGACGTCCTTGAAAAATTAGCAGAAGAACATGAAATTATCCGTCATATTCTTCATTATCGTCAATTAGGGAAATTAAATTCAACCTACATTGAGGGGCTTGTTAAAGTAACGCATAAGGACACAAACAAAATTCATACTCGATTTAATCAAGCACTTACACAAACCGGGCGATTAAGTTCAACGGATCCTAATTTACAAAACATCCCGATTCGTTTAGAAGAAGGACGTAAGATTCGGAAAGCATTTATTCCTTCAGAAGAAGGCTGGAAAATGCTTGCCGCTGACTATTCTCAAATAGAATTAAGGGTCCTTGCACATATTGCTAACGATGAAAAGTTAATTACAGCTTTTAAAGAAGATATGGATATTCATACAAAAACGGCTATGGATGTTTTTCATGTAGATAAAGATCAGGTTACTTCAGATATGCGAAGAGGTGCAAAAGCTGTTAACTTTGGAATTGTCTACGGAATTAGTGACTACGGATTATCACAAAACCTAGGTATCACACGTAAGGAAGCAGCGAAGTTCATTGAACGTTATTTTAATAGTTATCCAAACGTAAAAGACTATATGGATCGAATTGTAGATGAAGCAAGAGAAAGTGGGTTTGTTCAAACTTTATTACACAGACGTCGCTATTTACCTGAGCTCACTAGTCGTAACTTCAATCTGCGTAGTTTTGCTGAGAGAACAGCGATGAATACGCCAATCCAAGGTACGGCAGCAGACATTATTAAAAAAGCAATGGTAGAAATGGCTATTCGTCTCGAAAAGGAACAACTAAAAAGCCGATTACTTCTACAAGTACACGATGAACTTATATTTGAAGTTCCCCCAGAAGAGATAGATGTCATGATGAAGCTTGTTCCGGAAGTGATGGAAAAAGCTGTTGAGTTGGATGTTCCTTTAAAAGTTGATATCTCAGCTGGTGACACTTGGTATGATGCAAAGTAAGGAGCGGAATGTCTATGCCAGAATTACCTGAAGTGGAAACGGTTAAGCGTACGTTGAGCGAGCTTGTGGTTGGTAAAACAATTTCAAGTGTGACCGTCAAATGGGCAAACATTATTAAAGAGCCCGACGATACGAAACAATTTGAAATGCTTCTATTAAACCAGACCATTCGAGAAATTCGTAGAAGAGGTAAATTTTTACTATTTGAATGCGATGATGTGGTGATGGTTTCTCACCTTCGAATGGAGGGACGTTATGGCCTTTATAAAAAGGATGAGGAACTGACGCCTCATACTCATGTGATTTTTCATTTTACCGATGGGGATGAGTTAAGGTATCAAGACGTAAGAAAATTTGGGACGATGCATATCTTTCCAAAAGGGTCAGAAGAAGGGGGGCTACCTCTAGCTCAGTTAGGGATGGAACCTTTCTCAGAGCAATTTACAGCTGAAGTATTGCAAGCGGCTTTTAGTAAAACAAATCGAAAAATAAAAGTAGCATTATTAGATCAGAAGACTGTAGTAGGCCTTGGGAATATTTATGTGGATGAAGCATTATTTAGAGCGCGCATTCACCCAGAGCGTCTTGCCCAAGCCTTATCAGAAGAAGAACTGATTGTTCTCCATCATGCGATTGTTACGACTTTACAAGAAGCGGTGGACCTCGGTGGGAGTTCCATTAAGTCTTACGTGAACGGACAAGGGGAAATGGGTTTGTTTCAACAAAAGCTTGATGTATATGGACGGAAAAATGAACCATGTCGTCAGTGTGGAACAGAAATCGTGAAAATAGTGGTTGGAGGTCGCGGGACTCATTATTGTCCAAATTGCCAAATCTAACGTACATCGGATAGGCTCTTGCCATATACTATCGTATCGTCTAGGTGGGAGGAGCTTATCAGGATGGTTGAGATTCTTTCATTACTTGCGCTTGCGCTTGCTGTGAGCTTAGATAGCTTTGGTGTCGGATTGACCTATGGATTGCGGAAGATGAAGTTACCCTTTAAATCTTTAGTGTTTATTGCGTGTTGTTCTGCTACTTCTATTTTAGTGGCTATGGTCTTTGGAGGGGTGATACAGCGCGTATTACCTGAGGATGTAGCGGGTTCGATTGGCGGAATTATTTTAATTTTGATAGGAGCTTGGGCGATGTATCAGGTGTTTAGGCCTGCAAAAGCTTCTGAGAAAACTAAAGAAGATGAGATCATCATCAACTTTGAAATTAAAATGTTCGGTGTCGTCATCAGGATATTAAGAAAGCCGATGGTAGCAGATATCGATAACTCAGGTACCATTACGGGACGTGAAGCAGTCTTACTAGGGATCGCTTTATCGCTTGATGCATTCGGAGCTGGAATTGGAGCAGCTCTAATTGGATTTTCTCCTATACCAATGGCTTTAAGTGTTGCGCTAATGAGTGCATTATTTGTTACATGGGGGATGAAGAGCGGGTTTCGCTTTTCGGAGTCACGTTGGATTAAAAAGTTCTCATTTATTCCAGGTTTGTTATTAATTGTACTAGGAGTTTTGAGTCTTTAAATCGTTCAACGGAAAAGAAAGGATATAAGTATGCGAATTGGATTAACAGGTGGAATTGCAAGTGGAAAATCAACAGTTTCAAATTGGTTGAATGAGTGGGGCTATCCAATTATTGATGCAGATAAAATTGCAAGGGAAGTAGTAGAGCCAGGAGAGTCTGCTTATCAAGAGATTGTCCGGCATTTTGGTAAGGAGATCCTACTGGAAGATCAATCGATTAATCGCAAAAAACTTGGTTCTATTATTTTTAATGATGAGCATGAACGTAAGGCATTAAATGGCATTGTTCACCCAGCGGTTAGACAAAAAATGCTGGCTCAAAAAGAGCGTTATGAAGCGAGTGGACATCAAACAGTCATTTTTGATATCCCACTTTTATTTGAAAGTGATTTGTTCCACTTAGTGGATAAGGTGATGCTTGTTTATGTAGATGAACAAACACAATTAGAGCGGTTGATAAATAGAGATCAAGCTGGTAAAGAGGATGCACTGGCTAGAATCTCTTCACAATTTCCTTTAAAAGATAAACGCGAGCGTGCTGATGCCGTTATTAATAATAGTGGCTCATTAGAAGAAACGGCATCACAAGTGAAGATGATCCTTAATCAGTGGAAAGCAAAACCCTTCTAATTTATAGAAGGGTTTTTTTAATGTGCCATACCACTCAACTCCGCCTTTCTTGTCTGGCTTCAGCTCGTTGTCCTGCGGGAAAAAACGGTGAATCAAATGAAGTCAAAAAGCGACTTCATGTTGCTCCCCTCATTTTTCCGCATGCCAAACCACTCGCCTCCGCCTTTCTAAATAGTCATTCATCCAATTTTTTCAGATTTCCAAAAAAGTAATCGTCCTCTTGTGGTATATATGATATACTAATTAACATAAAAACAATATTGAGTATAACATATATTTGGAGAGGGGAATTCAAATGAAGGTTAAAGTTGCCATCAATGGATTTGGCCGTATTGGCCGTATGGTATTTCGCAAAGCAATGCTAGAGGATGAAGTGGAGGTTGTTGCAATCAATGCGAGCTATCCTGCAGAAACACTTGCTCACTTAATCAAATATGATAGTATTCACGGAACATACACTCTTCCTGTTGAAGCGAAAGACGATACAATTGTAGTTGATGGGAAAGTTGTGCAATTACTTCATTCACGTGACCCTCGTGAGCTACCTTGGGCAGAACTTGGAGTAGATATTGTTATTGAAGCAACTGGTAAATTTAAGACACAAGAAACTGCGGGTTATCACATTGAAGCTGGTGCTAAGAAAGTATTGATTACCGCTCCGGCTAAAGAAGAAGATATCACAATTGTAATGGGTGTAAATGATGGGGATTATGATGCTTCTAAACATCACATTATTTCGAATGCATCTTGTACAACAAATTGTTTAGCGCCAGTCGCAAAAGTATTAGATGAAACGTTTGGAATTGAAAGCGGTTTAATGACAACTGTTCATGCTTATACAAATGATCAAAAAAATATTGATAATCCACATAAAGATCTTCGTCGAGCTCGTGCATGTGGTCAATCGATTATCCCGACTTCAACAGGGGCTGCAAAAGCTATTGCAAAAGTACTTCCTCAGCTTGAAGGAAAGTTAAATGGAATGGCTTTACGTGTACCAACACCAAATGTCTCTTTAGTGGACTTAGTTGTTCAAGTTAAAAAGGATGTTACTCATGAAGAAGTTAATACTGCCTTGAAAATGGCTGCAGAAGGGTCGCTGAAAGGGATTTTAGGATTCTCAGAAAAACCACTTGTATCAATTGATTATAATGGAGAAGAGCAATCTTCTGTTATTGATGGGTTATCGACGATGGTAATGAGCGAACGTCAGGTGAAGGTTCTTGCTTGGTATGATAACGAGTGGGGCTATTCTTGTAGAGTTGTTGATTTAATGAACCTTGTTGCTAAAAAAATGACTACACCATCTCATGTTGGTTAATTCTCACTCATAGCTACCGCTGAGCTGGATACCCTAACAAGAGAAGAGTGCTATGGAAATCACGTATATACTGTTGGATCAACCTTTGTCAGATTTGATAAAAAAGTAGTAAAAATTTCTTTTAAAAAAATGACAAGGATTGGTTGCATTAAAATTATAAAACAAGTATACTGATTTTCGTGAACTTCAATTAAAGCAAACCAGGATTCGTTTACTTGCAGAAAGGGTTAGGACCTCTTTGGACTAACTTTCCCCCGTGTAATTGAACGTTCCTACATGCTTGAGAAGGCATGAATTTTTTGTGAAGGGGGATTCAACTTATGGACACTATGGGTCGTCACGTTATTGCAGAACTTTGGGGCTGTAATACTGAGAAGTTGAATAATATGAGTTTTATCGAACAAACATTTGTAGATGCTGCGCTTAAATCAGGTGCAGAAGTACGAGAAGTTGCATTTCACAAGTTTGCACCACATGGTGTTAGTGGAGTAGTCATCATTTCCGAGTCTCATTTAACGATTCACAGCTTTCCAGAACATGGTTATGCAAGTATTGATGTATATACATGTGGAGATCGTATTGATCCGAATGTGGCATCTAATTACATTGCTGAAGCGCTTGGTGCTAGCTCAAGTGAAGTAATTGAAGTGCCAAGAGGAATGGGACCAGTTAAAGCAGAAAAATCAAAAGTTAATGCGTTCTAACATAGAGAGAAAGAGGGTAACCCCCTCTAGCTTTCCATTTTAAAAGAGAGGTTTGTTTTCGCCTCTCTTTTTTGTATGCTCTTTTTCTTCTCCTAAAAACGCTCTTGGGTGTGATATGATTAAGAAAAGAAAAAAGTCAGGTGAAGAAAAATGGCATTAAGAGAACTTTTTAGCAAGTTAGTAAATAATCGGACTG
This sequence comes from Alkalihalophilus sp. As8PL, assembly GCF_040939795.1. Classification (GTDB taxonomy): domain Bacteria; phylum Bacillota; class Bacilli; order Bacillales; family Bacillaceae_D; genus Alkalihalophilus; species Alkalihalophilus lindianensis. The sequence continues at coordinate 2,770,712 of NZ_CP162551.1, forward strand.
AAACAACAGAAAAACACTCTGATGATCAATTGAAAACGAGATATTACAAAACGTCTAAAGACAAAGCAATACAGGCCGTTGAAAGTGTCGTTCAATCATCGGGTTGGCAAGTTAAGCGGATCGAAGAAGAACGTGGAGAAATGATTGCTCAACCTAAAAATGGTGGAGAATCTTTATTGATTGCAACGATCGTAACGGTCAAGCCGTTTCGAACAGCGATTGATTTTTCTTGTTCAACTGGTACGATCCTTCCATCTGATTTTGGTAAAAGCAAAAAAATTGTTCTTGCTCTGTATGATAGGTTGGACCAAGAGCTACCCTTTGTTGGTTCGGGGATTGGAGAAGAGTTGCTCTAATTTTAAGTAGGGGAATGATACCCTGCCAAGCTTGTCAGATATCGTCTTTTTTTATATGATAGAAAAAAGAACGGAAGCTGTGTCTAACAGAAGATACAGAAAAGTGGAGATGATTACATGCGGTGTCCAGCTTGTCAATATAATGGAACGAGAGTACTTGATTCAAGACCTAGCCATGAGGGCCGCTCAATTCGTAGACGACGAGAGTGTGAATCATGCAGTAATCGTTTTACGACATTTGAAATGGTAGAAGAAGTACCTCTCATTGTTGTAAAGAAAGATGGAACACGCCAAGAGTTTAGTCGTGATAAAATACTACGTGGGCTTATTCGAGCATGTGAAAAACGACCAGTTCCACTTGAAACGCTAGAGCAGATTGTGAATGAAGTTGAGCGTGAGTTGAGAGGGAAAGGTAAGAATGAAGTAAACAGCGAAGATGTCGGAGAGCTTGTGATGGAGCGACTAGCCTTAATAGATGATGTCGCTTATGTTCGCTTTGCGTCGGTCTATCGCCAGTTTAAGGATATTAATGTATTTATCAAAGAACTAACGGATTTAATGAATAAAGGATAAGGTTAAAGAGCTGTAGTGTGAATACGCTATGAGCTCTTTTTTACTCATGACCTGAGGAGAGGAGGGACATCAATGAGTTGGCATTGGAAGGAACTGTTGCCGGTTGACTCGTTCACAGTACGTGTCTCCAGCTACTTAACAGATTTGGATCAAAAAGTAATTACGTTATTGTACCAGCCTTTAGTTGGAGCCCTAGCCCATAGCTTGTACATGACTTTGTGGACACAATTAGAACGTGATCAATATTGGAGTGAGAGTCAGACGCACCGACAGTTGATGCTGATGATGAATATCCCCCTCCAATCGATTTTTGAAGAACGAAAAAAGCTAGAAGCCATCGGACTTTTAAAGACTTATAAGAATAGTAAGGAGGAAGGATCTTCTTATTTATATGAATTGCAACAACCAATGTCCCCAAAACAGTTTTTCGAAAATGATGTGTTAAGTGTCTATTTATTTAATCGTCTAGGAAAACAGAAATATCGACAATTGCGCGAACGATTCACAGAAGACAAGGTAGACAAAGGCGAGTATACCGAATTAACCCACTCATTTGATGAAGTATTTCATTCTCTCCATCATTCTGAAATCGTGTCTAATCTACAATCAGAAACATCAGATGCAATGAAGCTTAATGAGGCATCGGAATTACTAGGGCAGGATGGGGATTCGTTAACATTTATTGAAGGGAATTTTGATTTTGAACTAATGAAAAAAGATTTATCCAGCTTTATTGTCCCAGAACAATTACTTACTAAAGAGGTTAATCAAGCGATCATCAGGCTTGCTTTTGTCTACCGAATAGAACCTCTAGAGATGAGTCGGATTGTCGGGCAAGCTGTCCTTCATGATGATGAAGTTGATATAGATTTATTACGAAAGAAAGCTCAAGAATGGTACAAAATTGAACATAGTTCGGAGCCACCAGGGCTTGGGTTAAAGGTTCACCCAATTCAGCATCAAACGATGACATCTGTTGAGCCGAAAACAGAAGAAGAAAAGATTATTAAATTTTATGAAACAACTCCTCCTCTAACCTTACTCGAAATTCGTTCAGATGGAGCTTATGTTGCCCCTGCAGATGCGAAAATTGTTGAATCCTTACTAATGGATTATCAGCTATTACCAGGTGTAGCGAATGTCTTAATCGATTATGTTCTTTTTCAGCACGATATGAAGCTTCAAAAAGCTTTAATTGATAAAATTGCTGCTCACTGGGCTAGGAAAAAAATTAACAAAGTAGCCGATGCAATGGTTCTTGCAAGAGAAGAACAAGAAAAGAAAGTCGTTGCAAAGGAAAGAAGCCAATCAAATGCCTCTTCTAAGCGTACGCAAGGACCGAGAAAGAACACAAGGCGCGATCGTTTACCAAAATGGTTAGTAGAAGAAAAAGAAAAAGAGAAGAATAAGGACCAAGAAAAGAAAACGCCTGAATCATCTCCTGAATCCACTGATGCAAAAGAACGTTTTGACAAGATGATGGAGGAGCTTAAAAAACGCAAGCGGGAGAAAGGAGAAAACTAGATGAAGCCAATACAATCCACGTTAAAACAGTGGGCTAAAAGTGCAGGTTTACAAGAACGGCTAGAGAACCAAAAAAAAGAACTTTTTAAAGACCCTTTTATTCAAGAATTTTTGAGAATGGAAAAAGATTCGCTTACTACTGAAATGGTTGACCGTGGTATGGTGAAATTGTATGAATTTAAGAAGGAGCGAACTCATTGTGCGAATTGCCCTGGATTAAAAGCATGTCCAAATATGATGAAAGGTTATCAGCCGACCCTTCAGATTGAACGTGGACACCTAGAGCTTCGTTATCTCCCTTGTGCCTTAAAAGTTCAAGAAAAGCAGCATAAAGAGCAACAACAATTAATGAAGTCACTCTACATCCCAAAAGATATTCTTAAAGCTCGGTTTGAAGACATTGATATGGATGGAGAGCGAGAAGAAGCGGGGGCTGCTGCTCTTGAGTTTGCTTTAAAAGCAGAGCCAGGTGAAAACGGTGAAGGCTTATATTTTTACGGCAAATTTGGCGTCGGGAAAACGTATTTAATGGGTGCAATTGCTAATGAGCTTTATGAGCGCGGGGTTGAATCCTATACGGTGTATACGCCTGACTTCTTTCGTGAGATGAAACAATCGATAGGTGATGGGACCTTTCAAGATAAGCTCGATCGGATAAAACGTGCCAAAGTATTGATTTTAGATGATATTGGAGCTGAAACAACATCGAGTTGGGTTCGCGATGATGTACTCGGAGTAATCTTGCAATATCGTATGCTGGAGAAGTTACCAACTCTTTTCACCTCGAATTATGACTATGAGGAGCTAGAGGAACATTTGTCTTATTCCGATCGAGGTGGAATAGAGGAGCTGAAAGCAAAGCGCATTATGGAACGTATTAAACACCAAACGACTTTTGTGACGGTTAAAGGACATAATCGACGGGAGTCTAAATAATAAATTTGAAATTTTTGGTACAAGAATCGCCCTTGCTTTCTTAAGGGTTCTATCTGTGATAGGATGAAGGTATCTTAAATTGATAGATTGTGAGGGTCATGATCATGAGCATCGATGCAATTCTTGAACGTGCGGTAAATGGGGAGCGCATCTCAATGGAAGATGCGATTGCTTTATATGAAAGTGATGAAGTAGAAAAAATGGGTGAGGTAGCCAATAAGTTAATGAAGAAGTGGCACCCGGAACCTGTTACAACTTTTGTAATTGGAAGAAACGTTAACTATACAAATTTCTGTGATACGTATTGTCGTTTTTGTGCGTTTTATCGTAAGCCAGGTCACGATGAAGGCTATGTTTTAGAAGATGAACGTATCTTCCAGAAGATCCAAGAAACGATTGATGTTGGTGGAACAGAGATTTTAATGCAAGGTGGGACGAATCCTGACTTGAAATTAGACTATTATACAGACTTGCTTCGTGGTATTAAAGAACGTTTTCCTGATATTTGGATGCACTCTTTCTCGCCAGCGGAAATTTGGAAGATTGCAGACGTTTCTAATATGACTGTAGAAGAAGTTCTACGCGAGTTACATGCTGCAGGTTTAGATAGCATGCCTGGTGGTGGTGCCGAGATTCTTACAGAAGAGACTCGTCTTCGTGTCAGTCGTTTAAAAATTACGTGGGAGCAGTGGATGGAAGCGATGAAAGCTTCTAAACGTGTCGGCATGCATGGTTCTGCCACAATGGTTATTGGGTTTGGAGAATCAAATGAAGAGCGTGCGCTTCATCTTCAACGAGTACGTGATGCTCAAGATGAGACGGAGTGCTTTAAAGCATTTATTTCTTGGACATTCCAACCGGAGAATACAGGCATGTGGAAAACAGAAAAACTAGGTGCGCGTGATTATTTGAAGAATGTTGCGATCTCTAGAATTTTCCTTGATAATATTGCAAATTTCCAATCTTCATGGGTTACTATGGGACCAGAGGTTGGAAAGCAGTCGCTTGAATACGGTTGTAATGATTTTGGTAGCACAATGATTGAAGAAAATGTGGTATCAGCAGCTGGTACGACACATAAGGTTAATACGAATGAAATCCTTCGTTTAATTCGTGAAGCTGGTAAAGTTCCAGCGCAACGAAACACCAAATATGAAATTGTACGTATGTTTGAGGGTGAAACGGCAGCTGAAAAAGATTTTACCATGCAAAATTAATCATAAGCTCTTTTCCTTATTTTTAGGAAAAGAGCTTTTTTGTTCCCCTTGAGAGATAGTATGTGAAAAATTAATCATTTTTTTGACACAACAGCATAGGATGGAGTAAAGCCTGTCTAAATGACTTCATGAGTGTGTAACATAGATGAGTTTTCTAGTTGAGTGGGTTAGGGGGAATAGGTGTGATAGCCATTCATTTTGAAGAAGAACGTGACTGCAAGCAATTGTATGTATTATTACGTGATTATATTGAAAGGTATGCGGAATTAGGGTTAGGTGGCAAGGTTGAGTCAAATGGGGTTGAAACCATCGTGCTTAATTATACAAATAAGCATGTAAGCTTCTATGACTCCTTTCATCCACTATTAACATCAGTTCTTACAGAGCATGTCATTAAAACAAGAGAAGATGATTGGTTACTTGATATTATTGAGACAATGTTTTATTTTACAGATGAGGAAGAACAACAACAAATTCTTACCATAGCCAGGTCGATTTTAGAAGGAGATCGAAATGATTTGCCATCTTTAGTTCCTTTTTTTAATCGATATGCCTATATTTATGATGCATTTGCTAATAGTTTAGAAGAAGAAACGAACTTCTACTACGATCCCTTTCTAACGTTCCGACTAAGAGAGTACGGTGAGATGTTAATAGATTGTGTAGAAATTGCGATTGATGAATACATGCTAGAGCAAGAATATCAGAACATGATTGAAGACTTTCGTCAATATGTTCAATGTAAACCCCAGAAGTTCGAGGTGATTTACGTTGTGCATGATAAACAATTTATGTTTTATGATAAACATTTTCGAAAGCTTCCAAAAGATGAGGTCCTTTACCATCTGCAAGAAGAACTGGTCTTTGAGGAAGCAATTGAACTTGATAATATGGTGATTAGTCCACTCGTCAGTATGGTTCCAAGTACGGTTCATGTCTTTACAGATGAACCAGATCACGGGGTCGTTGTTACCATCCAAGCTATTTTTCAAGAACGTATGAAATTATACCCATATCATGATTATGAGAAAAAAAGATTGGAATAAATAAGATGCCCTCTTGATTTTCCATTTCCGCGTCCATATAATACTACATATCAACACATTTGATATGAATGGTTATGAAGAGGATAAGAGGCTCCACATATGACTTACAGAGAGGGAAGCATTTGCTGCAAGCTTCCTAGTACGTATGGATGACCTTACCACCTCTGAACTGCGCAGGGAAACACGGAAGTGGATTAACTAGCGCCGGCGCACAGCCGTTATCCTGTATGATGAGTTGCTACAATACAATGTATTTTTTGTTGTAGCGAAACAAGGGTGGAACCACGAACTACACTCGTCCCTTCTATGATGAAGGGACGAGTGTTTTTTATTTACAAAAAAAAGGAGTCGAGAAGAATGGCAGATGTTCTAAAGATTACATTTCCAGATGGTGCAGTAAAGGAATTTCCAAACGGCACGACAACAGAAGATATTGCTGCATCTATTAGCCCAGGTCTGAAGAAAAAAGCATTAGCTGGAAAGTTTAATCATACATTGGTTGACCTTCGTACACCACTCACTACTGATGGTGAAATTGCGATTGTAACGCAGGATTCAGAAGAATCACTAGAAATTATGCGTCATAGTACAGCACATTTAATGGCTCAAGCAGTAAAACGTTTATTTAAGGGCGTGAAGCTTGGTGTCGGTCCTGTAATCGAGGGCGGATTTTACTATGATATCGACTCAGAAGAGTCCATTACAGCAGAAGATCTACCTAAAATTGAAAAAGAAATGAAGAAACTTATTGCGGAGAACCTTGAAGTGAAACGTGTAGAGTTAAGCCGTGAGGAAGCAATCGCTCGATATAAGGAAATTGGCGATGAATATAAATTAGAACTAATTGAAGCGATTCCTGAAGGGGAGAGCTTAACGATTTATGAGCAAGGTGAGTTTTTTGATCTTTGCCGTGGTATCCATGTTCCATCTACAAACAAAATTAAAGAATTTAAGCTTCTAAGCCTTGCGGGAGCTTACTGGCGTGGAGATAGTAAAAATAAAATGCTACAACGTATTTATGGAACAGCATTCTTTAAGAAAGCTGACCTAGATGAGCACCTTCGTTTATTAGAAGAAGCAAAAGAACGTGATCATCGCAAGCTTGGTAAGGAACTGGGGATTTTCGCATTGTCACAGAAAGTTGGACAAGGGTTACCGCTATGGTTACCGAAAGGGGCCACTGTACGTCGAGTGATTGAGCGTTATATTGTGGATAAAGAAGAGCGCCTTGGTTATCAACATGTGTATACACCAATTTTGGGAAGCTCTGAGCTATATAAAACTTCTGGTCATTGGGATCACTATAAAGATGATATGTTCCCAGTAATGGAACGCGATAACGAGGAGTTTGTCCTTCGACCAATGAACTGCCCACATCATATGATGGTATATAAGCAAGACATGCGTAGTTACCGTCAGCTTCCTCTACGTATTGCTGAGCTGGGTATGATGCATCGTTATGAAATGTCTGGTGCTGTATCAGGATTGCAACGTGTTCGAGGTATGACGTTAAATGATGCTCATATCTTCTGTCGCCCTGACCAAATTAAAGAAGAATTTTTACGAGTGGTGTATTTAATCCAAGAGGTGTACAAAGATTTTGACCTAGAAGATTACAAGTTCCGTTTATCTTACCGTGATCCAGAAGATAAAGAGAAGTATTTTGATGATGATGCAATGTGGGAAAAAGCGCAAAGCATGCTTAAAGAAGCAATGGACGAGCTAGATGTCGATTACTTTGAAGCTGAAGGGGAAGCTGCGTTTTATGGCCCTAAGTTAGATGTACAAGTTCGTACTGCTCTTGGAAAAGACGAAACATTATCAACTGTACAACTTGATTTCTTATTGCCGGAGCGCTTTGACCTAACGTATGTAGGTGAAGATGGTCAACAGCACCGACCTGTTGTTGTGCACCGTGGGGTTGTTTCAACAATGGAACGTTTTGTCGCTTTCTTACTTGAAGAGTACAAAGGGGCATTCCCAACATGGCTTGCACCTGTACAAGTTCAAGTGATCCCTGTATCTCCAGATGTACATTTAGATTACGCGAAGAAAGTTCAAGATCAACTTCAAGCTGCAGGAGCTCGCGTGGAAATAGACGAGCGCAATGAGAAGATTGGTTACAAAATTCGCGAAGCCCAAATGCAAAAGATTCCATATATGCTTGTACTTGGTGATAAGGAAATGGATGCAGGAGCTGTTAATATCCGTAAATACGGTGAGCAAGCTTCTGAATCAAAAGAGCTTCAAACATTTATTGATGACTTAAGTGGAGAGTTGAAGAAATAAGTCTCTTGCTAAACGTCACATCTAGGTACAAATGAAATTATTACGTAGCATAATTTAAAAAAACCATTGCAATGTGGACAAACATTCGTTAGAATAACGAAGTCGGACATATTGTGTTGACATCTTTGAATGGATTGTGCTATAGTTATCTAGGTAATCAAATAGAGGAAACAAAGCAAGCAGAGGCGCCCGCTTCTCACCTGATTGACGCTAAGGTTGTTGACAGGTATGATGGGATTCATTTTTGAGTAAATGACCGAAGTGTGGGCGTATTGTGCGCCCGCACTTTTTTTCATGAATCGGTGCATGTTCTGTATATCAAGTTATGATGAACAGTTATGCGATAAATTGCTTTGATCTGCGAAAATCCTTTGGAGGTGGCTCATTATTAGTAAAGACATGTTGGTCAATGAAGGGATTCGTGCCCGTGAAGTACGACTCATTGGAGCGAATGGTGATCAAATTGGAGTCAAGTCAAAACAAGAAGCGCTTGAAATGGCGCAAAATGTAAATCTTGACCTCGTATGTGTTGCTCCTGCTGCGAAACCACCGGTATGTCGCATTATGGACTACGGTAAGTTCCGTTATGAGCAACAAAAGAAAGACAAAGAAGCACGTAAAAAGCAAAAGGTTATCAATGTTAAAGAGGTTCGTTTGAGCCCAACGATTGAAGACAATGACTTTAATACGAAGCTTCGCAACGCTCGTAAATTCCTTGAAAAAGGAGATAAAGTAAAAGCTGCGATCCGCTTCCGTGGACGTGCGATTACTCACTCCCAAATCGGAAGAGTAGTATTAGAGCGTCTTGCAAAAGAATGTGAAGATGTTGCTGTAATTGAAGCGAAGCCTAAGATGGAAGGTCGTAGTATGTTCTTAATCTTAGCGCCTAAAACTGAAAAGTAACATCGACTAGCTTGAAGAAGATTAAAGGAGGACCTTAGTTATGCCTAAAATGAAAACTCATAGAGGCGCTGCGAAGCGTTTTAAAAAGACTGGATCTGGAAAGCTTAAGCGTGCGCATGGCTTCACTAGTCACTTATTCGGTAACAAGTCTCAAAAGCAAAAGCGTAAGCTACGTAAGTCTGCTATTGTACACTCTGGCGACTTCAAGCGTATTCGCTCAATGTTAACGTACAAAAAATAATTGATTCGTTCGGATTAAAAGGAGGGAACTTCGATGCCAAGAGTAAAAGGCGGTTATGTCGCTCGTCGTCGTCGTAAAAAGGTATTAAAGTTAGCAAAGGGTTATTTCGGTTCTAAACATTTATTATTCAAATCAGCACAAGGACAAGTAATGAAGTCCTTACTATATGCTTACCGTGATCGTCGTCAAAAGAAACGCGACTTCCGTAAGCTTTGGATTACACGTATTAACGCAGCAGCTCGTATGAACGGTCTTTCTTACAGCCGTTTAATGCACGGTCTTAAGCTTGCTGAAATCAACGTAAACCGTAAGATTCTTGCTGATCTTGCTGTTAACGATGCAGAAGCATTTGCACAATTAGCTGAAAAAGCTAAATCAAGCCTAAATGCATAAAACAAACAAAAGCGCGGCATTCTTGCTCGCGCTTTTTTTGATGAGAAGGCAATGAAGTGGGAGGTGAGTAGATGGAATGGATCATTTATTTATTCCTTATTAATATCACATCTTATCTCGTTATGGGATATGATAAGAAACAAGCTAGAGCTAAAAAATTTCGTGTTTCAGAACGAAATTTATTTTTACTAACGGTTATAGGAGGAAGCATAGGGACTTATATGGGAATGAAGCAGCATCGTCATAAAACGAAGCATCAGACATTTACTGTGGGAGTGCCTTTAATCATAAGTCTCCAAATCATACTAGCAGCTTTCATCTTATTGAGATACTAAACATATAATGAACTGAGAGGGGGATTGCTACTGATGGATGAATTTCTAGATAGTTCGTTAGCTTTTATCGAACAAAGTGGCTGGCTAGCTCCGCTCTTTTTTATTCTTTTACATGTATTTAGGCAAGTTTTCTTTATACCCGTTCTGATTGTTTGTTTAATTGGCGGCTATTTATTCGGTACCTTATACGGTTCAATCTATTCAATTATAGGACTAACTGCGGTTAGTATTGTGTTTTATGGTTTGGTACGAATTTTCCCAGGGCTAAGTAAGAAACTAACGAATATAAAGCAACATTTCTTTAAAGATCGTCAAGATTGGAATCTTCCACAGATGATGATTATTCGGATGATGCCACTTGTTCATTTTCACGTCGTTTCCTTGTATTTGATCGAGACTTCCAAAAATATAAGAGAGTATACGAATAAATCCTTTCTAGTTAGTATTCCACCAGCTATTCTTTATACGGCCTTTGGTGATATGATTCATGAGCTACCTTTAGCAGGAACCATTGTTTTTGCAGTCTTTCTTTTCATCTTATTTATGTTAGTTAGACGAAAACACTCCAGCATAAGTTGGGAAGAATTTTTCCACACAAAAAAACCGTGACCACCTCAATCAGATTATTGAGTGGAAACGGTTTTTTGTGTTAGCGTCGCAAAAACTCTTTAATGGGACTTTTCCATTCGATTTTTGCACTAGGATAACGAAGTCGAATATCCTCTTCAATAAAAATAAAGTCCTCTCGGTGCAAGCCTTTAAGGCGTTCTGTATCACGCGCCCAGATATAGATGGAAACAATCTCAAAAGATTGCTCTGTCGTTCCTAAATATTTTTCGCCTTCAAACATGACACCTTTATAAGTGAGTAAAAAATTCTTCCGAACATTTTTTTCATCATCTAAAAAGAAAAATTGTCTTTTTTCATGTGCTTGTTCAAGTTTCCGGCGTGGATGGAATACATACTTAATCGCAGAGTAGACGATTAATACAATCGCAATGAGGAGTAACAAACGAAATAACAGTACCACTTCTCTATCCCCTTTCTTCGAGGCTTTCTACTTATTATAGTCTATACGAATTAGAACGTCATTGGTTGCAAAATTCTAATGAATAATTGTTATAATAATTAAGGATAGGAGTGATTAGATGAACTTACAAAAGTTATTTGAGACACAAGAAAAGCTTAATGAAAGGATATTATCTGAACATAAGCTAGAAAATCATGATTTATTTGCAGAAAAGCAATTAGCTTTTCTCGTCGAATTAAGTGAACTTGCAAATGAGACTCGATGTTTTAAGTATTGGAGTAAAAAAGGACCGTCTAGTAAGTCTACGATATTAGAGGAGTATGTAGATGGGCTTCATTTCGTTTTAACACTAGGTCTTTCTTTAGGATATACTACTTTTGGACAATCTAAAAATAGTACCAAAGAGCGTACATTGACGGAGCAATTTTTATATGTAATGGAATGTAACCATCGCTTAAATGAAAAACAAACAGAAGTGAGTTTCCATGAACTAGCACAGTCATTTTTAACGTTAGGAAGCCTTTTAGGTTTTGGAGAAGATGAAATTGAACAAGCCTATTTTAAGAAAAATGAGGTAAATCATCAAAGACAAGATCAAGGGTATTAAAATTCTTTCGAAATAATTTGAGTTGCGAAATAATTTCATTTATACTTAAAAAAGAGTGAAAAAGTGGGGGTATAAATGAAGTACCTTTCACGATCGAAGGGAGAAATACATAATGCCAAAACTTGATGAAAAATTGCAAATGCTAAAGGATTTAACAGATGCTAATGGAATTCCGGGGAACGAAAAAGAAGCTCGTGATGTCATGTCTAAGTACATTACTCCATTTGCTGATGAAGTGACAACTGATGGGCTAGGAAGCCTTGTAGCAAAGAAAGTAGGTTCACAAGACGGCCCTAAAATTATGGTTGCTGGTCATTTAGATGAGATTGGTTTTATGGTGACAAGTATCGATGATAAAGGTTTCCTTCGCTTTCAAACAGTTGGTGGCTGGTGGGAGCAAGTGATGCTAGCTCAACGAGTAACAATTATGACGAAAAACGGGAACATCCCTGGTGTAGTGGGCTCAAAGCCGCCACATATTTTGCCAGCTGAAGCTCGTAGAAAGCCAGTTGATAAAAAAGATATGTTTATTGATATTGGTGCAACAAGTAAAGAAGAAGCAATGGAATTCGGTGTTCGACCAGGAGATTCCGTTGTTCCAGTCTGTGAATTCACGGTTATGAAAAATGAGAAGCTATTAATGGCTAAAGCATGGGACAATCGCATTGGCTGTGCCATTGCGATTGATGTACTGCGTGAATTAAAAGGTGTCGACCACCCTAATACTGTGTATGGCGTGGGTACGGTACAAGAAGAAGTTGGGTTACGTGGAGCACGTACTTCTGCTCATTTGATCCAACCTGATATTGGGTTTGGCGTCGATGTGGGGATTGCTGGAGATACTCCGGGCGTAACGGAAAAAGAAGCACTAGCCAAAATGGGAGATGGACCACAAATTGTGCTATATGATGCATCGATGATTTCTCATAAAGGGTTACGTGATTTTGTAACAGACACTGCAGATCAACATGATATTCCATACCAATTTGATTCAATGGCTGGTGGTGGCACAGATTCTGGAGCAATCCATCTTACTGCCAACGGGGTACCGGCACTATCGATTACAGTGCCTACTCGTTATATTCATACTCATGCAGCGATGCTACATCGAGATGATTATGAAAATACGGTTAAATTAATTGTAGAAGTAATTAAGAAGCTTGATAGTAAAACAGTAGAAGCCATTACGTATAATTAATAAGAGGATCCAGTCCATTTCGATGGGCTGGATTTTTAGAATGAGTCTTAACAAATAATTATAGGTGAGGGCATAGGCAAGCACAGTTAAATGACTTTCAATGAATAAGCGTCTAGTTCAAGTCTAAGACTGAGAGCTAGACGCTTATTTAAAGTTACTGAAGTCCTTGGGAAATTTGCTGGCAGAGTTGATCCTTTTCTTGTTCATTAGCATTTTTCCAATAAACTTCAAATAAAACCCCTAGACCAGGTAACATTTTTTCTTCGCCTTTTTGAATGGCATCTAGAATGGTGGCTTCGACCTCTTCTTCACTGCTGCCTTGAATATTAGCCATAATTGCTCCACGTAAATTAAAACCCATTTGAAACAGCTCCTTTAGTATGGAAATATTTTTCTTGCTTGCATTAGTATGTCGCAAGCCACACTGGATTATGAGTGAAAAAATCGGTATGATGGGTGATAGGACATGAACGTATAAAGGAGAAGAGCATGAAACGAATTGATTCCGTAAAGAATGAGCAAGTGAAAAATTGGAAGAAGCTACATACAAAAAAGGGACGTGACAAAGCAGGGCGCTTTCTAATAGAAGGGTTTCACCTTGTAGAAGAAGCCCTAAAAGCGAAATTCCATATCGAAATGATCATCATGACAGAGAAAACAGTTTTACCACTATCGTGGCAAATTGATGAGAATGATTTAGTGATCGTTAGCCCTCAAGTTTTAAAAGAGATTTCAGAGACGGAAACTCCACAAGGGATTGCGGCAGTATGTACCATTCCCGAAGCACCCTCTTTTGATAGGCTGAGTGGGCAATTTCTCCTTATTGATCGAGTTCAAGACCCTGGTAATATTGGTACGATGATTCGTACGGCTGATGCGGCTGGAATGACTGGGGTCATACTTGGTGAAGGTAGTGTTGATTTATTTAACAGCAAAGTGATTCGTGCTTCCCAAGGTTCGATTTTTCATATGCCTGTTATTCGTGGTTCACTACTGGAATGGGTGGGGAAATTAAAAGAGAAAAATATACCCGTATTTGGAACGTCCCTTACAGAGGCAAGTTCCTACACTGCCATCGAACCACAACCTGAATTTGCCTTGATTGTAGGCAATGAGGGAGAAGGTGTGTCGAGTGAATTATTAGAAAAGAGTAATCAAAACATTTATATCCCGATCTATGGACAAGCGGAATCTTTAAATGTAGCAGTCGCTACTGGTGTTCTTTTGTATTATTTGCGTGGTTAAGTAAATGAGAGCTTGCACACGTTCTTGAAATTATCTATAATATAGAAGCAAATAAATAAGATACATGCTAAGAAAGAGAGTAGTACGTGTTACACCACCATAAAGGGAGGAAATGTCTAAGACTGTAAGCATTTCTATGGCAGGAAGCACTGAATTCACTCTGGAGCAGACATCGGAAAACAAGCTAGTAGCTGTTAAGATGTTCCGGCAATGAGCCGTTATGACAATGAAGAATGTAATGAACCATTGGTTTATTATGAAATAAGGGTGGTACCACGAGTCTTCGTCCCTTTAACGGGAGGCGAAGGCTTTTTTTGCGTTCTTTTTTGGAACGGAACCAAACTGGACGAATTACTGAAGGAGGAAATGAGCATGCGTGAGCGTTTAGAAGAGCTACAAGAGCAAGCTTTAACACAAGTTGCTGAAGCAACAGATGTGAAAGCACTACAAGAAGTAAGAGTTGCTTATTTAGGAAAGAAAGGACCAATCACTGAGGTGCTTCGTGGAATGGGTAAACTTTCTGCTGAAGAGAGACCACTTATTGGTCAAATGGCAAATGATGTTCGTGACGCCATTAAATCAAAAATTGAAAGTAAAGAGATTGAACTTGAAGCAGCAGCTGTAGAGGCGAAGTTAGCTAAAGAAAGCATTGATGTGACACTACCTGGTCGTCCTGTATTAACCGGATCCCGTCATCCTCTAACAGCTGTAGTAGAAGAAGTAGAAGATGCGTTTTTAGGATTAGGTTTTTCAGTTGCAGAAGGTCCTGAAGTTGAAACAGACTACTATAACTTTGAAGCATTAAATTTGCCAAAAGATCACCCAGCACGTGATATGCAGGATTCGTTTTACTTTACAGATGAACTTTTATTACGTACTCATACTTCTCCTGTACAGGCACGTACGATGGAAAAGTATGAAGGTAGAGGCCCGGTGAAAATTATTTGTCCAGGTAAAGTATTCCGCCGTGATGATGATGATGCCACACATTCACATCAATTTATGCAAATTGAAGGTCTTTTTGTTGATGAAAATGTACGCATGAGTGATTTAAAAGGGGTACTTGAAGCATTTGCTCAATCCTTCTTTGGTCGTGATCGTAGCATTCGCCTTCGTCCTAGCTTCTTCCCATTTACAGAACCTTCTGTGGAGGTCGATGTTTCATGTGGGATGTGTGGGGGAGAAGGGTGCCGCGTATGTAAGAACACAGGTTGGATAGAAGTTCTTGGAGCAGGGATGATTCATCCACGTGTACTTGAAATGAGTGGATTTGATCCGACCATTTACAGTGGTTTTGCATTCGGAATGGGTGTAGAACGCCTTGCGATGCTTAAATATGATATTGATGATATTCGTCATTTCTATACAAATGATGTACGCTTTTTAGCGCAATTTAAACAGGTGTAAGGGGGAATAGACATGTTAGTATCTTATAAATGGTTACAAGATTACGTGAAAATAGATGACGTTACACCAAAAGAGATCGCAGAGAAAATGACTCGCGGTGGCATTGAAATTGACTTCGTACATGAGTTGAATCAAGGCATCAAAGGTGTAGTGGTAGGGTATGTTCTCTCTTGTAGTCAACATCCTAACGCTGATAAGTTAAATGTTTGTCAGGTGGATGTCGGAGAAGAAGAGCCAGTTCAAATTGTATGTGGCGCACGAAATATAGCAGCAGGTCAATATGTTGCTGTAGCTAAAGTAGGCGCAGTCCTTCCTGGTAACTTCAAAATTAAGAAAGCAAAGCTACGTGGCGAGGTATCCCAAGGTATGATTTGTTCGTTGCAAGAGCTCGGTATTGAAAGCAAGCTTGTTCACAAGGATTATGCAGAAGGTATTTATGTCTTTAGTGAAGATGTTGAAGTAGGTGCAGATGCACTGGCTATCTTAAATTTGGACGATACGGTTCTAGAACTAGACTTAACGCCAAACCGTTCAGACTGTTTAAATATGTTAGGTGTAGCTTATGAAGTGGCTGCATTATATGATCGTAACGTTGAACTACCAACGATTGAGCTAGATACAAATAAAGAACAAGCATCCGATTATATTAGCGTATCTGTAGAAGACGCCACTGATAATCCTTATTATGGTGCAACAATTATTAAAGATGTGAAAGTAGGTCCATCACCATTATGGTTGCAAAATCGTCTGATGGCAGCTGGCATTCGTCCAATTAGTAATGTGGTAGATGTGACGAACTACGTATTACTTGAATATGGTCAACCACTTCATGCTTTTGACTATGATCGTTTCGGTTCTAAAGAAGTTGTTGTACGCCGTGCAAATGATGGAGAGAAGATGGTGACACTTGATGATGTTGAGCGTTCACTAAATGCTGATCACCTTCTTATTACAAATGGAAAAGAGCCTATGGCGATTGCTGGTGTAATGGGGGGAGCGACTTCGGAAGTGAATCAAGAAACCTCTACCATTTTACTTGAAGCTGCTTACTTTAATCCTTCTACTGTAAGAAAAGCTTCCCGTGATCTTGGCTTACGTAGTGATTCAAGTGCTCGCTTTGAAAAAGGTGTAGATCCTGCTCGTGTAAAAGTAGCGGGTGAGCGTGCAGCTTCTCTAATCGCAGAGCTTGCAGGTGGTACGATTGTCTCAGGTGTGGTTTGTGCAGATGAACTAACTGTGGAAGAACAACAAGTGGCACTAGACTTAGAGCGTATGAACAACCGTCTTGGAACTACGATTCAAAAGACGAATGTCGAAGAGATTTTAAACCGTCTACAATTCTCATTTGCAGAAAATGGAGATCACCTTGTAGTGACTGCTCCAACTCGCAGACAAGACATTCAAATTGAAGAAGATTTGTTTGAAGAAATTGCTAGGCTGTATGGTTATGATGCTATTCCAACAACTTTACCTGAGGGGGCAACAACTCAAGGAGTGCTTACTCGTTATCAGGAAAAGCGTCGCCGTGTTCGTCGTTATTTAGAGAGTGCTGGACTCACTCAAACGATTACTTACTCTTTAACAAGCCCTAAGAAGGCTGAAGGGTTTGCAACGGATTATCCAATTGACACGGCAGTTCGTTTAGCTATGCCGATGAGTGAAGATCGTAGTACGATGCGTACAAGCTTAATTCCTCACTTATTTGATGTTTTAACATACAATTTGAACCGTAAAAATAGCGACCTTCACCTTTACGAAGTAGGTTCAATTTTCACAAGCGAAGAAAAAGAATTAACAACTCAACCAATAGAAAGAGAAATGGTTGCGGCAGCATTTACTGGAATGTGGCAAGAACACCCATGGCAAGCAGAGAAAAAGCCTGTAGATTTCTTTGTGGTCAAAGGGATTGTGGAAGGTCTATTTGCTGAAATGGGTCTTAAAGATCAAGTTAAGTTCCAACAGGCTAAGCTTGAGAAGATGCACCCAGGTCGTACTGCGGTTGTAATCCTTAATAATGAAGAGATTGGCTTTATTGGACAAGTACACCCAACAACAGAAAAGCAAGAAGATTTGCGAGAAACTTACGTGGTCCAGCTTGATTTAGAGAGTATTCTCACAGCAGATGTGGCACCTGTTGTCTATGAATCATTACCAAGGTTCCCAGCTATTCAAAGGGATATTGCCTTAGTGGTTGATAGAAGTGTAGCAGCAGGAGAAGTTGAAGCGGTTATTCGTCAAACTGGTGGCAAATTGTTAAAAGCTGTTCATTTATTTGATTTATACCAAGGAGAGCATATGGAAGAGGGCAAGAAGTCATTAGCTTTCTCTTTAACGTATTTAGATCCAGAAAAAACATTAACAGATGAAGAAGTAACAAATGTTCATGAAAACGTACTTGAAGAATTAAAGAAACAAATTAGTGCCACACTTCGTGCGTAAATAATTTGGTTTGAAACCCCTGCCTAAGAGGAAACTATATGGTGGGGGTTTTATTAATTCTGCCAAGGTAGAGAGGGAGTGGCTTCACTGAAAAAGCGCTATGTACTAATCGCTATTTTACTGATTTTAGTAATTGTTACGTTATACGGAATATATCGTCCACTTCCAGAAGGAATTTCTTATGAAAGTGAATCCTACTATGTAGAAGATGTTGATTTCTTATATGACTTAACCTACCTAGACCTAGAAGAAGACGTTCTTCAAATAGAACAGCAAATATTCTCAGCTATTGAAGATGCGATCATAGAAGCAGAGGAGTTTATTATATTTGATATGTTCTTATATAATGACTTCTATGATCCAGAGCTCGACTTTCCCCCGCTTAGTCAACATATGACCGATGTTTTGATTGAGAAGAAAGAAACGAACCCTGATATTGAAATACTCGTTTTATCAGATGAAATTAATACAACCTATGGGTCTCATAGTTCTCAACACTTCGAACAATTAAAAGACGCTGGAATTGATGTCGTTGTTGTTGATGTGACTAAGTTACGTGATTCAAATCCTTTATATTCTGGAATTTGGCGTACGTTTATCCAGTGGTTTGGTCAATCAGGTAATGGTTGGTTACCAAATGCCTTTAGCCCAGAAGCTCCAGATGTCACGCTGCGTTCTTATTTAAAATTATTTAATGTGAAAGCGAATCACCGCAAAGTAGTGGCAACTGAACGAACAGCGATTGTGTCTTCTGCTAATCCACATGATGCTAGTGCTCATCATTCTAATATTGCGTTTCAGGTGAACGGACCAATTATTGATGAGCTGGTCTATACAGAGCATGCAGCGAGCGAGTTTTCTAACGGCCCCACTCTCACAAATGCGGAAGCTCTCCCTGTGGAAGAAGGGGATGTAGAGGTAAGGGTGCTGACCGAAGGAAGAATATATGAGCGAACACTTGAGATGATTGATGAGACAGAATCTGGGGATGAACTATGGCTTGGTATGTTTTATTTATCAGATCGGAATATTATTAATTCCCTTATTGAAGCTGCTAATCGTGGAGCGCAAATTCGTCTAGTATTAGATCCTAATGAAAATGCTTTTGGCCAGGAGAAGGTAGGATTACCCAATCGACCTGTTGCAGCAGAACTTTTAGAAGAGGCACCTATTGAAGTGAGATGGTACGACACGATTGGTGAGCAATATCACCCTAAGCTCATTGCGAGAGTCAGTGAGGATCACACCACTGTTATTGGTGGCTCTGCCAACTTTACAAGTCGCAACTTGCGTGATTATAATCTGGAAACGAATGTGTGGGTAGAAGCACCAAACGGTCACTCTTTCTCCCAAGACATCTCCTCCTATTTTGAGACAATATGGGTTAACGAAGAAGGTCACTATACTGTTCCTTACGAAGAGTATAGAGATCAGACAACATGGCTGACTAGGTTTTTATATCGATTACAGAAGTTGACAGGATTGACAACGTATTAATTTAGAGAAAATACTGACCACCACCGTTAGATAGGTGGTGGTTTTCATCGCGATTTTTCTTTTTTTTCCAACGGTTTGAACAGAAATATTTCCATCAACCGTGCTTCATGTTATGATTAACAAAGGATTTTGTCGGCTCTTAGTGTTTTAGAGCGAAGATTGTGGAGATAGGAGGCTTCTTTTGTGTCTAAGAAAAATCAAAAACAGCGGACAACTGTTTCAATCTATGGTCAAAATTATACGGTTGTCGGTCAAGAATCTCCGGCACATTTAAAAGAAGTGGCGCAAGAGGTTGACCAAAAAATGAGAGAAATAAAAAAGAGAAACCCTTATTTAGATACAACACGTCTAGCAGTGTTAACAGCTGTTAATATAGTGGATGAATATAAAAAGTTACAGTTGAAGCTTGAACAAGACGTGACTAGCAACTCAGAAACAAACCGGACGACAGGAGACGAATAATATGTTAAGTTTGCTTTTACTTCTACTCTTATTTATGAGCTTCTTTATAGGACGTAGACGTGGATTTATATTGCAGTTGATTCATTTAGTAGGCTTTATC
Organism: Alkalihalophilus sp. As8PL; assembly: GCF_040939795.1. GTDB lineage: Bacteria > Bacillota > Bacilli > Bacillales > Bacillaceae_D > Alkalihalophilus > Alkalihalophilus lindianensis. The sequence goes on from NZ_CP162551.1 coordinate 2,790,510, forward strand.
GTCGCATTGTATGTGGCATATAAATATTATCAAGATGTTGCTGCCTACATACAATTGTGGATTCCATATCCTCAATTCTCATCTGATAGTACTGTGGGAATGATTATTAATTCCTTTAACGGAGAAAGTGTTTATTACTCTGGAATTGCTTTTGCTTTATTATTTTTCGGAACGAAAATCCTCTTACACATCGTAGGATCGATGTTAGATTTTGTTGCGCATCTACCAATCTTGCGCTCTATCAATCGATTGCTCGGGGGGATCTTGTGTTTTATTGAAACCTATTTAATTTTATTCATTTTACTTTATGTTGGAGCGTTATTGCCAGTTGAGCTTATTCAAGATCAGTTGCAGCGATCAATCGTTGCCCAAACAATGATGAATTACACTCCATTCTTATCTGACTGGATTCGTGATCTGTGGGTTAAAAATAATTTAGGATCATAATGAAGGGGGAAGGTCTAACCATGTAAAGGTTAGACCTTTCTTCATGATTGGGTCCTTTTCTTGATTTTAACTACTAGAAATCGGTATGATGGTGGGTAGGAGAAAGGATCGGTGAATAGAATGATGAACAAAAAAGAGGTTATTAAAACTCTAGAGACAATTGCAATTTACTTTGAAATTAAAGGTGAGAATCCTTTTAAGATATCAGCTTATAGAAAAGCCGCTCAAGCATTAGAGTCAGATGAGCGTACAATTGACGAAATAGAAGATCCTGCAAAATTAAATGGGATAGGAAAGGGCACAGCAGAAGTCATTAATGAACTTAAATCAACTGGGGAATCGACTTTATTACGTGAACTTGCAGAGGATGTGCCTCCTGGATTAATTCCGCTATTAAAAGTGCAAGGTTTAGGTGGGAAAAAGATTGGAAAATTATATCAAGAGCTTGGTGTGGTAGATGCGACTACATTAAAGCAGGCTTGTGAGGATAAAAAGGTACAGACGTTAGCTGGATTTGGCAAGAAAACAGAAGAGAAGATTCTTGCTGCATTAGAAGATGCAATGACTCGTCCTGAGAGGCTTGCTCTGCCTTTAGTGCTACCTGTAGCTACATGGATAGAAGGTCAACTTGCATCGATGACAGATATTGAAAACTTCCAACGAGCAGGAAGCTTACGCCGCTTGCGTGAAACCGTCAAAGATCTTGATTTCATTATTGCAACCAATCAACCAAGCAAAGTAAAAGATCAATTAATCGCGATGTCTGATGATGGAAAGATTATTGCAAGTGGGGAAACAAAAGTATCACTTGAAATCGAACAGGAATTTCCAATCTCTGTTGACTTTCGATTAGTTAAGCCTGAGGAATTTGCTACAACTCTTCACCATTTTACTGGTTCTAAAAATCACAACGTAAAAATGCGTCAGTTAGCAAAGAAACGTGGAGAGAAGATTAGTGAGTATGGTGTTGAAAATAGTGAAACGGGCGAATTAAAAACATTTAAAGATGAGAATGAGTTTTTTGCTCATTTCGGCCTTGCATTTATTCCTCCAGAGGCCAGGGAAGATCAAGGAGAAGTTGAGTACTACGCGAACGAAGAGGATTTTGTTAAGCTAGAGAATGTGTATGGTGATTTGCACATGCATACAACTTGGAGTGATGGGGCACATTCGATCGAGGAAATGGTGGAAGCAGCAAGAGCAAAAGGCTATGAGTACATTGCCATCACTGATCATTCTAAGTACTTAAAAGTAGCTAACGGGTTAACAGAAGAACGATTAAAGGCTCAGCATAAAAAAATTCGTGAATTGAATGAGAGATATGAAGACTTTACTATTTTTACGGGAATTGAAATGGATATCCTTCCAGATGGCACGCTCGATTACGACGATTCGATTTTGGAAGAAGTAGACTTTGTGATTGCGTCTATTCATTCTTCTTTTTCACAAAAACAAGAAGTGATTATGGAACGGTTAAAAACAGCTTTATCGAATCATCATGTTGATCTAATTGCTCATCCTACAGGTAGAGTACTTGGTAGAAGAGAAGGCTATGATGTCGATGTTGAAGCATTAATACGGTTAGCAAAAGAAACAAATACAGCTCTTGAGTTAAATGCTAATCCCAATAGACTGGACTTATCAGCAGAATGGCTAAAGAAAGCTGCTGAACAAGGAGTAACGATTTCAATTAATACGGATGCCCACCATATAGAAGGATTAGACGATATGAAATTTGGTGTATCACAAGCAAGAAGAGCCATGCTAAAAAAAGAGAGCATTCTTAACATGTGGACATGCAAGGACGTACAATCATTTTTAAATCGTCACCACTAGGGTTGTTTTAGGCGGACGGTTAAATAAAGGAGTAAACGATATGGACCGGGTATTACGGGTATTAGAATATAGTAAAATGAAAAAGCAGCTGCAAGAACATGTTGCTTCTTCTCTAGGAAGACGGCTTGTTGATTCCCTACAGCCTCATACGGAACTTGAAGATGTTGTTCGTATGCAAAAAGAAACGTCAGAAGGAACAACTGTACTTCGTTTAAAGGGCCATGTGCCTCTTGGAGGGATCTTTGATGTGACGGCTCACGCTAAAAGAGCACAAATTGGTGGGGCGCTTGCCGCAAGTGAATTAATCGAAATTGCAAGCACGATTTATGGAGGGCGACAATTAAAAAAGTTTATTGAAGCCATGGTAGAAGAGGAAGAAATAGAACTGCCATTATTGTATGAGTACACAGGTCAAATAGAGCCTTTAACGGATATAGAACGAGCTATTAAACAATGTATTGATGATAATGGCCATGTGTTAGATTCAGCTAGCGCAACATTACGTACGATCCGTCAACAAGTAAGAAGCTTCGAGTCAGCTGTACGTTCTAAATTAGAGAGCATCACCCGCTCTTCAAATACACAAAAAATGCTCTCCGATGCGATCGTGACGATTCGTAATGATCGCTTTGTGATTCCAGTCAAACAAGAGTACCGCAGTGCATTTGGAGGGATTGTACATGATCAGTCTGCTTCAGGTGCGACATTATTTATTGAGCCACAAGCAATAGTGACAATCAATAATCAATTACGTGAAGCAAGGGTGAAAGAAGCGCATGAGGTCGAACGTATTTTAGCTGAACTTTCAGCTCTCGTTTCAGAGCATGCAGGGGTAATTTTAATTAATCTCGAACAGTTAGCTGCTCTTGATTTTATTTTCACTAAAGCTCATTATGCGAAGAGAATTAAAGCAACGGCTCCTATACTAAATGACCGCGGATATATTCAATTAAAGCGAGCAAGACATCCATTGTTGTCAGATGAAGAAGTTGTTCCTATTGGGGTTGAGCTAGGGGATCAATATCGTTCTCTGATCATCACAGGTCCGAATACTGGTGGTAAAACGGTTACCTTGAAAACGGTAGGACTCCTTACTTTAATGGCTCAATCAGGGTTACATGTCCCAGTCGATGAAGAATCTGAGATGGCTGTATTTAAGCAAGTATTTGCAGATATTGGGGATGAACAGTCCATTGAGCAAAGTTTAAGTACCTTTTCAAGTCATATGACAAACATTGTAGATATTCTAGATAAAGTTGACTTCCAAAGTCTTGTATTATTTGATGAGCTTGGTGCAGGAACAGACCCAACAGAAGGAGCAGCTTTAGCAATTTCAATATTGGATGATGTTTATAAGCGTGGCGCATGTGTGGTAGCTACAACCCACTACAGCGAATTAAAAGGATATGCCTATAATCGTGAAGGGGCAATCAATGCCAGTGTAGAATTTGATGTTGAAACCTTGCGTCCTACGTATCGTCTTCTAATTGGAATTCCAGGAAGAAGTAATGCGTTTGCTATTTCAAGGAGACTTGGTTTAGACGAGCGAATTATTGATATGGCCAAAGAACAAATTGATAGTGAGACGAATCAAATTGAAAATATGATTGCCTCTCTTGAGACAAGTCAAAAGTCAGCTGAATCCGACTGGAATGAAGCAAGCTCCATTAGAAAAGAAGCAGAGTCTCTTCGTCGTGAGTTAATGGCTCAACTTGATCAATTAGAAGAAGAGAAAGAGCGTGTGTTAAAAGAGGCAGAAGAAAAAGCAACTGCTGCACTTCATTCAGCCAAAGAGGAAGCTGAATTTATTATTGGCGAACTTAGAGAAATGCAGAAAGAAGGCTTACAAGTTAAAGAACATCAGCTGATAGATGCAAAAAAGCATTTGGAAGATGCTGTGCCTAAGCTTACAGATAAGCAAAAGAAAGTGAAGAGGGAAGCTGCAAAAGCAAAAGCTAAACAAACTATTCAAGTAGGCGATGATGTAAAAGTATTAAGCTTCGGACAAAAAGGTCATGTTATTGATAAAATCAATGAGAAAGAATTTAACGTACAAATTGGTATTATGAAAATGAAGGTAAAAGCAGACGACCTTCAATTACTTGATCGACCAAAGCCAATTGAAACAAAGCCACTTGCAACTGTAAGAGGTAGCGACCATCATGTAAAACCAGAACTTGATCTTCGCGGACAACGTTATGAAGATGCGATGTTAAAAGTTGAAAAATATATCGACGATGCCCTTTTAGCAGGGTATCATCAAGTTTCAATCATCCATGGTAAAGGAACAGGTGCGCTTAGAAAAGGTGTGAAACAATTAGTAAAGCAACATCCGAGAGTGAAAACTGCACGAGATGGTGGAATGAATGAAGGCGGACTTGGTAATACCGTTATTGAATTGAAATAAATAAGGAGATCAATATGGAAGCACTTTTAGAGCTTGAATTAATGAAAACAGCAGCTTATTATAGCGTGTCATTATTAGCGCTTATTGTTTTTCTCACCATTTTTGAAACGGTGACAAAATACAAAAATTGGGAAGAAATCAAAAAAGGAAATATTGCTGTTGCCTTAGCTACAGGTGGAAAGATATTTGGAGTAGCCAATATTTTCAGACATTCGATTGAGTACTCTGATTCATTATTAATGATGCTCGGTTGGGGAGTGTTAGGATTTGCGTTACTACTATTCAGCTATTTCATATTTGAATTTCTAACCCCGAGTTTTAAAGTGGATGAAGAAATTGCTCGTGATAATCGTGCAGTAGGCTTTATCGCCATGGTCATCTCTATTGGTCTCTCCTATGTGATCGGTGCAAGTATTATTAGTAGATAGGTGTAGGGGGGAGAATTAGATGGAAACGTTAATGAAAATTTTATATGTTTGCTGTGGTGCGTTTATTTTAGCTGGCATTATCTATATGATTTTTTTCGCTGCATCATAAGAAGAATTGGCCGTGTGAAAGGATATTCACACGGTTTTTATTTATAAGTAAGAGCGGACTAGGAAAAAAGTTCAGAAAATTATAAAAAAAAGATACAAATTTGTAAGCGATTACAATACAATAGTAGTAGAGGAGAGTGGCACACGAGAAAGGAGATCGAAGAAAGGGGTAAGGAGATGACTGTTATGACACCAGAAGACAAAATTTGGCTTAAACATTATCCAGAGGAAATTCCTCATACGATCTCATATGAGGATAAGGCGCTCCATGAATACTTAAAGCAAGCTGCTAGCCGATATGCTAAAACATCAGCATTGCATTTTTTAGGAAAAGAGTTAACCTATGAAGAGCTTTATGATCAAGCTAAACAATTTGCTAACCAATTGCAATCACTTGGTGTGAAGAAAGGTGACCGAGTAGCGATTATGCTTGCGAATTGCCCGCAGTCCGTCATTAGTTATTATGGTGCTTTAATGATTGGGGCAATAGTTGTTCAAACGAATCCATTATATGTTGAGAGAGAGCTAGAGCATCAGCTTGTGGATTCTGGAGCAAAGGTTATTATTTGTCTTGATTTAGTATTTCCTAGAGTGCAAGCTGTCAGAAGTAAAACAAGTTTAGAACATGTCATCGTCACCAGTATTAAAGATTACTTACCATTCCCAAAGAATCTCTTGTATCCACTTGTACAAAAAAAGAAAATGGGAATTAAAGTCGAAGTTGAGTATGATAAGCATACTTTAGCTTTTAAGGATTTTCTGGGGAAGGGCTCTACCAAAGAAGTTCAAGTCGATATAAATCCTAAAGAAGATTTGGCATTATTGCAGTATACAGGTGGGACGACTGGACCGGCTAAGGGTGTAATGCTGACGCATGCAAACCTAGTTATTAATACATCTCAATGTATGGCTTGGATGTACAAAATGCGACCAGGACAAGAAAAGATGTTAGCGGCTTTGCCTTTCTTTCACGTGTATGGAATGACTATCATTATGAACTTCTCCATTATGGGAGGTTTAACAACGGTCATCCTGCCGAAGTTTGAAGTGAAGGATGTACTGAAGACGATTCAAAAGCAAAAAGTTACTTTGTTCCCAGGCGCGCCAACGATGTATGTCGCATTAATTAATGATCCTGATATTCAAAAATATGATCTGTCTTCCATTGAAACATGCTTAAGTGGAGCAGCTCCACTACCACTTGAAGTTCAACAGAAATTTGAAAAGCTTTCTGGAGGAAAGCTTGTTGAAGGATATGGTTTGACGGAAACGTCTCCAGTTGCCATCTCTAACCCAATTTGGGGTGAGCGTAGAACAGGAAGTATTGGAGTGCCTTGGCCTGATACAGATGCAGCTATTATTTCAGCAGAAACTGGTGAGAAGGCAGACATTGGCGAGGTTGGAGAAATTGCCATACGTGGGCCTCAAGTTATGAAAGGTTATTGGAATCGACCAGAGGAAACGGCTAAAGTATTCAAGGATGATTGGTTCCTCACTGGGGACATGGGTTACATGGATGATGACGGATACTTCTATATTGTCGATCGTAAAAAAGATATGATAATAGCTGGTGGATTTAATATTTATCCACGTGAGATTGAAGAAGTGTTATATGAGCATGACGCTATTCAAGAGGCGGTTACAATTGGGGTTGCTGATGAGTATCGAGGCGAAACAGTAAAAGCCTTTATTGTTCTAAAGCAAGGCAAGTCAGTGACCGAAGAGGAGCTAGATCAATTTTGTCGTAAACATCTTGCTGCATTTAAAGTTCCAAAGTTATATGAATTTAGAGAAGAGTTACCGAAGACTCTTGTCGGAAAAATTTTACGACGTGTCCTTGTCGAGGAAGAAAAAAAGAAACATGAAGAGAATAAAGTTAGCAATCAATAATTTTATAACTCTATGAGTAAAACCTGTCCAAAATTGGGCAGGTTTTTATTGGATGAAAATGGTTGATGTAGACATTATTCGACGATAAAGCAGGAAAATTTTAAAAAATCACAAAAATCTATTTAAAAATGAATCAATATTCATTACAATAGAAAAGAGAGAGGAATTGTTAAGTAAGAGAGGGGAGCGATGAGGAGGCCAATTTAATGTCGACATTAACCGAACATGCATGGGTTGGACGTTATCACGAGGAAATTCCGGCAAGTATTGAGTATCCTAATGTTTCACTACATGAATTAGTAGAGCAAGCTGCACATAAATACCCGAACAATACGGCATTAGAATTTATGGGGAAGTCACTTACATATAGTCAATTTGACTTAGAAGTAAGAAGACTCGCCAATCATCTTCAATCTTTAGGCTTGAAGAAGGGCGAACGCGTAGCCATTATGTTGCCAAACTGTCCACAAGGAGTCATTGCTTATTTTGCAACGTTGCTTGTAGGAGGAGTTGTTGTACAAACAAATCCTCTTTATGTAGAGCGCGAATTAGAGCATCAGTTATCTGATTCGGGTGCCAAAATCATTTTATGCTTAGATTTGCTGTACCCACGAGTAATGAAGGTAAAGAATGCGACTTCTGTTGAACATGTTATTGTAACCGCTATCAAGGATTACTTGCCTTTTCCTAAAAATTTGATCTACCCTTTTATTCAGAAAAAGAACACAAAGATGACTGTGAATGTTGAGTATTCAAGCACGATTCATCCATTTCTTTCATTTGTTACAAAAGGGAATGACAAGAGACCTGATGTGGAGATTGATCCACGGGAGGATTTAGCGTTACTACAATATACAGGTGGTACTACGGGGCTTGCTAAAGGTGTGATGTTGACTCATCGTAACCTAGTTGCAAATACAATCCAATGTCGTCACTGGATGTATAAGATGAAAGAAGGACAAGAACGTACATTAGCCGTGTTACCTTTCTTTCATGTATATGGGATGACTGTGTCTATGAATTTAACACTAATGAATGGGAATGCCCTACACATCGTTCCTCGTTTTGATCCAAAGCAAGTTTTGAAATTAATTAGCAAAAAGAAAATCACCATTTTTCCTGGTGCACCAACAATGTATATTGGGTTGATTAATCATCCTGATGTGAAAAAGTATAATCTTTCTTCCATCGAAGCGTGTATCAGTGGTTCGGCATCTCTACCAGCGGAAATCCAACAACAATTTGAAGAATTAACAGGTGGGCGTCTTGTAGAAGGTTATGGCTTAACGGAAGCTTCTCCTGTTACTCATTGTAATTTACTGTGGGGAGAACGTCGACAGTCAAGTATTGGGTTACCTTGGCCAAACACGGAAGCTGCGATTTTATCAATGGAAACTGGTGAACCAGCTAATCAAGGAGAAGTTGGAGAGCTTGCAGTCCGAGGGCCGCAGATAATGAAAGGCTATTGGAATCGTCCTGAAGAAACTGCTGCAACGATGCAAGATGATTGGCTCCTAACAGGGGATATGGGCTATATGGATGAAGAAGGCTATTTCTATATCGTTGATCGGAAAAAGGATATGATCATTGCAGGTGGATTTAATATTTACCCAAGAGAAATTGAAGAAGTACTGTACAACCATGAAGACATTCAAGAAGCAGTTGCAATTGGGGTTCCTGATGAGTATCGTGGTGAAACAGTAAAAGTATTTGTCGTTTTAAAAGAAGGCAAACAACTATCTGAGAAGGAATTGAATCAATATTGTCGTAAGAATTTAGCGGCCTATAAAGTCCCAAGGCTATATGAATTCCGCGAAGACCTACCAAAAACAATTGTCGGTAAGATTTTAAAACGTGTTCTAATTGAAGAAGAAAAAGAGAAGACATCTGCATTAAATAAAGAAAGGTCTAGCTAATAACCACTGCATAAAAAAATGGTGGATTGACAGTCTAGGTTTTTTCCTCTAGAATAATAGATATGAATGAATACTCATTCATTTTAAAGGGGAGACACAAGTGGGAAAGAAAAAAGGACCTAAATACAACCAGATTATAGATGCAGCGGTAACGGTTATTGCCAAACATGGTTATCATCAAGCACAAGTTGCAAAGATTGCCCGAGAAGCAGGGGTAGCAGATGGAACAATCTATTTATACTTCAAAAATAAAGAAGCTATTTTGACTTCTCTTTTTGAAGAAAAGATGGGGCGTTTTGTTGACACGATCAGAACAAAGATTGCTACTTGTCAAACCGTTGAAGAGAAATTTCTTCTTTTAATGACGATGCACTTTGAACAATTAGAAGCAGATAAGCAGTTAGCTATCGTAACACAATTAGAGCTTCGCCAATCAAATACAGATCTTAGATTAAAAATTAATGACATCTTAAAAGGGTATTTAACTCTTATGGACGAATTAATTACTGAAGGGAAAGAAAGCGGATACTTTGATCCTGATTTAGATAACCGATTAGCGCGCCAAATGATTTTTGGAACGCTAGATGAAGTGGTGACAAATTGGGTCATGAAAGACTGCAAGTATGACCTTACAGCTTTAGCAAAACCCTTACACCAAATGCTTTTGGGAGGGTTTTGCAAAAGGTAGATAAGAATGGAGTGGAAGATATGGAGTATATCAAGCTTGATGTGAGTGAACATATTGCGACGATTACCTTAGCTCGCCCACCAGCAAATGCCTTATCACGTGGCGTTCTATCTGAACTTGATGAAGCGTTCACTCAAATTGAACAAGATAATGACGTTCATGTTGTCTTGCTCATGGGTGAAGGAAGGTTCTTTGCAGCTGGAGCAGATATCAAAGAGTTTACAGAGGTAGAAGATGGTGCAATGTTCACCAAATTAGCTCTTCAAGGTCAAGATCTATTTGATCGAATTGAGTCATTTAAGAAACCAGTTATCGCTGCTATTCATGGTGCAGCGCTTGGTGGAGGGTTAGAGCTTGCGATGGCTTGTCATATTCGTCTAGCAACTGAAGATGCAAAACTAGGGTTACCTGAGTTGCAACTTGGACTTATACCGGGTTTTGCCGGCAGTCAACGTTTACCACAATATGTGGGGCGTGCTAAAGCGACCGAGATGCTTTTGACAAGTGATCCGATTACAGGGTCTGAGGCAAAAACATTAGGTCTTGTTAATTCGACTCATTCTGAGCAAGCGCTCATTGATGATGCTAAAGCTCTTGCGAAAAAAATCGCAAAAAAAAGCACAGTAACCACTCGCTTAACCCTTGATTTACTTCAATATAGCATTGATGAACAATACAAGGATGGCGCCAAGCGAGAAGCCGAATTATTTGGTTTAGCATTTGATTCAGAAGATGGAAAAGAAGGCATCCAGGCTTTCATTGAGAAACGAGCACCTAAATTTCAAAATAAATAAGTTTACTAATTCTAGGAGGGAATAAAGCATGAATATTTTCGTCTTAATGAAACGTACATTTGACACAGAGGAAAAAATTGCGATCTCAAACGGTCGAATTGATGAGGGTGGCGCAGAGTTCATTATTAACCCATATGATGAGTATGCGATTGAAGAAGCGATTGTCCTTCGCGATGAGCACGGCGGGGAAGTAACCGTTGTCACAGTAGGAGAAGAAGAAGCAGAAAAAGAACTTCGTACCGCTCTTGCGATGGGTGCTGATAAGGCCGTATTACTTGATAGTGAAGATGTGGAAGAGCTTGATCAGTTTACAACTGCAACTATGCTTGCAGCGTACTTAAAAGAACAAGAGTATGACATCATTTTAGGCGGTAATGTAGCTGTTGATGGAGGAAGCGGACAAGTTGGACCTCGTGTAGCAGAACTATTAGATATCCCACAAGTGACAACGATTACAAAGCTTGATGTTGCAGATGGTCAAGCAACAATCGTTCGTGATGTAGAAGGGGACGAAGAAACACTTGAAGTCTCACTACCAGTTCTTGTAACGGCTCAACAAGGGTTAAATGAGCCACGTTACCCATCTTTACCAGGCATCATGAAAGCGAAGAAGAAGCCATTAGAAACACTTGATTTAGATGATCTTGATTTGGAAGAAGAAGATGTGGAAGCAAAAACAACGACACTTGACATTTTCCTACCACCAGATAAGCAAGCAGGTAAACAATTAGAGGGTGACCCACAAACGCAAGTGAAGGAACTCGTTTCACTTCTAAAATCTGAAGCAAAAGTCATTTAATTGGAGGGATTATCATGGCAAAGAAAGTACTTGTAATTGGAGAAGTTCGTGACGGAGAATTACGTAACGTATCATATGAAGCGGTCGCTGCAGGGAAAGAAGTAGCAGAAGGCGGAGAAGTTGTAGGGGTTCTTTTAGGAGAGGATGTAAGCGGTTTAGCTGATAGCCTGATTCACTACGGTGCTGACCGTGTGATCGTGGTCAACCATGCCGATCTAAAAACGTACACAACAGACGCATATCAACAAGCATTGCTTCAAGTTCTTGATGTAGAAAATCCAGAGGGCGTATTGCTTGGTCATACATCCCTTGGTAAAGACGTATCACCACGCCTGGCGATGAAGCTTGGTGCTGGCCTAATTTCAGATGCGATCTCAGTTGAAATGGACGGTGGAGATGCTGTCTTTACACGTCCAATCTACTCTGGGAAAGCTTTTGAGAAAAAGAAAGTAAATGATGGGGTTTTGTTTGCGACAATTCGTCCAAACAATATCGTACCACTTGAGAAAGATGAATCAAGAAGTGGCGATGTGTCTACACTCACGGTTGATTTGAAAGATTTACGTACGGTGATTAAGGATGTTGTCCGTAAAGCAACTGGTGGGGTCGATCTTTCCGAAGCAAAAGTAATTGTAGCTGGTGGACGTGGAGTCAAAGGCAAAGAAGGCTTTGAACCGCTTCAAGAGCTAGCCGATCTATTAGGTGGGGCAGTAGGTGCTTCACGTGGTGCGTGTGATGCGGACTATTGTGACTATGCGCTCCAAATTGGTCAAACGGGGAAAGTCGTGACGCCAGATCTCTATATCGCCGTTGGACTCTCAGGTGCGATTCAGCATTTAGCGGGGATGTCGAACTCTAAGGTCATTGTAGCGATTAACAAAGACCCAGAAGCACCGATCTTTGAAGTAGCTGATTACGGAATTGTCGGTGACTTATTTGAGATCATTCCGATTTTAACAGAAGAGCTAAAAAGTGCTCTAGTTTCAAACTAAAGATCAATGAAGGGGAAGCTCATGGACGCGTGAGCTTTCTTTCTTTTTAAAAAGGTTTGAAGAAAACTATTTAGGTTATCTTATTAGAAGTATGAGAATGATAAGATCAAGCAACTTATTCGCCATTCAAGATCGCAAATGGTATAATCATACTGTAAATTAATTTGTTGAGATTTAAAGGAGGCTTTTACAATGGCTATAGTAAATGTAACTGATCAAACGTTTGCAAATGAAACAAGCGAGGGAGTTGTCCTTGCAGATTTTTGGGCACCTTGGTGTGGACCTTGTAAAATGATTGCACCTGTTCTTGAAGAACTAGATGCTGAAATGGGCGACAAAGTTAAAATCGCTAAACTTGATGTTGATGAAAATCAAGAAACAGCTGGTAAATACAGTGTTATGAGTATCCCAACTCTACTTGTTTTCAAAGACGGCGAAGTAGTGGATCAAGTTGTAGGTTTCCAACCGAAGGAAGCATTAGCAGAGCTATTAAACAAACACCTATAATTCGAACCGAAATCGCGTTCTCACTTTGAGAACGCGATTTTTTAATGGTTTTCACTTGATATTTTAAAGGTTGTCGCTAACAATAGAGAATAAGAACGTATGTTTACAGCCTATGAGAGGGGAGACGTTACAGTGAATCAATTAAAGGAAAAGCTAGCGATCTTGCCTGATCAGCCTGGCTGTTATTTAATGAAAGATCGTCAAGGTACGATTATCTATGTAGGAAAAGCAAAAGTATTAAAGAATCGTGTGAGATCCTATTTCACAGGGTCACATGACGCGAAAACTCAACGTTTAGTCAGCGAGATTGTTGACTTTGAATATATTATGACTTCTTCAAATATTGAGGCGCTCATTTTAGAGATGAATTTAATTAAAAAGCATGATCCTAAATATAATGTCATGCTAAAAGATGATAAGTCTTACCCGTACTTAAAAATTACGAATGAAGAGCATCCTCGTTTGATTACGACAAGGTCTATTAAAAAGGATGGCGGAAAATATTTTGGACCTTATCCCAATGCAGGTGCTGCAAATGAAACAAAGAAATTATTAGATCGCCTATACCCATTGCGTAAATGTCGTACGATGCCTGATAAAGTATGTTTGTATTATCATATCGGACAGTGTTTAGCTCCTTGTGTCTATACAGTCACAAAACAACAGAATCAAGAAATGGTTCAAGAGATCACAAAATTTTTGCGGTCAGGTCACGATGAGATTAAGCAAGACCTTACTGACAAAATGATGAAGGCTTCTGAGGACTTAAATTTTGAAAGAGCAAAAGAGTTACGCGACCTACTTCAGCACATGGATGCGGTCATGGAAAAACAGAAGATGACGATTAACGATCATATCAATCGTGATGTGTTTGGATTTGCCTATGATAAAGGATGGATGTGTGTACAAGTATTTTTTGTACGTCAAGGAAAATTAATTGAGCGAGATGTTTCCATTTTTCCTTTTTATAAAGAAGCAAAAGATGACCTTCTGACGTTTGTTGGTCAATTTTATCTGCAAAAGGAACACATTAAGCCTGCAGAAATATTAGTACCAGAAGATATAGACCGTGAGCTTGTTGAGCAATTATTAGAAGTTAAAACAAATCATCCTAAAAGAGGCAGAAAAAAAGAGCTGCTTGATCTTGCTAATCAAAATGCAAAAGCTGCCTTACAGGAAAAGTTCTCGTTAATCGAGAGAGATGAAGACCGAACAATTAAGGCAGTTGAACGACTTGGTGAGGCAATGGGGATTGCAACGCCATATCGAATTGAAGCCTTTGATAATTCTAATATTCAAGGGACCGATCCTGTATCGGCAATGGTCACGTTTTTAGATGGGAAGCCTAGTCGAAAAGATTACCGCAAGTACAAGATCAAGTCAGTAAAAGGCCCGGATGATTATGGGTCGATGCGTGAAGTGGTAAGAAGACGGTATTTTAGGTTATTACAAGAAGATCTCCCCCTCCCAGATTTAATTGTCATTGATGGGGGGAAGGGACAAATCGCGGCAGCACAAGAGATTATTGAAGATGAATTAGGCCTTTCTATACCTGTATGTGGGCTTGCCAAAGATGAAAAGCATCGCACTTCTCAATTATTAATGGGAGACCCGCCCTCTCTAGTCTCGCTCAAAAGAGATAGTCATGAATTTTATTTGTTGCAACGTATTCAAGATGAGGTCCACCGATTTGCGATTACGTTCCACAGGCAAACAAGATCAAAGACGTTCTTTCAGTCAGTGCTAGACGATATAGAGGGAGTAGGAGAAAAACGAAAGCGACAGCTCCTAAAGCATTTTGGTTCCGTTAAGAAAATGAAAGAGGCGAGCGTGGAGGAATTGAAGATGCAAGGGATCCCGCAGAAAGTAGCGGAGGCTATTTATGAAAAATTACATGAAGGTCAATAAATTACTTCTTGCACGAGTGATCTTCATCTGCTAAAATGAAAAACAATTAAATATGCCGCACTTCAAAAATGAAGTGATGGTAGAGGAGCGAAAACCAAGAGTACACTAGTCGAGAACGATGAGGTTTAACGACGCTAGTTGAAAGGGGAATTCGCCGAAGTGTGTAGGGCCCTCATAACCATACATGCTGGACTTATCCTAAAAAAGGATAAGGCTGTCACCTGACTATACCCAATAGTCTTGTGGAGAACTATCTCACGTGAGAAAGGGAGTAGTGTGGTACCTGTACGGTATGACAAGCAACGGTGAGGGGTTTTCCTTATTGTTGCTTTTTTTTGTACGCATTAAAGGTATAGCACATCCAGTCGATCAAATGTATCGCGCGTGAAGAGATTGAGAGGATGAGGAAAATGGCAAGGATTGTACAAAAATATGGTGGAACGTCAGTTGGTTCTGTAGAGAAAATCGAGAATGTCGCCAATCGAGTAGCACGAGTAGTTGAAGACGGAAACGAGGTGGTCGTCGTTGTATCGGCTATGGGGAAGTCAACAGATCAGCTCGTTCAACTAGCGAATGACATTACAAAAAATCCAAGTAAAAGAGAAATGGATATGCTACTTACTACAGGTGAGCAAGTAACGATTGCCTTACTTACTATGGCTCTTCAAAAAAGAGGAGTGGATGCTCTTTCCTATACAGGAGGCCAGGCTGGAATCCTAACCGAAGCGAACCATGGTAATGCTAGAATACGTGAAATTGACTCTGCTCGTTTGAACGAACAACTTGAAGCAGGCAAAGTACTTGTTGTAGCTGGATTTCAAGGCATGATGGAAGATGGAAGTATTACTACTTTGGGGCGCGGAGGCTCAGATACAACAGCTGTTGCACTAGCAGCAGCGACAAAAGCTGATCGTTGTGAAATTTATACGGATGTAACTGGAGTCTTTACAACCGATCCTCGTTATGTGGCGAAAGCGAGAAAACTACAAGCGATCTCTTATGATGAAATGTTAGAAATGGCTAACCTTGGTGCTGGAGTGTTACACCCTCGGGCTGTAGAATTTGCGAAAAATTATGATGTTCCTTTAATGGTTGCATCAAGCATGGTAGAAGAAGCAGGAACAATGATAGAGGAGGTAGTAACAGTGGAAAAGAATTTAGTGGTGCGCGGAATTGCGTTTGAAAATGATGTAACAAAAATAACGGTAGCAGGATTGCCGAACCGAATTGATACCCTACCTAAACTTTTTTCAATCCTATCAAGCCATGGGGTTAATGTAGATATTATTATCCAAAATCAATATGATGCCAATCACGTGAACATATCTTTTTCAATTACGCAATGTTCATTAAAAGACACGGTAGCATGCCTAGAGCAAGCGAAAGAGGAATTAGAATTCGAAACCCTTCATCATGAAGAGGAACTAGCAAAAGTATCCATTGTGGGGTCTGGCATGATCTCAAACCCTGGCGTTGCTGCAACAATGTTTGAAGCGTTAGCTAAAAACGATATCTTTATCAAGATGGTGAGCACTTCAGAGATTAAAGTGTCAGCAGTCGTATCGGAAGATGATATGGTAATGGCTGTTGAGGTCTTACACGATGTATTTAAATTAGATGAAGTGCTTGCAGAGGCACCCGAAAAACAACTTGTGTAATCGGCTTAGTAGACAAAAAACGATGCTTAGAAAGCATCGTTTTTTGTTAAAGAGCGAGCGAGTCTTGCAAGTCAGATTCAATTTGTAGATGAACAATACCCTTTTTCTTTGTTTGAGTAGCAGCAGTAAAAGAGGACAGCCACGTTTCGACTTGTTGAGCTAGGAAACCAGCTTCTAGTTGATAGCATCTGGTGTCATTTTTTTTCATCCATTCTCCTTCTAACTCAAAGTGTCGTTCATTTTTCTTTTCTTTAACAAGGGTAAGGTTACCCCAGTTCGCGTCATTAAAAAATTCAATGACTTCTTCTATCGTATGTAATGGATATTTTCGGGCAATGGATTTACCGACCCAATACAAAATTGAATCATACTCTTGTCCGAATACCTCTTTTAAGACATCATTTCTAAGCAATTCGTACCCAAATGTTTCTTGTCTAGGTTCCATGTAGAAAACACCTCTCCTCTTCTTATATTATAAAAGGTGAAGCAGTAGCTGTCCAAATGAATATAGATGGATTCTCTCGAAGACTTTATGGTATTTTAGGGGAACGATATGGATAGTACTTACTTTTTTCCTAGGAATTCTAGTTTCTAAAAGGTGAAAGTGGTATACTAAAGCGCGAATGAATGCGGAGGTACTACATATATGAAATTAGGTTTAAGTCAATTTCTATCCCCATTTAGAATTATTATTATTTCTTACGTATTAGCAATGATTTTATTTAGTATTTTGCTTTATTTACCGATCTCTCACAAAGCTGATGTCGATGTTACATTCTCTGAGGCGCTATTTACTTCTGTAAGTGCTGTGAGTGTAACGGGGCTGACGGTTGTAAATGTATCAGAAACCTATAGTTATGTTGGAATATTTTTCCTTGCGTTAGCCATTCAACTAGGTGGCATTGGTATTATGACGCTCGGTACATTTGTATGGATGCTTTTTGGAAAGAAGATTAATTTATCACAGCGAATGCTTATTATGGTCGATCAAAACCAAAACAAGTTCTCTGGTCTTGTTAATTTGATGCGTGGGATTTTATTTGTTGCATTAATTATTGAATTTATTGGAGCGTTAATACTAGGTACATATTATTTACGCTATTTTGATTCTGCATGGGAAGCTTATTACCAAGGCTCTTTTGCGGCGTTGAGTGCTTTTACGAATGCGGGATTTGATGTAACAGGTCAATCATTAATTCCCTTTGCAAACGACTATTATGTTCAGCTCGTCGTCATTCTTTTAATTTTTGCAGGTGCAATAGGATTTCCTGTATTAATGGAACTAAAGGAATATTTCTCGAAGGAAAATCCTCATTTCAAATTTAGTTTATTTACAAAAATCACGACAACAACTTATTTTGCAGTATTTGTAATTGGCGTTGTTGGCATTTGGGCTCTAGAAACCGGCTCTTATTATGTAGGTCTAGAATGGCACCAGCAATTATTTTATTCTATTTTTAACTCTGCTACCACAAGAAGTGGTGGTCTTTCTATAATGGATGTCTCAGAGCTTAACCTAGCAACTCTACTCTTTATGTCAGCACTTATGATTATCGGAGCTAGTCCATCAAGTGTGGGTGGGGGGATTCGTACAACAACGGTTGCCGTCATGTTCTTAACCATTAAGAGCTTTGCGCTCGGTAAAGAAGATGTTAAAGTCTTCGGTCGTGAGATTCACCCAGAAGACCGTCAAAAGGCATTTATTGTGCTATCCGTATTTTTAGTTATGCTATTTGCAGCGGTCACATTAATTGTTGCTTTTGAAGGACAAAAAGATATTGCTCTGATAGCCATTATTTTTGAAACAGCCTCAGCGTTTGGAACGTGTGGATTATCGATGGGGATCACACCTCATCTATCCTTACCAAGTCAATTTGTATTGATGATTCTGATGTTTATCGGAAGAGTAGGATTAATAGCCTTTTTATTCTCAATTCGTCGAAGAGAAACAAAAAGTCATTTTAAGTACCCAACGGAACGAATTATTATTGGTTAACATATGAAAGTCCTGTTTGCGCCTAATAAAAATTGGGTAAACAGGATTTTTTTATTTAATTTTTTTTAGGATATTTCTTTAAAGGATTAAAATAAACAGACTATTTTCTACAAAAAACGCTAACCATCAAGGTTTTCTTACGTGATAAGGGTTAGAGAGGGGTGAAATCTTTACCTAAATAGCTTGTATACGTTTTCTTGACGAAGGAATCTGATGGGAGTACAATTAATTTGTCGGATTTTTTTCACAGAAACTTTACGTAAGTTTCACAAATTTAGTTGAATTTCCATATCACGTTGTTTTCGCAGTGGGGAGGTACACGTTATACGGAAAAAGAGAGAAAGTACACAGGGTAAAAGAGTATGGGTAGGACAAAAAACAATTGTGGGGGGACAAAGGTATGGCCGGTAATCGAGAATTTTTTAATCGTAAGTTACATTCCTTACTAGGTGTAATTCCCGTGGGATTATTCTTAGTACAACATCTAGTTGTCAATCATTTTGCTACACGAGGCGCTAGTTCATTTAACCAAGCATCACATTTCATGGAGAGCTTGCCTTTCCGTTATGCGCTTGAGATCTTCATTATTTTCATTCCACTTTTATACCACGCTATTTATGGTATCTATATTGCATTCCAAGCAAAAAACAATACAGTACGTTATGGTTTCTTCCGTAACTGGATGTTCCGTCTACAACGTACATCAGGTATCTTCCTATTAATCTTTATCGCATGGCATGTTTGGGAAACGCGTATCGCAGCCGCTTTTGGTGCTGAAGTTAACTACAATATGATGGCAGATATTCTAAGTAGTCCATTTATGCTAGCGTTCTATATTTTAGGGGTCGTGGCAGCTACATTCCACTTTGCTAATGGATTATGGTCCTTTGCTGTATCTTGGGGTCTTACTGTAACACCACGTTCACAAAAAATTGCAACATACGTAACGATCGGTATTTTCTTAGCATTAACGTTTGTAGGGATTCGTGCAATCCTAGCATTCATTAATCCAGACTTAGCAAACATTTAAGGGGTGGATCAGAATGAGTAAAGGCAGAGTTATTGTTGTCGGAGGCGGACTAGCTGGTCTGATGGCGGCAATTAAAGTAGCAGAAAAAGGTGTGCCAGTTGATCTATTTTCATTGGTACCAGTAAAACGTTCTCACTCTGTGTGTGCACAGGGCGGAATTAATGGTGCAGTAAATACAAAAGGGGAAGGTGACTCTCCTTGGGAACACTTTGATGATACGGTTTATGGAGGAGACTTCTTAGCTAACCAACCTCCTGTTAAAGCGATGACAGAAGCAGCACCAGGAATTATCCACTTAATGGACCGTATGGGTGTTATGTTTAACCGTACTCCTGAAGGCTTATTAGACTTCCGTCGTTTCGGTGGAACTCAGCATCACCGTACAGCATTTGCTGGGGCGACTACTGGACAACAATTATTGTATGCACTTGATGAGCAAGTTCGTCGTCATGAAACAAGTGGTCTTGTAACGAAATATGAAGGATGGGAATTCCTATCAGCGATTGTTGATGATGAAGGTACCTGTCGCGGGATTACAGCCCAAGATTTAAAGTCATCTGAAATTAAAAGCTTCCCTGCAGATGCAGTTATTATGGCAACTGGGGGGCCTGGAATTATCTTTGGTAAGTCGACAAACTCTGTAATCAACACTGGATATGCAGCTGCTAAGCTTTACCAACAAGGTGTTCACTATGCAAATGGTGAGTTCATACAAATCCACCCAACTGCTATCCCTGGTGATGATAAGCTTCGTTTAATGAGTGAATCTGCACGTGGTGAAGGTGGACGAGTTTGGACGTATAAAGATGGTAAGCCTTGGTACTTCTTAGAGGAAAAATATCCTGCATACGGTAATCTTGTACCACGTGATATCGCAACGCGTGAAATCTTTGATGTGTGTGTTGAGCAAAAGCTTGGTATTAACGGTGAAAACATGGTATACCTTGATTTATCTCATAAAGATCCAAAAGAACTTGATATTAAGCTTGGTGGAATTATTGAAATCTATGAGAAATTCATGGGTGATGATCCACGTAAAGTACCAATGAAAATCTTCCCAGCTGTTCACTATTCAATGGGTGGAATGTGGATTGATTACGATCAAATGACAAACATCCCTGGATTATTTGCAGCAGGTGAGTGTGATTACTCGCAACATGGTGGGAACCGTTTAGGAGCTAACTCATTACTATCTGCCATTTATGGTGGTATGGTAGCCGGACCAAAAGCAATTGAGTATATGAACGGTCTTGAAAAATCTGCAGAAGCAATGTCTTCTTCTCTATTTGATGGTGAAGCGAAAAAAGAACAAGAAGCATACGAAAACATCATGAAAATGGATGGTAAGGAAAATGCTTATATTCTTCACAAAGAGCTTGGAGAATGGATGACGGATAACGTTACAGTTGTACGTTATAATGAAAAGCTTCTTAAAACAGATGAAAAGATTCAAGAATTAATGGAGCGTTACAAAAATATTAACATTAATGATACAGCTAAATGGAGCAATCAAGGTGCATCATTCACAAGACAACTTGATGGTATGTTAAGCCTTGCACGAGTCATTACTCTAGGAGCTTATAATCGTAATGAAAGTCGTGGAGCACATTACAAGCCTGAATTCCCAGATCGTAATGATGAAGACTTCTTGAAAACAACAAAAGCGACGTTTAACCCAGCGACGAATGCTCCGGACTTTACGTATGACGAAGTTGACACATCGCTCATTAAACCTCGTAAACGTGATTACTCACAAAAGAAGCAAGGAGCTGTTAAATCATGAGTGAAAAAACAATAAAATTTAAAGTGACTCGTCAAGATGACCCGAACGGCAGTTCTTATGTGGAAGAGTTTGAAGTACCATATCGTCCAAATATGAACGTGATCTCAGCTTTAATGGAATTTCGTCGTAACCCTGTGAATACAAAAGGGGAGACAACAACTCCAATCGCTTGGGATATGAACTGTTTAGAAGAGGTATGTGGCGCTTGTTCAATGGTGATTAACGGTAAACCTCGTCAATCTTGTACAGCACTAGTAGACCAACTTGAACAGCCGATTAGCCTTGAGCCGATGAAAACATTCCCGGTAGTCCGTGATTTAATGGTTGATCGTAGTAGAATGTTTGATTCATTAAAGAAAGTTAAAGCATGGATCCCTATTGACGGAACGTATGATTTAGGACCAGGACCTCGTATGGCGGAGTCAAAACGTCAATGGGCATATGAACTTTCTAAATGTATGACATGTGGTGTGTGCTTAGAGGCATGCCCGAATGTAAACAGTAAATCTGAATTTATTGGCCCAGCTCCGCTTTCTCAAGTACGTCTATTTAACGCACACCCAACAGGTGAGATGAATAAAGCTGAACGCCTTG
The DNA here is from genome assembly GCF_040939795.1 of Alkalihalophilus sp. As8PL. Lineage (GTDB taxonomy): Bacteria > Bacillota > Bacilli > Bacillales > Bacillaceae_D > Alkalihalophilus > Alkalihalophilus lindianensis. The sequence continues at coordinate 2,812,291 of NZ_CP162551.1, forward strand.
AAACGATTATGGGTGATGGTGGGCTTGCCAATTGTGGTAACTCTCAAAACTGTGTTCAAGCATGTCCAAAAGGGATCCCTCTTACGACATCAATTGCTGACTTGAACCGTCAAACAACATTGCAATCATTCAAGAATTTCTTTGGCGGACAATAAAAGAGCCTTCAAGAAATTAAGATTGGTTTAAGTGCTCGCCCTCTTACCATTTTTATTTTCTCGTTCTATCATCTAGAGCGATGGAAATAGATGTGAAGAGGGTGAGCTTTTTTTACATATTAAAAAGTGAGGGAAAAACAATGAGATTACCAACTTATATTAGTGATTTTGAAAGATGGAAAGAAGGATTTACTTTTTCAAAAGCCATTCGTGTACGTTTTTCGGAAACAGATGCATTTGGTCATGTGAATAATAAAAATGCTCTTGTTTATTTTGAGGATGCGAGATTGGAGTATTTTAGTTCACTCGGATTAATGCAGAAATGGGCGAGCCAAGATTTTGAGACAATGATTGTTGCGGCTGATCTGCAATGTGACTATGTTAGACAGATAAAATTTGATGAAATGCTATCGGTATATGTGAAAGTAGAAAAGTTAGGCAACTCATCTCTTGATCTCCATTATCTTGTAGAAAATCAATTAGGGGAAGTTTGTTTAACTGGAAGAGGAACAATTGTTCAAGTGGGTAAAGAGAGTGGAAGTGCAGTCCCATGGAATGAAGAAATGCGCCAAGCTTTAAATGGACATGTAATAAGTGAGTTGTAAGTAGCGTACAATCAGTCTTCTTATAAAAGTAAAAGTCAGCTTATCTCCTAACATGGAGGTAAGCTGACTAGAAGGCTGTCACATGGTATTTCTATGCTAGTTAAATTTCAATTTCACCTAGTCTAATTAGTTCAATAACAGCTTGAGAGCGCCCCTTAACCCCCAACTTTTGCATCGTATTAGAAATGTGATTTCGTACTGTTTTCTCACTTATGAAAAGTTCTTGTGCGATTTCTCTTGTGGTCTTATCTTGAACAAGTAGTTCGAATACTTCTCGTTCCCTTTTCGTAAGTAATGGTTTAGGTCCGAATTCTGCTCCTTTCAATGAGTTCACTCCTTCTTGCTCGGGCTAAGAGCGAATTTGGGTAACTCAATCCCACTGTTGAAGGGCTTTAGTCTTGATAGTATATGTAGAAGGTAAAGAACATGTGAGCATAATTTAAGAATTATTAAAGTATTAAATGTATGAGGATAAATATTGACTACATTTTACTCATTCAGCTATGATGGATAGGAAATGAGTTTTGACAAAGAGGGTTGCTGTATGAAGGGACCGTTCCGCATAGAAAAAGTAGTAAATAATAATGTAGTGATAGCGACTAAACCTGATCTGAATGAAGTAATTGTCATTGGGAAAGGAATCGGCTTTGGTCGAAAACGTGGTCAGGAAATACATTCTGGCTCCATTGATAAATTATTTGTTCTAGCTAATCAAGATGAGCAAGAACAATATAAGTTATTATTAAACGATGTAGATGAATCTTTAATTGTCACGATGGAAAAAGTTGTCAGGATGATTCAAGCTGAACTTAAAGAACCACTTCACCAAAGGATTCATCTTGCTATGACTGATCATATTCAATTTGCCATAAGGCGAATCGAACAGGGCATTGATATACCGAATCCTTTTCTGACTGAAACGGAGCTCATGTTCCCAGAAGAATTTCACCTTGCAAGAAAAGCAGTTCACCTATTAAATGAACAACTAGATGTAGAGCTTCCAGAGGCTGAGATTGGCTTTGTGGCCCTTCATATTTATAGTGCTTCTTCAAATCAACCCATTGCTGAAATGAATGAACATCCACAATTAATTTCAGATTTAGTGTTCATGATTGAAAGAAACGCCCATATTGAGTTGAATAGGCGCTCAGTTGAGTATATGCGTTTAGTAAGTTTTTTGTGTGAACTTATTGATCGATTTAGAAAAAAAGAAATGATTCAAACATCAGACAAACTTGCACATTTGTTGAAAGAAGAATTTGAGTTATGCTATACTATCACTATTGAGTTGATTGAGGTCTTAAATACTAGATTCTCAACCTCCTATAAAGTTGAACAAGTTCCAGATATGGTGTTTTACTTAAAAAAGCTTATAAAGTATAAATAAGGGTTGCACTTAGATTACGTGTTACTGACAAGATCAGGCATGAGTACGGAAGTGTATATGAGGGTTAAATGGGGTACGATACAAGTGTACTTCATGTTTTCATCATGTGCGTTTCTTTACTGATGCCTGTTTTTTGTAGGAAAACCTGTAAACCGTTTTCATAATTATTACAGGGAAGCAAAAAGTAGGGAACAATTATTAATACTGAATAGGTGAACTTCTCTATATAGCTGTTTACTCTATTCTAAAATAAACGAAAGAGGTTGATGAAAAATGGCAGAAAAAACATTTAAGATTACAGCAGAAACAGGAATTCATGCTCGTCCGGCAACACAGTTAGTAAACAAAGCAGGTCAATTTTCTTCTGACGTAACACTTGAATACAAAGGAAAATCTGTGAACCTAAAATCAATCATGGGTGTAATGTCACTTGGAGTTGGACAAGGTGCTGAAGTAACAATCAAAGCTGAGGGTTCAGACGCTGATGAGGCTCTTCAAGCGATTGAAGATGTAATTAAAGAAGGGTTAGGAGAATAATGTCACAAAAATTGACTGGAATTGCTGCATCAAGTGGTGTTGCAATTGCAAAAGCTTTTGTACACGTAGAGCCTAACTTTGAGATTGAATTGAAAGAAGTAGCAGATACAAAAGAAGAAGTAGATCGTTTTGATTCAGCTTTAACGAAGTCTAAAGAAGAACTTGCTGTTATTAAAGACAAAACAGAAGCTGAACTTGGTGCGGATAAAGCTGAAATTTTTGCTGCACATTTACTTGTCCTAAGCGACCCTGAGCTTGTAGATGCAGTAAAAGGTAAAATTAACGATGAAAAACAAAATGCAGAATACGCATTAAATGAAATTGCAAATATGTTTATTTCAATGTTTGAGAACATGGATAATGAATATATGAAAGAACGTGCCTCGGATATTCGTGATGTTTCTAAACGTGTTTTAGGTCATTTATTAGGTATTGAAGCGCAATCACTAGCTACTATTTCAGAAGAAACGATTGTCATCGCTGAAGACTTAACACCCTCAGATACTGCTCAATTAAACCCTGTTTTTATTAAAGGGTTTGCAACTGATATCGGAGGAAGAACATCTCACTCCGCGATTATGTCCCGTTCTCTTGAGATTCCAGCTGTTGTTGGAGCAAAAGAAGTAACAGCTAAAATCGAAACGGGTATGATGATCATCGTTGATGGAATTGACGGAGATGTTATCATTGATCCATCTTCTGATGAATTAGCTACATATGAAAAGAAAAAAGCTGATTTCCAAAAGCAAAAAGAAGAATGGGCTAAACTTGTTAATGAAACCTCAACGACAAAAGATGGTCATCATGTTGAACTTGCTGCAAATATTGGTACACCGAAAGATCTTGAAGGTGTAATCAATAACGGAGCTGAAGGTATTGGTCTTTACCGTACAGAGTTCCTTTATATGGGAAGAGATGCTCTTCCAACTGAAGATGAGCAGTTTGAAGCGTATAAAGAAGTTGTTGAGCGTATGGAAGGTAAGCCAGTTGTGATACGTACCCTTGATATTGGTGGCGATAAAGAACTTCCTTATCTTGATTTACCAAAAGAGATGAATCCATTTCTAGGCTATCGTGCGATTCGTCTTTGTTTAGAAAAAGATGATATGTTCCGTACTCAACTTCGTGCATTATTACGAGCTAGCTCATACGGGCAACTAAAAATTATGTTCCCGATGATTGCGACTCTTGAAGAATTACGCCAAGCGAAAGCTCTCTTAGCTGAAGAGAAAGAGAAGCTTGTAGCAGAAGGTGTAGAAGTTTCAAATGACATGGAAGTTGGGATTATGGTTGAAATTCCATCAACAGCAGTTGCTGCCGATCGTTTCGCTAAAGAAGTTGACTTCTTTAGTATCGGAACAAATGATTTAATCCAATACACGATGGCAGCAGATCGAATGAATGAAAGAGTTTCTTATTTATACCAACCATATCATCCTGCTATTTTACGCCTTGTTAACATGGTGATAAAAGCTGCTCATAAAGAAGGAAAATGGGCTGGTATGTGTGGCGAGATGGCTGGAGACGAGATAGCGATTCCATTATTACTAGGTCTAGGCTTAGATGAATTTAGCATGAGTGCCACTTCGATCTTGCCTGCTAGAAGCCAATTGCTTAACCTTTCGAAAGAAGAACTTACAACATTTGCTGAAGAGATGCTTGATTTAGATACTGCAGATGAAGTAGAAGAACAAGTAAGAAAAGCGTTTGTAAAAGCTTAAGATAATAAAGAGTAACCGTTTAGAACGGTTACTCTTTTTTTTTGTTGCGTTCATTTGTCATTTCTCGTAACAGTCAGATCAAAGCTTGCAATTCCCTGAGAAAACAGGGACAATGATGAAATAAGGTATAGTTATCAACAATTAAAATGAAGCATATGGAGCGTTTTGAATTTATTATATGATTGATCACTTAATTGATAAAAATAGGACGATTATCGTCTGGACGATCGAGACGAAATCACGTTTAATAAACGGAGGTACAATAGATGGATCATCAACAGATTGAACAAATTGAGCGTTCTTTACGTAGAGTTTCAGAAATGGTAAAGCAGAAGGGACGAGAAATTCTGACCCAATTTCCGATTACTCCACCACAATTTGTCGCATTACAGTGGTTAAACGAATATGGTGATATGACAATAGGAGAATTATCTACTAAAATGTACTTGGCATGTAGTACCACAACTGATTTAGTTGATCGGATGGAGAAGAATGAACTCGTTGAACGTGTGAAGGATAAGAACGATCGTCGTGTTGTTCGAATTCATTTACTAGAAAAAGGAACGACGATCATTAATGAAGTGATTAATAAGAGACAAGAGTATTTAGAGAATATATTAGCAAACTTCTCACAAGAGGAAGTAGACTTTCTAGAAAAGAGCTTACACGTTTTACATGAGGAAATGAAAGCGAAAGTTTAATGTGTTAAGAACATCGTAGAAATTGAGGGAGACATAGTGGATAGACCTATAGGAGTTATTGATTCTGGATTAGGCGGGTTAACCGTAGCAAAAGAGTTAATGAGACAGTTACCAAAAGAGGAGATTGTCTACATTGGCGATTCAGCACGTTGCCCGTATGGCCCAAGGACGACTGAGGAAGTTAGAGCGTTTACATGGGAAATGATTGATCGTTTAGTAGATGAAAATATGAAGATGCTTGTCATTGCCTGTAATACAGCTACAGCTGTTGTGTTAGAGGAAGTTAAACAAGAGCTTTCTATTCCTGTGGTTGGAGTCGTTCATCCAGGTGCCACAAGCGCTCTTAAAGTGACGAAAAAGGATCACGTGGCAGTAATCGGGACAGCTGGGACCATTGAAAGTGGAGCGTATGAAAAAGCCCTTAAATCAATTAACAATGAAGTTGAAGTGGAAAGCTTAGCTTGCCCTCCTTTTGTTCCTTTAGTGGAGCGTGGGGTGTTTGACGGGGTTGAGGCTAATCTCATTGTTAAAGAAACCTTAGAACCGCTAAAAGGAAAAGGGTTTGATACATTAATTTTAGGGTGTACACATTATCCGTTATTAAAAAATACGATCCAAAAGCAAATCGGCTCAAACATACAACTGATTTCTTCAGGGGATGAGACGGCTAGGGAAGTAAGCGGATTGTTGTACCACAATAACTTATTATTTACTGATAAACGTAAGCCTACTCACCGTTTCTTTACAACTGGTGATCACGAACAGTTTAAGGTATTAGCGGACAAATGGCTAGAAATGGACATTGGACAGGTTGAGTCCATTCTATTAGGAAAACAAGAGACCATCTAACATGACGTTAGGTGGTTTTTTTATGTGTGCTTGTAATTATTTGTAGACAAGTGGTCTAAACTTCGATTGAGCTCGTATACATGTAGTACAAACCATCTTTTATTAGGAGGGAAAACAATGCGTAAGATGTTTCGTAGAGGGGTTCCTGTACTCGTGTTATCTACACTCGTAGCTACAGGGTGTTCGTTTGGCGGTAATGAGGCAACAACAGAGATGGATGCGCCACCTGTTAGTTATGTAGATGAGGGAGAATCTCTGGACTTAGATGAAGAAGAGGTTGTAAGTGAAGGGGAAGAACAAGAAGCAGAGGCACCAGAAAAAGGTGAAGAGGGAGAGGGAGAAGACGCAGAGGCTGTTGTTGAAGACGTACAACGTGAGTTATATCTTATTGATGAGAATGGTTTAGTGGTGCCTCAGACGCTCTCGTTACCTAAAACTGAAAGTGTATTAAAGCAGTCGCTTCAATATTTAGTTGAAGGTGGCCCTGTAACAGAGCTATTACCAAATGGGTTCAAAGCCGTTATTCCTGCTGGTACAGAAGTGGATGTTCACTTAAATGATGGTGTGGCCATTGCCGACTTTTCAAATGAGTTCAAAGAATATGATCCATCCGAAGAACAACAAATTCTTCAAGCGATTACATGGACGCTTACTCAATTCGATACGGTTGAAAAAGTAAAGCTTAGAATTAATGGATATGATCAAGAGATGATGCCGCAAAATGGTACACCTATTGGTGATGGAGTTAGTCGTGCTAATGGAATTAACTTAGAGTCTAATGGTGTAGTAGACATGGTGAATAGTAAAAGTGTGACACTATATTTTTTAGATCAAAAGGGTGAGAATACGTATTATGTGCCTGTTACTCGTCGAGTTGGGATGGAAGAAGATTCTGTCAAAGTTGCAGTTGAAGAACTTCTTCAAGGACCGTCTTTTAAATCAAATTTATTAACGGACTTTAGAAATGGTGTACAACTATTATCCGATCCTATCTATGAAAATGGAGTGGTTACGTTAAATTTTAATGAATCCTTGTTAAGTCAATTAGACGCAAAGGCAGTTTCAGATACTGCTTTAAATATGCTAGCTCTTACATTGACTGAGCAAGAGGGTGTGGAACAAGTAGCCGTTCAAGTAAATGGTGAGGCAAATATTCTTCATGAATCCGGACAAATGACTCAACCGGTTTCAAGACCAGAATTAGTGAATACCGGCAGCTTTTAGATAAGGTGAGGAGAGATAGTCATTTGACTGTCTCTTTTTATTTGAGGAAGGTTTTTGGAAAAGATGGATACAAGAGTGGTTTTTGTGTGATTCTAGAAGTGGATAGGTGTTATGATAATGTGGAGGAGGAATTGACCATGAGACAAGACGGTAGACAAGTAAATGAATTAAGATCGATACAATTAGACACTCAATACCTAAAGCATCCAGAAGGTTCAGTCCTCATTTCAATGGGAGATACGAAAGTGATCTGTACAGCAAGTATTGAAGAAAGAGTCCCACCGTTTATGCGAGGGCAAGGGAAGGGTTGGATAACAGCTGAATACTCTATGTTACCTAGAGCAACGGAACAACGTACAATCCGAGAATCTTCTAAAGGGAAAGTAACAGGCCGGACGATGGAGATTCAGCGTTTGATTGGCCGTTCACTAAGATCAATTCTTGATCTAGACTTGCTCGGAGAACGTACGATTTGGGTTGATTGTGATGTGATCCAAGCTGATGGAGGAACGAGAACAGCATCGATAACAGGTGCATTTGTGGCCTTGACATTAGCAGTTGAAAAAGCAGTTGAAAATGGAAAAATTAAAAAATGGCCGATTAGAGACTATTTAGCAGCCGTATCTGTCGGAGTAGAACCGACTCACGGAGAAATATTGGATTTATGTTATGTAGAAGATGCTGCAGCAGAAGTGGATATGAATGTAGTGATGACTGGTTCGCATGAATTTGTGGAGCTTCAAGGAACAGGTGAAGAAGCGACATTTTCTAGAGCGCAACTTAATCAAATTCTCAATTTAGCAGAACATGGAATAGATCAACTAATTCATCATCAAAAAGCAGCTATAGGGGCTGTAAGTGAGAAGATCGATACATATAAAAAAGGATGAAGAAACATGAGCAAACAAATCATTATTGCCACTAAAAACAAAGGGAAGGTGCGAGAGTTTGAGCAAATGTTTGCAAAAGACGGATATAAAGTTAAATCTCTATTGGATTATAAAGACATCCCTGATATTGAAGAAACTGGGGAAACGTTTGCAGAAAATGCATCGATTAAAGCAGAAACATTAGCTAAAGCTTTGAATGAAGTGGTGATTGCAGATGATTCAGGATTAGTCGTCGATGCTCTAGACGGGCGTCCAGGAGTATATTCAGCTCGTTATGCAGGATTGACAAAAAGCGATGCTGCCAATAATGAAAAAGTATTAAAAGAAATGCAAGACATTCCGAGTGAAGATCGAACAGCTCGTTTTGTATGTGCAATTGCTGTAGCCTCGCCACAAGAAAACACCTTTATCGTTGAGGGAACATGTGAAGGAGTGATTGCGCGTGAGCCGGTTGGAACAAACGGATTTGGCTATGATCCTATTATGTTTCTCCCTGCATTCGATAAAACGATGGCGCAACTAACAGCAAATGAAAAAAATGGGATCAGCCACCGTGCGAAAGCATTACAACAACTAATAAGTAAGTGGAAATAGATAGATAATGGATAGGAGAGGATTTACATGAAGCTTCTCATTATGAGTGATAGCCATGGTTGGGGCGAAGAGATCGTTCAATTAGTGAAGCGACATCAGCATGAAGTAGATGCAATGATTCATTGTGGGGATTCCGAGTTACAAGTGGATGCAAGCGAATTAGAGGGAATCAAAATGGTTAAAGGTAATTGCGATTTTGGCGCAGATTTTCCTGAAGACTTAATTGAGACCTTTGGTTCTTTTGTTGTCTATGCTACTCATGGACATCTTTATAATGTGAAAATGACTCATGTGCCCCTTAGCTACCGTGCAGAAGAGGTAGGGGCTAACCTTGTCTGTTTTGGACACTCCCATGTGGCAACAAGTTTTAAGGAGCAGGGGATTGTCTTTATTAATCCTGGTAGCTTCCGTCTACCTAGAAGCCCTAAAGAGCAAACGTATGTCATTTGTGAAGTGACGGACTCTACTATACATGTGCGCTTTTATGAAAGAGAAAGTGCAGAAGAATTGCATACTCTTTCAGAAAACTATTCTAGGTAACAGAGATTTAGTTTTGAAAAGAAGGCAGTATGCGCATAACTCTGCCTTCTTTCCAAAAAGATAGTTATTAAAAATTGATAATTGTTATTGACATATTTAAAAATATTAGGTATAGTTATAAGCGTCGTCAGGTACTTAATTGTTAGACGAACACATAATGATTATTCCATGCGGGTGTAGTTTAGTGGTAAAACCTCAGCCTTCCAAGCTGATGATGTGAGTTCGATTCTCATCACCCGCTTTGTCCCAGTAGCTCAGCAGGATAGAGCAACGGCCTTCTAAGCCGTCGGTCGGGAGTTCGAATCTCTCCTGGGACGCCATTCCTATATTACATACGTAACGTCTCCGTTTAATTAAACGGAGACGTTTTTTGTTGGTCTTGCTTGTTGCTTGATTTCTCTTAAATAGTCGTGTGTATCAACCAAGATTTTATCATCTTCATAGTACAACACACTCCACCCTTTTTTCCTCATAGAACGGCTAAGCTTCTTTTCATCAACATCTTTCGTTTTCTCAATGAGTGCCAGTCGATAAGGAACTAAAGCCATATTGATTGTGAAGCCTCCAACCTCATAGCGAGGGGTGGGATAATAACCTAACTCTCGTAACTTTTCATAAAGGACCTTTTCAGCTTGTGTTCGGCAATTGGCTTCATTTTCTGTTACCAAAACTAATAATGCTTTTCGTTTTTGTCTAAGACAAACAAAAGGAAAGCGTTTAGATAAGTAAACCAAGCGGAACAGTTGCTTTAGTTGTTTCATCTTCATCACCCAATTATATCTTTTCCGCATTTGCTCGATTCTATGAATAAAAAGGAAAAGATTTTAAAATGGGCTAAACGTAGGCTAGGTAAAAGTGTAAGCGTATTCAATAGTTCGGACAAATCTAAATTGTCAAATTATTTTACGGAAAGTGGTTGACCACTTCCCAAAATGGGCGTATTATAAACCTCAAATACCATCACAGAGAAAAACAAATGTCCGCTCAGAAAAGATACATTCATGGATTTCTTCTCATTGATTATTGGAGAAAGAAACCGGGTTGGAGACATTGAGGAGAGTGAGCATCATGAGTGAACAGTGGATTTACTTAAATGGACAATTTGTATTGAAACAAGAAGCGAAAGTGTCTGTTTATGATCATGGGTTTCTATATGGTGACGGTGTTTTTGAAGGCATTCGAGTTTATGATGGAAATGTCTTTAGATTAGACGAACACCTTGATCGCTTATATTATTCAGCTAAATCAATCATGTTAGAAATACCACACACAAAAAAAGAGATGACAGATATCGTCGTTCAAACATTACAAAAAAACCAACTAAAGAATGCATATATTCGTTTAGTGATTTCAAGAGGAGTTGGAAATTTAGGACTTGACCCAGCATCTTGTGCAACTCCACAAGTTATTGTAATTGCTGAAGAGTTGGCGTTATTTCCAAAAGAACTCTACAAGACAGGACTTGAAATTGTCACGGTAGCAACAAGAAGAAATCGACCAGATGTGCTCAGTCCTAAAGTTAAATCACTGAATTATTTGAATAACATCCTTGTAAAAATAGAAGCAAGTCTTGCAGGAGTAAGCGAAGCGTTGATGTTAAACGATCAAGGGTATGTAGCTGAAGGATCTGCAGATAATGTCTTTATTGTTAAAGGAAATAAAATCTTAACACCTCCTGGTTACATTGGTGCATTAGAAGGGATTACTCGAAACGCCATTATAGAGCTAGCTGATGAGCTAGGTTATGACATGAGAGAAGAGCCATTTACAAGACATGATGTATATGTTGCTGATGAAGTATTCTTAACAGGTACAGCAGCTGAAGTTATTGCCGTTGTAAAAGTAGATGGCAGAGTCATTGGTGAGGGAACGCCAGGAAAAGAAACAAACCGCTTATTAGAAGCATTTCGTAAACGAGTCGTAGAAGATGGAGAAAAAGTATATCCTGAAGCAACTCAAGTAGAGGTTAGCTGAGACTAGAATATATATAGATAGAAGATAGATGAAGTTGAGCGGAGTGGAGTAGCAAGGAAGTTAGGGGCGATAATATTGAGAAGTGACATGATAAAAAAAGGCATCGATCGCGCACCACACAGAAGTCTACTAAGAGCTGCAGGTGTTCGTGAAGATGAAATGGATAAGCCGTTTATCGGAGTATGTAATTCATATATTGATATTATTCCAGGCCATATGCACCTCAATAAATTTGCAGAAGTAGCAAAGCAGGCTATACGAGATGCGGGGGGAATTCCATTTGAATTTAATACAATCGGTGTTGATGATGGGATTGCAATGGGGCACATTGGAATGCGTTACTCCCTACCTAGTAGAGAGATCATATGTGATGCAGCTGAAACCGTAATAAATGCACACTGGTTTGACGGGGTGTTCTACATTCCCAACTGTGACAAAATCACACCAGGCATGTTAATGGCTTCCGTTCGAACGAATGTACCATCCGTGTTTGTATCAGGGGGTCCGATGGAAGCGGGACGTACAAAGGATGGTAAAAGCCTCTCATTAGCATCCGTTTTTGAAGGAGTTGGAGCATTTTCATCAGGCGCTATGTCAAGAGAAGAACTATTAGAAATTGAACAAAGTGCCTGTCCAACATGTGGTTCATGTTCTGGAATGTTCACAGCCAATTCAATGAATTCATTAATGGAAATGCTTGGTGTAGCTTTACCTGGTAATGGCACAATGGTTGCTACGAGTAAAGCTCGCCACCAGTTGATTAAGGATGCAGCGAAGCATTTAATGAATTTAATTGAAAAAGATATTAAGCCTCGTGACATCATTACTGAAGAAGCAATTGATGATGCATTTGCTTTAGATATGGCAATGGGCGGTTCGACCAATACAGTCTTACACACATTGGCTATTGCAAATGAGGCAGAAATTGAGTACGACTTAAATCGGATTAATAAAGTGGCTGAAAGAGTGCCTTACTTATCTAAGATTAGTCCAGCATCTGATTATTCTATGGATGATGTCCACCAAGCTGGGGGAGTAAGTGCCATTATGAAAGAATTGTGTAATATCGATGGAGCGATTCATCCCGATCGAATTACAATTACAGGTAAGAGTTTATATGAAAATGTAAAACACGCAGAAATTACAAATGATGAAGTGATTCGTCGTCAGGACAATCCTTATAGCCCGGTAGGTGGTCTATCCATTCTTTATGGTAACCTCGCTCCAGATGGTGCAGTTATTAAAGTAGGGGCAGTTGATCCTTCGATTAAAGTGTTTGAAGGAGAAGCGATTATTTTCAACTCCCAAGAGGAAGCTCAAAAAGGCATCGACGAAGGTTTAGTGAAAGCAGGCCATGTCGTTGTTATCCGTTATGAAGGTCCAAAAGGTGGGCCAGGAATGCCTGAAATGCTTGCACCAACATCATCTATTGTTGGGAGAGGGTTAGGCACGAAAGTTGCACTGATTACAGATGGCAGGTTCTCTGGTGCTTCTCGTGGGATTTCAATCGGTCATATTTCACCAGAAGCTGCTGAAGGTGGTCCGATTGCTTTCATCGAAAATGGTGACAAAATTCGTATCGATCTAACTAACCGTACACTTGAATGGCTTGTTACACCCGAGGAGCATGCGGAGCGTAAAGAAGGCTTTGTTGCACCGGCACCAAAAGTGAAAAAAGGATACCTTGCTCGTTATGCAAAGCTTGTTACATCAGCTAATACTGGTGGGGTTATGAAAATCTAATAACTAAAACGAAGAAGAGGAAAAGTATTCATTAGATCTAGCAACTACAGAGAGCCGTATTGCTGAGAATCGGCGTTGCTCTAATGAAGAAGCTCACCTCCGAGTGTCAACCTGAACGAGTAATCTACTAGGGTTGGTCGAGTGTTTGTAGCACTCGTTACCAAAACGTGATAAGCATAGCTTGTCCATGAGGCTGAACTCATTCGAATTCAGCGAACAAGGGTGGTACCGTGAAAAGAAATCTTTTCACCCCTTCAGTCGTTATTAGGACGGCTTGTTGTGGAGTGGAAAGATTTTTTTGTTTGGAAAAATATTAATTAGATCATGGTTTCACATTTAAAATACAGAATGTTCTTAAAAAGATAACTTGTGAGGAGGAAGAGACGTGAGCACAAAGTTGCAAAGTATGGAAAAGCAAACTGCCGCATCTGGTGAAGAAATGTCAGGTTCTAGCATGTTGATGAAAGCCTTAGCCTGTGAGGATGTAGATGTCATTTTTGGTTATCCAGGTGGAGCAATCTTGCCAACCTACGATGAAATTTACAAAACTGGTATCAGACACATTCTAGCAAGACATGAGCAAGGAGCTATCCATGCTGCTGAAGGTTATGCAAGAGTATCAGGAAAACCAGGAGTATGTATTGTTACGTCTGGTCCTGGAGCGACGAATGTCGTAACGGGCATTGCTGATGCAATGATTGATTCCCTTCCTCTTGTCGTCATTACTGGGCAAGTAGCAACAACAGTCATTGGCACAGATGCTTTTCAAGAAGCTGACATGATTGGAATTACAATGCCGATCACAAAACATAACTATCAAGTTCGTTCGGTTGAGGAATTACCACGCATTATAAAAGAGGCTTTCCATATTGCAACGACTGGAAGACCAGGTCCAGTGTTAATTGATCTTCCGAAAGACGTATCACTTGCAACTGGGATGTTTGATTATGAGAAAGAAGTTGATCTTCCAGGTTATCAACCAACCGTTATCCCAAACAAACTTCAAATCCGTAAAGTCGTAGACTCAGTTACTGCCTCTAAAAAGCCAGTAGTCTTAGCGGGAGCGGGAGTTCTTCATGCTAAAGCGTCAGATGAACTTGCAGCATATGTAGAGCAACAGCAAATTCCAGTAGTCAATACATTACTTGGTTTAGGTAGTTATCCAGGGGAAGATGATCTTCATTTAGGAATGGCTGGGATGCATGGAACTTATACAGCCAATATGGCTCTTCACGAAGCTGATCTTTTAATTAGCATCGGTGCTCGCTTTGATGATCGTTTAACTGGCAACCTTGCTCATTTTGCACCTAATGCAAAAGTAGCACATATTGATATTGACCCTGCTGAAATCGGGAAAAATGTTCCGACGGAAATCCCGGTCGTAGGAGATGCAAAACAAGCGTTGTTAATGTTAATGGATGAACAGGGTAAACGTGGTGATCATCATGAGTGGAAGAGTTGGCTCAGAAAATTGAAAGAGGAATATCCACTTTGGTATGAACAAGATGGTGAAACGATTAAACCTCAACATTTGATTGAGAAGATTTATGAAGTAACAAAAGGAGAAGCCGTTGTTACAACAGATGTCGGTCAGCATCAAATGTGGTCTGCACAGTTTTATAAATTTAACTATCCAAATCAGTGGGTTACTTCAGGGGGACTCGGAACAATGGGATTCGGTTTCCCAGCGGCGATTGGTGCTCAATTTGCAAAGCCAGACAAACCGGTTGTAGCGATCATCGGTGATGCTGGTTTCCAAATGACAGCTCAAGAGTTGTCGATCTTACAAGAATTGAATTTACCGATTAAAGTCATGATTGTAAACAATGCTGCACTTGGAATGGTTAGACAGTGGCAACAGTTATTCCATGGTGAGAGATACTCTAACTCTTTGTTCCCGATCCAACCAAACTTTGTCAAGCTTGCAGAGGCTTATGATGTTAAGGGGATGAAAGTAGAGCAACTCTCAGACCTTGAAGCATCACTCAAGGAAATGTTCGATTATCCTGGCCCTGTATTAATGGATTGTAGGGTAGCAAAAGAAGAAAATGTCTACCCAATGATTTCACCAGGTAAAGGACAACACCAAATGGAGGGGGTTAAGCCATGAAACGTACGATCACAGCCCTAGTTAACAATACATCTGGTGTGCTGAATCGAATTACCGGCTTGTTTGCAAGACGGCATTACAACATTGAAAGCATTACCGTAGGGGTTACAGAAAACCCTTCGATTTCAAGAATGACATTTGTTGTAAATGCTGATCAGATGCAAAATGTTGAACAAGTGATTAAACAATTAAATAAACAAGTTGATGTATTGAAAGTGAAAGATATTACAGATGAAGCCATTGTGGCTAGAGAACTTGCTTTAATTAAGATTGTGGCCTCTCCTAGTCAGAGGGGTGAAATAGCAGCCTTGGTCAACCCATTCAGGGCATCGATCCTTGATGTGGGACGTGAAAGTATGACCATTCAAATTACTGGTGACCATCCAAAGGTTGAAGCATTCATTGATTTACTTCGACCGTACGGGATTAAAGAGTTAGCTCGTACAGGAATTACCGCTTTCAATCGTGGGCATAAAAAACCACTGACTGATCCCTATCGTTTAACCTTAATTAACTAATAAATGAAAAAATCAACCAAAACAGAGGAGAGATGAGAAATGGCAAAAGTATATTATAACGGTGATGTAAACGAAGCAGTATTAAACGGGAAAAAGGTGGCAGTAATCGGTTACGGTTCACAAGGTCACGCTCATGCACTAAACATGCGTGAAAGTGGAGTAGATGTAGTAGTTGGACTACGTAAAGGTAAATCTTGGTCGCAAGCTGAAGAGGATGGATTTAATGTTTATACAGTAAGGGAAGCAGCAGCTCAAGCAGATCTAATCATGATCTTACTTCCAGATGAGCATCAACCAAAGGTGTATAAAGAAGAAATTGAGCCAGAATTAACGCCAGGTAAGGCATTAGCATTTGCTCACGGATTCAATGTTCACTTTAATCAAATCGTTCCTCCAGAAACAGTAGATGTTTTCCTTGCAGCACCTAAAGGACCTGGTCATTTAGTTCGTCGTACATTTGAAGATGGAGCTGGAGTACCTGGATTAATTGCTGTATACCAAGATGCAACAGGGGAAGCGAAAGACATTGCTCTTGCTTATGCGAAGCAAATTGGATCAGCGCGTGCAGGTGTACTTGAGACAACATTTAAAGAAGAAACAGAAACTGATCTATTCGGGGAGCAAGCAGTCCTTTGTGGTGGTACAACAGCTCTTGTAAAAGCTGGATTTGAAACACTAGTAGAAGCTGGCTACCAACCTGAAGTTGCCTACTTTGAGTGTTTACATGAATTAAAACTTATCGTTGATTTGATGTATGAGGGTGGATTAGAAGGAATGCGTTACTCAATCTCTGATACAGCACAGTGGGGAGATTTTGTAGCTGGACCACAGATCGTTACAGATGAAACGAAGAAAGCAATGAAAAAGGTATTAACTGATATTCAAACTGGTAAATTTGCAAAAGGCTGGATCCTTGAGAACCAAGTGAATCGTCCAGAATTTAATGCAATCAATGAATCTGAAAAGAACCACCCAATTGAAGTGGTAGGTCGTGAGCTTCGAGAAATGATGCCATTTGTAAAGACTAAGCCAAAAGCAAAAGGAGTGGTAGCTAGTGCGAAAAATTAACGTCTTCGATACTACGCTTCGTGATGGCGAACAATCGGCTGGCGTCAATTTGAACTTTGAAGAAAAACTTGAGATTGCAAAACAACTTGAAAGGCTTGGAGTAGATGTGATGGAGGCTGGATTTCCAGCTTCCTCACAAGGTGATTTCAGGTCTGTTCAAGCTATTGCAAACACGGTTAAAGGAAGTTCTGTAACGGGGCTAGCACGTTCTGTTACAAAAGACATTGATGTGGCATGGGAAGCGCTGAAAAAAAGTGCAGAACCACGCATCCATGTTTTCTTAGCAACTTCACCCATTCATATGACATATAAGTTACGAATGACACCTGATGAAGTCGTTCGCACTGCAGTAGAATCTGTAAAATATGCGAAAGCAAAATTTCCACAAGTGCAGTGGTCAGCAGAAGATGCGAGTCGTTCAGAGCTTCCATTTTTAGCAACAATCATTGAGGCTGTCATTGATGCTGGAGCAACGGTTATAAATCTGCCGGATACAGTAGGTTATACCACTCCACAAGAGATTGGAAATATGTTCCGTTATTTAACAGAGAACGTACCAAATATTGACCGGGCTATTTTATCTACTCATAACCATGACGACCTTGGAATGGCAGTGGCGAATTCCCTAGCGGCTATTCAAAATGGAGCAGGTCAAGTTGAGTGTACGATGAATGGAATAGGAGAGCGCGCAGGCAATGCTTCTTTAGAAGAAATTGCGGTGGCACTTAACATCCGAAAAGATCACTATCAAGCGGATACTGGATTGACGTTAAAAGAAATAAAGCGTAGTAGCTCACTTGTTAGTAAGTTGACCGGCATGATCGTACCAAGTAACAAAGCGGTAGTTGGTGCTAATGCATTTGCTCATGAGTCAGGTATTCACCAAGACGGTGTCCTGAAGAATAAAGAAACATATGAAATCTTTACACCAGAGCTTGTTGGGGTTTCTTCAAATCGTATGGTACTAGGAAAGCATTCAGGTCGCCACGCCTTTAAAGAGAAGATTGTTGAGTTAGGATTTAACGGTACGGAAGATCAAATTCAAACCATCTTCAAGGCGTTTAAGGATCTAGCTGATAAGAAGAAAGATGTTACTGAAGACGATCTTTTTGCTCTTATGACTGAAGCAACAGTGGGAGAAGCGGTTGCTCATTATGAGTTAGAAGCTCTTCAAGTGAATTATGGAACGAATAATATCCCAACTGCTACGATTACCTTAAATGTTCCATCAGAAGGGACGATCCAAGAAGCGGCCACTGGTTCTGGTAGTGTTGAAGCCATTTACAATACACTTGAGCGCATGATTGATGGTCCGGTTATTTTAGAAGATTACCGAATTCAATCAATTAATGGTGGTCGAGATGCTCTAGCAGAAGTATTTGTGAAAATTCAATATGACGGCGTAGAATCGACTGGTCGTGGAACAGCGCATGATGTTCTTGAAGCATCAGCTAAAGCCTACATCCATGCAATTAACCGTACAATTAACCGTCGCGCCTATAATGCAGAACGAATGAAACAATTGAACGCCTAGGAGGGTCAGTATGAAGAAAACGATTGCTGTACTTCCTGGAGATGGTATAGGACCAGAAGTAGTGAAAGCAGCTTTAAAAGTATTGGATCAAATTGCTGAGCAGTATCAACATCAATTTGAGTATAGTTACGCAGATATTGGCGGAGTAGCAATTGATCAACATCAAACACCACTTCCCCAACGGACGCTTGATACATGTAGACAAAGTGATGCGATTTTATTAGGAGCTGTTGGTGGACCAAAGTGGGATCAGCTACCAAGTCATATGAGACCGGAAAAAGGGTTACTACAACTACGTAAATCGTTGCAATTATTTGCAAACCTCAGGCCAGTAACTTGCTATGAGAGTTTACTTGAGGCATCTCCTTTAAAGCCTGAGCGAATAAAAGGAGTCGATTTTGTCATTGTTCGCGAATTAACGGGAGGTATCTACTTCGGAGAACCTCGTGAGCGCAGATATGACAACGATGAAGAGCTAGCGATTGACACCCTTACGTACACACGTAAAGAAATCGAACGAATTGTACGCAAAGGGTTTGAACTAGCTCAAGTAAGAAAGAAAAAGGTCACCTCTGTAGACAAAGCCAATGTGTTAGAGTCAAGTCGCCTATGGAGAGAAGTTGTTGATGAAGTAGCTAAAGAATATCCAGAAGTGAGTTATGAGCATATGCTTGTTGATAATGCAGCAATGCAATTAATCCGCCAACCTACTTACTTTGACGTAATGGTTACAGAGAACATGTTTGGAGACATTTTAAGTGATGAAGCTTCAATGTTAACAGGATCTCTTGGAATGTTACCATCAGCTAGTCTTTCTGCTATTGGACCGAGCTTATACGAGCCGATTCACGGTTCTGCTCCTGATATTGCTGGAGAGAACAAAGCAAATCCATTAGCGACGATTTCTTCTTTGGCGATGATGCTTAAATATGAATTTGGTCTAGAAGAGGAAGCAAAAGCTTTGGATGAAGCGATTGAATCAGTTCTTCAAAAAGGTATCCGCACAGCGGACCTGGTAAGTGCAGGGGTTGAATATCATTCGACTGAAGCAGTGACAAATGAAGTTATCGAGCAACTTAGCTCTATTCGCGTATAAGAAATGGAGGGGTGCAGTGGAAACAGTCCATTGCCCTCTTTTAATCCAAAGATCTAATCGAAAAGGGAGGGAAATCATATGACCCCAAAAACAATTATAGAGAAAATCTGGGATCAACATGAAGTGATACAAGAGGAAGGTAAGCCGAGTTTGCTCTATATTGACTTGCATATGGTACATGAAGTGACATCTCCTCAAGCATTTGAGGGCCTGCGCATCCACAATCGAAAAGTGAGAAGACCAGATTTAACCTTTGCAACAATGGATCATAATGTGCCAACAGTCGATCGGTACAATATTACCGACCAAATTGCGAAAACACAGATTGAAACATTACAAAAAAATTGCGATGAATTTGGTATTGACGTGGTAGACCTAGAACATCCTGAAAATGGAATTGTTCATGTCATTGGTCCAGAACTTGGACTCACACAACCAGGGAAAACGATTGTTTGCGGAGATAGTCACACTTCTACTCATGGTGCTTTTGGGGCGCTGGCATTTGGTATTGGTACAAGTGAGGTTGAGCATGTACTTGCTACACAATCGCTTTGGCAATCTAAACCAAAGACCTTAGAAGTGAAGATAACAGGGAAATTGGCTGAAGGGATCGCTGCAAAAGATGTGATTCTTGCAATCATTGCTAAGTTTGGAGTAGACGTTGGAACGGGATCCGTTATTGAATTTACTGGTGATGCGATTCGTGGTATGACGATGGAAGAAAGAATGACAATCTGTAATATGTCAATAGAAGCAGGGGCAAAGGCAGGTCTAATTAGTCCTGATCAAGTAACGTATGATTACCTAGAAGGGCGTCAATATGTACCTAGTGGAGAGGCATTTACTGAGCTGACAAAGCGTTGGAGTACGCTAGCTACAGATGAAGGAGCGACTTATGATCGCACCGTTACGATTGATGCAAGTGAAATTGAACCAATGGTTACTTGGGGAACGAATCCATCACAAGGAATTGGTATTTCAAAATTAGTCCCATCACCGGAGGAAGCTACGACGGATGCTGATAAACGTGGGATTGAGCAAGCGCTAGAATATATGGATTTGAAACCAGGTACACCGATTCAAGATGTACGTGTCCAACATGTCTTTATAGGTTCCTGTACAAATTCTAGATTAAGCGATCTTCGCGCAGCGGCGTCTGTGATCAATGGAAGAAAAGTGGCTAGTGGGGTTCGGGCTTTAGTTGTACCAGGTTCACAAAAGGTAAAAAAACAAGCAGAGGAAGAAGGCTTAGACCAGCTATTTATAAAGGCAGGCTTTGAATGGCGTGAGTCTGGTTGTAGTATGTGCTTAAGTATGAATCCTGATTTTGTTCCTGAGGGTGAACGCTGTGCGTCTACGTCCAACCGTAATTTTGAAGGAAGACAAGGAAAAGGTTCTAGAACACATTTGGTCAGTCCTGAAATGGCTGCAGCAACAGCATTAGCAGGTCATTTTGTTGATGTTCGTCAATTAAAAGAAGAAAAAAAAATGACATCATAAGGGGGATTCGAAATGGAACCGATAAAAGTACATGAAGGAACGGTTGCAACGCTTAATCGTGTCAATGTCGATACCGATCAAATTATTCCAAAGCAATTTCTAAAACGTGTAGAGCGTACAGGTTTTGGTCAATTTTTATTTTTTGACTGGCGCTTTAATGCAGATGGCAGTGAAAATCAAGGGTTTGAACTTAATCAACCTCATGTTAAAGGAGCAACCATTCTAGTAGCAGGTCATAATTTCGGATGTGGTTCATCGCGTGAACATGCTCCTTGGGCTTTACATGATTATGGATTTCGTGTCATCATTGCGCCTAATTTCGCAGATATCTTCTATAATAACTGCCTGAAAAATGGTATGCTGCCGATTCGTTTAGATGAGAAATACGTGTATCAATTGCTTCAAAAAGGGGAGAAAGAAACCTTGAAAGTAGCAGTTGACTTAGAGAATCAAACGATTAAGGCTGAAGATTTTGAAACTAGTTTTGCAATCGATCCGTATTGGAAGCAGATGCTTTTAAATGGTTGGGACGAGATCAGCCTGACGCTTCAGTATGATGAGAAAATCAAGAAATATGAAGAAAAAGTAGTAGGACAGCCAGTGTAAGAAATGTAATAGGTATTGAAGGAGAGGACATCTTTGTTCTCTCTTTTTTTTAGTGGTTAGCTTTTTGGGGATTGAGGGTAAAATAAAAAGGAAGTTTTGGTTAAAAGTAATATCAAATAAGACGAGAAATGACTGCTATGAATGGTTCTCGTTGTAATTCATGTGTCAAGCTGATAAACTGAAAAGAATAACTATACAGAATGTGTTAAAGCTAGTAAGCAACATGTCAAAGAGAGTGGAGCGATTCCATGGACGGCAAAAAAACAAATAAAAAGGATACGAATCTTATCTTATACCCAGGTCTTGTTAAGCGCTTGATTGAAAAAGGTATGGATGCATTGAAAGCGAAAGATGCTACAAGTGCTTATGAGCATTTTCTTACAGCTGAACAATATGAACCAGATCATCCGCAAGTACGCTTTGGAAAAGTGTTGAGCCTTGTTGAGCTTGGCAGGTTGAAAGAGGCCGTTACACATACAAGTGCCCTCCTTAATGAAGGGATAGGAGATTATTACGACAATCTTCAAGTGCATATTTCTTTACTTGTTCAACTTGGTCATTATCAAGAAGTAGTCGATATGCTTGAAGCTGTATTAAGTGAAAATACTGTACCGGCGCAATTTGCTGAATCTTTCTATCAACTTCTTCATTTTAGTAGACAAATGATAGATGATTCGGTATTACTTGCAAATATTGAAGAAGAAGTGCCTGAAGCAGCTTCCCCGATAACAGAGCTTAAAAGTAAGTTAGACGAGGGTACCGTGAAAGACCAATGGACGGCATTACAGTATTTGAAGGAACGTCAATTTGATGATGCGTTAGAGCCATTAATTATGTACATAGAAGATGCAAGTAAAGATTGGTTACTTAGAAGTTTTGCGTTAGAAATCCTACATATGAAACAGTGCGAACATTCAGTACATATCAAAAAAGCTCATAGAACGATCTCGATAATCCCTAATGAATTGGAAACGGTTAATAATCAACCCTTTGCAATAAAGGTTAGAGCTGAACTCGAGAAAAATTTAGAACATGAGGATCCACTCTTAGCGGAGATGGCTGAACAAATTGGGAATCTTCATCTATTTGCTTGGTACCCATTCACGCCAGAACCAGACAATACATCCTTTTGGGCAGGAGTCTATCATTTTCTAGCAAGTGAAAGATTAGGTTTAGACAGATCAATTGAAGAAATAGCGGATCTTTATGAAATTGATGAACACTCCATTAAAGAAAAAGCGATAGATGTTACACAGTTAGAAGAAAGCGTATTTGATGCGTACACGCACTTCACACAGTGATTATTTCCTTTAAGGAAGATTCATTTGAAAACATATAGTGATGTGTTATAATAGAATGGTTGTCAATCATGAACAGTATAAAAATCGTTCGCTTTGCGAACATGTGTATAGTTGGAGGGAAAGAATTATGACTGCGAAATGGGAAAAATTAGAAGGTAACGAAGGCGTTTTAACAATTGATGTTGAAGCGGAGAAAGTTGATGCTGCACTTGATGCTGCATTCAAAAAAGTTGTTAAGAAAGTAAATGTACCAGGTTTCCGTAAAGGAAAAGTACCTCGTTCTTTATTTGAAAAACAATATGGTGTTGAAGCTCTTTACCAAGATGCTCTAGATATCCTATTGCCTGAAGCTTATGCGGCTGCAATAGACGAAACGAAAATCGAGCCTGTTGATCGTCCAGAGATCGACATTGAAACAATGGAAAAAGGTAGCAACCTTGTTTTCACTGCAAAAGTTATTGTAAAGCCAGAAGTTACACTTGGTGAGTACAAAGGACTTGAAGTAGCAGAGCAAGATACAACTGTTACAGATGAAGATGTTGATGCTGAACTTACTCAACTTCAAAACCGTCACGCTGAGCTTGTTGTAGTTGAAGATGGTGCACTTGAAAATGGTGATACAGCAGTAATGGACTTCGAAGGTTTCGTTGATGGTGTTGCGTTTGATGGCGGACAAGCTGAAAACTATTCACTTGAAATTGGATCTAACCAATTCATCCCTGGTTTTGAAGAGCAATTAGTTGGTCTTAAAGCAGGAGAAGAGAAAGATGTAGAAGTTAACTTCCCAGAAGAGTACCATTCTGAAGATTTAGCTGGTAAAGCTGCTACGTTCAAAGTGAAGCTACATGACATTAAGCGTAAAGAATTACCAACACTTGATGATGAGTTTGCTAAGGATGCAAATGAAAATGTTGAGACACTTGATGAGTTGAAAAAAGAGATTAAAGAAAAGCTTCAAAAAGATAAAGAGCAAGCGGCTGATACTGAAATCCGTGATACTCTTGTTGAAAAAGCTGCTGAAAATGCAACGGTTGACGTTCCAGAAGCTATGGTAACAACTGAAACAGACCGCATGCTTCAAGAATTCGAGCAACGTTTACAAATGCAAGGTATGAACCTTGAAATGTACTACCAATTTGCTGGTCAAGATGAAGCTGCTATGCGTGAGCAGTTCAAGACTGATGCAGAAAAACGTGTTCGTATTAATCTAACATTAGAAGCTATTGCTAATGCAGAAAACATCGAAGCAACAGATGCAGATGTTGATGCTGAGTTAGAAAAAATGGCTGAAATGTACCAACGCTCTGTTGAAGAGTTAAAAACAATTTTCGCAGCTCAAGGTGGAACAGAGGGCATTAAAGGTGACCTTAAAATCCAAAAAGCTGTTGAACTACTTGTTGAAAACAGCAAGAAAGCGTAAATAGGTTTAAGATCTCATTACGAAGGATAGTTAATAAGACAAGGCGCACTTTTGTGCCTTGTCTTTTAACTCATTTAAAAGACATCTTAGAAAACTGCGTCAATCATGTATGTTTCCATTCTCATATGAACAAGATGTATGTAGCACGTAAAGAATAATAAAAAGTTTTCATTCTTTTTACTTAAGATTGTTTAAGAAAAAGGATTTTTTAAGAGTAATCTTGAATGTATACTAAATCCACACATAAACTTAATAAAGAAAGGACTTGTTGTCTCGTACATAACTTTAAAAGGTTAGTTAGAGGTCGTGTCGATCACAAGTTGAAGTAGTTTAATTTCAGTACATAAGTAAGAGGCTTTTCTTTACGGGTTTTTGACTGTTATGTGATACAATGGCCTGACAAAGCTATTGTCACGCATAACAATCATTCTTTAATTACGTTTACGTCGTGTACAACTCTCCAAGAGAGTCTAATTAGGCAAAAGTTGGCTCTTGGTGGTAAAATATTTGTGAGGGGTGATTTGATGTTTAAATTTAATGAAGACAAAGGGCAGCTTAAATGTTCTTTCTGTGGAAAAACACAAGATCAAGTCCGTAAGTTAGTTGCTGGACCTGGTGTGTATATATGTGATGAGTGTATAGAACTTTGTACGGAAATTGTAGAAGAAGAGCTTGGTGGCGAAGAGGAAGTAGAATTCCAAGAAGTACCTAAGCCTCAAGAAATCCGTCAAATTCTTGATGACTATGTTATTGGCCAAGACCAAGCTAAAAAGTCGCTTTCGGTTGCTGTTTATAATCACTATAAACGTATCAACTCAATGAATCGCTCTGAAGAAGTTGAGCTTGCTAAAAGTAACATTGCGATGATTGGACCAACTGGTAGTGGTAAAACACTTTTAGCTCAAACATTAGCACGTATTCTTAATGTACCTTTTGCTATTGCGGATGCAACATCGTTAACAGAAGCTGGTTACGTTGGGGAAGATGTTGAAAACATCTTACTTAAGTTAATTCAAGCTGCTGATTATGATGTGGAGAAAGCAGAAAAAGGAATCATCTATATTGATGAGATTGATAAAGTAGCACGTAAATCAGAAAATCCATCGATTACGCGTGATGTTTCTGGAGAAGGTGTTCAACAAGCACTTCTTAAAATTCTTGAAGGAACAACAGCGAGTGTGCCTCCACAAGGTGGACGTAAGCACCCTCATCAAGAATTTATTCAAATTGATACGACAAACGTTTTATTCATTTGTGGCGGTGCATTTGATGGCATCGAGCAAATTATCAAACGTCGCTTAGGTAAGAAAGTAATTGGTTTTGGATCAGAAGTAAAACAAGAAGAA
Source organism: Alkalihalophilus sp. As8PL (assembly GCF_040939795.1). GTDB lineage: Bacteria > Bacillota > Bacilli > Bacillales > Bacillaceae_D > Alkalihalophilus > Alkalihalophilus lindianensis. Next base: position 2,837,710 of record NZ_CP162551.1, read on the forward strand.
TTAAAGCCGGGCGAATACTTAAGTAAAGTGTTACCGGAAGACTTATTACGCTTCGGTTTAATTCCAGAATTTATCGGTCGTTTACCGGTTATCTCAAGTTTAGAACCACTTGATACTGATGCCCTTGTTGAGATCTTAACAAAGCCAAAAAATGCTCTTGTGAAGCAATATCAGAAGTTATTAGAACTTGATGATGTGGAACTAGAATTTACAGATGATGCCCTTGTTGAGATTGCTAAAAAGGCCATTGAGCGTAAAACTGGCGCTCGTGGGCTACGTTCCATTATTGAGGGAATTATGCTTGATGTAATGTTTGATCTTCCTTCACGCAAAGATGTTGTCACTTGTGTGATACACGCTAAGTGTATTACAGATCAAGAGTTACCGATCTTAAAAACAGAAGACGGCACTGAAATTTCGTTGTCTAAAGAAGAGCCGAAAGAAAGTGCATAATGAGCTCTTAAAGCACACCTCCAAAGCGGGGTGTGTTTTTTTGTCTTCATCTAGAAAAAAGTAAAGAGGAATTTTTAGAACTCGCATTTTCTTTGGTTAGTGAGATAGTTGTCGGTCATACTAAGAAAAACAGTTAATGACTACATCAGGAGGTAACAGGATGAATTGGACAGCGATTGCATTAGTGATTCAGTTATTCTTTGGCGTGATTATAGGGGTGTACTTTTGGAATTTGTTAAAATCTCAACGAAACCAACGAGTGACAATTGATAGAGACTCTAAAAAAGAGATGGAACAATTAAGGAAGATGCGTGCCATACAATTAAGTGAACCATTATCAGAAAAGGTTCGCCCTATTAGTTTCGATGATATCGTCGGACAAGAAGAAGGGATTCGGTCACTGAGAGCAGCTTTATGTGGACCAAATCCTCAGCATGTTATTGTATATGGACCTCCAGGTGTCGGGAAAACGGCGGCAGCACGTCTCGTCTTAGAAGAAGCAAAGAAAAATAGTCAATCTCCATTTCGACACGAAGCGGTTTTTGTGGAATTAGATGGAACGACAGCTAGATTTGATGAAAGAGGAATTGCTGATCCATTAATTGGTTCAGTACATGATCCTATTTATCAAGGTGCAGGCGCAATGGGGCAAGCAGGCATCCCCCAACCTAAACATGGAGCTGTGACAAAAGCACATGGTGGTGTTCTATTTATTGATGAAATCGGAGAACTTCATTCGATTCAATTAAATAAATTATTGAAAGTATTAGAAGATCGAAAGGTATTTCTTGAAAGTGCCTATTATAGTGAAGAAAATCAACAAATTCCTAAGCATATTCATGAAATTTTTCAAAAGGGGCTTCCAGCAGATTTTCGTTTAATCGGTGCAACGACACGTACGCCACAAGAATTACCTCCAGCGATCAGGTCAAGATGCCTAGAAGTGTATTTCCGTGCGTTAAAGCCACAAGAAATTGTATCAATTGCTAAAAAGGCGGTTGATAAGCTTGCATTTAAAGCAGAAGAACCAGCGATAGAACGTATCGCAAAATATGCTACAAATGGCCGTGAAGCAGTAAATATTGTTCAAATTGCAGCAGGTGTAGCTACGTCAGAAGGAAGAGAAGAAGTAACAATTAGAGATGTAGAGTGGGTATTACATGCAAGCCAATTAACTCCTCGTCCAGAACGTAAAATACATGAAGATCCAGCAGTAGGGCTGGTTAATGGATTAGCAGTATTTGGTCCTAATATGGGGGCTCTTCTTGAAATAGAAGTTAATGTGATCGAAAATCGTGGCAAAGGATCTGTTAATATTACAGGCATTGCGGAGGAAGAAAGTACTGGTAATCAAATGCGCTCCATAAGACGAAAAAGTATGGCCAAAGGATCTGTTGAAAATGTTGTAACCGTCCTTCGTCGAATGGGCATCCCAACTCAAGACTACGATGTACATGTGAATTTTCCGGGCGGTGGCCCTGTGGATGGACCTTCAGCTGGAATTGCTATAGCAACAGGTATTTTTTCTGCCATTCAAGGACAAAAAATCAAAAATACAATTGCCATGACGGGTGAGTTAGGCATTCACGGGTCGGTAAAGCCGATTGGTGGAGTCGTTGCTAAGGTAGAAGCTGCTAAATTAGCCGGTGCCACGCAAGTAATTATTCCGAAAGAAAATGAGCAAGCGATACTAAAGGAAGTAGACGGGATTGAAATTATTGCTGTTTCACATCTAGATGAAGTACTGGAATTAGCAATAGAGTGCGAAGAAGCTACTGAAGAGGTCATCCCTGCTAGTACCGGACTTAATACTTCCCCAACACCTGTTTAACGGGAATTTCAAGGTCAGCTCTTGATTTCTCTGGCTACTTACATTAGACAAAGAATGGGGGATAAGATAAAATTAGTGGAGATCAAATTCGAATCTTTTAGCAATTGAGCCAAATGAACCCAATTCATTCGAACTAGTTATTGCGAATGGATGTTAAGGTTTTCTTGATAAAGGGTATTGATTCGGAACTAGGAAATTTGGAGGTGTATGCGGATGGTCGCAGAAAAAACAAAACGAACTATTCCGCTTCTGCCTTTACGCGGCCTGCTCGTCTTCCCATCGATGGTACTTCATCTAGATGTTGGGCGTGCTAAGTCAGTACAGGCATTAGAATTTGCAATGAATGAAGATGAGGAAATCCTTTTATCTACACAAAAGGAAATTTCAATTGATGAACCAACGAATGATGAAATTTATTCAGTGGGAACGCTCGCTAAAATTAAACAATTGTTAAAACTTCCAAATGGTACAGTACGTATTCACGTTGAAGGACTGCACCGTGCAAGGATTGAAGAATATCTAGATAATGCTGATTTTCTTGAAGTAGAAATGACAGAGTTATCTAATGAACAAACAGATCGTACTGCTGAAACTCAAGCGATAATGAGAAACTTGCTGGAGATGTTTGAGCAATATACGAAGGTGAGTAAAAAAGTATCAGCAGAAACGTTAGCAACGGTTTCAGACATATCAGAACCTAGCCGCTTTGCAGATGTATTAGCATCTAATCTTCCCCTTAAGTTGGCTGAAAAGCAAGAGCTTCTTGAGATGAATAATGTGGTTGAAAGACTGCTTCATTTAATAGAGATTTTAAACAACGAACAAGAAGTGTTAGGCCTTGAGAAAAAGATTGGTCAGCGCGTAAAAAAATCAATGGAAAAAACGCAAAAAGAATATTATTTACGGGAACAAATGAAGGCGATTCAAAAAGAATTGGGCGACCGTGAAGGACGTACAGGAGAAGTAGCTTCTTTAAAAGAAAAAATTGAAGAAGCTACTATGCCAACGTCTGTAGAAGAGAAAGCTCTTAAAGAGCTTGATCGCTATGAGAAAATGCCAGCTAATTCAGCTGAAAGCTCCGTTCTGAGAAATTACATTGAGTGGCTTGTGCAATTACCATGGACGAATGAAACTGAGGATCAACTCGATGTGAATCGTGCAGAAGATATTTTAAACGAAGATCATTATGGCTTAGAAAAAGTAAAAGAACGCGTCCTTGAATATTTAGCCGTTCAACAATTAACAAATGAGCTAAAAGGTCCGATTTTATGTTTATCTGGCCCTCCTGGTGTCGGGAAAACATCGTTAGCACGTTCCATTGCTCGCTCGCTTAATCGTAATTTTGTTCGCATATCGTTAGGCGGAGTGAGAGATGAAGCGGAGATACGTGGTCACCGTCGTACATACGTCGGCGCAATGCCAGGCCGGATGATCCAAGGAATGAAAAAAGCTGGGTCAATTAATCCGGTCTTCTTACTAGATGAAATTGATAAGATGGCAAATGATTTCCGTGGTGATCCTTCTTCTGCCTTATTAGAAGTGTTAGATCCTGAACAGAATCATACTTTTAGTGATCATTATATTGAGGAGCCATATGACCTTTCAAAGGTTATGTTTGTGACAACAGCTAACAACATTGCCACCATTCCTGGTCCTCTTAGAGATCGTATGGAAATGATTCATATTGCAGGGTACACAGAAGTGGAGAAAATGCAAATTGCTAAAAATTATCTCCTGCCTAAGCAAATGAAAGATCATGGGCTATCAAAATCGATGATACAAGTAAAAGATGAGGCCATTCAAAAGGTCATTCGTTATTATACAAGAGAAGCAGGGGTTCGTAATTTAGAGAGACAACTTGCCACATTATGTAGAAAAGCTGCTAAAATCATCGTAACGGGTACCAAAAAGCGTGTTATACTTACTCAAAAGACAGCTGAGGAAATGCTAGGTAAACCACGTTTTCGCTACGGCATAGCAGAAGTAGAAGATCAAGTGGGAGCGGCTACTGGTCTTGCTTACACATCTGCCGGTGGTGATACATTATCTATTGAAGTATCGCTTTCGCCTGGTAAAGGTAAATTAACGTTAACAGGTAAATTAGGCGATGTGATGAAAGAGTCGGCGCAAGCTGCTTTTAGTTATATCCGTGCAAGGTCAAAAGAGCTTAACATTGATGCGGATTTTCATGAGAAAAATGATATCCATATTCATGTTCCAGAGGGTGCTACACCTAAAGATGGTCCATCAGCTGGGATTACTATGGCAACAGCCCTCATTTCTGCTTTGACTGGTCGTGTAGTAAAGAAAGAAGTAGGAATGACTGGGGAAATTACATTAAGAGGACGTGTACTACCGATTGGCGGACTTAAAGAAAAGTCAATGAGTGCACATCGAGCTGGTCTTAAGACGATCATCATTCCAAAAGACAATGAAAAAGATCTGGAAGATGTACCCGAAAGTGTTCGCCAAGATCTTAACTACATTCTAGTTGGCCACTTAGATGACGTCTTAAAGCATGCGTTGGGAGAGAAGAAATGAAGGTAACAAAAGCAGAATTATTTACAGTCGCAGTAAAGCCTGAACAATATCCAAACACACCTTTACCGGAAATTGCACTAGCTGGTCGTTCAAATGTGGGGAAGTCATCTTTTATCAATAAGATGATTAATCGTAAAAGTTTGGCACGGACGTCACAGCGTCCGGGGAAAACCCAAACATTGAATTTTTACGCTATTAATGAACAACTTCACTTTGTGGATGTGCCGGGATATGGTTTTGCAAAGGTTTCAAAGAAGGAACGAGATTCTTGGGGAGAGATGATTGAGACATTTATTCAAACACGTGAACAATTACGTGCCATCGTCCAACTGATTGATGTCCGTCACAAACCATCACAAGAGGATAAATTAATGTATAAGTGGTTAAAACATTTTGATATGCCTGTCATACTGGTTGCGACAAAGTGTGACAAGATCCCAAAAGGGAAATGGCAAAAACATTTAAAAGTGATTTCACAAGAATTAGAAAAACATGAAGATGATCCACTATTACTCTTTTCCTCTGAAACAGGGCATGGAAAAGAACAAGCGTGGAAAACGATTCTGTATTACGCTACAAAAAAAGATTAACAAAAAGGTCTGCACCAAAAATGGTGCAGACCTTTTGCTTTATTATTATTTTCGCTTTAAAATGAAAAACAGACCTATACAGATAAGGACAATGGGCCATAAATCAAGTACAACCTTATGAGTTGGTTTCAACCATTCTACTGGGTTGATCGAAAGAAAAGCAACGATTGAAAAAATGGTGAGAAGGAGACCTGGGATTAACCCTTCCTTCTTAGTGCGAACATAGACAAGTAAGAAAGAAATTCCGACAATGAGGGTATACATTCCCCAATGATCTGGCCATGATGGAATGAGAGAAAGACCGTGAAAATGAATACCAAGACCTATTAATAAAAGGCCAGGAAAAAGCGAGCTTGTATCTTTTCCTAAAATTGATTGCAGTAAAAATGCAAGACCAATAATGAGTAAGATAGAAGGCCAGCTTGCCACTTGTTCTTGGTACGGTAAGGAATATTGGTTGGTGAGAAAAAAAGCACCAAGACCGATCAATAAGACGCCAAGAAAAATACGTTGTTGCTTCATGTACTTACCCTCCAATTATGAAAGAGTTGGTCATATATTTAGATGAAATGGTTAAGCTAAAAGGAAAGAATTCTCTAGCGTACCAAAGTCATCATACAATACCAACATAATAGCATAGGCTTCATGATCTGTTCACAAATTTTTTTTGAGTGATTAGACAGACATGTTATAATGAGTTTAGTAAAGGGTAAGGGTTAAACTAGTCCCTAATTAGAACGATTTATTGGGTAAAATTTATTAGTAGAAGTTACGAAAATGAAATGATAGATGAAGTGAACGGTGGGGGTGAGTTAAAGAATGCATATTATTGTTGTCGGATTAAACTATAAAACAGCCCCGGTTGAAATGCGAGAAAAGTTCGCCTTTCAAGAAGCTGAGATGCCAATAGCGCTTAATCAGCTTCGCAACATGAAAAGTATTCTAGAATGTACGATTATATCTACATGCAATCGAACGGAAATCTATGTGGTTGCTGATCAGCTTCATACTGGGCGCCATTTCACGAAATCCTTCCTGGCAGAATGGTTCCAATTATCTAAAGAAGAAGTTTCACCTTATTTGGATATACGTGAAGACCATCATGCGATTGAACATTTGTTTAGAGTAGCATGTGGACTTGATTCTATGATCTTAGGAGAAACACAAATTCTTGGCCAAGTTCGAGATAGTTTTCTCTTAGCTCAGCAAGAACAAGCAACAGGTACGATTTTTAATCATTTATTCAAACAAGCAGTCACACTAGCTAAGCGTGCTCATTCAGGTACTGAAATTGGCCAGCATGCTGTATCTGTTAGTTATGCTGCAGTTGAATTAGGTAAGAATATATTTGGTGACTTTGACGGTAAGCATGTATTAATTTTAGGTGCAGGCAAGATGAGTGAATTAACTGCCAAGCATTTGCATGCTAATGGTGCTAAGAAGATTACCGTCATTAACCGAACAGAAGCTCGTGCAGCAGAACTTGCAGCTCGTTTCCTCGGACAAGCGAGACCGTTTGAACAACTCCAAGACGCTTTAGTAGATGCTGATGTTTTAATCAGTTCGACAGGAGCCCGTGATTTTGTTGTGTCTAAAGAGATGATGTCTAAGACTTTAAAGAAGCGTAAAGGACGTCCTTTATTTATGGTTGATATTGCAGTGCCACGTGATTTGGACCCGGCGCTTGCTGAGTTAGATGATGTGTATCTGTATGATATTGATGACCTACAAAATATTGTTGAAGCTAATTTAGCAGAGCGTAAGCGCGAAGCTGAAAAAATCGAGTTGATGATTGAGCTTGAAATTGATGAGTTTAAATCTTGGCTAAACACTTTAGGTGTGGTTCCAATTATTACCGCTCTTCGAACAAAAGCTTTAGCAGTACAAGCCGAAACGATGGAGAGTATTGAACGTAAATTGCCAAACCTCTCAGAACGTGAGAAGAAAGTTCTTCGCAAGCATACAAAGAGTATCGTCAACCAACTTTTACGTGATCCAGTAACTCGAGTAAAAGAACTGGCTGGAGAATCTAGTTCAGATGAAGCGCTTGAATTGTTTACAAAGATCTTCGCATTAGAAGAAGAACTTGAAACACAAGAGCGTGAGGTACGTGTTCGTGAGGCAGAGCAACAATGGGAAGCACAAAAGAAAGAATACAGTGCATTCTCTAATAAGCAAGATGCAGTCGTTCGCTCCTAAGGAAAGGAGTGAGATTAGCGGATGAATTGGATTTATCCATTAACGATTGTCCTTTATAGTTTAAGTGTATTTGGCTATTTTATTGATTTCTTACAGCAAAACCGGAAAGTCAATCGATTGGCTTTCTGGTTGCTTTCTATAGTATGGGTCTTACAAACGGTGTATTTCGTGTACCGAGCATTTGAGTTAAATCGATTGCCGTTAATTACCCCGTTTGAAGGGCTCTTTTTTTATGCATGGGTAGTGGTTACGCTATCTCTTTTAATCAACTGGTTTTTCAGGGTTGATTTTCTCGTGTTTTTTACGAATCTTGTAGGATTTAGTATGATGGCGTTTAGTCTATTTGTGAGGGATAGTGGTATTCCTGAATCACTGTATACCCTCTTAGTTTCCGAATTACTAATTATTCATATCACCATTATATTATTGTCATATGCTGCGTTTACTTTATCATTTGCTTTTTCGATTATGTATGTGATTCAACATCAAATGCTTAAACGGAAGCTTTGGGGTAAACGACTTGTGCGCTTTGGTTCGTTATCGAAACTCGATCGATTGGCATATCGAATGACTATTTTTGCTTTTCCATTCTTTTTAATTGGTCTCATTCTTGGTTTCGTTTGGGCCAATACTCAATTTGGATTTATCCCGCTAATGGATGCGAAAGTTATTAGCTCGTTATTCGTTTTATTTGTATACGCTATCTACCTATACCAACGAGCTGTTCACTACGTTCGAGGATATAATATGGCGCTATTAAATATTGCTTGTTTCTTATTACTTTTAATTAATTATTTCTTATCTGGTCAGTATTCAGAGTTTCATCTATGGTATTAACGTAAAACTAGATTTGAAAAGTGACATTGACTGATTAACTGGAGGTTTATACATGCGTACGATTGTAATTGGTTCACGCCGTAGTAATTTAGCTTTAACACAGACTGATTGGGTTATTGCTCAATTAAAGAAAAAAGACGTTCCTTATGAGTTTGAAGTGAAAAAGATCGTCACAAAGGGAGATCGTATATTAGATGTGACGCTTTCTAAAGTTGGTGGGAAAGGGTTGTTTGTAAAAGAGATTGAACAAGCTCTTGAGAATAAAGAGATTGATCTAGCTGTTCACAGTATGAAAGACGTTCCATCCGTTATGCCTGATGGCTTTACATTAGGAGCGATTACAGAGCGAGAAGACCCTCGTGATGCCTTTATTTCAGTTGATAACGTAAAATTAGCAGATTTACCGGCAGGAGCGATTGTCGGTACAAGTAGCTTACGTCGTTCAGCTCAACTTTTAGCAGAGCGTCCTGACCTTGAAGTGAAATGGATTCGTGGTAACGTTGAGACACGTTTACGTAAATTAAAAGAAGAAGATTTTTCTGCGATTATTTTAGCTGCTGCAGGATTGAAGCGGCTCGGTTATTCAGAAGAGTTAGTGACAGAGTACTTATCTCCAGAAATGTGTGTTCCTGCTGTAGGACAAGGTGCACTAGGCCTTGAGTGCCGTAGCGATGACGAAGAAGTGCTTGAATTAATTCAGAAATTAAATGATGATTACACATCCCGTACTGTAACCGCTGAGCGTACATTCTTACACAAGATGGAAGGTGGTTGTCAGGTGCCAATCGCAGCTTATGCAACGATTCAAGCTGACGACCAACTTTCTTTAACTGCACTTGTAGGCTCTCCTGATGGTAAAACGATCTTAAAAGAGAGATTAGTTGGTCAAGACCCTGTAAAATTAGGCGAGGAGATTTCAGATCGTCTTCTTGAAAAAGGGGCTAAGGAAATTTTAGATAAAGTGAAACGTGAGCTTGATCAGTAATGAATACGGCTGCACTTGCGGGTAAGCATGTACTTGTAACGCGTGCAATCGAACAAGCTCAACCTCTTATTAATCGAATAGAAGAAGTGGGCGGAATTGCACATGTTATTCCGCTTCTCTCTTTTCAAGCTATAGAAGAAGCACATCATATGGAACAAGTACGAAACAGTCTTGAACATTATCAATGGCTTGTTTTTACAAGTGCAAATGGTGTGCGTTTCTTTTTTGAAGCGTTTAAAGAAGATCATCTTCGCTCTATTATTAAAAAGGCCAACATTGCTGTAGTCGGAAATAAGACTGAAGCAGTTCTTAATCAATATGGCTATCAGGCAAGTCTGCTTCCAAAACATTATGTTGCAGAAGATTTAGTCCTGGTATTACGTGAGCATATTAATGAGGGTGAGCGTGTTTTACTGCCTCGTGGTAATTTGGGACGAACTTATTTACCAAAGGCATTGAGCGCTCATGGAATTGAAGTAGATGATTTAACCGTCTATAAAACGGTATGTCCTGATGTGGCCAAAGACCACATTCAATCTCTGATAAATGAACACATACCGCTTGATGTGATCACCTTTACAAGTTCTTCAGCCGTTAAACACTATACTCAGATTTTAGAGGGGCTTGAGCTAGAAGATCCATTTCCTTATGCACGGATTGCTTGCATAGGACCGATTGCAGAAAAAACAGCACAAGAGTATCATTTACAAGTAGATATAACAGCAAGTACATACACTATTGAAGGTCTTATAGAAGCTATCTCTACATATTTTAAGGAGGATGAAAACTATTGAAACAGTTAGAATTTAATCGTCATCGTCGCCTTCGTCAAACCGCTTCGATTCGTCGTATGGTTCGCGAAACATCTGTTAAAACAGATGATTTGATTTATCCGATCTTTGTAATCGAGGGGGAAGGGGTAAAGAATGAAATTCCTTCTATGCCTAATGTGTTCCAATGGTCACTTGATTTAGTAGATACTGAAGTAGAAGAAGCGGTGGCACTCGGAATCCTTTCTATTATCGTATTTGGAGTTCCAGCAGATAAAGATGATGTAGGCTCTTCTGCCTATCATGATCACGGAATTGTTCAAAAAGCGATTCGTCAAATTAAAGAAAAGCATCCTGATCTTACAGTGATTGCTGATACATGTCTATGCCAATTTACTGATCATGGTCATTGCGGTGTTATTGAAGACGGTAAGATTTTAAATGATCCTACGCTTGACTTACTTGCTAAAACAGCAGTTTCTCAAGCTGAAGCTGGAGCAGATATTATTGCTCCTTCAAATATGATGGATGGCTTTGTAGCAGCGATTCGTCATGGCTTAGATGAAGCAGGTTATCATGACGTGCCGATTATGTCTTACTCGGTTAAATATGCATCAGCATTCTACGGGCCGTTTCGTGATGCAGCTCATAGCTCACCTAAATTCGGCGATCGTAAAACATACCAAATGGATCCTGCTAATCGCCTCGAAGCAATTCGTGAAGCACAATCAGATATTGAAGAAGGGGCAGATTTCCTAATTGTAAAGCCAGCTCTTTCTTATCTAGATGTGATTCGTGAGGTAAAGGATCACTCCGGATTTCCAGTTGTGGCATATAATGTCAGTGGGGAATACTCGATGATAAAAGCTGCTAGTCAAAATGGTTGGGTCGATGAAAAGGCCATTGTGCTTGAAAAGATGACAAGTATGAAACGAGCAGGTGCTGACTTGATTTTAACGTATCATGCTAAAGATGTGGCTCGTTGGTTAAAAGAAACGAACTAACAGATTGAAAGGAGAATGAGAATGCGTTCATTTAAAAATTCAGAAGCAGCTTTCCAAAAAGCAAAACCACTAATGCCAGGTGGAGTAAATAGTCCGGTTCGTGCATTTAAATCAGTAAAGATGGACCCAGTGTACATGGAAAGTGGTAAAGGCTCTAAAATTTATGATATTGATGGTAATGAGTATATTGACTATGTTCTTTCATGGGGGCCACTCATTTTAGGTCATGCTGATGAGCAAGTGGTAGAGGCATTAAAATCAGCAACTGAAAAAGGGACAAGCTTCGGTGCTCCTAGTGAGCTTGAAACGAAACTTGCCGAACTTGTCATTGAACGTGTGCCATCTATTGAAGTCGTCCGTATGGTTAACTCTGGTACAGAAGCGACGATGAGTGCATTGCGTTTAGCACGTGGTTATACAGGCCGCAATAAGATTTTGAAATTTGTGGGCTGCTATCATGGGCATGGTGATTCTTTATTAATCAAAGCAGGTTCAGGTGTGGCAACTCTTGGCTTACCAGATAGTCCTGGAGTTCCAGAGTCGGTTGCGAAAAATACACTAACGGTTCCTTACAATGATATCGAGAGTATAAAGTATGCGTTTGAACAATTTGGTGATGACATTGCCGGAGTGATTGTAGAACCTGTAGCAGGAAACATGGGCGTTGTAACCCCTGAGCCAGGATTTCTAGAAGACTTACGGGAGATTACAGCGGAAAATGGGACGCTTCTCATTTTTGATGAAGTTATGACTGGTTTCCGTGTTGGTTATGAGTGCGCACAAGGAAAGCTAGGTGTGACACCTGACCTAACTTGTCTCGGTAAAGTAATTGGTGGCGGCCTACCTGTAGGTGCGTATGGCGGGAAACGTGAAATTATGGAACAAATCGCACCAGCTGGTCCAATTTATCAAGCGGGTACGTTATCTGGAAATCCATTAGCGATGACTGCAGGGTATGAGACGCTTTCACAACTTACACCAGAAAGTTATGATCGCTTTGAGACGTTAGCTACTAAGCTTGCCGATGGTTTATCGGAAGCTGCGACGAAACATAATATTCCACATTCTATTAACCGAGCTGGTTCAATGGTGGGCTTCTTCTTTACAGATGAAAAAGTAACGAACTTTGAGAAGGCTTCTACCTCAAATTTAGATTACTTCACTCGCTATTTCCAAGAAATGCTTCAACAAGGGATTTCTCTTCCACCTTCACAATTTGAAGGCATGTTCTTGTCGACTAAGCATACAGAAGAAGATATTGATCAAACGATCGCAGCCGCAGAAATTGCCTTTTCAAAGTTAAAATAAAACATACACAAGTGGGTTCTCATGATGAGGGCTCACTTTTTTTGTTCAATCCTTGGCTATGTCATTTTTACTTTCTCTTTTCCTTTGTCATATTTAGTAAGGCTTGCTCATAAAGTGATATTGTACTGAATAGCGTAGACACAGAGGATGAGATTGATCATGTTGAGGAGGAATGTATTGTGACACAAGAACATCCAACGAAGCTTTCATTTTCTATTGAGGAATCGGTTTGGTTAAATAAAGGGCAAGAAGTTCAAGAGATTGTAGGAATGTCACTTGAACCAGATATTTCGATTGAAGAAAAAGACCATCATGTATATATAAAAGGTGGCTTGCGACTTATTGGTGAATATCAACCTGCAAAGTCAGAAGCTGAGGTAGATCTTGAAAAAGGATCGGTTGAGGACCAAGTATCTTTTCGCTCGGTTGGAGATGTTTCTCTTTCAGAAGATGGGACAGGGAAAATCACTCATTTTTTCCCAATTGATGTAACGATCCCTATTAGTCGCATTCATAATTTAGATGATGTATATGTTCAAATTGAATCATTTGATTATGATCTCCCTGAAAAAAGTTGTATCCAACTCACAGCAGACATTAGTATTAGTGGGATGAATCACCCTCAGGATCAATCTGCTAACAGGCCGGTAGCAACTGAAAAAAAAGCAGACGAAAAAGAAGAGTCCGTTGAGCCGTCATTTTCCTTTGATGCAAAAAGGGCGACATCTCATGAAGAGTTAGTAAGTCCTCCACCATTGCATGGAGGGAGTGAGGAGTTTCAACCTCCCCCGTCAAATTCATGGCAGGCACCGGTGTTTAATCAATATTATGGGTACCAACAACCTCTACCTGAGGAGACGGCAGAAGAACCAGAGCAAGTAGAGGAAGAAGAGGAAGAAGTTGATGAAGTTGAAGAAAGAGTAGAGGCTACACAAGAAGTTTTAGATGAGCCATCAGAAGAGGTCGAAATAATTGAAGAGATTTTAGAAGAACCTAGGTTAGAAAGTGAGACGCCTATTGAACAGCAAGAACAAGAGGATGAAGAAGAAGTAAGAGAAACAACAGTAGTTGTAGAAGCTGTTGAAGAAGAAAAGAGTGTTGCGCCATTAACTAAAATGGTTGCAAGACCTTCTGAGCCGATTGCTAGAGCTGTTGAGGAAGAAGAAGTAGAAGAAGTAGAGGGTGACTATGAGCCAGTACTTGAAGTAGGAAAACCTCGAGAAGAAAACGCCTTATACCTAACAAAGATGCTAACAAAAGGTGAAGAGCGTTTCTCTAAGTGGAGAATGTGTATTATTCAACCGAATGAAACGATCGATACCATCGCACACCGGTACAATGTGAGTACAAGTCAGCTTGCAAGAATGAATCAATTAACAGAAGAAAAGGTAGAGGAAGGTCAAATTCTCTATATTCCAGTAAGTGCCAAGTCCTAAACGAGGAGTTAGTTATGATGGAACTGGTGGATTGGCTTAAAGCGCAATATGGTTTTAAACAGGTTGAATTTATTAATGAGGCTGTTATTCTGACCGACCAAGGGCGAAAGAGAATTCGTTCTTGGTCGGATTCTTCCTTACTAGAATGGCATGTTGAATGGAGAGACCGTTGTCATTATACTCCCATTGTATTAACGGATCGTATGATTCGCACAAAGGAAGAAGAGGCAGCTGCAAAATGGAAAGAGCAATGGATTACTTTACATGATGAAATAGAGGAAGTATACCCTCAACTTGACCATGAAAAAGCCTGGGGAATGTTAATGGGCTTAATGATTACGCATGGATTAGAGGAACGTCAATTAGAGAGAGTGTATCAAGAAGAGCTACCCTCCTATGAGTGGAATCCAATGTTACTAAATGGATTAAGAGATGATATTCAAGACCAGTTGATTCGCTACCATAAAGAGGCGCTTGTCCGATCGAAAAAAGCCGAACGTATTCGTAGTCAACAAAGAAAGGTGAAACAACCTCTTCTTGATTTGTTCCAATCACCAGATCAAGCTAGAAGGATCTATGATGTGCTGATTTGGAGAGGGACAAATGAACAAGCTCACCTTGGCTATCAATCTTTACGTCAATTTTTGATCAACTGGCAAATTGTAAATGGAACAAAGTCTCTTGAGAAGGTTATTGCATCCATTGGCCATACAGAAGCTTTTAACACAGATCAGGCCTTATTGTTTATCGTAGAGGTTCTTGAGCCATATGAGTGGGCAGAAGTGACTCGTTCCCTTATGAGTAATGAAAGTGAACGACAGATAGAAGAGAAATTAACAAAGATGTCCAATGAATGGGAAGCAGCAAGGCAACTTGTTTCGATTCTTGGAAGGTGGATAGATGACCAAAAGAAGGTGGTTACATGAGGCAACATGTTGAAAATCCATATGCCTCTATTTTATTTTATTATGATCTTTATCCAGAACACATTGAAGACTTTGGAAAAATAAAGAAGGTAATAACCTCAAGGGGAGTATTTGCTTTAAAAGAAACAACCATGAATCGACTAGAAGCCGATGAATTTATTCATGCGATGAGAAAGCTAGCAAAGTTAAATTATAAACAAGCTATTCCAATCATGCCTACTAAATACGGGGAGTATACGGTGGCTACGAGTACTCATATTTACTACGTTATGCCTTGGTTAGAAGCTGTGGAATACATGGGAAGAGAGTCTCAGGAAGAAAAGCTAGCCACACAGATGGCCGTTATTCACCGCCTGACGGTGAAAACTCAAGTATTTGATAAAGGGCAAGTCGATGAGTCTTTTCAACAGTTGATTAAGCACTGGGAGATGCGAAGATTAGAACTTAGTAGGTTTGCTGATTTTGCTGAGCGTAAAAGGTATATGTCACCTTTTGAATTAACTTTCATTACCCACGCTCATATGCTTGATCAAATGGCAATCAAAGCAGGTGAGCATTTACAAAACTGGTATGAAACATGTTTAGAAAAAGAGAAATATCGAACCGTACTTTGCCACGGTAGACTCTCACGCTCACATGCTATTTTCAACATGGAAAATGAGCCGACTTTGCTTAATTTTGAAAGGTCAAGTATTGATACCCCAGCAAGAGATTTGGCTAGTTTCTGCCGTACAAACTTTCGCTATACGATGTGGTCTGAAGATGAAGTACTTCGTTGGTTTATGTGTTATGAGCGCCATTTACCATTGCTTGACGAGGAAAAGGAATTATTATGTGGATATTTACTGTTTCCTGAACCAGTCGTTTTTGCAGTAGAATCCTATGTGAACGACCGGCAAGGACAAAGTGAATTACAGCACGTCCAGCGACTTGAAAAACGGTTGATCTCCCTTCGAAAAGTCCAACGATTAAGTCAAAAATTAATTGTAAAACAAGAAGAAAGCTAACGTTCTCTACCTTCATTAGAGAACGTTTCTTTCATTTTTGCTTCTTCTTAATAAAAAAAACTCTCTTATCAAAACTATTACTTAAAATAGCTTTAATAAGAGAGAACAATAAAGAACGAACATTAACGTCAGTAAGATTACATCAAATGTTGTAGGAAATAGCAGGGTACGTAAAAACTGAAAACATATGAGTGGAAGTAACAATTGAGCAAACATTGAACGAATTTTTAGCCACCAAGGGGGACGATGATAATAACGGCGGTATTTCCGGCCCATCATGCAGAGCCCTCCTTCTTAAAAAAACATCATGTCATACCATACTCTATGCAAAAGAAAGGGCATTTGTGCAAGCTACATGATCAGGTTGCATTTTATGCAACTGTACATATAATAGTATAGAAATGATAAATTGTGGTAAAGCTAATATTGACGAATGAATAAGAAATAAATTAAACTATATAAGAATCATATTAAGTGATGAGTTTAGACTTTAATTTAAGATCGATATGCATAGAATGGGAAGAGTAAATTCCGAACCTTTAAGAGAGAGAAATCATTAGCTGAGAGATTTCTTAAGATGTACGAATTGAATGTCGCCCAGGAGCAACCTTACTGAACGACTAGTAAGTAAGGTCGGTTAAAAGCCGTTATCAAATGAAGTGTGTAGTTTCTTTCTCTGTCTTTATTTAGGGATGCTTAGAGGCTGCAAACAAAGGTGGTACCGCGAATACAAACTCTCTTCGTCCTTTGGAGGAAGAGGGTTTTTTTAGTTTTATAAAAAGGAATTTATTGGAAAGAAGGGTATAAAAGATGGAGAAAAAAGAGCTGTCGATGCCGACGAAGTATAATCCACAAGAAACAGAAGCAAAGTGGTATTCCTATTGGCTAGAAGGAAAGTACTTTGAAGCTACAGGAGATTCAACGAAACAACCATATTCCATTGTGATTCCACCGCCAAATGTAACGGGTAAATTACATCTTGGTCATGCATGGGATACAACGCTACAAGATATCCTTTCACGCGTTAAACGAATGCAAGGTTACGATACGTTATGGCTTCCGGGTATGGACCATGCAGGTATTGCTACTCAAGCAAAAGTTGAAGGGAAGCTTCGTGAAGAAGGGGTAAGTCGTTACGATCTAGGTCGTGAAAAGTTTGTTGAAAAGTCATGGGAATGGAAAGAAGAATATGCTGATTTCATTCGTAATCAATGGTCAAAATTAGGGTTATCACTTGATTACTCCCGTGAACGCTTCACCTTAGATGAAGGGTTATCAAAAGCTGTACGAGAAGTATTTGTAAAGCTATATAATAAAGGCCTGATCTATCGTGGAGAGTATATTATTAACTGGGATCCTAAAACAAAAACAGCTCTTTCAGACATCGAGGTTATCTATCAAGATGTTCAAGGAGCTTTCTATCACATGAGCTATCCATTAACAGATGGTAGTGGAAATATTGAAGTTGCTACGACTCGTCCTGAAACAATGCTAGGTGATACTGCTGTCGCTGTTCACCCTGAAGATGAGCGTTATAAGCATCTGATCGGAAAAACAGTGACTCTTCCGATTACTAATCGTGAAATCCCTATCGTTGCAGATGATTATGTGGATATCGAATTTGGTTCTGGGGCAGTTAAAATCACACCAGCACATGACCCGAATGATTTTGAAATTGGAAACCGTCATAACCTTGAGCGGATTTTGGTTATGAATGAAGACGGAACAATGAATGAAAAAGCTGGAAAGTATAATGGCATGGATCGTTTTGAGTGTCGCAAGCAAATTGTTGCAGACTTGCAGGAATCTGGTGTTCTTTTCAAAATCGAGGAGCATATGCATTCTGTTGGTCATTCTGAGCGTAGTGGGGCAGTTGTTGAGCCGTATTTATCGACTCAATGGTTTGTAAAAATGCAACCTCTTGCTGATGCTGCTATTGACCTTCAACAATCTGAGGATAAAGTTAACTTTGTTCCAGATCGATTTGAAAAAACGTATTTACGTTGGATGGAGAACATCCGTGACTGGTGTATTTCTCGTCAGCTTTGGTGGGGACACCGTATCCCAGCTTGGTATCATAAGGAAACTGGTGAAGTTTATGTAGGGCACGATGCACCAGAAGATATTGAAAACTGGAAGCAAGATGAAGATGTCCTTGATACATGGTTCAGTTCCGCTTTATGGCCATTTTCAACAATGGGCTGGCCGGATACAGATTCTCCTGATTATGAGCGTTTCTATACGACAAATGTCCTTGTAACAGGTTATGACATCATCTTCTTCTGGGTTTCTCGTATGATTTTCCAAGGTCTTGAATTTACAGGAAAACGTCCTTTCAACGATGTTCTTATACACGGTCTCGTACGTGACTCAGAAGGGCGTAAGATGAGTAAGTCGCTTGGAAATGGTGTAGATCCAATGGATGTGATCGACAAATACGGTGCTGATGCACTACGCTTCTTCCTTTCAACAGGAAGTTCCCCGGGAAATGACTTACGTTTCTACTGGGAAAAAGTCGAATCAACATGGAACTTTGGTAACAAGATTTGGAATGCATCGCGTTTTGCTCTTATGAATATGGATGGTTTAACATACGATGAAATCGATCTAAGTGGAGAAAAGACAATAGCCGATAAGTGGATCTTAACACGCCTTCAACAAACAACTGAAGATGTAACGCGTTTAATTGATGCATACGAATTCGGAGAAGTCGGTCGTCTTCTCTATAACTTTATTTGGGATGACTTCTGTGACTGGTACATTGAAATGGCGAAATTACCATTAAACGGGGAGGACGAACATGCGAAGAAGACAACTCGTTCTGTTCTTGCGTACGTGTTGGATCAGACAATGCGACTTCTTCACCCGATTATGCCGTTTATTACCGAGGAAATATGGCAGCATTTGCCACATCAAGGCGACTCCATTACAGTTGCTGCTTGGCCAGAGCGTAAAGAAGATTATGTATTTGCAGACTCAGTGAAAGATATGGAACTTTTAAAAGAAATGATTCGTTCTGTTCGTAACACACGTGCAGAATTAAATGTTCCGATGAGTAAGCAAATTGAACTTCTTGTCAATGCAAAGGATCAAGACACACTCGCACAGCTTGAGCGTGGCAAGAGCTACATTGAAAAGTTCTGTAACCCGAGTAAGTTAGAGTTAGGTACGAATGTATCGGCACCTGAAAAGTCAATGTCTCAAGTTCTTTCAGGAGTAGAATTATTCCTACCATTAGCTGGATTATTAGACTTAGATGCAGAAATAGCTCGTCTTGAAAAAGAGCTAGAGAAGCTAACTAATGAAGTAGAACGTGTTGATAAGAAGCTAAGCAATCAAGGCTTCATTGCAAAAGCTCCAGAGAAAGTCATTGAAGAAGAAAAGGCAAAACAAGCAGATTACAAAGCAAAGCGTGAAACGGTTCAAGCGCGGATTGCTGAGTTAAAAGCGTAATACGTGAAAGAGTCGTCTACCTTAATTTAGGTGGGCGACTTTTTTGTTGAGGTTGCTAGCTAATCGCTGTTAGGAAGAGCTAGACAATTAGTTATAAAAAATTTCTTCATTCGTGCAACCTTCTCGTGGTAAATTGGCTCTATATGGTAGAGCGAACCAGAGATAGGAGATCGTTGGAATGGTGACTTTAATCGAGCGGTTAAAAAGGAGAGAAGAAGCGGCATTACATGAGTGGATGAGTCGTGATGGTGGAGGGGCAATGCGACTCGCCACATTGCTACTTAAAGATCACTACGAAGCAGAAGATGTTGTTCAAGACGCGTTTATTCTTGCCTTTAATAAAGTTGAACAATTGAGTAATGAAGAAAAGCTAACGAAATGGCTACTTTCGATTGTTGTCAGTCAATGTCGAAGGCGGACGAGAACGTGGAGTTTTAAGCATCTCCTTCTCTCTTCAAATGAAGAGCTGATGGAAAGTGTAGAGGATTGTAGCCCTTTGCAATTGCTTTTGACCGAAGAATCAAGACGGAATGTCATACAAACGATTCAACGATTGCAACCGGTCTATCGAGAAGTGATTGCTTTGTATTACTATAGCGAGTATTCAATCAAAGAAATAGCAGATCTAATTAATGTAAAAGAAAATACTGTGAAAAGTAGGTTAGCACGAGCGAGAAAACAATTAGCTCAGTTCTTAAAAGAGGGTGAAGAAGATGAAAGAACGAGAGGAAGTAAAAAGGTGCATCGATGAACAACTAGAACATATCCAATTCACCAAACAAAAGGAAGTCTTAAAACGGACGCATCCCAAAACAGCGCGAGAAAAATGGGTGGCATGGATGAATCAAGAAATGACTGTTCCAGTCGTTCCAGTTACATCCGTTGCAGCATTGCTATTAGTCATTAATATGATGGTCGGTGATAGCCCAACTCAAACCAATCAATTAGTGGAGGTCGGTGGCAATGTATATTATAAGCATGTCGTCGAAGGGAGGGGCTTAGAAGGTGAATCTTAAGATGAAGAGAAAAAACTTCCTCTATGGTGTTGTCGGAATGCTTGCGTTTAGCTTATGTTATGTTTACTTGCTTGCCCCAATCGTGGAAGAACGGAAGGTAGAGAGAGCTTTTAGCCAAGGAGAACCTAATGCTAATGAATTAATCATCAACTTGATCGACCGAGCAAATACAGACTCACAAAAACTTCATTATATCGAAAAGTATATGCTGATGTACTCGTTTTGCTGTCCTATTAAAGATGTTTACCTCTCTCCTAGTATGAGTCACTGGCAAGAAGAGCAGAGCTGGCATGGATTTACGTTAGAAGAAATGGTGCCTTATCTGGAGATGTATGTGGAGAGAAGAGGTAATGTAGATGGTGTGCACTACCAAGAAGCTGTCGTTCTGCTGACAGACTATTATGCCTTTCATACCTCTATCTTAGAAGCGACCGAGTATGTTGAAGCAAAGCGAGATGATTTCATTGATCGTTCAACAATGATTCACATGCCGAGAGAACTGACAATGAAATTAGTCGAATTATACATTGATGGAGAGCAATACACAAAGGCGTGGAGCCTTATTGAAGAATATGAACAAGAACAACTTCACCTAGAAGAAGATGAAGAGTGGAAAGTGATCCAGGATGGAGAATTACTTGAATGGAAGGTTGAATTATTGATCCAAGAACAGAAAGTTGAGGATGCGATTTCACGTATCACGGATTGGCAAAAGCGAGTACAAAGTCCAGAAGATGGAGGCTCTTATGACATCGAAGAAAGACTTGCAAGTATGTTGGAACAACTAAAAAAGATAGATGCTTCCTTTTCTTATGGAACAGTTAGTGGGGTTATCGCAAATGAAAATGGTGAGCCAATTATAGGAGCGGAAGTCTATTTGCGAACAGAACAGCAGAGTAGCCATTCTATTCATCCAGAATCTGAGAAGTATCGTGCGATAACTGATCACAATGGCTTCTATCAATTTGATCATGTCGTACCAGATTCCTATCAATTAGGTGTAGGTCTTGATTTTGAGCAGATTGATGGGTATTCTTGGCCCGTTGCTATCGATGAACGAATCAAGGTGTCGAGTGGCGAAGAGGTCGACTATGATGTCACGCTCGTCCAACTGTTAGAAGTGAACCATCCGGTGAATGATCATGTGTTTACGGGAAATGAAATGGAATTTTCATGGAAAGAAGATCGAACTGCCGCAAGTTATCAGTTAGCGGTAACTACCTATTTTGATGGGGGTTCAATCACTCATATTGTGAAAGAAGGAATCGAACAACCAGAAGTGGAGATTTCCATCGAAGACCTTTACCACTCAGCATTTTATGTATCATTTGCTGAACCGAAAGAAAGGTATTCCTCAATGCTCCATCCGGAACAGCAGTTGTCTTATGCTCATTCTGAAGGTCGGTTTTCTTGGTACGTGATCTCAGTTGATGAAAAGGGGAAAGAAATACGGCGAAGTACAGGATACCGGTTAAATGAAGAACTCGCTCAAGATATTCCTTTTTTTCAGATGAAGCAACGAACGCTCACATCGGCTGACCAATTGCTTCTTCGGAAGAAAGTAGATCAAGCTTTGTCTTCTTACCAGCATGACATTGAGCAACGTGAAGGGATTGAACAAGAACATGCACTCATTATGGCAACGAAACTACTCGAACATAAGAAAGAAAGAGAAGGTGATGATAATGGAGAGATTCGCCGAGTAATGAGGGGATATATCGAGCAATTATATGAGTTAACAGGGCGAGAGGAATATGAGGTTATGTTAAGTGAAAAAGGATAAGCAGCAGAAGAAGAGGTCGAACATAGCACTTCTTCTTTTTTTATGGAGGTAATTATTTGATATAGACTGACTTTCATTGAATTAATAGAGGAACCATCGCTATAATAATAGAATGATATAAAAGGCATGACTTTTGTGCCATGAGGGGTTGTAAGTATGAAAACTGTAGAAGAGGCAATTGATTGGATTCATAGCCTGTTACCATTTGGAATAAAGCCTGGTTTAAAGCGGATGGAGTGGATGTTAGAGAGACTTGATCATCCAGAAAAGAAGCTTTCAATGATCCATATTGGCGGAACAAACGGAAAAGGTTCAACGGTAAGCTACTTACGCCATATGCTTGAGGCAAACGGTTATGACGTTGGGACCTTTACTTCACCTTACATTGAATGTTTTGAAGAAAGAGTATCACTTAACGGGGAACCTATTTCAAGTGAAGATCTTGTAGATTGTGCAAATAAGGTGAAACCTCTTGTTGATGAATTAGCCAAAACCGACCTTGGATCACCGACTGAATTTGAAGTCATCACGACGATTGGCTTCTTATATTTTGCTACGATGACAAAGCCTGACTTCGTATTAGTTGAAGTAGGTCTTGGCGGTAGGTTGGATTCAACCAATGTTATTAATCCTCTACTCTCGATCATTACGTCTATCGGTCGAGATCATATGCATATTTTAGGGGAGTCTCTTGAGGAGATTGCCTTTGAAAAAGCTGGTATTATCAAAAACGGAACACCTGTGATCTCAGGAGTATCTCAAGCAGAAGCGCAGAGTGTGATAAAAGAGAAAGCAGATCATTGCCAGGCTCAATTTAAGCAACGTGGAGTTGATTTTGAGCAAACGTTGCTCACTCGTAATGAAACAAGTCAACTTTTTACGTTTCAATCAATTGAAGAAACGTTTGAGACCTGTACGATTCATATGGCTGGAGATCACCAACGGGAAAATGCATCGCTTGCTATTGCTGCTATGAGTACGTTAAAACAACTGGGGCATTTGAAATATACGGAGGAAGCATGCTTAGTGGGATTACAAAAAACGAGTTGGGCGGGACGATTTGAAATCGTGCAAAAGGACCCGACTATTATTTTGGACGGCGCCCATAATGAAGAGGGAATGAGTGCACTTGCTGCAACGCTTCGTGCGCATTATCCTGAGAAACGATACCGAATCATAGTCGCAGCTACAAAAGAAAAAGAGATGCAAAAGCTTCTTCACCCATTTTTACAACTAAACGCTACATTTACATTTACAACGTTTGATTTTTTTCGAGCTGCATCTGAGGTCGATCTATTCAATCAAGCAGAAGTACAAGAGAAGGCAGCCGTTTCAGACTGGAGAAAAGCAGTCTTAAATGCTCAGTTGAATCACACTACAGATGACATAATCGTTGTTTCTGGTTCTCTTTATTTTGTTTCAGAAGTGAGAAAATGGTTGAGATCAACGATTAAAGTATGAAGTTAGTCAGTAAAGACAGGAAGTGGGGGTGAAGGTGTGAAGAACGCTACTGAACGTATTAATTGGTTTAGTTGGGTTGTTGTACTAATGATGTTTATTGCTTTATTAATCACAAGATCCAATAGCTACGAGTTAATCGTGGTGGACCTGTTCGCCTTTGCCCTCCTCATTACTTTAGCCGCCGTCATAGCTATCCTTGCGAGTATCAATGAAGAGAATACTATCGATGATGCAGTAACGCTCATTCGGAAAGCTGACCGTGCGATGTATAACGGAGCGAAGCAGCAGGGGCGTATAAGGTTGCATCATTTAGCGAGATGAAAAAGATTCCCCACTTCTAATCATAAGAGGTGGGATTTTTTTGAAAGAAGTGACAGATTGTTCGACATCTTTGTGATCATTTTTCTATTTTTTAATATTTCTCTTGCTTGGTTGTAATTGTTGCCATATCATCTACAGTAAGGTGATTAGGTGACCATCATCATAGTATGATAGTCAGATAAAAAAGGAAGAAAAGATGATTGATCTAGTAAGTATGTCTGATGATTACTAGATTAGAAGGAGACGTAGAAACAACATGTATCCTCTATTAATGTTGGCGATCGGGGCAGTTCTTTTAGTCGTGATGTTGCGAAAGGTTCCACTCCAAATCCCATTAAAACAACGCATGCAAGCCGTTTGTATTTCTAGTTTGCTTGTACTTTTAACTTTGTTATTATCCATTCTTTATACGTGGCAAATCGCTACACTTGCTTTCTGTGGTCTCTTTTTACTATTTGTTGTCGTATTTAGTAAGCAATTTGAGTATCAAGGACCAGAAGAGGACTCAGAGAATCATGAGCAACAGTACGAGGTAGCCCCACTTGCTGCTACTACCGCAGATGAATCTAGTATAGAAGACCAACCTTTAAGTGACGAATTATCAGTAGAGGCAGTAAAGGTTGAGGGGCCGATTGATGAAATAATAGAAGAAAATGCTTTTAAATCGGACCTTAGTCAGATAAAAGAACATGAAGAAATTGCTGAGGTTGAAAAGGGTGATGAGGAAGCCATCCAACCTGACAATGAAGAAGAGCTGCTTGATTATTTTCAAAGCCGCCAAAAACAAATGTTAAGTGAAGAAATAGAAGAGGGTACTGAGAGAACAGGAGTTAGTCGATTAAGGTTGGGGATAGAAGAAGATAACGATGAGATCGATGAAGATCTTCCTGTACGTGTTCCTCCCAAAGTCGATTGGATGGATGAAGACAAAGGAACAGAGGATCAACAAAGTGGCAAATTCCATATACGTGAGGAGCAGTTCGAAGCTCCTCGTGCGAGTGAAGACGTTGAAGATGTTGCCGCGGTTAGGAAACGCTTATTTGAAGAATTAGAAATTGATGATAAAAAGGACTGACGGATGTTGATGCAGCAACCATTAATGCGTTCATTTCTGCTTTTGTTTGGATGCTCAGCTTTTTTATTTAGTATCACTTTAGGAGGAATGGCAGCCCTAGGGGGATTAGGATGGAAAAGTGGTGCATATGAAACAGGTACAGAAATTGCTGGTGTAGCGGTCGCCGGCATGAATGAAGCTGAAGCTAGAATAGAACTTGAAGAGGCAATCCAAACTTGGCATGAACAAGCAAGTCTTTCTCTTCATTTATTTGAAGAAACAGCCAACCTTCCTAGTAATGTAATTCAGTTTGAGATTGATCAAGCCCTACACGAAGCGACGACTTCTCGCAATGCTGAGCTAGGTGCGACTGTGAATGAGCAACGTCTGCGTGATGCGGTTCACTCGTTGGCTCGCTATCAAGTTGCAGAATGGGTTGATTATGCGCTTTTTGCAGAGAACCTAACAAGCAAAGTGAACACTCTTTCGTCAAAGCGTCTATCAATTGATATTAGTGAACAATTTCTACCGGCATTTCAGCTTGAGGAGATATCGGTGTCCTCTGTTGAACTAGGTCCGGTATCCTCCATGTATTTGCCACAATGGGTTGAAGCATTGGACGGATACCAGGTAGAAGCGAGGTCATTATTTTCATTACAAGATGCCCTTCGAGAAAATAGGCAACCACTCTTGGATAGCAACGGACTTGATGGACTCGCAACTGGATTATTTCAGTTATTTGGGCAAACGAATATTCAAGTTATTGAGCGTCATATTGGTTTAACATTACCAGCTTATACGACGGCAGGTTATGCAGCAAGTGTTTCTCCTAGCTCAATGGATTTTAAAGCATATAATCCGAATCACTATACATATGAGCTCTCAGCTAGCTTAAGTGGGGATCGCTTATTATTAGCATTAATTGGGAAGCCGTTTATTCATGAGTATCAATTAAGTGTAGAAGAAATAGAAGAGATTCATCCACGTACGATTGTTCATTTCTCACCAACTCGTCGAATAGGAGATAAGCAAGTAATGAGTGAGGGAGAGATTGGCTACTCGGCTCATGTCTACCATATTGAACGATCGCTTGATGGAGAGGTCATCGTCAAGAAAAAGATTGGAATTGATTACTACCCACCTCAGCACAAGATTGAAGAGTGGAGTTTACAAGAGCAACCAGCTACGGAGGAAGAGCAGAACCCTGCTGGTGGATATAATCCAATATTTGTACCGACAGACCCTAACCAACCAGTAGCCCCACCATGGTCTTATCCACAAATCCCACCAGGAACAAATCCAGGAGCTCCAGGGGCATCACCAGGGACCCTACCAAGTCCATCGCCGGGTGCAACTCCGGGCATAGATCCATCAACTGGTGGAGAGTATCCTACTTATCCGTATGACCCAAGTAATTCAACAGGTGGTCAAGGGGGAACGGTCGGTAACGGATCTGGTGGCATCCCCGGACAAACTTGGGAACCGAATTCCTCTCTAAATGATTATAACGAAACAATTGAACCACCTGTTAAAGGAGAGGAGTAGAGGTGAAGCGATATGGCGAGAGCACGTAAGCGTATTGGGGATTTATTACTAGATGCTGGATTCTTAACAGAAGAGCAGTTAGAAACCGCTTTAGCGACCAAAAAAGAAGGGCAAAAGCTTGGCGATGCCTTACTTGAGTGGAACTATATATCAGAGTCACAGTTAATCGAAGCGCTGGAGGTACAATTAGGGATCAAACAAATAAGCCTTTATCGATACCCGATTGATACGTCTTTAATGAAAATGGTTCCTAAAGAATTTGCTCTCCGTAATGAAGTGATTCCATTGAAAAAAGAAGGAAACCTCCTTTATGTAGCGATGGCTGATCCTATGGACTATTTTGCTATTGATGATTTGCGGATGTCAACAGGCTTTCAAATCGAGGCAGCGATTGCAACAAGAGATGAGATTCATCAAGCGATCGAGCGACATTATCAGCTTGATGATGCTTTTTTACAATCGGAACTCGATGACAAGGAACTTGAAGCGTTAGCGAATGCTAACCCAGCTGATGGAAATGAAGAAGATGCTCCTGTGATTAAATTGGTGAATCAAATTCTTCAAGCAGGGCTTGTGCAAAAAGCAAGTGATATACACATTGATCCGATGGAAAAGAAGATCATCATCAGATACCGTGTGGATGGCGTGTTAAAGACAGAACGAGTGTATCCGAAGCGAATTCAAAATTCACTTGTTGCTAGATTGAAGATTATGGCGAATTTAAATATTACCGAGACTCGTTTGCCACAAGATGGTCGCATTAAAACATCAATCCAAATGACCCCAATCGACTTACGGATCTCAACGCTTCCCACAGTGTACGGTGAAAAAGTGGTGATTCGTATTCTAGATTTAGGGAGTACTTTAAACAAGCTATCACAGCTAGGGTTTAATAAAATTAATCATCAGCGTTTTCTAAAAATGATCGAACAACCATCTGGACTCATTTTAATTACAGGCCCCACCGGTGCGGGTAAATCTTCTACTCTATATGCTGCTTTAAATCATGTCCATACCGAGCAGGTGAACATTATTACAATTGAAGACCCTGTGGAATACCAAATCGAAGGGATTAATCAAGTTCAAGTGAATGCGCAAGTAGGATTGACATTTGCAGCCGGTTTACGCTCGGTATTAAGGCAAGATCCAAACATTGTTATGGTTGGGGAAATAAGAGATACCGAGACAGCTGAAATTGCCATCCGCGCATCGCTAACAGGACATCTCGTTTTGAGTACGTTACATACAAATAGCGCGATCGCAACGATTCCTCGATTGATTGATATGGGAATTGAGCCTTATCTTGTCGTTTCATCCTTATCAGGAGTAGTCGCACAACGTCTTGTCCGGAAAATATGCAAAGACTGTGCGATCTGGCATGAGCCGACCGAGATGGAGCGGAATTTATTTGAGAAACGTGGCATCAAGGCATCAAACGTTTGCCGAGGTAGTGGATGCCCATCTTGTAACGCAACTGGATATAAAGGTCGCTTGGCTATTCAAGAAGTGCTCGTTGTCACCGATGATATTCGCCAAATGATGATGAATAATAAATCTATGAGTGCCATTCGCCACTTTGCGATGCAACAAGGGATGATCTTTTTAGTGGATGACGGGTTATTGAAAGTGAAGCAAGGATTGACCACAGTGGAAGAAGTTTTACGTGTGGCGATGGATGAGTAATGGAGGGGTAGCATGAAAGAGAGATTAGAGGCCTTACTAGTTGAAGCATTTGAACTCGGTGCATCAGATATCCATTTGACGGTGGGGGTTCCTCCTATTCTACGTATTAATGGAGAATTGAGGCACCACGGAGAAGAGATGTTAAAGCCAGTCGATACAGAAACGATGGCAAGAGCGATTTTATCAGAAGACCTTTGGAAGGTCTTTCAAAAAAGAGGCGAATTAGATTTCTCTCATGGCATCCCACGGGTGTCGCGCTTTCGTATCAATGCATACTTTCAACGCTCCTGTGTCTGTCTCGCCATTCGAGTCGTCCCTACGAAAATCCCGACTTTAGATGAGTTGAATATGCCAAATGTCTTAAAAGAAATTGCCCAAAAACCTCAAGGGTTAGTGCTTGTTACTGGACCTACGGGAAGCGGGAAAACAACGACACTTGCCGCGATGATTAATGAAATTAATGAACAAACAAATAAGCATATAATTACGCTTGAAGACCCAATTGAGTATTTACATAAGCATAAACGCTCAATTATTAATCAACGAGAAGTCGGCTTTGACACGCAAAACTTTGCGAATGGTTTACGAGGCTGCCTAAGACAGGATCCAGATATTATTTTAGTAGGGGAAATGAGAGATTTGGAAACGATCTCGATTGCGATTACGGCTGCTGAAACAGGACATCTGGTACTTGGAACGCTCCATACGACTGATGCACCAGCAACGATTGATCGTGTCATTGACGTGTTTCCTCCTGAACAACAGCCACAAGTACGGATTCAACTAGCTTCAGTATTAGGTGCGGTTGTTTCCCAACGTTTGTTTAAAACAGCTGATGGAAAAGGAAGAAGAGCAGCTACCGAAATCCTTGTAAATAATTCAGCTGTGAAAAACTTGATCCGAAATGAAAAGATCCATCAAATTCCAAGTGTTATGCAAACGAGTCGCTCAAGTGGGATGCATACGCTTGAAATGTCGATTAAAGAGCTAGTTGAAACAGGTGTTGTCGAGTATGAAAGTGTAAGTGCGTACTTGAATGAGAGTGGGATCTAAATGGCTATTTATAAATACACTGGACGTGACCGAAAAGGTCAAGTGAGAAATGGCAAGGTCAAAGCGCCTTCCGAAAAACAAGCACGTCTGTTGCTTCGC
Organism: Alkalihalophilus sp. As8PL; assembly: GCF_040939795.1. GTDB lineage: Bacteria > Bacillota > Bacilli > Bacillales > Bacillaceae_D > Alkalihalophilus > Alkalihalophilus lindianensis. The sequence continues at coordinate 2,867,065 of NZ_CP162551.1, forward strand.
GAAGACGGGATTGCGGTTCGCTCACTTGGAGAATCGACTAGTCTTCTTGATCGGGACATATCACTAGGTGGAAAAGGAGTACGTTCGCAAGACTTTGTGATTTATTTGAGACAATTCGCGACCTTATTGAAAGCGGGAATTTCCGTTGTCGATGCAACCGTCATTTTACGGGATCAGACAACGAGTAAAAAGCTGAAGTCAGCTTTATTTGAAGTAGAAGAAGAACTACGAGCAGGGAACCCATTTTCTTTTGCAGCTGAAAACCAAAAAAAAGTGTTCCCACCCCTTTTCGTCAATATGGCAAAAGCAGGAGAGCTTGGCGGGAATCTTGATGACATTCTCGAAAGGCTTGCAACCTATTATGAGAAGCAGCATAAAACAAAGCAAAAAGTGATGTCAGCCATGTCGTATCCACTCGTTGTCGGCTTTGTGGCCATCATCATCGTCATTTTTTTACTATCTTATGTGGTGCCGACATTTGCAGATATGTTTGCAAGCTTTGATTCGGAGCTGCCTCTCATTACCCTATTCGTTTTACGGGCTGGAGAGTTCTTTAGTCGAGTTTGGTGGGTGCTTCCGTTGGTCGCTATACTCTTTATCGTCTTTCTACGGTTTGTAAATGAACGAGCAGAGTTGCGCTATTATCGTGATCTCTTTATTTTACGTATGCCGATTTTCGGGAAGCTTTTGCAAAAAGCAGCTTTAGCGAGAATGACACGAACATTGAGTTCCTTGTTTGCAAGTTCGGTTCCAATATTGCAATCGGTCTCGATTGTCGAACGTATTGTAGGAAATGAAGTAATTGCACGCGTCATTAAAGAGTCACGAAATTCGCTTGAACGGGGTGAATCAATTGCCGAACCGATGCATAAGCATTGGGTATTCCCTCCTTTAGTGACACAAATGATTGCCGTCGGGGAAAAAACAGGGTCGCTTGATACGATGCTTGATAAGGTGGCTGACTTTTATGAGTCAGAAGTCGAGGCTGGAACCGACCAAATAAAGTCATTAATTGAGCCGATAATGATCGTGATATTAGCGTTCGTAGTCGGTATTATTGTCGCAGCAATTGCGATTCCGATGTTTGAAATTTTTGATGCGGTAGGTTAGTAAATTTTGCTAGACAAATGAAAGCTTTACCAGTAAACTTTCATTAGAACTAATAGACTAGTTAATTAGGCATTACTTTTATGCGTAATCGAATATGGAAAGCTATGAAAAACTATCTTTACATGGGCACTTGGGTAGTTTGGAGCAACTAGTGCAACCGGCCGATTTTGTAATGTACGCATGCAAGATTGGTTTTTTAGTAGTTGTAAAGTCACCCTTTGTCGCGGAAAACAGAAAATTATATTCAAACGGAGGAACAAACAAATGAGAAAGTGGTTAAAACACACGAAAAATGAAAAGGGTTTAACACTAGTTGAACTACTAGCCGTTGTCGTCATCCTAGGAATTATCGCAGCAATTGCTGTACCAAGTATTGGTGGAATTATTGATAACAGTAAGAAAGATGCGCATGTCGCAAATGCACAGCAAATGGTTAGTTCTGCTAGGTTGGCTGTAACAGGAGAAAGTAATCTTAGAAATATGATTGATGGTACACAGTATATTCCTTTGGGCTACTTAATAAAAGAGGGGTATTTAGAGGCTGTTAGTGATCCTGATGGAACTGACTATATTATTGGAGAAGACGAGCTTGAAACTACAAATGTAATTGCCAATGCAGGTGATAATTATGTCACTGTAGTTAAGTCAGGTAATACCTTTAGTTACAGTGTGAAACTAGGAAATGCTACACGCGGTATACAAACAGAGAGCGGGGCAGCAGTTTCCGAAGCAGCATTAGACCGTGATAAAGTAATCGCAAACCCTTAAGTAATAAGCCTATCCCACCCGATAGGCTTTTTCACTACATAAATACCACCACCCTAGGAGGCCGTTATGATTGATTGGTTGTTTATGATCTATTTATTTGTGTTCGGCTTGACTTTTGGGTCTTTTTTTAATGTGGTTGGCTTACGTGTGCCGGTGGGGGAATCAATTGTCGCACCGCGCTCTCATTGTACGACCTGTGATCGTGATTTAGCGACGCGAGAGTTAATTCCTGTTTTCTCTTTTCTCTTTCAAAAGGGGAAATGTCGTGGCTGCGGGACGAGAATTTCGCCTCTTTATCTGTTTATCGAGCTTATGACCGGGATTGCGTTTGTACTAGCTTATCTCGTTGTCGGCTGGTCATATGAACTGGTAGTTACACTGCTTCTTATCTCACTTCTTGCCATTATTTTTGTTAGCGATATACGCTATATGCTCATTCCAAATAAAATCTTGCTGTTTTTTTCCCCATTAATTATTCTGCTTCGTTTAACGATTGCACCGCTTGCTCCTTGGTGGGATGCATTAATTGGGGCAGGAGTTGGCTTCGGGTTACTGCTGCTTATTGCAATAGTCAGTAAAGGTGGTATGGGTGGCGGAGATATTAAATTGTTTGCATTGCTAGGCTTCGTGCTTGGTTGGCAAAATGTCTTACTGGCCTTCTTTTTTTCCTGTTTCTATGGAACAATCATTGCTGGAGTTGGCATGTTGCTTGGCAAAGTGAAGCGAGGAAAGCCGATCCCATTCGGGCCTTTTATCGTACTTGGAACGATTACCGCTTATTTTTTTGGAAACTCTCTAGTAAAATGGTACATAGGTGTTTTCTTATAGTAAACTAGTCATAACGGATGTCATTTTAATAGAAATGGTGAATGAAGATGAACCTATTTCAACAAGCAAAACAAAAGCGACATGCGCTGATCATCAAGGATCACGTCATTCGCTATATAGGTAGTAAGCAACCAGAGTTACATACGATAACGAATATACAGGAGCGTTATTTACCTCATGGAGTCATCGTTAATGGTCAAATTGAAGATGAAGCTACGTTTTTAACAATCTTGTCAGAGTGTGTAGAAAATTGGAAATTAAAGCGGCAGTGGGTTCAATTTTGCTTGCCGAGTCAGCATACGATTGTTCGCACTCATTTAATTGATGGAACGATCCCTGATGATGAGGTGAAAGGCCAGCTTTATTTGGATTTAGGCGAAAGCTTATTGCTGCCGTTCGATGATCCTATTTTTGATTATAAAGTCGTTGGCTTAAAGGATGGTCAAAAAGAGGTTCTGCTTTTTGCCTCGAGAGAATCGATTTTACATCAGTACCTTGATGCATTTGCAGACGTCCACTTAAAACCGAATGCGGCTGATCTTTCAACATTGGCTGCCTATCGATTGTTTTATGAACTTGACCACACAGCGAGCGAGGCATACCTCATCCAAGTGCAAGTGGATACATTGTTAACGACGATTACGATCTTTAAAGATCATCATCCATTGTTCTTGAGTACGGTTGTACCCGACATGGACCGAGAAGGCTGGGTTCAAAAAGAGCACGCTGAAGGTACGCTACTCATATGGTCGCAAAAGGAAGAACAACTCGATGAGCAAGTTCAAGAACTTTATCGAGAAATCGAAAAAGTGATTAATTTCTATCAATTTAATGTGTTAAAAGGGGAAGGGGAAATCTCACAAATGTTACTTTGTGGAGATCATCCGCATCTTTTTGAATTTCAACAGACGTTCCCACAACTATTCACATTAAAGGTCACCTCAATTGAACAACATACAAAACAAGATCCTCCTCCTCGCTACTATGATGCTGTAGGACTTGCCTTGAAAAAAGAGGTGTACGGATAATGCTTGTAGAAGTAAATTTATTACCAGAGAAACCGGGGAAAAATTATACAAGCATTCTCTATGTTGGAGGGTTCGTTTTTTTGGTCATTCTTGCTATCGCTAGTACGTTTCTCTATCAACGTCACATCAGCTCTGAAATAGAGGAGATCAAGCAAGAGGCTTATGACGTTCAAATGGAAGCAGCCATTGTTACACAAGAGTTAACAGGCTTTGAGTTTTCAAATTTAGATCAAATCGAGCAAGCCGTTGTGCTACTCGAATCCCATATTATACCTGCTTCCTTGGTCGTTAATTTTTTGGTCAGTCAGCTACCTGAACGTGGGTTTATCAGTAGCTTTTCATATACGCAACCAGAAGATGTCCATTTTGATGTAAGCTTTGATCGACTAGAGGAAATCGCGCAATATCACGAAGCTCTTGAAAGTAGTGAGCTTGTAGATGCTGTGAGATTATCGATCATTGATGCTCATGAGATGATGGATGACGAGGAGTATGAGATTGATTTTGATGAAGTGAAGTCACGTTATATAGCAAGCTTTGATTTACTATTAGACCGAGAATACGCCCAGTCATTAGGTGAGAATCAATGAATGAAATGATGGTAAATAAAAAAGTATGGTTCATGGCCGGTGCTTTTCTTCTTATCGGTTGTCTAATCTGGTTGTTTATGAGTATGGTCAAGCCTATGCAACAGGAAAGACAAGAGGCCTTAGAGCAACTGGAGTATGAGCAATCTCAGGTAGCGGGAATTCAGCAGCAGGTTGAATCACAACCAATGGAAATCATTGAATCAAGTATGTTTGCACAACGCCAATTACCCGTTCGTCCCTTAGTAGACCAATTATTACTTACGTTTGCTCGTGCGGAGGGGATTGCAGATGTATACATTCTCTCTATTGATGTTCAGGACGAAGTAGAAGATGGTTTTTCTACATTTTCACCCTCCAGCACGGCAGAAGTGGAGCAAGAAGAGCAGTCGGCTGAGGAAGTTGAGGACTTTATTGAAGTAGATCCTCAGGAAGAAGTTGAAACAGAGGCATCTGAGCCCGTTACCTCAAGTGCGGCGATTGATGATGTAGAAGTCATTCGTTTTATGATTCGGATGAGAACAAATGAATATACAGGATTAGCTCGTTTTGCAGAAGAACTAGATCGTAATGATCGAATGCTAAGCATCGATTCTATTTCGTATGTGGCTCCAAAAGAGCGGGTGCTCGTTGAGGATGAACAAGAGTCGTTGGAATTTATGATGGTTGTGTCTGCATTTTATTTCCCAAGTGATGATGAACAACTTGAAGAGGAGCTTCCTCAAGTAGAGTATCCGAAGCCAGCAAACAAGAGCTCACCGCTTTACAATCAGTAGACGAAGAATCTTTTATCTTCGTCTCTTTTTATACCATTTACTAGGATGTTTTTTCATTCTCTCGTTCTATCATTCCCCTTTAGTTAATAGACTAGAAGTAAGAACGTGTTGAGAGGAGAGAGGTGCTACGATGGATAGGGACAAGCGCACGATTTCGATCCGTTTAAACGGGGAGGAAAAGGTATTTAATGAATCAAAAGATGAGATTACAGCGGCACGTGATGAGCGAGCGGATGATGAAGTAATAGAGGGTGTCTCCATTCCACAACCTGATAATGTGATTGACTTCAATACAGTTCATACTGAGCGAGAAAAAAGGAAGATGCCCTTTTGGGATGATGGCAATAGAGAGAGTGGGCCAAAACTTCCAGTCAATCGTAAAAAGAAATCAACGACATCCTTTTCGTTTTCAATGCCAACGCTACCTTCGTTTTCATCTTTTTCATTTATGCCAATTGCTATTATACTTTCGGCCATTATTGTCGGTGTAAGCTTTGGACTTGTTGTGTTAAATGTATTTACAGGTGGTGGCGAGTCGGCCGGTAATGCACCACAAGAAGCGACGACTGGTGCGATCCCAACCTTTCAATCAACGAGCTCAGCTATGCCATCGTTAGCAGTAGAAGTGATTCAAGGCGGGGCATTTTCAACAGTGGAAAAAGGGAAAGAGATGGCAGAGCAATTTCAAGCGAGTGGACTAGCTGCTGTTTTAACCGATACAACAGACCCGATTTATTTATTTGTAGGACTAGGGGCTGAGCGGGCAGAGGCGAGCTCTCTAGCTGCGGTTGTTGAAGCGCAAGGTCAAGATACGTATTTAAAAACGTATCAAGTGAGCGGGGCTGAGGTGACGAATGCTAGCGAAGCTGCGATTGAGTGGTATTCTGATTCTCTTACAACTTTTTATGGAATGTTGAAACTAACAACAGACGGGCTAGCAAAAGGTGGGGGCGTTTCTGTTGAACAAGTTGAACATATAAAGCAGCAGCTTGGAGAACTTCAACAAAAGCGTGAATCCGCAATTGCTGAGGTTCCAGAGTCTGCTCAACCGTCAACCCTCCTCATGGGTAGCGAGCTTGACGGGGCGAGTAAGCATATTGCCTCCTACGTTGATACACAGGACACTAAAGAATTGTGGAAAGCTCAACAGTCTTTGTTACGGGTACTAGTAGCTTATGAACAAGTAGTAGCGCTTTACTAATAGGAAGTGGACGTCTGCAAAGAAGGAACCACCTTCTCTGCAGACTTTTATTTCAAATATTCCGAATATCATTTGTTTCACTAGTCATTATTTGGTATTCTTAATGTAACCTTGTACAATGAAGAAAAACATTGTTGAGGTGACCCTTCATGAAATCCTTTATTTTAGCCTCTGGTTCCCCCAGACGAAAAGAACTTCTCCAGCAAGCACGCTATACGTTCTCTATTCAAACAAGTGATTTAGACGAAATCTTCGAACCCCATTTAACCCCAAGTGAAGTCGTTTGCGAACTAGCACGTCAAAAAGCTGAAGCAGTGGCAAAAACAAATCAAGATGCCGTTGTATTAGGTTCAGACACGATTGTTGTGTGTAATGATCAAATCTTAGGTAAACCAAAAGATCAAAACGAGGCACGAGAGATGCTACAACGATTATCTGATCGTGACCATTCTGTTTTAACAGGTGTGGCGATTTATGAAAAAGGTGAAACGATAACCTTTTTTGAGGAAACAGTTGTGCATTTTTATCCTCTTACCAGCGAAGAAATTGAACAATACTTACAAACAGGTGAGCCTTTTGATAAGGCAGGAAGCTATGGTATTCAAGGCTTTGGTGCGTACCTAGTTCAATCTATTTCTGGTGATTACAACAATGTCGTCGGACTCCCTTTAGCGAAGACGATGCGAGAATTACAAGCGTTTCATATTTATCCAACGATTCAAGTTAGAGACTGATTGTACATTGACATCCCCCATATCCTCTACACTGAAAGGAGAATCCGAATTGACCCTACCCACCCTCTTAATTCGAGATATTCCAGCACAGGAAAGACCTCGTGAACGATTGTTAAAAGAAGGGGCCAAAGCGTTAACAAACAAAGAAATTTTGGCGATTCTGCTAAGGAGTGGAACGAAAAAAGAGTCAGCTCTACAACTTGCAGGGAAGCTGTTAGCGGAATTTGATGGCCTTACTTTACTTAGAACAGCTACGATTGAAGAGTTGTGTAAGATTAACGGCATCGGAATAGCCAAAGCAGTTGAAATGCAAGCGGTGATGGAGATCGGCAGAAGAATGCACACATTGCCGACTGAAGAGAAATATGTAATTCGCTCTCCTGAAGACGTTTCGAATTATGTGATGGAGGATATGAGGTTTCTTACTCAAGAGCATTTTATCGCTCTTTACCTCAATACAAAAAATCACGTTCTCCATCGTCATACTCTATTCATTGGTAGCTTGAATGCAAGTATTGTCCATCCTCGTGAAGTGTTTAAAGAAGCTTTAAGACGATCGGCTGCTTCCGTTATTTGCTTGCATAACCACCCTTCTGGAGATCCAACGCCGAGTCGGGAGGATATTGAAGTTACAAAGCGATTAAATGAAGCGGGTAAAGTGCTCGGAGTAGAGCTTTTAGATCATGTTATTATCGGTGATAGACAATTTATTAGCTTAAAGGAGCAAGGGCATATTATTTAGTGAATGATAGAGACATGGGTAGCTTTTTTGGTAGAAGGACTCATCTTTTATATGAAACAAAAGGTGGAAATTTTGTGGCGGGGAACTTAAGGCTATTTTTTTAGGCAAATGTTCGATATAATAAAGGTTATGATTTCAGATAAGTCTGAAGGGAGATACATAGATGTTTGGTGGGTTTTCAAGAGATATAGGGATTGACTTAGGTACAGCAAATACGCTTGTATATGTTAAAGGAAAAGGAATTGTGGTGCGAGAGCCTTCGGTTGTTGCACTTCGTACAGATACAGGTTCAATTGAAGCAGTCGGTAATGATGCGAAAAATATGATTGGGCGTACGCCTGGGAATATTGTAGCTGTTCGTCCGATGAAAGATGGGGTCATTGCTGATTTTGATACAACGGCAACAATGATTAAATATTTCATCCGTCAAACAGTTAAAAATCGTTCAATCTTCACGCGTAAACCATCTGTTATGGTATGTGTCCCAACAGGGATTACAGCCGTTGAAAAGCGTGCAGTTGAAGATGCTACAAAGCAAGCAGGTGCTAAAGAGGCCTATACTTTAGAAGAGCCTTTTGCAGCGGCAATTGGTGCAGAACTTCCAGTATGGGAACCGACAGGTAGTATGGTCGTAGACATCGGTGGGGGAACAACTGAAGTTGCTATTATTTCCCTTGGTGGAATTGTTACAAGCCAATCGATTCGAGTGGCTGGTGATGAAATGGATGATGCGATCATTCATTACGTTAAAAAGACGTATAACTTAATGATTGGTGAACGTACAGCAGAGACATTAAAAATGGAAATCGGTTCAGCTGGTTCTCCTGAAGGTGTCGATGATATGGACATTCGTGGTCGTGACCTTGTATCAGGCCTTCCAAAGACCATTTCTGTTACAGCAGAAGAAATTTCTAAGGCATTAGCTGATACAGTAACAACGATTGTTGAATCAGTAAAAAATACACTTGAGCAATCACCACCAGAACTTGCGGCTGATATTATTGACCGCGGAATTGTGTTAACTGGTGGGGGCGCTTTGTTACGCAACCTAGATCGTGTGTTAAGTGATGAAACAAACATGCCTGTAATCGTAGCGGAGAATCCTCTAGATTGCGTGGCCATTGGGACGGGCAGAGCTCTTGAAAATTTACATTTATTCCGTTCAAAAGCTGGAATTACGTCACGTTCTGATAGAAAATCGTAAGTAGGTGTCTAGTATGCCATCCTTTTTCTCAAACAAAAAATTGATTATCCTTCTTGTCAGCATTATCATTTTGATGGCGTTGATTGGTTATTCGTTATCGGATCGTGAAAATACAACACGTCCAGAGCAATTTATGAGAGATACGGTTGGATGGGTGCAGACAATGTTCTCAAAACCCGCACATTCTGTAGCGGGTTTCTTTGAGAGCGTTTCTGATATTCGAAACGTGTATGAAGAAAATAAACTTTTAAAATCACGTCTTGAAGAATATGCCCAAATATCCGTAGAACGTAATCTCCTTCGTGATGAAAATGAAACACTGCGAGACATGATCGATTTAGAAGAAAGTTTAAGTGATTATTTAATGCGAACAGCTGTGGTCATTCATCGTAATCCAGATCGTTGGAGTGACTATATTGCAATCAATCGAGGTTCACAACACGGGATTGAACCGAATATGGCGATTGTTGATTCTCAAGGCGGACTAATTGGTAAAGTGAAGAGGACAAGTCAATTCAGTTCATTTGTTCAATTATTATCTGACAATGATCGTACCAATCGCGTATCAGCTAAAATTGTCGGCGATCAAACTCTAAATGGCTTTATCGAAGGGTATGACGAAGATCGAGGTTTACTCATTATGAGAAAGCTAGATATTGAGGCTGAAATCGAAGAAGAACAAATGGTTACAACATCAGGTCTTGGAGGCGTCTATCCTGAAGGCTTGTTAATTGGAGAAGTAGTAGAAGCTGAGCCGGATGAGTATGGACTAACTCAAAATGTCTATATAAAGCCAACAGCAGATTTCTACTCATTAAACTATGTTTATGTAATTGAGAGAACAAGTACGTCTATTGACCCAGAATTATTGGAGGAGGATTTGTAGTGAGTCGTGCATATCTTCCAACGCTGCTTTTACTTACTCTAGTGATCGAAGGTAGTCTATTTCCATTTTTTATGCCTGAACGTTATGGCTCTGATTTAACAATGGTGCCACGTTTTCTAGTTGTCTTCCTTGTCTTTATTGGAATCTACACCGGAAGAAGTACAAGCTTACTTTATGCGCTTTGTTTTGGTGTGATTTATGATGTTGTATATACCGAATTGCTAGGAGTTTATGTATTTGGTTTTGCAGTAGTAGGATATGTATTCGCTCTATCTTATAAACAAATTCAAGATAGTATTCTCGTGCCCCTACTTCTTGCTCTTGTTGCAGTTGCTTTGTTTGATTATTATCAGTATGGTTTATTTCGTTTAATTGGAATCACTGATATGGGGGCTTACACGTTTGTTATAGAACGTTTACTGCCAACCTTACTATTAAACGGAGCGTGGGCGATTGTGATGCTTTATCCGGTCAAGAAGCTTTGTGAGCATGTTCAACATCATTCAAGGCTACGTGAGAGATAACTTGTAAAATCGACAAATTCTAAAAAAATTCACAGACATCTAGTTGTGAAAGAGGGATTCTCCCCTTACATGTTGAATTAAACTATCAATCACCGATTTGAGCCTTTTTACTCATGACTTTGCCTGAGACGTTAATGAGGCAGGTTTCGAATGCGAGTGTGTCTGAGGTGAACGTTGAATGACGCAGAAAAAACAACATGTTACGATAAAAGGAACGAAAGATGGACTGATCTTTCTATTAGATGACCACTGTTCATATGATAGTTTACTAGAAGAATTGTATGATAAACTGTCTACTAAGCACTATCAAGGCTCTGATGAACCTGATGTGAAAGTGAATGTGAAAGTTGGTCATCGGTATTTAACAGAGGAACAGTCAGAAGAAATTACAAGGATTATTACAGAAGGTCGTAACCTTGCGATCGAACAGATCCATTCAGAAGTATTAACAAAACAAGAAGCTGAGCTGCTACGACAAGAGTCTCAAGTGGTGACACTAACGAGAGTGGTGCGTTCCGGGCAAGTATTAAAGGTTCGTGGCGACCTTTTGCTTGTTGGAGATGTCAATCCAAGCGGTACAGTAATGGCCACAGGTAATATCTTTGTGATGGGTGCCTTGCGCGGTGTAGCACATGCAGGCTTTGAAGGTGACACGCGCGCGGTTATTTCAGCTGCACTTATGAGTCCCGCGCAACTCAGAATTGCTGAGGAGATCCACCATTTTGGTGAGGATGAACAAGAAGCAGCGATGGAGAGTGCACATCTAGATGATGAGTCAGGAGCCTTCGTATTAGAAAGGGTTCAGCAATTGATCCATCATCGTCCAGAGCTTCAAAAGAATGATTCACAAATAATAGATGGATGACGCGTGGAATAGAAAGGGGTCATGAGCATGGGAGAAGCAATAGTCATTACAAGTGGTAAAGGTGGAGTTGGTAAAACAACGACCACTGCCAACATCGGTACTTCCCTTGCGCTTTCAGGAAAGAAAGTTTGTTTAGTTGACACAGACATCGGGCTTCGAAATCTTGATGTTGTCATGGGGCTTGAAAATCGCATCATTTATGATTTAGTAGATGTGGTTGAAGGCCGTTGTAAGTTAAAGCAAGCACTCATTAAAGATAAACGTTTTGAATGTTTGTACTTACTACCAGCTGCTCAAACGAAAGATAAGCATTCTGTTGAGCCAGAACAAATGAAACATATTGTGAATGAATTGAAGCAAGAATATGATTACGTTCTAATTGATTGCCCAGCGGGTATTGAGCAAGGCTTTAAAAATGCTGTTGCAGGTGCTGATAAAGCAATTGTTGTTACAACACCTGAGACTTCTGCTGTACGTGATGCCGATCGAATTATTGGTTTACTTGAGCAAGAAGACGTATCAGCTCCGAAGCTTGTCGTCAATCGAATTCGTGGACATATGATGAAAAATGGAGAAATGCTCGATGTTGACGAGATTGCTTCTATTTTAGCTATTGATTTAATAGGAATTGTTGTGGATGATGAGGATGTCATTAAGTACTCCAATAAAGGAGAACCTATTGCCTTACATACTGGGAGCAAAGCCTCCATTGCATACCGCAATATTGCTAGACGTATTTTAGGAGAGTCTGTTCCATTAATGTCTTTAGAAGAGGAAAAAGGAATCTTCGCTAAAATTAAACAATTTTTCGGTGTTCGTTAAACCATCTGAATTCTCAGATGGTTTTCTTTTTTTCTATTGTAAAATGTTTAAGCTACTGAGCAAAGGGTATTCTATCACTAGAATCAGCTGAAGGAGTGATAAATCGTGGGTAAGAAGATTGCGGTAGTTATTACGGATTTATTTGAAGATGTGGAATTTACGGATCCTGCAAAAGCTTTTCGTGAAGCAGGTCATGAACTAGTCACGATTGAAAAAGAAGCTGGTGCGAAGGTTACTGGTAAGAATGACGAAGAAACCGTAACTATTGATAAAGGAATTGATGAAGTATCAGCAGGTGATTTTGACGCGCTGTTTATTCCAGGTGGTTTCTCTCCGGATATTCTTCGTGGAGATGATCGCTTTGTTGCATTTGCTAAGGAATTTGCAACAAATGATAAGCCAATTATGGCAATCTGCCATGGTCCACAATTATTAATAACAGCCGAAGTATTAAATGGACGCGATGTGACTGGATTTAAGTCGATTCATGTAGATTTAAAAAATGCTGGGGCAAAACTTCATGATGAAGAGGTCATTGTTTGTGGTGGAAACTTAGTCACGAGCCGTACTCCAGATGACCTGCCAGCATTTAATCGAGAATCACTAAACGTATTAAGTTCTTAAACGTAAGCGGCTCCCAACTTTTATGGGGGCCATTCTTATCTTAGGACACTCAATGCTTATCCTTTATAGCTTCGGCTATCCAAATCTTCAAGTTTGATTTATTCGGAAAAAGTAAGCTTCATATGGGATTTGCTGTAAACACTTTTAATGTATGATGACGAGTAGACATGATTTTCTTATATATGAGAAAATTTCTTTATATACGCTCGCCCTTGTTCATTAGAATCGTTCAGTTCACCTATCCTACTTAAATCCTCCTTTTTATACTGCATCCCCGACATTTCATGGGCTGCGGTTTTGCTGTGGGAAATCTATGTTATTATAATTGAAAAGTTATTTTGTTAATCTAAGGGGGGCTCAATATGCCGATAGAAGAAAATAAAAATGAAGCACCAGCATTAGTTCGATGCATGATATTAACGGTTTCAGATACTAAGACGTATGACACTGACAAAAGTGCTAAATTGATTCGTGATTTATTAGAAGAGGGCGGACATAGTGTTACGGAATACCAGATTGTGAGAGATGAATACAGCCAAATTCAACACTGGTTAAAAATCGCAGCGAGCCGTGCTGACATTGATACGATACTTATTACCGGTGGAACGGGGATTGCCCTACGTGACACTACACATGAAGCGGTTCGTGATAGTCTAGATAAAGAGATGCCAGGCTTTGGAGAGATCTTTAGGTATTTAAGCTTTGTTGAAGATGTGGGAACAGCAGCTATTATTAGTCGCGCAATTGCTGGAGTTCGTGATGGTAAAGCCATCTTCTCAATGCCAGGGTCAACTGGAGCTGTTAAGTTGGCGATGGATCGGATTATTGTTCCGGAACTTGGTCATGTAATGCGTGAGATTTTAAAAGATCGCTAACACGTTGTTTGCAGATTTTATGCAAAATAAAAAGGAGGAAGGTTTCTATCATTGAAACCTTCCTCCTTTTCTATTATTGACGATGTTGTTCGTAAGTAGAGGCTTTTGTTATTGATTTTAGAAAGTCTACTTGTTCACGTGTAAGCGACTCAGTGTTAATGGCTCTTATATTATCCTCTATTTGTTCGATGCTGCTGGCTCCTGCTACGACTGCCGCTACGGTCTCATGAGCAAGACAATAATGCAAAGCTTGCTCTGATAAGGGACGATTTAGTGTGTTGCTTGTCTTTAATTGTTCTTGCAAGGTTTTTAATTCCTCAAAAGTATATTCAAGATATCCCTTCTCTTGTATCGATTCTGATGCTGCACTTAGAGGCTTGCTCGTTAAAAGTCCTTTAGCAAGAGGACCTCTTGCCACCACAGAGATATTATTTGACTGTAATAAGTCAAACCACTCTTCCGGTCTACGGTCTAGTAAGCTAAATTGCATCATCACGCTGACAATCGATGAACGTTTAACATACTCTTTAATGACGTTTGGTCTAATAGAGGAGATTCCATAATATCTTATGACACCTTCTTGCTTTAACTCTTCAAACGCTTCAATTGTCTCATCAATATGATCCTCGATGGTACCTCCGTGTAATTGATAGAGGTCAATATAGTCAGTCTGTAGCCTGGTCAGACTATCTTTAACCGCTTTTTTGATATGTTTTTTAGAAGGATCCCACTCCCAACCTTCTTCATCTGTCTCAAAACGATTTCCGGCCTTTGTTGCTAGAATCAGGTCTTGTCTGCGATGCTTGATTGCATTTCCTACAAATTGTTCGTTCAAGCCTTTATCATATAGATCGGCCGTATCAAAATAGTTAATTCCAGCATCTAAAGCTGCATCAATCAGTTGCGTGGCGTAATTTTGATCGGTTCCAAGTGACATGCAGCCAAGAGCTAATTCACTTACTTCTAGATCAGAGTGCCCAATTTTTCTCTTTTTCATAGGTGATTCTCTCCTTTTCACTATTGAACTATGTAAGGTGATACTTTTTTGTCGGTTGGTACGCTTCATCGCTAAGACTATCCATAGAAGCCTTCCTTATTTCCTCTTCCCGATTATGTCATATCAAAAACGGACAAGTCATATAGTTATTGTAACAAGTTCACGATAAAGGTGGAATGAGACATGTCCAAGGAATTAAATAAGGTTCGTAAACGCTTTGAGTCAAGAAGAAGAGAAATTAAAGGAAATGTAGCCGAAAGAGAGAGGTCGGCTCCTATGCTTATGAATAGACATGAGGAAGCGAGAGAAGAGCCAGACTTTTATATGGAACCAACGGCATACAAAAGTAGTGCGCCTCCGCTTAAAAAGGGACAAGATTTCTTCTTAATACGCGCGATGATTGCCGTCTGTATTTTTCTGATCATTGCCATCATGTTTAAAACAGGTGCTCCTCAATTTGAAGGGACAAGGCAATTTGTGAAAAGTTCTTATGAACAAGAATTTCAATTTGCAGCAGTGGCCAATTGGTATGAAAATCAATTTGGCAGACCACTTGCTCTTCTCCCTGAACGAAGTGATGTCGCATTGGGCGATTTAAATGAAGAGGAACCGGAAGCGGAAATGGTCTATGCAGTACCGGCATCTGGTGTGATAAGTGAAGGCTTTGAACAGAATGGGAAAGGCGTGTACATTGAAACAGGTGTAGATATAAGTGTAGAAGCCGCAAAAGGTGGTTATGTCATCACGGTAGGTGGAGTGGATGATGAGGAGCTTGGAAAAGTAGTCGTTGTCCAACACTATGATGGGACTGAATCAGTTTATGGACTATTAGAAGATATTAAAGTCAATATGTATGATCATATACAAGCTGGTCATGAGATAGGGAGTGTTTCGATTAATGAAGAAGGGAGAGGCGTATACTACTTTGCTCTTAAACAAGGAGATCAGTACATTGACCCAAGTGATGTGATTTCCTTTGAGTAGTATTTGGTTCTTGCTTCGCAAAATGAAAATCAACCCTTTCTTTTGGTTCGTATTAGGTATCGGGGTTGTGACCGGTTATTTTCGTGAAGTGCTGCTAGTTTTTGCAATCGTATTTATACATGAGATGGGGCATGCGCTTGCGGCTCATTACTTTAAGTGGACCATTTATAAAATAGAACTGCTTCCCTTTGGAGGAGTAGCAGAGGTTGAAGATAGTGGTAACCGTCCTATAAAAGAAGAGTTGATCGTTATTCTATCAGGACCTCTTCAACATCTCTGGATGATCGGTTTATCTTTCCTTCTCGTCCATTTTAATATTTGGTCTGAGGCCACACATGAATTATTTATCTTGCATAACTTAACGATTCTCCTCATTAACTTAGTGCCGATTTTACCATTAGACGGTGGGAGGCTTGTGCAACTTCTTTATATGAATTATTATTCCTATCATTATGCCTTGCGTAAATCCTGGTCCACTTCTGTGGGCGTGTTGGCAGTGGTGATGACTCTAAGTGTGTTGCTTCTACCCTTCCATTTAAACTTATGGGTAGTACTAAGTTTTTTAGCTATTGTTCATTATTTAGAATGGAAGCAAAGACATTATCGAATGATGCGCTTTTTACTTGGTAGACCCCAGGCCTATGATACTCACCTTCAAGATGTAGAACTTAAATCAGTTCCTGTTACGGCTAATATGTTCTTATTGGATGGGATGAAAAAAATGTACAGAGGCTATCTTCATCAATTTCACTATTTAGACCCAAAAACGAAAGAGCGAGTGACGATCGATGAGAAGAAAGTGTTAGATACCCTGGTTAGGAAAAAACAATGGAAGCTTACATTTAAAGAGATCATGATTAAGTAAGTGGAAGCTGCTGATAAAATGGCAGCTTCTTTTTGATGATTAGGAAAAACTGCATACAAGTTGCTGATAGGGTACAATGAAAGAGTGAATAGGCAATAGGAGGGGTGGCAAGTGAAAAGAAAGATTTATTTTAATACAGTGACAAGAGAGCGGAGAGCGGCGATTGTTGAAAATGGTCATGTCGTTGAATTGATGGTTGAGCGCCCTACTGAAAATCGCATTGTCGGAAATGTATACATTGGACGGGTAGTCAATGTTCTACCAGGGATGCAAGCGGCATTTATTGATATTGGTCGTGATAAGAACGGTTTTCTATATAGAGATGATCTCTTATCTTTTCATTTATCAGAAGAAGAGGAAGAGATAAAGAAGCAACGGAATATATCGGAATTTGTAACAAAAGGTCAAGAGCTTCTTGTCCAAGTAACAAAAGAAGGCTTTGGAACAAAAGGACCCCGTCTATCTGGTGTGGTCTCTCTCCCTGGAAAGTATTCGGTTTACATGCCTGAAGGTGGCTATGTAGGCGTATCACGGAGGATGGGGTCTGATGAGGAAAGGGAACGGTGGAGAACTACTGGAGAAGCCCTATTAAAAGATAATGAAGGAATGATCATTCGTACCGTATGTGAAGGAAAGGACGCGGTGATTATTGAGCACGATCTACATTTTCTTCGGACAAGCTGGCAAAAGGTATGGCAAGAGAGCAAAGATAAGAAAGCACCTGCTCTAATCCATCAAGGATCCGGTTTAATTGAAAGAATGATGTTAGATTTCTCTCTTGATCAGGTGGATGACATCATCATTGATAACCCCAATGATTATCAAACCCTCAAAGCTTTACTTGCACCTTATGCGGAGGTGGATGATAAAGTCCATTTCTATCATGATAAAGAAAATATCTTTACAGCTTATGGCATCGATAAAGAATTAGACAAAGCACTTAGGCGTCAGATTTGGTTAAAAAATGGCGCTTACCTGATTATTGATCAAACCGAAGCTTTGACCGTAATCGATGTGAATACAGGGAAGTTCACTGGAAAAACCGACTTACATGATACTGTTCGTAAAACGAATCTGGAAGCAGCAAAGGAAATTGCTAGACAACTAAGGCTTCGCGATACATCGGGCATTATTATTATTGATTTTATTGATATGAAGCGTGAAGAAGATCGTGAATACGTACTAGAAGCGTTCAAAAGAGGGTTGAAGTACGATCGCACCAAAACAAATGTTGTCGGTCTCACTGGCTTAGGACTGGTCGAGTTGACAAGAAAAAAAGTGAGGCAGAGTCTTCAAGCGAGTTTATCGAAAGCTTGTCCTACTTGTCGAGAACAAGGAACGGTATTATCGGACGAAGCGCAAGCGTATAAGATTGAGCGAATGATCTGGGAATATAGAGGGATGGATCAGGAAGCGATTCTTGTGGAATTACCCTCTTCTGTGTCAACGGTCCTAGCAGGGTTAAAGGGGGAGCTATTGAAACAACTTGAAGAATCAGTTGGTTTCAGAATTTTTCTATCCCCTAATAAGCATATGTCAGAAGAATCGTATGCGATTCGTTATGTAGGAGAAGTTGCGGAGGCAACAAAACAGCTTGAGAGACTGAAGAAAAAAGCGTAAGCGTGGAAAGAATCAATTGACACGCTAAATTTATTTATGATAAAATAGCTCTTGTTAGTTATTTGGTCGCACCCAAACAACTACAACCGCGCAGATTAGGTTTTAAAAGGCATAAGTCTTACCTATAATGGCGAGTCTGAGTATATGAGGAGGTGCAAGTATGTACGCAATTATTGAAACTGGTGGTAAACAAATCAAAGTTCAAGAAGGTCAAGAAATCTACATCGAGAAATTAGATGCTGAAGCTGGTGATGTTGTTAGCTTTGACAAAGTACTTATGATCGGTGGTAACGATGTGAAGGTTGGTGCTCCTTTAGTAGAGGGCGCAACTGTATCGGCTAAAGTTGAAAAACACGGTCGTCAAAAGAAGATCATCGTATACAAGATGAAGGCTAAGAAAAACTATCGTCGTAAGCAAGGTCATCGTCAACCTTACACTAAAGTAGTTATCGACAAGATCAACGCTTAAGGTGTAGAGATGATCACTGTTCTTATTGAACGTAATGCTAATCTACAGATTGAGTCTTTTACGATGAGTGGACATGCTGACTCAGGTCCGTATGGCCATGATCTCGTTTGCGCTGGAGCTTCAGCTATTTCTTTTGGTTCCGTCAATGCGATTGCTGCCTTATGTGGTGTAGAGCTTGACGTCGAAATGGGTCAGGAAGGTGGTTTTCTCCGCTGCGGTGTTCCATCTGGTTTGGAAAACACCACACACGAGAAAATTCAGCTTCTCCTTGAAGGGATGATAGTATCTCTTCAATCAATGGCTGAAGAATACAGCGAGTATATTGAAATAAAGTAAATTTCCAGGAGGTGAATTCCATGTTAAAAATGAACCTTCAATTTTTCGCATCGAAAAAAGGGGTAGGTAGTACAAAGAATGGTCGTGACTCACATTCTAAGCGTCTAGGCGCTAAGCGTGCTGATGGTCAAACTGTTACAGGTGGCTCTATCCTAGTTCGTCAACGCGGTACACGTGTTTACCCTGGTACAAACGTAGGTAGAGGCGGCGACGATACTCTTTTTGCGAAAGTAGACGGCGTTGTTAAATATGAGCGTGTAGGACGCGATCGCAAACAAGTGAGCGTATACCCTGCATAATTATAGAAAAAGCTCCCATTCAGTTATTCTGAATGGGAGTTTTTTTGCGATGTTATTGTTAATTATTTCTAGTTAAGGGTAAGGTTTATTGATTACTTAATATGAAGTATCAAATGTCCCTCTTTATATTGGGGCAACCTACTTTATATGAAACGTGATAGGTAAAGCATTCGTGGAATCTTTACAATACCTTTACAAAATCTTAATATTAATATCGTTTACTTTTTTGCTGTAGTTTCTTACTATGATCAAGGGATGAGTTATTGATGACAACTTTCGACAACTAAAGGGGATGTATTAATGGAT
This sequence comes from Alkalihalophilus sp. As8PL, assembly GCF_040939795.1. Taxonomy (GTDB): domain Bacteria; phylum Bacillota; class Bacilli; order Bacillales; family Bacillaceae_D; genus Alkalihalophilus; species Alkalihalophilus lindianensis. Next base: position 2,886,515 of record NZ_CP162551.1, read on the forward strand.
TTACAGGAATTATTATTTATGTTCTTTGGAGGACTAGGTATATTCCTTTTCGGGATTAAATACTTAGGCGATGGCCTTCAAAAAGTTGCAGGGGATGGACTGCGCGATCTATTGGACCGTTTCACAACAAATCCAATTATGGGTGTGTTTGCGGGGATTTTTGTTACGATATTACTACAAACAAGTACTGGTACAACCGTTCTTACAATCGGCCTTGTAAATGCAGGTTTTATGACATTAAAACAAGCAATTGGGGTAATCATTGGAGCAAACATTGGTACAACCGCAACCGCGTTTATCATTGGGATTAAAATCTCAGCCTACGCATTACCAATTATCGCAGTAGGAACATTTTTAATATTCTTCTTTAAAAATCATAAAGTTAATAACTACGGACAAGTTTTCTTCGGCTTCGGTGCCCTATTTTTAGGGTTGAATCTGATGGGAGATGGCTTGTACCCGTTAAGAGACTTACAGGCGTTTACTGATTTAACTATAAGTATGAGTGAAAATCCATTACTAGGTGTTTTAATCGGTACAATTTTTACAGTAGCTGTTCAAAGCTCATCAGCAGCTATCGGCTTACTGCAAACATTATTTGCACAAGGTGCAATGGATCTAAATGCAGCTCTTCCAGTATTATTTGGTGACAATATTGGGACAACGATTACAGCTGTACTAGCAGCAATTGGTGCTTCAGTCGCTGCCAAGCGTGCAGCTTTAACACATGTAATTTTTAATGTGATTGGAACGGTTTTAGTATTAATTCTTCTCGTTCCATTTACAAGACTTGTGGAATTCTTTAGAGATAGCTTAAACTTAAATCCTGAAATGACAATAGCATTTGCTCATGGTATTTTTAACGTTTCAAATACATTGATCCAATTACCATTTATCGCTGTATTAGCATGGATTGTAATCAAAATTATTCCAGGGCAAGATTCAGCCATTTCATACAAAGCGGTTCACTTAGAAGAACGATTTATTAGACAATCTCCTTCTATTGCACTTGGTCAAGGTAAAAAAGAAGTTATGCGTATGGCTGAGTTATCAGAAAAAGGGATTGAAGAAGTAAGTATGTATTTCAAGACTCAAGGGAAGAAACATCGAGAATTAATTCCGCAATATGAAGATGCGATTAACAACTTAGATAAAAAGATTACAGACTATTTAATTCAAGTGTCATCTCATTCATTAACGGATGACGATTCAAAAACACATTCTACTCTCATGCATACAATTCGTGACTTAGAGCGTATTGGGGACCATATGGAAAACATTATGGAGCTTGTTGAATATCAAATTACAAATAAAGTCACTTTCTCTGAGTCAGCGGTTTCTGATTTAGATGAAATGTTTGACCTGACTTTATCAACTATAAGACAGGCAGTAAAAGCTTTAGATACAGGTGATATTGAAGAAGCAAATGCAGTTCTTCTTAAGGAAGAACAGATTGATAAGATGGAACGCGATCTTCGTAAGAAACATATCATGCGTTTAAATGAGAATAAGTGTACGGGTGCTGCTGGTGTCATTTATGTAGACATGGTTAGTAACCTAGAACGAATTGGTGACCATGCCGTAAACATTGCTGAAGTGGTTATTGGGGAAGATGATTAACTAATATATTTACTAACTTACGACTAGCTTGCTACAAGCTAGTCTTTTTTTGGTAGAAGCTAGAACTTCTAAGTTAAACGATGTATAGTTGAAGTATTCGTTATATTTAGATTTGCGAAATAATAGAGGAGTGGTAAGGAATGAAGGCATATAGAGGCGCAACGATTATTATTGGGAATGGAGAAGTAATAGAAAGGGCAACGTTACTGGTCCATCAAGGTAAAATAGTCGATTTAGGGATGAATATTGACCTGCCGTCGGATACCGAGATTATGAACGTTGAAGGGAAATACATAACACCTGGTTTAATTGATGTACATACACATATCGGCGTTTTTGAAGAGGGAATTGGCACAGCTGGGCACGATTTTAATGAAACGTCGCAGGCTGCAACTCCACATGTTCGAGCTATAGATGGCATTAATCCATTTGATCGAGGATTCGAGGACGCTCGTGCAGCAGGCGTGACAACTGTACAAATAATGCCAGGTAGTGCAAATGTGATTGGCGGAGAGATGTCGATTGTCAAAACAGTTGGTACAGTTGTTGATGAAATGATTCTTAAATCACCATCAGGGATGAAAGCTGCATTTGGGGAGAATCCAAAGCGTGTACATGGCGGAAAGGGAAAAGAACCGATGACAAGAATGGGGGTTGCAGCCATTTTCCGTAGTCAATTAATGAAGGCGCAGGACTATCTTAAAGAAAGAGAAGAGGGAACGTTGAAAAAGCGTGACCTTGGAATGGAACAGTTATCAAAAGTAATTAAAGGAGAAATTCCCCTTCGTATTCATGCTCACCGTTCTGATGATATTGTCACGATTCTTCGACTATTGAAAGAATTTGAAGTCGAAGCGACGATTGAACATTGTACAGAGGGCCATTTAATTGCTGAGTATTTATCGAAGCATTCTGTTCGAGTTTCGGTAGGACCAACGATGACTTCACGTACAAAGGTTGAATTAAACGATAAAGGATGGCACACACTTCTTGAGTTAGAAAAGCATGACGTTCCCTTTGCAATTACAACAGATCACCCAGTAGTTACCATTGATCATCTCATTACGTCTGCCCAAACATCTGTCAAAAATGGCTTGTCAGAACAAACCGCATTTAAAGCAGTTACTCTCCGTGCAGCTGAACATTTAGGGATTGCTGAACAAGTAGGCTCGCTAGAACAAGGAAAAGATGCTGACTTTGTCATTTGGTCCCATCATCCCTTTAACGTTCAGGCTAATGTCATGCAAACCTTTATAAATGGAAAGACTGTATATGGTGATTAAGAGCCCATAATAGCGGTTTTTTCTTGTAAAGCCTGAATAGAGAGGGAGATGAAGTAAATGAAAGTAACAGTTGTCGGGTTTTGGCATGCCTACCCTGAAGTAGGAGAGGCAACCTCAGGGTATTTACTTGAGCATAACGATACGAAATTATTACTTGATTGCGGAAGCGGAGTTCTGTCTTGCGTACAGAAATATTGTGATGTAAACGACCTTGATGGGATTGTTCTATCCCATTATCATCATGATCATTTCGCAGATATTGGACCTTTTCAGTATGCGCGAATTATTAACAAAGGGATGGGAAAAAACAAAAAAGAATTTACGATCTATGGACATCAAGAGGATACAGCTTCATTTAATAAGTTAGCCTACAAGGACCTTGTTAACTCTTATGCTTATGAGGAGGGTAAGCCTCTGCACATTGGACCATTCACCTTTACTTTTAAAAAGACTCATCACCCTGTTCCGTGCTATGCAATGAAAGTTGAATGTGAAGGAAAAGCAATTGTCTATACAGGTGATTCAAGTTATTTTGAGGGGTTAGCTGATTTCGCACGGGGAAGTGACTTAGTAATTGCTGAGTGTAGTGGGTATAAGAATGATCATGTGGCACAATACGGCCATATGAATAGTACGGATATAGGCAAGCTTGCACGAGTTTCAGACGTGAATCAAATAGTTCTCTCGCATCTCCCTCATCACGGAAATCATGAGAAATTAAAGAAAGAGGCGGAGCAAGAGTACTGTGGGGAAGTGACCATTGCAAAGTCAGGATTAGCATTCATTCTATAAAAGAAATTGGTGATTTGCCAGTTTCTTTTTTATGACTACCATCTATTTCTATCTTTTTATTAATCATAGATTTCACTATGTTAAGATCATGTAAAGGATTTGATTATCACTTGCATATATAAGTATATGCTTATATACTATAAACGTACTTGAGGAAAGGGTTGAAGTTAATGGAGGATATGAAAACTGTCATTGAAGTTGAAGAAGCTGCTAAAATGTTGAAATTACTTGGAGATAAAACACGCCTAACAATGGTGGCCTTAATGGAAGAAGATGAGTGTTGTGTTTGTGAATTTGTAGAGTTATTCAACATGAGTCAGCCATCTGTTAGCCAGCACTTAAGAAAGTTAAGAGATGTTGGTCTTGTAGTGGAAGAGCGAAGAGGACAGTGGATTTTCTTTTGTGTAAACAGAAGTCACCCTGCATACCCTATGGTTAAAAGTTTACTTAGTCACTTACCTAATCAGCATAATAAACTACTTGAACTTGAACAACGTGGCTTACGAGTATGCTGTGAGTAAAGGTAGAAAATAGAATAGATGAAAGAGAGTGGGGGAAACGATGACATCTGTGATTTTAGCTTCTGTGATTTTCCTGTTTACACTCACCCTTGTCATTTGGCAGCCAAAAGGTTTATCTATTGGTTGGTCAGCGACAATTGGAGCAATCTTAGCGCTAATTGTAGGGGTCGTTGATTTTGGTGATGTAGTAACAGTTACAGGAATTGTCTGGAACGCGACGTTAACGTTTGTGGCGATTATTATCATCTCATTAATTTTAGATGAAATTGGATTTTTTGAATGGTCGGCCTTACATATGGCCAGGTTTGCAAATGGAAATGGATTGAAGATGTTTTTGTATGTTTCTTTATTAGGTGCTGTAGTAGCAGCATTATTTGCAAATGATGGAGCAGCTCTTATTTTAACACCAATTGTATTAGCTATGGTTAGAGCTTTGAACTTTAAAGAAGCGATGATTTTACCCTTTATTATGGCAAGTGGATTTATTGCTGATACAACGAGTTTGCCGCTACTAGTCAGTAATTTAGTTAACATTGTCTCTGCAGACTTTTTCGGAATTGGGTTTGTTGAATATGCATCGAGAATGATTGTTCCGAACTTCTTTGCACTTGGGGCAAGTATTTTAGTGCTTTATCTCTTCTTTAGAAAAGACATTCCGCTGAAATATGATATGAGTCAACTCAAAAAACCAGTCGAAGCCATTAAAGATCAGAAACTCTTTAAGCTTTCATGGTACATTTTAGCGGTCTTATTAATTGGTTATTTTGTAAGTGAATTTATCCACGTACCAGTATCATTTGTAGCAATGCCCATAGCTATTATTTTCTATACCATCTTCCGAATGATGAGCAGGGAGAATCCTGAATTGAGTTCAGCTGGCATCATTAAAGGGGCTCCTTGGGCGATTGTTGTTTTCTCAATTGGAATGTACGTCGTTGTTTATAGCTTACGAAATGTAGGCTTAACAGATGTTTTAGCTGGCTTTATTGAATCGACCACCGAACACGGTTTGTTTGTTGGAACGATCTCAATGGGTTTCATTGCAGCGATCTTATCTTCAGTTATGAACAATATGCCAACGGTAATGATTAATGCGTTAGCGATTGCTGATACAAATACAACAGGTGTGATGCGCGAGGCATTAATTTATGCTAACGTCATTGGTTCTGATCTTGGGCCGAAAATTACGCCAATAGGATCCTTGGCAACGCTATTGTGGTTACACGTACTTTCAAAAAAGGGAATTAAAATCTCGTGGGGCTATTATTTTAAAGTTGGGATCATCTTAACAGTACCTACACTATTTATCACTTTAGTCGGACTTTACCTCTGGCTAGTTATCATCTTATAGAAACATTACTACTATGAAAAACAAAGGAGTTTTTAACATGTCAAAACCAATCATTTATTTCTTATGCACAGGAAATTCTTGCCGTAGTCAAATGGCAGAAGGCTGGGGAAAGAAATACCTTAGTGATAAATATGATGTTTATTCTGCTGGGATTGAAGCTCATGGGGTGAACCCTAATGCAGTAAAAGCAATGGCAGAGGTGGATGTTGATATTACAAATCAAACATCTGATACAATCGATCAAGAAATTTTGAAAAAGGCTGATCTTGTTGTAACTCTATGCGGTCATGCTGCTGACGTTTGTCCTGCTACACCACCAAATAAAGAACGCGAGCACTGGGGATTTGATGATCCAGCTAAAGCAGAAGGAACAGAAGAAGAGAAATGGGCATTTTTCCAACGTGTTCGGGATGAAATTGGCGATCGTATTAAAACGTTTGCCAAAACAGGTAAATAAACATTCAAGAAAGGGTCGGCTTTATGGTCGGACCCTTTTCCCTCAATAAAAAGACATTCATTAAAGGAGTTTTCAAAAATGGCGAAAATTAGAATCTATGACCCTGCCCTTTGTTGTCCGACTGGAGTTTGCGGCCCTAGTGTCGACCCTGAATTAACGAGAATTGCAACAGCTATATTTATGTTAGAGAAAAAAGGTGTAGATATTGCTCGCTTTAACCTGGGAACAGAGCCACAAGCCTTTATTGGTGATCAAACGGTCAATCAATTATTAAATGAAAAAGGAACCGATGCTTTGCCTGCTGTAGTCGTTGATGGAAAGGTTGAGTTAATTGGAGAATATCCTTCAAATGACCAATTAGCTGAGTGGACCAAGGTGGATTCAAGTGAATGGACGAAAGCGCGGACAACGGCGAAGGGGATTGAATTGTTGTAATGACTATTAAGCGATCAAACCAAATCAACCATCGTTTTCAACCGGAACAAGAGAACCTTACACCATACCTTTTCTTTACTGGCAAAGGGGGAGTCGGGAAGACCTCGACAGCCTGTGCAACTGCTGTATCCTTAGCGGATCAAGGAAAGAAAGTATTGCTTGTTAGTACGGATCCGGCATCAAATTTACAAGATGTTTTCGAACAAGAAATAGGGTATAAAGAAACAAAGATTAACTCGATTGAAAACCTTACTGCCATAAATCTTGATCCTGAAGAAGCGGCTTCAGCTTATCGAAATGAGGTAATTGGACCGTATCGAGATAAACTACCTGCACCAGTCATCGCTCAGATGGAAGAACAGTTATCAGGTGCATGTACAGTGGAGATCGCAGCATTTGATGAATTTGCATCGATTCTGACAAACACGGAGAGAACGAACCCGTATGATCATATTATTTTTGATACTGCTCCAACCGGACACACCCTACGCTTATTGCAGTTACCGACTGCATGGTCAGGTTTTTTAGATACAAGTACACATGGGGCCTCTTGCCTAGGGCCTCTCTCAGGCTTAGCAGATAAGAAAGCTTTGTATGAACATACAGTTGAGGCTCTTTCGGACTCAGCAAAAACAACACTCATTTTGGTGGCCAGACCAGAACGTTCCACTTTAGAAGAAGCAAATCGTGCTTCAAAAGAATTAAAAGAAATCGGACTAGAAAACCAGTGGTTACTCATTAACGGAAAAATGCAAGCTTGTCTTAAAGAAGATCAGACGTCTGTTGCTTTTTTTGAACGACAAGAACAGGCTATAAAAGACATGCCAACTGATTTAGAGAAGGTTACGACATTTGAACTCCCATACGTTCCTTATCAATTAACAGGGATTGATTCATTAAGAACATTATTTGCAGAAACCCCTGTAAATCCTCAACCTTCAGAACCATTTATTCAGCTTGAAACGGATTCTCTTTCTGCAATCGTTGATGACCTTTCTAAAAAGAAAAGTGGTGTAGTATTAACGATGGGTAAAGGTGGTGTAGGGAAGACGACAATTGCCGCTGCAGTAGCAGTAGGTCTTGCTGAAGCGGGTCATAAAGTGAAATTAACAACAACTGATCCTGCAGCACATCTTACTTCGCTGTTTGGTGATGAAGATAGTCTGATTACAGTAAGTCGTATTGACCCTAAAGCTGAAGTGGAAGCCTATAAAAAAGAGGTGTTAACCACTTCTAGTGAGCATTTAGATGCGGATGGTCTTGCTTATTTAGAGGAAGATTTAAATTCTCCTTGTACAGAAGAAATTGCTGTATTTAGAGCATTTGCGAATGTTGTCGAAGAAGCAAACGATGCTTTTGTTGTGATTGATACAGCTCCCACTGGTCACACGCTTCTCTTACTAGATGCAGCTCATTCTTACCATCAAGAGATTGAGCGTGGAACGGGGGAAGTGCCTGAATCGGTTACAAAATTACTTCCTAGACTTCGTAATCCAGAAGAAACGGATGTCATCGTTGTGACATTACCAGAGGCAACGCCAGTTTATGAAGCTGCGAGGTTACAGGAAGATTTGGTGCGTGCATCTATTACTCCTAGCTGGTGGGTCATTAATCAAAGTTTCGCAAAAACCAACACCAAAGATCCGATTCTAAGTGAGCGTGCTATAAGTGAAAAAGTGTGGATCGATCGTGTAACGAGTCATTATGCTAACAAGTCAGTTGTCATCCCTTGGCAAACACATGCGATAGAGGGATATGATCAGTTAAGAAAGCTTTAAAAAGAGATGAAGACCTGTTGACATTCTTTTTAAAGTCCTGTAAAGTCTTCCATGTAATTAAATAGTTCCTCGTTAGGTGAGGCTCCTGTGACGGAGATACGCTGCTGCCCAAAAATGTCCAAAGACGCCAATGGGTCAACAGAAACCATCGACATAAGGTGGTTTTTAATGTAGCTGGAATGAGGCATTCCTATGCCGCACAGTGCTAAAGCTCTACGAATGGAGGATGAGGGAATACTGATAATCTTATTACAGATTAATCATTTATTTAGTATTGGCATCTTCTCTTATAGAAGGTGCTTTTTGTTTTATTTTCCCTTTTAAAAGGAATATAGAAAGTGAGGTGGTGCGAAAAATGGATAGCCCCAGACAACTAATTACATCATGTAAAGCAAACAATCGAATGAATCAAGAAGATCCATTTCCCCCCTCATGTGTAAAAGGGAAACGGATCCTCAAATAGGGGGTCAAAACGATGGTAAAATTAAATGAACAAAAGAGAATGACGTACGCAAAACAAATTTATGATCTATTAAAGCTAGGTGACGTAGAGCAATTTAGAGAATGGTTCCTCGCTCTTCATCCGACCGATCAAACGGACATTTTCATTGAGTTAGCAATTGAAGCTCGTGCAAAAGTGTATCAATTTCTATCTCCAGATGAATTTGCAGAAGTGTTCCAAGGGTTAGAAAAGAAAGAACAGATGTATGTATTTAAAGAACTAGATCGTCACTATGCCTCTGCGATGTTAAATGATATGTACGCAGATGATGTCGTGACGTTCTTATCGTTTCTAAGTGAAGGAGAAATAGCGGACGTTCTTAGCTCGATGGAGGAGACCGAGGCAGCGGAAGTGCGCGAATTATTGTCGTATGATCCAGAAACGGCTGGTTCCATTATGACTAAGGAGTTTATTCGAGTAGCAGCGAATGAAACGGTTTCTAACGTGATTAGTAGACTAAGAAAAGAAGCACCTAATGCAGAAACGATTTACTATTTGTATGTGGTAGACAAAGGTGAAAAGCTAGTCGGAGTCGTATCACTAAGAGATTTAATCATTGCCGATGAGCAAGAGCTAGTAGAAGATGTCATGAGCAGTGAAGTTGTATCAGTCTCGGCTAAAACAGACCAAGAAGATGTGGCAAGATTAATTAAGAAGTATGATTTTCTTGCGGCTCCCGTTATTTCAACCGATGGAAAGCTAGTTGGAATTGTAACAGTCGATGACATTATTGATATTTTAGAAGAGGAAGCAACAGAGGATTTAGGAGAATTTTCTGCCTCAAAAGGGGCAACCGACGTTAATGTATCTTCTTTTCAAGCGGCTAAGAAACGTGCACCTTGGATTATCTTACTTATGTTTTTTGGGTTAATTACAGCTGAAGTGATTGGACAATTTGAAGAAACACTAGAAGCGATTGTCTTGTTAGCGGCATTTATACCTTTATTGATGGATTCAGCCGGAAATACGGGGACTCAATCATTAGCGGTTGCCGTTCGAGGGTTAGCGCTTGGAACGGTTGAGAAAGATGGAGTCGGGAAAATGTTAAAGCGTGAATTGGGTACAGGCCTTATGCTAGGTTTTATTTGTATGCTAGTGATCGCCACGATTGTTACCGTGATGCATGGTAACATGATGCTTGCCTTTATTGTGGGCATATCTATTTTTCTAACACTAAGTATTGCCACAATCATTGGGACCATTGTTCCACTTATTATTAATAAGATGAAGCTAGATCCGGCGATTGCTTCAGGGCCATTTATTACTACGGTGAACGATATTCTAGGTTTACTAATCTATTTTTCGATTGCAACAGCTCTATTAGACTACTTGTAAAAGACAGCAGCGTACTCAATAGGAGTACGCTGCTCTTTTCATTTGTTTAATTAATGAGTGAACGATTTAAGCGGTTTTCTTTTCTAGCAGCTGCTGTTAGGCAAAGCTGCTTCTCTTCATCGCTTTCAGGAATGATCTTTGGAACCGGAATAGGCTTTTTCTCGTCATCCACGGCTACCATGGTCAGAAAGGACTTCGTTGTTAACGTTTTTACCCGAGTAAGAAGATTAGTGGAATGAACTTTTACAAATACCTCCATTGACGTACGACCGGTAGAAGTAATAAACGATTCAAGCTCTAATAGGTCGCCTACAGATGCAGATGATAAAAAATCGACTGAGTCAATCGAAGCTGTCACTACAACACTTCCGGCATGCTTCATAGCTGTAATAGCAGCTATCTCATCGATAAAGGAAAGAACTTGCCCACCGAAGATCGTTTTCAAATGATTTGTATCTGGTGGAAGAACTAATCTTGACTGGATCGTTCTAGAGAAACTAGTTGGACGGGAAGCATTCATTTTGTTACTCCAGCTTTTAAAGTAGAGCGTACCTTCTTGGCAGTCTCCACCATAACTTTCAAAGCTTCAATGGTTTCTTCAGGTGTACGTGTTTTTAATCCGCAATCAGGATTGACCCAAAATTGATTGGTCTTTAATACCCTTAGTGCACGCTCAAGATTTTGTCTCATCTCTTGTTCGTTAGGAATTCGGGGACTATGAATATCATAGACACCTAGACCAATATCTTTCGTATAATCAAATCGTTCAAATGTATGAATAATCTCCCCATGACTTCGAGATGCTTCAATTGAAATAACATCTGCATCAAGTGCGTCAATGGTCTCAATAATTTCATCGAACTCAGAATAACACATGTGAGTATGAATTTGTGTCGTATCGGCCACCCCACCTGTGGCTATGATAAAGGCGGTCACAGCATCTGTTAAATAAGCTTCTCTTTCTTTTTCCTTTAATGGAAGTCCTTCACGAAGAGCTGGCTCATCTACTTGAATCATTTCAATACCATGCGTTTCAAGTTCATTAATTTCCACACGGATGGCCAGTGCTAACTGGTTCAGCATTTCTTTTCTTGTTGCATCATCCCGTTCAAAAGACCAATTTAAAATGGTCACTGGACCTGTGAGCATGCCTTTCATTGGCTTTGATGTTAGTGATTTAGCGTATACGGTTTCCTTTAAAGTCATTGGTTCTGCAAATGAGATATCACCTGAGATGATTGGAGGTTTTACGCAACGAGAGCCGTAGGATTGAACCCACCCATTTGTTGTCACTTCCATCCCGTTCAGTCTTTGACCAAAAAACTCCACCATATCTGTCCGTTCAAACTCACCATGAACGAATACATCAAGTCCAATTTCTTCTTGAATTGTTACCCACTTCTTGATTTCCTCTTCAATAAATCTTTCGTACTCTTCCGCTGATAAAGAGCCTTTCTTATAACTTAGGCGATTAGCTCGTACTTCTTTAGTCTGTGGAAAACTACCAATTGTTGTCGCAGGCAGAGTAGGAAGCTGCCATTTTTCTTGTTGCCGTATTTTTCTCTCGTCAAAGGGAGTTCTTGATGTAGCAAGATCATCTACATTCGCAAGTTGACGTTGAACTTCCACATTTATTCGATTTGTATTTTTATGAAACTCAGAAATTGAATAACTATACTTCTTTAACTCCTCCTGCTTTTCTCGCTGTCTAAGCACATTTCCTAGTAAGGCTACTTCCTCTAATTTCTCATTAGCAAAGGCCAGAGCATCGACAAATTCTCGATCTAGGCTTTTTTCACCAGCAGTCGTAACAGGTACATGTAATAAGGAGCATGAAGGTTGAATGATCAAGTTTTGAGTGTGCGAAGAGAGTTCCTTTACATGTTCGTATTTTTTTAATAGGTTGCTCTTCCATATAGAACGACCATCAATGACTCCGCAAGCTAAGAATTTATCTTGAGGAAAACCGAACGCTCTCAACTGCTTCAAGTTCTCACCATTATCATGAACAAAGTCGAGGCCAATTCCTGCAACGGGTAATTGTGTAATTTCTTTATAATGATCAACCGCTCCAAAATACGTTTGAAGAAGGAGGTTTAATTCCGGTAACGCATCATTAAAATGAGCATACACTTCCTTAAATAATTCGATCATTTCTTGATTACCATTTTGAACGAGAATTGGTTCATCAACTTGAATCCATTCTGCTCCAGCTTGCTCAAGTTCTTTAAAAACCTTGATATAAAGGGGGATGAGTTGCGGAATAATCTCCTTCAAGTCCTCAGTTTGATAGCCTTTTGATAATGAGAGAAGGGTGATAGGCCCGACCATAACGGGTTTTCCGACAATACCAACTTCATTTTTTGCTTCATTAAATAATGTAAGAAGTCGGTTATGAGTTAAGACCGGTGTTACATCTTCTAATTCAGGTACAAGATAGTGATAATTGGTATTGAACCACTTAGTCATTTCTGAAGCGACATGTTGATCTGTTCCTCTGGCAATGGCGAAATATTGCTCCAACGAGGCTGCTTCCATTGGTTGAAACCGTTTAGGAATAAGGCCAAACATAACCGCAGTATCGAGTACATGATCATAGTAACTAAAGTCTCCGATTGGAATCAGCTCTACTCCTAGTGCTTTTTGTGTCTTTAGATACTCCACTCTTAATTTTTTCATCTCTAATTCAAACGTAACTCTTGTTATCTTTTTTGACCAATACTTTTCTAATAGACGCTTCCATTCTCTGTTCTTTCCGATTCGTGGATATCCTAAGTTTGAATGTATGATGTTCATGTTTTAATTCCCTCCGAAGATTCATAGTGTATATGCGATAAAACGAAAAAACTCTCTTCCCGAAAAGAAAGAGAGATCACATATACAGAATTAACCCGGATTATCATAAACCAGCGGCCAAAACATATCGATCACTCCTCCCTAATAAACGCGTAGGTACTAGTGCGTACAAAAGGCAGGTCTCCTGACTCGAGTTCATCGCTAACTTATTCCTTCCCATTCTTCATTGCCTATTAAAACAATATTGAATAGTGGTACATCATAAGTAGCTCACTCTTACAGTGGCGCGACCGTGTCGGCTTTTAACCGAACTTCCCTTTTAAGGCTTGGACATTTAATCCAAACCACCTTTTGCATGAACTTATAAAATTTTAAATAGATAAAATACTTAGACTATATCCTAACTCACTTTTTTTTATTAAGCAAGAATTTTGTTGGAGACTATTCTACATAAGTGAAACTATGAATTACTTCACTAAAGTCAAACTACATTAAAGGGTTTAATCATGTACCCGTTTACGCTAAAAGGTATACCTTTTTAACAGTGGTTTACAAAACCTTTACACAGCAATCATACCTACTTAATATTACCCATCTATACTAGCAATTGTGAGAGGGAGAACCACTTACGCTACTATTTTTCCTACAGAAAAGGGAGGACAATTCAGTGAAGAAGTTTTTAATGCTCTTAGTAATGTCAGCACTTATGGTAATTGTTGCAGCATGTGGTGGAGGATCTGATGAACCAGCACAAACAGATAACACTGGTTCAGAGGATGCAACAGGAGACAATGCAGCGGAAGCATCAGAGGAACTAGGTGGCAGCGTAGTCGTTGATGGGTCAGGTACAGTTTATCCATTAATGTCAGTCGTTGCTGAAGAATACATGATCCGTGAACAACCTAATGTATCAGTTGAAGTAAGTCGTTCTGGTACAAGTGCTGGTTTTGGTAAATTCTTAGTTCCAAATGGTACTGATTTCAATGATGCATCACGTGAAATTAAAGATGAGGAATTAGAAGAAGCAGAAGCTAATGGAATTGACGTTCAAGAATTTAAAGTAGCATTAGATGGTCTTACATTCGTCATTCACCCAGAAAATGATTGGGCTACAGAGTTAACGGAAGAAGAGTTAATCAGTATTTTCAGTGCTGATGGTGGCGTAACAAAGTGGTCTGATATTCGTCCTGAATTTCCAGATGAAGAAATTAAGCCAATGGGTCCAAATGAAAACCACGGAACATATGAGTTCTTCTATGAGGAGATTCTTGATAAAGGTGATTTAGTAGATGGCGTTAACTTACAGCAAGAATACTCAACTCTAGTAAACCTAGTGTCTGAAGATAAAAATGCCATTGCATTCTTTGGTTTTGGATACTATGTAAATAATACAGATCAAATTCAAGCAGTAAACGTAGACTTCGGTGAAGGTCCAGTAGAACCATCACTTGACACAATTGCTGAAGACGGAGATTATGCTCCGTTTACTCGTCCAGTATTCACGTACTTAAATGTGGATATGGCAAAAGAAAAGCCACAAGTTTTAGACTTTGCTAGATTCGTTGTAAACAATGTTAATGAATTTGCTGGTGAGACTGGATTCGCTCCATTACCAGATAATGAAATTGAAGAATACAACAGTGTTTTAGATGGTCTAAGCGAATAGACTAGTTGAAATGTGTAGGATGGGGGCTTATGAAGTTCTCATCCTATTACATGTAAAAGTATTTGGTTACAAGCCAGAAGGGGTGCCACATGCGATGGATGTAAACAGCGATATGAATAAGGGGAACGCTGTTAATGTAAGAGAAATGATCGAGCAAAAAAAGAGTTCAAGAAATGTCAATAATTTGATTGAAAAAGTAATGCCAAAACTCCTTTTTGTAATTGCCAGCATTTCAATCCTTACAACAGTGGGAATTTTATATACGTTATTGAGTGAAACGTTCGAGTTTTTCCAAAGAGTTCCGATTATTGATTTCTTTACTGGAACAGTGTTAAGACCATTAAGTCAAGATCCACAATTTGGCGTTCTACCTTTATTAACAGGAACCATTATCTCATCAGTTATCGCCATGTTTGTCGCGATTCCGATTGGTCTTATGACTGCTATCTTTTTAAGTGAATATGCTTCAGATAAAGTTAGAAGAACACTAAAGCCTATGCTAGAAATTTTAGCTGGGATTCCAACAATCGTTTACGGTTTTTTTGCTTTTACATTTGTTACACCAATTTTGAGGGAGATTATTCCAGGACTTCAAGCAACGAATATTTTAAGTCCAGGAATTGTTATGGGAATTATGATTATCCCAATGGTAGCATCTTTATCAGAGGATGCGATGAGTTCTGTACCACGTGCGATGCGCGAAGGTGCCCTTGCTTTAGGAGCGACGAGGCTTGAGGTGACAGGTAAGGTAGTTATTCCTGCTGCAATCTCTGGTATTATTGCTTCATTTGTTCTTGGTATATCACGTGCAATTGGTGAAACGATGATTGTTACCATTGCTAGTGGTAGTACTAAAAACTTCACTTTTGACATTACTCAATCTATGCAGACAATGACTGCATACATTGTTGAGGTAACTGGAGGAGATGCTCCTGCCGGTTCGACTATATATTACAGTTTATATGCTGTAGCGATGACACTATTTGTATTTACTTTTTTAATGAATCTACTAGCAAGATATATCTCTCGTCGCTTTAGGGAGGAATATTAATATGAATATCAGTACAGATACGAGTACGAATACAAAATACATTAATCAAGATGTTGTGGAAAAACGAATGAATACGAGACTACTAAAAAATAAAATAGCAAAAGGCATTTTCTTTGCTTCCACGATGTTTGGATTAGTTGTTCTAGCAATATTAATTTTCAGAGTTTTTTCTCAGGGAATCAGCTGGATTAACCTTGACTTTCTAACAGGAAGATTATCAAATAATCCCGACCGTGCAGGAATTATGGGCGCTATATTAGGTACGTTATGGTTGATGGTAGTTGTAGCACCCGTAACGATGCTCTTAGGGGTGGGTACAGCAATCTATCTTGAAACCTATGCCAAAAAGGGGCGTGTTCACTCCTTTATCCAAGCTAATATTTCTAATTTAGCCGGAGTTCCTTCAATCGTATTTGGAATTTTAGGTTTAACGATTTTTGTTCGAGCACTTGATTTAGGAGGGGTTGTTCTTGCTGGGGGCTTAACGATGGCACTTCTCGTTCTTCCAATTGTGGTCGTAGCAAGTCAAGAAGCGATACGAGCAGTACCAAATCATCTAAGTGAAGCATCGTATGGGATGGGTGCAACAAAATGGCAAACAATTAAAAATGTGATATTGCCAGCAGCTCTACCTGGTATTTTAACTGGTGCCATTCTTTCATTATCGCGGGCAATTGGGGAAACTGCACCATTAGTCGTAATCGGAATACCAGCATTATTAATTCCATTCCCGGGAAGCATCATGGACCGTTTTACGATTTTACCAGTTCAAATCTATTACTGGACAATCGATGCAGCATTGGTAGCTGAATATGCTAATCTTGCAGCTGCAACGATCATTGTTCTACTGATTGTTCTATTCATATTAAATTCAACAGCGATTATTATACGTAATAAATTTCAACAAAGGTATTAATTTAAGGGGGTAACATTGATGGGGATGTTAACAGCAAAAGAAAAGGTGAAGGTAGAACTTCAATCTGAATCTAAAGTAGAAACCGTTCCTGCTCGTGATAAGATCGTATATGACACAAAAAATCTAAACTTATGGTACGGCAAAGATCACGCTTTAAAAAATATTAATCTCTCAGTTTATGAAAAAGAAGTCACAGCTATTATCGGACCTTCAGGTTGCGGGAAATCTACTTATATTAAAACTTTAAATCGAATGGTGCAGCTTATTCCTATTGTTAAAATATCTGGAGATATAGAGTACCGTGGCCGCAATATTTTAGATAAAGCATATAAAGTAGAAGACTTACGTACTCGTGTAGGGATGGTTTTCCAAAAGCCTAATCCTTTTCCTAAGTCGATCTATGACAATGTTGCATATGGTCCAAGAATTCATGGTATTCGTAATAAAAAAGTATTAGATGAAATTGTTGAAAAGAGTTTACGTGGGGCAGCGATATGGGATGAAGTGAAAGATCGTCTTACTGAAAACGCCTATGGCCTATCAGGTGGACAGCAACAACGTTTATGTATTGCTAGGTGCTTAGCAATCGAACCTGATGTGATTTTAATGGATGAGCCAACATCAGCACTTGATCCTAAATCGACATTAAAAGTTGAAGAATTAATTCAAGAATTAAAGAAAAATTACTCAATCGTAATTGTCACTCATAACATGCAACAGGCAGCACGTATTTCTGATCGAACGGCTTTCTTCCTAAATGGGGAAGTTGTGGAATACGATAAAACGGATACGATTTTCTCTAATCCATCTGATAAGCGTACTGAAGATTACATTACAGGTCGATTTGGTTAAGGGGGCGGTGTAGGATAATGTCTATAAGAACGTTTCACTCTCAACTTGATTATGTAAAGCAAGAACTACTAACAATGGGTGGTCAAGTAATAGAAGTTATTGAACGAATGAATGAATCATTTGAAGAAAATGAGAAATCAGTGATGGAAGAAATCATTAAGGATGATTCCCTTATTAATCAATTAGAACTTGATATGCATGATAAAGTCACACTTTTAATCTCAAAACAGCAACCAGTTGCTACAGATTTACGAAAATTAATTGTGGCATTAAAAATTTCAAGTGATTTAGAACGTGTAGCTGATCTAGTAGTAGATATTGCAAAGCAATCGATCCGCTTAAAAAATGAAAATCTTATTGAATATAAGGAAAAATTAAAATCAATGTTTGTAATTGCAGAAGATATGGTGAGAAATTCATTAGAAGCTTATCGGCAATCAGACATCCTTATGGCTCAAAAAATTGCTCTCACTGATGATAAAGTGGATACTCTATACGGAGATATCATTCGTGAATTATTTAAAATTGATGCTAGTGAAGTAGAGGTCGATCAAATTACACAACTAGCCTTTATTGGACGCTATATTGAACGGATTGCAGATTATGCAACTAATATTTCTGAATGGGTTGTCTATGAAGTAAACGGAAAACATTTTGATTTGAACTAACAATGAAAATCATATTGAGGAGCCTGTGCCATTGCGCAGGCTTTTTCATGTGCAAAAAATATGGCGATTTATCGATTAAAAGTTTGCACATGCAATATAGTTTGCATCGATTAAGGTGACAAGCCTATTGTCAGCGCTTACTTTAATAAGATTCATAATTGGCACAGTTTTTGCAATATACATATAGTGACTAGAATTGAAGGAGTGGTTAAACATGTCAGTACCTTACAAACACGAACCATTTACAGATTTTACAGTGGAAACAAATCGTAGAGAATTTGAAGCCGCATTAAAAACGGTGGAAGCGGAATTAGGCCAAGATTACCCTCTACGTATTGGTGGGGAGCTTGTTTACACAGATGATAAGATCACATCAGAAAACCCGGCACGTAAGGAACAAGTGGTAGGTAAAGTATCAAAAGCGACAAAAGATCACGCTGAACAAGCGATGCAAGCTGCATTAACAGCATTTGAGGATTGGAAGCGTTGGGATCCTGAAGCACGTGCTGAGATTTTATTTAGAGCAGCGGCTATCGTTCGCCGTCGCAAACATGAATTCTCTGCATATCTTGTATATGAAGCAGGTAAGCCATGGAATGAGGCAGATGCTGATACAGCAGAAGCGATTGATTTCCTTGAGTATTATGGACGTCAAATGATTGAGCTTAAAAATGGAGTACCTGTATTAAGTCGTGATGGTGAGAAGAACCAATACGGATACATTCCATTAGGAGTAGCTGTTGTTATTTCACCATGGAACTTTGCTTTTGCCATTATGGCAGGTACAACAGTTGCGGCAGCAGTTACAGGGAATACGGTCCTACTAAAGCCAGCTAGTACAACCCCTGTTGTGGCAGCTAAATTTATAGAAGTGCTTGAGGAAGCTGGAATGCCAGCTGGTGTCATTAACTATATTCCAGGTAGCGGTTCTGAAATTGGTGATTATTTAGTAGACCATCCACGTACACGTATGATTAGTTTCACAGGTTCACGTGAAGTGGGAGAACGTATTTATGAGCGTGCAGCAAAGGTAAACAAAGGACAATATTGGCTAAAACGTGTTGTTGCTGAAATGGGTGGAAAAGACACCATTGTTGTTGATAAAGAGGCAGATCTTGAGCTTGCAGCTAAATCAATTGTCGCTTCAGCATTTGGGTTCTCTGGTCAAAAATGTTCAGCTTGTTCTCGTGCAGTTATTGTGGAAGATGTGTACGACGAGGTTCTTGAAAAAGCAATTGTTCTAACAAAAGAATTAAAAGTCGGAGAAACCATTAACGACACAAATATGGGTCCGGTAAATGACCAAGCAGCATTTGATAAGATTATGAACTACATTGAAATTGGTAAGGAAGAAGGACGCATTGTAGCTGGTGGAACAGGCGATTCGTCTAAGGGATACTTCATTCAACCGACGATTGTAGCAGACGTGGCTTCAGATGCTAGACTTATGCAAGAAGAGATCTTCGGACCAGTTGTTGCTTTCTCAAAAGCAAAAGATTTTGATGAAGCTTTAGCGATTGCAAATAACACAGAATACGGATTAACAGGAGCTGTTATTTCTCGTAACCGCAAGAACGTAGAGAAAGCCAAAACGGACTTCCATGTAGGGAATATGTACATTAACCGTGGATGTACAGGAGCGATAGTTGGGTATCACCCATTTGGTGGATTTAACATGTCAGGGACCGATTCCAAAGCGGGCGGACCGGATTACTTACAACTATTCTTACAAGCAAAGACGATTTCTGAGTCTTTATAACCCTAAATAAAAAAGTGGGGCTGGGACATATCTAAGAGGTTTAACTCAAGATACGAACGAAGCGCTAAATTAGCGGGTGAAATATACGTAGACTCCTGTGGGATGAAAAGCAGAGGTGGGACCCCCCAGTGTGTAGCACGAGGAGGCACACCAGCTTCCCGTGGAAAGCGAAGTATATTTCAGGAGCGGTCTACATAGACCGCATCAGTAATGTTCGATTTTCCATAAGTTAAAATACTTTTGTCCCAGCCTCCTTCTACCTTATGAATAATGAGAATGGAGATGTGGTTAGCATGGTACTTAAACCCATGTTTCTGTATTTGTCAAAAAATAAAGTGCTCAATCGTGGTGCAAAGCGCTGGGGATTAAAGATGGGTGCTAAGCAAGTTGTAGCGGGTGTGACAATTGGTGATGCGATGAGAACAGTGAGTGAACTTAATGAGAAAGGTCTAGTAGCAACTGTTGATCATTTAGGAGAGTTCATTACGTCTCGAGAGGAAGCCATTGAATCAACCAATTACTGCATTGAAACATTGAAAGCGATTTCAAAAACAGGAGTTACTTGCAATTTATCTTTAAAATTAACTCAACTAGGATTGGATGTCGAACGAGATCTTTGCTACAAAAACATGCGTAAGATTGTCGGAACGGCATTTGAATTAGGAAATTTTGTTCGAATTGATATGGAGGATTATGCCCATTGTCAACAGACGCTTGATATTTTAGCTGACTTGCGTCAAGAGTTTCCGAATTCTGTAGGAACCGTCATTCAAGCTTATCTGTACCGAGCAGCAGAAGATGTCAGTGATCTTCAAGGTGTGAATTTAAGACTTGTGAAAGGTGCTTACAAGGAGCCTAGTGAGGTTGCTTTTCAAGATAAGAAAGATGTTGACGATAATTATCTTTCCATCATTAAACAGCACTTAAAAAGTGGCAGTTATACAGCTATTGCAACCCATGATCATATGATTATTGATAAGGTAAAATCATTTTGCGAAGAAGAAGGGATTGCGAAATCTCAATTTGAATTTCAGATGCTATACGGCTTCCGAAAAGAACTTCAACAACAGATTGCCAAAGAAGGATATACGATGCGGGTGTATGTACCATATGGAACTGATTGGTATGGTTACTTCATGCGCCGTCTTGCTGAAAGGCCTCAAAATGTAAGCTTTGCGATTAGAGGATTATTATCTAAATAAGGAGCGACTTTTGCCGCTCCTATCTAATCTTACTTAATCACTAGTAGACATTTTCTTTAATCTGTATTGTAGATTTTGTCTACTAATTCCAAGTGCTTTAGCAGCTTGAGAGACATTTCCATTATGCACCGTTAAGGCTTGTTTAATGTAATAGGTCTCTACTTCAGCTAGGTGTTCTTTTAGTGGTTTGTGAAGAAAAGTTTCTTTTGTTTCTTTATCATTTGATAAGGAAGCAGGAGAGTCGGGTTGAGTGGTGAGGCGCCTTCTCATGTGCATTGGAAGATGGTACAACTCCATTTGTCGCTCAGAAGTCATAATGTTCATTGCTGACTCGATAACATGTTCAAGCTCACGAACATTACCAGGCCACTCATATTGCTCGAATAATTCAAGGACATCAGCTGAAATCCATTCAACATGCATTTGAAACCTTCTATTAAATGTATTTAAGAAATGTTCAACAAGGATTGGGATATCACCGTACCGGTCGCGTAGAGGTGGGATGTAAAGTGAAACCACACCAAGACGATAGAACAAATCTTTGCGCAGGCGACCATTTGCTACAGCTTCAAATGGATCTTCATTCATGGTAGAGATGATTCGAACATCTACTGCTGTATCTTTAGTATCACCAACTCGACGAATCGTTTTCTCTTGAATCGCTCGTAAAAGTTTTGCTTGAAGCGCTGGATTTAAGGAGTTGATTTCATCAAGAAGTAAGGTGCCTCCAGTAGCTTGCTCAAATAAGCCTGGATGCTCTAAAGCTCCTGTGAAAGCTCCTTTTTTTGTTCCGAATAAGATCCCTTCAACAAGATTATCAGGAAGGGCAGCACAGTTTTGGGAAATGAATGGACCACCAGCCCGTTCACTACTATTATGAATACTTTGAGCGAAAATTTCTTTCCCAGTACCGGTTTCACCAGTTAATAAAACAGATGAATTGGTTCTCGTCGCTCGTTCCGCTTCATGAATAATTTGAGTAATAGCTTCACTTTGCCCAATAATTTGTCCAAACGTATAACGGGTTTGACCTGGTTTTTGCAGGTTGTCTTTCAGTAATTTTTCAAGACGAGTAATGTCTTTTGAAAGCTCGAAGGCACCTACAATCTCACCATCTTCATTTCTAATTGGATGGGTATCATTAATGGCAGTAATAGGGAACCCTTTATTGTTGTAATATTGCTGTTTAATATTGTGTGAATGCTTTCCTTTTTTTAAAGCTTGAAGCAATGTACTGGTTTGCTCTTCTTTAAAGAGGAAGACATCTAACAAATTCTTATGTAATACCTCATTAGATGGCATAGATTCAATTTCAGTCATTTTCTTGTTGTAGATAACTGTTTCGCCCTCAGCGTTCACAATATGGACGCCGACATCAACCGTATCTAACACTTGTGTAAGCATAGCAATGGTTTGTTCTAGTTGCTTGGAACTGACATTATTCATGATGCACCTCCTACTAACTCAAGTATAGAAAAGGTTTGGCAAAAGTGCAAAAAAATTTGCAGAAAATGCAAACTTTTTATGAGGCCAGTGAGAATTAGTCTGTACATATGTAGGATTTTAATAATCTATAAATTGGCATTAATCTTGCATTGTATTCATTAGTAAGTAATGAGAGGAGAGTTTTACAATGACACAAACAACAACTATTATTGAAAAAACAGAACAGTTCGGAGCCAAAAATTATCATCCACTACCAATCGTTATCTCAAAGGCTGAAGGTGTATGGGTGGAAGATCCTGAAGGGAATCGCTACATCGATATGTTAAGTGCTTATTCAGCCGTGAACCAAGGGCATCGTCACCCGAAGATTATTCAGGCATTAAAGGATCAAGCAGATCGAATTACGCTTACTTCACGTGCTTTCCACAATGATCAGCTAGCACCATTTTATGAAAAAGTAGCAGGGCTCACGAAGAAAGATATGGTTTTACCAATGAATACAGGGGCAGAAGCAGTTGAAACAGCTGTAAAAACAGCTCGTCGTTGGGCTTATGATGTAAAAGGTGTAGCTGACAACCAAGCTGAGATTATTGTTTGTGAAGATAACTTCCATGGACGTACGATGACCGCAGTTTCTTTATCTTCAAGTAACGCATATAAACGCGGGTTTGGACCAATGTTACCAGGAATTAAAATCATTCCTTATGGCGATGCGAAGGCACTAAGGGAAGCTATTACTCCTAACACAGCTGCCTTTCTAGTAGAGCCAATTCAAGGTGAAGCAGGCATTATTATTCCACCTGCCGGGTTCTTAAAGGAAGTGCGCGATATTTGTACTGAAAATAATGTTTTATTTATTGCTGATGAAATTCAATCAGGGCTTGCTAGGTCTGGGAAACTATTTGCATGTGATTGGGAAGAAGTTGAACCAGATATGTACATTCTAGGAAAGGCATTAGGCGGTGGTGTGATGCCGATCTCTGTTGTCGCTGCAAATCGTGATGTATTAGGTGTATTTGAACCAGGTTCTCATGGATCGACATTTGGTGGGAACCCACTTGCTTGTGCTACTTCGATTGCTGCACTTGAAGTGATTGAAGAAGAAGAATTAGTAAAGCGATCTCATGATTTAGGAGAGTACTTAATGGAAGAGCTCCGTAAGATCCCTCATGCGGATATTAAAGAAATTCGTGGCCGTGGGTTGTTTATTGGAATTGAACTGCATGTGCCAGCACGTCAGTATTGTGAACAATTAAAAGAGCTTGGGTTGCTTTGTAAAGAGACCCATGAAAATGTGATTCGTCTTGCACCACCACTTGTGATTTCAAAAGAAGACCTAGATTATGCTCTATCAAAGATTAAAGAAGTGTTTGCATAAGCAAGTCAAATAATAGGGTGAGTGTAGCACTCACCCTACATAACACTTACATAATGATTGCTTGATTATAGGAAAAGGGGCGTTTCAAATGAATGAATTAAAAGTTGGAGTAATTGGAGTGCCGATGGATTTAGGACAAAATCGTCGAGGCGTGGATATGGGACCGAGTGCGATCCGCTATGCAGGACTCATTAGTCGACTTGAGGCTCTAGGGCATGAGGTGAAGGATTTTGGTGATATTAGGATAGAAAGACGGTCTGATCAACAAGTCTCAGCCGGATTAAAAAATCTCACACAAGTCATTCATGCTAATGACCTTTTGCGTCAGCAAGTAGAATCGATTGAAGCAGAAGGGTATTTCCCACTTGTATTGGGAGGAGACCATAGCATTGCGATTGGAACCCTTGCTGGAGTAACGAAAGAACGGAAGCAGCTTGGTGTCATTTGGTACGATGCACATGGAGATTTAAATACGGGGGATACTTCTCCTTCTGGTAATATTCATGGTATGCCACTTGCGGTTAGCCTAGGTTTAGGAGATGAGTCGCTTACTTCTATCGGTGGATTTGCACCGAAAATTAAACCAGAACATATTGTCATTGTTGGCGCACGCTCGCTTGATGATGGGGAAAAGAAATTAATTAAAGAAAAAGGGATTAAAATTTTCACGATGCATGAGATTGATCGCCTTGGGATGACAAAAGTGATGGAGCAAGCGATTGAGCATGTAAGTGCAGGTACAGACGGTGTTCATTTAAGCTTAGATTTAGATGGACTGGACCCAAATGATGCACCAGGAGTTGGTACGCCTGTATTAGGTGGAATTTCATATAGAGAGAGCCACCTTGCAATGGAAATGTTAGCTGAAGCAGGCATTCTAACATCGACTGAGTTTGTAGAGGTGAATCCTATATTAGATGAACGCAATAAAACGGCAGAAGTGGCAGTCGCACTAATGGGATCCCTTTTTGGAGAAAAATTATTATAGAACCTAAAAGAGAGTGATTTTGCTCTCTTTTTGTGCTTGTGGGAGAAGTTGTGGCGATTAACCAAACATTCATCTGTTTTTTCGCTAATGCTTTTTCATTCTCTTGTTTTTAGATTATAATGGGACTGAGTGAATGAGGAAAAGAGGTGAATAGATTGTACAATATTTTTTACCAATCTCATATTGGTTCTTGGGCCATCCTTGTGCTACTTTTCTTTGTTGGTTATTTCTTATTGAAAGCTGGTAAAGCAAAAGGTGCAAAGATCGTACATATGGTTCTCCGTTTGTTCTATATTATTATGCTTGTATCAGGAATTGGAATGCTTGTTACACTTGGCTTCCCGCTTATGTATCTAGTCAAAGGGGCGTTAGCATTCTTCCTTATCTATGCAATGGAAATGATCCTTGTTCGCACGAAAAAGGGTACACTAGGTCAACAAGCAACCCTATACTGGGCTATTATGATTGTTACGCTCGTATTAGTTGTTTTACTTGGTTACGGAGTTATTTCCTTCTAACGAAAAAGCACGCAGTCGATTAATAGACTGTGTGCTTTTTTGTGATTTCTGGATAGTCCCTACAAATTTGCTGAATCAGCTTATCGATCGTACCGATGCATTGGGTCACTTCAGGCAAGTGGTAGAAAGTACTTGTAGTTTCAATCTCATTCACTTTTTCATTGCTTGAATATAAGTAAATATTCTTTTTTAAACTTATTGCCATTCCAAGTTCAACGTGTGTGCCTTTCCCTCCAGGCAGTAAGATAACAACAAAATCAGCTTCACCTACTCCATCTCTTTCCTTCATACCAATCGCTTTTAAATCTTCCATCGATTTGGCTCTACCGTTTGTTGTCCAATCGTACGTATGAATGAATCCTGCCCTCACCAGTTGCTCGCTGACTTTCTGTACGGTTTTACTATTACTAAAACTAGATGCTATGTAGAACTTCATTGATTGCCTCCTTACACCATTTTTCTATTATTCTACCATGCAAATTCCTTTTGGATGCTACACCCTTTCGAAGGGTAGATGGTACACTATTAGGTGAGACTAAGTAGGGAGTGTCGGCTAATGAATTGGATCCTAAAGACGTTTAATGATTTAACCATAGATGAATTATATGCACTGCTTCAATTACGGGTAGAAGTATTTGTGGTAGAACAAAACTGTCCTTATAAAGAAATTGATAATAACGATCAAGTAGCTGTTCACTTAATGGGTTATCAAAGTGGTTGTCTAATAGCGTATAGTCGACTGTTTAAACCCGGAGATTATTATGATGAAGCTTCAATTGGAAGGGTCATTGTCAAAAAAGACTTCCGGACATATGGGTATGGAGCTCAATTGATTGAGCAATCAATTAAACAATTAGAAGAGCTAGCTCCACATGCAACGATCAAAATTCAAGCACAGCACTATCTTCACCAATTTTATGAGTCATTTGGATTCCAACGCATTTCAGAAATTTATGAAGAAGATGGTATTCCCCATATTGATATGATTAAAACCTCAAATCAACTAGAAAAGGAAGTGAATACACCGCATGCAAATAGTTAACTATACGTCATTTCAAGATGTTGCAAATCAAAAACGCTTAAAAGAAGCATTGGACGTTCAACGTAACGAAGAGGGGCCAGTTTTCTATTTGCTGCCATCCAGTAGATGGCTACAAGAAGCCAGAAAGAAACAACCAGGTCTTCGTTATACCACCTTTGATGATTTAGCTACATACATAGTAAATGAAGCAGAAGAAGATGTGATTTATATAGGGGAACAAGAACGAACGCTTTTTTTTCAAAATATGTTAAAGCTTGATCCATTGTATCGTTCGTTCAATGAAAATCAAAGTAAAGTAAAAGGGCTAGCAGACACATATGGTCAACTTAAACGACTAGGCTTAGAACTAGAGCAAACCCCACAATCTTTAAAAGAGTTTATGTCTCTTTTTGCACAATATGAAGACCAAACTGTTAAAAATCAGAAAATGTATGACCCAGAAAACACTGTCTTAAAAGCTGTTTCGATTTTAAAAAACAAACAGACCACACTGTCGACTATTTATATAGATGGCTTTATTGATTTTAGCCCACTTCAATATATGTTACTAAAAGCGTTGGTAGAAGCAGGTTTAACAATCAATATCTACCTCCCATCAAGCCTTTCTCATCCAATCATTGAAGGTACACTCAAAGACTTAGAAGCTTTAGGTTTTGATACAAGCTTAGAAGAGGAAGTAGAGGGGGCCACAGATGTCGATGTGAATGTCTGGAGTGCTAGTACAACAGCAGAGGAATGGCGTGCAGTCCTTCAGGATATCCAGTTAGCGCCATATTCTTACGAAGAAATAGGTATAGTGCTAGTGGATGAACGAGAGGGTATGAAGCAGGTGGAGCAGTATGCAAAGATGTATGAAGTTCCATTAGAGAAATCTAAGAAACGTCCTTTAAGTAAATCCATTTCTATTCAACTTTTAATGATGACGATCACACAAGATTTCTCTCAAAAGAGTCGATTTGATCTTCTAGCGCTCATGGATAAGATGTTAGCTGTACAAGCAATTAAAGGGGTTGAATACGCGAAGGCAAAAGAAGCCTTTTTATCAACTGGAGATTTCATTCATAAAGGAATAGCAGAACTCTATGCAAGGATCCAGGAGGTCACCTGGCGTAAAACGTCCACTTTCTATCAGTATATTAAACAGGTTATCTCAGTGATCGGAGCATTACGGTTAGAGGAAGGTTGGGTAAAGGCTGCGGTATCCGAGGTGGATACTGAGCGTTTAAAAGATTATATCTTTGAACAACGTGCGCTTGAGAAGATCGAAGACATCCTTTCTGAATATGCAGAACAACTAGACTCAAAACAATTAACACTTCTTGAGATGTCACTAGATGTCTTTTCTGATTGGTTAAAAAAGGTAGGTGAACAAACAGAATTATTCATAGAGCGCGGTTCAAGAAGAGGGGTGGCCATCCATACTTGGCGTGACCTCGGTCTTTTTAAAGGCAAGCGTTTGTATGTGGTTGGGATGAATGAAGGAGCTTATCCTGCTATTCACAATTTAGGTGGCTATGTAACCGAAAAGGATTTGTATGAATTACCTATTGAAGGAGCTCTACCTACTCAAGAGCATTTTAGATCGAAGCAACAAGCTTACCTTGAACAAATTCTTTACTCTTCCGAGGAGGTCATCTTCTCTTATAAAAAAGGTCTAGATCCTAATCATCCGCTCCTTCCATCACCCTTTATCGAAGAGTGGTGTCAAAAAGGAGTAAAGGAGTATACATTTGAATCGAGAATGAAACAGCCAGTCAGTTTCACTGAAAATGACCAAGAAGAAAAAGTAGCATTTCATCTTGGTTTAGGAAAAGAAGTGCGTGATAAAGGTATATTGCTTGAGCGGTTAATGAATCGTCTGAAGCGACTTGAGACGGCAGAAGAACCAATTGATGTAGCCTATCAAGAAAGGTTGACAAAAGATATTGTAGCAGTCACTGAGTTAGAAAGTTATGCTAGATGTCCATTTCGTCATGGCTTAGAGCGTGTGCTCCACATTGAGGAAGCAAAACAAATGAAAGAACGTATTTCTCCGCTTGATATTGGTCAACTGGTGCATTCGATTATTGAAGAGGTCTATAAAGAGCTCAATCTAGTAGGTGTACCCTTTGGGGAGTGTCCTGAAGAATTGAAGAGTCAAGTTCCAATCCTTCTGAGAGAGAAATTTGAAGTCTTATGGGGAGAGATCGAGGCTGCCTCACTAGAAATTTCGAGACTAGATTTAATGTTAGCGAAAGAAAACTGGTGGCGAAAGTTAAATCGGTGGTGGCAAGCAGAAAGGAAGCACTTTTGGGATAACCCTCAATTAGCTGCAATGAAAATTCATGCTTTGGAATCCTCAGTTAGATTAGAACTTGAAATAGAGGGAAATAAAATCCTCACGTTGACTGGGAAAGTCGATCGTGTAGATGTCGATGATTCCGGCTTTGCGATTTATGATTACAAGACAGGGTTTGCTCAAGTGAAGTTAGAAGAAGAGGTGCGAAGTGGCCTTAAGCTTCAATTACCTCTTTATGCTAGAGCAATGAGAGCGGGTTTAACAACTGCTGAGAATGAAATGAGGGCTCATGGTGCTTCCTATATTTCTTTGCGGGAACCAGAAAAAAGAGCAGGTAACGGAATTTGGCATTCAGAACATATTGGTAAAGGATCTAGATTTCTCGTTCATCATTCTTGTAAAAATAAAGAAGATGATCTTGGGGGAGATCTGTTTATGGATACGTATGAATTGAAAGAGAAGGTTGGTCAATTATGGAAGGGAACACAAAGCGAATTTCCAGTTAGACCACTTGATTGTTCAAGTCATTGTCCCTATCGATCAGTCTGTCGAGTAACAGAAGACCAAAAGGAGGGACTATAGGAAAATGGATTTTAATGATGCTCAAAAACGGGCGATTGAAAATGAGCAGTCTTTAGTCGTTATCTCTGCAGGAGCAGGTTCTGGTAAGACACGGGTTCTCACAGAGCGTATGATGTATCTGTTAGAAAAGAACTATCTGGATCAGGAGTCGTCACTAGGTGCAACGATAGAAGAGATTGCAGCGATTACATTTACAGAAAAAGCTGCTCGTGAAATGAAAGATCGTGTCCGTAAGAGACTTTTCGAAAAGGTGGATGAATCTGAGACAGCACATGAAGCTACCTATTGGAGCGAACAAAAAGAGTTAGTTGAAAGGGCACATATCTCGACCTTTCATAGCTTTTGCCAACAATTATTAGGCCAATATGCAATAGCTGCTAAGTTGCCACCTAAAATTCGTATTATAGATGATCTCGAATCAAGGCAACTAAAGAGAGATGTATTGAAAAAACAGCTCCAAGATGTCGAATTCACAGCCGTGGCAAAAGAGTTTTTTCATTATATGAGTAAAGATCAATTGATTGTCACAATAGAAGAGATTCACGCGGCTGTTTCAGAGTTAGTAGTAGGAGAAGATGCGATTCTAGAACTACAGCCTGAAGATATGTTACGTGCTCAAGTGGAAGCACTCGTAAAGAAACAACAGGAAAAAGTACAAGCTTTTCATCAAGTGGCAACTCAGCTTATACAGGAGTTGCCGAGTGGTGAAGGCTTAACAAAAGCTCAATTTGCTCACGTAGAGAGATTACAAGAGGCATTTGCAGCTCCAATGTCCACTGAATCACCTAATGATTATATCAAGTGGTTGCAAGAGGTTATGCCAAAGCGTACGGATAAAAAATGGCAAGACACTCTCCCTTCACTGTTCCAATTATTTGAAGGATACTGGAAGCCTCTTAAGGAAGAATGGAAATTATTTGGCGGTGACGTTGTGGTTGAGGAGAAAGCAGCTCATTTACTTAACCAATTGATGTATCTGCTAGGTAAGTTTCATCTTTTTTATAAAAAAGAAAAAAACTATAGAGGTGTAGTAGATTTTAGCGATCTTCAACAAAAGGCCGTTTCCTTACTTTCCAATTCAACTATTCAAAAAGCCGTACAGAAGCAATTTAGACATATGCTAGTTGATGAGTTTCAAGATACCAATCGATTGCAGCTAGAAATGCTCAATCAAATTCAGCCTCATTATCGATTTATTGTAGGGGATACGAAGCAATCCATTTATCGCTTCCGTGGTGCAAATGTACGGTTGATGAATGAGCTAGAAGCGGTTGCTAAAGAACAAGAGCATGCAGATGCTATAGATATGAATATCAATTATCGTACGTGCAAACCGATTATAGAAGGAGTCAATGCCCTCTTTGCTAGTGCGATGACAGATGAAATTACTGAAAGCTATCAAACTCGCTATACTGCACTAGATGCACACAGGCAGTCGGAAATAAGTGACCAAAAGCAAATTGAACTTCTTGTCCTACAAAAAGAAGAGGAAGAAGTAGATTCCTATGATCAATTAGCCAACCGAATAACCGAAATCATTCATACAAAACAACCTAGAGTGTTTAACGAAGGGTCTTGGCGGGCTCCGGACTTTAAAGACATCGCCGTCTTGATCCCTGCAAGAACAGAACTCTTGCAGTTAGAAAGGGCATTTTTAAAGAAAAAGGTTCCATATACCGTTTATGGTGGAGTGGGATTTTATGATCGTCAAGAAGTGGTCGATATCATTACGTTTCTAAAGTGGTTAAATAGACCGTTTGAAGATGTTTATTTACTTTCGATATTAAGAAGTCCTTTAATTGGTCTTACAATGAACGACTTCTTAACAATTTCCGAACAAAAAGAAACCGTTCAAAGTTTTGCTGATTATATCTACAACTGGTCAGAGCAAGATTGGGATGCCCCTATTCAGATTGCTGAAGCACTTCGTAAAATCAAAACATGGTTAGAGCGATGGGTCCCGTTTACTTGGCAAGAATCATGTGCATTAACGCTTAACGAATTAATTATTGAAACAGGATTTTTAAATAGTTTACTCCTACAATCAAACGGTCTTCAAAAGGTGAAAAACGTAGAAAAGGTGATTCAACTAATTGAGCAATCGATGTCTAATAGCTTGGAAGAGGTCGTTGAGCTTATTGATGAGAGAATTGAATTAAGTGATAAAGAAGGAGAAGCAGAAATGGAAAGAACAGAGGGCGATGCTGTTCATATCATGACCGTGCATGCTTCAAAAGGGTTAGAGTTTCCAATTGTTTGTGTACCTCAACTGGAGCGACCTGTACGTGGGGATAAAGGCTCTGTTCGTTTCCATCATCAACTTGGAATTGTGATGAGTCTTGAAGAAGAGGGAGATAATCTAAATACGAAGCCAGAAAAGCAAGTGACACCAGGCTATGATTTGGTTAAGGATGAAGCAAGCAAGGAGGCAGAAGAAGAAGCTAAACGTCTTTTTTATGTCGCAGCCACAAGAGCTAAAGACTATTTAGTCATGATTGGTGAGCAGCCGGGAGCAAAAAAATCATGGTTACATCTTATAGAGGATGCTAAGGCGGAAGGGGAGCTTGAACATTATCTTATTGAGGTAGATGGTGTTTCTGAGCAGCAACCATATAGCCCTTCTATAGAGCACTATACAAAAGCGCCTCTTCATCCAAGAAAAAATGTACCTGTACCTCTTTCTGTTTCTGAAATTATGACGTTTATCCATGATCCTAAAGAGTATTATGAGAATTATGTATTAGGCATGAACCGATTAAAATGGAGAGCAGAAGGAAGTGAGAGTATAGGGAAGGAAGAGAGAAAGCTAGATCCTACAGTAGTGGGGACGATCGTACACAAAGCTTGTGAATTAAGAGATCATGGTTTCTCCTCTAGCGATGCGATTAATGAAGCTCTTTTGCAAATAGAGGATCTTCCTAATACATCGCTATATCAACAAGAGGTTGAGGGATTAATGGATATGTATAGCGAGGCACAGCAGGAAGAACTAGGGACACCTGTAGCGAATGAATGGTCGTTTGCTGTTGAGCTGTTCGGGGCAGAGGTGATCGGTGAGATTGATAAAGTGGTTCATAGAGATGGAGTGCTGCACCTAATAGACTTTAAAACGAACCGGATCAAGAACTCTGGACAAGAATGGCTCGAAGTCTATGATATTCAATTATACTTGTATAAGATGGCTTATGAAAAAGTAACAGGCGATAAGATCACTTCCATGTCGTTGTATGTATTACGTGATAAAGCCCAACCTTTGCATACGATTGTTGCAGACAAAACGAGAGAATTATACATTGTAAAAATGATTGAAAGGCTTGTTTATTTGCGTCAGTCGAATGCAAATCTTGAAGAATACGTATCTTTAGATTTTTAAATAATGAGTAAAGCGGACAACCTATTAGGGTATGTCCGCTTTTATATGGTTAAACAATTCTTTTTCTGATCATCGCACTTAATGTATCGATGATCGTAACGACGACGACAATCACAAGTAAAATCATCCCTACTTCATCCCAATTACGGTTTTGCGTAGCGATTGTGATGAGAGTTCCGATTCCTCCAGCACCAATAATCCCTAAAATAGTAGACGCTCGTACATCAATTTCAAAACGATAAATAGCATAGGATAAAAATTCAGGAATAATCTGTGGAATGATTCCATAGAAGAGAACCTGTAATTTATTTGCCCCATTTGCCTCTAAAGCTTCAACAACGTTCATGTCAATCGATTCTATTACTTCACAATACAATTTCCCTAGCATCCCAATTGATCCAATCGCAATGGCTAGAACACCTGCAAATGGAGCTGGACCAATGGCTGCTACGAACATTAAAGCAAGTACGAGTTCAGGAAACGCACGAATCGCATCCAAAGCCCATTTTGAAAAAGTGTTTAAAGCTTTACTTTTCACCATATTACTAGCCGCAAAAAAGCCAAAAGGAATGGCAAGAATCGCTGCAAGTAAAGTTCCTGTATAAGCCATCTGTAATGTCTGCCACATCAGAGCCATTACTTTTCCAAATGCTGACCAATCTGGTGAGAAAAGTTGAGGAATAACTCGTCCGAAATTATCGATTGATCGTTCACTGAACACTCGACTCCATCTAATGTCAATGCCAATAAATGTCCAAAGGTATAAGGCGATAATAGCTGCAGCAATGACACTATATTGTATCCATTGTTTCGTTGTTCTTTTTTTATTTAACGATAATTTTTGTTCCATTAGACGAGTCTCTCCCTTATTTTATTACTGATGTAATCAATAATTACCACAGCAATAAAGATGATGATGATAATCGTCATGACACGAGGGTAGTTAAAGAAACTAACTTGCTGTTGTAAGAGCAAGCCAATTCCTCCGGCTCCAACGAATCCAAGTACAACGGATGCACGAACATTTACTTCAAATACATATAAGCCAAACGAGACAAACTGCGGGAGAACTTGTGGCAAGACGGCATACCAAATGACTTGAAGAGTATTACCGCCTGAAGCACGAATTGCTTCTAATGGGTTTAAGTCTATTGATTCAATCGTTTCATACATCAGCTTAGCTAAAATCCCCAAAGAGAAAATAAATAATGCCATAATACCAGGGAATACTCCAACGCCAAAAATCCCAACAAAAATCACAGCAAGTAAGATATCTGGAATGGTGCGTAAGACGTTCATCATAAAGCGAACAGGTTGGTGAATCCATTTATTAGGGAATAGATTTGCCGCTGATAAAAGAAAGATAGGAACACTACAAATCGCAGCAAAAGTAGTTGCAATAATAGCCATTTGAATCGTTTCAGCTAAGTACTCCCAAACTTGTGGTGCATAACTCCAGTTTGGCGGGAAAAGATCTTTAGCAACTCTTTCAAATCCTGACCAACCGTCAATAAAGTCAAATAAAGATGACTCTGTGGCAATGGAAGTATAAATATAGATTCCAATAATAGCGATTAAAATTAAGGACATCTGACGCTTAGCTTTTTTTGAATAGAGTTCTACTTTTAGGGAGTTATTCATCATCTTGACCCCCTACAAGGTCATCCTCTCGAATTTTTCTTCCATAAATTTCTTCAAATGTTTCTTCTGATACTTTGCTTGCAGGTCCGTCATATACCACTTCCCCTGCGCGCATGCCAATAATTCGATCAGCATATTCCATTGCCATATCGATAAAGTGTAAATTAACAATGGTCGTAATATTGTCTTCTTGATTTACTTTACGAAGGTAGGTCATTACTTGATGAGAGGTGGGTGGGTCAAGACTTGCTACTGGCTCATCGGCTAATATAATCTTAGGCTGTTGTGTAAGAACGCGAGCAATTGCTACACGTTGCTGTTGGCCTCCACTAAGTTGATCTGCACGTTGGTGCATTTTCTCAGCAATATTGACCCGCTCAAGACTACGGTGGGCAAGTGCCAAGTCTTCTTGTGAATACATATTTAATAAACTTTTGATTGTACCTGTATGACCGAGTCGGCCAGAGATCACATTTTTCATTACCGTTGAACGTTTTACGAGATTGTAGTTTTGAAAGATCATCCCAACTTTTGTACGAAGATCACGGAGCTTTCGTTGATTAAATGCAAGGATATTATCATCATCAATCAACAATTCGCCTTCTGTAGGAGTGACAAGACGATTCATGCTACGGATAAGAGTGGATTTACCTGCACCAGATAATCCAACAATGACAACAAACTCGCCTTCATTGATTTTAAGATTAATATTTTTTAAGCCTTGTGTACCGTTCGGATAGACAAGGGAAGTCTGTTTGAATTCAATCATGGTAGTACCCCTTCCTAATGTAAAGCTAGCAAATAAAAGAAGGAGGAGAATATCTTCTCCTCCTGACATTCTGTACGACTAGTCTAATGAAATCGTTCCATCATCTTTGAACTTTTCATAAGTGCTACGAACAACATCGTAATCTTCATCAGACGCTTCGTCGATTCCAGTCCAGTTATAAACTTCATCCATAATAGTTAACATTTCTTCGTCATCATTAAATGCTAGAAATGCTGCGCGAATATCTTCAATGAAAGAAGCTGGTAGGTTCGTATTTGCGCTAATTGTGTCATTTGGAATATCTGCTGTGAAATCTAATTGAACTAACTCATCCATCGCTTCAGGGTAGTCACCTTCAATGGCCGTACGAGCATCTTCAAATGTAGTTGAAACATCTGCATCACCTTCAAGCACCATGATTAAAGCATTATCATGAGATCCAGCTTGAATCATGTCAGAGAAAAAGTCTTCAACAGCATCAACACCGTAATCATCCATTAATTGTGCTGCTGGGAAAAGGTATCCGCTTGTAGAAACGTTGTCTGGGAACGCCCATACTTTCCCTTCAAGGTCTTCAATCGATTCAATTCCTGAATCTGCTCTAACAGTGTATTGAGCGCGGTATGTTGATGAACCGTGACGTACAGACTTTAAAATGGCTTCTACATTATCATAACGTTCAGTTGCTAGAACATATCCAAAAGCTGGAATGAATCCGATATGTACACGATCATTCCCCATGGCTTCAACAAGTGCTGTGTAGTTTGTCATAACTTGACCTGTTACAGGAATACCAAGTTCTTCTGAAAGACGATCAGCTAATGGAGCTACTGTATCAGCA
Organism: Alkalihalophilus sp. As8PL; assembly: GCF_040939795.1. GTDB lineage: Bacteria > Bacillota > Bacilli > Bacillales > Bacillaceae_D > Alkalihalophilus > Alkalihalophilus lindianensis. The sequence continues at coordinate 2,922,355 of NZ_CP162551.1, forward strand.
ATCTTATCTGAATCTTGTGATGGAACAAAGCCCATAATTAATTCATCGGGAAGATCTTCACTTGCTTCAGCTGATTCTTCTCCGCTATCATCAGTTGGTTCTGAGTCAGGTTTTACCGTTGTTTCTTCATCACTTGCTCCACATGCAACAAGCGCAATCGCTAGCATGAGCATGAGTAAAACCGTAAATAGCTTCTTCATTCGTTTCCCCACCTTGTAGTTTATGTCCGTACAAAAATCAGTATAACCTAACAAAATCAAGGAATCTACAAAATTTTCTACTCTTTTACATAATGTTTAAGAATTATCTGTTTGTTTACAAACTTAATGGAATATTTACAAGAGAAACATTACATTTAGCAAAATTGAAAACGGATCGTGTTATGATGAACAAATAATTTAAAGAATTTAAATGTAGAGGAGAGTTTAATTTGCTCAGTGGTTATAAGTTAGTCATCTTTGACTTAGACGGTACTTTATATGAAGGAACGGATCATTTCGACTATTATGCGGAACACCTAAAAAAGAAGGTTAGCCATAATAAACAATCAAACTTTCAACAGGATTATGAAGAAATGAAAACGGGCAATCATTCTGTGATGATAGGAAAAGCCTATGACATTAAGGAAGATCTCATCCTAACCATTGACCCTATGACACTTTCAGTTACAGAAGCATCTGAGTGGAATGGAGAAACTTTATCAATAGAGGAAGTAAAAAAGAAATACCAAGAGCAGCTATCATTTGATTTTGAAACGATGATTGCTATTGGTGATGGCTGGTGGTTGCCATTTGTTTGTGCGAAGCATTACGGAGTGGAAGATTGCTATAGCAGCTATGTTGCAACGAAAGAATATATGGTATCAGAATCGTTTCAGCTAAAGCCGTTGCCAGGTTTGAAAGAGGCACTTGTTGATCTTAAAACGCAGTCTACTATCGTCCTTGTGACAAATAGTGATGCAGATGATGTGAATCGTTTATTGAATGAGTTACAGTTAAGAGGCTTGTTTGATAAAGTGATTACTTCAGCTAAAAAACCAACTTACACTTCTAAACTCTTTACAGAACTGCTCGAGGAGTACCAAGCTTCTGCAGATGAAACCCTCTCGATTGGAGACAATTTTATAAATGATGTTGCACCAGCTGTTTTATTAGGAATGGACGGAGTTTATATACATACTGAAAATAATCAAGCAAAACTTCATAAGAATGTACAAATTGTTTCATCTGTTATGGACTGTTTTTCTAAGAGCTGACCTTCTAGGTTGGCTTTTTTTGATCACTATAAATCGTGGTATAATAGGGATTATAAAAGATGGAAAACTTTTCTATGAAGCGAGTTGAAACGACTATGTTTTTTGAGCAAGCGAATTCATCCTTTTCCGAGTTAGAGCAAGAATACCGTTCTCTTTTTAATCAGAGCCCGTATATGATGATCGTGGTTAATGCAACAGGTTACATTCTTCGTATAAATCATGCTGGCTTGTGTATATGGGGGGTAACAGAAACGGAAGTCTTGCAAAAACATTTATGTAGCCTATTCTTTCTTAATGTGGATGACTTCTTACCGAGTGTATTGAATGGAAAAGTATGTACTTCTGAGGCTACTATTAATAGAGGAGAAACGCGGATTCAGTTACGGCTAGTTTGGATACCAAGTAGGATAAACGGGGAAGTGGTGGGGGCGATTATTGTAGGTGAACTGAATCCCCCATCCGAGGCATTGCCCGTTGATGTGAATATATATCGCCTTGCAAATGAAGATCCTCTTACCAACCTTCCAAACAGACGCTATTTTATGCATCATTTAGAATCTGAATTACAACGAGCAAAAAAACAAAAACAAAAGCTTGCAGTCTTGTTTATAGACTTGGATCGATTTAAGTATGTAAATGATACATTAGGTCATTTATTTGGAGATCGTGTCCTAGTGAAAATGGCAGAGCGATTATTAGCTAAGCTCCCTAATCAATCGATGATTGCACGTATGGGTGGAGATGAATTTGTCGTACTCATGTCTAATATTAGCTCAAAGGAGGAGCCTCATAAATTAACTGAAAAGCTACTAAAGGTTATTAGAGAACCATTAGTGATGGATGGATATGAGTTTACCTTAACTGGAAGTATTGGAATTGGACTTTATCCTGAAAGTGGTCGTGATACCGAAGCTATACTCACATCTGCAGATGCAGCTATGTATAGAGCAAAAGCTAGTGGAACGAATCGAGTTGAATTTTACGATAGAAGGGTTAATCAAGAATTTTATGAGTATTTTCATGTTGAGAATGATCTACGAAAAGCTCTAGATCGTGGCGAATTTGAATTGTATGTTCAGCCCCAATTTCATACTACTACTGGAGAACTTTGTGGAGAAGAAGTTCTCGTCCGTTGGCAACATCCTACTCAAGGTATGATAGGTCCTTCAAAGTTTATTTCAATTGCTGAGGAAACAGGGCTTATTGTACCAATAGGTGAGTGGGTATTAAGGGAAGCTTGTAAGCAGAAGGCAAAATGGATTAAAGCAGGCTTTCCTAAGGTGCCAATGTCAGTCAACCTTTCATTAAAACAATTCCTCCAAAAGAACATTGTTCAAACAATCGAAATGATCTTAAATGAGACAGGGTTACCCCCTGAATATCTTGATTTGGAAGTGACAGAGAGTGTCACTGTTGATCTAAATCGAACTCTGGATGTATTAAATCGTTTAATTAAGCTTGGTGTCCGGATTAGCTTGGATGACTTTGGTACAGGTTACAGTTCGCTGCAATATGTGGGGCAACTTCCGATTCATGAATTGAAAATAGACCAATCCTTTGTAAAAAAAATTGGCGATGGCAAACATGGTGAAGCCATTATTTCTATGATTATTCATCTCGGACACTCACTTCAATTAAAGGTGATAGCAGAAGGGGTAGAAACGAAACAACAATTAGCCTTTCTTAAAAACAAAGGTTGCGATTACGTTCAAGGGTACTATTATTCAAAACCTTTGACTGTCGACCAATACAAGCATTTTTTAAGGGTATAAAGAACTATTTTATTAAATGCTACTATCTTGTCTAAAAAAAGCTGTTTATCTGCCTGTTTAGCTATCATTATCACTTTTAATCGCTATATCTCTGTTTTGAGAAGAGGAAACGACGTCTTAAATATATTTAATTTTTACTATGAATAAATGCTTATGTTTTCCTGAAATGTGCTATGATGAAAGAAATAATTTAGTTAACATAAATGTTATGTAGGAACTAAGAGAACGTCGAGGTGAATAAGATCTTGATCAATTCAGAGTATTTAGATGTGTTCCTTGATGAGAGTCAGGAACATATACAATCTATTAATGATCATTTACTAAAATTAGAACAAGCGCCAGAAGACTTATCCATTGTCGGGGAGGTCTTTCGTTCTGCCCATACATTAAAAGGTATGGCAGCAACGATGGGTTTTGAAGACTTAGCTCACCTGACGCATAACATGGAAAATGTTCTAGACCTAATTCGTAATCAAAAGCTAAAGGTGACATCTCAAGTAATGGATGTCGTATTTGCTGCGGTTGATGACCTAGAGGCAATGGTAGAAGATATTGCCGCAGGTGGAGAAGGAAAAAGAGATGTATCTGAGGTTGTGGGGAAGCTTGAGAAAATTGAAAAGGGCGAAAGTATAGAAGAAACAAGCACGGTAGTACAAGAAACAGCAGCTACAATCGAATCTCCAGAACGGTTAATAGAAGTGTATGATGAGTTTGAGCGTACGGTGCTTGAGCAATCATTTGAACAAGGGTACAGCGCCTATCAAATTGAAGTGACCTTAGACGAACAAGCGATGTTAAAAGCAGCGCGTGTTTTTATGGTTTTTGAAGTATTAGAACAAGTTGGGGAAGTGATCAAGTCTACCCCATCAGCTGACCAGTTAGAAGAAGAGAAGTTTGATGAAACGTTCCTTGTTACAGTGGTCTCTAAAGTGAATGCTGAAGAAGTTAAACAACGTATTTTAAACATTTCAGAAATTGTAAATGTAGTTGTTCAACCATTGACGGGGCAAGATTTGATTAGCAAAGAAGATGCAACAGAAATGCCAATAGAAGAGATAGTAGAACAAAAGCCAAAAGTAGTAAAAGCTCCTATAGTGGAGCAAGCACCTGCTGTGAAACAAAAAGACCCACAACAAACGTCGGTCCAAAAGAAGTCTTCAAGCGATTCACATAAAACCATTCGCGTTAATATTGAACGACTTGATGTATTAATGAACCTCTTTGAAGAGTTAGTTATCGATCGTGGACGTCTCGAACAGATCGCAAGTGAACTTCAAAACAGTGAATTAAATGAGACGGTTGAAAGAATGTCACGTATTTCTGGTGATTTACAAGAAATTATCTTAAACATGCGAATGATGCCGGTTGAACAAGTGTTTAACCGATTCCCGCGTATGGTACGTAGTCTATCTAAAGACTTAAAGAAACAAGTGAACCTTGTGATTATAGGTGCAGATACGGAGCTAGATCGTACAATTATTGATGAAATCGGAGATCCACTTGTGCATCTCTTGAGAAACTCGATTGATCATGGAATTGAGACTCCTGAAGTTCGTCGTGCCCAAGGAAAGCCAGAAGAGGGAACCGTTAAATTAAAGGCATTCCATAGTGGGAATAACGTATTTATTGAAATCGAAGATGATGGTGCAGGGATTGACCGACAGAAAATACTTCAAAAAGCATTAAATAATGGTGTAGTGACTGAAGAAGAAGCTGAGAAGATGACTGATCAACAAGTGTTCGGACTATTATTTGCTTCAGGATTTAGCACGGCTGAGAAGATCACTGATGTGTCAGGTCGCGGGGTTGGGCTTGATGTGGTTCGGAATACATTTGAGTCACTAGGTGGAATTGTGACGGTTAATTCGGTCCTAGGTCGCGGCTCTGTGTTCTCTATTCAGCTACCATTAACCCTATCGATTATTGATGTGATGCTTGTGGAAGTTCAAGAAGAGAAATATGCAATCCCTCTTTCTTCAATCGTTGAAACAGCGATTGTTAACAAACAGGATGTATATAGTGCTCACAATCAAAAGGTAATTGATTTCCGCGGGAAAGTGGTTCCTCTAGTGTTCTTAAAGGACATCTTCGAAGTGCCAGGTGATCCACAGAAAGAAGACTTTTATTCTCTTGTGATTATTAATAAAGGTGACAAAGTGGCAGGGCTCGTGGTTGATTCTTTAATTGGTCAGCACGATATCGTGTTAAAGTCTTTAGGCAATTACTTAACAAATGTCTTTGCTATTTCTGGGGCAACTATTTTAGGGAATGGCCAAGTGGCACTTATTGTAGATACAAATGCGCTAATCAAGTAATGACCGAGGAGGCTTAAGACGGTGTCTAACGAAACAGCTACTAAAACTGAGATTAAAGTGATTGTGTTTCAACTGAAAGATGAAGAGTACGCAATTGAAGTTGATTACATCCAATCGATTGAGCGGATGCAGCCAGTAACAAGAATTCCAAGTACATATCCTTTTGTTACGGGTGTAATGAATTTACGTGGGGTCATAACTCCTATTATTAACCTTAGAAAACGTTTTGGAATTGTGGAGAAGGAATTTGATGAAGCAACTCGAATTTTAGTCATATCTAAGGAAGGCATTGAAATCGGTTTTATTGTTGATGGGGCAAACGATGTCATTGACATACCTCTTGAAAAAATTGAACCGACTCCTGAAGTGGTAGGTGGAGTAGAAGCCGAATACTTACGTGGAGTGGTGAAGCTTAATAAGAGGTTATTCACCCTATTAAACTTAGAAAAAGTTATTCAAGTATCCTAATTACATTCCAACATGCAAATGATGAAGAGGTGATTTTATGGCGTCTGTATTAATAGTAGATGATGCAGCTTTTATGCGTATGATGATTAAAGATATTTTATCAAAAAATGGGTTTGAAATTGCTGGAGAAGCAGCTAATGGGGCAGAAGCAGTTGATCAATATAAGGAATTAAAGCCTGATTTGGTTACAATGGATATTACAATGCCTGAAATGGATGGTATTCAAGCACTTAAGGCCATTAGAGAAAGCGATGCCGAAGCAAAAGTCATTATGTGCTCAGCGATGGGGCAACAATCGATGGTGATTGATGCGATTCAATCAGGGGCGAAGGACTTTATTGTAAAACCATTCCAAGCAGATCGTGTGTTAGAGTCAATTAATAAAGTACTAGGATAAAGATGAAGTGAAACCATGACCATTTTCTTGCGTCATGGTTTTCTTTTTTGCTGTATACTATATTTTTATGATTGAACAGTGAAATACTAATTTAAGGTGGATGAATAACCATGAGAGTTATATTAATTGCTTTTTGTATTGCCTTGCTTGTTGCCTGTGATGCCACAAGCCAAACCGAGCAAGAAAGAGTTAAAACCGAATTTCAAGAGGGAGAGCTATTGGTCTCTTTCTTAAATGTTGGTCAGGGCGACTCAACTTTGTTACAAACAACGGATACGACGATTTTAATCGATGCGGGCAGACATGACCGAAATGATGTGATTGACCTTCTAGAAGGAGCTGGTGTGAAGGAGGTTGATTTATTTATTGGTACACATCCACATGCTGATCATATTGGACAAGCCGATCAAGTTTTGCTTCACTTTCCGGTAGATGAAGTATGGATGTCTGGCGATTTACATACGACACGAACATTTGAACGGACAATTCAAGCGATAGCTAGTTCAGGTGCTAATTATTATGAACCCCGTGCAGGTGAACATTTTGAGATTGGAGCTTTAGAAATAGAAGTATTGAACCCAACTGAGTTAACCGGTGATTTTCATGAGGGGGCAATTGCCTTGCGTGTACAGCATGGAGAGGTTGTTTGGCTCTTTATGTCTGATATTGAAGAAGACGTTGAACGCGAGTTAGTCGATTCTAAAGTAAATATCGAAGCTGATGTTCTACGGCTAGGTCACCACGGGTCTTCTACTTCTAGTCATGAAGCTTTTTTGCAGGAAGTAGATCCATCGTATGCTATATACTCAGCTGGGGTTGATAATGAATATGGTCATCCCCACCGCGAAGTAATAGAGAGGCTTGATCGACTTGAAATCGAATGGTTTGGGACAGATGTTCATGGTCAAATTGATATGGTAAGTGATGGTCAAGAAATTATAGTGAAATCTGAAAAGGAATTTTCTCAACAATCATCTCCAGATGAGACAGCTTCTACTTGCATTCCTCTAAACGAGGCAACGATAGAAGAACTTGTAACCATCGTTCACATTGGAGAAGAGCGAGCAGAGCAAATAGTTGCCATGAGGCCTATTCATCAGATTGAACAACTAACCGATATTCAAGGAATTGGTCAGGGCCGACTGTCAGATATCGTAGCAGAAGAACTAGCGTGTTTAGATGGAGGATCTTAAAATGAAAGCAATACTAGATCGAATCGTAGATGGAGAAAAAGCTGTTTTATTAGTAGGGCCAGATGAGAAAGAGGTTATACTACCTATTTCATCACTCCCGCAGGACACTTTAGAGGGTGACCACTTTCAGGTTACGTTTGTTAATGATCAAGTTGTTTTTATGGAGAAGAATCAAAAAGAAGAACAGGTTACTAAAAAGCGAATAAACAGTACTCTAGAGCAATTGCGAGCAAATCAAAAAAGTAAATACAAACGTAAGTAAGGGGTGTGTCATTAATGACTCCCTCTTTTTTGTTAAAATAAAGTTAAGAAGGCTTTCGAAAAGTAGTGAAGCAGGAGGTCACATAATCATGCACTTGATTTTTTAGGTGAGTATTTAAAACTCGGGTCACCCCTTCATAGCCTCTATGGCGATAGTAATATTCACTAAACAAGCCATCGTTTGTTCTGTTATAAATATCAATCTGATGAGCTCGTAAGTATGATTTTAAAGTAGAGAGTTCGTGGCTAATCTGATCAAGTGCAGATTTTGTTAATTCAAGGTATGGATCAGCCATTTTTAATTTTGCTTGCTCCAAATAAGTGAAATCACGCTCGAGCACTTGCCTAGCTACAAGGAGTAAAATGTAATGGTGAACTGCTTTATATTCATCTCTTGTTAGCGTAGCCATTTGTATTCATCCTCTCCATGCGAACTTATGTTCCTATTATATGCGAGCGATTCATGGAATACAACTGGATAATGATAGAAATGATTAACTCTAAAGTCTTTATTAAAAATTATTAGAGTTTAGGTGAGAGTTTTTCTACCGTTAAAAGTATTACTTTTCTTTTTATATACGTTAAACTTGATATGAGATAGTTTGAACGAAAACAAAAATTTTTAGAGTGGAAAGAAAGGAGTTAAGAGGAAATGGATAAAGCAATAAAAGACCATTTAAAACAAACATTTTTTCTTACAATAGATCAACTTAATACAGAAGCTATTTATTACTATAGACAGCGAGAGCTTGAAAAAGAAACTACAATGCAACTCGTTATTGAAGAACGTACAACGGCTTTAAAAGGGTGTGATGAGAGGGTAGCCGGAGCAAATATGATGAAGTGGATTGCTTATTTATGTACAGCTCATCAGTATGCTGTCTCGATCCATGATCATTGGCTTTCTTATGAGGATCTGGCATTTTTTAAGAATGATGAAGAAGTAGGATTTACCCTCATTAATAGTGAATGGAAGCCTCTTCCTGGAAGTCAGCGTGAAGATTATATAACAGAAAAATGGACACAGTTGTATACGCAGCTACGTCCAATGATTGAAAAGGTAGCGTTAGCTTCTGGCTTACCAATTCAGCAGGCATGGGGACTCCTTTGTAATCCTTTTTATAAGCAACAAGAAGCTTGGATGATTAAGGCTAGTGACACTAGAAAACAACAAATAAATGAAGACCTTCATGTATTAAGAAATATAAAGAGTGAGGTGTTCGGTTTAAAGCGTAATCCATATCAAGTTTCTTTTCGCTATGTAGATAGTTGGTGGGAGCCAGTTGAACCTGTTCGGGTAAAAGCTGCTTGTTGCATGAGTTATCTGAAAGAAAGGGGTAAGAAATGCTATGCTTGCCCAAAGCTAACAAATGAAGAACGCGAGATCCGCGGTAAAGAAATAAATAAAGAGAAAGCACAGTAAAAAAACAAAGCTTAGATTTTCACACCTAAGCTTTGTTTTTTTTTTTTTTTTGAGTTCAGGTCCGATAGTGAAGAAAAGAGTGAATTAGATTGTCATTTAGGCAGGAGAAAAGACGGTTCACCAAGAAAGATAAAATCAGCTACTATTTTCCAAAATAAGGGCTAATTAAGTTGATTTGGAAATGGGCAGAGAAGGTATTTATATACCAAACTCTAGGTAAGGGAATTACAACTATAAAAGAAAGGCTAGGTGTGTGATATTGCCCACAACTAAACACAACAAACATAGCCACCTAACGACCCCATCGAATTATATTGTAGGAATTGGTGCTTCGGCTGGAAGCTTAGAAGCTTTGGAGCAATTTTTTGAGCCTTCTCCGCCACATTCCGGAATGACATTTGTCGTTATTCAACATTTATCTCCTTTATTTAAAAGTTACATGAAGGAGTTATTATCTAAAACAACCATTCCAATCAAGCAATTAGAAGAGGGTATGCCAGTTGACCCTGATTGTATTTATCTTGCTCCGCCCAGAACACTAATAGAAGTAACAGATGGACTTTTTCATGTAAAGCAATTTATTGAAATACCGAATCATGCAGTTGAAACAGGTAAAGTAGATACTATGTTAGCTCCTGATAAAATGTCTGCTCGTTTAATAAGTTTAATAAGAGTGAAGCAAAACATGGATCTAACCTACGATATAGCTGAGCATTCTGGAGATGTAGATCAATCAGAAAAAGAAATAATGGATGATATATGTGCATTAATTGAACGGAAAAGTGGCATTGCCTTTGGAGACTATAAACCTAATAGCTTATTTAGGAGAATAGAAAACAGGGTCTTCATGCATAACCTTCCTTTTAATACGTTACTTGACTATAAAGAATATATAATCAGACACCCTGAAGAATTAATTGAACCACAAAATGATCTTCTAATTAATGTAACCGAGTTCTTTCGAGATAAAGAAGAATTTGAAGGACTAGCTACACAAGTAATTACGAATCTAATTCAACAAAAGGTAGAGGCAGGAGAAAAAAGTGTTCGTGTATGGACTGCGGGTTGTTCTACAGGAGAGGAAGCTTATATAGTTGCGATGTTATTTGCTGAATATCTTGAGCGGAAGCCAGAGCTTGATATCGGTGTCAAGATTTTCGCAACTGACTTAGATAGAGAAGCTCTAGCCAAAGCAAGCAAGGGGTCTTACACGAAACAAGATTTAAAGAATGTATCAGGAAAAAGGATGCAGCAATTTTTTGATGTGAATGGTGATCACTATCGGGTTAAAAAGTCATTAAGGGAAATGATTATATTCGCTCCACATAATATTACAAAGGACTATCCTTTTGTTAATTTAGATTTGATTACTTGTCGTAATATGCTAATTTATTTTCAAGGTAAACTCCAACAAAAGGTTCTATCGATGTTTCATTTTGCGTTGCAACCAGAAGGCTATTTGTTTTTAGGACCAAGTGAATCTCTAGGGAAGTTAGTAGATTGGTTTCAACCGGTTAATTCAAAGTGGAAGCAATTTAATAAAAAAGAAATTGATAAACAAAATGTCATGAACACGATGAAAATGGAAAAAACAAAAGACATTAATATAACAAACCAAGACAAAAGAGCTCTTCCTTACATGAGTCCATCGCCGCATCTTAATTTGGTGTACGAAACACTGCTTATGGAATACACGAGCCCATGTATTATAGTAAATGAACTTAACCAAGTGATTGTATCTGCTGGCAGTATTCATCACTTTATGAAAGTTCCAAATGGGCATATGACGACCAATATATTAAAGATGGTTCCTGCTTCCTTGTCCGTAGCAATCAGTTCGGCTCTTAAGAAGAGCCGAACTGAACATAAAGAAGTGAACTATCAGCAAATAAATATGGAGATTGCCTCAGAAAAAAGAAGGGTTGATTTAACTGTCAAACCTTTTATGTTATCAAACATAGCTGGAGCTGGATTTTCGATTATTATGATTGATGAGGTCAAAGAAGAGGTAGGTCATAATGAATCCGAAGAGATGATTCCATACGACTTAGAAAGTCAGGTTCATCAATTGATAAATGATCTTGAGAATGAAGTGAACTATACAAAAGATTGTTTACAGGCAACTATTGAGCAGTTAGAAACTTCAAATGAAGAATATCAATCCATAAATGAAGAGCTGATCGCGACGAATGAAGAATTACAAAGTTCAAACGAGGAACTTCAATCAGTCAATGAAGAGTTAGTGAATGTAAATGAAGAACATGAAAAGAAGATTCAAGAATTAATCGAGGTAACGGATGATTTTGATAACTTGTTTAGCAGTACAAATATTGCAACCGTGTTTTTAGATGAAGGACTGCGAGTGAAACGGTATACACCAGCAGTGACAAGATTAATTCATTTACTTCCAGTAGACATTGGACGACCTCTCGCTCATTTTTCACATCAACTACACTACACAAACTTAATCGACGATGCAAAAAAAGTTTTACTTGAACGGAGAAAAAAACAGATTGAAATTTCGAGTAAGGATGGCAATTGGTACAAAGTTTCCTACCATCCATATCGCACAAAGGAAAACCATATAAAAGGTGTAGTCATTACCTTTGTTGATATGACCGAGAGGAAGCAGCAAACAGAAAATATGTTAGTGCAATCGTATGCTTTAGAACAAAGTCCTTCTAGCATTTTACTTGCTAATGAAAAAGGCGAGGTTAATTATGTTAATCAATCCTTTGAAGCATATACAGGAGTAGAGAGGCACGATATTTTAGGAAAATCAATCTTTTCGTTATATGAAGATGAAGCAAAAAAACAACTGCATCTAGCTTGGGATCGAGTGAATCGAGGATTACGTTGGGATGGAACATTATCATTTACAGATGGTTCTAACAATCAAAAATGGGAAAAGGTCACGTTTATGCCAATCTTTAATGAGAAGCAACGAATTCTTCAATTTTTAAGGATGGCAGAAGATATTACTGAAAAACATCAAACAGATGAATTACTAAGAAAATCTGAAATGTTATCTGCTCTTGGAGAAATGGCTGCAGGAATTGCTCATGAAATACGCAATCCATTAACAGCCTTAAAGGGTTTCCTGCAACTTATGCAAGCAGAGCGAACAGGCAATGAAAAATATTTAGACATAATGGCTGGTGAGTTTGACCGAATAGAATTGATTATTAATGAATTATTAGTTTTAGCAAGACCTCATGCTATAAAATATGAGAAAAAGAATCCGACTCTCATTGTAAGGGATGTATTGCTACTGCTAGAAACGCAAGCTCTGATGAATAATATTGTGATAGAAGACGACGTTGATCATTCTCTACCATTGATTTCATGTGTCGAAAAAGAATTAAAGCAAGTTTTTATCAATATTTTAAAAAATGCTATGGAAGCAATGCCTAGCGGAGGAAAAATCTCTGTATCAACTAAAATAAAATCTCGAAATATCCAAATTATTTTTAAAGATCAAGGAAAAGGGATACCTGAAGAGTGGCTTGAAAAAATGGGTGAGCCATTTTATACCACAAAAGAAAAGGGGACAGGTCTTGGTTTAATGGTAAGCTATAAAATTATTGAAAATCATATGGGCAAAATGGAGTTTGAGAGCAAGGTGGATGTAGGTACAACTGTAACGCTCTCCCTACCAATAGCTGAATAAAAAGAAAGAAGGTTTCCCAAGTGGGATTTCTTTCTTGCTTACTTAGAAGCTAGATGTTCATCTACAACTGATAACTCATTATTTCACAAGCGGTCTAATTGCATGGCTCGGGCAAGCAAATTATTGTAAATGAAAAAGCTATCATGTTGCTGCTGACCTAATTGATTGATGATGTGTCAACTTTCATAAAGATCCCCTTGCAGCAAATGGTTACTAAACTCTAGTACTCGTTGGTTCACCAATCAACACCTACTCCTAGTATAGTGAGGTCGATTATCTCTACAACATATTGCGGTTTGCATATTATGTAACCAAGAGAGCCTAGAATCGCCAAATGAAAAACACAAAGATAAAATGTGTGAATGGTTTGAATAGAAGAAATAAGGGTATAGTAGAACAAAGAGAAAGCTAAGGAGGGATACGCAATGAATAATCAATTTGCGATGGATAATAACATTTATAGACAGTTGGAAATTATTAAGTCATTACAAAAGCGTACAGAATCTACAGTCCAGTCTCTTTATGCCCAGGCCGTTTTGGAATACTCAATGTATCACTTTAAGAAATCTCAACTTCTGCAACTAATAGACGAATCATTAGAAGCAGGCGACAAAGAAGCATTCTATCGCCATACACTCGAATATAATAATCACGTAAATGACCATATAGATGGGAAAATGATCATAGAAAATGGTTACGAGCTTCATCTAACTTTTGAATAGTAGGGCTACTTGAAAAAGCATCTTATCTAGTAATGGATGATGCTTTTTCAAGCTTTACGAAGCTTTAATAAGCTGCCCTTATAATTTTTTCGGCCCCTCTTCTAGCCCCTGAAATATTCCGCGCTACCGGACCTAATGATAGTTCAGCTAAAGCGCCCATAACGAAAAGTTGATCATCCCATTTGAGTGTATGATCATCTAAAATGGGATAGCCACATGTATGGCACCGCAAATGTCTGGAGTTGATTGTCTGATTAAGCCAATCCATTCCAGGAGCAGTTGAATGAAACCCTGTTGCAAGAATAATTTGTTTTCCACTCCACACTGTGCCGTCCTTAAATGTGAGGTGTACTAATTCTCCATCAAAATGACTAGTATTTAATTCACTCACAAAAGAATGGACTTTTCCTTCACCTTCAAATCTTCTTATTTTTGCTCTTAATTCAATAGGAATAGAACCACGGTTTCTTGCTTGTTTAATCTTTTCTCGTCTCTTTTGTATGGACTCTTCTTTTATAAAAGCACGCATATATTTAGGTCCTAGCCAACCTGGATGGGAATCGAATTGTTTTGTCCTAAGAGGGTGTCTAGTAGCAAGATGTACTTTTTCTGTAGATTGTTGACTGATTTTCAATGCCACTTGAACAGCACTAATGCCTCCGCCTATTACAATGGATTTATTAAATATAGTGTTTGTCAGAAAAGACTCTTCAAAAACATGATGAACCTCTGCGCCTTTTTCCTTTAAGTCAGTAGCCCATTCAGGCCATAAAGGATGTTCTCCGAGGCCAATTGCAATAACCACCCGTTTGCTAGTCACTTCTTTTCCGCTTTTTAATTGAACATTCCAACCAAAGGATGTTTTAGATAATCCACATACACGATCTTCTACCCAACTACTCTCTATCTCAAATTCTTCTACAAGTTTATCGCTATGTTGATTAAATAAAGAAAGAAGGGGACGGTCATAGGGACGAACAAACGCATCTTCCTTTTTGATCTTCTGCTTTTTTATATATGCCTCTAAGCCAAAAGGTTGTGGTTCTAAATGATGAATGGAAGGAGATCTTAAATAGCTCATTCCAACATTCTCCGTACAATGTTTCCACATGGATAAAGGCTTTTTATGTGGGTCGATAATTGTAAGTTGCTTAGCATGAACTTTTAATGTTTCTTTAAGGTAACATGCAAGAGTTATACCTTGAATGCCTCCGCCGATAATTAGCCATTCTTTCATAGATAGACACCCCTTTAAAGCGTAATAATTTCGATTTAGGTTTTTATCATACAGAATTAAGGTTGATTTGCCAAGAGGAAAATGATAGAGTTTAAATCGTAATAATTACGGATTAAGGTGTGAAGAGATGAAGAGAAAATTACCAGTGACGGTGTTAAGTGGATATTTAGGAGCAGGAAAAACAACTATATTGAATCATGTTTTACATAATCGCGAAGGTCTAAAAGTGGCCGTAATAGTAAATGATTTAAGTGACGTGAACATTGATGCCTCCATGATTAAAGATGGCGGAGGCGTTTCAAGAGTTGATGAAAAGCTAGTTGAAATGTCTAATGGCTGTATTTGCTGTACTTTAAGAGAAGATTTGATGGTGGAAGTGAAAAGGTTAGCACAGGAGGATAAATACGATTATATCTTAATTGAATCAACTGGTATCGGAGAGCCATTGCCTGTAGCTCAAACTTTTTCATATGCTGATGATGAGAGTGGTATTGATTTAACAGAGATATGTCAATTGGATACAATGGTTACCGTTGTGGATGCTTATAGATTCTGGCATGATTTTGAATCAGGCGAATCTTTACTCGACCGAGGTCAAGCCGTTAGCGAAGAAGATGAACGTGAGATTGTGGATTTATTAATTGATCAAATTGAATTTTGTGACGTCTTACTTTTAAATAAATGTGATTTATTAGATGATGAAGAACTTGATGAAATAGAGAAAGTGCTTCGAACATTGCAACCACAAGCTAAATTCATCAGAATTTCAGAAGGAAAAGTAAACCCAACGGAGATTATACACACAGGATTGTTTGATTTTGAGCGCTCAAGTCAATCAGCTGGGTGGTTAAAAGAACTTCAAACAGAGCACATTCCAGAAACAGAAGAGTATGGTATTTCTAGTTACGTATATAGAAGCCGTAAACCTTTCCATCCAGAACGGTTAATGAACGCTATCCAAGATTGGCCAAGTAATATTGTGCGATCAAAAGGAATTTGTTGGCTTGCGACCAGAAATGATGTTGCTGCGCTGCTTAGCCAAGCTGGTCCATCAATGGTGTTTGAACCTGCAGGGCTTTGGGTTGATGCAATGTCTGAGGACGATAAGAGGGAAATCCTTGCAGAAGAGCCTGAAATAAAGTCGAAGTGGGATGTTCGTCACGGAGACCGTATGACAGAACTTGTTGTTATAGGACTTGAGCTGATTCCAAGTGAGATAGATGCTTATTTTAATTCATGCTTATTAACAGATCTTGAAATGAAGAATGAAGATTGGTCAAGCTTTGAAGATCCACTGCCAGAGTGGCCAGAGCTTGAAGGCTCAGTAGAAAAATAATTGGAGAAAGTAAGTCGCACCCATATGCGGCTGCTTTTTTTTATGTTTGAAAATAAAACGAGTAGGGAAGTAAAAGAGTAATAACATATACTGAGATGAGAAGGAGTGAAGGATGTTATGTGGACGATTCTAATTATTATCTTAATACTATGGCTATTAGGATTTAGTTTCGAAATTGCTGGAAACTTGATTCACATTTTATTAGTTATCGCACTAATTGTCTTTATAGTTCGCATGTTAACAGGGAGGAGGGCTTAGCCAAACCAAACAAGATGATGGTGAATCTCCTCAACTAAAGGTGGCTGCTGTGCTCAATACAGCAGCCTTTTATAAACCATAAATTTAGTGGAAGATTAACTATCTTTTGTTTCAATCGTTAGATGATTGTATGCATTTAATAAGATTGGCTCAGACTGTACATATACAAGAAACATATAATGGAGAGCTTCTTCTTCAGTTATCGATTGGCTAATTAACTCATTAAAAGTGGACAATAAAAATCGATCATGTTCTATTAGTTTTTTCATTCGAGTTGTTTGGAATTCCATCGTCCATTTAGCCTCCTTACGTCCTCATTCCTCATTATCATATGAGAAAAGAGGCGTTACGTGCTCTTACATACATTTAAAAATAGTAAAAAATCATAAGAAAATAAGAAAGGTGAGAAATGAATGAACATAACAAGTACCGGTTGCCGCACAGAATATGATCCATTACAGACCGTTTTACTATGTGAACCAACTTATATGAAGATTGAGGAGGCAATTAATGATACACAAGAGCACTACAAAGAAGAAAATATTGATGTAGATAAAGCAATTGAACAACACAAAAACCTTGTACATGCATTAAAAACTGAGGGAGTAGACGTTCATTTATTACAAGCAAAAGAAAATTTTCCAGAACAAGTTTTCACAAGAGATATTGGATTTACAATAGATAAAACCATTTATGTAGGTGCATTGAAACGTTCTATTCGTCAAGGAGAAGAAAAAGTATTAAAAGAGTTTTTGATGGAAAATGACTATTCATTTAAAGAGATTAAAGGTGGCACAATTGAAGGAGGAGACGTCATCATTGATGGCGAACATATTTTTGTAGGAAATAGCAGCCGGACTGCCACTTTAACAGTAGATCAGCTTAGGAAAGATCATCCTCACCATCAAATTCATTTAATTCACTTTGATGAAAAATACCTTCACTTAGATTGCGTGTTCAATCCTCTTTCTAGGGATGTAGCCCTTATTTATAGAGACGCGATTGAAACTGAAGCTGTGAAGAAATTAGAACAACAGTATCATTTAATTGATGTTTCAGAAGAAGAGCAATTTACTCTTGCTACAAATGTATTAAGTATCGGGAACAAAAAAATTGTAGCCCTCCCGGTTAATAAATATACCAATCAAAAGATTAAAGAAGCAGGATTTTCCATAATCGAGGTTGATTTATCAGAAATTATTAAATCAGGCGGAGCATTCCGCTGTGTGACAATGCCTCTATATCGTTCATAAAATTGGTGAAAAAAGGGCTATTTCCTCGGAAATAGCCCTTTTTTCAGTTTAGCAGACAAAGAAGAAAAAAGAATAATAAAATATATTGCAAGCGATTACAGAAACAATATTGACAATAGTCGGAACGTTTCGTACAATTCTCATAACAGACTGAACAGTCGGTCGAATTTATGGAGAGAGGTGAAGTGCACAAGATGAATGTAAAACCGACCAAAGATCGGATCATAGATGCTGCCTTATTGTTATTTGAAGAACAAGGATTTCATGCGGTTACTGTTGATAAGATTGTAAAACAGAGCGGAACGTCAAAAGGTGGATTTTACCATAACTTTAAATCAAAGGATGAACTGCTCTACACGATCCACGATTCTTTTATTACATACATCCTAACAAAAGCAGAGGATGCATATGAAAGATATGACACCCCAGCTGAACGTTTGTTTGAAACGGTAAAGTCGTTTGTTATGATGTTTGAATTGTATCGTCCCCACGTTACAGTATTTTATCAAGAATCTCTTTATTTAAGTGAGGATTACTTTCGAACGATAAAAGTAAAGCGTGACCGTTATAAAAAAATGATGTTTCGTGTTGTAGAAGAAGGAATTCAGCAAGGGGAATTCAGAAAAGAGATTCCTGTTCCTATTACGTCCATGGCGATATTTGGAATGACCAACTGGACCTATAAATGGTACAAGGATACAGGTAAATATTCGATTAATGATATTGCTTTAATTTATGCTGATCTTGTCATGCACTCAGTGCTTACACCTGAGGCGATGCAAAAATCAGAAAATCAACGGTTCTTTATGAAACCGGATTCATTAAAAGGAGATGATCTACATGTATAAAGTAAGTGAAATTAAGGAATTAATTCGTGCACTCGATCGTTCAAATCTTTCTGAGGTTACTGTTAAAGGGGAAGGGAAAACACAGCTTACTTTAAAGAAGAATGAAAGAGTTGCAGAAGAACCAGCAACCAATGTTGCTACCACTACATCAGAACAAATCACTCCCGCTTCTGTAGTCAAAGAAACAACCTCATCCCAGAATGAATCCCCAAAAGTGACTGAAGGAAAGAAAGAGAGTGAAGAAACACCAGTTGAAGATGTGGAGCATATTCTTTCTCCAATGGTCGGAACATTTTACACGGCTCCATCACCTGACTCAAAACCATATGTTGAAGTTGGAGATGAAGTTAAAGAGGGAGAAGTTGTTTGTATCGTTGAAGCTATGAAGCTTATGAATGAACTAGAAGCAGAGTTAAATGGAAAGGTTGTTGATGTACTAGTTGAAAATGGAGAACTAGTTGAATATGGTCAACCTTTATTCGCACTTCAAGCTAGTAAGTAGTATCTAGTATCTAGTAATTCAACCACAGAAATAGGAGGATGATGATCGATGGATATGCTTGACCGTATTAACGAGTTAGAAGAACGAAGAGAAAAAGTGAAATTAGGTGGCGGAGAAGCGAGAATTGATGCCCAACATAATCGAGGGAAGATGACTGCAAGGGAGCGAATTGACCTATTAGTAGACGAAGGGACGTTTGTAGAATTAAACCCATTTATTGAACATCGTGGCTTAGATTATGGCTCAGCTGAAGCACCCGGTGAAGGGGTCGTAACTGGCTATGGGAAAGTAGAAGGAAGATTAATTTTTGTGTTCGCTCAAGATTTCACCGTCTTTGGAGGAGCTCTTGGCGAGATGCATGCCCAAAAAATTGCAAAAGTAATGGATTTAGCTGCTGAAAATGGTGCGCCTATCATCGGTCTTAATGACTCTGGCGGAGCGAGAATTCAAGAGGGTGTCCTTTCGCTTGATGGATATGGACATATCTTTTACCGAAATGCGATTTATTCAGGAGTTGTACCGCAAATCTCTGTGATCATGGGACCATGCGCAGGTGGGGCAGTGTATTCGCCAGCAATTACTGACTTTGTATTCATGGTTGAAAAGACGAGTCAGATGTTTATTACAGGTCCAAAAGTAATTGAAAGTGTAACGGGTGCTAAAATTAACAGTGAAAATCTTGGAGGAGCAAAAGTACATTCAAGTGTAAGTGGGAATGCTCATTTCACGGCAGCCTCTGAAGAACAAGTTCTTAAGGATGTTAGAAAATTAATTGCCTTTCTACCGCAGAATCATAGTGAAAAAACACCAATAAAAAAGCCAAAGCAATCCAAGCCTCTAGATGAGCGTATTGAAGAATTAATTGATATCGTGCCAGTAGACGGCACGAAAGTATACGATGTACGACATGTGATTGAGAAAATTGTGGATGATGAAGATTTCTTAGAAGTGCAACCTAAATTTGCTAAAAATATCGTTTGTGGTTTTGCTCGAATTGAAGGAGAAACGGTAGGAATCGTTGCAAACAACCCTAAAATGATGGCAGGCGGACTTGATATTGATTCATCCGATAAGTGTTCACGTTTCATTCGTTTTTGTGACTGTTACAACATTCCATTGATTACATTTGAAGATGTGAGCGGTTTCATACCGGGCGTGCAACAAGAGCATGGGGGCATTATTCGACATGGTGCGAAAATACTCTATGCATACTCTGAAGCAACGGTACCTAAAATTACTGTCATTTTAAGAAAAGCATTTGGAGGAGCTTATGTAGCTCTAAATAGTAAAGCGATCGGTGCAGATGTTGTCTATGCATGGCCAAATACAGAAATAGCTGTAATGGGTCCAGAAGGTGCTGCAAATATTATTTTTGCTAAAGAGATTAACGAGAGCGATAATCCTGAAGCAACGAGAGCGGCAAAAATTGCTGACTATCGTGAACGTTTTGCCAACCCTTATGTTGCTGCAAGAAATGGAATGGTTGATGATGTCATTGATCCAAGAGATACACGAAAGAGTCTTGCTCAAGCATTAGATATGTTGAGAAATAAGAAGAAAGAATTACCTAAGAAAAAGCACGGAAATATTCCACTATAGAATGGATAAGAAGGGAGTGAGTGGGTGAGCCTTTTATAGGCTCCCTATCGCTATGATGCATAAGGACCTTGATAAATTCAGTGAATTTCCGATACCAACATATGAAGAATGGCGAGAAGTAGCAGAGCGCTCATTAAAAGGTGGGTCATTTGATAAAAGATTAGTCACACATCTCTATGAAGGCATTGCGATAGAGCCAATGTACCAAGAAAAGGATGTTGATCATTTACCGATCCTTAAAGAGCAACCTGGAGCGTTTCCATTTACCCGTGGAACAACCCAAAAGCGTGCTAAATGGAAAGTGAGTCAAGAATTAAGTGGAGCGACTCCAGTTATTTTAAACGAACAAGCTCATCATGATCTTAAAAGAGGTCAAGATGTTCTACATATTGTCGCTAATGAAAAAGCAAAAGGAAATAAGGTGAAAGAAAATGATCGCGGAGTGTCGATTGAAGGTGTTACGGATTTTAAAACAATCTTTGAAGGTATAGACACAGAAAAATACCCGATTCATTTATATACAGGTGTATGGCTTAAGCCTTTGTTAGCAATGGTCATTTCTGCAGTTGAAGAGAAGAAAATAAGTGGAATCATTGCAGCAGACCCACTTTTTGAATTAGCGAAAACAGGGGAACTTCCTAGTACACTAGCTACTATTTACGATGATTTAGCAGAAGCAACTTTATGGGTAGTGAACCACCAAAGTGGCTTACGTACAATTTTAGTTCAAAGTGCGGCTTATCATGATGGGGGAGCTTCTGCGACGGATGAGTTAGCATGCGTGCTCTCAACAGGAGTAGAATACGTATCTGAACTGATGGACCGGGGTCTTTCTGCAGACGATGCAGGTAACTCAATTGCCTTTTCATTTTCAATCGGAAGCCAATCATTTGTGGAAATAGCAAAGATTCGAAGTGCTAGATTGTTGTGGGCAGCCATTATGAAAGAGTTCGGAGCAAGTGAAGCCGGTCAAAAAATGGTTATTCATGCGAGAACTTCCGCATTCACAAAAGCCAAGCTAGACCCATATGTCAACATGCTGCGTAGTACAAGTGAGGCATTCAGTGCAGCAATAGCGGGGGCTGATAGTATTCAAGTAAGTCCGTTTGATGAACCGATTCAACCATCTACGGCTTTTTCAAGACGAATAGCAAGAAACACCTCTTTAATCTTATTAGAGGAAAGTCATCTAGCTGCCACTCAAGATCCAGCCGGTGGAGCTTGGTATGTTGAGCATTTAACAAGTGAAATTGCGCAAAAAGCGTGGAGTCAATTCCAAAATCTTGAAGCTGGTGGTGGCATGAGTAAGGCGTTAGCAGCAGGAATTCCTCAGAGTTGGATTAATGAAACATGGCAAGCTCGTATAAAAGATGTTGAAACAAGAAAGCAGACGATCGTTGGCGTAAATCAATACGCTAATCTTGATGAAAAGCTACTTCACGAAAACAAACAAACAGAGGAGTGGAGAGTAGAAGAGACAAAGTCTGAATCGAAAACATTGGAGGTCTTACCGACATCAATTGATGAATGGATTCATGTTTCTAGTGATGGTTTTTCACTAACAAGCATGTATGAATTACTCTCAAAGCTAAATGATGGAGAACCTACAACGATTAAAGAGCCGCTTAACCGAAGACGTATTTCAATGCCGTATGAACAGATGAGGGATCTAAGCAAGCAATTTGAAAGAGAAACAGGAAAACGTGCTGAGGTAACTTTAATAGGGTTAGGACCACTAGCTAAATTTAAACCACGTGCTGATTTTGCTGCAGGTTACTTTAGGGCAGGGGGCTTTGAAGTAGGTTCTCCAATCAGTGCTGATGCTCTAAGTCGTGATCAGGCACAAATGGAGTGTTCAAATGTAATCGTCATTTGTGGAACAGATGAAGATGTCCACCAAGAATGTGCTTCCCTAATAAAAGAATTAAAGAAAGCCAATTCAGATGAGGTTCGGATCTATGTCGCAGGTAAACAAAAAGGTGAGGTAGCTGATCAATTACATGAATCTGGAGTCTTTGATTATATCCATATGAAATCGAACCATTATGAACAACTCATGAATTTATGGAATTGGAGGGCAGGAAAATGACAAAACCATCTTTTGATAAAATGACGTTTCCTGCACTTGAACAATCACAAAGCGAAGGTTATCAGCCCGAGCCTACGATTGATACAATGGAGAAAATCTCAATCCAATCAACCTATACGAAAAAAGACACGAGTGGAATGAAGCATCTTAACTACGTAGCAGGGATCGCACCTTTCTTCCGAGGACCTTATCCCGCTATGTATAAAACGAGACCATGGACAGTGCGTCAATATGCAGGATTCTCTACAGCTGAAGAGAGTAATGCGTTTTACCGTCGTAATCTTGCAGCAGGGCAGAAGGGTTTATCGATTGCGTTTGATTTAGCGACTCACCGTGGATATGATTCTGATCATGAACGAGTTGTGGGAGATGTTGGAAAAGCAGGTGTTGCTGTAGACTCGATTCTAGATATGAAAATTCTATTTGATAGCATTCCACTTGACCAAATGTCGGTATCAATGACAATGAATGGGGCAGTATTACCAATCTTAGCGTTTTATATTGTAGCGGCCGAAGAGCAAGGTGTGAAGCCAGAACAATTAACAGGTACGATCCAAAATGATATCTTAAAAGAGTACATGGTAAGAAACACATATATTTATCCACCAGAAGCATCAATGAAGGCGATAGCAGATATTTTTGAATACACGTCTAAATACATGCCTAAGTTCAACAGTATTAGTATCTCTGGCTACCATATGCAAGAAGCAGGTGCAACAGCTGACATTGAGCTCGCTTATACACTAGCAGATGGATTAGAGTATGTAAGAACTGGAATGAAAGCAGGACTGGATATTGATTCATTTGCTCCTCGTTTATCCTTCTTCTGGGCAATCGGAATGAATTATTATATGGAAGTTGCTAAAATGCGGGCAGCTCGTTTAATTTGGGCGAAATTAATCAAACCCTTTGATCCGAAAAATGATAAGTCACTTGCTCTTCGTACTCATTCACAAACATCGGGTTGGAGTTTAACCGAACAAGATCCTTATAATAATGTCGTACGAACATGTATTGAAGCGATGGCTGCTTCAATGGGACATACCCAGTCCCTTCATACTAATGCTTTGGATGAAGCAATTGCCTTACCAACAGACTTCTCGGCTCGTATTGCGCGAAATACACAATTATACTTACAAGATGAAACTGGTCTAACGAATGTGCTTGATCCTTGGGGTGGCTCATACTATGTCGAAACCTTAACGGCAGAACTTGTAAGAAAGGCTTGGGCACATATCGAAGAAATTGAAGAGCTTGGCGGTATGGCTAAGGCTATTGAAACTGGGCTTCCTAAAATGCGAATTGAAGAAGCTGCAGCCAGAAGACAAGCGCATATTGACTCTAAAAAAGAGACGATTAT
The DNA here is from genome assembly GCF_040939795.1 of Alkalihalophilus sp. As8PL. Taxonomy (GTDB): domain Bacteria; phylum Bacillota; class Bacilli; order Bacillales; family Bacillaceae_D; genus Alkalihalophilus; species Alkalihalophilus lindianensis. The sequence continues at coordinate 2,946,313 of NZ_CP162551.1, forward strand.
CGGTGTGAATACTCATCGTTTAGAAGAAGAAGAACCGCTAGATATTTTAAATATTGATAATACAGTAGTACGAGAATCGCAAATTCGTCGTCTAGAAAAGCTACGTGCAGAACGTGATGATGCTAGAGTCAAAAAAGCATTAGCTGCTATTACAGAGGCAGCTGAAACAGGGGAAGGGAATCTTCTGGAGTTAGCAGTAGAAGCTGCTCGTTCTCGTGCAAGCCTAGGTGAAATTTCAATGGCTTATGAAAAAGTGGTAGGAAGACATAAAGCGGTCATCCGCTCGATTAGCGGTGTATACCGTTCTGAGTTTGGAGAGAATGATGAAATGGAAAACATTCGAAAAATGACCGATGAATTTGAAGAGGCAGAAGGACGTAGACCGAGAATTATGATTGCGAAAATGGGTCAAGATGGTCATGACCGAGGAGCGAAAGTGATTTCGACAGCTTTTGCTGATATGGGCTTTGACGTTGATATTGGACCATTATTTCAAACTCCAGCGGAAGCGGCTTTGCAAGCAGTCGAGAATGATGTGCATGTGATTGGAATGAGCTCTTTAGCAGCTGGTCACAAAACACTGCTTCCACAAGTTGTAAATGAGCTTAAAAAGCATGGTCGTGAGGATATCTTAGTTATTATTGGCGGAGTCATTCCAGCTCAGGATTATCAATTCTTAAAAGAAAATGGAGCAGCAGCTATATTTGGACCAGGTACAGTGATCCCTGTAGCAGCAGCTCAAATCTTAGAAGAATTAAAAGAGCGACTCGGCTTAGAGGAAGAAGAAGTGGAGTAACACTTCTTCTTTCTTCTTCTCTTAAAAAGAGGCAAGAAGGGAGGATAAACGCAGTGTCACAATCCCCTAAAAGAAGTAAATTAACAGTAGAAGAGTATGTATTAGGTGTAAAGGAACAAAATCGAGCGATATTGGCCAGAGCGATTACACTTGTGGAAAGTAATGCAAAAAAACATTTGCAATTAGCTCAAGATGTATTAACAGAGCTAATGCCACAGACTGGTCAATCAATCCGTATTGGGTTTTCTGGAGTGCCTGGCGCAGGTAAAAGTACGCTAATTGAAGCGTTTGGGATGATGCTTTGTGAGAAGGGGCATAAAGTGGCGGTGCTTGCAGTTGATCCTTCAAGTTCATTAACTGGAGGCAGCATACTAGGAGATAAAACGAGAATGGAACAACTATCTCGTCATCCTAATGCTTACGTTAGACCATCCCCTGCTGGTGGGACTCTTGGTGGAGTAGCGAGAAAAACGCGTGAAACATTGCTATTATGTGAGGCAGCTGGCTATGACGTCATTATTGTTGAGACGGTCGGAGTAGGGCAAAGTGAAGTGGCAGTAAGGTCAATGGTAGACTTCTTCCTTGTTCTTATGCTTACTGGTGCTGGAGATGAACTACAAGGGATGAAAAAAGGAATTATGGAAATGGCAGATGCTATGTTTATAAACAAAGCTGATGGCCCGAATAAACAAGCAGCTGAGCAAGCGCGAGTTGAATTAGACCGAATGCTTCATTTGCTTCCTCCTATTACAGAAGGCTGGTCTACTAAGGCATATACAGTTTCTGCCCTAACCGGTGAAGGTGTCGATCATATTTGGTCTGTTATTCAAGACCATAAAGAACACATGCAGCAAAACAACATCTTCCATAAAAGACGAAACGAACAAGCTTTGCGTTGGTTTCGTGATCTAATTGAGGAACAGGTCTTAGCCGAATTTTATCAAAATGAGAAAGTAAAGACTATTCTCCCACAGATGCAAGAACAAGTATTAACGGGTCAATCATCAGCTACGAAGGCAGCACTTGAAATATTAGAAGTGAAAAATAAAAAGTAAGTTTATGAAAAAGTCATGTTACTAAACATGGCTTTTCTTTTGAAATCAAGCGACCAAAATGAATTGGTATAATACAATAGTAGTGGTTTTAAATAACTATATTAGTGGTATAGTAATCGGTAGACCTAATACAAAGGAGGGATTCTTATTGAATAGTTGTAGGAATTGTGGGTACATACCTAATTTACCCCCAAGTGGGAATATATTAATGAAACTAAAAGGTAATCAACAATTTGAAAAAATCGAGGAAGTACTCCAACTAGGGGACTTTACATACAGGTTAAATGATAATAATATTTATTCTATTCCTTATCAAAATGAAGAAAATTTAAATAAACTGATTCAGCAACTTGATCCAATTTTACTAACTAATGAGTACACCTATGCAACGTATTCAGTAGAAGAGAGCGAACGTTTTGCAAACTTTGTTCGATATGAACAGTTAAGAGAAAGAATTATGAATTGGCCTCTTGTTAGAGTAATAAATGAAGGCTTATTTACTCAACATATGCAACCAATTGTTCAGCTTACTAGTGAAGAAGTATTTGGATATGAGTTTTTAGTTCGACCTATCCCATCAGAGCTGTCATTTAACCCTGGTACATTATTTTCCTTTTCTCAAAAGGCTGGATTACAATCGGTCTTAGATAGTCAGGCACGAATTTCTTCTATTGAAATCAGCTCCAAGTTTTTACGAAATGGAGTGAAAAGGTTTATTAACTTCTTACCTTCATCTATTTATGACCCCAATCATTGTTTGAAAAGTACATTATATGCTGTAGAAAAGTATGGTGTGCAACCAGAAGACTTGATTTTTGAAGTAGTGGAAACCGAGAAAATCCATGATATCGATCACCTGAAGAATATCTTTAACGTGTACCAAAAACAAGGAATCCAGGTAGCCCTTGATGACCTTGGTGCGGGGTTTGCGACTGTTGATATATTAAGAGAATTAAAGCCTAACTTTGCAAAAATAGACCGAGCCATTATCGATCATTGTGATCAATATACTGAGAAGCAAACAAAAATAAAAGAAATAGTAAATGTAGCTGATGCGTATGGAATTAAACTGCTTGCTGAAGGGATAGAAAGAAAGGAAGAAGCAGATTTATGTGCTGAATTAAACATTCCACTTGCCCAAGGTTATTACTTTGGACGTCCAAAAGCAGAGCCGGATACGAATGTATTTACATTTGCAAATTTAAAAGAGGAAAGACCTTGATGATGAGGTCTTTCCTCTTTTATTTAAAAGTTATTTTTTTACGTTTTTACACTTAAATCCTTGTTGTTCAAGCATATCAGCAATGGATGAATAATAAGGCTTCTCATAAAAACTTGAGACACGTTCTGTCCATGAAGTTGACTGTCTACCTTTCGTACGTTCATTCATATAGGCACTCATCGTGTTATCGTACGTGTCGATGATTGAGGTCTGGTTATGTTGATAAGTTTCCTTATGCAGGATTGCTTCTTGTGGAAACCGTGGCTTAGTGCCAGGATTTTCATTTGGATAACCTATACACAACCCAGAAATAGGAATGACGTATTTTGGAAGGTTCAGTAATTCAATGACTTCTAAAGGATTTTTACGGATTCCCCCTATCGGGACTGTACCGAGATCAAGTGACTCTGCAGCAGTTATAGCATTTGACATAGCTAATCCCACATCGGTTGCTCCAACTAATAGAGCATCCACGTCATCAATTGCTTCTAGTGTTTTTCCATGTTTTTCACCAGCTATTTGAGCACGGTAAAAATCAGCACAAAAAATGAAAAAGATTGGTGCTTGTGCGACATATGCTTGATTTCCTACTAATTCAGATAACCGTGATTTTCTTTGCTCGTCTGCAACAGCAATAATAGAAACCTGTTGGCCGTTTATCCAAGAGGGGGCTGATTGGGCAGCTGAAATAATAGCGTTAAGTTTTTCTTCCTCGATCGCTTTAGAAGAATAAGAACGATAGGAGCGATGTTTATGTTGTGTGTTAATAATAGCATTCATGAAGGATCCTCCTCTTAATTCAGAACTGATTCATTTATTATCACATAATATAAGAATAAACCCAACCAAAGTGCAAAAGAGCCAATGCATCTTCTGCATTGGCTCTTTCATTATCGTGGCAATTACATCATCGTTGATGGAACAAGTGAAGTAGTAAATAACGAAGTTTGTTGTGACTTAGGGTTAAAGTAGGCAATTAATAATTCATGTTGATCTACGATTGCATCGTCTTCTGTGAAGGAATCAAGGGAGAATGGTAAGACCTCAATCATTGTGTGTTTGTGCAGGTCTTTTTCATTAAGTTGTAAAGAAGCGAAATCTTCATTTACTCTTTGCGGTTGATCTGCTAACTCACGTAAATAGGAGCTTTGTTGCTCTTTTGAAAGCGAGAAGCCCCACCATGTTTTGCGTGGTTTATGTTTATGATTTTTGAAGTAATCAACCATCATTAAACCTCTAATGATTTGAAGGTTTTGTGTATCTCTAGCTTCTAAAAATGCATAAAGTCTTGTAAAGAGATCTTCAAGTTGATGACCAATTCTTGACCAACCTTTTGACTCCCAATAGTCTCCAAACTCTTGGAAGAAATCAAAAGGAGAAGCAAATTCTTTATCCACTAAATAGTTAATCGTCATATCCATCCGATGATCATTCCAGTATTTTTCTAAAACATCCTCAACTCGTTTGATTCGAACAATATCTGAGAATGGTAAAATGTTATTACTGAGAATCTCATACGGAGCATGATTCATATATACATATTGATGATCTTCTGCTCGTAAACGCAAACCAGTTCCGCGAAGCATTTTTAAAAATCCGAGCTGAAGTTCTTCAGCCCTAAGTGCAAATACATCATTAAATGTATTTCGGAATGAATGGTAATCTTCTTCAGGAAGACCTGCAATTAAATCTAAGTGTTGGTCAATCTTCCCACCCTCTTTTACCATTGTGACAGTACGGGTGAGCTTTTGGAAGTTTTGACGACGCTGAACTAATTCATTTGTTGCATCATTTGTTGATTGGACACCAATTTCAAAGCGGAAAATTCCTTTTGGTGCATGTTCATTAAGAAATTCAAGGACTTCAGGACGCATAATGTCAGCAGTAATTTCAAATTGGAATACACATCCTTGATGGTTATCAATCAAAAATTGGAAGATCTCAAGTGCGTAATCTCTTTTAATATTGAATGTCCGGTCGACAAATTTAATTAGTTTCGTACCGTTTTCAATAAGAAACAGAAGGTCACTTTTAACACGATCGATATCAACATAGCGTACCCCTACTTCAATAGATGACAAGCAAAATTGACAACTATATGGGCAACCTCTGCTCGTTTCAAAATACGTTACTCGTTTGGTGAGCCCGGCTAGATCCTCATCGAAACGATAAGGGGTAGGAATATCATCTAATTTCAATTTAGGACGAGGAGCGTTTATAATAACTTCCTCTCCTTTACGGTAAGCTAAGCCAAATACCATATGGAATTTAGAGGTAGTACTTAATTCTTCAAGTAATTGTTTAAACGTTTCTTCCCCTTCTCCGACTACGATGAAGTCAGCATCAGCAGTCGTTTCAAGCCATTCTTTCGTGTCATAGGACACTTCAGGTCCACCTAAGACGATTTTGGTTTCAGGCATGACTTTTCTTAGCATTTCAATTACTTTTAATGTCTCTTCAATATTCCAAATATAGCAACTAAAGCCGATAACATTAGGCTTTCGTTCAAATAAATCGGAAACGATATTCATAATAGGGTCTTTGATCGTATATTCTACCATTTCTATAGGGAACTCTGGCTCTGCATAGGCCTTTAAACAGCGCAAAGCCAAACATGTGTGAATATATTTAGCGTTCAACGTCGTGACGACGGTTTTCATTGGTTTATCCCTCAATTCTCTGTTTTCCTTACGTAGTGTATGATACCATACGTTTAGGCAACATGAGAAATGTTCATACGAAATAATTACATTAAATGAGTCACCTTTTTTTATGAGAAAATTGTAAGGGGATACAATATGAATATTCGAAATTTCATCTCTTTCCTCCTATTCCTTTCAGTGATTACAATACCAATGATAGTTCACGCAAAAGAGCCGCTGAGAATTGCATACGACCCTAACTTGCCTCCCATTCATATGCAAGAGGAGGGTCAACATCAAGGTTTCTTAATTGATTTAATGGAGGAGTTAAATCGATATTTGGAAAAAGATTTGATCTATTACCCGATGACCCAAGAAGAAGCGTTCCTTGCGCTTGAAGAGGACAAAGTGGACATGGTATTATCTGCTTCTTTTCATGAACAACGAACAGCTACTATGGAGTATACAGATTCGGTCTTACATACTTCTGTTGGGCTAGTCGTTCGAAGCGATAATCATGAGATTGAAGGTATCTCTCAATTAACAAACGTAAAGACTGCTTTGCAAAAAGAAACAACGGAATATGAGTTCCTTCGTACTATTCGACGAATTCAATATCATGTTGCGAGTAACCAACGAACAGCGATGCAGCTTTTACTGATGGGACGCTCTGATGCATTTGTAGGGAATGTATTAACGGCTGATTATTTAATAGAAGAAACTCAAATGAATAATAATTTTCGAATTGTCGGTAATTACCTCTTACCAATTGATTATGCTATGGCTGTAGCTAGAGACCGTAATGAATTATTAGACGAATTAAATAGAGCGATTAGGACCGTTAAACAGGAAGGTATTTACGCAGATATTCATGAAAGGTGGTTTGGAAATGAAAATCTGTTAACAGAAAGACTGTGGCTAGCAGTTCAAATTACCGTAGGCCTTTTATTGGGTGTTCTTGCGATTACGTTTTTAGCTATTAGGTGGAATCGACGTTTGCAAGCAGAGGTAGAGAAGAAAACACATGTATTAAAAGAATTAAATGAAACGTTACAAGAGCAAATTACTCAAACGAAAAACAGCGACGAATACCAAAGGCAGATTCTAGATAGTTCACCTCGGGGCATTGTGACGGTAAATGAAGATGGATTAATCACATCAGTCAATACAAAAGCTCTCCTTATAGCAGGTGAAAAAGACGATCTTCTAACAAAACCTTATCAAGACGTTTTGTTATTAACGCAACTTCTTGAGTCGCACTTTGATCAAGTCTTCCAAGAGAAAAAGTCAATTTTAGGAAAAGAAACAATATGGAAGCGTTCAGATAATAGAGAATATGATCTACGTTATTATGTCTATCCACTCTTTAATATTAAGCATCAATTAATCGGGCTCATCGTGACGTTTGAAGATATTACAGAAGAGAGGAAAATGCGTCTTCAAGTGTTTGAACAAGAAAAAAATCAGGCATTAAGTCGGGTTGTAGCAGGAATCGCTCATGAAATTCGTAATCCTCTTACATCCATCAAAACATTTGCTGAATTAATACCGAAAAAGTTCCATAATGAACGTTTCCAACGTGAGATTTCTACCTATGTTCCAAAAGAAATTGATCGAGTTAGCCAACTTATTGAAGGTTTGATTGATTATGCTAGACCGAGACAACAGGAAAAAGAATCGGTTCACCTAACAGAACTTGTCCAAGATTGTGCCATCTTATTTGAGAGGACACTGCTTAATAAAGGAATCGTATTAACGTTAGATCTCATCAATGATGTATTCATTTACGCTAACCCCAATCAAGTGAAACAAGTCATTATCAATTTAATGATTAATGGAATTGATGCCATTGAGGAAGTATTAGAACATAGAAGTGGCGAACTTGTTTTACGATTATCGAAAAGGGAAACAATGGTTGTCCTAGTAATAGAAGATAATGGGATTGGTATGACGGATAAGCAACAGGAAAAGATATTAGAGCCATTTTATACAACGAAAGCTAAGGGGACAGGACTTGGTTTAGCGATTACTCATCAATATGTACAAGATAATGAGGGGCGGTTGTTGATCGATAGTAAAATAGATAGTGGGACAAAGATGATACTACAATTTAGGAGCGAAAATCATGAAGAAAATCTTAATCATTGATGATGAGGCTTCCATTTGTTCTTCATTAACGTTTGCCTTAGAAGATGACTACTATGTTGAGGCAACGACTGATCCAAGTGAAGGTCAAAAGTTAGTTAAATCCACAAGCCCTGATTTGGTTTTATTAGATCTGAAGATAGGGGCAGTGGATGGTTTAGATGTATTGAAAAGTTTAAAAGAAGAACATCCCGAACTTCTAGTTATTATGATTACCGCATATGGCACGATCTCTTCATCGGTAAAAGCCCTTCAAGTAGGAGCTTACTCCTATTTAACGAAACCAATTAATATGGATGAATTAGAGTCAGTCATTAAACAAGCTCTACATTTTAAATATTTACATGATCAAGTGGAGCATTTAAGTCAAGAACTTGAGAAGAAGTATAGTTACGAGGAATTGATTGGTCAAAGTGAATCAATGCAGCGTGTGTATCGCTTGATTGATAAAGTGAAAGACGTTGATTCGAATGTCTTAATTATGGGAGAGAGTGGAACAGGGAAAGAGTTGGTAGCACGTGCCATTCACTATTCTGGCAAGAGAAAACAACAGCATCTAGAAACGGTCAACTGCGCTGCAATCCCTGAGCACCTTTTAGAAAGTGAACTGTTTGGATATGAAAAGGGAGCATTTACAGGGGCTGTTTCCTCAAAAGATGGTAAGTTTCAATTAGCGAACGGAGGAACCATTTTTCTAGATGAAATTGGGGACATGCCTCTTGCACTACAAGCGAAACTTTTACGGGTCCTACAACGTAAGGAAGTAACGAAGCTCGGTTCTAATGTAACGCAATCGTTAAATGTACGAGTTATTGCTGCTACAAATAAAGATTTAGAAGAAGCGGTTAGACAAGGAGAGTTTAGGGAAGATCTTTACTTTCGGCTTCATGTTATTCCAATTTTATTACCTCCTCTACGGGAGAGAATTGACGATTTGAAGCTATTGGTATCGCATTTAATCAAATTATTTAATAATGAAATGAATAGTCAGATCACTGGCATCTCAAAGGAAGCCTATCAAATTTTATCTTCTTATTCTTATCCTGGTAACATTCGTGAACTCGCTAACATCTTAGAATCAGCCATGGTTTTTGCCAATGAAACAACGATAGAAGTAGAAGATTTGCCGATTCATTTAAGGTCGAAGAAGACAATCATACGATCAGAGGAAAATGATCTTTCATCTTTCGTTGGTCTATCTTTAAAAGAGCTGGAAAGGCAGTTCATTCTAGAAACTCTTGATTATAACGAAGGTCATCGAAAGAGAACTGCAGAAATGTTAGAGATTAGCGAAAGAAGTCTACGAGATAAATTAAAGCTATACGCGTCTACTTAAATTAATTAAACCGGCAAAAAATGCAACACCGGCATTTTTTGCCGGTGTTTTTTTGTGTTTGAGTTGCAAGAAATACTGTAAGCGCTAACAAACTGGCTATTTTAAAAATTGGCACACTACTTGCATAGTAAATAAGTGTACAAAAAACATTTGGGGGGATTATGATGAAAAAATTTATTGCAAGTTTATCCATGGTATCTTTACTAGTGCTTGCGGCATGTGGTGGAGACGATGCGAATACAGAAAATGACACAGCAGGTGATAATGCAGATGCTGGTGAGCAAACTGAAGGTGCAGATTTAAGTGACTTATTCGTAACAGTAGCAACTGGTGGAACTTCTGGGGTGTATTATCCTATCGGGGGCGCGATTTCAACGATTCTCGAATCAGAATTAGGAATTGATTCTTCAGTACAAGCAACAGGGGCATCAGTGGAGAACGTTAACTTAATTGATACTGGCCGTGCAGAACTTGCGATTACAATGGCAGATTCAGTTCTTCAAGCATATGAAGGAAGTGGAGAATTTGAAGGGAAAGACCCTATCGAATCGATGGCTGGTCTAGCAGCACTTTATCCTAACTTCGTTCAAGTTGTAACAACAGAAGATACAGGAATTGAAAGTGTGGAAGACTTAAAAGGAAAAAGTGTAGGGGTTGGTGCTCCGAATTCTGGTGTTGAATTAAATGCTCGTATGGTATTAGAAGCCCATGGAATGAGCTATGACGACATTAACGAAGATTATCTTTCTTATAGTGAAGCGATTGACCAAATTAAAAACGGCATGATTGATGCAGCATTCGTAACAAGTGGTGTACCAAACGCAACAGTTATTGATCTAGACACTACTCATAATGCGAAGATCATTCCTATTGAAGGTGAAGCAATGGATTACCTAGAAGAAAATTATCCATTCTTCTCTGCAGAGGCAATTCCTGCAGGTTCATATGATAATGAAGAAGATATTCCAACGGCTGCTATCACAAACTTATTAATTATTTCAAGTGAAATTTCAGAAGATGCAGCTTATGAAATCACAAAAACACTATTTGAGAACATTGATAAGATTCAAGGCTCTCATAATGCGGCTCAAGAAATTACATTAGATACTGTAGATGTAGGTATGCCAATTCCTTTCCACCCAGGAGCAGAACGTTATTTGAAAGAAGTAGGGGCGATTGAGTAATAAATAGTACATGTTATTAGTCTAAGCGCCAAGCTCTTAAAGCGTGGCGCTTGGACAATTTGTAAGGTGGATGGTTTATGAATAGAATAATCGCGCTGACACTTATTCTTTTTTTTTCCTTAGTAGCTTGTACACATACAAGTTATACAGGGCATGTGCAAATTCAACGAACAGAAGAAGTGGTTCACTCTATTCCTGATATAAATGTCGGGGACCGATGGACGATCAAATGGATTCACTCTGTTGAGAAGACTCCTTGGGAAGAAACGTATGAAGTGAGTGAAGATGGTTCCCTTCAATTAGTGGAAACAGTTTTTTATTCATTTGGTGCAGGAGTACCTCATGAAAAAGGAAGTATGACAATAGAAGAGGGGAAAATTGTCAGTCGAGACATTGATCAAGAAATAGAGGCCTTTCGATGGATTCACTCACATAACGCAGAATTTACGATCTATTTAAATGATGAAATCCTGTTCCAAACAGAAGATTTGCCTCATCATGAACCATTAGAATTAATCATTGAAAAGAGGTGATGGAGATGGAAAAGCAACAAAATCCACAACCAGAAGAGTTAACAAAAGAGCAAGTTGAGTTATTAGAGAAATATGATGCGGAATCGAGATTTCGTTCATTTAAAAGTAAAATAGTTGCTATTATAGTTTCCCTTTTAGCTATTTCATTATCTGTATATCATATGTACACATCATATTTTGGGACGCCTGTAACTTTACAGCATCGTTCATTACATGTGGCGGCTATCCTAGCATTAGTCTTTCTGCTTTATCCACCATTTAAAAAGGCAAACCGTACAAAATTACCTTGGTATGATCTCCTATTTGCATTAATGGCATTTTCAACAACGGTCTATATCTTTGTCGATTATGTCGGTATTGTCAATCGCGGTGGTTTACCAAATCAGCTTGATCTATTGTTTGGCGGAATTCTTGTTGTTCTTGTACTAGAAGCAGCTCGACGTGTAACAGGTTGGGGTTTACCTGTGCTTGCCATTTTATTCTTTCTCTATGGTTTGTTTGGAAGAGAGCTTTCAGGAATTTTCCGTCATCGAGGGTATACATGGGATGAACTAGTTAACTTCATGTATGTCACGACTGAAGGAATCTATGGAACGGCCATTGGAGTTTCAGCTACGTATATTTTCTTATTTATTTTGTTTGGTGCCTTCCTCTCTAAGTCTGGAATGGGGCAATTCTTTAACGACATGGCACTAGCGATTGCAGGTCAAACTAGAGGGGGGCCTGCAAAAGTAGCGGTAATAGCAAGTGGATTTTTAGGAAGCATAAACGGTGCTGCAGTGGCTAACGTCGTAACGACTGGTTCATTTACGATTCCATTGATGAAAAAAATTGGTTATCATCGTAACTTTGCTGGAGCAGTAGAAGCTGCGGCATCGGTTGGGGGACAGATCTTACCACCGATCATGGGGGCTGCGGCTTTTATTATGGCAGAGATGTTAGGTGTTCCTTATAGTCAGATTGCTCTAGCAGCGCTTCTACCAGCATTATTGTTCTATTTAGGAATTATTGTACAAATTCATCTTCGTGCAACAAAAGAAGGCTTAAAAGGAATCTCAAAAGAAAACCTACCACAAGTGATGGAAGTATTAAAAGAAAGAGGGCATTTGTTAATTCCTTTATTCTTTCTTTTATACATGTTGTTCTTTAGTGGACGTACGATTATCTATTCTGCATTCTTAACGATTTTGGTTACAATCGTTGTAGCTATGATTAGAAGAACAACTCGCATGAGTATGAAAGATATCGTGGATGCTCTTGAATCCGGTGCAAGAACAGCTGTTGGTGTTGCGGTTGCCTGTGCAACGGTTGGAATTGTTGTAGGGGTAGCGACGATGACTGGGTTTGGCTTAAAGCTTGCAAATGGAATTGTAACTCTTGGTGGAGATAGTCTACTTTTAACTCTTATTTTTACAATGATTGCTTGTATTGTATTAGGAATGGGGCTGCCAAGTATTCCGACTTATATTATCACAGCAACAATGGCCGCTCCTGCCTTAATCTCATATGGCATAGAACCGTTAGTTGCTCATCTATTTGTATTCTACTTTGGTTTATTTGCAAATATCACACCACCGGTTGCGCTTGCTGCCTTTGCAGCGGCAGGGATATCCGGAGGGGATCAGATGAGGACCGGCTTTATCTCAATGAAACTAGCAATTGCCGGCTTTATCGTTCCGTTTATGTTTGTTTATAACGATGCACTCCTTCTTATTAACACCACATTTGTAGAAGGAGCGGCTGTAACGATTACGGCGATAGCTGGAGTCGTAATGCTCGGAACAGCAGCTGAAGGATACTTATTTAGCACAATTCATTGGGTGTTGCGCGCGATCTTATTCGGAGGAGCGATTCTTTTTATGAACCCGAATATGGTTCAAGACATCATTGGTCTTGCGATCATTTTAGTGGTTGTTGTATGGCAATGGAGAAAAGCAAAGAACTCTACGGTCACGGATACAAATATTGCACAATAAGGTGAAAGCAAGGAGGGTCTAGTATGGATATAGGTTTAAAAGGAAAATCTGTTATTGTTTTAGCTTCTAGTAAAGGGTTAGGGAGGGCTTGTGCTGAGTTATATGTGAAAGAAGGCGCACAGGTGCTTCTTTCGAGTCGAAATGAAGTAGAACTTGAAAACACAGTTGCTGAGATTGAAGAAGCTACAGGTGTAAGGCCTCCATATATCACTTGCAATATTTGTAACCCAGATGATATAAAAAGACTAATTGAAACGGCCACGGCTCTACACGGTGGAATTGATGTACTCATTAATAACGCTGGAGGTCCGCCAGCTGGAGGATTTGATGCTTTTGAAGATGCTGATTGGCAAGGGGCATTCGAGCTTAATTTACTAAGTTTTATTAGAGCCATCCGTGCCGTTTTACCATCGATGCGTGAAAGAGGGGCAGGTCGTATTGTCAATATTGCCTCGTCTTCGATCAAAGAACCCGTAGAAGGATTGATTTTATCCAATACATTCCGCACGGCTATCGTCGGCCTTTCTAAAAGTCTGGCAAAAGAGTTAGGTGGGGAGAATATCTTAATCAATACAGTTGGACCTGGCCGCATAGCAACTGACCGGGTAGAAGCTTTGGATCATATTCGCGCCGCTAAACTTGGGTTAGAATATGAGGAAGCGAAAGACCAATTGACCGCTGCCATTCCATTAGGTAGATATGGGACACCTGATGAATTTGCCAGAACCATTGTCTTCTTAGGGTCATATGCGAATACGTATGTGACAGGACAATCAATGGTTGTTGACGGTGGAGCAACAAAAGCATACTAATAAGGATTAAAGAAGGCTTGAGGACATTCCTCAAGCCTTCTTTTTATTAAGGGACTATCACGGTGGTAGGTAGCATTAAGGTCCATACTTGTTCCTCGATTTTGTGGCGTCTTATCGTTAAATCAAATGGTTCTTCTATGGCTTGGGTAAATTCGAATACCCCTTGTAATTGATTTATTTCTTCATTGTAAGTTGTCGTTGTAAAAGTTGGATGGATTCGTTCATTGTTGATTAATAATGCGACATTCACACCTTTTAAGTTATGTACATCAGAAGCTGTTAATAAAAGCTGGTGTCCTTCCACATCAATTGAAGAAATTCGAAAGTCATTCTTCTCTATTTGCTTGGTATCATGCGATAAGCCTTCAAATGTAATATTTTGCTCATAATAAAGCGGCTTTACATAAAACGGAATGTTTAGAAGATACTCACCCTGCTTGAGTGTTTCGTTAAAGAATTGTCTTATTAATACCTGATTAAATTCAAGAAGAGTGCCTTCTTTTGTATGGCTCAGACTCTCTATAGATGTGGCTTCATGCATAAGGTCAGGAGAGCTAGAGATAAAGCGATCCATTGTATACGAAAAGTCGTCCCACACATCATAGGAAGGATGAAGGGAAGTTACTAAAACATCAACATAGAAGCCGGAAGAATCGCTAGGATCATTTGCTTTAATATCAATTAATTCTATTTTAATATGGCTGTTTTGATCATGAGCAGTTGAAAGGGCTATTTGATCGTCATCTGGAGCAGTTAATTGACAACTTGTTAAATAAAAAACGCTTAAAAAAAGAAAAAGATACCCCTTCATTCATGTTCACCTCGCTGTTATTCTACTATTTTAGCATGGAAAACTTTAGCTGCTCAAAAGAAAATAAATCATTTTTGAAAAATTAGAGCTTTAAAAGATTAGGGTAAATCGGTATAATGAAATAAATATTTCATATTAAATTAAAATGAATTATATATTTCTTGAAGAGGAGTGAGTGAAAACAATGATTACTGATACGATGGATGGTGACCAACTGTATAAAAATCAAACAAGGCACTCTCAACTATTTATGGAAAAAGCGTCAACTGTTATGCCAGGTGGAGTAACAGCAAATATTAAGTATTTCCAACCTAATCCTATTGTGATGCAAAAAGCTAATGGGGCTTATTTGTATGATGTCGATGGGAATGAATATATCGATTATTTACTTTCCTATGGTGCTCTTATGCTTGGTCATGGGAACAAAACGATTAAGGGAGCCATCTTTGAACAGATGAATAATGATGGAACACTATTATTTGGAACGCCACACAGACACGAAATTGAAATGGCTCACCGTATTCAATCGCTCTATCCAAGTATGAAGAAGCTACGTTATACAAACTCAGGTACAGAAGCAACGTTACTTGCTCTACGTTTGGCTAAAGCCTATACTCAAAAAGATGGGTTAGCTAAATTTGAAGGGCATTATCATGGGGGATATGACGAGGTATTAGTCAGTGTCAATCCATCCTTAAACCAAGCAGGACCTAGAGAAGAGCCACACTCTGTTCTAGAGTCTAAAGGTATGGCTTCAAGCCATACGCAGACGACGGTCATTCTTCCTTTTAATGATTTAGAAAACTGTGAAAAAATATTACGTAAAAAACAAAAGGACATTGGCGCTCTCATCATTGAACCGCTGCAAGGTGGGTTTATTCGAGCTGAACAGCCATTTATTGAGGGGTTACGTAAGCTAACAAAAGAATTAGGCATCGTTTTTATATTTGATGAGGTGAAAACAGGGTTTAGAGTTGCCTTAGGGGGCGCACAGGAACTATATGGAATTGAACCTGATCTTACTACATTAGGAAAAGTGATAGGGGGAGGGTTTCCTGTGGGGATTGTTGGTGGTCTTGATGACATTATGGATCTGAGTGCTCCACGTCAATCAGCAGATGTGTTTGATCCTAGTCAAAGTCAAAAGTCCGATGCAGCCGATGTTTTGTTTCATAGTGGTACCTACAATGGGCACCCAACAATATTAGCAGCAGGCTTAGCTACGATAGATGTGCTAACAAAAGAGAGTAGTAACGTTTTTAAATTGACAAAGGAATTAAAAGAACAACTGTCTCATCTTTTTAAAACTAAATCAATACCAATGAAAGCTGTTGGTGAAGGATCCATTTTCAATATTGTACTAACAAACAAAAAAAAGATACTGGATTATCGAGAACTACAATCAAGTGATCTATACATGCGTAGAAAAATTGACCTTAGATTAATGATAGAAGGAATTTATACGAAGCCTCTAAATCGTTATAGTTTATCAACAGCTCATACAGAAATAGAGGTTGAGAAAACGATTGCTGCATTTGAACGAGTGCTAGATGGCCTTTAAAAAGGAGTTTATTTATGTTGAAGAGTGAGGTTTACCAACGAATGATTAAAAAGCAAGGAGAGATGAGTAAGTCTCAAAAGAAAATTGCGGGTTACTTATTAAAGCATACGGAAACAGGACCTTTTCTTACAGCCTCTAAATTAGCTAAGTTAACGGATGTAGGTGAGGCAACGGTTGTTAGATTTGCCGTATCAATGGGGTATAGCGGATATCCAGAATTACAAAGAGCCCTTCAAAGTGCATTGCAAATGAAGATGACTTCAGCAGAAATGTTCGCACAAACAATGCCTTCCATAACAGAACCAACGAATCCTCTTGCAGAGCTCGTTCAAGGTGATATAACCAACCTTCAGTTGACATTTTCTCAAATCGATCAACAAGTGTTTGATGAAGCGGTAGAAGAGATAATAAAGGCAAAAAGAATCTATATTTTGGCCTATCGTAGTGCAGTGAGCTTAGGGAAGTTCTTAAATTTTTATCTAGACCTTGTTCTACAAAATACTGAGCTTATCGAACAGGCAGATGGTATGAGTGAACATCTCTTAGATATTAAAGAAGGCGACTTGGTAATTGCTTTTGGTTTTGCTAGGTATACAAAAAGAACAATAGAAGCATTGAATTATGTGAAGCAAAAAAAAGTGAAAACCATCGTAATTACTGATCATCCGTTATCCCCTTTAGTGACATATGGAGACTTGAATTTCCACACGTCTACTGAGATCAACTCATTTATCGATTCGTTTACAGCGCCCATGTGTTTAGTTAATGCTCTTATTACAGCTGTTACACGAAATGAGCATATAAAAGTAGAGAAGCGTTTACAAGAGCTTGAGAAACTTTGGGATACTTTTGATATCTTCTATAATTAAAATAAGAGGCTTGCACGAATGCAAGCCTCAAAGCTCATTAAGAAGTAGCTAATCCTTTACCAGAATCATTTTTACGATTACGCAAGAAGTGGATACCTGCAATAATAACAAAAATGCCAAGACCAGATAACGAAATCACTAAGTTGTTTGGATAAATAAGGGCAAGACCTGAAGCGAATAGTAAGATACGCTCAATGATTAAAGGTTTTGCTAGGAAATAATTCATTAGAGAGGCACTAACGGCAGCCATACCGAGTAATGCTGTAATAAGTGCCGGAATTAAAGTAGCCCATGTCCAATCTTGTAGTAATAGTACAGGATTGGATACAAATGCATACGGAATGATAAACGCTGCAATGGCGAGCTTAAAGGCAGTAATTCCTGCTTTCATTGGATTCGCCTTGGCTATCCCGGCTCCGGCATAGGCGGCTAAACAAACAGGCGGTGTGATGTCCGCTACGATCCCAAAGTAGAATACAAAGAAGTGAGCAGCTATAATGGGAACATCAAAAGCAATTAGTGCTGGTGCTGCCATCGAAGCTGTTACTACATAGTTCGCAGTGGTAGGTAGACCCATTCCTAGTAGAATACACGCAATCATTGTAAAGAACAGAACAAGGAAAAAGATTCCGCCAGCTAAGTCAATAATTCCCCCGGCAATCTTCCCTCCAAGCCCTGTCATCGTTACAATTCCTGCGATAATACCAGCTGAAGCACAGGCAGCAATTACAGGAAGAGCAACACGTGCCCCTTGTTCTAAAGCATCTAAAATATCACGCGGGCCCATTCTTGTATCTTTACGGAATAAACTAACAAAGAATGCGGCACCGATCCCCCATAAGGCAGCTGTGGTGGCTGTATAACCAAGGTAAAGCATAGCGATAATTGTAATAAGAGGTGCTAATAAGTCAAGGCGCTTGGCGATTCCACCGAACGTTGGCAATTGTTCTTTAGGCAAACCAAGAATACCTTGTTTCTTGGCCTCAAAGTGTGTTCCCATAAATACACCTGCAAAATAAAGAAGGGCTGGAATAATCGCAATTAAAATAATTTCACGATAAGGGACACCTGTGTTACTTGCCATGATGAAGGCCGCCGCCCCCATAATTGGTGGCATAATTTGCCCACCTGTAGAGGCTGATGCTTCTGCAGCTGCTGAAAATTCTGGTTTAAATCCTGCACGTTTCATCATTGGGATTGTAAAGGAACCAGAACTAACAGTATTGGCAACAGAAGAACCTGTAACCATCCCTTGTAATCCACTTGCTGTAACAGCTGCTTTCGCTGTACCACCAGTCATTCGACCAGTCGCCCCGAATGCTAAGTCATTAAAGAATTTTCCGATTCCTGTTTTCGTTAACATAACTCCAAAGAAGAGAAAGAGGAAAATAAATGTAGATGAAATTCGAATTGGCGTTCCAAAAATCGCTTCTGTATTGAAGAACATGCTTGTCATTAGACGATCAAAGGTAAAGCCGGAGTGTTGGAATGCTGGGATTGGAAAAACATTTCCTAAATAACCATATGCAAGGGCCACTAATGCAATTATAACAATTGGTAAACCAACTGCTCGTCTTGTGGCTTCAAGAACTAATGCAACTCCAAGAGTTGCAACAATAATGTCCAATGTAGAATAACCTAAAATCGTCACTTGATTACTAACTAAACGTCTATATTCAAAGACAATATAAAAGTTCACTCCAAGTGCTAGTAATGCTAATACTCCGTCATACCAAGGGACGCCTCTTTTCTTTAAAAAGGTACGTTTGGCTGGATACAAAATATAGATTAGAGATAGGCCACCCGCTAAATGAATGGCACCTTGAATGAGCGTAACGTATGGACCACGAAATGAAGTGTAGAGTTGGAAAACAGTTAAGGAAATAGCTAAGATTGTAACAATCCATGTCCATTTTTGTAAGTCGGTACGATACGCAGATTCTTTATCATATTTAGCTAATAATTCTTGGTTTTTGTTGTCTGCTGTTTCAGTCATATTCCTTTTCACCACCTAGAGAAAAATTGAAATCTCGAAGAAAAAGTACACGTCAATAAAGTATAGTTTGACAAAATGTCTAATACTGCATTCACGTATTTCGGTAATAAATGATTTTGTCTGTTCGTTCCTCTAGACTCTCGTATCGTGCTTACCCTTTCTTCGGGCTTCATTCTAGAAGTTGGGGATCCTAGTTAGCAACGTCCGCATGCCGTGTGAGTAGAGTAGCAGATCAATGCTTGTCCAACTCCGAAATTCGTTCATGATTGACTAAAAAAAGGGCTGGACAGATTAGATGCCCAGTCCCTGCGTTCATCTTACTTATTAGTTAAGAATACCTTGCTCCTGGAAGTATTTCTCAGCACCGGGGTGGAAAGGAAGACCATCAGAACCATTTAAGATATTCTCAGGATCTAAATGCACACCTTGTGGATGAGAGATACTATCTACATTTTCGTAAAGACCTTTTACGATCTCATAGCCAAGCTCTTCGCTAATTTGATTAGTTGACCCAACTAAAATTGCGTATGCAGTAATCGCATCAACTGGTCCATCTAAGAACTCATATGTGTCAGCAGGAATTTCTAAATGACCATAGTCACTATTTTCAAGAATTGTGTCAAGTGCTTCGCCTTCAACAGGAAGTAAAACAACATCACGTTGAAAAGCTAGTTCTTCGATGTTACTTGCTGGAAGACCAAGTAAACCAAATGAAGCATCTAATTGACCATCTTGCAAACGAGCAGCAGCGTCTCCAAAACCTTCTTCAAATGCTTGATAGTCACCATCTTCAAGACCATATGCACTTAAGATTAGTTTTGCAGCAGACTGTGTTCCACTACCAGCAGGACCAATTGCTACACGCTTACCTTCAAGGTCAGCAATTGAAGTGATTCCCGTGTTTTCAGTTGTCACAACTTGCATAACCTCTGGGTAGATATGACCCATGAATCCAAAGTTATCAACTTCAGCTCCCTCAAAGTCAGCTTCACCATTAAGAGCTTCTAGGGCAGGGATGTGAACAGTCATACCTAGTTGCATCGTTCCTTGATAAATACCACCAAGGTTCTCAACAGAGGCACCAGACGCTACAGCACTAACATTAAAATCTTCAAAATCAACATTATCATTCATGACATTTGCCATTTCTTGACCTAATGGATAGTACGTACCACCTGTACTACCAGTCCCCATTTGCAAGTCCGTTTTGAAGTCCTCGTCCCCACCTGCACCATCAGATCCACAGGCACCAAGAAGCATTCCTACAGATAGCAATGCAGCGGATAAAAAAGCAAATTTCTTTTTCATCGAATTTCCCCCTTATTTATGTAGTTATCAGTATGAAGGCGTGTTCATACCATATTATCATTTAATCAAAAATCTAAAACAATGTCAAAGTAAAACAAATAATCTCTTTGTAAGGACTTCTAACTATGTAAAACTACATAACATAAATGGAATAAAAAAAGTCGTCCCCTAAATAGGACGACCCCGTAAGATTATTCAGCTGCTGATATATCTTCTACATTACCAGCTTCAATTGCAGAACTTGTGTCAATATGTCCAAACAGTTCCGGATGCTCTTCACCGTCAATTAGCACTTTAGTTGAAGAGAAACCAAATTGTTTCATGGTTAAGGCAATTTGTTGCAATAGCATTTCTTCAGTACCAGAACCAAGTTGAGCATCTAATAGATCAGATGAGAAGGATACATGAGCAACTCCTTCATGCTCTTCAACCGATTGAACTTCCACATTACTAGGAATGAGGGATACTAGGTTGCCACTTTCAGGACCTTGAACCCAAGCTTCAAAAGTGGCTTTAAATAAATCCTCATCTGCCGCTACAATTGAACGCTCTTCTTTGTAGATGTCCATCACTTGATCGTCTGCAAAGAATAGATAAACGGGTGTGTTCGTTGTCTCCTCGGTTACTGGTTCTTCAGTAGACTCTTCCTCAGTCGTTTCCTCTTCGGTTGCTGCTTCTTCAACGATCTCTTCTGTTGAATCATCGTTTTCAGTCGCTTCCTCTACATCAATGTCTTCTTCAACTGCATCCTCATTCTCTTCTGATTCGATGTTACCAGTTGATTCATTTGAATCGATTGTATCCTCGCCTTGCCCACAAGCCGCTAAGAAAACGATTAATAGAAGTGCAAGTAGCATCAAAGTTATCTTTTTCAATTTTTGCTCCCCCTTGTTATGTAAATACTTACAAGATTGTTAGATGATCTTTCCTATAATGGTAGGACAACCCTGCTAGTTAAATTTTACAACATAATGAATGAATTTCAATCATTAATTAAGACCTAGACTTTTGTCCTAGAATTATTTACATAGATTTTGAGCGCTTTTCTGGACCAACAAAGGACATTTCACGCCATTGTCCCTGACGCCAACGCCATAACATGAGCACACCTCTTAACCATTCATCCGCAATAAAACCAATCCATACACCAATTAGACCAAGCCCAAGATGGACTCCAAAGAAATAAGCAACCGGAATACTCACACCCCACATAGACAAGATCCCAAGATAAACGGGGAACTTAACGTCTCCTGCAGCACGAAGGCAGTTAATAACAACAAGATTGAAGGCTCTTCCAGGTTCTAAAATAATCGTAAGGAGTAAAAGTATGCTACCAGCAACGATGATCTGTTCATTATCTGTAAAGATTGAGAGAAGCGGGCGACTAAAAAGATAGCCAACAATGGCCATTGAGGTAGAGACAAAGATGGCTATCTTTAAACTGCGGATACAACGTTTATAAGCTTGATCCAATTCTCGAGCTCCGACTTGATGACCTATCATAATTTGAGTTCCTTGTCCAATAGCAATAGCAAATAGCAAAACAAACATCATAATGTTTTGTGTATATACTTTTGTCGTTAAGGCCTCGGTCCCCATCATGACAATAAAAAAGGTGATAACTAATTGGGAACCATTATAAGACAAATGCTCTCCAGCTGAAGGGATCCCGATCTTTAATAGGTTTTTTAATTCATATTTAGGAAAGGTATGTCGAATAAAGGTGAACGGTAATTGCCCTTTTAAGCGGTAAAGAAGCACTACTATAATGATAATCAAGCCTAATGTTCGACTAATGGTTGTTGCAATGGCTACACCGGTAACTCCTAATACTGGAATGCCAAATGGCCCGAATATAAACAAGTAGTTCCCAATGACATTTAAAATGTTCATTCCAATGGTTATATACATGACATCTTTTGTGAATCGATGACTTCGTAGTACAGCTCCAATTGTCATCAAGACAGACTGAATAAATGAAAATCCACCAACAATTTGTAGATAAAGGGTTGCTTCTCTAAGCAGTTCTTCTGGTAACCCCATGATTAATAACATGGAGGGGCCTATGAAAAATAGCGCTATACTAAGTAGAACTCCGAAAAGAAGGTTAGCGATGATCGAAACAACGGCGATTTTTCCAGCATCTTCTTTTTGATCGGCTCCTAAATGTTGGGCTACTAATACACTTGTTCCAGTAGCAATAAATCCAAACATGACAATAATCACCATAAGAAGTTGATTTGAAACTCCTACAGCAGCAACCGCATCATCAGAATATTGGCTTAGCATTAAAGTATCCGCATTCCCCATAAGCATATGTAGAAGAATTTCAATAAAAATCGGCCACGTTAAAGCAAACAATGTAGCATTTCGTGCGGTTCTTTCCTTATTTGACAAATTGATCCCCACCTATTATGTAGAGCATGTACCACTACAAAGAAAGAAGAACGGTACTCAACCGCTCTTCTATATATCTTTAAATCAAAAATACTTTAGCTTGGTTAGCTGCTATTGTAATCGATTGTGAAGGGTCATGCTCTGTGTATGTTAATAACTCTTTGTTGTTTTGACTATTGAACTCTTCAGGTAAATGGTATTTTTCATCTGTATCATGGGGATTCAGAATGAATAGAATCTGCTGTGACTTGGTATATTTCAAAAATACGAGCAAAGGAGAGTCACTTTGAGTATGAATAAATCGTAATTCCCCACGAGCCCCAAAAGCTTCATACTTAGTACGTAAAGAAATAATATGTTGCATATAGGCAAATAAGTCTTTGTCTTGTTTGTCATCTTCCCAAATCATGCACTCTCTACACCCAGGATCGCCATCACCTTGCATCCCAATCTCATCTCCATAATATATGCATGGTGTACCTGGCATAGCAAATTGTAGCAAAGCTTGCAATTTCACTCGATCTTTTTGATCGTCTGATAACGTTAGGATGCGAGGGGTATCATGGCTGCCTAAAAGGTTGAAGGCTACTTCTTGAACAGGTTTTGGATACAGATGAAGCAATTTTGTTGTCTGTTCAATGAATGTTTGTTTATCCATCGATTTCTTTCCTATATAATCCACAATTGCTGATGTGATAGGGTAATTCATAACAGCATCAAATTGGTCACCTACTAGCCATGGCATGGAGTCGTGCCAGATTTCTCCTAATATATATGCATCAGGTTTAATGGCTTTAACTTCTTTTCTAAAGTCTCTCCAAAATGCATGGTCAATTTCATTAGCTACATCTAAGCGCCAGCCATCTATATCAAACTCTTTAATCCAGTAGGTGGCTACCTCAAGTAAATATGTCTTCACCTCAGGATGCTCAGTGTTTAATTTTGGCATCGAAGGAACAAAAGCAAATGCGTCATAATTCGGTCGCTCATCTACCTTTAATGGGAATTCGTGAATATGAAACCAATCACGATAGGCTGATTCCGCACCATGCTCTACCACATCTTGAAAGGGAGCAAAATAGAATCCTGAATGATTAAAGACGGCATCTAGCATGATACGAATACCTTTTGCATGGCAACGTTCAACAAATAATTTGAACGTTTTCTTATCACCAAACTGGGGGTCAATCTCCATGTAATCAATTGTATCGTATTTATGATTAGAGTGGGCTTTGAAAATAGGTGTCAAGTAAATGCCGGTAATTCCTAGGCTCTTTAAATAATCAAGGTGGTCTTCAATTCCTTTAAGATCTCCACCAAAGAAATTGGTAGGAGTCGGTTCACAGCTTCCCCATGGAAGAGTATCTTTAGGGTTGGTAGAAGGGTCTCCATTTGCAAATCTTTCTGGGAAGATTTGATACCACACAGTATCCTTTACCCATTCTGGAGGGTGAAAAATATCTGCCTCATTTAAAAAAGGGAAACAAAAGTAGAAACCAGGATCACGAGGGGAGTCATTGAAGAAACCCCGTTCAGTATACGTTAATTCCTCTTCATTTGAACGTAAGTTAAAGCCATATCTTAACCTTCTAAAAGGGGGGATGACTTCTTGGAACCAATAATCAAATAAATCATCACTGCCCGTTTTCCTCATTCTTTCTTTTTGGAATATCCATCCTGTCTCGTCGCTCCACTCATAAGGGTCTCCATGTATCAGTTCAACATCATCAATGTCATCTTTTTTGGTTCTTAACCGAATATGTAATGTTTTGTCATCATAGGCATAGGCAAACTCATTTTTAGGTCGGTGATACACAGCCTCTTTAAACATCAAACCCCTCCTGTTAGCTGAATAATTGTTTACACTAAGCGTATGAAAACGATTTAATGATGTCAAGACGGGAATGCAAACGTTTGTCAATCGCATAAAAAATAAGAAAAATTAAAATGAAAACGGTTGCCTAAATCTATGATTCTATGTATAATTACCTAAAAGCATACATGAAAGCGATTGCATATTTTTTTAGTGGATTGTGCAAACGATTGCTCTAATTATGGCATAAAGGGTGTGAGTTAAAAGATGAGCAAACAGTGGTGGAAAGAAAGCGTAGTCTATCAAATTTACCCTCGCAGTTTTGCAGATAGTAATGGAGATGGAATTGGAGACATCCAAGGGATTATCAGTAAATTAGATTATTTAAAGTGGTTAGGGATTGATGTGATTTGGTTAAGTCCAGTCTATGATTCACCTAATGATGATAACGGTTACGATATTAGCGATTACTATGCAATCATGGGAGAGTTTGGAACCATGGATGATTGGGAGAAAATGCTTGATGAAATTCATCAGCGTGATATGAAATTGATCATGGATTTGGTTGTAAATCATTCGAGTGATGAATGTGAATGGTTTGTAAAGTCGGCATCTTCTAAAACAAGCCCATATCGGGACTATTACATATGGAGACCTGCGAAAGAGGGAGCGGAGCCAAACAACTGGGAATCACACTTTAGTGGATCAGCTTGGCAATATCACGAAAAAACGAATGAATACTTTCTCCATTTGTTTTCTAAAAAACAACCAGATTTCAATTGGGAAAATGCTTCTTTACGTCAAGAAATGTATAAAATGATGACTTGGTGGTTAGATAAAGGGATCGATGGCTTTAGGATGGATGTTATCAACATGATCTCAAAAGCCGAGGGATTACCTAACGCAGAAATATCTAAAGAGTCACCTTATCAACCTGCAGGTGATCAATTCTTGAATGGTCCAAATGTTCATACGTATTTACAAGAGATGAATGAGAAAGTTCTATCTAATTATGACATTATGACGGTCGGGGAGACACCCGGTGTAACTCCTGATGATGCAGCATTATTCACTGGGGAAGATCGAAATGAATTGAATATGGTTTTTCAATTTGATCATATGGATGTTGATTCTGGCCCGGGTGGAAAGTGGGACATAAAACCTTGGAGTTTGAGGGAATTAAAACGCATTTTAGATGGCTGGCAACTGGGGTTACAAGGTAGAGGGTGGAATAGTCTTTACCTGAACAATCATGATCAACCTCGAATGGTTTCTCGTTTTGGAGACGATAAGGAGTACCGAGAGAAATCGGCAAAAATGCTTGCGACTTTTCTTCATACATTGCAAGGCACTCCTTACATTTACCAAGGCGAAGAGATTGGAATGACAAATGTTCAATTCAATTCAATTGAAGACTATCAAGATATTGAAACATTGAATATGTATTCAGAAGCAACCGAGGGTAGAGGTTTAGCCCATGAAGAGGTAATGAGACAGATCTTTATTAAAGGGCGTGACAATGCTAGAACGCCGATGCAATGGGATACATCGAGTCATGGGGGCTTTACAACAGGGACACCTTGGCTACAAGTTAACCCTAATTACAAGCAGATAAACGTAGACCTAGCTAAAGAAAACCCTAATTCAATTTTACATTATTATCGTAACCTCATAAAACTTCGTAGGGAACACCCTATTATGGTTTATGGAGTGTATAGTCCACTTGATATAGAAAATGATTCAATTTATAGCTACACAAGAGAGTGGCAAGGTAAAAAAATACTAGTTATTTTGAACTTCACAAAAGAAGAACAAGCTTATGAAGTTCCAAAAGAGTGGGTAAGTGAAAGCGTTAAATTATTCATTAGTAATCAATCTAATAGTCAAGGTCAACTTGAAGACCAAAAGATTCACTTAACTCCTTATGAAGCTCGTGTTTATTCCATGTAAGGGAGAATTTATTTTTTGAAGGAGGTGATGTAAGAAAGAGCAAGGATCTATCATTCGTAACGAACTTAAAAACAATTGAAAAAGGTTAAGGGGGAAGAAAAATGAAATTGCGTTCATTCTTATTATTAGTAGTAATGGGATTAGCTTTAGCTTTCTTAGTAGCATGTGGTCCTGATCGTGAAGAAGAAGCAGCACCTGCACCATCTGAAGGTGAAGGGGAAACAGAAGGGGAAGTAACAGAGGCAGAAAAGCCAGATACATTAACAATGTGGGTAAATGACGAAGATGCACAACTTGATGCATACGAAGAAATCACAGATCGTTTTACAGAAGAAACTGGTATTAATGTAGATATTACTCCATTCTCTATGCTTGACCAAACAGATGCTCTATCACTAGATGCAGCATCAGGTGGCGGACCGGATTTATTCTTTCAACCGAATGATCGCATGGGTGATATTTATCTTCAAGGGTTAGCAGCAGAACTTGAATTAACTGAAGAGCAACTAGAAGGATATCCAGAAGGTGCAATCACAGCATTAAGCTATGAAGGTGCACAACTTGGAATTCCAGCAGTTATCGAAACATACGGCTTAATGTACAACACTGAGTTAATTCCCGAAGCTCCAGAAACGATTGAAGAATTAGAGCAAATTGCAGCTGATCTTACTAATGCTTCTGCAGATGAATATGGTTTCTTAATGGAAGGAACTAACTTCTATTTCTTATATCCTTTCTTAGAAGCGTATGGTGGTTATGTGTTCAATCAAGATGCTGACGGTGCATATGACACAGAAGATATTGGTCTTGCAAATGAAGGTGCAGTAGAAGGTGCAGAACTTATTCAATCTTGGTTTGAAGCTGGATACTTACCACAAGGTATTACTGGCGATATCATGAATGGTTTGTTTGAAGATGGAAAAGTTGGAGCAGTTGTAACAGGCCCTTGGAGTATTGCAGCTTATTCTGAAGCACTAGGGGACAATTTAGCGGTAGCGCCACTTCCAACAATTGACGGAGAAAATCTTGCTTCATTCTCAGGTGTAAAGGGCTGGCTTGTAAATGAGTACAGTGAAAACATTGAATGGGCAACTGAATTAGCATTATTTATCACAAATCCTGAAAGTGCAGTAACGTACTTTGAAGTAGCTGGTGAGCTTCCTGCACGTACAGATGTTGAAATTGATGATGAATTACGTGCTGGTCTAGTGGAACAAGCTGAATATGCAGTTCCAATGCCAAACATTCCAGCGATGTCACAAGTATGGGATCCAATGGCTGATGCATTTGAGTTTATTTCTCAAGGTCAAGACGCACAAGAAGTATTAGAGGAAGCAGTAGATCAAATTAGAGAGCAAATTCAATTATCTGAAGGAGCTAATTAATCTCTGACTGCCTGATAGGTTGGAGAAGGGTTGATTTAATTATCACCTTCTCCTCATCCTAGCATTAGAGGAGGACATACATGATGAAAAATACGAATAGTGAACCGCGTTCGCACAACCCGAATCTTGCCACGATCCTTTCCGTTGTGCCTGGTTTAGGGCAATTTTATAATCGCCGTTATGCAAAAGGATCGGCCTTCTTTATTCTCTTTGCAGCCTTCTTTGGCGTATTCTATAATTTTTTGAACATAGGCTTTTGGGGGTTATTCACGTTAGGGACTATTCCACGGGTCGATGATTCAAGACTATTATTGGCGCAAGGAATTATGTCTTTAATTCTCACCACATTTGCCATATTGTTTTATGTCATCAACATAATCGATGCACGCAAGGATGCAAAGAGAATCCAAAAAGGCTGGGCTGCTCCAAGTTTTCGTGAAGGATTTCGTCATGCTTATGACAAAAGCTTTCCATATTTATTAACTGCACCTGGGTTATTGCTTTTAATTTTCACTGTTGTTTTTCCCTTAATGTATATGGTCGGTTTAGCATTTACAAACTACGGACTATATAATGCACCACCAAGAAATTTATTAGAATGGATAGGGTTTAAGAACTTTATTGATCTTGTTACGGTTCCGATTTGGCGAGATACATTCTTTTCTGTATTATCTTGGACGCTAGTTTGGACATTTGTTGCAACAACCTTGCAAATTATATTAGCCCTGTTTTTAGCTTTACTTGTTAATGATCCTCGTATTAAAGGAAAAAAATTAATTCGTACCGTCTTAATTTTACCTTGGGCAGTACCTGGTTTTGTAACAATCTTAATTTTCTCTGCAATGTTTAATGATAATTTCGGAACGATTAACCGTGATATTATTATCCCATTATTTGGTTCGGGTATTCCGTGGTTAAGTGATCCTTTCTGGGCGAAAACAGCTTTAATTATGATTCAAGTATGGCTAGGATTCCCATTCGTATTTGCTTTATTTACCGGTGTCTTAACGAGTATTTCAAGTGATTGGTATGAAGCAGCAGATATGGACGGAGCGAATCGACTTCAGAAGTTTCGTTTTATTACCCTGCCGCATGTATTATTTGCAACGGCTCCCTTACTGATCATGCAGTATTCGTTTAACTTCAATAACTTTAACATTATTTATTTATTTAACCAGGGTGGACCTGCAGTGAGGGGACAAAATGCTGGTGGAACAGATATTTTGATTTCTTGGGTGTACGGTCTTACATTTGAGACGAATCAGTACGGTATGGCTGCTGCGATCTCTATTATTATCGGTATGATGGTAGCTGGATTTGCCTTCTTCCAATTCCGTCGTAGTCGTTCCTTTAAAGAGGAGGGAAGCGTATAATGAACAGTAAATTAAAATCGAACTTAGAAGTAGCTGGTATATACGGGGTTCTGTTAATTATGTTCATCATCATTGGTTATCCATTACTTTGGACGATTGGTTTATCATTGAACCCTGGAACTAGTTTATACGGAGCTAAAATGTTTCCTGAAAATTGGTCATTCACTCACTATGAATGGTTATTTACGAACCCACGTAGTAATTATGTAACGTGGTATAAAAATACATTAATAGTAGCAGTATGTACGTCAGTTTTATCAACTTTTACAGTGGCGCTAGTAGCCTACGCTTTCTCGCGTTATCGCTTTAAGGGCCGCACATACGGACTGTACGCGTTCTTGATGTTACAAATGTTTCCGGTGTTAATGGCGATGGTAGCCTTATATATTCTACTTAATACAGTTAACTTATTAGATACGCTTACTGGTTTAATTATCATTTATGTAGGGACTTCGATTCCGATGAATGCCTTCTTAGTAAAAGGCTACTTCGATACGATTCCAAATGAATTAGATGAATCTGCAAAGCTTGATGGGGCAGGGCATTTCCGCATTTTCTTTACGATTATGTTACCACTTGCAAAGCCCATTTTAGCTGTAGTAGCTCTCTTTAACTTTATGACGCCGTTTATGGACTTCATTTTGCCAAGGATCATTTTAAGAAGTCCAGAAAACTTTACTTTAGCACTAGGATTATTTAATTTTGTAAATGATCAATTTGCTAATAACTTTACACGTTTTGCCGCTGGTGCGATTTTAATTGCGATTCCAATTGCAACCGTGTTCTTATTATTACAACGTTATCTTGTTACAGGCTTAACATCAGGAGCAACAAAAGGGTAATACAAGATGCGGTGGGGTAATCCACCGCATTCTCTATGTATCGTTTTAGAATAATCTCATACAAAGCATTGTTCTTGCGTGAGAAGCTCGTTACAATAAGAATAAGAGAAGATGACTGGTAGACTATAAAGGTGGGATTTGATATGGCGGTTACCATCAAGGATGTTGCTAAGCTTGCTAATGTGGCTCCTTCAACCGTTTCTAGAGTAATTGCAAATAGTTCAAGGATTAGTGAACGAACAAAGGAACGTGTAAGAGAAGCAATGGAAGAGCTTGGCTACCATCCGAATTTTAATGCGAGAAGCCTTGTCAATCAACAAACGAATACACTTGGTGTGATTATCCCAAGCTCAGCAAAGATTGCCTTTCAAAACCCATTCTTTCCTGAGGTCATTCGTGGCATTACTTCTAAAGCATATCTTGAAAAGTTCGGACTTTATTTATCAACGGGTCAAACAGAAAATGAAATTCTAGAAGAAGTTAGACAAATGGTCCAAAGTCGACGCGTAGATGGCATTCTACTGCTTTATTCAAAAGTTGATGATAAGGTCATTAACTACCTGATTGAACAAGACTTTCCGTTTGTCTTAATTGGCCGACCATATGAAGCTGAAGCTATGAAGGTTAGTTATGTGAATAATGATAATTTAAAAGCTGCAAAAACAGTTACAGAATATTTATTGTTATTAGGCCATGAGCATATTGGATTCATTGGTGGGAATTTAGATTATGTGGTGACAAGAGATCATAAGGAAGGGTATCAACAAGCACTGCATAAAGCAGGGGTTGAATCCAAAAAGGAATATATCGTCTACTATGATGAAATACAAGAAGGTGGACAAGAAGCTGTTATCGAATTGATGTCGTTAAAAACGCCACCAACTGCTTTAGTCGTGGCTGATGACTTGATGGCACTTGGAGTGCTTAGAATGTTAGATGAAATGGAGATTTCTGTTCCTGAAGAGATGTCAGTCGTAAGCTTTAATAATGTCATGCTCTCGGAACTATCATCCCCTCCATTAACTACAGTGGATATTCATATTTATGAATTAGGCTTCCAAGCAACGGATTGCTTAATCAAGAAAATTCATGATCCAAAGCAACCTACAAAAAAGGTTATTGTGCCTCATAAATTCATCAAACGCCAAACTTGTCGTAAGCGTGTTACGCAGAAGGAAATCAGCTCTTAAGCTGTTCCTTCTGTTTTTTATTGTTATAAGGTTTTGAAGTGTTGTATAAGTGGTATATATGAGGATTGATACAATGCTTTCATTTAAGTGTTTCATTCAGTATTCTCAAAAGGCTATGCTATAATATGACTAAATGTAAACAGGAAGGAATTAGAAAATATGCCTCAAAGTAAAGCATTTCGCGTCGGAATAGGAATTGCACTAATTTTGTTAATCATCTACTTAGGTTCATTAGTTGACTGGATCTTTAAGCCAATCGTTGTACTGGTTCAAACTCTTTTTGCACCGATTGTTCTAGCGGGTGTATTATTTTATTTACTGCGACCATTTGTGAACCTTCTTTCTAAAAAAATGCCACGGAGTTTATCCATTTTAATCTTGTATTTAACAGCTATAGGGTTAATTACGACTTTAGTCTTAATAGTAGGTCCGGAATTACAGAGTCAATTTACGAGCTTAACAATGAATTGGCCGCAATTTATGAATGAAATTCGTGGCATGATTATTGCCGTTCAAGAAAATGAATACATATCACGTTTCCAGGAAAGTGAAAATTTTTCTCTAGAAGATATAACATCTAGACTTGAGGAATATTTAACTGGACTCATGTCTAGTATTGGATCGAATGTGGCTAGCTTAATTGGTATTATTGCAAATATTATTATTATCATGATCATCATTCCTTTCATTTTGTTCTACATGCTTAAAGAAGGGGAAAAAGCACCAAATCAAGTGATACGTTTGCTACCTAGAAAGCATCAAAAAGAAGGCGAAAGCATCTTATCAGATATGGATTATGCCTTAAGTTCCTATATCCAAGGTCAAATTATCGTTAGTATTTGCGTTGGGATTCTAGTGTATATTGGTTACTTAATTATTGGCATCGAATATCCACTTGTATTAGCGTTAATTGCGATGTTTACAAATGTTATTCCTTTTATTGGTCCATGGATTGGGACGTTTCCAGGTGTCATTGTCGGATTTCTGGATTCCCCATTTATGGCATTACTCGTAATTATAGTAGTGGTTGTCGTTCAACAAATTGAAAGTAACCTTATTTCTCCACAAGTAATGGGTCGGAAATTGGATATTCATCCATTAACGATTATTTTATTACTCCTAGTAGCGAGCCGCTTTGCTGGATTACTTGGTTTATTGTTAGCAGTGCCAACGTATGCCGTTGGGAAAGTAATTGTTTTGCATGTATATCGCTTATTCAGATTGCGGAATCGCCCAGTGGATTAATAGCACATGAAAGGTATGAGGTGAAAAATGAGTACAGAATTAAATGGAATTAAACAAGTTGGAACAGATGAATTAAAAGCAATGTTAAAGCATGAAGAATCTCCAATCATCATAGATGTTCGTGAGCATGATGAATACGAGGAAAGCCACATAAAGGGAGTGCCTCTAGTCCCGATGCATACGATTCCTCAACATTTAGACAACCTTGATCAATCGAAGTCTTATGTGTTTGTTTGTCGTAGTGGGGTTAGAAGCCAAAATGTTGCGTTGTATTTGAAGGATCATGGATTCAGGGATGTAAGAAATTACGAGGATGGCATGTTAAGTTGGGACGGAGAGCGTGAGATCGGTCTTGAATGGGTTGTCAGGGAAATAAAAGAATTATATCGGTAATGAAGAAGCACTGCGCATATCGGCGCAGTGCTTTTTAATGAGTAATCCTTTTTCTTATGGACAAACTAAGCCCACTGATTAAAGAAAGGGGGCTTACTTAGATGTGGACGATTTTAATTGTCTTGTTTATTCTCTGGATACTCGGGTTTAGCTTTGAAATTGCAGGAAACTTGATTCACATCCTGCTCGTGATTGCATTAGTACTCTTCATTTTCCGTCTTATCAAGGGTAGGAAGGCATAGTGTACTGATCTGAAGAACTCAGGTATTTCCTGGGTTCTTTATTTTAATTAGCTTGTGAACAAATTGAAAAAAATGAAGAATGTTGTAGGAAAAAAGGCTCTACTCTAGTAAACTATTGTAAATAGAGAATAATAATAGAAGTTGGAGGCATGAAGAGAATGAAATGGTTATTAGCCGCATTCATCATTACTTTTATATACATAGCTAATCCTGTTCACACCGAAGCAACTGAGGAGTCAAAAGTTTGGTTCTATATAGATGGGCAGAAACAAAAGTATGTCGGTGACCCCATCCTGCATAACGGAGATTGGTGGCTACCGTTGCGTCCCGTATTAACAGAAGCTGCTATGTTTAATCCAGAATTAAATCAAGGTTCGATAGATGTGCAAAACATAATGAGAGTGTTAAATGAGGAACGGAAAAGGGCTTTACTTGAGGAAGAGGAAGAGCCACGTGGTGAATGGGTAGAGCAAACAGGATATGATAAAGAATATGATGAAATCCTCTATTTTTTAGCTCACTTTACGTTAGATTTTATTCAGAACCGTGATGTGATTCGGTTATCAGATGTGGGTACATTGGGTTTTGACCATTATATTTATGAGGAGCAGCAGATCATTCATTTAAGTTCCCCTCATTTAATGACGATTGCCAATATCAACCTTGGAGAAAGACGCACTACTGTAAATAGTGTTTTACAAGGTATCCATTGGAATACTGGCTTTGGAGTAGAGGCTGATTATATTGGCTTCTACGGGGGTGAACATCAGTTGATCTATAGAGACCGTTATGGGTATGAGCGTATTGAGAAGGCATATGATATTCAAATCGAGATAATTGAGGATAGATTATCCCATATTTTTGTATCAGACTCTGCATATGAGACTTCAAAAGGAATAAAAGTAGGAGATCGTATGAACGAAGCAATTCGAGCATACGGAAATCAATTTATACGTGAGTCAATTGATGGTAAGCAAGTTGTTACATACGATGTGGAACTGGGGTCGATATGGTTCATTGCAGGTGCTGATCAAACAATTGAAAGAATTGGGTTTTGGGATCATCATTTACGTGGATTCGGAGAAATAGAGGAAGAATTGGAGACAGCAGAGGATGTAACGAATGAACACCTCTCTGCTGAATAATGAGTTTAAAGATGATCCGGCTCTTTTGAAGCAGCATGCTTTCCATGGCGAGCATTTTCTTCTGCTTGTCTATTTTTCTGAGCATTAATGGCATTTGAATCTTTTTTCTTCTTATTTGCATCACCGGTATGTGACATCATTTCACCCGCTTTCTTAGTTTGAAATTAGTATGTGCCATTTCAACAAAAACATGAATGATGTTTATATTATCGTTATAAGGGAAAACATACATTAACGATTTAGAAAAGGTGGGAGATCATTTTATGAAGAAGCGAACTTTAGTAGCAACTGTAGTAGCAGGTGTAGCAAGTGCAACAACTGTATTGCTGAGAGATGAAGAAAGAAGAGAGAAAGCGAAACGTCAATTCAAGCAAATGTATACGAAAGTGACTAATCAAAGAGCTGAAGAATCACCTGGTCAACCACAAGTCAAAGCAGGACACCCTGACCCTTATGATATAGAAGATAATGAAATGGTCAATGAAGGAGCGCTAACCAGCGTCCAAAAATACAATGAAAAACAACAAAATCAATAAATCAATATGAAGTCACCAATTTTGGTGGCTTTTTGTTTGTCTAACCTCCTTGAAGGGCAAGGTGGTAGAAAAGGAAACTCAGCTTAAATGTATATAGGATGAAATGTACTAGTAGGGGTGCTATAATTATGAAATCAATTTTAGAAGGAGTTTGATCGCATTGATTACAGTACAAAATGAAACCTTTCGAAACATTCCTACGTTACATGTAGTGAAGGCAAACCAAAAGAAAAACAACGAACTTCCAACGGTCTTTTTCCTTCATGGATATACAAGTGCAAAAGAACATAATTTACCAATTGCTTATTTGTTAGCTGAAAAAGGCTTTAGAGTAATCTTGCCCGATGCTATCCATCATGGAGAAAGAGAAGGAAGCATACAGGGTAAAAAAAGAGATGCCCTATTTTGGAACATCGTTCTACAATCTATCCAAGAAATTGAGCTTTTAAAAGAAGAGCTAAAAGAAAGATCGCTTATTCATAAAGAGCGTATAGGGATTAGTGGTACATCAATGGGTGCGATCACGAGCTACGGAGCTCTGTCTCAGTATAACTGGATTGATGCAGCTGTTGCTTACATGGGGACCGCTTACTTTCAATCATTCGTAAACGTACAAATTCAGATGCTAGAGGATTCAGGATACCCTTTAGATAAAGATGTGGTAAATAAAACATTACAAAAGCTTCAATCGGTTGATTTGTCACAACGGTTCGAATCTTTAAATGAACGCCCTCTATTTATTTGGCATGGTGAACAAGATGAGGTAGTACCTTATGATTATTCGAATACTCTCTATAAAGATTTGCAACACTATTACAAAGCGCAACCTGAAAATCTAAAGTTTCTAAGTGAGCCTAAAACAGCCCATAAAGTGTCGAGGGCTGCTACGTTAGCAGGAGTTAATTGGTTTTCAGAGCACCTTTTAACAGAACAGGTAAAGGCAACAGTATGGTGATCGAATGATAAATGAATTAAAAAAACTCACAGTCATTATTGTTTCGGCTTTTTTACTTTCGGTTTCATTGAATTTCTTCCTTATTCCAGCGAGTGTATTCGCTAGTGGTTTTACTGGAGTTTCTCAGTTGCTAGCGACACTTTTACCTCTTTCTACCGGTGTGATCTTATTTCTATTAAACGTACCTGTCGCCATTGTTGGTTGGTTGAAGATCGGAAAAAGTTTTACCGTTTATAGTTTCTTAAATGTTGTATTTACGACATTTTTCCTGGAAATTGTTCCTGTTACTAATTATTCTTCAGACATTTTACTTAATGCTGTTTTTGGGGGCGTGATTGCAGCGATTGGTGCTGGGATCACATTAAAAGTAGGGGCATCTACAGGTGGAATAGATATTATTGTATTGATATTATCAAGGCTTAGCGATCGCCCCGTTGGAATCTATTTCTTTTTATTAAATGGAATTATTGTGATTGCTTCAGGATTTCTATTTGATCCTGAAAAAGCGTTGTATACATTAGTTACTCTGTATGTAACTTCACGAGTCATAGATGCCATTCATACTCGTCATGTGAAACTGACTGCGATGATTGTAACGAAAAAGCCTGAAGAATTACGACAAGCTATCCATGAAAAGATCACTCGAGGAATTACGAGATTACCGGCTAAAGGAGGATACTTGGCCGATGAGAAAGAAGTTCTTATGACGGTGATCACAAGATATGAACTTTACGACTTAAAACATGTGATTGATTCGGTAGACCCTGAAGCATTCACGAATATCGTAGAGACGGCAGGAATATATGGGTTGTTCCGGAAAGAGTAAAGTAAAGGGGGAAGAAGATGAAGAAATTATTTTTCATACTTTTTATAGGCAGTATGATTGGTCTAGTAGGTTGCGGACAAACAGTCACAAGTCCTACGACGGAATCGGGTGAAGGAGAAGATGCTGCAGTGAATAAAGAATGGGTGGTAGAGGCTGAAGCCGAGCAAAAGGACAAGGACATTATTGTAACGATTCATATTACGAATCAAATGGAAGAAGCAGTGACCTTGGATTTTACTTCAGGACAGAAGTATGAAATTGTGGTAGTCAATGAAGAAGGGTCAGAAGTTTATCGTTTTTCTAACGAGATGATGTTTACAATGGCATTAACCTCGGAATCATTTGAGGTGGGGGAAACGAAGACCTACCAAGAAACAATTAATGCCGAGGGTTGGTCGACGGGTACCTACACTGTTTATGTAGATGTCACAGCTGCAGCTATCAATGGAGAAGAAACATCTGGAGATGAACAGTTTAAAGCTCAAACTGAACTAACGATTGAATAAGAAAAGAGGACTAAGCAATTATTGCTTAGTCCTCTTTTTATCTATCTTTTAAGCAAGTAGGCCCGTGGAGAAAAGGTTCTTGCTTTTCTTTTTATCCCCACTTTTTTTGGGCAGTATATTGGAGACTTTGTTTCATTTTTAACCATGTATCTGCTTGGTTTTCAGTTTGTTCTTTATTAATTGAGTGTTCTCTAGGAAGTAAGGATGGTTTTTTCGCTTTTCCAATCCAGTAACTTTTAAAAGGTTCTTCTAATTTAGTTAACATGAAACTTTGGCTCCTTTATTTAGCTGTCGTAAGTTGAATTAACTCAACGATCTCCTCGTTGGTTAGCTCAGTAACCTGGTTTTCCCCTGCTTGAAGTACTTGATCTGCTAGGGCTTGTTTCTGTGTTAGCATTCGGTCAATTCTTTCTTCAAGTGTACCTGTTGTCATTAATTTATGAACAGTTACATTTTTAGTTTGTCCAATTCTAAATGCCCGGTCAGTTGCTTGATTCTCAACAGCAGGGTTCCACCAACGGTCGTAATGAATAACATGATTGGCAGCAGTTAAGTTCAATCCGACTCCTCCAGCTTTTAATGATAAGACAAAAGCAGTTACATTCGGATCTTGTTGAAATCTTTCAATAGCCTCTTGGCGTTTTGGTCTAGTCAAGCTTCCATGGAGAAAGGGAACCTCTTTATAATAGCGGCGTTTTAATTCTTCTGTTATGTGGCGACCCATTTCTTTGTATTGAGAGAAAATAAGGACTTTCTCATTCTTTTGATGGATTTGATCAATTAAGTTAAAAAGCTCATCCCATTTTTTTGAGTCATGTTGGTGAACATCATCTGTTTTTAGAAATTGAGCTGGGTGATTACAGATCTGTTTCAATTTCGTCAGACTTTTTAATATTAAGGCTCGTCTTTCAAGTTGCGATACTTGTGTAAGCTTTGAAAGAATATCATCAACGACTGCTTGATAAAGTGCTGCTTGCTCAATCGACAAACTTACTTTATGAACCTGTTCGTGTTTTTCTGGTAATCCTAATTGCAGTACCTCATCTGATTTCTTCCTTCTAAGGATAAAGGGATAAATTAGCTGCTGTAACCTCTTTAGGCGATCTTGATCTTGATCACGTTCAATAGGCTTTATAAAGGAGTCTTGAAAATGTCTGAATGACCCTAAAAAAGAAGGGTTTAAAACATCTATTAAAGACCAGAGTTCTTTTAAGCGATTTTCAATGGGTGTCCCTGTTAATGCTAATCGATGCGTTGCCTTAATCTTTTTGATCGCACGTCTTTGTTTTGTATCGACATTTTTGATATGTTGAGCTTCATCTAAAACGAGTCCATTCCATGATACTTGTCCTAAAAGCTCCACATCTCTTACTGCTAATTGGTAAGAAGTTAAAATAATATCCCATTCAAAGTAGGAAGAGTTTTCTAAATCGGATAAGCGAGATTGCCCATGATGCACAAATACACGTGCTTCAGGAGCAAATTTTTCACATTCTTGCAGCCAATTATAAATGAGAGAGGTCGGGCAAATTAATAAAAAGGGCTTACGCTGAGACTTAGGTTGACTCTCTAGTGTATGAAGCATATAAGCAATAGTTTGAATAGATTTACCTAAGCCCATGTCGTCAGCTAAACAGCCCCCAAATCCAGTCCTTCTTAATTGGGCAATCCATGAAACACCTTGATGCTGGTAAGGGCGTAATTCCCCTTTTAATAATTCTGGAAGAGGGACGAGAGGTGGAACTTGATTGTATAAGGTCTCTAAAGATTTTTGCAGTGTTTCTCCCCAAGTGACATCCCATTCAATATCAAGTTCTTCTAGATCTAGATCCTCTGCTTCTTGATCCAGTTTAAGTGCTTCAAAGTAGGTTGCTTCATTTAGATGGTTCTGCAAATAGGATTGAAGTTTTGTCGCCAATTTCGGATCCCAACTTATCCATTCCCCATTGGCATATATAAATGGTTTACTCCCTTTAACAAATTGCTCGAATTGCTCTGCGCTTAGCGTTGATTCACCAATGGCAACTTCATATGTGAATGAGGCTAAACTTTGCCAATCTAATAATGGTTCGCTTGAAATCGTTTGATTGATTCCTTCCATCTTTAAATCGACTCTCATCTTTTTCTTTTCTTTCAACCACTTAGGTACAATGAGGTGAAAGCCGATTGATTTTAATAAAGGGTGGTGAGAAGTGAAAAGTTCATACGCATATTCAGCTTCGAGTTGAATAGTTGGTGAGGAGACAGTTAATTTTTCAAGTACAGGAAGACGCTGTCTCAGTTCTTCGATGTCTTTTTTTAGTTGACTAATTGGATTGCTCCTCCAAGGGTGTTCGCCACGTTCTAATTCCTTCATCTCAATGATTTGACTAGGAGAATGACGATCAACCACACACAAAGCGATACTCCATTTGCCATTTTCAGTATCTGGTTCTAAAAGGGCAATTGCTGATTTGAAAGGTTCCACTTTGACTGTGCCAAGGCGCTGACCAAAAGCTTGATCAGATAAGTGGATTATCGTATTTTCGGAATGGGCCAGTGCCTGAATAGATGGTTTAAGATCTTCGTCGACAGTGTCTACCCACTCTTGGTGAATACGCTTTGATTCAGGATCATTAAGTAGTGATCGAACGGCTGCATCACTGATTTGGTCAATCGCATATATCAATTCATCTCTTGTCGTATACGTACTTGTTTTTGATTGGATGTAAGCTGTTGTCGGTCTCAATGAGAAACTTACAGTAGGTAGTGCCTTTAACCACTCATTCAAACGAAAAGAACTCAATTTCCATTCTCCATTTGGCTTTGGTTGTATGTCCCCTCTTATAATAGAGGCTTTAATATCTTCAAATATTTCTAACCAATAGATAAAGTCCTCAGATAGCTCGATATCCTCTTGTGATTTCCATGAAGAGAATAGCTCCCATTGACTGATGACTTCATTAACGGTTAGGACTACACCTTCAATTGGAAATGAGTAAGTTTTCATCTGTTCTTGAGCTTGATAAATAGTCATTTTCCCTACAGGTGAGACAAACTCACGTTGACTTAGTGGAACATCTATGACTGCTTTTTCCATATCAACAAATGTTCCATAAAAACTAGTTGGATCATGTCTGAATAAAGCAAGCTTTAATTCAAAAGCAGGTATAAGAAAAGGATATTGGAAGCTGACAATTTGATCAAACTTGGAACGATTAAGTTTCTCTGCCCAAAGGAAAAAACGTCCTTCAAGCCAACCGCAATGTAACATGATTCGTTTATTCAATCGCTTTCAACTCCTCAACAAACGCTCGATACGTACGGTATTGCTTTTTCATTTTAGCTAGGTAATGGAAGAACCGTTCGCGCTCATCTAATTGATCATACACTGTTTTTAGAATACGAATGGAGGCGACTGCAGCCTCGTAGTG
Organism: Alkalihalophilus sp. As8PL; assembly: GCF_040939795.1. Lineage (GTDB taxonomy): Bacteria > Bacillota > Bacilli > Bacillales > Bacillaceae_D > Alkalihalophilus > Alkalihalophilus lindianensis. The sequence goes on from NZ_CP162551.1 coordinate 2,986,770, forward strand.
AACCCGTGATTTTTTTTCCACTAATCTTACGACAAACTGGTGATGAATTGGTTTTGCAAGACTAGGGTGATGGTCTTCAATTTGCTTTAATAGCTTTTTCTTTTCCTGATGAAGCCGTAGTGGATCATGTTCGTGAATAAGGAAATAAGTAGCTGCTTCCTCGTACCTCTTATATTCGTTTAGAATTCGTATATATGTAAGAGTCGATTCTGATTGATGAAGCGTTTTTTTTAGTTCCTCTGTTAATTCATCAATTAATGCCTGCTGTTCTTCAGCTGGTACATGAGTTAGTAGTGACTGGAAACGGTGAAAGCTAGGTGATAATAACCAACGTTTCCAAATGGCATTTAATTCATGAGTCGATTGACGCAAAGAGGCTTGCATTTCATCGGCTATTCCTTGTAAAGACCCGTACCCTCTTTCTGCACGATTAGGAAATAAGAACGTTAACCATTGTTGAATAGTTTGCCAGCGCTCTCGTTTTTTTAAGCAAAGAAAATGAGGTGTTACTTCTTGCTGACTAACTGGAATCTCTTTTTGTAAGAGAGCAAGAGCCTTGTTCTCTTTTCCTATTAACAATTGGATATAACTGTATGAGATTTTCGTTGATCTAGCATAATTTTGTTTTTGAAAAGCTTCTTCTAAGAATTGATTCATTTTTTCTAGTTGCCTTGGTGGAACGATATCTGCTAATTTTTGTACTAAATAAGGCCAAGGAGATTTTGTTAGATATGCATCATATACATAATAGAAGAGAACCTGTTCTATTATTTGGTTATAATCTTTACCCTCTGGGTCTAATTCATTAATTAAATCAGTGATTTCGTCTAGCAAAGAAGAGAAAAATTGAGAGAAACGTCTTTCATATTCGTCATGTGTATTAAATTGAATAGCTAATGATAAGATCCCTTTAATATATACAAGCACTTGTTTAATGTGAGTTGTGTGAGTTGGATGACCAATATGATCTTTAGTCTCCATCACAATTTGTTCAATTTGACTCTTGGTGAAATATCTCGATGTGACGAGCTTTTTATAGGTGGAAATCACCTGTTGCTCTAATTCCTTTTCTAATTGAGTTTCTGTATGTTTTGGAAAGTGGTTCACCCATCTTCACCCCATTTCATTCTAACGAGCATTCTTTTATTGTATCGCTTTAGACAACAGAATGAAAGGGGAGAGAGGGGGAGGAAGGTGAAGGAGTTAGAAGAATATGGTTAATGTCATCAAGATAAGGATGCTACTTAAAACAACAATAATTAAATTAGCACCAAGATATGCAACAAGAATCGCGGTGAGAGCACCAATTAAACTGAAATAGACATTTTCATGCGCAGTTAAAATCCCAGGGAAGATCAGTGCACCTAGTGCTGCATATGGTACATTTCTTAGAACCGCTTGAAGCCACGAAGGAAGTGGAAGGGTATCCATGAAAGTAAGTGGGAGCATTCGCGGGATATATGTAACAATAGCCATGCCTGCTATTAATAGAAACATTGTAGGTGACATTTATGAATCTCCTTTCTGAGGGAGAATATATTCAACCGCAAGTGAGGCGAATAGAGTTGCTAAAATAATGGACCATCCACTCGGTAGCATAATGGAAAAAAAACTATTTAAAACAGCGGCACTAGAAGCTAAGATAACGACTTTTCTTTGTTTTTTTAAGGATGGCATTAACAGAGCAATGAACATTGCATACAAGGCAATCGCCATACTTTGTTGAAGGGAATCAGGCAGAGCAGAACCTACCACGTAACCGATACCTGTATTAAGAACCCAACTAAAATAAGCCATAATAGCTACACCGAAAATAAACCCTGTTTTTACTTTTCCTTCCTGGGTTGACGTGACCGCAAAAACTTCATCCGTTAATCCAAAAGAGTAGCAGGCTTTTATTACAGGGTGAGCATCTTCTACCCGTTCATTCACCGAAGCGCTCATTAGTAAATGCCGGATATTTACAATAAATGTTGTAAAGATAACTTCAAAAGCCCCCGTGCCAATTGCTAGTAAATTTAGCGCCATGTACTGAGCCGCGCCAGCGAATACAAACATACTCATAGCCATAGCTTCTATAAAAGTTAAACCAGTACCTTTTGCTAACAACCCAAACGTAATAGCTGCGGGTAAATACCCAATTGCTATACTAGATCCAGCTAGAAGTCCGCGTGAAAATTCAGTTTTTTGATAACTGAGTACAGTTGAAGCCATTGTAATCTCCCCTATTTAAGAATTGTCATGGTACACTTATCACAAGATGACATCTTAAATTCGTATGTAATAATATATTATTGTATGCTATAAGATACAAATACACAAGGAGTTTTTAAATGGAAAAAGAACAACTATCTAAGTTAATCGGAGCCAGACTGAAATCATTAAGAGCCGATCGGGGCTATAGTCTTGATCAATTATCTAAGTTGACAGGAGTAAGTAAACCGATGCTTGGCCAAATAGAAAGAGGAGAGTCAAATCCAACTGTCGGGACTTTATGGAAGGTCGCAAAGGGCTTAAACGTTTCATTTACTTCCTTTCTAGAGGAGGAAGAAGAGGATGTTACAGTTGTGAAACGAGAAGAGATCGAACCATTAACCGGTCATGACGAAGGTTTTAGTGTGTATCCACTTTTCCCTAAGCCTTTGGATAAACCATTTGAGTTATTTTCATTTACATTAACTCCTGGTTATACCTATTGTTCGGATCCTCACCAAAAAGGGGTAGAGGAGTATTTAATCGTGGAAGAAGGAACCCTAGAATTACTAGTGGGGAAAAATTGTTACCAATTATCAAAAGGACAAGCTATTCATTTTAGAGCAGATGATATTCATAAGTATAAAAATCTAGAACGAGAAAAAAGCTGTATTGTAACAATGATGATTTATTACCCAACACAATAAATAAAAAAGGGAGTGAGCCCGATGTGGGAATTGTTACTAGTCATGCTAGAGCGACTTGGAATTATCGTTACAGTTGCCTTTTTGGTTACTCGCTTTCGTTTTGTACGTAATATTATTGAAGAGAAAAATGTTTCTACCATTCAGCGTGTTAATTTTATTTTGATGTTTGGTTTGTTTGGCATTATCGGGACATATACGGGGTTAACGATTAACGCAGAAGAAGGCGTCTATTCAAGATGGACTCTTTCTTTAGCAGATGATGAGGCGATTGCGAATGCTCGTGTCATTGGCATTGTTATTGCCGGGCTTTTAGGTGGATGGAAAGTAGGGGTTGGTGCAGGGTTAATTGCTGGTATACACCGTTACACATTAGGTGGATTTTCAGCCCTAGCTTGTGGAATTTCTACTGTCTTAGCTGGTTTAATAGCAGGCTATTTTTTTAAGAAGTATCGTAGGCGTCGAGTGGTCTCATGGCAGCTTGCCTTATCGATAGGAATGTTAGCTGAAACGGTTCAGATGCTGATTATTTTAGTCATTGCCAGACCCTTTACTGATGCTTGGGCACTCGTATCGAGTATTGGTGTACCAATGATTATTGCTAATGGAATAGGTACTGCTATTTTCATTCTTATAATCCGAAACGTCATCAATGAAGAAGAACGGATGGGCAAATTTCAAGCTGAACGTTCCTTTAGATTAGCCAATCAAACTTTAAAATATATGAGGAAAGGTTTGTCTAGTGAATCAGCAAAAGCGACATGTTCTATTTTATATAAAGAAATAGATGTTGCAGCCGTATCTATAACAAATCACAACACAGTGTTAGGATACGTAGGAAACGAGAAGGGAAATGAAGATAAGGCAATTAAAACACTTGCTACAAGAGAAGTGCTTCAAACGGGTGAATTAAAACTAGCTAATGAGTCTGATATGATTGGTCTTCACTTAGAACAGCCACTTCGAGCGGCTATTATAGCTCCGCTAATTCAAAATAATAAACCGATTGGAACGTTGAAGCTTTATTTCCAATCAGAAAAAGAGAGAACACCGACTACGGTCGAGCTTGCAAAAGGGTTAGCTGAATTATTAAGCGAGCAACTTCAATTAGCGTATGTCGATGATCAACTGGAGCTAGCGAAACAAGCAGAAATCAATGCTCTTCAAGCCCAAGTTAATCCACATTTCTTATTCAACGCATTAAATACAATCGTTTCGTTAATTCGAACAGATCCAGATAAAGCAAGAAAGTTACTCATCTCACTTTCACGTTTCTTCAGGCAAAATTTAACAGGTTTACAAGCTAGGGAAGCAACAATTGAAGAGGAGTTAAATCATGTAAAGGCTTATTTGCAAATTGAACAAGCTAGATTCAGTGATCGATTACATATTCAATACGAAATAGATGATGAGGTGCTTGGATTTCTTGTTCCGACAATGACATTACAACCGATCGTTGAAAATGCTATGAAGCATGGGTTAAAAGATAAGATAGGCAGATGCGAAATAACGATTAAGATAAAGAAGAACGATGGTCAAGTTTGTATGAGTGTAGAAGATAATGGAGTTGGAATAAGTAATGTAAGACAAAGCGAGTTATTAGAAGAACCTGTTCAATCAAAAACTGGTACAGGGATAGGCCTCTTTAATTTAAATAAAAGGCTTGAAATGATGTATCAAGATCAATTTAACATTAAGATAGACAGTGAGGAAGAGAGAGGAACTGTGTTTACTATATGTTTGAAACATATGGGCAGAAAAGAGGTACGTATATGAAAGAAATTAAAACAATCATAATAGATGATGAACCTCATAGTCGAGATGAATTACATCATCTACTTAGTGAACATATAGATATCAATGTGGTCGCAATGTGTGAAGAAGCCCAATCAGGCCTATTAGCCATTATGGATAAAGAACCAGATTTGGTGTTCTTAGATATCGATATGCCTAAAACAAATGGACTTGAATTAGCCTCTTCGCTTTCAAAATTAAAAAAGAAGCCAAAGGTTGTATTCGCTACAGCTCATGAGCATTATGCTGCCAAAGCCTTTCGTGTGCAGGCTTTCGATTATTTGCTGAAGCCATTTGATGAAGATGAATTAAGTGGAACTCTTAAACGTTACCGAGAGCAATGTCTATCAAGTACAAAGGATGAAGAGCGTACTAGTAAGATGCTTACTCGTCTTGCTATAGATGAAAATGATAAAATCAATTATATTGATCCCCAGTCTATTTTATATATGGCAAGAGAAGAGCGGGAAACCGTTATTCGTACGAAGGATAAAGAATACCGAGTACGAACGGCTTTAAAAGAATTAAAACAGAAGTTAGCAGGATATCCATTTGTTCAAACGCATAAAAGTTACATCATCAACATCGCTGAAATAGATGGCTTAATTCCATGGTTTAATGGTGCTTATCAAGTGAAGTTAAAGGGGATAAAGGATGAGGTTCCTGCTAGTAGAACTTATGTGAAGGCATTAAGGGAGAAATTAGAGTTATAGGAGGATTCTGAAAGTTATTAAACTTTTTAGCCAGAAGAATGCATCTTAAAATTATTAAAAAGCATGTCAGTCCTATATTTCGACATGTTAAACCGCTTACACTCCGTTTCTTGTGCCAAGCTGATACAATAGTCACAAGAAAACCTAAAGAGGTGAGCAGAAATGATAACGTTTGCAATATCAATTGTACTTTTAATTATAGGTTATTTCACATATGGAAAGTTTGTTGAACGGGTATTCGGAGTTAAAGAAGAGCGACCAACACCCGCATACTCACAGCAAGACGGTGTCGATTATGTCCCGATGGGCACAAAACGAAATTCATTGATTCAATTGTTGAACATCGCTGGGGTTGGGCCGATTTTTGGACCAATAATGGGTGCTCTTTATGGACCTGTAGCATTTTTATGGATTGTACTTGGTGCCATTTTTGCCGGGGCTGTACATGATTATTTAACAGGAATGATATCTATACGTAATAAGGGAGCGCATTTGCCTGAACTTGCAGGGAAATTCCTCGGAAAAGCAATGAAACATATTGTAAATGTATTCTCTGTATTACTTCTATTACTAGTTGGAACCGTTTTTGTAAGCGCTCCAGCCTCATTAATTGATAGTATTGCTCCTGGCTGGGTAACACTAGGAATGATTATTGCGGCCATTTTTATCTACTATGTCATTGCAACAATGCTTCCAATTGATAAAGTGATTGGGCGCGTGTATCCAATCTTAGGCGCATTACTTTTAATCAGTGCTTTAGGTATTGGTGGAAGTTTAATTGTCACTGGCGCACCTATTCCTGAATTGACGTTAACAAACATGCATCCAGAAGGATTGATGATTTTTCCTTTATTATTCTTAACGATTTCATGTGGTGCATTATCTGGTTTCCATGCAACACAATCACCGATCATTTCTCGTACTACAATGCGTGAGAAAAATGGACGTAGCATTTTTTATGGAATGATGATAACTGAAGCAATTATTGCGATGATTTGGGCTGCAGCTGCTATGAGCTTATTTCACGGAACAGATTTAAGTGCATTACTTGCAGCAGGTGGTCCAGGGGCAGTTGTAACGGAAGTTTCTATTACGATGCTTGGAGCAATAGGAGGGACTTTAGCCATAATTGGTGTCATTGTTCTACCGATCACTTCAGGAGATACAGCTTTCCGTAGCGCTCGAATGATTATTGCAGATTACTTTAAAATTGGTCAGAAGAAAGTGATGAACAGGTTTTATATTGCACTTCCTATGTTTGCAATTTCAATGTATTTAACGACGATTAACTTTGATATTTTATGGCGTTACTTCTCCTGGGCTAATCAGTCTACAGCAATGATTGCCTTATGGGTTGGTGCAATGTATTTAATTTTAGCTCGTAAATTGCATTGGATTGCCAGTATCCCAGCGGCGTTCATGACAATGGTAACGTTCACTTACATTGCGAATGCACCGATTGGATTTGGGTTATCAATAGAAGTTTCTTACATTGTAGCAGCAATTGGTACAGCCGTTGTTATTGTACTGTTTACCATGACTGCTAAAAAGCGTCTTTCGATGAATATAGAGATTGATGAAGTTGTTGAGAATCATCATTCAGCGGCATAATTAAATAATGAGTTTCCGAAAAAATGCAAGCACTCAATCGAGATGTGCTTGCTTTTTTCGTTGCTTAGTGGCAACGGATTAAATTTTAGGAGGATGCTTACAATAATTGTTCTACTTGTTCACGTCTTTGGAGAAGTTTTTTAAGCCTTCTTTTATGAGACTCTATTTGCGAATCATCTTGGTCAAGTAATGCCTCGTGAAGTTCCATTAATACATAATCAATCTCTAGATTCATCATATTAAAAATAGTTTTAGGCTCAAGGGATTTTCCATCATCTTTGTATTGAATCATAGATCCATTTCGATTCATCATTACTTTTTCACTCCCATCAATTTCAATCATAGATTCAATGTCACCGGCTTGATACGACGTAATGTAGAGAGGACCTTCAGTTACACGTTTGACAATAGCGTTTCCACGTTCACGTTGAAGTAATTTCTCAAGAGCACTGGCTAGGACATCATCATAAATGTGAAGACACTCGGCAGAAAGCGTGAGAAATTCTGTGTTGCGAATGAAAGGAAGTTCATGAACGGAGTCCTCAAGTTCAATCAATAGATAGATCGTCTTAGAATCGTATCGCCAAAACAGTGAATAATGGTGACTCATCATTCTTTTAATAAATTGATGGAGTGCTGGCTTAGTTAGCTCAATGTATACATCTGAAAATTCAACATCAACAAACGCTTCTCTCATTATTGTCCACACTCCTTCGCGAGCTTGCGGTAACCAATTTTTAAGGTTGCTACATCATATGTTGAATAGTCAGAAAAAAGAAGCAATTAGCCCAGTTTCTCCATAAATGGGCGTAGGTAGCAATACAAAAAAACTGATAGGAGTTATCCTCCTACCAGTCTAAAATCGAAACCCATATCGTTTTGAAACAATGTCATAAAAACCTAGTGAATTATAGAGAGCTTTTGTAGCTTCATTATTGATGCCAGTCTCAAGTTCGATCCCTTTAATCTTCTCTTGCTCAGCCCAGTAAATAATTTTGAGAAGTAATTTTTTGGCGATACCTTGATTCCGGTGTTCTTTGTGCACATATAAATCGTTTAACCATATATAATGTCCACCCTTATCCATGCTAATCCCGACATTAAAAAAAGCTGCGCCAACAAGCATATGATCTTTTTCAGCAACAAAGATATGAGCTTGTGAGCCATCTTTTAAAGCTAGTTGTATAGAAGACAAAAGTTGTTCGTAAGGATTAGGTGCCCACATTGATTCCATTTGTCCCATTAATAAGTCAGCAATCCGATGTTGCAATTCATCATCTGCATCTTTTGATATTTCATAAACCTTAACCATGATCCGCTCCCCCTGCACATTAATACGTGTTTGACCACTATAGCGTAACATAAAAAAAAGAAGGAGAATAGTAGATAGCTAGTTGATTGCGGTAATAAAAAAAGAGCACTAATTGAGTGCTCTTCTTTCACTAGGTGATCATCTATTCAAATTGACCCATAGTGGTCAGGTTATGAAGCTGAGATTGCATCTGACCAAGTTGTTCCTGTTCGGCTGTACTTGAGTGGTGGAAAGCTGAATTTAATGCATTTTTCGCTCGTTGAATTTCTTTCTGAACGGCTTCTTTTTGAATATCTGTCTCAGCAGCAAGCGCAAGCAATTCTGCTCTGGCCACTGCTTCACGCGCTTCTTGATAGAGCATGTTCCCCATTAACGATCACCTCGCTGCTGGTTTCTTTCCTGTGATTGCTCTTTGGATTTCATGCTTGTTAAACCTTCAGTTTCATTTGCAGGTTGTACAGCATCCTTACCTTGTTGAATTGCTCGTTTTGAGCGTGAATGTTTACTCATAACTATCTCTCCTTTGGCCATAAGAATTCTGTCATAACTTGTCCAAAGAAGGCGTTATTCATGCAATTTATTATAGATTTAATGCCTCTTCTAAATATAAGGCAATACCATCTTCTTCATTTGATTTCGTAGTCGTATTAGCTAAGCTCTTTAACTGGTCGATTCCATTTTCCATGGCTACACCTTGACCAGCAAATTCAATCATTTCAAAGTCATTATCCTCATCACCAAATGCGATGATTTTTTCACGTGGGATTCCGTAAAATTCTGATACTTTCTTCAGGCCTACAGCTTTATTCATTCCAGCTTTAACAATCTCAATCACATTCCAAGGAGCGCCCCATGTACGTTGGTCGATCACTTCGGCGTGGGCATCTTTTATTAGGTGACGTAATTGTTTTTCATTTGAAGCATCAGGATGAATTAAGATGGCAGTAGGATCGTCTTGGAGGATATGGAGTAAATTCCCGTGATCGACTGGACTTGTTCCTGCTGTAAATGTGTCGACAAAGACTTTATCGAAATAGCGTAAATAGTAATCATCAATGATTTCTACCATGATATTACTCACATTAAATGCTTCACATGTTTCAATAACAGTTTTAGCTGTTTTTAAATCGAGTGGTGAGTGGTGCGTCCCGAAACTAGTGTCATGTGGGTGGTGGACAAAAGCCCCATTAAAATTCACCATTGCAGTATCAAGATTTAATTCTCTATAATATTGCATACTTGCACGGTAAGGGCGACCTGTAGAGATCACAACGATATGACCTGCTTGTCTTGCTTTTTTAATTACTTCTTTTGATCGTGGTGAGATCGTCTTTTTGTCTGTTAATAAAGTTCCATCAAGATCTAGAGCTATTAAGTGTTTATTTGTCATTATTTTATCTCCTTACTTATCTTTAATAGGTAACAAAATGTCCTTATTCCTCCAAAAAAAAGATCGTCTTTCTATGATATAGTAATCATGTATACAGTACATGCTGTTACTAAATACATTAAAACTCCATAAAGGAGGAAGCATGCGATGGAAGTTTTATTTGAGAGCTTTGGTTTTCGTGCACTTTGGACACCAGAGTTGATCATCGTTCTTCTAGTAGTTGGCGCCATTTATACTTATATTGTAACTAAGGGGCGTGTTCACTTTAAAGATGGTGCACCTGTGGCATTAAGGAAAAAAATATATTTCACCCTCGGGCTAGTTGCCTTATATATAGGGTGGGGAAGTCCATTATATGTAGCAGGTCATATTATGATTACCTTTCATATGACTCAAATGGTATTTGCTTACTTTGTAGCAGTACCGCTCTTCCTTTTAGGTACGCCTAAATGGATATTTACAGCCATTATTGATAAGTTTAAGCACACAATGCTTGGTCCCATTTTTAAAGTAGTATGGAGTCCTATTATGGCTTTATTCTTATTTAATGGACTGTTCTCATTGTATCATGTCCCATTTATGTTTGACACGTTGATGCAATCGGAGCTTTTGCACAGTTTATATCAACAATTCTTATTTGTAGCAGCTACACTTATGTGGTGGCATATGCTTGCACCTGTCCCGTCCACATCTCAGCTATCCGATTTAAGAAGGATTGGCTATATCTTTGCAAATGGAATTCTAATTACACCAGCTTGTGCATTAATTATTTTTGCCCCAGAGCCGCTATATCAAACCTATACAAACCCAGCAGTATGGGCCTCAGTTATGGCCTATTGCCTACCTGCAGGAGCGGAGGTTCCTATGTCCATCTTTAGTGGGCCTGATTCTTTTGCTTTCCTCGAGACAAGAATGGATCAGCAATTAGCGGGTGTATTAATGAAAATCATGCAAGAGATAACGTATGGGATTACAATTGGTTATGTGTTTAAGCAGTGGTTACAAAAAGAGAAACAACAAGATGGTGCATTAACAATTAGTGATATTCCTGTTCCAAAAACTTAAGCTAGAAAGAGGATTAAAATGAAAAAGTGGATTGTAGCAGTCATGAGTATGATTTTACTATCAGGATGTGGTTGGTTATACGATATGGGAGGGAGTTCAGAATATGACATTTCTGAAGCGAACCTAGAAGTTCCACCATTTGAATTTACAAACCAAGAAAATGAACCTTTTGGAAAAGAAGATCTTGAAGGGGATTATTGGCTAGCGAATATGATTTTTACCCAATGTCCTTCTGTGTGTCCAACAATGACACCGAATATGCAACGTTTACAAGATGCTATGCTTGAAGAAGGGGTTGAAATGAAATTTATTTCCTTTACCGTAGACCCTGAGCAAGATACACCAGAAGTTCTTCATCAATATGGTACAAACGTAGGTGCGAACTTTAACTACTGGAATTTTTTAACAGGTTATCATCAAGATGAGATAGCAGAGCTAGCTAAAGAAGCGTTTGCCACAATTGTGGCAGATATAGAGAATAGTGATGATATTACGCATAGTACCAGGTTTTATTTAGTAGATCCGTATGGAACGGTTATTCGACAATATGATGGCTTGCAAAGTGATCAATCGGATATCATTGATGACTTGAAATCAACCGTCAACTAATCAGATTATTTGACGGTTGTTCATTCTTTTCATACACTTTTAGCATGTCCATTAATGGAGGTGAAAAAAATGAAAAAATGGCTTCACCACCGCACCTATTTAGTGATCTTTAGTGCCGTATTTATTTTAATTGCGCTTTCTGCATGTGGAACAAATGAACAAGGTGGGGCGAATGATGGTCTAACACTCGTCAATGAAGATAATCAAGAGATCGAGCTGACGAATAAGGATCGTGCGACAATCTTATTCCACTTTACTGAAGTTGGTTGAGGGATTTGTCAACAGCAACTGGTTCAGTTGCAGGAAAATATTCATTTGTTTGATGATATCGATGCAGATCTATATGCGATAAGTGTTGATAATCCAAGTAATCATAAGCAATTAAAAGAAGCAGGCGCATTCACATATTCTTTCTTAACAGATTCTTCTTTAGAAGTATTAGATCATGTGAATATGAAGAATGATCAAATCTCTTATCGAGGTGTAAGTATTCTCGATCAAGATGGTGCGTATGTGTATCACGAAATTAATGATTTATGGGGCGAGCAGATTGAAGAAACATCTGCAAAGATTCATGAACAGATTAAAGAATTAAATGATTGAGAATAGACGCGATGGCTAATCGCGTTTTTTTTGTGCTTATTTTTCTATTTTCACCTCATCAGATATAGTAAATGGGTAAAAATTTAGATAAATTAAAAATAAAATAAAAATACAGTTGAATTTATTTTTATTCATATTTATAATGGGTAACAAGATAAAATTGCGTGAAGCGGAAATGGAGAGAATGGATTGTGAAGATTGGAATTATAGGTGCTACAGGGTATGGTGGAGCGGATTTACTTCGCTTACTTTGGCAACACCCAAAAGTCAGTGAAGTCATCACGTATACATCCTCACAGCAAGATTTGCATATTCATGAATCGTATCCACACTTAATATCGATTTATGAACAAAAATTAGAAGAATTGAACGCAGATAAAATTGCAGAGGATGTCAATGTTGTTTTTCTTGCTACTCCTCCAGGCGTATCCAGTGAATTGTCAGCGACACTTGCTAGGAGCGGGGCCCAAGTAATTGATTTATCAGGAGATTTGCGTTTAGCTAATCCTACTATCTATGAAGCGTGGTACAAACGCCGAAGTGCTCCAGTCGAATTATTAAATAAAGCGGTATACGGGTTAACGGAGTGGAATCGAGATCAGATTAGGCAGGCAAAGATTATTTCTAACCCGGGCTGTTATCCTACGGCAACGTTACTCGGATTAGCTCCTTTGATCAAAGCACAATTAGTTGAACCAGACTCAATCATTATAGATGCAAAATCTGGAACATCTGGTGCAGGGAGATCTCCATCGTTAATGACACATTTTAGTGAGATGAATGAAAATTTTAAAGCGTATCAAGTGAACACTCATAAACATGTTCCTGAAATTGAACAAGTATTGCATTCTTGGAATGAACAGATTGACACGGTAACGTTTCAACCCCACTTAGTGCCGATGGTTCGAGGGATTATGGCTACGATTTACGCCAAATCTACTAAACCGCTTACTGAAGATTATTTGCGTAAACTCTATCAAACTAGTTATCAAGAAGACAGATTTGTACGCATAAGACCGAGTGGCTTGTTTCCAGCTACGAAAGAAGTTTATGGTAGTAATTTCTGTGATATTGGCCTCACCTATGATGAACGAACAGGGCGTATAACCATCGTTTCTGTGATCGACAATGTGGTAAAAGGCGCATCAGGTCAAGCAATACAAAATTGGAACGTGATGAATGGTTGGGATGAGTCAACAGGATTGAATGTGGCACCAACCTATCCATAAGAAAGAGGTGAACCGGATGAAAATGATCAGTGAAATAGAGCAGGTAACAAAATTAAATGAAGGAGGAATAACTACTCCCAAAGGTTTTCAGGCAGTTGGGATCCATACAGGTGTCAAACGGAAAAGAAATGATCTTGGAGCCATTACATGTGAGGTCCCTTGCAGTGCAGCTGCAGTTTATACGCTAAACAAAATGCAAGCTGCACCCTTGAAAGTGACACAAGATAGTATTGAAAAAGAAGGTAAAATTCAAGCTCTTGTTGTTAACAGCGGTAATGCCAATGCTTGTACGGGAAAAAAAGGATTAGCAGATGCATATGAAATGAGACGCTTATCTGCAGAGCATTTTGGGCTTGAAGAGCACCTAGTAGCAGTCACTTCTACTGGTGTAATTGGTGAATATCTTCAAATGGATAAAATTTCTGAGGGGATTAAGCAGCTTTATCCGCAAACTACTGCAGAAGCAGCCTATGATTTTAATCAAGCCATTTTAACTACAGATACGATGCAAAAACATACATGTTATCAGACTGATGTGGACGGGAAAAAAGTAACAATCGGTGGAGTTGCAAAAGGATCGGGGATGATTCATCCGAATATGGCTACCATGCTCTCTTTTGTAACGACTGACGCTGTGATAGAGCCAGATGTCTTACAAGGAGCACTCTCTCAAATCACGAATAAAACATTTAATCGAATTACAGTGGACGGGGATACCTCTACTAATGATATGGTAGTTGTCATGGCTTCAGGTCTTGCTGGTCACACTTCTCTAACACCAGAGCACCCAGAATGGGATTCCTTTTATCAAGCATTAGAAGAAACATGTGAGGATCTTTCAAAGCTGATTGCGCGTGATGGTGAAGGAGCTACGAAGTTAATTGAAGTGCAAGTCTCCGGTGCTAAAAATGATATGGAGGCGGGGATGGTTGCCAAACAGATTGTCGGTTCAGACCTAGTGAAATCTGCAGTCTATGGTACAGATGCAAACTGGGGACGTATTATTTGTGCAATTGGCTATAGTGATTGCGATATTAATCCAGATGCGATTGATATTGCTATAGGTCCGATTCAAACATTGTCTCAAAGTAGCCCCGTTTCTTTTTCTGAGGAAGAAGCCACTGGATATATGAAAGACAGTGACACGGTAGTGATAGCAGTAGATCTACATGTAGGAGACGGTTTTGGAAAAGCTTGGGGATGTGATTTGACATATGAATACGTGCGAATAAATGCGGGTTATCGTACATGAGGGAGAGAGAAAAGATGAAAGAGCTCATTGTCATTAAATGTGGGGGGAGTACCCTTGATCAACTCACTTCTTCTTTCTTTAGATCAATTATCGAAATGAAAAACAGTGGCAAGAACATCATTATTGTACATGGTGGGGGGCCTCATATTAATCAAGTTCTAGAGCAAATGAATGTAGAATCCACTTTCGTAAAAGGTCTAAGGAAGACAACAGAAGATGTACTAGAAGCTGTTGAAATGGTCTTATGCGGTAAAGTAAATAAAAAATTAGTGACTTCCATTCAACAAGTTGAGGGACTTGCGGTTGGATTATCAGGTTGTGATGGAAAGCTACTAACGGTTAGACCAGTAGATCAAGAGAACTTAGGTTTTGTTGGAGAGCCAACGGACATTAACACCACACTGATTGATTCTTTACTTGTTGAAGGGTTTATCCCAGTCATCGCTCCAATTGGAGTAAATGAAGAAGGGACTCATTATAACGTGAATGCAGATAGTGTTGCTGCAGCGATAGCCAATGCGTTTGGTGCTCGTGAATTGGTGTTTGTAACTGATGTTGATGGGATTTTTCAAGATGATCACCTTCTTCCTAAGGCTTCTTGCGAGGAGATTGAACGATTAATTACAGATGGCACGATCTATGGTGGAATGATTCCAAAAGTAGTAGCTGCAATGAAAAGCTTAACTGGAAATGTTAAATCTGTTGTCATTATGAATGGAAAATCAGATCAATCTTTATATGACGGTGAATTAATAGGAACAAAAATCTTCAAGACTGAAAATACTCAACATGTAGTGATGTAAAGGAGGAATTGTAATGAGCGCACTATTTCCTACATATGCAAGATGGGGAATTCATCCTGTTAAAGGTCAAGGTGCTGAGCTTGTCGATGCATCTGGAACTACTTATTTAGACTTTGTTGCAGGAATTGCTGTATGTAATCTTGGTCATTGCCATCCAAAAGTCAATCAAGCTCTGAAAGATCAAGTGGATAAATTGTGGCATGTATCTAATTTATTCGAGATAGAACAGCAAGAGAAAGTTGCAAAATGCTTAACTGACAATAGTGTAGCCGATTATGCATTTTTTTGTAACAGTGGGGCAGAGGCAAATGAGGCAGCTATTAAGCTAGCGAGGAAAGCGACTGGGAAACATAAAATTGTATCATTTCAGAAGAGTTTCCATGGTCGTACACTAGGCAGTATGTCTGCTACTGGTCAGGAGAAAGTGCATGAAGGATATGGACCCTTATTACCCGAGTTTACTTACTTACCTTTTAATGATGAGGAAGCTCTTACAAAGACAATGTCAGAAGATGTCGCAGCAATTATGGTAGAAGTGATTCAAGGTGAAGGTGGCGTGGTGCCGATGACTCCATCATTTGCACGCCATATCCGATCGATTTGTGAGAAGTATAATTGTTTACTAATTATAGATGAGGTGCAGACGGGGATTGGTCGCACAGGAACTCTTTTTGCTTATGAACAGTATGACTTAGTGCCGGACATCATCACACTAGCTAAAGGACTCGGGAATGGCTTTCCAGTTGGGGCATTACTTGGTCAAGAATCGTTAGTTGATTACTTTCAACCTGGAAGTCATGGGTCAACATTCGGAGGAAATCCACTAGCAATGGCAGCTGTAAATGCTGTATTAGAAGAAGTAACAAATGATTCATTCTTACAATCGATAAAAGAAAAAGGGGAATGGTTAATTAAGCAACTAATTGAACTGAGCAACGAGTTAGATGAAATTGTAGAAGTTCGTGGCATGGGGTTAATGATTGGGATTGAGTGTAAACATGAAGTAGGCCCTATGATTGCATCCTTAAGAGAAAAACACTTACTCGTTCTCCAAGCAGGACCGAATGTGATGAGGTTACTTCCT
The DNA here is from genome assembly GCF_040939795.1 of Alkalihalophilus sp. As8PL. Taxonomy (GTDB): domain Bacteria; phylum Bacillota; class Bacilli; order Bacillales; family Bacillaceae_D; genus Alkalihalophilus; species Alkalihalophilus lindianensis. The sequence goes on from NZ_CP162551.1 coordinate 3,003,132, forward strand.
CCATTGATTGTTAAAGAAGAGCAGTTAAAGCAAGCTCTGCAACTAATCACGAACGTATTAAAAGCTAATGCAACAGTGGTTAAGTAAAGAACTAATTGTGGCTACATGGTCTTTTTTTTAAGTCTTAATGAATAAAAATACTAAATAAAGAATATAAATTCGTTCTCGGGTGGAGGGGTTTTATGAAAGGCTATATAGTACTTGAAACAGGAGAGATATTTGAAGGGGAACTGTTAGGAGATCAAAAACAGGTACATGGAGAAATCGTCTTCTTTACAGGAATGACGGGCTATCAAGAAGTGATGACTGACCCGTCTTTTAAAGGGCAAATGGTCGTGTTTACGTATCCGTTAATAGGCAACTATGGGGTGAATCATCTGGATCATGAAAGTAAGCATTCGCAAGCTGCAGCTATCATTGTCCATCAATTAAGTAATCAAGGTTATCACTATGATGCAAATAATACTCTATCTGATTGTTGTAAAGAAAACGGAACACCACTTTTAACGGGGGTGGACACACGAGCGATTGTGAAACGAATTCGTGAAAAAGGTGACATGAGGGCGATTTTAACGACAGATTTAAAAGATGTTGATTTTACGATCATTCCTAATTTAGCCGATCAAGATGTTGTTGCAGAAGTATCTATACCGAAGAAAATAGAACTTGGGTCAGGTGATCACCATATTGTCTTACTCGATTTTGGTTACAAAAAATCAATTGTCGATCAGCTTCTTGAACTTAAGTGCAAAGTGACAATCATGCCATATGATTCATCATTTGAAGAAATTGAGGAGATGAAACCAGATGGAGTGTTGTTATCTAATGGTCCAGGTAATCCGAAGAAATTAACTGATTTACTCCCTTCGATTAAAAAGATTGCCATACGTTTTCCCACCCTTGGAATTTGTTTAGGGCATCAATTATTAGCTCTAGCATTTGGTGCGGATACGGAGAAGTTGCGTTTTGGACATAGAGGAGCTAATCAACCAGTAATAGATTGTGTGACAAATAAGGTCTATATGACCTCACAAAATCACAGTTATGTTGTAAAGCCACAATCATTAGAATATACCGGTTTTACACCGAAATTCATCAATATAAATGACCAATCGATTGAAGGGTTACTTCATAAAGAGTTGCCAATTATCACACTTCAATTTCATCCAGAAGCACATCCAGGACCTAGTGATAGTGCGCATTATTTTACCGATTTTATAGAGATGGTAGAGAAGAAAGGGAGAGAGAAGACATATGCCTAAACAAGAACAACTTCATACTGTTCTAGTCATTGGATCAGGTCCCATTGTGATCGGTCAGGCAGCAGAGTTTGATTATGCAGGCACGCAAGCATGTCTTGCACTTAAAGAAGAGGGGATCAAAGTAATCCTCGTTAATAATAATCCAGCAACCGTTATGACAGATGAGGCATGTGCTGATGTCGTTTATTTTGAACCATTGACTGTTAATAGCATCAAGCAAATTATCGACAAAGAAAAACCAGATGGTTTGTTAGCGACATTAGGTGGCCAAACAGGATTAAACTTGGCATTAGCTTTACATGATCAAGGCATTTTAGATGAGTATGATGTTGAATTATTGGGTACACCAATTGATTCTATTAAAAAAGGTGAAGATCGAGAAGCCTTTCGAACATTAATGAATGAACTAAATGAGCCAGTCCCAGAAAGTGACATAGTCAATACAGTTGAAGGTGCAATTACGTTTGCAGAGAAAGTAGGTTACCCGATTATCGTTCGCCCTGCTTACACGTTAGGGGGAGCTGGAGGGGGAATAGCAAGTGATGAACCAGAATTGTTACGAATTATTAAAGGTGGGTTAGCACTAAGCCCAATTAACCAATGCCTGATCGAAAAGAGCATCGCTGGCTTTAAGGAAATTGAATATGAAGTGATGCGAGACGATAATGATACATGCATTACGATTTGTAACATGGAGAACATTGATCCTGTTGGCATACATACAGGAGATTCAATTGTTGTAGCCCCTTCGCAAACGTTAACAGACATAGAGTACCAAATGCTACGGTCAGTCTCAATAAAGATTATTCGTGCATTAGGAATAGTAGGCGGCTGTAACATTCAATTTGCGCTTGACCCTTATAGTAAAACGTACTATTTAATCGAGGTAAATCCACGTGTTAGTCGTTCATCAGCATTAGCTTCAAAAGCAACTGGATATCCAATTGCACGAATGGCGGCTAAGCTTAGCATCGGATATCAACTACATGAATTAATTAATCCTGTGACTGGACACACTTATGCAAGCTTTGAGCCAGCCCTTGATTATGTGGTGGTGAAGTTCCCGCGTTGGCCTTTTGATAAGCTTGTCCATGCAGAGCGTCAGCTTGGAACACAAATGAAAGCAACAGGAGAGGTAATGGCAATTGAACGGAATCTTGAAGCTGGTATTCAAAAAGCTGTGAGATCGCTTGAAATTAAAGTAGAGGGATTAACATTACCGAGCCTTAAAAAAATGACTGAATCGGAGCTTTGGGATCTGGTAATAAAGGCTGATGATCGTCGCTTTTTTGCCATTATGGAGCTATTAAGAAAAGGAATATCGATAAATGATGTCCACGAAGCGACTCAAATTAACCTCTTTTTCTTAAATGCTTTTCACAATTTAGTTGTCCTAGAAAATCAAATAAAAAATAACACCTTAAATTCTGTTACCAAAAATGAATTAAGCCTATATAAAACGAACGGTTTTCAAGATCATTGGATAGGAATGGTGTGGGGGGTGTCTGAGTCAGCAATTAGACAAAAGAGAAAACTTTTCGGCATCGTCCCTCGTTATAAAATGGTCGATACATGTGCTGGTGAATTTACGGCTTCGACTTCTTATTATTACTCAAGTTGGAGTGGGGAAGAAGATGTTGAACTGACAAAAGATAAAAAGAAAATCATCATTCTCGGCTCAGGACCTATTCGTATAGGTCAAGGTATAGAATTTGATTATTGCTCAGTACATGGGGCACTAAGCCTTAATCGCTTAGGATATGAAGCTATTATTATCAATAATAATCCTGAAACGGTAAGTACCGATTATGCTACTGCAGATCGTTTATACTTTGAGCCTCTAACTGTAGAAGATGTATTAAATATTATCGACCTTGAACAACCAGAGGGTGTTGTCGTGGGACTAGGTGGCCAAACTGCTATCTCTTTAGTAGAAGGACTCGAAAAAGCAGGTGTGCATATATACGGTACAACCATTAAGACGATTGATCAGCTTGAGGATCGCGGGAAGTTTTATGAATTTATGAATGAAGTGAACGTTCCACATATTCCAGGAGTTACAGCAGAAAATAGCCAAGAAGCTATTCAGAAAGCGATTGATATTGGGTTTCCCGTTTTAATTAGACCTTCCTACGTCATCGGCGGGCAGGGGATGATGATTGCCACTTCTAAAGAAGAATTAGAAGATATTCTTGCAGTTAATCATCATGATTTAGCGTATCCAATACTAATAGATGCTTATTATCCAGGGATTGAATTAGAAGTCGATGTTTTAACAGATGGTGAAGACATCTATATTGCCGGTTTATTTGAACAAGTTGAAAAAGCAGGTGTTCATTCTGGAGATAGTATTGCTGTGACCCCAACCTATTCAATCTCAGATTCAACAAAAGAGTTGATCTTACAGTATACAAAGCAAATGGCTAATGGCATGAACTTGCGTGGGATTTTCAATGTTCAATTTGTACATTATAAAGGAGCTTTATATGTGATTGAGATAAATCCGAGAGCCTCACGAACGGTTCCGATTCTCAGTAAAATTAACGGAGAACCATTAATTGAGTACACGATCGATCTTTTATTAGGGAAGAAGTTAAAAGAGATTACCAAAAAAACCGGCTTTGCTCCTACACCACCCTTTTATACGGTGAAGGCCCCTGTGTTTTCTTATCAAAAGCTCTCAGGTGTTGACCCAATCCTAGAGGCTGAAATGAAATCAACAGGTGAATTAATCAGTATAAGCTCTGACTTAAACGAGGCATTCAAAAAGACATTTGAAGCTTTAGAAGGTGGCTCTTCCCTTGTTGGGTCGAAGGGATCAATATTTATTGAAGTCGATGAGTCTTATCTTCAGGAATTTGAGAAATACAAACAAGTGCTTCTAGATGAGGGCTTTACAATCATTGAAGATGAGTTTGACCAGTGGATTCATTCAAATGAAGCTGCACTACTCATAAGTCTACCAAAAGCAGGCTATAAAACAGGTATGGATAAACGTATTGAAGCCTTAAAACAACGTGTCGGTGTTATTACAGAGCTAACAACGTTAGATGTAATGTTAAAAGGGAATGAATCAACGTCTAGTCATTTGTTATCCATTGAGGAATGGAGAGCTAGAACGAGTGAGCTCGTACAATAAACAAGTAAAGGTAGTGTTGCAAGTGAGTGGTCAAACAGTATATAAAAAAACGAATCTTAAAGGGAGAGATTTTTTAACCTTATTAGATTATACTTCCGAAGAAGTGAATCAACTACTAGATGAAGCGATTCAACTAAAGAATGCGACAAAAGAACAGCCTATACAGCCGATTCTCTCAGGAAAATCATTAGGAATGATCTTTGAAAATGCCTCAACGAGAACACGTGTCTCATTTGAGGTTGGAATGACCCAATTAGGAGGTCATGCTCTTTTCTTAAGCCCAAGAGATTTACAAATTGGCCGAGGTGAACCCGTACAGGATACCGCTAAAGTTTTATCGCGTTATGTAGATGCCATTATGATTAGAACCAATTCTCATGAAATGGTAGAAGAGCTTGCTGAACACGCAGATGTTCCTGTTATCAATGCATTAACAGATGCATTTCATCCATGTCAAGGGCTTGCTGATCTATTAACGATTAAAGAGCATAAGCCAGGAGCTCTTAAATTGAAATTAGCCTATGTTGGTGATGGGAATAACGTTGCCCATTCCCTTCTTGTTGCAGGAGCCAAGGTGGGTATGGATGTTTCTGTTGCCACTCCAAAAGGCTATGAAGTAAATCAAGAAATCTTTAAAAAGGCAAGTGAAGCAGCAAAGGAAACGGGAGCGATTTTAACTCAAACGACTGACCCTGTTGAAGCAGTAGAAGATGCAGATGTTATTTACACAGATGTATGGGCTAGTATGGGGTTTGAGGGAGAGCAAGCAGAGCGAGTAAAAGCATTTCTCCCTTATCAAGTAAATGAAGCCTTAACGGCGCATGCTAAACCCGATTATTTATTCTTACATTGTTTACCTGCTCACCGTGGCGAGGAAGTCACGGCTGATGTAATTGACGGAGGTCATTCTGTTGTTTATGATCAGGCAGAAAATCGACTTCATGCACAAAAAGCCATTTTAACTTCAATACTTTCGTAAAAAAGTGAGCGCCACTCATGATTCTTCTTAATCTGGAAACTCTAAGGGAGAAGGAGGGATCATTATGGGTCAAAACAAACAATTTGATCATGGTCAAAAAGCGCCTAACAATGGTATTTATGTTGAAATTGGTGAAACAGGCAGCATGGTTCAAAATCCAAAGTCAGTAAAGCTTGAAGCTGGGGACACATTTCCAGAAAACACAAACCACAATAGAAAGTGGACTCAAAAGCGCAAGCCATAATAAAAAAAGCAGCAAGTACGGACATATGTCTATACTTGCTGTTTTTTTGATAAAAAGAATATCATCATTTGTCTCATTCCGTTTTCTTTAACATATGCATAGGGTAATAAGAAAGTATCTTAAAGGAGAGGAGAGGTTGATAATATGTCATTAAATGAAACCTTCTTTAAACTTGAAAACCAGTGGAATCTCCTCTTTTTTCCTGAGAGACCAAATGGGTTTGCAGTGTTAATTATTGGAGAGCATCCAAAGAGTGTAGAAGCGGATACAAGCATTTGGCATCAACATCCTGAACGGTTTTCTTTTATACATTCTTTACTAAATGAAGGCTATACAGTCTTCACCTCTGAATTATTTGGTAAGCATTGGGGAAGTAGTCGTGCGGTTGATTATATGGAGCAACTGTATCATTTAATTTATAAGCGTGCTCTTTTAAATAAAAAAGTTCATCTTATTGCAGAAGGAAGTGGAGCCCTTGTCACTCAAGCACTTCTTAAAAGAAGGCCCGAAGTCATTCGTTCTGCATTTTTTATTAATCCTTGCATGTATCTAGACGCATTTGCAAAGCAAGAAGAGCAGAACAAACTTTATTATAAACGCTTCATACGCGAGTTTTTGACGGCACATGGTTTATCACAAGACGAACTAGATCCTTCAGTATTTAAAAGACAGCTTTCTTTAAATGAACCCAATGAATGCCCACCATTGCATATCATACATGATGTCACAAATAAACGGTATCCCTTTGAACAACATAGTCGACCTTTTACAAAGGAATGTGAAGATAATAACATTCCAATCACCCTCAGTTTACATGGAGGTAGTAAAAGCTATTCTTCGTTTATCCATCCGGCACTAAAATTTTTTAAGAAAACTGAAATGAAACTGTAACTCCTCTTGCCTCTAGGTCAAGAGGGAAGATACATAGGAGGGATACAGATGGAACGTGTTTGTGTCACAGGTGCATTAGGTTTTATAGGATTTCATTTATGCAATCGACTGTTGAATGAAGGAATCGAAGTGATTGCTGTAGATCATTTACAAAAAGACCGTACACTAGAAGAGGAAGAAATGGAACTTAGAATGGGGAGGAATGCCCACTATCATTTGCATAAACTAACATTGGATTCACTCCATACTATAAATGATTTCAGTAAGATCGATGCAATCTTTCATATAGCTGCAAATGATCAACAACTATTAAAAGAAACAGCTGAATCAGAATTAGCTATGCTCGATAAAATGATAAAAAAGCTTCCTGCAAATACGAGGCTCATTTATGCATCCAGTACAGAGGTGTACGGAGATCAAGAAGGAGAAATATCAGAATCAGCCCCTTTAAGACCGGACACACTATTAGGTAAGCATAAACAAAAAATGGAAAAGAGTATTGCTCAGCTTTCAATGGAACAGTCAGTTGTATGCTCGATCGTACGAATGCCAGTAGTGTATGGACCTTGGCAACCAGAATATGTAGAAAAGGTCGATTATAACATGGCCATCTATATTTCAGATGCAGTAAATGGTCTTATGTTAGCGGCTATGAAAAAAAAGGGAAATGAAGTTTTTCACCTGCCTTCCTTTTTTGATGTTGATTGTTCAGAGCAACGTCCACAATCTTTAGAAGGTTCTTTTTTATCGACATCTAAGTCAGAAAATCAATTAGGATATAAGCCACAAGTTCGGGTGAAGGAAGGGCTTGCAAAATATAACGAGCATGTGAAACAATGGCAAAAGCAATGTGAGTTTCAAAAAGGAAGTGGCTAAGATGGAATTATTTCGCTCATTTATGGGTATCATTATTTTTGCGCTTTTTGCTTTGACTTCTTTTTTTATAGGTCAGATGCTATTCGGATTAACTGATGGCATAAGCGTGTTAATAGCGATTGTGATAGGGATTGGTGCTGAAGTGATTTACAGACGATTAAGTAATAAGAGGAACGATTAAAACAAAGACTCCTATTAAAAAGAGTCTTTTTTATTTTGAAATGTATGGGTAATAAGAAGAAAAAAGAGGTTTGGCTTTATTTAGAAGAGGGTGTTTGCTTCTTTTTTTTTTACACTTATGACATAATAGAATGATATTAACTGAGAATAAATGATTCCTAGTGGGTTAAATCTTATTATTCGCATCTACTCATGACCCTAGACGAAAACTTGATAGAGAATAAAGCACCTTTTTATTCAACTTAATCGAGCATTAAAAGAGGTGAAAGTAGAATGCACAAAATGACTACATTATTCGTTCACGCCTTATTATCAGGTGATCAGTTTGAAGCTTGGAAAATCGTCCAAATGTATCAACAACATAAGAATAGTAGCTCAGACTTTTATGAGGATCTAATTACTCAATCAATGAGAGAAATCGGTCATCTATGGGAAACGAATCAAATTACTGTAGCAGAAGAACACTTAGCGACATCTACTTGTAATTTTATCCTTGCTTATCATCATTCAAAACGAACATCAAACATTCGCTACATGACAGAGCGACCTAAGGCGATGTTTTTATGTATTGAAGAAGAGCAGCATGACATTGGATTGAAGTTGACTTCTCATTTATTTGAGCAAAGTGGGTGGAGTACCAAGTTGTATGGAGCAAACCTACCTTTAGATGCTTTATTGGATGCTGCTCATGAATGGAAGCCTGATATCATTGGTTTATCCGTTTCGATTCCTTATCATTTAGTGAATCTTAAAAAGTACGTATCTCAATTAGAAAATATAGAACACCAGCCAACTGTGTTGGTAGGTGGGAGATTAGTAGAGCAATATGATTTATCCCCACATTGTTCAGACAAAACCCTACTTATAAAAGGTATCAAGCAGCTAGAAGAGTGGCTACTAAATAATTCTGCTGGAGTGAAAGTGAATGTTCAACATTAAATATATACCTGTTCCATATCTTATTTTTGATCGTAGCCTTAAAGTCATTGAAACATCAGAGGATGCTGATCAAATATTCCCCCCTTCATTAACGGTAGAAGACTTGATTGATGAAGGTAGTAGGAATAAATTCAAACATTTATTAGAGGGTAATGAGCGACAAGAGTGTGAGCTAGTTTTAAAAACGGAAGAAGTCCCTATGGCTCTCTTCGATTGTTCCTTCCAATGGAGAGACGATGCATGTCATATGATCTGCATAAGAAAAAATAGTGACATTGAACGTCTTGAAGAGTTGGTTAAACAACATAGTAAACGTCTAGCTAATACAAACTTTGAGCTATTAGAGAATAAGGAAAGCTTAGAGAACTCGATCATGAAAATAAAACGACTCTCAGCCCCTTTTATTAAAATCTCCAAAACGACTGGTGTGGTAATGCTTTTTGGGGAATTAGATAAAAGCTTAATTGAAGTTAACCAAAACGTATTATCGGAAAGAGCGTTTAAAGGTGAATATGAACAGATACTATTCGATTTTAACGGAATTGGAGAATTTGAAGAAGGTGGAATTGAGGCATTTTGTTATTTACTTCAACGACTGCAAGTAATGGGTATTGATTCGAGTGTAATAGGATTAAAACCCAACCAAGCCTTTCACTTTAATAGACAAGGAAAAGAGCTTCAAGCATCTTTTAAGACTAACCTACATGACGTGATTCACACCTATTTAAGTTCATAAGAAGAAAAAGGATGGCTCTTTGCAGCCATCCTTTTTTGTTTGTTTTTGTTCCTTAAGATTGAGATTTATAAAATGAGTTTTCGTAGAATTTAATGTTTGGATATTTGTCGATGGCTGTTCTCATTTGGAAGTCATTATCAAAGAGGGCAACCATTCGGCCATCACGGTCTGTAACGAGATTTCGTTGCATTTTTTTGAACGTATTCATCTCACTCTCTGGTCCATCCACCCATCGTGCAAAGGAATAAGGAAGACGCTCTAATTGGATATCTACATGATATTCATTTTTTAGACGATGTTCTAACACTTCAAACTGCAGCACACCAACAACTCCGACAATTTGTTGTTCACTAAAACGATTGAATGTCTTAAATAATTGAATAGCGCCTTCTTCAGTTAATTGTTGGAGGCCCTTCTCAAATGACTTATGCTTTAGAGCTTCTTTTACAGAAATAGCCGAGAAATACTCTGGTGAGAAGTGTGGCATCTCATCAAATTCAAATTCTTGTCCTTCAACTAATGTATCACCAATTCTAAACGTACCTGGATCAAAAAGTCCGATAATATCACCAGCGTGAGCCTCATCGACAATACTTCTACTTTGGGCTAAAAATTGTGTAGGCTGAGATAGCTTTAAATTCTTACCAAGCCTTACATGCTTTACTTGCATTCCTCTTTCGAATTTACCAGAAGTAATTCGAAGAAAAGCAACTCTGTCACGGTGAGCTGGATTCATATTAGCTTGAATTTTAAAGATAAATCCCGAAAAGCCTTTATGGGTAAGGGGGTCAATGATCCCCTTTGTACTTTCACGAGGTGTAGGCCATGGAGAAAGTTTGAGCATATGTTCAAGGAAAGTTTGAACACCGAAGCTCGAAATCGCACTACCAAAAAAGATTGGTGTTAACTCTCCATTTTTTACTTGATCAAGATCGAACTCATCTCCTGCGACATCTAAAAGCTCAAGTTCTTCTCTAAATTGAGCAACAAGGTCTTCGTCGTTTATTGCTTCATCTAGTTTAGGGTCATCTGGTCCTGATAATTGAATGACATCAATATCTTTAGGATTTTCAGGATTGTACAATTCAAGTTTCTTATTATGGCGGTCATATACACCAGTAAAGGATTGCCCCATACCTATCGGCCAACCCATTGGGTAAGAACGAATACCTAATAAGTCTTCTAATTCCTCCATCAATTCAAATGGATCGCGTCCTTGGCGATCAAGTTTATTCATAAATGTAAAGATCGGAATTCCGCGCATTTTACAAACTTTAAATAGTTTCTTTGTTTGAGCCTCGACCCCTTTAGCGGCATCAATTAACATGGTTGCAGAATCAGCAGCGGTTAATGTTCGATACGTATCTTCACTAAAGTCCTCATGTCCAGGTGTGTCTAATATATTTACATGATATCCGTCATACAAAAACTCAAGTACGGAGCTTGTAACAGAAATACCACGTTGTTTCTCAATTTCCATCCAGTCACTCATAGCGTGTTTACTATTTTTGCGTCCCTTTACTGTTCCAGCTTCACGGATAGCACCACCAAATAAGAGCAATTTTTCAGTAAGAGTTGTTTTACCAGCATCCGGATGGGAGATGATCGCAAATGTCCGTCTCGATTGTACGGCTTGGTTTTCGTTCATATTGAATTCCTCGTTTCTTCAAATCAGTATCATTTCATTATACCAGTCTTATGGAGGGGATTCATCCATTAAAAAGAGTTGTATGAGCCAATAATGTTTGATCCTACTTAATAACTATTTATTTTCCAGGCTGAAATAAGAGAGTATCTTACAATTTGATTACAAAACGAAAGATATGACAAGTTTGGCAGGTGTTTATAATGAAAATAACGAATACTAACTTGTCCAAACCAATTAGGTTAAACCAGGACTTTTATAACGTATCTTTAAACGAAGCAGAAAAAAATCTCTGAATGTTTTATACTATTTTATAGTAGGGATTTATCAGGAGAGTGCCAACATGCATATTCAACGATTGCTTATTTTAATATTATTACCATTATTTATGTTCGTTATGGGTTGTTCAAGTGAAGCAAGCGAATCAAGTTTAGACGGTGTGGGATTATTAATTGAAGATACAATTGATGATCAAGGGTGGAACAGCAAAGGCTATCAAGGTCTATTAAACATTCACTCTTCTTTGGATGTGCATGTAGACTTTAGAGAAGAAGTAAATTCAAGATACGATGTTATTTCAGCAACCAACGCTTTTATTGATCAAGATATTAATTTGATCTTTGGTCACGGACATATTTTTGCTGAGTATTTTTCGGAAATAAGTGAGGACTATCCAAGTATTCACTTTGTTAGTTTTAATGGTGAAGTGAATGGCGACAATGTGACGAACCTAGAGTTTGATAGTTATGCGATGGGTTTTTTTGCTGGTATGGTTGGGGCAGCTAGTACGCAATCAAATCATATTGCGGCCATAGCTGCATTTCCATGGCAACCTGAGTTAGAAGGTTTTAAAGATGGTGCTATACATATGGACCCAAATGTTGACGTCACAATTAAATATGTAGAGGATTGGACCGATGTAGAGAAGGCTTTAGATTACTTTGATCAATTAAAGCATGAAGGAATTGATGTTTATTACCCAGCAGGGGATGGATTTCATGTTGAGGTCATTGAGCAAGTAAAGCAAGAAGGGCTTTATGCTATTGGATATGTAGGGGATCAATCTGATCTAGGAGAAGCAACGGTTTTAACGAGTACAGTCCAGCATGTTGATCAACTGTATGAACTGGTAGCTCAACAATTTAAGGCTGGTGCCCTGCAGCCCGGGAATCACACATTTGATTTTCCAGATGGCGTGATCTCTTTAGGAAGTTTTAGCCCTCAAGTCCCGACTGATCTCAAAGAACATATTGAAGAGGCTATAGATGCATATATCGAAAACGGTACCCTTCCAAATGAAGAATAAACGCGTCCTTCTTGCTTTCCTTATCTACTCATAGTAAATTTAAAGGTGAGTCTAAGAATGAAGAGGTGGAATAATGAATAATCAAGAACAGAATATGAAATTTATGCAAATCGCAATGAAGCATTTACCAGAGGGAAAAAAAATCTTAGATGATAAAGGGATCGAGCTAAATATGGACGATCTTCAACCGATGCTTGAACTACTGTTAAACGTTATGTCTGAAGCATATGAACTTGGAAAAGAAGAGAGTATGGAAAATAAATCATAAATCTAAATAAATTGAGAGGCTCGCCTGAATGACTAAGGTTTGAGCCTCTTTCTATGAATAGGAGTGAGACTTTTGACAAAGGAAGAAAAGCTACAAGCATTTGCTGATAAAATGAAGGAGGGATTTAAACTCGTTTCTGAAAAGAGAAATGAGGAGGCTATTGAAACGCTGAAGCCATTTGTAGAGTTGATGAAAAAAAGTGGTGGAGAGCACATTCGTTTGTTTGTTCATTATAGTTTAGCTCAAATTCGCACGGGTGATTTTAATGGCTTTTTAGAAACGTATGAAGCAGTTAGGATTATGAAAGCCAAAACAGAAGAAGAAGAGAGATTAAAAGAACAATTAGACGGTTTTTTTACTGAGCTTATGGAACAGCTCGGGAATGCTTCAGGACAATCGGAGTGAGGACACGCTCAAAAAGAGACTACCTTCCATAGGATGTAGAGAATCTATGTGAAGGAGTTGGGATGGATGAACTATCAGCCTTACCAGCCATATCAACAAATGGCCCGTTCAGGTCATGGTCATCATCATGATCAGCGCTATTTCCCTTTTGTTCCGTTTTTGGGCGGATTAGCGATTGGTGGCTTGTTGTTTAATAATTATGGTCGACCACCCGTTTATTATAGCCCTAATTATGGACCGAATTTTGGACCGAATTTTGGTCCTGGTTTCGGACCGAGTTATGGACCTAGCTACGGACCTAATTATGGTCCGAATTTCGGTTCGAATTTTGGACCTGTATACTACTATCGTTAAAAACAAAAGAAAGCGACAACCGTTATGCGTTGTCGCTTTCTTTTTGTTCATTATTTTCGATTTTTTTTGAGGGTGGGGCTGTCGTATCTGTTGGTTTTTGTTGTTGAGTGAAAAACGTGGTGATGACCCCCATGAATGGAGCAAGTTTTTCTAATGTTGGTGCAACTGTTTGAACAAGTGTTAAAAATTGTTCTAATTGAGTAGGGGGTGCCTTGATTTCCTCTTTTTTTGGAGTGGGCTTAGGGGGTGCTCCAAACATGAGTTGGGAAAAAAGATCTGCTTGTGGTTCTTCACGATTTTTGTCGCTCATATTGATCCTCCTTACTACAAAACCAAGTTGACTCTTTATTAGTGTATGGGCCAAACCCCTTTTTTGTGTTCAAATAATCGCCCGTTTCAAAGTGGGACGTAACAATTACAACTAGACAGATATATATTGATAAGATAAAATTAGTAGTAGGTACTAATAATAACTCGTAAATAATTGAAAGTTTAAATAAAGGGGGAGTCAATGCATGGTGAAAGCTGGGATTTATGGTATGGGGAGCTATATTGGAAATCAACTAGTGACAAATGCAGATTTTGAAAAGAAACTTGATACTTCTGATGAGTGGATTAAAACTCGCACAGGAATTGAAGAGCGTCGCTTCGCTACAGATGATATTGATACTTCAGATATGGCTTTTGAGTCGGCACAAAAAGCTTTAGAGCATGCAGGAGTTTCAGCAGAGGAGATCGACTTAATTTTAGTCGCTACAGTGACACCAGATATGGCATTCCCAACAGTTTCTTCTTTAATCCAAGAGCGTCTTGGTGCTAAAAAAGCAGCTGCTATGGATATAAGTGCTGCGTGTGCAGGTTTTATTTATGGATTGGCAACAGGGCAGCAATTTATTGAAACAGGAGCATATAAGCATGTGCTCGTTATCGGGGTTGAGAAACTATCTAAAGTAACAAATTTCTCTGATCGTAATACGGCTGTCCTTTTTGGAGATGGTGCAGGGGCCGCTGTTTTAGGACCGGTTTCAGAAGGTAAAGGGCTTCTAGCTTTTGAACTTGGAGCTGATGGTGCTGGTGCAATGCATATCAATAAAAAAGGTGATTTCTTAGAAATGAATGGCCGTGAAGTGTTTAAATTTGCAGTAAGACAAATGGGAGAATCATCTCTTTCAGTCTTACACAAAGCTGGCTTAACGAAGGAAGATGTTGATTTCCTCGTGCCTCACCAAGCGAATATCCGTATTATGGAAGCTGCTCGTGAACGTCTAGAGCTTCCTATAGAAAAGATGTCAAAGACCGTACATAAATACGGTAACACTTCTTCAGCTTCTATCCCAATGGCTATGGTAGACGAGTTGAACAGTGGTAAAATTAAAGATGGAGATATTCTAGTCCTTGTAGGTTTTGGTGCAGGATTAGTATGGGGATCGGTTGCCCTACGTTGGGGACGTTAATAGTAGTAAATAGAATTAGTTAAAGAAAAGGAGAGAATCGTTGTGGAAAAAAGACGTGTCGTAGTTACAGGTATTGGTGCAGTAACACCACTTGGATTAAGTGCAGAAACAACTTGGGAAAGAGCGATTCAAGGAGAGTCCGGCATTGGTTTATTAACTCGTGTGAACGCTGAGGAATTTCCGATGAAAGTAGCAGCAGAAGTAAAGGATTTTGATCCTAGTAAATTTGTGGATAAAAAAGAAGCTAGAAAGATGGATCGCTTCACTCAATTTGCAGTTGCTGCCTCTCTTATGGCTTTAAAAGATGCTAATCTTGAAGTGACTGAGGATATTGCAAATCGTGTAGGTGTATGGATTGGATCTGGGATAGGCGGTATGGAGACTTTTGAACAGCAATTCCGTACGTTTATTGAAAAAGGACACAGGCGTGTTAGTCCATTCTTTGTGCCGATGTTAATTCCTGATATGGCTTCAGGGCAAGTATCGATTATCACGGGAGCAAAAGGCATTAACTCATGCTCGGTTACAGCATGTGCATCAGGAACGAATTCAATTGGTGATGCCTTTAAAGTTATTCAGCGCGGTGATGCGGATGTTATGATCACAGGAGGGGCAGAGGCTCCAATTACGAATATGTCAGTAGCAGGGTTCTGTGCAGCTAAAGCTGTGACGACAACTGATAATCCTGAAAATGCTTCACGTCCATTTGACGCAAATCGCGATGGTTTTGTAATGGGTGAAGGAGCTGGGATTTTAATTCTTGAGAGTCTTGAATCAGCTGAAAAGCGCGGTGCTACGATCTATGCTGAAATCGTTGGTTACGGTGCAACTGGTGATGCTCATCATGTGACTGCTCCTGCACCTGAAGGAGAAGGCGGGGCTCGTGCGATGAAACAAGCCATCGAGGATGCAGGATTAACTCCTGAAGATATTGATTACATGAATGCACATGGAACAAGCACCCCTTACAATGATAAGTTTGAAACAATGGCTGTAAAGACCGTTTTTGGTGAGCATGCAACTAAGCTTGCTATTAGTTCTACAAAATCTATGACGGGTCACTTACTTGGTGCTGCAGGAGCGATAGAATCAATCTTTTCTGTCAAAGCCATTAAAGAAGGGGTTATCCCTCCAACGACAAATTATGAAACTCCTGATCCTGAATGTGATTTAGATTATGTACCGAATGAAGCGAGACACCAACAAGTTCGGGCTGTATTAAATAACTCACTAGGGTTTGGTGGACATAACGCCACTCTAGTATTTAAACAATATTAGAGAAGTGAAAAGCTCATTGCCGCTATAGGCAATGAGCTTTTTTTACAAGTCTTTCCCATCTTCATCTTTTGTTTGTGAGTCATTTGCAAATCCTTCTGAAGGGTTAGAGAAAAATGAATTTATTGCTTCACGATTCTTTTCGAAATCAAGCTCTAAAACGGATCCTGCATGACTGTAGTATTCATCATAATATCCATCTTGAACAGGAATACGTAATGTATCGATATCATCTACTGGGTTCAACAAAAAATCACGACCAAGACTAAGTAATCTAGTTGTTTTGATATTCGTATCTAAATACGGTTCAATTGAACCGATCAGACGAGGAACGCGAGTGATACCGGAAACCGATAATACTTCATCTTTAATAAGAGAAATCATTTCTTGTTGGCGTTGAACACGCCCAAAATCATTATTAGCATCACTTCTAAACCTCACGTAATTTAATGCTTCCTTACCATCAAGTTTTTGAAGGCCTGGTTTGAAATTTATCTCTGTACTCCCTGAAGAGTAATACATTGGATCTTTAACATCAACTTCTATGCCATTTGGGGCAACAGTATCAACTACTTCCACAAACCCATCAAAATTCACCATCGCATAATAGTGTAGGTCTAAACCGAAATTATGTTCAATGGTTTCACGCAACAAATCAGGTCCGCCTAGAAAGAATGAAGCATTAATTTTATTATCTCGATAACCTGGAATTTCTACATACGTATCACGCATGATGGAAGCTAATTTAGCATCACCATTTTTAGGGTCATATTGAGCAACCATAATTGTATCTGTTCTTGCTGGTTCATCATCAGCAGTATCAACGCCGATTAAGAGTACATTAATTGGTTCATTATTTTCAGGTTCTTTTGATTGGAATTCTTGTTCTTCCGTATTTTCCGTAGTGGTATTTGTGTTTTCAGATAAGTTTTGATTTGCATTACTTTTACCTATTTCATATTGAAGTACAGCGAATGCAGCGGTCGAAAGAAATAGGAAAGAGAAAAGTAAAAGGAAAGAGACATATAATTTCTTTCGCTTTCGAGGTCTACGTTTACGTTGTACTGATCGTTTCGTTCGTGTGTCCACCAAAAGTCCTCCTATCTAACAATAAAGAGCAATTAAATCATTCTCTGTTCTCTGATTGTTTTCATGCCCTTCATTATATCAGATTGTATTTGTATCGCTGTGGAAATTTATCGAAATTTGTGGAAAAACGCCATTAATCCTAGTTATATTTACTTTACAGATTGGGATTATTTTCGTGTGTGGTTTCTTTGGATTCGTAAATAATAATGAATGAGACTAAATAATGATAGAAAAGTTAGACTATCCTGAAAAGTGTTTCTTTAATCTTGAGATAAAAAAGAAAGATGATTGTCTTGGTTACAAGGGTAGAACGTAGTATTATTATTGCTTGAGGGGATTCAAAACATAAGATGAAATATTGGGGAATTCTTTCTCGATAGGATGTAGGAGGATATGTCATGAATGTGCAAGACCTATATAATCAAAAACAAACTGCAACTTCCTTGGAAGCGGTATCAGTTATTGAACCACGTGAAGACATCATTGTACCGTTAGCGGTAGGCGAGCCACCAGCATTGATGAAGGCTTTGGCTGACCATGATCGATTGGAAGGGAACCGACTGTTTCAAATGTTGTCTCTTCATCCAGTCTTATCGTTAGACCCATCTAAAGTTAAAATTATTTCGATGTTCTTAAATAAAGATGAACGAAGAGCGTTTTACGATCATGAAGTAGATCTTTTACCTAATCATTTTTCAGACCTACCAGAAATTTTGAAAGAGGCGACAAATGACCAGGTCATTATGGCTACAGTATCGCCAATGGATGAAGAGGGCTATTTTAGTTTAGGAACTAATTGTGATTATGTTGCACCATTATTAAAGCAGGCAAGACGTATTATTTTAGAAGTGAATGAAAACATGCCGAGGACGTATGGTCTAAATCGTATTCATATATCGCAAGTAGATGCTTTATTTGAACATCACGTTGAGTTGCCAGCTACACCTGAAATTCCTCTTCGTCCTGAAGATGAAATCATCGGGAAAACCGTGGCTGATCTTATTCAAAATGGAGACACTTTGCAAATCGGCTTTGGAGCGATTCCAAATGCGATCATGAATTTCCTAAAAGATCATCGAGATCTCACCATTTTTACAGAAATGATTCCAGATAAAGTAGTGGATTTATTTGAGAGTGGAGCAGTTTCTAATATGTCTAATCCACTACATAAAGGAAGTATGACAGCGACTTTTGCTTTTGGCACAAAAAGATTATATGACTTTATGGACCAAAACAAACAGGTGCAAATGTATCCAGTGGACGAGACAAATGACAGCCGTTTAATTTCAACGATTCCTCAACTCGTTACAATTAATGCGACGATTGAAGTTGATTTCCTAGGGCAATGTAATTCTGAATCCATCAGCGGAAGGTATTATTCTTCGACGGGTGGTCAAGGAGATTTTGGTATAGGTGCTCGAATGGCTAGAGGTGGGAAAGGTATTATTTGCCTCCATTCAACGACTAAAGGTGGGACGATATCAAAAATAGTCCCAACTCTTGCAAAAGGTTCAGTCGTCTCAACTTCGAAAAATGATGTTGATTATATTGTCACTGAATATGGGGTTGCCAGATTGCGTGGAAAAACGATACGTGAGCGTACGCAAGCACTTATCGATATTGCTCATCCTAACTTTAGAGATGAATTAATAACACAAGCCAAAGAGATGGGTTATTTATAAAAATAGAAGCTAGCCATATCATTTTACTGGCTAGCTTCTATTTTGTTTATTTCTTCTAAAACCCAGTTGACCGCTTCATTTTTAGTTAACAGATTCTCTTCCATTTGTTTACTCTCAAGGGACAATAGAAGCTCCCGAAACGAAGGTCCTGGCTTTAAACCAAGCTCAATGAGGTCATGGCCTGTTAATAAAGGAGTAAGCTCACGGCGCTTCTTTAAATAAAGCTGAAGCGTTGCTTGATGTGGGTAGAGCGGATCTAAGCTAATAAATTCTAACACATCATCTTTTATACCGTGTAAGAGTTCGTGCCAGTCATTTAAACGATTAGTGGAGTCTAATTGTAAGGCTCGAAAGCTTTTAAGACCTTCTACAAAGGATCTTGATTTAGCAGTTGTTATGAATGAAGTGATAAGCGTTTCCCAACTTGATAAAGGAAGACAAAGAGCTAAAATGACTTCGAAAACATCTACATTAGGTTTGGTCAGAAGGTTTTCTACATGCTTCCAAGAGGATTTTCTTGGTTGGTGACCAAAGAGTGTATTCCATACATTTAGATCTTCTAACATTTTATAGGGAGTCAGGTCTGCTGCTTCCTCATGGATTAAGAATATTTCATGGAGTAATCTTGTTTGGCTTAACTGACCAAGGGGAGTGGCGGCTTCTTTTGCTAACCTTGCTGTCTCCTTATCCAGATTATAGCCAAACCTAGTAGCAAAACGAACAGCACGAAATATTCGAGTCGGATCTTCAACAAAACTCATAGGATGTAGGATTCTAATTTTTTTGGCTTTTAGATCTTTAAGTCCTTGGTAATCATCTAACAGTTCTCCAAAAGAATGTTCTGATATGGATAGAGCCATTGCATTGATCGTAAAGTCTCGCCTTGTTAAATCTTCATGAATATTTGAAGCTTTCACAGTAGGAAGTGCAGCTGATTCCTCATAATACTCTGTTCGACAGGTGACGATGTCAATTTTTAAATGATTCTCAGTAGTCCAAGTTGCGGTACCGAAAGTTTCATGAGGGTTGACTTCTCCTCCATGTGTAGTTGCAAGAGTTTGAGCAAATCCAATACCATCTCCTTCAATGACGACATCGACATCTTCATTAGGACGCTCCAAAAATAAATCTCTTACAAATCCTCCAACTAAATAGGCTTTAACTCCAAAACGATCTGCTTCTTTTCCAATCAATGAAAGCAATTGATATTGTTCGCTGTCAAGAGTGCCTTTCAGTTTTTCAATTAAGTCTGGCTTGGAGTCTTTAAGGTTATTCTTCTGTAAGTGACTAATGATGTTTGATCTTGAAACAATTCCTACTACTTTATCACCTTTCATAATAGGGATACGACCAATATTGTGAGTCATCATGTCCCGTTGGATTTCTTCCATTGTTGCTGTATGTGGAAGAGTGATAATATCTCGTGTCATATAGCCTTTGATGGGAGCATGTCCATAGCGATGGTGCATAGCTTTGTCTACATCTCTTCTAGAAATGATTCCAACGAGTTGGCTATCCTCATTTAATACCGGAAATCCTGTATGCCCAAAACGAATCATCGCTTCTTTAGCATCAGAGATTTTCTCATCTTCACGGATCGTTTTCACTGGTGAACTCATGATATCTTCCGCTAATACAGCCTTTTCGATAATAGTAGCTAACTGCTTTCGCACGGTTGCTACCGATTCCTCAATTGTGGCATTTTTTATCATAGCAGAGGCTGCTTGTGTATGCCCACCGCCTCCTATATTTTTGATGAAGCTTTGAAAGTTTATACGTGAGGAACTAGCACGACATACAATATGTACATGTTTACCCATTTTCACGATGACAATGATGCCATCTGCCGATGATGTATCAAGTAATTTTTCAGTTAAACTTGATAAGCCATTTTGAAAACGATCTTGCTCGTAGGAAGCAATAATAATATGTAGTCCATCTAGATAATGAGTGGTTTGAGATTTAAATAAGGTGTTAAATAATTGTTGCTCTCCTTCAGTTAATACAGGTGTTACAAAGCGATTGACTATTTCAATATCTAATCCGTTTTTCATTAAAAATGCAGCGGCTTCAAAATCCCTTGAAGTCGTGGAATGAAACGTGAAATTTCCTGTATCTGAATACAAGCCTAATCCAAATAAATTAACCTCATCTTTTGTCAGTGAAAGGTTCTTATTAGTAAGATCCTCTATTAATAGAGTAACAGTTGCACCTACTTCTTCAATTCGATGGTTGCTTTGATAGGTAAAAGGAGGGTGGTGGTCATAAATTTTAATAGGAACGTCGTCAATAAGCTCATCAGTAGGGATCCCTGTACGACTAATTGAAGCCACATCAACTAAGATTAACGTAGTAACAGTATCCCAATGAACATCTTGATAGGAAGAAAACTGAAAAAGGTCTCGATAAATAGCCATATATGGTGTTACACTGCGGTCGAGCTTATCTGAAATCGCTAGAATGGCATCAGGGTATAGCTTTTTAGCGGCTATCATCGATGCAATGCCATCAAAATCAATATTTTGATGTGAAAGAATAACCTTCATGTCCATGCTCACTCCCTAGTTTTTCCTTATTGTATCAAATTATTTCGATTAGAAACATAGAGCGAGCGATTACACACAAAAAAAGAGAGGCACTTATAGCCTCTCTTCAATCAGTAGCCCTTTTTCATAAATCGGAACTTTGTCATACGGATTACTGTGTGAACGGGCAACTTCTTTATCCCGCAAAATGAATTGATATTCTTCTAAAATCTGCTTCATAAAATCAGAGATAACTTCTGACTTTAAACATTCATTCGACTCCTTTAACTGATTAAATCTATACTCATTGAAAGTTAATAAATAATTTTCGTTTTGAATTACACCATTTAATTCTAAATTTTCTGCAAATTCATTGTAAACATGATGAAGACGCGCAGTATATTGATCACATGTAAGTTGATCTGAATGTTTTAAAGTGAGAATAAGCTGATTATAGCTCTTAATGAATTTAATAAAGAGTTCTTTTACTTCGTTTACTTGTGGTTCATTTTCAGGTTCATCCTCAATGGATTTAGGTTGTTTTTGAATCAATGAGGAGGTTTGGGATCTTAGTTGTTTTTCATAATAATAATCAAAACTACTAAGGTGGTTTTCAGTGGAGTGTTTTGTTGGATTCTTAGTTGGTTCTATTTTTTCTACTGGAGTTATAGGGTTGACTCCACTTGAATTAGACATTTTATTGACAAAGCTTGTATGAATTCGATTTGCTCGAAGTGAACTCACTTTAGATAATCGGCTCATGCGAAACACCACCTTATTTGTTTCTTATTAGGTATATTCTAGGTTATGCCTCTTATTCCCTCTCTGCATCGTTCTAATCCAAAAAAACTTCGTAGGATAGAAATGAGCTTAAAGTCATGAGTCTTAAGTCTGCTTTAATGGAAGAAATGTAAAGTTGCTTTAATGATATGTAAATAGAGGCCAACACTTTGAGTTAGTGTTGGCTTTTTATTGATTGTTTATTTAGCAAAGACATGTTTTCCAATCCGAATTGTTTCTGTTTGCGTGCCGATCCAATGGTTTGTTGCGATTTCAGGATTATAAAAATAGATCGAGCCTTGACTATTGCCTTGGTAAGCAATCGCTTCTTGGACAGCATCTTTAGCATCTTGATCGGCAACTTGGTCAATCATACCATTTTGAACAGGTGAGAAAGCATAATGACCTGAAGGTCCTATTTCGTTAATAACTTCTTTAATTGAATTAGGGAAGTCGGGATGATCAACACGATTTAGAACCACAGTTGCCACCGCTACTTTTCCTGCATAGGGTTCACCTTGTGCTTCAGCATGAACTAAACGAGCTAATAGTTCACGTTCTTCGCTTGAAACGGCTGCAGGTATTTGCAAAGTCTCTCCTTCTGAGATAGAAGCTGACTGTTTATTATTTAATTGTTTAATCGCTTCAGTAGAAACGCTATAATCTTGTCCTAATTGATAGAGTGTATCTCCAGTTTGTACAGTGTGACTGTGAGATGCAGCTTGTGCTAAGTGAGTGCCAGTAAGGGAAAGGGCGATTGCACAAGCAGTAATGAAAAACTTCTTCATTGAAAAAACCTCCTGTTTTCTAAAGCTATTTACTAAGCTAGCAAAAAAATTTGAACATTACTCCCTGAAATCTTTTCCAATCTGCTTGGAAAAGGAGTGAAACCTTTTAGGTATCAGCCTCAACTTCCATTTTTACATTTCTGTAACGAACCTTGTGTAAATCTATAAAAATATGAATAAAAGAAGAATACATATCTACATGAAGAGCTTTTTTTCCTTATAATATAAGGGTTCTTGGAAAGTGTGAATAAGTTTGATTATACAATTATATGCATGATTTACCATAGGATCGTGCTAGATTCTATGCTAGGATTTTGATGTACCAAAAAACAACTACCTTCAAGGAGGCATTTTCATGAAGAAATTTCTTGTAACAACAATCGCAGCTGCAACAGTTGCAGCAGGTTTTGCTGGATCGGCTAGTGCAGCTGAACAGCCAAATAAAAATGTATACACTCAAAAGCACGTGATTGCACTTAATGGTGCAGATCAAGAGTCTATTCAAAAATTATTAGATCAAGTGAAACAATCTAGTAATCTTGAAGACTTGTTAAGTCAATGGAATATTACACTTCCAGAATTGGAAAAAGAAATCAAAGCTGAACAACCAGCTCCAGAACAAAAGGTTGAAGAACCAGCAGCTGAACAACCACAAACAGAAGAACCTAAAGAAGAAGCTCCAACACAAGAAGAGCAACCAGAAGCACAACCGGCTCAGCCTGCACCACAACCTGCACCATCGCAGCAACCTGAGCAAAATGCAGAGCAAAAAGCTGAAGGTTTAACTGCTGAAGAGCAACAAATGGTAGACCTAGTAAATGAAGAACGTCAAAAACAAGGTTTAGCTCCTTTGAAAGCAGATCTAGAATTAACAGAAGTTGCACGTGTTAAAGCTCAAGACATGATTGACAACAATTATTTTGCACATCAATCTCCAACTTACGGTTCTCCGTTTGACATGCTGAATCAATTTGGTGTTCAGTACAATACAGCTGGTGAGAACCTTGCTGGAAACCAAACTGTAGAAGCTGCTCATCAAGCACTTATGAATTCTGACGGTCACCGTGCGAATATTCTAGGCGGTAACTACACTGAAGTAGGAATCGGAATTGTTGATGGTGGTCCTTATGGTAAGATGTTCGTTCAATTATTTAAAGGGTAATGTAGCCATTAGATAGTCTGCTAGTAAGAACTTGGTCATGTGGCCAAGTTCTTTTTTTAAAGGGAAACTGGAGGGTAGACTTTCATGGATAAAAGGAGGAAAAATAAGTGAGCAAGCTAAGCAACATAAATGGTACAAACATCTTGTTCTTTTTTACTATTATCTTCTTTATGATGTCTTTTCACCAGAAAATGAATGCATCTACGAAGGTAGATATAGAAAGTGAAACAGCGATTTTGATAGATGGAACGACTAATGAAATTCTTTGGGAAAAAGATAGTGAGAAAAAGATGTACCCTGCAAGTGTAACTAAAATGATTACAGCAATTGTAGCCATTGAAGAAGGGAATCTCCATGATGTGGTTACCACAAGTGAAGATGTAATGGATGTGATAGGGACACGGGTCTATTTGTTGCCCGGTGAAGAAGTGAGTATGTTGAAGCTTATTCAGGGACTTATGATTAACTCTGGAAATGACGCAGGTCTAGCCATTGCTGAACATATGGATGGCAGCGAAGAAGCTTTTGCTAAGAGGATGAATCGATTCGTAAGAGAAGAAATTGGTGTCACTAATTCTAACTTTACCAACCCTCATGGTCTTTTTGATGAAGAGCATTACACAACAGCGCATGATCTCGCTTTAATCACACAATATGCAATGGAGAATGATACGTTTAGAGAAATTGTACAAACAAAAGAGATGGAGTGGATTGGAGAGGGCTGGGAAACAACGATTTACAACCATAATCGAATGTTATGGGAGTATGAGGGTGTAACAGGAGTGAAAAATGGATTTGTTCAACGCTCTGGCTTTACACTTTCTACAGCGGTTGAACGTGACGATACTGAATTAATTGCTGTCACTTTAAATGCACCCACTTCCCAGGCATCCTATCATGACATGAAGATGTTATTTGATTATGGATTCGATACGTACAAAACCCATACCCTTAGTGAAGAAAAGCAATTCCAGGATGAGACTGGGCAGAAATATGAGCTGTTGAGCGATATTTCTTTTGTTACTAAACAGGAGGAAAGAATAGAGTATGAAGTAACAAGTAAAGGCATGTTACAAGTAAGAGGCGAGGGTGGTAGGTTAATCAAAGAAGTTCAATTAGAACCACATCATAAAGAAACAAAAGTCGTACCACTTGTTGAACAACCAACTGAGCAAGGATTTATTCAGTGGCTGCTTCAATTTTTTCCTCTGTTTGTAAATAAGCTGCCAAATTAATTAAAGCCGAGCGCTGAAGGGAATTCAACGCTCGGCTATTGTTATTTTTTCTTTACTTGAATCTCTTCTACTTTATGCCCTTCACCTTTTTTTAAGATCAGGTCTGCACGATTTTTAGTAGGTCTAATGTTTCTTTCAAGATTCACTCCATTAATACTTTTCCAAATATCAGTGGCAAAATGAACGGCCTCTGTATCCGATAAATGTCGATAACGATGGAAGAAGGATTCTGGCTGTTGAAAGGCTGTATTTCTTAATAATTTAAATCTTTCAATATACCAGCTTAAAATGTTGTCTTCTTCAGCATCTACGTAGATCGAAAAATCAAAGAAATCGGAAACGAACATTTGAGGGATTTTTTTGTTTTTCTTATTCACTTGAAGCACATTGATCCCTTCGACGATCACTACATCTGGCTCCTCTACAATTTGTTTTTCAGTAAGTCGGTCATACGTAAGATGAGAATATAGAGGAGTCTCAATGTAAGCGGAACCAGATTTCAAATCTGTAAGAAAACCAAGTAAGCTCTCAATATCATAACTTTCAGGAAATCCTTTACGCTTCATTAACCCACGTTCTTCTAAAATGGCATTAGGATAAAGGAAGCCATCGGTTGTAACAAGATCTACTTTCGGCTTTGTAGGAAAGCGAGAGACGAGAGCTTGAATAAGACGTGCAGTCGTACTTTTTCCGACTGACACACTGCCTGCGATCCCAATAACAAATGGAACTTTTTTGGTTTTCTTTTGGAAAAATTGATTCAAGTCATTGTGTAGATGATTCGAATGTTTAATATGCATGTATAAGAGCTCTGATAATGGTAAGTAAATGTCTTGAACTTCTTCTTTTGAGATAGTCTCATTTAAGCCTTGGAGCTGTACTCTTTCTTCAGCTGTTAAAGAAATGGACGTTTTATCTGATAGATCCGCCCATTCTTTTCTCGTGAAAGTGGTAAAAGCAGATGGTCGGGAAATAATTTGGTAGGTAGTCATGATTGTCTCCTTTTTATACCGACGAATGTTACGTACTATTGTACACCATTCATAGGGAATCGATAAGGGATCAATTTCGATTTGTTAAAAATATAGAAAAAACCGCCAGGCTTCTTGTATGAAGTCTGGCGATTTCTGAGTGCAAAAAATATGAGGATTTAGCGGGCATCCCAGTATATAGGACGGTTATAGTGAGCATAAAGCTTTGCTTCGTCTTCTCTCGTAATCGGTGCATCTGAGGTGAATTCAGGTGCTTGCTCAATCAATTCATTATCAAGATCGATGGTGATGGTATGGTCGCGCCAGTTAACATCTTTTAACCATTCAATTGAAACTAAAACTAATTCTTTATTTAAAAAACCACCAACATTTACTACAAAATAGCGTATTTTCCAATCTTCATCATCAATGACACAATCATGAATTTTACCAACTTCTCCACCAATTGAGTGAACTTTATAGCCTTTAATATCCTCTACGCTTACCAGCAATCGATCTTCATCATTTTGATAATCTTGTGCTTGGTTAGCATCAGCTTGTACTCCAGGATTAGAATCAATTGGTTCAGGATTAAAAATAGGTGGCATCATTGGAGCATGAGCTTGAAAACCACTCATATCTCTTCTAGTAGCTGCACCAGCCCAATAGCCTTCCCATCCGTAATATGAACTTAATTCTTGCTCATACTTTCTTGTAATAGGCTCGTGGGACTCAGGTTTTGGACTATCCTTGATTTGGTCTTTCGTTGCATGAACAGCTATTCGCTCGTTTGAACGATCTACTTCCTTAAATGAGAGTGGACTTAAAAGTACTTTGCCACCAAAAAACCAAGTTCTTGTATCCCCTACAAAGTATCGAATAGTAGCTGTGTCTGAATCAAAATAAAAATCATCTAATGAACCTAATTCACCATCGCTAGCTAACATAGAATACGACTTTAACGTTTTTGCACGTAACAACATCCAATCAGTCCTCTCTATTATTCTAAATTTGTTCTTACATGATAAGTTCCCGAACAGCACTTTATTAAACATCAAGAATTTTGTGTGAGGAAAAACTAGTTGAGCAGGATTCTTTACTTTTAATCAGTTTAGCACTAAACTGATTAAAGTTGGAGGTGTTAAAAATATTTAATCAATCAAAACATCAAGAAAAACTGAATTTATTGATCTGGTTTCGCCTGGCTCGTTTATACCATGCAAGTATTCGCTTATCCAATCAACATTTAAGTCAATGGAACTTAACTACCTCTCAATTTGATTTACTTGTACAAATTGGTACGCATCAACCTTTATCACAACAAGAATTAGCAGAAAAGCTTTTTGTGACGAAAGGGAATATTACACAATCGATCGTAAGACTTGAAAAGTTAGAACTAGTCAAAAGAGATCAAGAGTGGAGAACAAAAATTCTCCGATTAACCAAAAAAGGGGAAGAACTTTTTGGAGAAGTAGTACCTAAGCAAGAACTATTTCAAGCTTCTCAATTTGAAGGTCTTAATAAAGAGGAACAAAAGGAATTGCTTAGATTGTTGAAAAAAGTGGAAGTGCATAATACTAAAACATCTATTAAGGAGTGAAAAACATGACTAGAAAACCATTAAAAGGCCAGCATCATGTTTCAGCTATTACAGCAAACGCAAAAGAGAACTATCGTTTTTATACGGAGATCTTAGGTATGAGATTGGTCAAGAAATCAATTAATCAAGATGATCCATCTGTTTATCATTTATTTTACGCAGACGAGCGCGGCAACCCTGGGACTGACTTAACCTTTTTTGAAATCCCTCATGCAGGTCAAACGTATCCTGGAACAAATAGTATTACAGCTACATCATTACGGGTGCCTAATGATGCAGCGCTTGATTATTGGAAAACTCGTTTTGCTGAGTATGGGGTAGAGTATGAGGAGATCACTAAACATTCTGGCAGAGCTACTTTATCATTTAGAGATTTTGAAGGACAGCGCTTAGTTTTAGTTTCTGATCAACATGACATTGGTGTGAAGGGTGGAAAAGCTTGGGAAGGTAGCCCGGTTCCAGTGGAGCATGCGATTTATGGATTAGGCCCAGTTACTCTAACGGTATCTAGACCAGAATTAACGGAAAAAGTGTTAACGTCTATTATGGGTTTTAGAGAAACGAGACAATATGCGCCACTTGAGGAAGGTCAAAAGCCTGTTCGAGTATTTGAAACGGGAGAGGGTGGATCTGGTGCTGAAATCCACCTTGAAGAGCGTCGCGACCTCGATCGTGAGCGTCCAGGTAGAGGAAGCGTACACCATGTAGCATTCCGCGTAGAAGATGAAGAAGATATGCGCAAATGGGTAGAGTATATTAAAGAAACTGGGATACCGAATTCAGGATTTGTTGAGCGATATTATTTTAGATCTCTATACTTCCGCGAGCCAAATGGAATTCTTTTTGAATTAGCAACGGATGGTCCTGGATTTGAAGGAGATGAGTCTTTTGAAACGTTAGGGGAACGTTTATCTCTCCCACCTTATTTTGAGGATCAACGTGCCGAAATTGAAGCGAAATTAAAGCCGCTAGATACAAAACAATAATGAGTTAGGAGGGATCTGTGGTGAAGCATATTTTTAAGGAAGCAACAGAAGAAAATCTGCCTACTTTAGTATTATTGCACGGTACAGGGGGAAATGAAGAAGATCTTTTACCACTTGCAGATATTATTGCTCCAAAAGCCGCTGTATTAGGGATTCGTGGAAA
This sequence comes from Alkalihalophilus sp. As8PL, assembly GCF_040939795.1. Taxonomy (GTDB): domain Bacteria; phylum Bacillota; class Bacilli; order Bacillales; family Bacillaceae_D; genus Alkalihalophilus; species Alkalihalophilus lindianensis. The sequence goes on from NZ_CP162551.1 coordinate 3,032,066, forward strand.
TGTTTTAGAAAACGGGATGCCAAGGTTTTTTAAGAGACTTAGTGAAGGAGTCTTTGATGAAGAGGACCTGATCTTCCGCACGAAGGAATTGAATGAATTTCTTGATGAAGCCGCAGAGAATTATCATTTTAATAGAGAGAATCTCGTGGCGATCGGTTATTCAAACGGGGCAAACATTGCAGCTAGTTTACTTTATCACTGTCAGTCTTCACTGAAGGGTGCTGCCCTTTTCCATGCTATGGTGCCACGAAGGGATGTTGAGATACCGTCTGCTAATGAGGTCCCTATCTTTATAGGGGCAGGTAAACTTGATCCATTAATCCCGGCTAAAGAAACGAAAAAACTTATTGATGACTTGAACCGAGCAGGAGCAAATGTAACAGAGTATTGGGGTGAGGGTGGTCATCAGTTAACTAGGGAAGAAGTAATCGATGCTAAAAGATGGTTTGAAGAGAACTTTATAAAGTGAAATCGAGCATACAAGGTTGATATACCTTGTATGCTTATTTTGAATAAAAATAGGAGTACGGACGTTCCCTTTATTCGATGTTTTACGTTATACTTGTTCTAACAAGGGGGAGTTTAAATGAAGTTAATTATTGCGGAAAAACCTGATCAAGGTGCAAAGCTTGCAGCCCCTTTTCCATCAAAGAAACTACAAGGTGCGATTGAAATAAAGCCTTGCGCCACCTTTCCACGTGGAGCATTTGTCACATGGGCTGTGGGACATCTTTGTGAGCTCAGACCCCCGGAGCATTATCATCAAAAATGGAAGGCATGGAAGCTTGACACCTTGCCAATATTGCCAGAAACGTTTGAATTTCAAGTAAGTAAGGGCAAGTATAAACAGTTTCAAGTGGTGAAAAAGCTCATTGGAAATCCGGCTGTTTCTGAGATTATTATGGCAGGGGATGCAGGACGAGAAGGGGAATTGATCGTTAGGCTTATTATTGAACAATGTAAGTCCACTAAGCCGCTAAAAAGATTATGGTTGTCGTCCTTAACGAAGCAAGCTGTAGAAGAAGGTTTTCAGCATTTAAAATCGGAACAAGAAACACGTCCTCTTTATTATGAGGCGTTAAGTCGTGCGTGTGCTGATTGGATGATCGGAATGAATGCCTCTCGTGCGTATACCTTACTTTTGGGTGAAAAAGGGATAAATGATATCTTTTCAACTGGACGTGTTCAAACACCAACTTTAGCATTAATTGTAAAGAGAGAAAAAGAAATAAAAGCATTTAAATCAGAACCTTTTTGGGAAGTAAAGGCAACCTTTCAGATGGAAGAAAAAATCTATGAGGGGACTTGGCATAAAAAAGGTGAAACAAGAGTACAATCCGCTAAACAAGCAAAGCAAATAGCTCAATTTTGTGAGGGGAAATCGGCAGCTGTAACAGCAATCAAGGAAGAGAAAAAACGTTACCAACCACCGTATTTATACAATTTATCGAGCTTACAAGCAATAGCAAACAAACGATATAAATTCTCGCCAAAAAAGACATTGGACGTTGCTCAGAAACTATATGTGAAAGGATATATCTCTTATCCAAGAACAGACTCCAGCTTCATTACCAAAGGAGAAGCTGATACCTTTTCTACAATTTTATCTAAATTGGCTCAATTTAAAGAGTATCAAGCTTACTTTCCCTTACCGATTAAAAGCTTAAAAGCTAATCGGAGATATGTAAATGATCTAAAAGTGAGCGATCACTATGCGATTATCCCAACTGAACAAGTGCCAAATGTTGAAAAGCTTACAGGTGAAGAGAGGAAAATTTATGACCTTATTGTACGATCCTTGCTTGCAGCGCATGAACAAGAAGCAATAATAAGTCATAGTCATATTGAAACAACGGTAGAAGACCGGGCAACTTTTCAATCGAAAGGAAAGCAGATGCTTCAAGAAGGATGGCGTAAGATTATTTACAATGAGTCGAAAAATAATCAAGATGTCCTCCTTCCACCACTCTCAAATGGGGAAGAAGGAACGGTTGTGAAATCCAATGTAAAAGAAAGTATGACCCAACCACCAAAACGTTACACGGAAGGTCAACTGATTACTGTAATGAAAGCTGCTGGAAAGTCGATTGAAGATAAAGAGTTAGAGAAAGTATTAATGGAGGCTCAAGGACTTGGTACAGAGGCTACAAGAGCTGGAATTATATCGATCCTAAAAGATCGTGGTTACATGATTGTAGAGAAAAACATTGTATCTCCTACTCCTAAAGGGTGCTTATTAATAGAAGCTCTTGGCTCTAGTATTCTTGCTTCCCCTGAAATGACAGCAAAGTGGGAACAACGCCTAAGCGAAATTGGAGAAGGTGACGCTTCTTCAGAGGCATTTATGGAGCAAGCAAAAAAGCTATCTATTCATTTGATTGAGGAAGCCGCATCTCAATCAAAGAATTGGGATTTTACTCAGTTTGATACATCTTCTATACAAAGACGACCTTTTAAACAAAGAAGTAAAGGCACTAAAAAGGTAGTTGGGACCTGTCGCTTGTGCAAAGGGGAAATTGTTGATAGGGGAACGTTTTATGGGTGTTCAAATTACAAAGCTAAAAAATGTTCCTTTACCTTATCTAAAACGTTGTTGGGTAAAAGGATGACGGAGCCAATTATAAAATCTTTACTTGAAAAAGGGAAGACAAACTCAATCAAGGGCTTTAAAAAAGGAGAGCAATCGTTTGATGCTGTTCTGACCATAACGAATGAAGGAAAAATCAACTTTGAAAAATGATGTAGTTATAAACAGAAAGCCCCTCCTTGAGTGGGGCTTTTTCATTGTTCTTGGACTAGTATGATTATTTTTTTCGATTCATGAATGCATCTATCACGTCCCCAAACGGCATCTCACTTACTTTGTCGATAATCTTTTCTAATTGTGTTTGTTGGCGAAGATTGCCCTGTAAGACAATTTCCACATTTTGTTCATTATCGACAAGTACCGCTCGAACGGTCAGGGCATTCGTAGCTAAAGCGGCAATAACTGCAATTTGTTGGGGGGATAAATTATAGGATTCTTTTTTTTGATTATTATTGTTATAACCATTCTGACCATGATTGCAATTATAGGGGCCGTTCTGTCGATTCATATTGATTACCACCCATCCTAGCCATTGTGAAGGTCAACCTAAGAGGATGACATCTTCAGTTAGTGAACCAGAACTAGTAGGGCTATCTTTACCAATACCTAAGGCAAAATAACCAAACAAAATGGCCGCCACTATAAAAAGTATTGTCCTCCGTGTTTCCTCTTGGTCGGACATAACTTCACCTCCATGCCCATGATTCTTCCTACATCTTATGAAAAGGTGGGCAACTAGGTGCATAATGACATCCCTATCCTATGCATAGCGAAAATAAAAAAGAAATTTTCTTCTATATGCGGAATCATTTTTTCTAGTGGCAACATAGTTTAGTAATAGAGAGGGTGTGATGATGATTGGTGTTGTAAGAACGGACAAGTGGTTAAACCATTATAAAGGTGAATGGGCGAACCAAATCACTCTACAACAGAAACAACAGTGGCATCAGAAAATGCTGATCGCTCCCTTACAACCGCTATTCAATAACGCCGAGTTCTCATTGCAAGGACATTTGATTCATTTAGGTCTCATTTCTCCTCAAGAGGACTGTGAAAAGGTCACAAAGCATTTTATTGAACATCATTATTGGGCGATTATTTCAGAGCATTTTCACAGTTTAAAGAAAAAATGGAAAGCGCCAGATATTCCTATATATATTTTGCCAGCTAGTTCAAATCAAGAAACGATTAAAGAACTAGGAGGTAAGAATGGACTGACTATAGATAATGCAATCATCCTATTTCTCGATGAAGGATTGTCAGATGCAGAATTAAAAGCAATGATCACGCATGAGTTCCACCATCGATTTAGACTTTTTATTACGAAGGAAAAAGAAGAATCGATCTCTCTATTAGAATCAATGGTTATGGAAGGACTCGCGGAATTAGCTGTACAAAAGGAAGTGGGGGAAAAGTATATAGCCATTTGGACAAATATGTATAACATAAAAGAAATGATCCCTTTGTTTCAGCAGTGGATAGAGCCTCATTTATTTACCAAAGGAAGAGGGCGACATCTTCATTATTTGTATGGTGGTGGAATGAATGATGTGCCTCGATGGCTTGGTTATTGTTGTGGATATCATATTGTTCAGTCGGCACTAAGGCATTTTAAAGGAAGATCGATAGAAGAACTTACCACTATAAAATCCGTAGATTGGCTCAAGGCATCTTGTTTTTACAACTATGTGAGGGGGCGTAAGGATGGAACAAGAAAGTTTATATGACATTGCAAAGAATGGTGGGGGTGAATATGGTTAGGATTTTCATTATGTTGGTGGGGTTTGGATTTGCTGTTGCAGGAGGTGTTAGCTTACTCGCTTATTTAAATATTTTAACTCTGGGATATGAGTTCTCTTATTATATGCATTTCATCGCTACGAGACCTGAACTGTATTTATTTATCATAGGGGTGATAATGGTGATTGGTTCTTTGGCTATCCCTGACCGAAGAGAACGAAAAAATAAATAGTTGAGAATATGGAATCAATCTACTGAATGTGGAATAAACTACCTTAAGCTTGCCCATACTGTGGATACAAATCGTTAACAGTAAGGGGGGCTTTACATGGTTCATATTAGGGACGTATGGGTCAATTGGTTTGAAGGGGAAGAAAACGGTTATAATGTGTGTGATTTTTTTGAATGGCGAAGTGATGATCGAATTGAAGTTCTCGATCAAGCAATCTTAGTAAAAGTCAGTCAGGAATTATATGATTATATTGAAAACCAATTAACAGATCTACCTGAAGAATTACTTGAAGCTGTACATCAACAAAGTTATTTAAGAAAGAATATGTCACGTATTCAACTTGATTACTGCTTTATTGCCACAGATGGAAAAGGGATTATTGCTGTTGACACCATGGGCTACAAAACACCGATCCGAAAAAGTCGACTTACCCCAAGACAGGATCAAATTGTCTATGAAATGCTTGAGCAAAATGAATTTGAAACATTTGAATTAATTGAACGTCATGAGCAAAAGGAATATCATATCCTATCACCTGATCCAGATGAGATGCGCGGGCTGACTCGTAAAGAACGTCAACTCAAACAATTATTATATATGGCGCTTGATCAGCTTTATCATTCAGGCCATGATGCTGAAGTACGTTATTGGTATACAGAATGGAACCCACGCGACTATGTTCGTATTCAAATGCTATCAAGGGATGAAGCATGGCATGAATTATATAATGAAGTTAAAGGCGGCTGGTCACCACGTCACCATCACTTGTGTGAATCAATGGTCAAAGGACAAGCCTTTTTTGAAAAGTTATGGGAACTTGAGCATGGTGAGAGTGTAAAGTAACTTAATTTATGTTCATCAAGTGAACCATTAGATTCTCACATTTACAAGAAACATCAACTCTCCTATAATAAGAAGGAAGAACGAATATATGGGAGGGGTAACGATGGACGGTTTTGCGTATTTAGTCATGCAAATTCTAACAATTGTACTTCTAGTTGGTACATTAGGTTTATCATTTTTCGTGGGTAAGATCTGGAAAAAGAACAACGGGTATTAAAATAAAAAGCGGACGAGTATATTCGTCCGCTTTTTATTTTGATCATGTGGAAAACAGAAGAGAGCACTTTTCATTTTAATGTAATAAGGAGCTTTACTGTTGAATTAGAAGACGGTACCCCTCTTAGCTTTTTTTAGCGTCAAAAAAATTAACGTTTCTTTCTTCCAAGGCCCATTGCTCGTTCAGCTTTTTCAACCATTTTTGAGGCCGCAAGATTTGCTTTCTCGGCACCTTCATCTAGAATGCGGTCTAATTCTTCAGATTCTATCAGCTCATTGTAACGTTGTTGAATCGGTTCTAGTGTTCGTACAACAACATCAGCTAAATCTTGTTTAAATTCTCCGTAACCCTTACCTTTATATGCTTCTTCTAGTTCTTCAATTGATTTCCCTGAACATAAGGAGTAGATTGAAAGCAAGTTTGAAACAGCAGGCTTTTCCTCTCGGTTAAAGCGAATTTCACCATCAGTATCTGTAACAGCACTCTTAATCTTTTTAGTAATAGTGTTCGGAGCATCTAACATGGAAATATAACTTTTAGGATTAGGATTTGATTTACTCATTTTCTTTGTAGGATCATTTAAAGACATAATACGAGCACCTACTTTTGGGATGCGCACTTCTGGTACAGTGAAAATATCATTGAATTTTTTGTTGAAGCGTTCAGCTAGGTCTCGAGTAAGCTCAAGGTGTTGTTTTTGATCTTCTCCAACAGGGACGATATCAGTCTTATAAAGTAAAATATCAGCAGCCATCAATGGCGGATAAGTTAATAATGAAGCAGAAACAGCTTCTTTCCCGTCTGACTTATCTTTAAACTGCGTCATTCTCTCTAGTTCGCCAATATAAGCAACGCATTGCATCATCCAACCTAGTTGTGCGTGTGCAGGAACCTCTGATTGTATAAATAAAGTTGCTTTATGGTGATCAATACCGACTGCTAAATAAAGAGCAGCTAGACTGCGAATATTCTCTCGTAATTTTAGCCGATCTTGAGGAACCGTAATCGCATGTTGATCGACAATACAGAAATAACAATTTGCCTCATTTTGCATCTCAACAAAATGTTTCATGGCTCCTAAATAGTTTCCAAGTGTTAATGTCCCACTTGGTTGAATACCTGAAAAAACCGTTTTCATATGGCACAACCTTCCTTATCTTAACCATTGTTTAGTATGTAAAGTATTTTTTAATATTAAAATCATAACAAATTGTTCCTTGAAATCCTAGTCGATTTCTTCATCAAGCTCTTCTAAACGCATGTTCTCAGAAAAAAAAGTAAACAATATAGAGGATAGATAGGGTTGGAATAGAAACGAGAGAGGAAGTTGTTTGAAATGAGTCATATTACAATATTTTCAGCTTCAATTGGGAGTGGGCATAATGAAGCGTCTAAAGCGCTAAAAAAACAACTTGAAACCAAAGGGCATAGTGTGACTATTGTTGATACATTTTATGCTATTCATCCCCTTCTACACAAAGTTTTTTTTGTACTTTACTTAAGTATGATAAAAAGAGCCCCGAACTTATGGGGGCGCTTATATAAATATGGAGCGGACTATTCTTGGTTTTTAATAATGGATAAATTAGGTGGTTTTTTTTGTAGTAAATTATATTCCATTATTTCTAAACAGAACACCAACATCATGGTTTCTACTCATCCCTTTGTAACAGCTTTTCTTTCGAACTTGAAAAAAAAGCATTGCTTAAATATCCCACTCTATACTGTTATAACAGACTTGGATTTGCATCCGGGTTATATTCGACCTGAAATAGATGCTTATTTTACAGGGGCGCCAAATTACGAAGTATTTGCTAAGGAATATAACGTTCCTTGTGCCAAATTTCATTTTACAGGGATACCAATAAAGACGGTCCCAGATCCATTACTCTCACGTTATCAAGCTAGAGAAAGACTAGGGTTAATGCCCAATGAAAAAACAGTGCTATTAACTGGTGGTGGTCTAGGTCTAGGAAAGTATGTTGAAATTATTAAATCATTAGATGGTTTGAATAGCCCTGTGCAGTTAGTGTGTATGACGGGAGTCAATAAAAAAATAACCACGAAGATTAAATCTATTGTGAGTAAACATAGAATACACGTTCTTGAATTCACAGACCAGTTTATTGATTATCTTCGTGCAAGTGATGTGATATTGTCGAAAGCAGGGGGGTTAACAATGTCTGAAGCACTTGCTTGTGAAACGCCAATTCTAGTTTACAAACCTGTACCAGGACATGAAGAAAATAATGCTACGATATTGACGGAGATGGGGACTGCTATAAAAGCAGATAAATTGTCGGATATAAATGTCTTACTTGAACGTTTACTATTTGATCATTCTTTTTATAGGAGTCTTGTTCAAAATGCTAAAAAAACTAAAACGCCATATGCTGCCTCTCATATTGCAAATGTAATCACAAGCATGCCATGTTCAAGAGTAATGCATATGGAGGGGTTGCACCCCCCTCATTTAAGAAAACCATAACCTGCTATTCCTAAATAAGGAGTAGCAGGTTATGGTTCTTTACCATCGTTCTTTAATTCATAGGTACTTGTCGTTGAACCTTACCTTCAATACGTTGAAAGATATTCTCAAGAGAAGGACCTGTAATAGTTAAACCATGATTTTTAAGTCCGATTATCGTTTCAGCAGGATTATCTGCATCCCGAACTAATTGGGCCACAGTTTCAGCTAATTCAAGGGTGCCACAAGGATAATTTATTTCGGTTGCTTTTACATCATCCATCCACGCATGTATGTGTACAATTGCGCCAACTTCTGGATGTTCTTTGTATATCATCCAATGCTCAATCGCATCAACTGAAGCTCTTTTAGGTTTAACATTGGGAGGGATGCTCACCTCCATTTGATTTGCATCACTGTTGTATCCTTTAATGTAGAGGATATCTTTTCCAACATCGTTCATATTAGATTTATCGATACCACTTGCACTCATCCAAAAATGATTCTGGTCAGAGCGAGCACTTAAATTTCCATAACTTAGCCCCCCGATGCCGTAGAGTTTATTTAGATGTCGCATATCTCTTTTATTTAAATAATGTTCAAGAGGGAAAGGGGCAGGAAGTAAATCCATTTTATCTAACCTTTTGCCAGATTTGCTGAGTGCTTCAGTGATATGATCTCCATTCCACTTGTCAGATGGTAAGTCTTCATCAAATTCATTATCAATAACCAATTTAGAAGTTGATAAAGGTTGCAGGCGTTGAAAGATTTTCATGAAAAAATCTTTTTCCTCTTCGCCCTTTTTATACTTAATAGAATAACAACCTTGCTCAGGCGTGAGAAAATGTATATCTACTTGTTCATCTCGATGATTTATATACATAAGGTGGTTAGCTAAAGACCTAATTAGAAACGGATACACTTCTTTAAAAATATCATAGGGTGCCCCTTTACTTTCTAGTACAGCTACCACAAATGTTGCTTGTGCTTTACGGCGGTACGGTCTTACGTTATCCTCATCTAAAAAATGAAAAACGAGCTTTATTTGGTTATCCGGTTGATCGCTATATTCAAAATTTCTTTCCGTAAAGGTAGAGATTATTCCAGCAGATAACCATTTTAAAATAGCGCTAGATGGAGAAGAACTAAATGTAAAATTATTCATATGATACCTCCAACTTGTTTTTCATGATCAAAAACCACTTTCATTACGTTTATTTTTCTTTTATTTGAGATTGTATGAAAAGCACGTTTATATTCTTGAAGAGGAAATTGATGTGTAATTAAAGGAGAAAGGTCAACACGTCCTCTTTTCATCAGTTCTATTGCAATGTCTAGCGAGTCCATTTTTTTTCCCTCAAACTCATTTGTACTATAAGCAAAACAACCTTTTATGGTTAGTTCATTTAGCCAGACCATTGTCCAATCAACTTTCTCAATCATGCCAGCCAAGCCTAATAGCACTACTTTCCCACCACTGTTTGCAAATCTGAGGGAATCTTTAATGCTCTTCTTCTTCCCCACACATTCATAAACAATGTTAGCTCCACCTTGTATAACTTCTTCTCCAATAACAGGTTTTAGGACTTCGGCATTTAATACTTCGGCTGTCTTGTTTACATAGGAATGGTTTAATTGAACTACATGATCAACCTCATACAGTTTAGCTAACTCTCCTTGGAATAAATGTTTAACGAGTATGGTAATGGAACACTTAATTCCAAGAGCTCTTATCGCAGCTAATACAGATAAACCAATTACCCCTGCTCCAATAATTAACACCTTATCATTTTCCTTTGGAGGATTTCTTAATACAGCATGTAAAGCACAGCTGAACGGTTCAACCAACACCCCATTTAGGTCATCCACTTCATCTGGTAAAATCTTGATTTGACTTTTGTGAGCAACTAAATAGGGACTCCAGCTACCCCCTGTGTTACGACATGCACCAATAAGTAAGCCAGGCTCGATCGATCCCTTGGTTTTATGAAGGCAGAGACTTTGGTCACCTCGCTCGCATGCTGAACAAAGTTCAACATTCCGACTTTCACAAGAGAGAACTGGGTTAATAACAACTCGTTGCCCTTTTTCTAAAGACGTAACATTCGATCCTAACTCTGATATTTGTCCAACAGCCTCATGCCCTATTGTAAAAGGAAAGGATACATAAGGGGAGGTAGAGGGACTGTCATGTAAGTACAATAGATTCATGTCACTGCCACAAATCCCACCATACTTCACTTTAACTTTGACCCATTCCTCATTCGGTAATGTAGGCTCTGCTGTGTCATTCCACTTTAAGCAAGAAATATGGGTATTCCAGTAAGTAGAGGGTAACCATCTTCCTAACATTTTAGATAGGATGTACTTTGGTATGTTGAAGTCGAATTGTAATGCCTCCATAATAAAACCTCCTTAGAGAACAAATCTTGAGCTTGACTTTAATATATCCCTCCAACAGATAATTATGTATATAGTTACCAAAACAAAGGATTATTTGGTAGGGAATAGATAAGCTAATAATAGGAAACGATGTATCTTATATGAATACAGGAGTGAAGTAAAATGTTCATATTTGTTATAAATAAAAATTCAGGTAAAGGTAAAACCCTGAAAGTTTGGGATGAAGTAGAACTCTATTTACAATCAAAAAAAGTAGACTATCAAGTATTAGTCACTGAATCTAAAGAAGATGTACTTCAATTAAAGTCACTAATCAATAATGTTCATACAAAAATAAGCGGAGTTATAGCAATAGGAGGGGATGGTACAAGTCAAGAAGTTATAAATCAATTAGTTGATACAGGATATCCATTTAGTGTAATTCCCACTGGTTCAGGGAATGATTTTGCTAGAGCACGAGGGTTAGATAGGAACGTCAGAAGAGAAGTTGACCGCATTATAGGAGGGCGCCAAGAAAAAATTGATCTAATGAAGGTGGACAGTAAGTACTGCCTAACCGTTATAGGTCTCGGATTTGATGGGGTGGTTGCACAAGTTACAAACCAAATGGGATTCAAAAAATGGTTAGGAAGCTTTTCTTATATTATAAGTGTATTAAAAGTATTACGGACCTATAAACCATCCAGCGTTGAGTTAACTATAGATGGCGAATATTTACAATATGATAAGGTTTGGTTAATAGCAATCGCAAACTATCCCTATTATGGGGGTGGTATGAAAATTTGTCCTAATGCCACAAGTCAAGATGGGCTAGTAGATATATGTATTGTCCACGGGCAATCTAGATGGAAGTTACTACTACTGTTTCCTTCTGTATTTAAAGGAGAGCATGTGAAGCAGAAAGGAGTTAATATACTTCAAGGAAGGGAGATTATTGTAAATGCTGATAAGCAATTAATCATACATGGTGATGGGGAGATTATTGGGGTAACACCCATCACTATTACGATTGAGAAGAATGCTTTAAATATAATCTCCTAATAAGGGTAATACTCTTTCTTCTAGTGTGGGTTAATATTTGCTTTTAATTTAGAAATGTTTTTTGGAGGTTCCATGGTTAATTTACATTCTTCATATTCAAGGAGAAAGAGCAACTCGACAAGTTCACAGAAAAAGTGTTTTATTGTGTTCAGGATATCATTCATGTTTAAGCCCCCTGTATCAATGATTAAGTTTAATATAATCCAAATAGGCCGAAAAAATTCACCTAAACGCTTGGAGATTAATTCCTCCTTTTTCTTTCGCGTAAACGTAATATCAACAAGAGAATATTAATACTTGCTAAAATAAAAAACAAAATACTGGTTTCTTTATTATTCATATAAGCTGTAAAGATGTAAATAGCTAAAAAGATAATGAAAATTAATTGGAAGGCTTGTAGCTTTGTTATTTTCTTTCACTCCCTTCGCATCATTCTAGTTAAATGGACATAGTCTACATTATAGCAAACCTTGTCAGAGAATAAGAAGGGAGGACAAGAGATGACGATACGCCAAGCCTTTTTTAGAAGCGCACTTATCATTATCCTTTGTTCAGTCGGATTTATGTACAGCCAGTCAGATAGTGTATTTAAACAAGTAGAAGAGGCGGTTGCCGCATCAGTTAAAGAAGGGGTTCAAGTAGGGAATGAAGCTACGTCGTTTGAACTTACCACTTTAGGGGGAGAAACGGTTGCCTTAAATGATTATCACGGTACACCAGTTGTCATTAATTTTTTTGCAACATGGTGTCCACCTTGTCAAGAAGAAATGCCTGTCATTGTAGAAATGGAAAAAAGATTAACCAATCAAGGAGCTAAATTCATAGCGGTAAATATGACAAGTCAGGAAACGAGTAAAGCAGAGGTTACTCCATTTTTAAAACATTTTGGTGCAAACTTTGATGTCCTCTTAGATGAATCGGGCGATGTGATGGATACGTATCAAATTATTGGCATCCCAACAACGATTGTTATTGATGAGAATGGCATTATTGTTCAACGTATTAATGGAGGGCTTTCTTATAGCATGATGGAAGATATTTATCTATTTAGATAAGAAAAGAGAAGGGGCCCTTCTAGGAGGGCCCCTTCTTCATTATTGGACAAAGATTAAATAGGAGGAAACAAAATAAAGAGCAATTAACACAATTGATGGTAGCGCATAACGAAACGTTGATTCAATTGGCTTTCTAACTAAAGAATATAGGACAACTACACATAAGATCCCAACACCGGCTGCGGTTATTTGGTGCACACTTGATATCGATGCAATGATGGAACCTTTTTGATAAAAGATATCTGATGCACCTAATATTAAAATGTTGAATAGATTACTACCAAGAATAGAACCAATAGCTAAATTATAGTTTCTTAACTGCAAAGCCACTAACACTGAAACGGCTTCAGGTAAAGAGGTTGTAGCAGCAATGAGAAAGCTGCCAACAAAACTTGATCCGAGACCAGTAACAACAGCAATCTTATCCCCTGAAACTGTAAGGAGTGTGCCAGCCCCCATAATGACGATGGCAGCAATAATGAACCCGATTATCGCTGTTTTTAGTGAGATGGCAGAAAAATCATGTTTTGATTCTTCCACCTCTTCGGCAGGTTCACTAGGCTTACTCGTTTGTTTTTTAGAAAGGATGGAGATATACCACACACCAGCCCCATAAACAGTTAGTAAAATCCACATATCAACACCTATACCAAGGAAGGTGATATCAATTCGAATCGTAAGTGCCAACAGCGCAACGATTGCTAGTAAAAGTCCAAGGCTCGCTGTATAAAAATGGGAATGGTGAGCATGTCTAAATATCTGCTGTTTTCTAAAATACAAATCAAAGCATGCAATAATTAACAGGTTAAACATATTACTACCAAATACATTCCCTACTGCAATATCAGGGTTATCTAGGACAATAGCTGAAACACTTGTTGTGACCTCCGGTAACGACGTTGCACCTGCAAGAAAGATTGTACCAACCACCATACCGCCAAGCGATGATTTTTCACCGATTGTATCAGCATATGTGGAGAGCTTGATTGCTGAAATAACAGTGACGATTGCAGCAAGTATAAACCAAACAAAAACCATACCTCATACCTCCCTAATAGTCATACCGCATGTAAAACGGGATGATTAAAACCATAATCGATTGCTAAAAGCACAAAAAAAGACCTTTTTATGAGAGTTTGCCCAATAAAACGAACTCTCATAAAAAGGTCTTGCGTACTTTGTATATACAAAGCTCAATGAACCGAGTGGAATATCCACTGTCATGACGACTCATTGACCATAGTGGTCGCTACTCCCCTTTTTAGGGATGTTACATATTTAATTCCATTTAAATGTAGCATGAGGAGGGAATGCCGTCAATTATTTTATTTTAAAAAGAAATGAGAAAAGGTAAACGTAGGAGTTAACCTTTCCTCTTCAAGACTTAAGTGGTTTGAGATAGAGCTCGCTCCACTTTTTCGTCTAGTTCTGATAACATCTTTCTTGCCCGTTGGTCTGATATGGTTCTGTAATGGTGTTCGCCGCTAGGTTCCTCATCCGCTTCATCTGCAAGAGCCACAACCTGTTGTAGAGGATTTAGATGGAGTTCTCCTTGTGGTAAATAGGAATCGGTATGAAGGAGGATAGCTAAGGCAATTTCTTTCGCTGATTGAGGATGTTCACCTAAGCGTATAAGTAATTTATGTGCTCTCTCAGCCCCCTTGATTGCATGTATATCATTTTGTTTATACAAATTATAATCCCATTTGCCATTACGATACCAAGTGTAGTGACCTATATCATGAAGAAAGGCAGCTTTTGTTGCGAGGTCAGGATTCACATTGTAGGTTTCGGCTAATTTATAGGCATGGAAGGCACAAGCAATTGCATGGGCCATACCAGAACGTTTAACAAATTTTTGCGTAATGGGATGATCAAAAAGTTGAATTAGTTTGACATGTCTCATAGAACGAGCTCCTTTCGAGATGGAATATAATCTTACAAGTGAAAAAAGTATTTTTTCTATTATATAGAGCTCATAGTAAGGTTGCAACGATAATGATAGAGATTGTTCATTATTCTTTTACCCTTTTCTCTGTTATAATAAAGCAATTATTAGAAATTAAGGGAGTGAATTATGGGCACAACACATACATTTTCAAAAAGCGAAGAAATTGCAAATGCGGTTACGCACGGAATTGGTGTATTATTAAGTATTGCAGCCCTTGTTTTATTAATCGTATTTTCTAGTCTGCATGGTACAGTCTGGCATGTAATTAGTTTCACAATTTATGGTGTAACGATGCTTCTCCTATATCTTTCGTCTACAATGCTTCATGCACTGCCACCTGGAAAAGCAAAAAATGTATTTGAAATTATGGACCATGCATCGATCTATTTATTTATAGCAGGGACCTACACTCCTATATTATTTATTGTCGTTCAAGGAGCGCTTGGTTGGACTCTATTTGGAATAGTATGGGGACTTGCAACGTTTGGAATCGTCTTTAAAGCCTATTTTGTAAAACGGTTTTTGTTTCTGTCAACATTGTTTTATATTTTAATGGGATGGCTTGCTTTGTTTGCGATCAAACCAATCATTGAAAACTTAGGATCTACTGGGCTTATCTTTCTGATCGGAGGAGGCCTTTGCTATACTTTAGGAACCATATTCTATGTGTGGAGAGGGTTTAGATATCATCATGCAGTATGGCACTTGTTTGTGCTAGCAGGTAGTGTCTTACACTTTTTCCTCGTGTTGTTATTTATTCTACCACTTTAATTTTAAGGTCGTTTGACGTACAGTCATTCGACTTTTTTTGTGCAAATAAAAAAAGATAAGAGATTTTTAGGCTCAAGGGTGACATGAGTGAAAGGGAGACGTTATACTTCTAGTTGGGAGGACTAGACATGTATGTAAATAGTAAGGAATTAGCAGATTATTTAGGTGTCACTTTGCAATATGTCCTAGAACAGGTTGAAAAAGGTAATATTAAGGCTGTGTATGATGGGGAAGAGTATTTGTTTAATAAGGAACAGTTTACTTGGTATAAGGAGCAACTTGATTTAAAGAGAAAGCAAATCGCACACGAGCTTTCTGAGCCTTTGCCTGATGATTGGGATGCCAAAGATGAAGACTAATACATAAGAGAGAAGAGAAAGGCTGTGGGATTGTGAAGAAAAGAATACTTTTACTTTTCGTATTGCTAATAAGTTCGTTTTTATTTGTATTATCACCAGTAATCGCTGAGGATTCAGAAAAGAGTCCTGCGCGTGATCATCAAGAAAAAGTAGTGGAACGCACCACTCTAGAGCTTCCTGAGCGCCTTACTCGTTTTGTTTATGATTCTGGGTATCAATTTGATTATCCTGAAGATGGAGTAAGAGGAATATATGTGACTGGAAATTCAGCGGGTGGGGAACGATTTGAGTCTTTACTTGAGTTGTTAAATACGACGGATTTGAATTCAATGGTTATTGATATTAAGGAAGATCATGGTTATCTTACATATCGACCTGAAGAAGATTCTCCTTTCTATGGGATCTCTCAAAACTTTATCTCTAATCCTGATCAAATGATGGAAACGCTTGAAGAAAACGAAATTTATCCGATTGCAAGAATTGTGGTATTCAAAGATTCCGTTTTAGCTGAGGAAAGACCAGATTTATCTTTCACTGAAAATGGACAAGTTTGGAAAAATGGTCGTGGTGAAGCTTTTGTTAATCCTTTCTTAAAAGAAGTATGGGATTATAATATCGACATTGCTGAAGAAGCAGCAAAAATGGGTTTTGAAGAAATCCAATTTGACTATGTACGCTTCCCAGAAGGGTTTGAGCGTCGAGATGAATCGTTGGGTTATTCTGTAGGAGAGTATGAAGGCGGGGATGGAGATAATATTCAAAAGCGAGTATCTGCCGTTACTGACTTTGTAGCTTATGCAAGAGAGAGATTGGCCCCTTATGATGTTGATGTCTCTGTAGATATTTTTGGATACGCAGCTACAATCTCTGAAGCTCCTGGAATTGGTCAAAATTTTTCGAAGATCTCAGAAAATGTAGATGTTATTTCATCGATGATCTACCCAAGTCACTGGACACCATATTTTGGGATTGACAAACCAGATCTTTATCCATATGAATTAACGAAAGAATATGCTAAAGTAGAAAATCAAGTGTTAGGCGCTCTAGAAGAACCTCCTGTATCTCGTCCATGGATTCAAGATTTCACTGCTCGTTACTTAGGTGCAGGTAATTATTTGGAATATGGGAAGGATGAGGTAGAGGCGCAGATTAGAGCATTGAACGAAGAGGGCATTAATGAATTTTTATTATGGAATGCATCCAATCGCTATACTGAAGGAGTTAACTACAAGCCTTAATGAATCGAGTACCCATAACGGGTGCTCTTTTTTTGTAATAGAGAGTATAGACTAGGAACTTAGATGTATTCTATGGAAAAAGGGTTTAACAGCGGATTTCTTTACCATGTCAGGTTATTTTACAAAAGAAGCTATAATGTGCGAGTTTAAGCTTTGTTAAAAGAGGAATATACTATAAGAAGAACAATTTACGGAGGTCATAACATTGAACTGGTATGAAAAACTTAATAAATATTTTCCTGTACAAGAAATGAAGTCAAGAGAACATATGGAATTATTATTAAAAGAAAAAGCAGATATTTACCATAAAGATGAAGGCCCTAATCATGTTATGATGTATGTAGAAACGGATGACTTCTCTTTTGTCGATTATTTATTCGTTTCTAAAGATGCCAGAGGACAAGGCTTGGGAAAGAAGCTTCTCAATCAACTTAAAGCAAAAAACAAGCCGATTATTTTAGAAGTAGAGCCAATTGATTACGAAGAAACAGACACAGAGAAACGTCAACGCTTTTATAATCGTGAAGGGTTTAAACACGCAGAGTCAATCGGCTATCGTCGTCGTTCACTTGCAACGAATGAAGTGAATGAACTAGAAATCCTCTATTGGTCACCTACAGATGAATCTGAGCACAGTATTTATGAAAAAATGAAGCATACGTATGAAAATATTCACACTTACAAAGATAAAGAACTTTATGGATCTTCATATGAAGACGTTGACCAAGTGCTTACTTACAAGCAAGAGGATGATGATCAACCGACTGTGTGAGTGAACTCAAGACGCCAAGTGAAGGATGGTGTTTTAGATGAAAGGTTCACAAAAGAACAAATTAAAGAGAAGAAAAAGGGACATGGTGAAGGATTTCTTGAAAAAAAATCTTAAAAATTGGAAGGGTCGACCAAGCAGAAAACCAATGACTCATTCTAAACGTACACCTGCCTCTTAGTGGTAATAAGTTTTGAAGCTATGTACAAAATGTGCATAGCTTATTTTTATATTAAAAGATCGAAGAATTCTCTTGAAATTAAAATGTCTACTTATAATGTGTCGATCTTGTGACAACTAAAGCATGGAGGCAAAGTTCATCGTATAATAGACTAAGTAAACCTTAATGTTTAAAAACTTTTAGGTTTAGCTTCTAAATAGTAGGGGTAAAGAAACACTGTGTATAAGTAACTTTCATCAATGTTTAACAAATGTACAATAAAGATTAAACTTTACCTATACAAGAAAGAAATATTGTATTATAATGGATCTATAAGACAAATATCAACAATCTTCATCAATAGATCTCAATTCTGGAAGGAGAGGTCCACACGATGGTTACTTTATTAACTTCACCTAGTTGCACATCTTGTCGTAAAGCAAAAGCATGGTTAGAGGAAAATGACATTCCTTTTGAAGAGCGTAATATTTTTTCATCTCCTCTTACAGTAGAAGAAGTGAAAGAAGTAGTACGTATGACTGAAGATGGGACAGATGAGATTATCTCTACAAGATCTAAAGTATTTCAAGAGTTAAATGTTGAGCTTGAAACACTACCACTTCAAACTTTATTTAAAATTATTAGTGATCACCCCGGCTTACTTCGTCGTCCGATTATTTTTGATGAAAAGCGTCTACAGGTTGGTTACAACGAAGCGGAAATTCGTCGTTTCTTACCTCGTAAAGTTCGTTCTTTTCACTTGGAAGAAGCAAAACGACTTGTTAACTAATAAAAAACCTTCTAGTTCACTTTTGATAACTAGAAGGTTTTCTTTGTTTTAATGTAAATTTGGCCTTTGAAGGCGCTGATTTGATAACCATCCTACTAATAGAACACCAATAATAACGATTAATTGGAAGGCGATTGAAAATGATGGATGATGAATAAACAAAGGAGAGAGCATTTGTTCATGTTTTATCATACGTGTTGCTGTAAAGGCTAAAATACCTGCACCGACGTAGATGATAATGGGAAAACGATCGAAGGCTTTTAAGATAATTTTACTTCCCCAAATGATAATGGGTACAGAAAAGATTAATCCAATCATCACAAGAGTAGTATCCCCGTGAGCCGCTCCGGCCACGGCAATGACATTATCAAACCCCATGACAAAGTCAGCTATGACAATTGCTTTAATCGCAGTCCATACATTCGTTCCTCCATCTATAGCAGTCTCTTCTTGATGAGATGCTAAAAGAGAATAGGCAATATAAATTAAAAGCGCACCACCTATAGCCAATAAGAATGGAATTTCTAATAACTCCACTGCTACTACTGTGAGGAACATTCTGATTACCAATGCTAAGGTTATTCCTAAGATAATCGCTTTGTTTCGAATAGAAGGATTTAGATACCTACAAGCAAGTGCAACAACGATTGCGTTATCTCCTCCCAATATAATATCGACACCAATAATTGTTCCTAACGAAATGAACCAATCTAATTCCATTTTTATATCAGCCCCTACATCGTTAAACCATTCATAATTTACCTTGACAACTCATAAGTTGATCTGTAACAATGAAAAGTCATACTAGAATTAAAGCTTGTCTAAAATCCCTATAGAAAACGTATATTTAAGAAAAGCAAAATATATGAATGGAAATTTACCTAGCAATATGAACAACGATGCTTTTTTCTGAAAAATCTTAGAAAAATAGGTTTTTAGATTTCCATTTTGAGCTGATATGTCATAAAATAAGAGAAACAGATAATAAGCTCTTAATGTATAACAACATATTTGGTTATTCTATTGTTAAGTGGGGCAAGCTGAGTCGATAAAAAATGATGATGGCAGGCTCAATTAATCTGTTTAAGTGAAGTTTGATAGGAGGGAGAGCGAACATGGACATTGAACGCGTGAATGATACAACAATTAAATTCTTTATAACGTATAAAGATATTGAGGACCGGGGATTTGACCGAGACGAGATTTGGTATAATCGTGAACGTGGGGAAGAGCTCTTCTTCGAAATGATGAATGAAGCAAGTGACCGTGACGAATTTGAATTAGATGGTCCATTATGGATTCAAGTTCATGCATTGGATAAAGGATTAGAAATCGTTGTAACCAGAGGGCAAGTTACTGACGGAAATGTAAAGCTTGAAATTCCTGTGAGCCAGGATAAAGAAACTCGTGATGAGAATATGGTCGACTTGATGACGGGTCATTCAAGTGAAGAAGACCTTGATATAACTGATCAACTTGAGCTAGTCATTGGCTTTGCAGATTTTGAAGATGTGATTTCTTTAAGTCACAATTTCTTTATCGATGATCTAGAGAATGAACTATATCATTTCGAAGGACGTTATTATTTACATGTGCTATTTAATGACGAACAATATAACGAAGATGAGCAAGATGATATGCTAAGTCAAATGCTTGAATATGGATATGAATCCGACCTTTCAATTTATCGTATGCAAGAATACGGGAAAGAAATTATGCCTGAATTTGCGCTTAAGAATTTAAGAAAACACTTTCCAAAAAAGTAATGATTAAGCCGATTTCATAGGAAGTCGGCTTTCTTTAATAGTGGAAAATGTTAAAATTAGGTTATTTTAAATGAGTAAGCTATTTTAATGTCATGGGAGAATAAAATGAAAAACCGTTTAAATGTTCTAGCTTTTTTTGCCGTAATTTTGGTCATTCTATACATATCAAGGGGACTTTTGCAAAACTGGATGGTAGGGACTCTTAGTGTTGTATTTACGTTATCAGTAATCTTTATTGGAATTATTATCTTTTTTGAAAATCGTCACCCTACTAAAACCTTAACTTGGTTACTCGTATTAGCCGCTTTTCCAGTTATCGGTTTTTTCTTTTATTTAATGTTTGGTCAAAATCACAGGAAGAGTAAGCGATTTTCAAAAAAGGCTATTGAGGATGAACGAGCATTTCAAAAAATTGAAGGTCAAAGACAATTAAATGAAGAACAATTGAAAAAAATGGCTGGCCATCAACAATTATTATTTAGACTTGCTCATCGACTCGGTAAAAATCCTATCTCTTTTTCAAGTGAAACCAAAGTATTAACAGATGGTAAGGAAACGTATGCTCATATTTTACAAGCATTGGAAATGGCGGAACATCATATCCATCTTGAATACTATATTGTGCGTCACGATGAGTTAGGGAATCAAATAAAAGACATTTTGATTGCAAAGGCTGAGGAAGGGGTTAAAGTCCGTTTCTTGTATGATGGGGTTGGGAGCTGGAAACTTTCAAAAGCATATGTTCAAGAGCTAACAGAGGCAGGAGTCGAAATGGTTTCCTTTTCGCCAGTAAAATTACCTTTTTTAACCCATGCTATTAACTATCGAAATCACCGTAAAATTATAGTAATTGATGGCGTTATTGGCTTTGTAGGTGGATTGAACATTGGAGATGAATACCTTGGAAAGGACTCTTATTTTGGGTACTGGAGAGACACGCACCTCTATGTGAGGGGTGAGGCAGTGCGAACGCTTCAATTAATCTTTTTACAAGACTGGCATTATCAAACGGGGGAGACAATATTAAATCAAACGTATCTTTCTCCATCTCTTTCTATGACAAAAGGGGATGGCGGTGTACAGATGATTGCGAGTGGACCAGATACAAGGTGGGAAGTAAATAAAAAATTATTCTTTTCCATGATTACATCGGCGAAGAAATCGATTTGGATTGCAAGTCCTTATTTTATCCCTGATGATGATATACTCAGTGCTTTGAAAATTGCAGCGTTAAGTGGAATTGATGTGAGGATCCTCGTACCTAATCGCCCTGATAAGCGCATTGTCTTCCATGCTTCTAGATCCTATTTCCCTGAATTACTTGAAGCTGGAGTGAAGGTATATGAATACAACCGTGGATTTATGCATAGTAAAATTATTATCGTTGATCATGAAATAGCTTCAATCGGCACATCAAATATGGATATGAGGAGTTTTCATTTGAACTTCGAAGTGAATGCATACTTATATCGCACAAGTAGTGTCACAACGCTCGTTAGCGATTATGTCTATGACCTAGAACATTCTAATCAAATTAATCACTCGTTGTTTGGAAATAGACCGTTCTTTCATCGCCTTATTGAGTCTACCTCTCGATTATTGTCACCTTTATTATAAACAAATCAAAAATCTCCCTTTAAAATAAGGGAGATTTTTTTGATGGTTTTAAAGGGAAAGCAGTGTAAAGTGTCGAAACTCATCTATATTAGGAGGTGTAACCACTTGCTCACTGCAAAATTAAAAGATGGTTCTTTAATTTCAATGGCAGATAGTTGGAGCTTTGAACAGTTAATTGAAATGAGAAAGGATGTATTATTTTATTGTCCATGTTGTACGTCAGAACTTCAATTAAAAATAGGCTTAAAAAAACAATGGCATTTTGCTCATAAAAAGAATGCTCTCTGTACAATCCAAGGCGAACCAGAATCACTATACCACCTTAAAGGCAAGAAGCAGTTGTATGAATGGTTAAAGAATCAAGGGGTTAAGGTTGCACTTGAAGTCTATTTACCGCTGATTAGACAAAGACCAGACATATTATTTAAGGTAGGAAGTCAACTGTATGCACTAGAATATCAATGTTCTCCGATCGATCACTCTCAACTCGAAAAAAGAATGCGCGGGTATGAACAGCTTGGAATTATACCTATTTGGATATTTGGTGGTAATCGCTTAAAGCGGTTGGGGGCTAATATCTTTTCAATTAAATCGTTTGAGTGGTATGCAAATACAATCCAAAAATCATCTTCACCGACAATCCATTACTATTGCTCAGAACAGAGCAAATGGCAGAGTCTCTATCACACAACTCCGTACTCCTCGACAAAATATTTAGCTAGTTTAATTGAAACTTCCCCATCTTTATTTCCACTATCCAATCTCCTCAGGCAACCAACTTATTCTCTTCCTTCATACGAGCACTGGCTATTTATTAAAAAGAATTGGCGTTACGTTCAACCCACACCCTACCCTTCCAAAACACAACGTTTCTTTCAACAATTATTGTATTATCATCACTTGTCACCTTCTCAATTTCCAATTGAAGCTGGATGGCCGAGCTCTTCCCATTGCCTCATCGAAACTTCTCCACATATTTGGCAAAGTTATCTTCTCTTTGCTTGTCTTCTTCAAAAGCCCCTTCATCAACCAATCACCCTTACCTCAATTCAAGCTTGTTTTCTGAGGAAAGAATTGCATAGATGGTTAAAACTAAGACCTTCCTATCATCCCTCACTTATTGAAGATGCGATTTTAGGTTATGTTACTTTTTTAACAGAAATAGGATTTCTCAAAGAAATTTCAAATAAGCCTAAGACATATGTCAGACAAAGGGATCTAGAGGTGCCAAAATCAACAGAAGAAGCTATAAAGCTCGACCGTCAATTAGCCAATCTCTGTTCAGATCAGATCTTTGCCAAATAGTAATTGCAGAAAAAGAGAGGAAAACCTTTTAATATGGCGAATAGTTAATGGTAGGGTAAGGGAAAAGCTCTTACTATCGATTGGACCATATTTGGAGGGATAGAACTTGGCAAAGCAGCGTTTAAAACGAGAAGAAGTACCGGAACAAGCAAAGTGGGATCTTGAAGCCATTTTTAATACAGATGATGATTGGGAGAGTGAATTTCAAGCTGTAAAGGCACTATATCCCGAGATAACTTCATATAAAGGAAAACTCGGTGAGTCTGCAGAGTCTTTATTTAAAGCACTTCAAAAACAAGATGAATTAAATGAGAGACTTAATAGGTTGTATACGTATGCTCATATGCGCAATGATGAAGATACAGCCAATTCTTTCTATCAAGGGCTACATGATCGAGCGATGGGGCTGGCTGCACAGGTCTCTCAGGTAGTGTCGTATATGACACCAGAGTTATTAAGTTTAGACGAGAAACTCATTATGCAATTTGTTGATGAACATGAAGGACTTAAAAAGTATGAACAGCTGTTAGAGGAATTGAGTAAGGAAAGGCCTCACGTCTTAACTGAAGCAGAAGAAGCGATATTAGCTCAAGCAAGTGAGGCTTTGCAAAGCTCAAGTCAAACGTTTGGGATGCTCAATAATGCAGATCTAACATTTCCGACAATTAAAGATGAAGATGGTGAGGAGGTTGAGATCACTCACGGACGTTTTATCTCATTGTTAGAGAGTAGTGATCGCTCAGTTCGAGAAAATGCGTTTAAAGCTGTATATGGAACGTATGGTCAATATAAAAATACATTTGCACAAACATTGAGTGGTCAAGTAAAACGAGATTTGTTCTATGCAAATGTTCGTAAATACCGTTCGTCACGAGAAGCAGCTCTTAGTCAAAACCATATTCCTGAAGTAGTCTATGATCAATTAGTTGATACAGTTAATAAACACTTACATCTCCTTCATCGCTATGTCAAACTACGTAAAAAAGTACTCGGTGTAGAAGAGTTGCATATGTATGATCTATATACACCGTTAGTAGCAGATAGTAAGATGAAGGTGACGTATGAGGAGGCTAAAGACCTTGTCATTAAGGGGGTTGCTCCTCTAGGAGAAGACTATGTCAATATCCTTACTGAAGGTTTTAGTAAACGATGGGTGGATGTAGAAGAAACAATGGGTAAGCGTAGTGGAGCCTATTCTTCTGGAGCATATGGTACAATGCCTTATATTTTGATGAATTGGCAAGATAATGTTGATAATTTATTTACTTTAGCTCATGAATTTGGGCATAGTTTACACAGTTATTATACTCGTAAGCATCAACCATTTGTCTATGGGGATTATACGATTTTTGTAGCAGAGGTTGCCTCGACTTTAAATGAATCTTTATTAAATGATTATCTAGTTAAAACAACGACCGAAAAGAAACAAAAACTATATTTACTCAATCATTTCCTTGAAGGGTTTAGAGGAACGGTCTTCCGTCAAACGATGTTTGCTGAATTTGAGCAGCAAATTCATGAACTCTCAGCAAAAGGTGAAGCACTTACACCTGAGTTATTAACAAATACGTATTATGAATTAAATAAGAAATATTTTGGAGAGGATATGGTAGTGGATGAAGAGATTGGACTAGAATGGGCACGTATACCTCACTTCTATTACAATTTCTATGTTTATCAATATGCTACAGGTTATAGTGCAGCTGCTGCTCTATCTAAACAAATCCTAGAGGAGGGTGAACCTGCTGTTGAGCGTTATTTAAACTTCTTAAAAGCAGGTAGCTCAAATTATCCGATTGATGTACTAAAAGAAGCGGGAGTCGATATGACATCTGCTAAGCCGATTGAACAAGCGTTGAGTTTATTTGAAGACACGCTGGATGAAATGGAACGTCTGTTAGAAGAATAAAGTTGAAAAGCCTGAAGCTCTGCAAGGCAAGAGAGCTTCAGGCTTTTAATTGTTCAACGGAAGCCTTTAAAGCGATTTTGTTTAAGGGAAGGACTCAGCGTAAAAAGAATAGATATGAAAAGAAGAGGTGCAGCAAGTAATAGAGGGAACATATTTAATAAAGCTAATACGTACAAGTAAAAAGTTATTACAATAAAAACAATACCTATTAATCGTTTTACCTTATTCAAGTCAATCCTTCCTTTCTGCATTTATTTTATTCATATGTAATTTCGTAAGGTTTAAGACAAGTTTTTACACATATGACGATCTCATGAACGATCAATGATAATCATTGTCAGAGGAATTAGAGTTTGGTATTCTATACATGTGAAACATATCACATTCTCTCCCCCCATAGAGAATGAAAAAGAGCGTCTTAAGCAGACGCTCTTTCATTACACATAGATATATCTCCAAAACGTTCCATACTTTACAGGAACTGCTTCAACTTTTTGTTGGAGCTTTAAAAGTTTGAGTTGTTTTTCTGCTTCTTCTTCTGTTAAATCAAACACCATAGCTACTTCAATCGTGGCTACGAAGTTGTAGCGTTTTAAAAACTCTTCTATTGAAATAGGCGCTGCTTTTTTAGGTGGATGCCCTAGTAATTCCTCGATCATTTGTACATAAACGTGATAAGGATATAAGCCTGTAACACTAATCCCTTCTTCATCGGCATTATTGTTAAAAAATACAAATGTGGGTACGACTTCAACACTCATTTCATTTGTTGTTTTAATATCACATTGCAGAGCTTTTTTCGCCAGTGGTGAATCGAGATCCTTTTTAAATTCCTCTAGGTCAAGCTTAGCAGACTTGGCACACTTCATGATGATTTCATCTTCGGTGATGTTTTGCTTTTCAAGAAACAAGTATTCACGAAGTTTTCTTAAAAAACGAGCTCCAGCACGAGGACCTTGAAGCTCGGCTGCTTTAATTGCTATAGATGCTTTATAAGGTGAGGACCATTCATGCTCTAACCATACATCTCCATCGCAAGACATGCCTGTTTCATTTGAAATTTTCTCCCAAATAGCAGCTAATTCACTTTTTCTAGCTAGCCCTTTTTTTGTTTCTTGGCAGAAATTCCAAGCTTGGAGCCGACCTGCCACTAGAAACCTAATTTTAAAATAGGCACCATATTCCACTTGCAATTTCTTGAAAATAGGTTCGAAAGCCCAGCATTCTGCACACAGAGGATCAATAAATGTATATACTTCAAGGGGTTTTCTATTAATTTGAAAAGGATGCTCAGGATCCAGACCACAAATGCCTTGTTCGTTATCACAAGTTGATTGAAGCTCTTTTGGTTTCAATGGTCATTCTCCTTTCTTTGTTACAGTTTTTCCTTCATTTTATTGGTTGACCATGTGGTAAGCAGTCATGGTTAAACGTTCCATTATATACTCTCGAATTAACCCCGTTATCTCTAGATCATCCATAGCTTGATTCATACATGCTAACCAAGCATCTGCTTGTGTGTTAGTGATTGTAAAGGGCATATGCCTGGCTCTTAACATAGGATGACCATGTTCTTCAGTATAATGAGTTGGGCCTCCGAGAAATTGGGTTAGAAATTGTTTTTGTTTACGAGCCGTTTCGGTAAGGTCATTAGGAAATAACGGAGCTAGGTCCGGGTGCTTTGCTACATAGCTATAAAACGAATCGACCAACTCTGAGAGAACAGCTTCTCCACCAAGGGCTTCGTATGGGCTTTTTTGAATAGACATATTTCTCGCTCCTTATAAGTTCAGCATTTCTAATATTAAAAAGGTATAGCGACTTTTCTCTGCGTTACTGTTACATATTGTAGCAACCCTAGAGAAGATGGGCAAATAATCTGATTGACGAGCATCTATATTATAAAAACAAAAAAGTGAAAATGTTTGATAAACTATAAAGGATTGGATGGGAGGTTTTAATGGTGAATAGGCCGTTATATACAGTGTGTCCTCATAATTGCCCCGATACTTGCGGTCTTCAAGTGAATGTTTCAGAAGGAAAGGTCGTGACTGTAACTGGCCAAAAGGATCACCCTGTTACAAAAGGTTTTATTTGTGAAAAGGTAAGACATTACCCCGAGAAAGTACATTCATATGAACGAATTAGAAAACCTCTAAAACGTGTTGGAGAAAAGGGCAAAAATGAGTTTATAGAAATCAGTTGGGATGAAGCGCTTTATGAAATTTCAACAAAGCTCAAGGAAACTCATGAACATTATGGGGGGAGAAGCATCTTACCTTATAGTTACAGTGGGACAATTGGTGTCATACAAAATGCGAGTATGGATCGTCGTTTTTTTAATCGCTTAAACACCTCGATTATTGACCGGACCATCTGTTCAGCTGCAGGTAATGCTGCATTTACCTATACAATGGGGGATCAGGTTGGTCTTGATCCAGAAGATACTAAGGAGTCAACTTATATCATCATATGGGGGACCAACACGATCTTAACAAACATTCACCAGTGGATGTATATAGAAGTGGCGAGAAAGAAAGGAGCGAAACTAGTCGTTATTGATATTGAACGTACAGAAACAGCCCAAAAAGCTGATTGGTTTATTCAACTTCTTCCGGGTACTGATGCTGCACTTGCTTTAGGTCTCATTCATGTCCTTATGGATGAGGGATTAATCGATGCAGCATTTATAGAGGAACAGACCATCGGCATCGATGAATTAGCCTATCGTGCTATGGAATATACCCCTGAATATGTGGAGCAGGTTACAGGTATTCCTGCTGCGCATATTCGCAAGCTAGCTAGAGAGTATGGTTCATCCAAAGCTTCTTTTATCCGAATTGGTAACGGTCAGCAGCATCATATAGGTGGAGGGATGAGTACTAGAGCGATCTTATATTTACCTGCCCTAACAGGCGCATGGCAGTATCCCGGTGGAGGGGCGATTTACTTTAACTTATTACAAGGGAAAGTAGATAGAGCTGAACTTGAGCAGCCAGATCTTAGAACTGAAGAAGCAAAGGTCGTAAATATGAATCTTCTAGGCAAAGCTCTACTTGATAAAGCAGACCCTATTCGGTTGTTATTTGTCTATAATAGTAACCCAGCATCCGTTACTCCAGGTCAAACAGCTATTTTAAAAGGGTTAGCAAGAGAGGATTTAGTTACGATTGTCCATGAGCAAACAATGACTGAGACGGCTAAATATGCTGATTATGTTTTACCTGCAACTACAGCAATGGAACATACTGATCTATATAAGTCTTACTGGCATCGTTATTGGCAAGTAGGCAGGCCTGTAATATCCCCTATTGGAGAAGCGCTTTCTAATACCGAATTATTTAGAAGGTTAGCTAGAGCTTGTGGATTTACGGAACCATGTTTTAAAGACACTGATGAAGAATTAATGAGGCAAGCCGTTTCATCAAAGCCAAGTGAATGGAAAGATGATTTGTTTTCGGGAAGAGTGATGAAGTGGGATCCAGAAGATAGAGAACGGGAGGAAGTTGAGCCTTGGTTGAATGGGACATATTCTACTCCATCTGGAAAAATTGAATTGTATTCTGACAAGATGAGGAAAATAGGTTTAGATCCTCTTCCTCATTATGCTACAGTAAAGCCAAAGAAAGATCATTTTTGGCTGATTACTTCTCCACACAGGCGAGGGTTAAATAGTCAATTCCTTTATCAATTCTATCCTGAAAAAGAAAAGCCTTTTGCTATCATTCATCCAGATATCAGTAAAGGGTACCAATTAACTGAAGGTGATTGGATTGTTTTGTACAATAATAAGGGTGAAATTAAGGTAGAAGTGAAGATTGATCAAAAAGTCCATCCGTCTGCTATTGTCGTAAGAGGAATATGGCCTTTTAAAGCATTTCAAGGTAAAAATACGAATAGTTTAACTTCAAGTCTATTATCTGATTTTGGAGGAGGAGCGACTTTTTTTACAACATTTGTCCAACTCCGCAAAGTGGATAACTAATACCCCAACCATTTGGTTGGGGTATTAGTTTTTTTAGACATTCAAAAACGTGTTATATACTTTCGGAACGTACGCTTGAGTTTCTTTAAAAGGCGGAATCCCGTTATAGCGATCGACATTACCTGGACCTGCGTTGTAAGCGGCAAGAGCTAGTTTGATGTCTCCGTCATATTTATCAAGCATTTGACGTAAATATTTTGCTCCCCCGTTAATGTTTTGGGCTGGGTCTAACATATTATCAACCTTTAACATACGAGCTGTTGCAGGCATTAATTGCATCAATCCCGTAGCCCCTACATGACTCTTTGCTTGTGGATTGAAATTAGATTCATGCTTAATAACCGAGTAAATGAGTTTTGGATCAAGATTGTATTTTTTGGCCGCAGCTTCAATCAGGTGAGCGAACGGAGCTTCCTTACCCGCAAGTTGAAGAGGCTTATTCGTTTCACTTGAGGGTGGTGCTGTCCTACTTTGATTGTGAGTTGTTGTTATTTTATGTGAGCTACTAGGTGAAAATGTTTGCAATGCTAAATAACGTTCTCTTAATGAATCATTTATAAATAAGTGGCTATTTCTTATTCGTTGACTATGATCACTAGTTGATGAAGAAACTTCATGCTGAAGTATGGTCGAGAAAAGAGCTCTTAAAGAAGCAGAGCTCTTTTGACGATCTCCTGAAATGTTCGTTTGAAAAGGGGAAGAATGTACAGAGCTTAAAAAAGATATGTCCATCATTTGACCTCCGTATTAAAATCTATCCTAACTTTACCAAATAAAACATGTAGCAACAAACCTTTTTTCACGACGATTCAGTCGTTTAATGCTTGTTTTCGTTCGAAAAAGCGTTGGACTTTATTAGGTGTAGGAACTTGTTTAATTCCAATCTCGGAAAATAAGCTCTCAAGCGAATGTGTAGCATGCTCAAGCGAATTGCCTTCAAACTCGATTTCATAATCAACTTGTCCTAAATATGTACTTTTATCAAAGCATAATGCTCCATTTTTATAGTCACATTCTAGTCTCTCTGTTGTTAACGTTCCAAGGTAGCTTAATGTTGCTGGGTTAATGTCAAGTTCCTTTAATTGGTGCATGACTTCGCCCCTAGGAATAACACCCTCCTTAATCGCTCTATCTACTTCTAATGAGGAAAGGGTTTGATGCGTCTCTAGTAAGCCATCTTGGTGAGGTTCTTTTAATGTAAGAGTAAACGTATTATTTTTTTCTCGAATTCTAAGTGCTGACTTGGCTTGTTTTAATGCTTGATCAGTTGTTTCAAAATAATGATTTTTTTGCATGACTGCTTGTTTCATCGACTTATTTAGAAATTGAAGTAACTGACTAAATGCCGGTTCATCAACGAGTGATTTTACTTCTATTTCAATTTCCTGTGTCATGGGAATTTCCACGCCCTTTTTTTATGAGATTATGCTATTATCTCATAGCTTGGAAACAGGCTCAATCATCGATAAAATGTAAAAGGCTTCTTATGGGAATGACCATTAAAAGTATGATAAACTATTGGTGGAATAAAGTTTAGGAACGTGATTAATGTTGGAGGGTTATCATGCAAAAATTAAATGTTACTGAAATTAATAAGACTGATGAGAAGTATGTGGTCGCGTGTAAACACACATTGAGTGAAGAAGAGATTCAAGGAATCAAAGCGGGGGAAAGAATGCTCGTCGATTCTGATGGTTTGGCATTTGTTTACATACTAGAAGATGCATCACAATTTTATTATCTTGCGTTTGAACAAAATTCTTGGTCTGAACTGTATGAGGCTTATAAAACACAACTGCCATTAGTAGTGGAACTTGGAAATAACCACCTTATTGAATTATTCCAGTTACATGATGAGTTAGATTATTTACTGGAAAATATTGAAGGCAATAGCAATTACGGAGAAGAACTTGAAACTGCAGTGCGGGAAGTGTTTTTAAAGACTGTTGAGTAGAGAACGGATGGTGATTGAATGAGCGATTGGGGCACTTTTTTAATGCCTTATAAACAGGCAGTGGAAGAATTAAAGATCAAGTTAAAAGGTATCCGCGAACAATATCAACGATCATCTCATCACACCCCGATTGAGTTTGTAACTGGAAGGGTCAAACCAATTTCAAGTATTCTTGATAAAGCAAAACGCAAAAATATACCACTTAATGAACTTGAAGATAATATGCAGGATTTAGCTGGCGTACGGATTGTGACTCAATTTGTAGAGGACATCGAGACCGTAGTGAATTTGATTCGCACTCGTGGAGACTTTGAAATCATTGAAGAACGTGATTATATTATTGAAAAAAAGCCAAGTGGCTATCGTTCTTATCATTTGGTATTGCGTTACCCTGTGCAAACGATTGAGGGAGAGAAGAAAATTCTTGTTGAACTTCAAGTGAGGACGCTTGCCATGAACTTTTGGGCAACAATCGAGCATTCCTTAAATTATAAATATAGTGGTGAAATACCCGAAGATATAAAGATGCGCCTAAAAAGAGCAGCAGAAGCTGCTTTTAAGCTTGATGAAGAAATGTCGATTATTCGAGACGAAGTAAGGGACGCACAAGAGATATTCATCCAAAAGCAAGAACAAGGAAGAAAGCTATAGTGAGAGGGAAGGAATGAATATGAATGAAATTTACTGTCACATCGCGTGGAGATGATCTATCAAATACTTTGCAACAGCGCATTAAACGTTACTTGCTAGACTTTGGGTTAATGTACGATGAAGAATCTCCCGAGATGGTGGTGACGGTGGGTGGAGACGGTACATTACTTCAAGCCTTTCATGATTACAGTGAGCGTCTTGAAGATACAGCATTTGTCGGCATTCATACAGGGCATCTAGGTTTTTATGCAGACTGGGTTCCTGATGAAGTCGAAAAGTTAGTTATTCATATTGCGAAAACTCCTTACCAAATAGTTGAATACCCTCTACTCGAAGTGGTGATAAGGCATAAGGGAGAAAGCAAGTCTGAGCGTCACTTGGCTTTGAATGAATGTACGGTAAAGAGTTTAGAGGGGTCGCTTGTAAGTAACGTTGAAATAAAAGGCGATACGTTTGAAGTGTTTAGAGGAGATGGATTATGCATTTCTACACCTTCAGGAAGTACAGCATATAACAAAGCTCTTGGAGGGGCTATTTTACACCCTTCACTTGCATCGATCCAAATTGCAGAGATGGCTTCCATTAATAACCGAGTGTATCGTACAGTAGGATCTCCTCTCGTTTTACCACAGCACCATACCTGTTTATTAAAACCACTTAATGATGTTGATGTTCAGGTGACAATTGATCACTATACACTTGATCATAAAACAGTAAAGTCGATTCAATGTCGTGTCGCTGAAGAAAAGATTCGTTTTGCGAGATTTAGACCATTTCCTTTTTGGAAACGAGTAAAGGAGTCCTTTATCGGTGAGTAACAAGCAAGTCAAAATAAAGTGGTCTGTGTCTCAAAAAGAGGATGGGATGTTACTGCGTTGTTTTTTAAGAGAGGTTAAAGGACTTTCAAAAAAAACGTTAGCTGACATTAAATTTAAAGGTGGATTCATTTTTCTAAATGGAGAAGAAGTAACGGTTAGAACGACTGTGTGTACAGATGATGAGGTAGAGATTCATTTGCCCGAAGAAAAGAAGAGTGAGTCGCTTAAGGAAGAAGTCATCCCTTTTGATATTTTATTTGAAGACGACCATATGTTAGTAATTAATAAACCTCCTGGCATGCCAACGATCCCATCGCGGCAGCATCCATCAGGCACATTAGCTAATGCAGTAATGGGGTATTATCATAAGGGGAATATCTCTTCGACATTTCATGCAGTAAATCGATTAGATCGTGATACTTCAGGATTGCTCGTTGTCGCTAAGCATGGGTTTGCTCATGATCAGTTAGCAAAAGCGCAAAAAGCGGGGAAGTTAAAACGGTTTTATAGAGCGATTGTTGAAGGTTGTGTACAGCCTTCAACTGGTACCATCTATGCACCTATTGGAAGAAAGCCCACAAGCATTATCGAGAGGATGGTCACTCCATATGGTCAAGTGGCCATTACCCACTATAAAGTGATAGCGAGTAATGAACACTTCTCAGAGGTAGAGGTCGATTTGCAAACAGGTAGAACACATCAGATTCGTGTCCATTTTGCTCATCTTCATCACCCATTAGTTGGTGATGATCTATATGGTGGTGAAACTGTTCTATTGAATAGACAGGCACTACATTGTGCACGGTTAGAATTAATTCACCCTTTTACTGGAGATAAGCACGTTTTTGTCTGTCCTCTTCCACAAGATATAAAGATGGTAAAAGAAGCAGCCTGCTTACAATAGTGGCTGCTTCTTTACTGTAGTCTAGGTTCAGGACATTCAATACACCTTACTCAAAAGAACGAAATTTCTCTGGTATATAGGGAAGGGAAGAAGAAACTTGAAAGGTCTCAAGCTCAGGGTATCTTAAACTAGTTAATTTCCCTCCGAATACACAACCTGTATCGATGTTTACCGTCTGATGAATAAATCTAGGCTCCTTAACTGGGGTATGCCCATACACAACTAGTGCTTCTCCGTCGTAATGCTTTGCCCAGTCTCTTCTAATCGGTGTACCATCAGGGTTTTGTTCCCCTGTAATATCACCGTACAGAACAAATGACTTAATACGTTTATTGATATCTCCTATATCCTTTGCTTGAATACCAGCATGAGCAATCACAAGCTTTCCTCCGTCCAAAACGTGATAAAGAGGAGATTCTTCTATTAATGATATAAATTGAGTGCGAATCTTATTAAATTCGTTTTTAGGTAAAGCTTCTAGTTCAGCAACGGTTGTTTCTAAGCCATGCTTTTGCTGTACTTTACGCCCAAGAAAATAACGATATAACTTATCACAATGATTCCCTGGTACATAATACGCTTTTTGATCCTGTACTAGGCTGTAAACAAGTTTGATGACATCTATCGAATGAGGCCCTCGATCCGTTAAATCTCCAACAAAAGCAATTTTTCTTCCTTCAGGGTGTGAATAACTCGTACTTGTTTTTATATAACCTAATTGAGAAAGGAGCGAAATTAACTCATCATAACATCCGTGTACATCACCTATACAATCAATTTTCATTACTATCACTCCAATTAAGTGCCGATTTTTATGACAATGAAAGTATTTTAGCATAAATCCTTCCTAGAGAGATAAGGATATACTACATGTATAAAAAGGTTAAATTGTAAGGGTATTCATTTAGCTTGCTCGTTGACAGTTGTTCTCTTGTTTCTTTAAGATGATAAAGATACTAAAATTGATTAAAAGGTGTGCTTATTTTGTTTGAACAACCCGTGACGAATCCCGTCCTTATATTTGCAATAGCCATGGTCATATTCTTAATTGCTCCTTTAATCATGGCAAAGCTTCGTATTCCCGGTATTATTGGTTTAATCTTATCAGGTGTTATTATCGGACCTAATGGATTAGGCATGTTAGATCGTGATCCGACGATTGTGTTATTAGGAACGGTTGGTTTACTTTATATCATTTTTATAGCTGGACTTGAAATTGATTTGGATGGATTTAAGAAATACCGTACGAGAAGCTTAACCTTTGGGACGATGTCATTTACGATCCCTTTTATTCTCGGTACGTTCGTTGTATATTTACTTGGATATTCGGTTGCTGCAGCGATTTTGCTTGGGTCCTTACTCGGCTCTCATACATTGCTCGCTTATCCGATTGCGAGCCGTATCGGTATTACTAAAAATAAGTCTGTTACCACTACTGTAGGTGGGACAATTATGACTGATACGTTAGCTCTTCTTGTTCTCGCAGTCGTAGCAGGAGCAACACAAGGAGAACTAACAGCTAATTTCTGGTTTATCCTGCTCATATCTTTAGCTCTTTATGTAGCCGCAGTGCTCATTTTAGTTCCAATCGTTGCAAAATTTTTCTTTCGTACTTTAAGTAGTGAAGGAGCCCTTGAGTTTATCTTTGTGATGACCGTCCTTTTTGTATCTGCTTACTTTGCAACAATTGCTGGTCTTGAACCAATTATTGGTGCGTTTTTAGCCGGACTTGCATTAAATCGATTTATTTCTGAGCAAGGAACATTAATGAACCGTATAAAATTTGTTGGGAATGCATTATTTATTCCGTTCTTTTTATTATCGGTTGGAATGTTAATGGACATACGAGTACTTTTATCTGATCCCTCGGCTTGGCTAATGGCCGCAGTTGTTGTCACATTGGTTATTGGAGGGAAATTCTTGGCTGCTTGGATTGCTGGGAAACTTTATCGTTATTCATCCGATGAAATTAAGCTTATGTTTGGATTATCGATTCCTCAAGCTGCTGCTACTTTAGCTGCTACCCTTGTAGGCTATGATCTAGGGTTATTTAATCAGGCAACTGTAAATGCCGTTATTGTCATGATACTTGTTACATGTATGATTGGTCCTTATATGGTTGAGATCTATGCTCGGAAAATTGCGTTAAAAGAAGAGCAACGTCCGTATGAGCCGTCATTAGCACCGCAAAGAGTATTAGTTCCTGTTGCCAATCCGAAAACAATGGAGTCTTTATTAGAGCTTGCTTTTATTATTCGTGGTACTTCGCAGGAACCGTTATACACCTTATCTGTTGCGCAGGGTCAAGGAGAAGAAGCGCCGGAAAAGATTGTAGAAGCGGAAAAAACATTAGGAAAAGCAGTGAGTTATGCGGCTGGTGCAGAGGTTCCCATCCAAATGCTGACAAGAGTTGACCCTAATATTTCATCAGGTATGATTCGTGCAATGCAAGAATCACGCATTACTACAGCGGTGATTGGATGGAATGGAAAACTTTCTACACCACAAAGGATATTTGGTAGTATTTTGGATCAATTATTAGAGCGAACAAATCAGATGATCTTAGTTTCTAAATTAGGGCATCCTTTGAACACGACGAAGAGGCTAGTTGTTATTATCCCTTCAGGTTTTGACCATAAAAGAGCAGCCTATGAATCGATTCGAACAGCGAAGCAATTGGCTAGTCAGATAGGGGCAACTCTCACAGTTTATGTCATTCATGATACGATCGATAGTTATGAATCGATGTTTGAAAAAGTTAAGCCAGATGTTCAAACTCAAGTAGTAGGAGTTCCATCTTGGAATGAGTTGCATCGTTCCTTTATGCCGATTTTAAGAAAAGATGATCTTGTAGCTGTTTTGAGTGCTAGAAGAGGGTCACTTGCATGGCATCCTCAGTTAGAGCGTTTACCTAGAATTTTAGCTGTTGCAAAGCCTGAGAGCTTCATTATGATTTATCCACCTGATAAAGAACCCGTTGACCTCCGTGGTTCAAGAGGGACTGATGTGCCCCGTACAGTATTATCTAATAAATCATACGAAGAATAATGACAGTAAAAAAAAGAGTAAGGGATGCTTTAATGCAGCCCTTACTCTTTTTCAATTTATTAATTCTGCTGTTACGACAAGCCGTTCTCTGTGAGTCCGTTCAACTCTGTCAAACTCACCAGTACAAGTAATTAAATTGATCCGTTTAGCCGAAGTGTAACCGAAAATAGCCTCAATCGGAGCATCGTCATAAGGGTAGACGGCCGTATTTATGACGGAAAAAGTCAATTGTTCACCGTTCGCTCCACTCAATTCAACGTGGTCTCCTATAGAAAGTTCGTCTAGGTCAAAGAAGATAGCAGGGCCAGTTCGGCTATCAACATGTCCTGCTAATACAGCATGTCCCTGATTACCTGGCTTGGTACCACGATTAAACCAACCGACTTCAAATGGATCTTCAGGTACATCCATTTGATGTTTCTCATTTAAACCCATTTCAGATATAGGTGCCTCTACCTCAATTTTAGGAATTGAGATATGAGTGGGAATTAATGATGAATTGATTTGTGTGCTAGAAGTAACATCTTGCTGGTTTGATTGGATGATAACTTCATCTAATGAGGAATCTTTCATTTCGATTATTTCAGGTTCCTCTTGTACTTCTGAGAAGCTATTATCTGGTGTGCAACCCACCAAAATAAATAGAGTTAGTAAGATTGATAAGAGAGAATTAAGCTTCTTGTTTACGACGAAAGTTAAGAAAGAATAGAGCTGCCCCAAATGCTAATGCTCCAGCAAATAGGATAGGTAAGATGCTAGTTGTGGTAGAGGAACCACCCATACCAGTTGCAGGCATTTCAGAAGGCATTGCATCATGAGACATATCACTTAACATAATGACATCTAATCCGGGCTCACCGTCTGCAAAACCTACTGCAAATACACTGTATAACATATCTGCTTGTAACTCAGTATTTGGTAATTCTAAAACCACATCTTCTGTACCAGCAACACGAACCTCGAGATCAAGTGTTCCTGGTGATGTTTCTAAATAATCAGTTACCGCTTTAAAAGGAGCATCATCGAAAAGGACTTCTCCACCAGCTATTGCAACATCCACATTAGGAGCGTCTGGAGAAAAGTGACCAACACGTACTTTTGTTTGTCCTTCTGAAGTCATTTGTTCATCATTAACGACTGCTAATTCTAAGTTTTCAACTGTATTAATAGCAGCGACTGTATAAGCTTCCCCGCCCTCTACTGAAAGAGATGCAGATAAAACAGGTTCGCCTTCATCCATTGTACCCTCTGCAAAAATCTCAACGTCGTGATCTCCTTGAGGAAGGTGCATATAATCTGTAGCTGCTTTGAAGTCAGCGCCTTCAACGACTACATCCCCATTTACAACTACATCAACTGCAGGTGCATCTGGTGAAGCATGAACAACACGTACTTTCGCAGCTTCCTCCGAATGATCTGCCGCAAATCCTGTCGCTCCAAATGATAATGTTAATGCTCCAACTAATGAAAGAATAAAACCTTTTCTCAACATAACTTCATCTCCTCGTTTATGATTATTTTTGGTATGAATCCATTGATTTGAAACGGGCCGAAAAAAAGATAGTCACCTCCTTAACGCTTTTGTTTAAGTTTTGTTTAACTAATGTACAATTAAAGTTTATATCCCCTTTAATCCTTTTGTCAAAACATTGAGTCTTTAATTTTCTTAAAATAGTTAAAAAGTCCTTAATGTTAATCTGATTTTATAGGGGCATATTATAGGATAAGGAGGGATTTTTATGGAACCGTTAATTATTTGTCCTAAGTGTCATAAGAGCAAGGAAATAAGACATTTACTAACTGCTCAATCGAACCAGAATGTGATATTTGAGTGTCCTAATTGTGAGTTTATCCTACGAAATATAGAGACAAAGAAGGGATAAGTTAATGATTTGTTGAAAGAGATAGAATGTGGTACCAAGTAGGGGAGAGGTATGATATAATATTTAGTACTTGGTACTAATAACTACCTATAACGGAGGAGATTATATGATTCAGCTTTCATTAAAAGATCGTACATACATTGTCATGGGTGTCGCAAATAAAAGAAGTATCGCTTGGGGAATTGCTCAATCATTAGCAAATGCTGGAGCACGATTAATTTTTACATATGCAGGCGAAAGGCTTGAAAAGAATGTTCGCAGTTTAATGGATACACTCGAGCGTGAGGACCATTTGATTTTACCGTGTGACATCACAGATGATTCTGAGATTGAGAAAACATTCAATGAGATTAAAGAAGAAGTGGGAACGATTCATGGTCTTGCTCACTGTATTGCCTTTGCCAACAAAGATGAACTAGAAGGAGAATACTTAAATACCACTCGTGATGGATTCTTATTAGCACAAAATATTAGTGCTTATTCACTTACAGCTGTTTCAAAAGCTGCACGTCCCATTATGTCAGAAGGAGGCAGCATTGTAACATTAACGTATCTGGGTGGAGAGAGAGTCGTTCGCAATTACAACGTTATGGGTGTAGCTAAAGCATCTCTTGATGCAAGTGTGAAATATTTAGCTAATGATTTAGGAAAAGAAAACATCAGAGTAAATGCGATTTCAGCAGGTCCGATCCGTACTTTAGCTGCTAAAGGCATTGGTGGATTTAATGATGTACTTCGTGAGATTGAAGAGCGTGCTCCTCTTCGTCGCACAACTACTCAAGAAGAAGTAGGGGATACGGCTCTATTTTTAATGAGTGATCTCTCTAGAGGGATTACAGGAGAATTACTTCACGTAGATAGTGGTTACAACATTTTATCCCTATAAGTGGAAAAGCAAGCATCTCATATGAGATGCTTGCTTTTTTAATTTACCTAGGTGGTTGTTGTTGACTTCCAAATTGTTGACTTCCAAAGCCGATCGGCCCTGATGAACCAATTCCCCAGAGCCACCATGGATAAAAGGGAGGTCTAGGACGTGGTCTTGGTGGTCTTGGCCCTGGTCCGGGACCCGGTTGAGGTGGACGGGGTGGGATTGGTCCATAGTAAGGAGCAATTCCCACTAAATCACTATTATGAACCTGAATAAATTGAGGCTGATAGTAAGGGGCTTGGTAAATAAACATAGATACCATCCCATTGCGTGGATTAAAGTCTGTAACATAAGCGACTACTTGACCATAGCCTGGAATAGCTGTCGTAATCCATTGGTTTACATATTGGCTAATAACACTTGGTGGTAAAAATTGCACAGATGGTTGTTGACGATAATGATCATCATCATGATTGTAATAATACATCAAAACACTCCTTTCATGCTAGGGGGAAGCAATAGTCTATAGGTTAGCCTATGACAATTAAAAAAAAGGGTGTTTGTCTTAGGTGAAAAATAATGTCAGAGTTGCTCTTTTTGCGTATGTATAAGGTAAGAAGATTACGGAAAAGGAGAGTGAAAACGTTGGCCATATATAGTCTCTCTGTGTATGAATTTATTTTACTTGCCCTCGCCGTATTTAGATTAACTCATTTACTCGTCTTTGATGAAATCACTGAATTTATGAGAAAGCCTTTTCAAGAATTAAAAGAAGAGCGTGATGAAAATGGAGAAATCTTTCAATACTTCACTGGTCGAGGAAAAGGGATACAGAGATTTATTGGGGATTTGTTGAGTTGCTATTGGTGCACAGGTATATGGGCTGCAATCTTCCTTTATGTAGGGTTTATTTATTTTCCACTGGTATTTGTTGTAATGGTCAATATTTTTGCACTGGCAGGAGTTGCTGCGTTTATTGAAACAGCTATCAAACGATTAAATCATTAAACAGGTAAGGTAGCCTCATTAACTTTTAGGCTACCTTATTTTAATACTATTGAATTATACCAGGTTACAAATCATCTTATTTAAAGATGCAACACCTTCAGGAAACTCTTTACATGCCAAATACCCTTGGACAATAACTTCTGATTCGTCAATATCTGTTGGGATCTGAATTTCGAAATGAGAAAATGATAATGTTTCATTTGTAAGAAGGGATGGGCGATTTACTGGTTGTAAGCTAAAAAGACCAGTTCTTTTAGCTTCTTTTAAAGTCGTTCCCTCAACAAACTCCCATGTTTCTTGTTGATCTTCATCAGTGACAATATATTGATCAGTTAATGTTGACGGCCCGTATTTAATCTTACCTGATAAATTAGCAAGTTTAGGATGGTTAAATTTAATACAAATAACTGGATCATGTACAGGGGTTGAACCGGTGTTTCTTATGATGAAGTCTCCTATCATTGCGATCGGCTCGTCATCATCTTGTTTTGGTATGACTAATGTGTATGAAAAGTAACAATCACATTGTAAAAGTGCAGTATCTTCAATGGTTTCTTCTGTTGGTTGAATTATTTGATCTGGTTGTTCGTGTACCTTGGTAATCAATGAGTGAATCGATTCACTTTGTTCTTTTATCTTCTTTTCTTGCCTATCAATGGTCGTTCTTAATTTACTTAACTCAGACCGGTAGTAAAGTAATTTTTGTTGGGTTTGAATGTCTGCAGTGGATGCTTTTTTTGAATGTGAAGATTTGGTCATAAAAATCCTCCTAGTTAGTCGAATTGTTAGTTATACTTATGTCGCTAACTAGAAAAGCAGAAGAAAATCGAGCAATTTAGCTAAGATGCCTTTGCTCGATTTTCGATTTCCTCTGATTAACGTTTATGTTTTCCTGGAAATATATCCGGACATTGTTTTGGTTCTTTTTCAGGTTTGCATGTAATCATATCTGATATTGGAAATTCATCCCGTGGATTACAATACGATGCTTCTACTTCAAGTTTTACAAAATCTGTTACTTGGACATCTAAGCAAAAATCAGCACTTAATGTTAGGTTAGCGGTGTCATTACAGCAGAAGAATTCTGCTTCGCATTCTCCGTCTAAAACCGTTGCGTCAACACAAGTACCTTTTGGTGCGCAAAGGTAGAACGTTTCAACACTACATACATCAATTGGCTCCGTTGTTTTAAATTTATCTCCATCTGCAAAAATAATGACTTTTACTTTAAAGGAAACAAGAACTTTTACTTTATGAAGAGTTACATCTTCACCGTTAATTCTTACTCTAATCTTTTGGCGATCGCTTTTCATTTCTTTTGCATCTACATCGAAAACTTTACATTCTGCCCTGAAATGAGGTTCGCACCCATTTGCAGTAGCGCATAATTCATTTAAATCCTCATCAAATAGCCCACAAAGTTCTTTATTGCTATAAGACTTTGTAACATTGACAGGTCTTATAACCCAGTCAAAAACTTTTTTGGCTTTAATACATACATTTTGCTTTTTATTATGACTCATCACTATACCTCCTATTTTTTCACCTTCATTACATCCCTTAAGAAAGGGCTGTAAATAGGTTTTCAGACTACTGTATAGTATGACATCCTACTAAAATGGTGTTTATTTCTCAGGTTTAATTTGGAAAAGGGCGAATGTGCTGTAAGTATGAAAAAAATAAAAAGAAAGTCACGATGACCTTCTTTGATTTCTTTCATATTGTGATGTAAAAGGGGAGGAGGGAGTAAAATGATAAAGCGCACTAATCAAACATCAGCTTTTAATTCAAAAAAAAAGGCAGTAAAAAAAGCTGAATTCGGAAAAAAAACGACGAAGAAGTCTCTAAGTACTAAAGGGAAAGGTTGTTGTGGGAAGAAGAAATAATGTAACAGTTATATCAAGAAAAACCGGATAATAATTCATCCGGTTTTTCTTGATCCTTAATCCTCATCGTCCTTATGGTTTAACAAACTGCGGTGGAACCAGCTACTCTCCGTTTCAAACCCATTGACTGTAGGAGAGGAGGGGTGATCATTTGGTATTTTCTCTCCTGCATTCTCTTCTAAACGATGACCTTCTTGAAGGGAGTTGTTTTTTTGCAGGCTTTTTATTTTTTCAACAAGTGTAGCTCGTTCAATAGTATAGTTTTGTTGAGCCTCTTCGTATTGAGTATTCAGAAGGGTCAATTCTTCTTTAACGTTTTCTAATTGTCTACATATCTCTTTATGTTTGTTTTCTAACTCTACAGTCTTGTCAATTTGTTCTTTTAGTAACTGATTCTCTTCTTGAAGCT
Source organism: Alkalihalophilus sp. As8PL (assembly GCF_040939795.1). Taxonomy (GTDB): domain Bacteria; phylum Bacillota; class Bacilli; order Bacillales; family Bacillaceae_D; genus Alkalihalophilus; species Alkalihalophilus lindianensis. The sequence goes on from NZ_CP162551.1 coordinate 3,074,703, forward strand.
GATCAATCAAGTTATAGTGGTAGTCATTTTGATATTTCTCTACCAATTTTTTGTGTTTATCTAACTCTGATTGTGTATATATTAATCGTTGCTGTAATTGAACAGGTGTAAGCTTCGATACAGAAATAAATTGCTTTTGTCTTTGCATAATCCCACCTCCGAGTAATCAAGCTCTCTAATAAGACAATATGCTTTTAGAACCCTGTTTATGAACTTTGCTTAGAAAAAAGTATAAAAAAAGAGCTGCCTCATTTTTATTGAGGAAGCTCTGGTCTTCTTAGTTGCCGTTCCATTCGTTGTAAAATTGGTCGAGAAACTGTTCCATAAACTGATGGCGCTCTTTGGCTAATGACCTCCCTGCATCTGTGTTCATCAAGTCCTTTAGCTTTAGTAGTTTCTCATGAAAATGGTGAATGGCAGATGATTTTCCATTTCTGTATTCATCTAGTGTCATTGATTCTCTAGTAGGTAAGCTGGGATCATACATCGGTTGACCTTTACTCCCGGAATAAATAAATGTACGTGCAATTCCAACTGCCCCTAATGCATCAAGTCTATCAGCATCTTGAACAACTTGACCTTCAATAGTAGCCATCGGTTCTCCGTTTCCACCTTTAAAGGACATGGAAGTAATAATAGATAAGATATGATCAATCGTCTCTTTATCTAGTTTTTTTTCGCTGAACCAAGCTTTGATAGCCTGTAATCCATCCTCTTCATTTTCTACCACTTTATCATCTGCCAAATCGTGAACAAGGGCAGAAAGGGTAACAACGACAAGGTCAGCGTGCTCTTTTAGGGCCAATGCTTTTGCTGTTTTAGTAACGCGTTCTATGTGATGCCAATCATGACCTGTATGCTCATTCCATAATTGTTCCCTCACCCATTGGGTGGTTGCTTCTATAATACCTTGATGTTTCATCGTAACCCTCCTGATAACGTAGCACTTCTCTTTTTTTGCTGTGTTTGAGCTAAACGATTCACTTCACGGACAAATCGCGAAGGATGTGCTCGTTTTCCCCGTCTCATCGTAGGGACTGAGATGGATAGTGAGGTTTCAGCTCTTGTCATCGCCACATACATCAATCGTCTTTCTTCTTCTAGTGGTTTATCATCTCCCTCACGCCAAGCATCTAAGGCATAATCATGTGGGAGCGACCCCTCAACTGCTCCAAGTATATAGACATGTTTGTACTCTAATCCTTTGGCTCGGTGAATGGTTAAAAGTTGAACAGCTTCACTATTTACAGGTTGCTTCTTTGCTTCTTCTTGTTTCGCAATCATATGGTCAACATGCTCAAGAAACGATTCGATCGTAGTGTGTTGTCTTGCTGAAACTTTTAAGTCGCGTACATCGTCTGAACCGCGTTCTAGCTTATTTCCTTCGTTTCCTTGTTTCTTAAGATAATCTTTTAATCCCATTTCCTGTTCAATAAAACTGATGGCATCTTCAGGCGTTTTCTTTTTGATTTGTCTAAATTGATCCGGAAGCTTTTGTAATTTCTTCTGTTGAAAGGACTGTAGCCCACTTAAATGGGTAAGAGCTTCAACAAATGTACAGTCTTCTGTAATTGTTAATGCTTTTAAGTCTTGTAACACCTGTTGCTTCAAAAATAGCGCACCAATTAGGTCTTGGATTGCTTGTCCATTATCTGGATTTAAACTAAGGCGGAGGTAGGCAAGCACTTTACGAACCGTTTTTCTGCGATAAAAAGAATCGCCATCATTTTCAATTGAAAAAGGGATACTTGATGTAACCATGCGCTCAAATAAAGCACGTGAGGTTACATTCGTGCGGAATAGTATTGCAAAATCGTTAGGGTTTTCCCCTTTTTCTATTCGGCTCTTAATATCATTGACGATCATCGTTGCTTCTTCCTCTTCATCATAAGGATAAAAGAGTATAGGTGGAAGTTCCTCTGTATATTGAGCAAATAATTGTTTGTTAAAACGATTCCGGTTCGTTGCAATCACATTATTTGCAGCTTGGACGATTGGGTGATTAGAACGATAATTCTGATCAAGGATGACTACTTTTGCCTCTGGGTAGGAAGAAGTAAATGAAAGGATATAATCAGGGTCGCTGCCGCGAAAAGCATAAATCGATTGATCATCATCCCCAACTACACAAAGGTTTTTAGATGGATTTGTAAGTAGGCTGATAAGTTCAACTTGAACCTTATTTATATCTTGAAATTCATCGATTGAAACATATGAAAAACGTTCTTGGTATCGTTCTAAAAGCTTTTGATTAGTGCTCAAAAGATCGTAACAACCGATTAACATATCATCAAAATCAAACAATCCTTTTCTTTGTCTCATTTCTTCATAACGTTTATACAAATAGGCTGCACGCTCTTCCCAAATGTCTTGAGGTTTGATTTGGCTTGGGTTTTGCATATGGTTTTTCCACCAACTTATTTGAGTCAGGGCTTGATCGTAAGCAAATTCTTTTTCATCTAAATGAATTTCGCGTCCCGCTTCTTTTAGCATTTGGTCTCGTTGCCAATCCCATTTTAATAAGTGGGTACTATTCCATTGTTCCGGACTATGATGCATGAGCATTCTATAGAAGATGCTGTGGAAGGTTCCTACGACCAATTGTTGCAACATTTGTTGATTTAGACCCGGATAGATTGTCATCCGCACTTTCATTTCCTTTGCAGCTTTGGCAGTAAAGGTAACTAAAATCATTTCTTTTGGTGAATAATCTTTCTCAGTGAGCATATATGCTGCTCTTGTTGTTAAGACACGTGTCTTCCCACTTCCAGCTCCCGCTAAAATTAACAATGGACCTTCCGTAGTAGTAGCAGCCTGCCATTGTTGATCATCTAATAATATATCCTGCTCTTTTAAAGAAGCTCGGTAGCCGGTCAACGATTCACTTTTTCCCTTTTTAGTAAGAGGGAAAGGAGGTATCGCTTTTATGTTTTCAGGGCCACGCCACGGGTCATCAGCTTGTGTTTCAGATGTAGAAATCAATCTTCTTTTTGGCATACTAAAGCCATTTGTATTAGTTGCAACAGATAGCTCCTTTGGTGGGATCAGTTTTTTTTTCAAGCTTTCTTCATAGGCTAGAACTTCTTTTTGACAATCAAGAGAAGTGGTTGGATGTATGAATGATGGAGCATCATAGATCCCTATATGAAATCGCATTGGCTCACCACAATGCATACAAGTTGTCTCTTGACGAATACTAGCATTATGAAATTGTTGCCATTCACTTCTGTCAAGTGATGGAATGTGAATAATTTTTTGTTTATATAAAGCTGTTTTCAAGTGGGAGCCTCCTAACTTTAAAAATCATAAACGAATTAAAATACCTTTCTATCCTAGCAGATTTCATGCTAAAGGTGGGCTAATTTAAAAAAAGACATCATCACATGCAAGGAGGAATTAGAATGATTACTTTTTTATCTGCAGGAATTGTTGTAACATTGCTATCCATTTCTTTGTTTGGTTACGGTTGGATAATAGGACAGGAATTTTTGTTCGGTCCATTCATCGCTTCGTTAATAGGGATAAATTTCCTTTTCATTACCTACATCCAATATAAACAAATGAAAGAGGACGGAAGTTTATAGAGGTTAAGAGAGGGTAGAGATCCCATATGAAATAAAGGTGAAGGAGCTATTTCGATGAAGAAACAGCGTGTTGGGAGATGTGAACTTTGCGAGAGGGTAAATGTTAAATTAACGATTCACCATCTGATACCGAGGGAAGAAGGTGGGGCTCAATTAGAGAAAGCTCAGCTATGCATCCCCTGTCATAAACAAATTCATGCCTTGTACACGAATACAGAAATAGCCATCCGATTGACGACCATTGATCGTTTAAAGGATGACGAGCAATTAAAGAAATTTATAAGATGGATTAAGAAACAACCTTCTACTACTTTAATTCGTATTAAAAAGTCTAAGGAAAGGCGATGGAAATCAAAGTGATTTCGACCGCCTTTTTATCGTTGTTTTAAGAGGAGCTGGCTTTAAAGACTTCAGTCGTCTATCTTCTAATTCAGAGGTGCAGTGCGGACATCTGGTTGCCTTATAAGCAATTGATTTAAAGCAAAAGGAGCAAAGCTTTGTTTTCATATCAATCAATGGATCTTCATCAGGCCTTCTCATTTTATTCATTTGTCTTACAAATAAAAAAAGGATAAAAGCAACAATCATAAAATGAACGATGTGATTGAGGAAGGAACCATAATTAAGCATAGGCACCCCAGCAGCTTCAGCTTCTGAAAAGGTGTCAAAGCGCCGATTTGATAAATTAAGGTATAGATTAGAAAAATCAACTTGTCCGAATAACACGCTAAATGGCGGCATGATCACATCATGCACTAGTGATTCTACAATTTTAGCGAAGGTTGTGCCGATAATAACGCCTACACTCATATCAATTACATTTCCACGAACTGCAAACTCTTTGAATTCTTGTAGGATCTTCATATACATCACCCAGCTAACATAGGAGTTTCTATAGCCTATGCAAAAAAAATGACGACATGAATAAAAAAGAGGACATGAATGATAAGATTCAAGTCCTCCTTCGGTATACTGGGCTAGCTGGATTCGAACCAGCGCATAACGGAGTCAAAGTCCGTTGCCTTACCACTTGGCTATAGCCCATCGCTCGGTACTTATAGATTACCCTGATTGCAATTTCCTATACAAAAATCATAAAGGATTTTTTTAAAATATGTCGAATAACAAGTGAACGAAAGGAGTGATGTGTTTGTATGAAGTTGAAAAAATAAGTGCAGGGCTCATTAATGAAGCCGTGGGATTTTTTGCTTCCGATATCCATCTAGTTCCAATTGATCAGGGTTGGCTCATCCAATTGCGAATAAATGGCAAGATACATGATTTTAAACAAATACCCCTCATCCTAGGTGATCGATTAATGGGCCACTTAAAATACACATGTGGCATGGACATAGGGGAGAGGCGCTTGCCTCAAAGTAATTCTATGACCATCGAAGTGAAACAGCAATTATATAATTTACGATTATCGACTCTGCCCACACGATCTAAAGAAAGTCTAGCTATCCGAATTCTCCCTCAAAGCTCTGCTCAACCATTATCCACCCTTCCTGTTCTCTACTCAAATCGTTCCACATTGAACAATATTACTGCCTTGCCTTATGGATTGTGTTTAATTGCTGGTCCAACTGGATCTGGTAAAACAACGACCCTTTATGCTTTATTAGATGATATTTTATTGAAGCATCATAAGAAAATTATTACCATTGAAGACCCTGTAGAGAGGTCCTTACATTCACTCATTCAAATTGAAACCAATGAAAAAGCTGGAATATCATTTGAAGTAGGCTTGAGGGCCGCTTTGAGACATGATCCGGACGTTCTGATGATTGGAGAAATACGTGATGCAGCTAGTGCAAAGTTGGCTGTGCGTGCAGCACTCACTGGACATCTTGTTTTTGCTACTATTCATGCGAACAATAATTATTCTGCACTCTTAAGGTTACATGAATTTGGTGTTTCAGCGCATGACATAAAGGAAGCGTTACAATCGGTTGTTATGCAATATTTAGTAAATGTCAAAAGCTCTGAAGGAGATGAAGGTGTCTATTTTAGAGATATTCGAATTAATAAGAGAGCAGCCTTATACACATTTGATAATCGATTGCACATTCATCAAATGATTGAATCAGGTCATACTCGAAAGCTTAACACTTTATCTCACCAAGCTAGGAAGGCATGGGCTCTAGGCTTCATTGATCGAGAAGAGCTAGAAAGAGGGTGGAAGGGGTGATAAGGCTATTCAAAAAACATTCAAACCAAATGTCTTATGCAAAATGTTTTCGTTTACTAGGAGTATTGCTTAAACAGGGATATTCGATGGAAGATGCTCTTTCATTTATGCTTATTCACCAGCCGATCGTTATAATAGAAAGGCTCAGTGAAGTGAAACTAGCTTTAAGAAGTGGTCAAGAAATTCATAAAGCTTTTTCTCTTTTACCGATCCCTAAAGACATCGTTTCCTTTCTTTATTTTTATCAATTCCACGGTGATGTAAGTGATGGCTTTATTCATGCAGGTACTTTATTAGAAAAGCGTCTTCAAACAACACAACAATTATTTAAACTAATGCGTTATCCTATTTTGCTTATTTGGATTTGTTTAGTGGTCCTTTTGGTACTACATCAATTTGTAATTCCTCACTTTAATTCACTTTTTTTGTCAATGCAAGGAGAGCCCCCATTACTTACAGTGGTGGTACTGAAATTTTTAGTATTGATGCCATATCTTGGCTTTACCCTTCTTTTATTTACACTGAGTGGATTAAGTTATTTTCTTCTTTTTAAGCATAAGTGGTCACCTAAAAGGCGTGTGGAATCCTTATTGAAGGTTCCTTGGTTGTCTGCTTGGGTTAAACAGCTTTGTACCTATTTTTTTTCTCTTCAAGTCGGACGTTTACTTCGATCCAGTACCTCTCTTCAAGACGCATTGAATATTTTCGAGCAACAACCTCATTTACCTTTTTTTCAACAAGAAGTGATTTCAATAAAAGTAGAACTTCAACTTGGTAGGCCTTTTTATGAAATAGTTAGAGAAAGAGATTATTTTTTAAGAGAATTTTCGTTTGTGGTGGAAAACGGAGAACGGACGGGGCATTTAGGAGGCGACCTCGATAATTTTAGCGGAATTATTTATAGTGAATTAGAAGAAAAGTTAAATAAGATAATGGATTTCTTGCAACCAGTTATTTTTATTGTGTTAGGAGCTTTTATTTTTATTTTATTTTTAGCGATTATGCTGCCGATGTTTCAAATGATCGGGACATTGCAATAAGGATCAGAGAAGGTAGGACACAAGCCTTTTTAATGAAAATAATTTTTTTGTAAAAAAGGCTTGTGTTTGTATGTTGTTTCATGGTACATTATTAATCGTCGCTGGTGAACAAAACTCACCATACAGACAAGCCTTAAGATATAGCCTTTTACATAGGGGGGCCTTAGCTCAGCTGGGAGAGCGCCTGCCTTGCACGCAGGAGGTCAGCGGTTCGATCCCGCTAGGCTCCACCAATTATATAGCGGAGGAATACCCAAGTCCGGCTGAAGGGATCGGTCTTGAAAACCGACAGGCGGGTTAAACCGCGCGGGGGTTCGAATCCCTCTTCCTCCGCCATATTTATTTATATTTTATTCTATATGTATTTAACGTCGCGGGGTGGAGCAGTTCGGTAGCTCGTCGGGCTCATAACCCGAAGGTCGGAGGTTCAAATCCTTCCCCCGCAACCAAAATGGTCCGGTAGTTCAGTTGGTTAGAATGCCTGCCTGTCACGCAGGAGGTCGCGGGTTCGAGTCCCGTCCGGACCGCCATTTTAAAAATTATAGTGGAGGGGTAGCGAAGTGGCTAAACGCGGCGGACTGTAAATCCGCTCCCTCCGGGTTCGGCGGTTCGAATCCGTCCCCCTCCACCATTTATGATTATGGCGATTGTGGCGAAGTGGTTAACGCACCGGATTGTGATTCCGGCATTCGTGGGTTCAATTCCCATCAGTCGCCCCATTTTTATTTTTGGGCTATCGCCAAGCGGTAAGGCAACGGATTTTGATTCCGTCATGCGTAGGTTCGAATCCTGCTAGCCCAGCCATTTCTTTGCGGAAGTAGTTCAGTGGTAGAACACCACCTTGCCAAGGTGGGGGTCGCGAGTTCGAATCTCGTCTTCCGCTTAGTCTCTAGCGCCCTTAGCTCAGCTGGATAGAGTGTTTGACTACGAATCAAAAGGTCGGGAGTTCGAATCTCTCAGGGCGCACCATTTGAAATTTAAAAGCAACATGCGGGTGTAGTTTAGTGGTAAAACCTCAGCCTTCCAAGCTGATGATGTGAGTTCGATTCTCATCACCCGCTTTTTATTTTTTTTCATGGGCCTGTAGCTCAGCTGGTTAGAGCGCACGCCTGATAAGCGTGAGGTCGGTGGTTCGAGTCCACTCAGGCCCACCATTCCACAGTAGCTCAGTGGTAGAGCAATCGGCTGTTAACCGATCGGTCGTAGGTTCGAGTCCTACCTGTGGAGCCATGGAGAAGTACCCAAGTGGCTGAAGGGGCGCCCCTGCTAAGGGTGTAGGTCGCGTGAGCGGCGCGAGGGTTCAAATCCCTCCTTCTCCGCCACTTTTAAGTATGGCCCGTTGGTCAAGCGGTTAAGACACCGCCCTTTCACGGCGGTAACACGGGTTCGAATCCCGTACGGGTCACCATTTTAGTTAGAGCCATTAGCTCAGTTGGTAGAGCATCTGACTTTTAATCAGAGGGTCGAAGGTTCGAGTCCTTCATGGCTCACCATATATTTTAATATGCGGGTGTGGCGGAATTGGCAGACGCGCTAGACTTAGGATCTAGTATCTTATGATGTGGGGGTTCGACTCCCTTCACCCGCACTTTTAAAAACTTGTACTTATTATGAGTACAAGTTTTTTTGTTACTTTTAACGTTTTATAAAATAGGGTTCCACCTATAGGAAGCTAGCTATACACTAATTGTGTTTAGCTAGCTTTTTGACGTTTCTTTTTCTTTTTCTGGTACATAATCAATTCCACCTGGATGAAAAGGATGACACTTACTTAATCGTTTTATCGTCAAGTAGCCCCCTTTAAGTGCGCCAAACCGTTGAATTGCTTCAATGCCGTAATGAGAACATGTAGGATAGAAGCGACATGTTGGAGGCTTTATCGGTGAAATGAATTTTTGATAGATACGGATGAAAAACAACAATATATTTTGCAACTGAAAAAACCTCGCTTTTTTTTTGAGATGAAGAAGGAATTTGTTTGCTTGATGTCTAATTATAGCAAACAATGACAAAAGAAAGGAGGGAAGGAGCTTTAAGATTCCTCTATGTTCTTCATTTAGTTCCCCGCAAGATATCCTATCCCCGAGGTGATGCCAATTGAAAAAGTATTTATTTAATCAAAAAGGATTTACACTTGTTGAAATGTTGGTTGTTTTAATGATTATTTCGATCCTCTTATTAATTGCTATTCCTAATATGACAAAAAATAATGACGTTGCGGGCTCAAAGGGGTGTGAAGCCACTATAAAACTTCTTCAAACACAAGTGCATGCTTATGAAATTGAAGAAAATGCAAAACCATCTACACTCCAAGCTCTTGCAGATGAGGGCTATACTGAGACGACAACATGTCCTAATGGAGAACAACTAAAGCTTGAAAATGGTAAAGTTGTTTTCGATTAATAGGCATTCCTCACAATCTGGTCATACGTTGACTGAATTACTTGTCACTCTTTTAATCTTATCAATCCTCTTATTACTACCCATCATTTTTCTTCCCAACTCCTGGAACAGTTATAAAACAGAAGAAGTAGCTAAACAATTTAAAGAAGACTTACTTCTAGCCCAACACTTAGCGATGGCACATGGACGCACAATCGAAGTGTCAATAAACCAAACAGGGAAAGAATACATTATTCGAGATACTTCCAACAATATTCTTTTACGACGACCTTTTATGGATGAAACAATGATTTTTCACTCCAGTAGCCTTCCACTTACTAATATTAGATTTTTGTATAATGGAAACCCGATGTATTCTGGAACGATGTTATTAGAAGTGGACGGGGATACGTACCGGTTTACCATTCTATTAGGAAAGGGGAGAGTTGATTATCGGAAATTCTAAAGGGTTCACGCTAGTAGAAGTGATGATATCCTTCCTTCTATTAGCAATGTGCTCAATGGCGATCCTGCCTGCATTTTTGGTTGTATATAATGAAAGGTTAACTCTTAAACAAGAGGAGAAAGTCCTTCATCATCTTCAAGAATTAATTCAACTCTATTTAGCGGATCAACCGCCGATTGAATTAGATTCGTGGGTTAAAAAAGAAGAATTCACAGATCCTGCCACGAATGTTTACCTCGTTTGTTTATCTTTTGTTGGTGAAAATAAACGGGATTACAAGAGGTGTCTGCATGCTAAAAGATGAAATGGGCTTTACATTACTTGAAAGCTTAATTGTTATTAGCCTCCTTGTAATCATAATAAGTCTTTTTCCTCTTATGACTAAGCTGATCGGTTCTTCAAAAAATTTTGATACTCATGGACAATTTGAATTAATGATATTTATGAACCAGTTAAATGATGATCTGCTAGAATCCGTTGACATGCACGTTTTGGACAAAGAATTAATCCTTATAAAAGGCGATGGCCGTGATATTAGTTATCGACATGTAGAAGACATGCAAGTTCGGCGGTTTGCAAAGAATACAGGCTATGTTCCTATGCTTTTTCGGGTTGAATACTTTCAATGCGTAAAGGATTTACCCCGCCTAAGATGCGATGTGAAGCTAATTGATGGTCAGGAAGCGAGTCGTGTGATGATGCCTATGTATGGGGTTAACCAAGGGGTTAGGGATGAAGAATGAACAAGGATTTGTGTATCCCATCGTTTTAATATTGTGCACCCTTTTACTGTTTGGTTTTCTAACTCATACAAATATCTATCTACAAGAAAAGAGGTTTATTGCAGAACAAAATCATATAATCCAATTAGATTCATACTTGCAAATGAGTATAGTGGGTTTTTTAGAGGAGGTAAGTTCTAACGGAAACTCTTCAACATTTTCCTTTTCATATGATGGTGGGGTCGTTACACTTGTAGTAGTGACTAAAAACGAAAGTGAATGGCATGTAGCGATGCGAGCGACTCTTAATGAGCCTTTTCGTACTCGAAATGCGCAAATTTATTATGATCCTAATCATCATGTGGTAAAGGAATATTGGGGGGTATCAAGGCGTGAATGAGAAAATTTATCTTACAGGCTTTATGGGTTCTGGAAAAACGACTGTAGGCCAAGTCCTAGGGAAGGCGATTGGCTATCAAGTAATTGATACGGACCAATGGATTGAGCAGACCTACAGGACGTCTATTTCAACTATTTTTGAAGAAAAAGGGGAGGGCTATTTTAGATCCCTTGAAACAGAGGCACTTCGCAATCTTTTGAATAAAAGAGCTATTATTACGACTGGGGGAGGAATCGTAGTACGTGAAGAGAATCGACAAATCATGAAGCAATCAGGTAAAGTCATCTTTCTTGATTGTGATTTAGAAGAAGTGATTCGACGTACTTCGATGGATCACTCTAGACCATTATTAAAACAAAAAAACAAAGAACAGATTTCAGCAATGTTTAAGGAACGGCTTCCCTTTTATAGAGAGGCTGATATTCAGATCGACACAACAGGTAAATCGATTCTAAGTTTGGTTGAAGAATTAAAATCACTTATGCTTAGATAGCTTGAAATATGGTCATACTAAAACGAATAATCGTTGAGGTGATGATCGTGTCATTAAATGACTATATAAAGTTTTTAACACAACAATTTGTTCTAAGGCTTGATCAACCAAAAGAAGTTAGAAAAAAAGAGAGAGCTGCAAAGAAAGCAGAACGTCCTCCATTTGCTTATCGTACTTTTGGAATTGTACCACTTGCTATCAGCCTGCTTTTTAAAAAAAGAGCATCAAAAAAATAGGCGAAAATTATCATGTAAGTAAAGTGAATCTTAATAAATATGTTAGTAAATGTCGATTTAAATCCACGTGACACACATTTGCCACTGATCAAGCATTTACAATCAAAGTTTATCTCGTATATAATAAGTTTGTACTCTATAATTAGATAACCAGCATTATGACTTCCAATTGACGGATAGTGATTGCAAAAGAAGGAGGGAGTAAGCAAATGGAGCGCATGTATCGTGTTTTAGCTTTCTGGACAGGTATCTTCTCAGTCTTGTTCTTTGTTGGTGATATGCTTAACATGGCTTTGCTATTCTTTGCCCAAACAGGTGCATTGCTAGCACTAAGCTATTTAAACTTATCAGAACGTGTGTATATTTACATTTTTGGGGCGTACTTAACGATTTTCTTCGTTGGTTTTACGTACTATTCAACTTTCTTGTTAGTACCAAGCCTTGGAGGTCACTAGGATCTTCGGTACATATACACAAAAAAAGAACGTTGCTCCGTATTGGAACAACGTTTTTTGTTTGCTTAAAAGCCGGATAAGAAAGGATTTCCATCCATTTCTTCTCCTATTGTTGTTGTAGGACCGTGTCCTGATGCGACGGTGGTATCTTCGGGTAACTCTAATAATTTTGAATGGATACTTTTTAGTAACTGTTCGTGGTTTCCTCCGGGTAAATCAGTTCTTCCTATACTTTGTTTGAAAAGAGCGTCTCCTGAGAACACGATACCTTCTGAAGCAAGATAATAGGAGACACTACCTGGGGAGTGGCCAGGTGTGTGAAAAACTTCGAATGTAAACTCGCCGATATGTAGGAGGTCTTCAGAAGTTAAAAGATGGTCAGCAGGTTGAGCTGAAATTGCAGCATCACCTAAAAAACGTGATGAACCATTTTTATTTGGGTCTGTTAACCAATGCTCTTCTTCTTGATGGATGTATACAGGGCAATTGAATGCATCTCGTACCTCGTCTACTGCACCGATATGATCAAAATGAGCATGGGTTAATAAAATCGCTAACGGATTAATGGATTGATCTTTTAGCCAATTAATAAACTCAGGTCCATTACCACCTGGATCAAAAATAACAGCTTCTTTTTTCTCATTCATTAGTACGTAGGCGTTTGTTTGCAACGGCCCTAATGGGATTTGTGTCCAGTTCATTTTATCTCCTCCGTCTTCCTTTTCTCATACTATCACCTTTATCTTACTATCTTCTATAAGATGTTTCAAAGGTATGCTCATCTTGTTATCGACTTAAAACGTTCACAGGTACCATTTATTTTATCTGTAAATTTCCTTGCTTTTTGAGTATACTGAAGGTAAGAGGGTGAAGCTTCTAAAGTAAGCTTTACTCAATGAGATGGTTTTTGTCCGGTGCTTTATCGCTATTGTAAGGTGTTAAGCCTAATATCCTCTTGTTTGAGGACAAGGTTTTGTTTATAATAAGATGTACAAACTGGGTACTGAGTTACATACATAAGGAGGGGTGAGACCATATGTTTTTAGCAATTACTTTTCTATTAGTAGCGATTCTTTCTGCACTAGGAATTGTGCGTGAAATGCGTAGAAAGAACTTCTTTGCAGTAGGCTTTGCTGCATTATCACTTGCTGTATTTGGCTGGTTCTCAGTCATGACTATTATCTCAATCGTCACTGGTGGCGGCGCAACAGCTTAATGAAAAAACTCCCTTATCAATCCGATGAGGGAGTTTTTTTGCTTAGTGGAAGACTTGTTGTTGTAAATAAAAAATTCCACCATTAATGATCTCAACGATAATTTTAGGTTCATATTGTTCGGTGAGGGCCTGTTTTTCTAACTCATAACTCTCAGGTTTTTCATCATATTCTTCATAAAATTTCTCGAGTAAGGCAAGGTCTGCTCCCCACCTGTTCATTGCATCCTCAGCCCAAGTTGAATCTTCATTTTCAGCATACGTTTGCACCATTTTCTGTAAGCGAATAATCCCGCTTTTAGGTGTGATGAGTGGTGATAAAGTAAAACAATAATCTGGAATTGTTGATTTTAATTGTTTTCCTTGAATTGAATCATAAAATCCTGGCACGATTTGACCATGAATTAAATTAAGACCAAGAGATAGAATGACGTCTTTCTTTCGATCACATTGAAACGATACTTTTGTATTTAGACATAACCATGGTTGAAGGGGTGTCGAAGTATGTCCTTGAATAGGAACTTGTTCATACAGCCTAATAAAACCGCCTAACGTTCTAGTTGAAGCAAATAATTGATGAAGGCGAGGAGATCCAAAATGAATCGGTTCTCCCCTTAGATCCTCAGGAGCATTTGCTTTGTCAGTAATAAAGGTAACTTGCATTGGGTTAGGTGTACCGCCAGTCTTTTCTAAATAATGCCAATAAAAGGGTCGATTCATTAATAATTTATCAAGCTCAATCGAGAGCTGAATGGTTAAGTGGGTGGGTGAATTTTCAAGGACTGAGCTATCATTTGCAATAAAATAACGTTCTAGAAAATTATGAATTTGTTGCTGTTGCATCGAGCTCATCACCTCCATCATTTTCTTTCTCGCTTGATGCTTCGTTCATAATAGCGGCAAGGTGATCTAATTTTATTTTTACTTCTCCATCAGAGTCTGAGTGGACGATAATATCTTTTACATGTTCTTCAATTGAAGGAAGATCAATCCTCGTTAAGATTTCATCGAGTTCACCGATAACCGCTTCAAACAAATGGATTTTCTCATAAAGTAATTTTAGGATATGTTGTTCGACGGTGTCTTCTACAGCAAAATTATAAATGTGAACATCATTTTTTTGTCCAAGTCGATGGATACGGCCTATACGTTGTTCGATTCTCATTGGATTCCACGGTAAATCAAAGTTTATAATATGACTACAAAACTGTAGGTTAATGCCTTCTCCACCTGCTTCTGTAGCAATTAATACCTGTGCATGAGATTCAAACAATTGTCTCATCCAATCTTTTTTTCCTCGTTTAAATCCGCCTCTAAATGGGACTGAAGATATACCATTTTGTTTTAAGTACCATTGTAGATAAAGTTGGGTTGCCCGATATTCCGTGAAAATGATGACTTTATCATTAATGGATTTTACCAGCTCTAATGCTTTTTCCGCTTTTGCATGTCCATCAATTTCACCGATCATGTTAAGCAGTTTTTCAGCTTGTGGGATGGTCCGGTCTTCTTTGTGAGCTTTCTCTATCATATTTTTTAATGTCATAAAAGCAGCTTCACGACTACTACAAATTTCTCTTTGGAGTGTAATCAAAGAAAAGTGGCTAGAGTCCCCTTTAAGAGTTTGCAAAGCATCGTAGAATTCACGTTCCTTTTGACTAAATGTGATAGGAATCGTTTCTACTACTCGTTTAGTCCACTGAATACCTGTTTCTTCTCTTCTATTACGGACCATTACTTTACTGACCAGTTCTCGAAGTTTTTCATCGTTTTTCGGTGAGCGCTTTTTCGATCTAAACTCTTTTTCAAAACTGGAAACATCACCAAGATGACCCGGTTTTAACAGAGAGACAAGGTTAAAGATTTCTTCTAGTTTATTTTGTACGGGAGTTGCCGTTAACAATAAACAAAACTTCTTCTTAAGGTTGCGAATAAATTCATAGTTTTTTGTTTTTGGATTTTTGAGCTTATGCGCTTCATCAATAATAATAAGGTCATAGGATTGGCTCATCACAATATCTCGATGGGGTTGCCTTTTAGCCGTATCAATTGAGGCTACAACGACATCACACTGATCCCACACATACGTTTTCCGTTGAGGGGTGGCTGGAATAAAAAACTTTGTGTTAAGCTCGATTGCCCATTGAGAAACAAGAGAGGCAGGCACAAGGATTAAAGCTTTTTTCACAAGCCCACGAATCATATATTCTTTTAAAATTAGACCCGCTTCAATTGTCTTCCCAAGTCCAACTTCATCAGCAAGAATCGCTTTTCCATTCATCTGTTCAATTACTGTATTAGCAACTTCTATTTGATGAGGGAATGGACTTAATTGTGGGAGATGGTTAGGGGCTATGAGTCCTTGGAAAGCTGGAATCGTTTGATGTTGCTCAGCTTCATAAGCTAAACGCGCTAATTCCCAACTAGCAAAGGGACCATCTTGATCTAGGCGTTCAAAAAATTGTTCTTGCCAATCATTGTCAAATTGAATGTCGATTTTCATGTGTTATACATCCTTTCCTAAAAGAAACTATTGCGCCTTTTGAATCGTCTTGGTAGGATATGAGTAGAAGAAAACAGACAATTCGTCGAATTCTGTAAGTTATATTAAGATAATGTATGGATAAATTAGATTTATGACTTTCTTTTCTAGTATGTACCAATTAAAGATAAAACATGAAAAACTGTTCTAATAAAAGTAAAACGATCAGCGGATGAAAGTAGGGGGAGAGACTGTGCGATGGTTGCGCAGCGCCGAAGGAGCAAGCAAAAGTTGCGAATCTCTCAGGCAAAGAAGACTCTTACGGGACGCAGCTCTGGAGAGTGCTCTATAAAAATAGAGCCACCTACGAAGACAGTTCTATTTAGAACGAAACTTTCTGGTTAAAGGACAGGGTTATACATTCATTGTATAACTCTGTCTTTTTTTGTTTATTTATAATCACTTTTTACGTTAGAGATTTCAGAATAGTGTTGGTTTTTGAAATGAAGGAGGAAAAGGATGACGACATTAAAACGTACCCCGTTATTTGAGCAATATGCTGAGGCTGGAGCAAGAACAATTGATTTTGGTGGTTGGGATCTTCCGGTACAATTTTCTAGCATTAAGGAAGAGCATGAAGCTGTGCGTACCCAAGCAGGTTTATTTGATGTATCTCATATGGGAGAAGTTGAAGTGAAAGGTGAAAATGCACTAATTTATCTTCAAAAGATGATGACAAACGATGTTAGTAAGCTTGTTGATAATCAAGCTCAATACACGGCTATGTGTTATGAAAATGGTGGAACAGTCGATGATCTATTAATTTATCGTAAATCAGAACATGACTACTTGTTGGTCATTAATGCTTCTAATATTGACAAAGATGTTGATTGGTTGAAGCAACATCTCATAGATGGGGTAGAGGTTACAAATGTATCTGATGATATGGCACAGTTGGCTATTCAAGGCCCGAAGGCAGAGGAGATTCTCCAATCGCTTACAAAAACAAATCTAAACGAGATTCGCTTTTTCCGTTTTCAAGATGAAGTGAATGTCGCTGGAGTGAGTTCACTGGTTTCTAGAACAGGTTATACAGGTGAAGATGGCTTTGAGATCTATTGTTCATCTACTGATGCAGTAACGCTTTGGAAAGAGATTCTAGAGGCAGGTGCAGAGGCAGGATTAGTACCTTGTGGACTTGGTTCTCGTGATACGTTGCGTTTTGAAGCTAAACTACCTTTATATGGGCAAGAGTTAACAAGTGAGATATCGCCACTTGAAGCCGGAATTGGATTTGCAGTCAAATTAACAAAAGATGAGAACTTTATTGGTAAAGAGGCGTTGAAAAAACAAAAAGAAGAAGGATTAAAACGTAAGCTTGTAGGGGTAGAAATGATCGATAAGGGTATTCCACGTACCGGATATGAAGTGTTCGTAAATGAAGAGCGTGTTGGATTTGTCACGACTGGCACCCAATCACCTACGTTAAAGAAAAATGTCGGACTAGCCATTATTGATAAGAAATTTACTGAGGTTGGTACAGAGGTTTACATTCAAGTGCGTAAAAAGAGATTGAAAGCTGAAGTTACTCAAACACCATTTTATAAGCGTCCGAAAGCATAAGGAGGATATGGCAATATGACAAACCGCTATTTACCAATGACTGAGCAGGATCAAAAAGAAATGCTAGAAGTAATCGGAGCAAGCAGTATCGAAGAACTATTTTCAGATATTCCTGAGGGGATCAGATTCAAAGGTGAACTTGATATTCCCAAAGCATTAAAAGAACCTGAACTTGTGCGTTATTTTCAAGGATTAGCCTCTAAAAATATTTCTCTTAAGCAAAAGCCTTCTTTTCTAGGGGCAGGAGTATACGAGCATTATATTCCTTCGATTGTTGATCATGTGATTTCTCGTTCGGAATTTTATACAGCCTACACTCCTTATCAACCTGAGATCTCTCAAGGTGAACTACAGGCAATCTTTGAATTTCAGACGATGATTAGCGAACTAACTGGGATGGATCTTGCTAATTCATCCATGTATGATGGACCGACGGCATTAGCAGAAGCAGCGATGATGAGTGCGGGTCAGACAAAGAAAAAAACCATTCTTGTTTCTAAGGCTGTACATCCAGAAGCAAGAGAAGTATTGAAAACAAATGCGTACGGCCAGCGTTTAAATGTCATTGAGCTTGATGTGGTGAACGGTGTGACAGATGTAGATGGGCTAAAACAGGCTTATAATGAGGATACAGCTTGTGTAATTGTTCAGTACCCTAATTTCTTTGGGAACTTAGAGCCGCTAGATGCAATTGAAGAAATTACGCACTCGAATAAGTCCATGTTTGTTGTTTCAAGTAATCCACTTTCTCTAGGTTTGTTAAAATCACCAGGCGATTACGGGGCAGATATAGTGATTGGGGATGCGCAACCATTTGGAATCGCTCCACAATATGGCGGACCTCATTGTGGTTATTTTGCCACTACCAAAAAATTAATGAGAAAAGTACCGGGGCGTCTTGTAGGTCAAACAACGGATGAAAATGGTCAACGTGGATTTGTATTAACCTTGCAAGCGCGTGAGCAACATATTCGTCGTGAAAAAGCTACGTCTAACATCTGCTCTAACCAAGCACTGAATGCATTAGCAGCTTCTGTCGCTATGACATCTCTAGGAAAGGCTGGTATGAAAGAAGTTGCTTATCAAAATCTCCAAAAAGCAGCATATGCCAAAAAGCAATTAAAGGAAAATGGTGTCGAAGTTTTAGAGGGAGCACCATCTTTTAATGAGTTTGTTATAAAGCTTCCTAAAACAGTCGAAGAAGTAAATAAAGTGTTACTAGATAAAGGCTTTATCGGTGGATATGACCTAGGTATTGAATATCCAGAGCGTAAAGGCCAAATGTTGATTGCAGTAACTGAAGTCCGTACAAAAGAAGAAATCGATCAATTTGCAAAAGAATTGGGGGCATTAGTATGAACAACCAAGACCAGCCACTCATTTTTGAACTAAGTAAGGAAGGTAGAATTGGCCATAGTCTACCAGATCTTGATATTCCTGTGGAACCTTTAGAGGATTTATTACCTGATGAATATATCCGGAAGGAAGAAGCTGAGTTACCGGAAGTGTCCGAGTTGCAAATTATGCGTCATTACACAGCTCTTTCTAAACGTAACCATGGCGTGGACTCAGGTTTTTATCCACTCGGTTCTTGTACGATGAAATACAATCCTAAAATTAATGAAAATGTAGCACGGTACGAGGGACTTGCATATGTTCACCCTTATCAACCAGAAGAACAAGTTCAAGGCTCACTTGAATTGCTATATGATTTACAAACATCCCTTGCAGCTATCACAGGTATGGACGAGGTTACGTTACAACCAGCAGCAGGAGCGCATGGGGAATGGACTGGCCTTATGATGATTCGTGCTTTCCATGAAGCAAATGGAGGTACACAACGCACGAAGGTGATTGTGCCTGACTCTGCTCATGGAACAAACCCTGCATCAGCTACGGTAGCTGGATTTGACTCCATTACTGTACGTACGAATGAAGAAGGTCTTGTTGATTTAGATCACTTGAGAGAAGTTGTAGGTCCTGATACAGCGGCCCTAATGTTAACAAACCCTAACACGTTAGGTTTATTTGAGTCCTATATTGAAGAGATGGCCTCTATTATTCATGAAGCTGGAGGAAAGCTTTATTATGATGGAGCAAATTCAAATGCGATCTTAGGTATTGCAAGACCGGGCGATATGGGATTTGATGTTGTTCATTTAAATCTCCATAAAACATTTACAGGGCCACATGGTGGTGGCGGTCCAGGATCTGGTCCAGTCGGAGTGAAGAAAGACTTAATTCCATTTTTACCTAAACCAGTCCTTATTAAGGCTGACGAAGGTTTCCGCTTTGATTATGAACGTCCACACTCTATCGGGAGGGTAAAGCCTTATTACGGAAACTATGGAATTAATGTACGTGCTTATACGTATATTCGAACGATGGGGCCTTTAGGGTTACGTCAAGTTTCAGAGTATGCTGTATTAAATGCAAACTATATGATGCGTCGTTTAGAGCCGCATTTTGATTTGCCTTATCCACAGCACTGTAAACATGAATTCGTTATTTCTGGACGAAGACAGAAGAAATTAGGGGTTCGTACACTAGATATGGCAAAACGGTTACTAGATTTCGGTTACCACCCGCCAACAATCTATTTCCCATTAAATGTTGAGGAATGTATGATGATTGAACCAACAGAAACAGAATCAAAGGAAACGCTAGACGAATTTATTGATGCGATGATTCAAATTGCTAAAGAAGCAGAGGAGACACCTGAAGTTGTTCAAGAAGCACCGCATCATACGGTTATTAGCCGTTTAGATGAAACAACAGCAGCAAGAAAACCCATTTTGCGTTACCAAAAAGCGTAAAGAAAGAGGCTGAGATTTCTCAGCCTCTTTTATCTTATTTCTTTTTGATTTTCCCCGTCCACTTCTTGAAGCCACCTTGTAGATGGTAGATTTCTTGTACACCGCGCTTTTTCTTTAAAAACTGAGCAGCTTGTCTACTTCTAGCTCCTGATTGGCAGTATAGGTAAACAGGTTGGTCTACACGTACTTCATTCATACGTTGGCGCATTTGTGACATTGGGATATTACGGGAGCCAAGAATATGACCGCCCTCGTATTCACGTGGTTCACGAACATCGATTAGCTGCGCTTTGCGATATCCTTTAATAAAATCTTCTTGCGTTAGTGTTGTTAAGTATTTTGGCGTATAGAAACGTTTAAATACTGCAAAAATAACAAGCGCTAGTAGTATGAGCCATAAATAAATCATCATAAATCTCCGTACACTCCTTCTGCATAGACAATCATTCTAGTTAAATTATAATCATCTCATGCTCATTTAGCAATTGCATTATAACAATCTCTCTAAAATGGTCACAGTTTAAACAGGTAATCTACTTGGTTCTTTTCTATGGTTTTGTTACACTTAGTTGGAACTTTGACGAATGAATATAGAAAGAAGCGATGGATATGAACGAAACATGGCGTTTTATTGATTCAGGTAATTGTTCACCTGCTTATAATATGGCTTTAGATGAAGCATTACTTGAATGGCATAGTAAAGGGAAGATTCCCCCAACGATTAGGTTTTATGGTTGGGCCCCTGCTACATTATCAATTGGCTATTTTCAAAAAGTAGAAAAAGAAGTAAATATGGAAGCAGTTAAGCGATATGGATTAGGATTTGTCAGAAGACCGACCGGTGGGAGAGGGGTCTTGCATGATCAAGAACTTACATATAGTGTAATCGTCTCAGAAAAACACCCAGAGATGCCTGCAACCGTAACAGAAGCGTATAGAGTGATTTCTGAAGGAATTCTTGAAGGTTTCAAAAAAGTAGGACTTGATGCTTACTTTGCTGTTCCTCGTACGGATGAAGAAAAAAAAGCACTTAAGAACCCACGTTCAGCGGTGTGCTTTGATGCCCCGTCTTGGTATGAGCTTGTAGTAGAAGGACGCAAAGTCGCTGGAAGTGCCCAAACAAGACAAAAAGGTGTTATTTTACAGCATGGTTCAATCATTTTAGATATTGATGAGGACAAGTTGTTTGATCTGTTTAATTATACAAGTGATCGGGTTAGAGAGAGAATGCAGAAGAACTTCAAAAATAAAGCAGTAGCGATTAACGCTTTAAGAGAAACACCTTTAACGATGGACGAAGCGAAACAAGCATTCCATTATGGTTTTGAAAAAGGGTTAAACATTACTTTAGAGCCCTATACCTTAACTGCAGAAGAAGATGCTGAAGTATGGGAAATTGCAAAAACAAGATATGAGCAAGATAGTTGGAATTACCGTAAATAACAGGAAAAGGCCCTGGAGAAAATCCAGCGCCTTTTTTAATGGTCGTTATGAAATAAGGTTATTAAATGCTTCTTGTAAATTCTTTGTCAGTGGCCCTACATGTATGGATGCATCGACGTCCCCTTTTATGGAGCGAACGGGCGTAATTTCCATTGTGGTGCTTGTAATGAAGGCTTCATCCGCTATAGCCAAAACATCTATTGGAAAAGCTTCCTCTACAACGTTTAATCCAGCTTGTTTGGCAAGCTTAATGACCACTTGTCTTGTAATCCCGTTTAAGATTAGGTTTGTTGCAGGATGGGTATAAAGTGTCTCATCTTTTATAAGGAATAAGTTTGATGAGGAACCTTCAGTGACCGTTCCATCACGGTGCATAATCGCTTCATGACAGTTTTGGTCAGCGGCCTCTCTTTTCGCCATAATATTTCCTAATAGGTTAATGGTCTTAATATCACAACGAAGCCAGCGAACGTCCTTTGTAAGCCACAAGTCAATTCCATTTTGCATAACTTCGTGTTTACGATCAAGTGATGCAACATATCCAGTGAGGACGGGAGTGATTTCCCGAGAGTAGAGGTGATTTCGATCTTGGACACCTCTAGTGACTTGAAGGTAAACAATACCTGTCTTTAATTGGTTTTTTGAAATTAATTGGTTAATCAGACCAATTAATGTTTCACGGCTGATAGCGAGATCCATATCTAGCTTTTTTGCACTTTCATAAAAACGATCGAGGTGTTCTTCTAAGGCAAAGGGTGTTCCGTTGTATGTACGTACCACTTCATAAATCCCGTCACCAAAGTGGTAACCTCGATCATTAAAATCAATACTAGCTTCATCACGTTGTACAATATCATGTTGTTTCAGCACATAATCCATAGGTTAAACCTCCAGCTAATGTTTTTCATTTCATCTAAACATTGTCTTCATAATCTGAACATCATAAAAAAAATTTGTCAATCTTTTTTTATGTTTTTGTCGAATCAAGCTAGATGAAGACTTTGACTTAATTGGTTTTTTGGCAACAAAGAAATTGGTTCAATTTAACGGGAAAATCGAATTGAATATCTGTTAAACTCATATATGCTTGCTTTTTTTGGCTGTTTCAAGTTTGACAAATTAAATTAAAAACGAATCTAACACAATATATAGTGTTTATTTTCAAAAAAGGAGTACTATATATTGAATACGGGTAAAGAGTTGTGGTAGACTTACCCAAGAATATAATTCTTAGAGATGGACATGCATCAAAAGCTATTCCATTTGCAGACATTTGAAAAGGATTGAATATAAAGGAGGAGTCATGAATGGCGATGACGATGACAAACGTGATGCGTGTCAATGTTGATGCACTAAATGAAGACATTGCACAATTCTCACAAGTTCATCCAATAACAGAAGACATGCATATTACCAAAAAAGGTGTGTCTAGACTTGTGATGCTTGACCGTTATACATTTAAAGATACAGAGAAGAAAACATTAAAAGAAGGAGACTTTGTTGTTTTAACGGTTAAAGCAGATCCTAAATTCCCTGCGAGAGGCTATGGCTTTGTTGTGGAACTAGATCGTGAACAAAATCAAGCGAAAGTATTAGTTGATGAAGAGTTTAGAGGAGTATTAGAGGGAGAAGAAGCGGAAAGTGGATTAGTGATGCGTTCACTAGACACAATTGAAAAGCCCCTTGAATTGTTCTATGAGCAAATCGCTAAACGGAATGCAACAGGGCTCGCTTCAGTAGAAGAAACCGCTGAGAGAAGACAACAATCATTTGAACAATTCTATCAAGAGCTTGTTCATATGAATTTCATACCTGCAGGACGCGTTCTCTATGGTGCAGGGGCAGAGACAGATGTAACATACTTTAACTGTTATGTAATGCCATTTGTAAAAGATTCTCGTGAAGGAATCTCAGAGCACCGCAAACAAGTGATGGAGATTATGAGTCGCGGTGGTGGTGTCGGTACGAACGGTTCTACCTTACGCCCAAGAAACACGCTTGCACGCGGAGTAAACGGGAAATCTTCTGGTTCTGTTTCGTGGCTGGATGATATTGCAAAACTGACTCATCTAGTAGAACAAGGTGGGTCGAGACGTGGAGCGCAAATGATTATGCTCTCAGATTGGCATCCAGATATTTTAGAATTTATTATTTCTAAAATGCAAAACCCACGTATTCTACGTTTCTTATTAGAGCAAACAAGTGATGAGCAAATCCGTCGTTTAGTTAAGGATAAATTAAGTTTTACACCACTTACTACCATTGAAGAGTCCATGTATCAAGGAATCGTCAATTTCAAGACAATAGAAGGTAATGGTGGATTCGACCCTAAAGTGATCCAAGAAGCAGAGGAAAAGCTAATCACAGGGGGCACATATCAGGTTAACAATCCAGAATTTTTAACGGGTGCGAACATTTCAATCACCTTAACAAAAGAATTTATGGAAGCTGTTGAAAATGATGAAGAATACGCTCTTCGTTTCCCGGATGTAGAAAACTATTCAGCAGAAGACATGAAAACATACAATGAAACTTGGCATGAAATTGGAGATGTGCGCGAATGGAAAAATATGGGTTATGGCGTTCGTACGTATCGTCTTATCCGTGCAAAAGAACTTTGGAATCTCATTAATATCTGTGCAACGTATAGTGCCGAGCCAGGAATTTTCTTCATTGATAATGCTAATGATATGACGAATGCCAAAGCATACGGTCAAAAAGTAGTAGCAACGAATCCGTGTGGAGAACAACCGCTTGCTCCATTTTCAGTTTGTAATTTAGCTGCGATTAACTTAGCTGAGATGGCGGATAAGGAAACCAAAACAGTGAACTTTGATAAATTAAAGCGTACTGTTGAGGTAGGTGTACGTATGCAAGATAATGTTATTGATGCTACACCTTATTTCCTTGAAGAGAACACAAAGCAAGCTAAAGGTGAACGTCGTGTCGGGCTTGGTGTCATGGGGCTTCATGACTTATTAATCTATGCAGAAACAGTATATGGCTCAGAGGAAGGCAATAAGCTTGTTGACCAAGTATTTGAGGCCATTGCCACTACTGCTTATCGAACAAGTATTGAGTTAGCAAAGGAAAAAGGAAGTTTTCCATTTCTAGTTGGAAAAACGGATGAAGAAACAAGTAAGTTAAGAGAAGCATTTATTAATACGGGTTATATGAAGAAAATGCCTGAAGATATTCGTCAAGGTGTGCTTGATTATGGTATCCGTAATTCACATTTACTTACTGTTGCTCCAACAGGAAGTACAGGAACGATGGTCGGTGTTTCAACAGGACTTGAACCGTACTTCTCCTTCTCTTACTTCCGTAGTGGCCGTCTTGGAAAGTTCATTGAAGTGAAAGCTGGAATTGTAGAAGAATATTTACAAAAAAATCCAGAAGCGAGCGCTGATCAGCTACCAGAGTGGTTTATTTCAACGATGGAACTTAATCCAGAGGCACACGCTGACGTTCAGTGTATTATTCAACGTTGGGTAGATAGTTCTTTATCCAAAACCGTTAATGCACCCAAAGGGTATACAGTAGAACAAGTTCAAGGTGTATATGAGCGTCTATACCGTGGTGGAGCTAAAGGGGGTACGGTGTATGTAGATGGTAGCCGTGATGCCCAAGTACTTTCATTAAAAGCTGAAGACAATAGTTTTGATCAAGTTAAAACAACAGAGCAGGTTCAAGAAAAAAGTAAAGTTGTCCTTATTGATACCATTTCTGAAATCAGATCAACTAATGTAACAATTGGATCGGAAGTTGGGAATACTTGCCCAGTTTGCCGAAAAGGTCAAGTAGAAGATCTTGGTGGATGTAATACATGTACAAGTTGTGGTGCACAACTTAAATGCGGATTGTAATTTCATATAAAAAAAGATGGGCATGTTGCTCATCTTTTTTTTGTCCTAAATAATGTCATCATGTTCTCTTGTCTTTTGCACATTCTAAAAAAAAGGAGGAGAGATAATGAAACCATTCTCACCACAACTTGTTTATTTTGAACCAGGAGCACTAAATTACCCTTTAGGTAAAACATTGAAAGAAAAATTTGAAAAGATGGATGTTGAAATTAGAGAGACGACTTCCCACAATCAAGTAAGAAATATTCCAGGAGAAAACGATCTACAGAAGTATCGTAATGCTAAATCAACATTGGTTGTTGGCGTTAGAAAGACTTTAAAGTTCGATACATCCAAGCCTTCAGCTGAATACGCGATTCCACTAGCTACAGGCTGTATGGGACATTGTCATTATTGTTATTTGCAAACAACACTAGGAGATAAACCATATATAAGAACGTATGTGAATTTAGATGAAATTTTCGATGCAGCTGATAAGTACATAGAAGAGCGAGGAACTGAAATTACTCGGTTTGAGGCAGCTTGTACATCAGATATCGTTGGAATTGACCATTTAACACACTCGTTAAAGAAGACGATTGAACATATAGGACAAACGGATAATGGACGCTTACGTTTTGTGACAAAATACAACCATGTCGATCACTTGCTTGATGCAAAGCATAATGGAAATACTCGTTTTCGATTTAGTGTGAATTCTGATCATGTTATTAAAAGCTTTGAACCAGGGACCTCTTCTTTTTTAGAACGAATTGAAGCGGCTGGAAAAGTAGCGAAGGCAGATTATCCTTTAGGATTCATCGTAGCGCCTCTGATTTTACATGATGATTGGGAGAAGGGTTATTTGGATTTATTTGAACGTTTAGAAGCAACTTTGCCTCATTATGCTAAAAAGGATTTGACCTTCGAGATGATCCAACATCGATTTACTAAAACGGCAAAGCGTGTCATCCAAAAACGTTACCCGAAAACTAAATTAGAGATGAACGAGGAAGAACGTAAGTACAAGTGGGGGAAGTATGGAAGAGGAAAGTATGTCTATAAGGATGAGGAAGCGGGCCCATTAAAAGAGACCATACAAACCTATATTGAACGTTTTTTCCCTGAAGCTAAAATTGAATACTTTACGTAAGTGACCCAAAGTTAAGGTATAAGAACATTGTCTCATGCTCCCCTTCTGTAGTAATATAGAAATGATGGATAATGTACGAGTTGACGGTGGGCAAACGCGTCTCTTACGTGTTTGTTGATTAATTGGAGGGGACCCTTATGCCGACACCTAGCATGGAAGATTATTTAGAGCGAATTTATATCTTAATAGAAGACAAAGGGTACGCTAGAGTATCAGATATTGCAGAGGCACTGGAGGTACACCCTTCTTCTGTAACGAAAATGGTTCAAAAGCTTGATAAGAGTGATTATCTTATTTATGAAAGATACAGAGGATTAGTTTTAACCGCTAAAGGGAAAAAAGTTGGGAAACGTCTTGTGTATCGACATGAATTATTAGAGGATTTTATGAAGTTAATTGGTGTTGAAGCAGAACATATTTATCAAGATGTTGAAGGGATTGAACACCATCTCAGCTGGGATGCGATTGATCGAATTGGTGATCTGGTACAATTCTTTCAAGAAGACGAGCGCAGAATTGCGGCATTGAGAGAAGTGCAAAAAAAGAATGAGGAAGAACAATGACCATAGCCATTTGGCTATGGTTGTTTTTTTATGTAGATTCATTTACTCATTTTATTGGAAAGAACCAAGCAGGTTCCTACATAAGGTAACGTAGTGGGGGGATGATCATCATGAAGATTGATGGTGTGTTTGCAGGTGGTGGGGTGAAAGCCTATGCGTTCGTAGGTGCGCTAGATGTAATGGAGGAAAGAGGGTATGAATTCACTCGAATAGCTGGTACAAGTGCAGGTTCTATCGTGGCTGCCTTAATTAAAGCTGGATACACAAGCAAGGAGCTCCTTTCATTACTAAATGAATTAGATATCGAAGCATTCAAAGATGAGCGCATGTCTTGGTTACCCTTTCCAGTTGCCAAATGGATTCATATGTATTTTAAGCTAGGCATTTATAAAGGGGATGCACTTGAAGCTTGGCTAAGTTGTGTTCTTCAAAAAAAGGGAATTAAAACATTTGCGGATCTACCGAAAGACTCACTCCGCATCATAGCATCAGATCTATCCCAGAATCGATTAATTGTACTGCCAGATGACTTACCCTTATATGGACAAATACCTGAAAAGTTTTCTGTGGCAAGGGCCGTGAGAATGAGTTGTAGCATCCCATTTTTTTTCGAGCCTGTAAAAATTTACGATCGCACAAAGAATGGAGCACGTTCCTATGTAGTGGATGGCGGGATCTTAAGTAACTTTCCGATGTGGTTGTTTATGGACGGTAAGACAAAGAAGTGGAGACGACCCGTTATAGGGTTTCAACTCTCTCCTTCACTTGATCAAGTACAACCAAATGATATAAAAAATGCGATTGCATTATATAGAGCATTGTTTGACACAATGACAAAGGCACACGATACGAGATATATTGCAGCAGATCATGCTAAAAATATTGTCTTTATACCTGTAATGGATGTTAGTGCAACGGATTTTGAAATGTCAGAACAGGAAAAAGAAAAATTGATGAATCTTGGACGTATCGAGACTGAGCAATTCCTACGAGGGTGGCGCTATTAAAAAAGAATCGAGCTTTAAAAAAGAGCTCGATTCTTTTTCTTATTCTTTTTTCCTTCAATAACAGTAAAATTATGTTCAGGTCGTTTTTTTATAGGTGATTTAGGCAGGGGAGATTTTTTCTTTACTGCAGTACCACTTGTTGATCTGAAGAATGATGCATTTCTAGGAGATGTAGGCCTACTAGCTGTACTGGTACGCTTTGCTTTTTTTAATTGTGAGCGACTCGGTCCTTGACGCTTCGGCCAAATACTCGTTCCAAAACGTTTAGCAAGATAAAGACGATACAAGAAGAAAATGACCGCGACAAAACCAGCGATAAATAAGACTCGTGTTAACAATCCGATCGGATTGTAAATCATTTGATAACCCAGTCCAATAACAGCTAAAGCAACGACAGCTAAAACAATCATCTGCATTGTACGTTGCATACGAGCTCACCTCCATGAAAAAGTAAATAAGATCATGATGAAACTAACGACAGCATGTAATTTCTATTCATTTCCCTTTAGGGAGGATTTTCAAACAATCGTTATATGTTCTATTCTACACGAGTTGTCTTAATTCCTCTATTGTAAATCCATCACCCTTACATTCTACACAAATAAAAACCTATTCATTCGACTGATTTGGAATTTCACTAATTTTTTGGATGAAGCGTTTATTCCTCTGGACATACTAGGGATGGAGGTGCTATGAATGGAACAACGTGAACAGCTAGAACAACATGAAGCAGAACAACAAATGTCTTTTCCTACTAAAGTGGTATTAATCGGATTTTTTGGGGGGCTGATTTGGTCGTTAGTTGGTTATTTTGCTTTTTACTTTAATTTTATTCGAGTAGGTCCTGCACTCGTATTT
Organism: Alkalihalophilus sp. As8PL; assembly: GCF_040939795.1. Classification (GTDB taxonomy): domain Bacteria; phylum Bacillota; class Bacilli; order Bacillales; family Bacillaceae_D; genus Alkalihalophilus; species Alkalihalophilus lindianensis. The sequence goes on from NZ_CP162551.1 coordinate 3,103,675, forward strand.
ATGCCATGGGCTTTTGGAGGATGGAAAGAAACCCATTTTGGACAATGGTTAGGTGTACTAGTTATTGCCATTTTATCAATTGGGGTAGCTTTTTTGTATAAAGCTATTCTACAAAAAGTGCTGAGCGTGTGGGCGGGTCTGGGCTTCGGCTTGATTTTATGGGGGCTCGTTTTTTATGTGCTGAATCCATTCTTTCCTGGGTTAAAATCCGTTCAGAATTTAGACTCCAATACGATTGTAACCTCTATTTGTCTCTATGTATTATATGGCGTCTTTATTGGCTATTCAGTTTCGTATGAATATGCGGAACAACATCACGGTTTATCTGACAATCAGGAAGATCCTAAAGAAGACTAAATATTTAGTACAAACCCTGCTAACTTCTTCCTATAATCCATTGGAAAATGTTACACTTAATAAGAAGTAAGCTAAACGCTGGAATATCGTGTCATAAAAGCGAGGGGATTTGTATGAAACGTTTTATTGTGATTAATGGACCGAACTTAAATCGCTTAGGTAAGCGGGAACCATCCGTATATGGTTATGAGACATTAGGGGACCTAGAAGCATTATTAATAAAAGCAGCTATTGATTTAGAGGTTGAAGTAAACTGCATGCAGTCAAATCACGAAGGGGAAATAATTGACTGTATTCATCGTTCGGTTGATGAAGCAGATGGTATTATTATCAACCCAGGTGCTTTTACTCATTATAGCTATGCTATTCGTGATGCAATTGCCAGTGTTGATTTACCAGTGATTGAAGTTCATATCTCCAATGTTCACAAACGGGAGGCGTTTCGTCACCATTCCGTTGTATCACCTGTGACAAAAGGTCAAATTGTTGGGTTGGGACTATATGGTTACATCCTAGCTTTAACCGCGCTTGCAAAAGGAGAGGAATAATATGAAACGAGTAGAAGCATTAAGAGAGCAACTGAAACAGGCAGAAGTAGATGGGTTATTAATTACGAGTGCTCACAACCGTCAGTATATGACAACGTTTACTGGAACGGCCGGAGTTGCGATTGTAACACAATCAGCAGCCGTTTTCATTACAGATTTTCGTTATATGGAACAAGCCCGAGAACAAGCAAAGGGATTCGATATTGTTCAACATTCAGGACCTATTTTTGAAGAGGTAGCTAAGCAAGTAGAGTTATTAAAAGTTAAGACATTAGGATTTGAACAATCACAACTTACATATGAAGCACATCAGCTCTATAGCAAATTCATTGAATCAGCTACACTTATTCCGGTATCTGGATTAATTGAGAAACTTCGCTTAATAAAAGATTCCGCTGAAATTAAACTTATTTCAGAGGCGGCTGAAATAGCGGATGCTGCGTTCCAACATATCACAACATTTATCCGTCCAGGCCTATCAGAGCTTGAAGTTTCTAATGAGCTTGAATTCTTCATGCGTAAACAAGGCGCTGCGAGTTCTTCATTTGATATTATCGTTGCTTCAGGTTATCGGTCCGCTCTCCCTCATGGTGTGGCAAGTGAGAAAATCATTGATAAAGGAGAACTCGTTACTCTAGATTTCGGTGCTTATTATAAAGGGTACTGCTCAGACATCACAAGAACACTTGCTGTAGGTGAAGTGAGTGATGAATTAAAAACAATTTACCATACCGTTTTAGAAGCTCAGTTACGTGGTATGGAAGGAATAAAACCTGGTATAACTGGGAAACAAGCAGATGCTCTTACTCGTGATTATATTACAGAGAAGGGTTATGGTGAGTATTTTGGACACTCAACGGGTCATGGTCTAGGAATGGAAGTACATGAAGGGCCTTCCCTTTCCGTTAAATCAGAAACGATCCTTGAACCTGGAATGATTGTTACGGTAGAGCCAGGTATTTACGTTGCGGGTGTCGGTGGTACAAGAATTGAGGACGACACACTAATTACAGAGAATGGAAATCAATCATTTACTAAGTCTACAAAAGAACTTTTAACTGTTGGGGTATAAAATCTACAGGAAACTTTGATTAGGCTATGGTATAGTAAAGATTGTGATTGCCCACTTTAGAAAAAGGTGGAAAGATGGAGGAAGATAATTATGATTTCAGTAAATGATTTTAAAACAGGATTAACGATTGAAGTTGACAATGGAATTTGGCAAGTCATTGATTTCCAACATGTAAAACCAGGTAAAGGAGCGGCATTTGTCCGTTCTAAGCTTCGTAACCTACGTACGGGAGCTGTTCAAGAGAAAACATTCCGTGCTGGTGAAAAGGTTTCTAAAGCCCATATTGAAAACCGTCGTATGGCTTATCTATATGCTAGTGGAGACATGCACAATTTCATGGATAATCAATCATTTGAACAAATTGAATTACCAACTTCTCAAATTGAGCATGAACTTAAATTTCTTAAAGAGAACATGGAAGTTCAAATTATGTCATACCAAGGTGAAACTCTAGGAGTAGAAGTTCCTAATACAGTTGAACTTGAAGTGACAGAAACAGAGCCAGGTATTAAAGGCGATACAGCTTCAGGTGGAACAAAGCCTGCAACACTTGAAACAGGCTTAACAGTTCAGGTTCCATTCTTTATTAACCAAGGCGACATTCTTCTAATCGATACACGTAGTTCTTCTTATATGTCAAGAGCATAATAAAAAAATGATAAGACGAGCACACTTGATCAAAAGTGTGCTCGTCTTTTTTGTTCTGAATTGGCATAAGATCTCATAGGTTGTACAAAGCGAGCTATGCAGAGGTGAAGAAGTTGAAAACATGGTTTTTATCAATAGAAGCTGCACTTTTGGCGATGGTTGGACTAAGATTTCTCTCTGGTCTTATTGAAATTTCAGCAGCTACTATAATGTTGAAGTTAAATAGTGTTGAAAAGGCAGTGGCCATTAATGCCATGTTAGCCATTATCGGACCTACTATCTTTATCTCTTCCATACTAATAGGGCTAACTGGTTTATCTGATCGGTTGTCGGTGGGGAAATTTCTTTTCATAGGAGCAGGGGTTGTATTGATATTGATTGGACTTCGTAAATAGAGAGGGTGGTGGAGAGTTGTGCTAAAAGATATTCTACCAGTTGTGTCACAACCGATTCGAACAATTCTACAACAACTTCCTTTGGCTATTAAGGAAGATATTGAAGAAATTCGTATACGCATCTCTCGCCCGCTTGAAGTGATTGTTGATGGTAAACCTTATTATCCAGAAGAAAATGGAGCGATGTACATTGTCGAGCCTAAAGATGGACAACAGTTGTTAAGTCAGTTAAGTCAACATTCACTTTATGCGTTTGAAGAAGAAATGAAGAAGGGTTTTATAACCATTCGAGGAGGACATCGTGTTGGTCTTGCAGGAAAAGTCATTCTAGAAAAAGGTGAAGTGAAAACCATTCGCGATGTTAGCTCCTATAACATTCGAATTGCTAGGCAAACAATTGGAGTCGCAGAACGTTTAGTTCATGATTTGTATGATGGTAGATGGCTTAATACGTTATTAATTGGTCCTCCTCAAACAGGGAAAACAACCCTGCTTCGTGATTTAGCAAGGTTAATTAGTGAAGGTGTTGCTGTGAGGCAGATAGCTCCACTGAAGGTAGGGATTGTCGATGAACGTTCTGAAATCGCTGCTAGTATGAGAGGAGTTCCGCAACATCATCTAGGAGCAAGAATTGATGTATTAGATGGTTGTCCGAAAGCAGAAGGAATGATGATGATGATCCGTTCAATGAGTCCCGATGTATTAATTGTAGATGAGATCGGTAGAAGAGAAGATGTATTAGCGATTCAAGAAGCTACTCACGCTGGAGTCAGGGTTATGACCACAGCACATGGTTTCACCTTAGAAGATGTTCTAAAACGGCCTGCAATCAGTGAATTATTTCAATTTGGGGCATTTGATCGTTGCATCGAGTTAACAAGGACAACAAAGCCTGGAGTTGTGAAGAGGATCCGTCGAATCAACGAGAAAATGAAGGTGAAGTATCCATGAAATTGCTAGGGGCACTTCTTATCATCATTGTCACAACAGCGGTCGGGTTTGAGTTAGCTAGGAGATTGAGTGAACGGCCAAGGCAACTAAGGCAGTTGAAAGTAGCTATCCAATCTCTAGAAGCTGAAATCTTATACGGCTTAACTCCTCTAGCACAAGCTTCTAAGCACTTAGCTAAACAAACGCCAAAGCCAATTTGTTACTTGTTTGAATATTTTGCATCCAAGTTAAACCATACGGAACAACCTGCTTATGTCGCTTGGGAAGAAAGTATTAAAGAGATGTGGTCGCTCACTTCCCTTTTACAAAATGAACAAGAAATCCTTAAGCAATTTGGTCAAACGCTAGGCCAACATGATCGCGAACAGCAACAAAAACAAATTAAATTAACGCTTGCTCATTTAGAAAGAGAAGAAGGGGAAGCAAGAGATCGCCAACATCGCTACGAACGAATGGTCAAAAGTTTAGGATTTTTAACAGGATTACTAATCGTTATTTTACTGATGTAATAGTAGCGGTTTATAGGAGGAGGAGAACATCGTGTATGATGTGAACACGATTTTTCAAATCGCAGGAATAGGAATAGTCGTTGCTATGATTCATACCGTGTTAAAACAAATGGGAAAAGAAGATTGGGCTCATTGGGTAACATTAATTGGATTTGTGGTTGTCTTATATATGGTTGCAACCATTGTTGATGATTTGTTCCAGAAAATAAGGACTGTTTTTTTGTTTCAAGGTTAGGGAGGTGAGTTGCGATTGATATTATTCAAATTGTGGGCCTGGGACTAATCGCAACCTTCCTTGCCCTTGTAGTGAAAGAACAAAAGCCGATGTTTGCCTTTCTGTTAACCGTGTTCGTTGGCGTCGTTATTTTTTTATTTTTAGTAGATGAAATCACTAAAATTATAACGATGCTCGAACAAATTGCAACAAATGCCCAAATTAATATGGTTTATTTACAAACTATTCTTAAAATAATCGGCATTGCCTACATTGCCGAATTCGGTGCTCAAATTGCAAAGGATGCCGGACAAGCTGCAATCGCAACTAAAATTGAGCTTGCGGGAAAAATTCTCATCTTGGTAATGGCCATCCCCATACTCACGGCAGTCATTGAAATGGTTTTAGCATTGCTTCCTACATCATAATCCATAGAAATCATACAAGAAGGGAGGGATGAGATGATGAAGCAAACCTTATCAACCATCCTTCTTCTTACCCTGTTTTTACTACTTCCAATGGATGCGCATGCTGAATCAAACGGGGAGGAGCCAGTTGATGAGAATACTTTTGTGGAAAAACAATTAGAAATGTTGCAACTTGATGAAATTAGAAGCTACTGGGAGGAGATCTCGACAGAGTATGGTGGTTTTTTACCTGAGAGCCAAAAAGGAAGTTTTCTAGAGTTTGTAAAAGGAGACAAGCAGTTTTCCTTTAAAGAATGGGGAATTGGACTTGTGCGTTATCTTCTTCATGAATTAATTGTGAACGGCAAACTACTCGGAACGCTGATTTTACTAACCGTATTTTGTATGATTTTACAGTCGCTCCAGAATGCTTTTGAACAACATACTATAAGCAAAGTGGCTTATGCGATTACGTACATGGTCTTAATGATCATTGCACTAAACAGCTTTCGTGTAGCCATTTCATATGCCCAGGATGCCATAAATAACATGATTCACTTTATGATCGCTCTCCTCCCTTTACTATTAGCAATCATGGCGGCGGTTGGTTCCATCACATCAGCAGCTTTATTTCATCCGCTGATCATTTTTCTAGTTCATACGAGTGGATTATTAATTCAATTTATTGTTCTTCCTTTATTATTCTTATCGGCTGTGTTGGGGATTGTGAGTACATTAACAGATCATTATAAAGTGACGAAACTAGCAAATTTTTTACGAACGATCGCAGTTGGTGCTCTTGGTGTCTTCTTAACCGTCTTTTTAGGTGTTATTTCTGTGCAAGGGGCGTCTACAGCTGTCGCTGATGGAATTACAGTTCGAACGGCTAAATTTATCGCAGGTAACTTTGTACCAGTCATTGGACGGATGTTTACTGATGCAGCAGATACGGTTATGAGCGCTTCTTTATTACTCAAAAATACAGTAGGAATAGCGGGCTTAGCCATACTACTCATGCTTTGTGCATTTCCAGCGATAAAAATCTTATCTTTAGCTATTATCTTTAATTTGTCAGCTGCCATCTTACAACCATTAGGTGGTGGCCCCATAATTGAATGTTTATCCATCATCGGAAAAGCAGTGATCTACGTTTTTGCAGCGTTAGCCATTGTATGTTTAATGTTTTTCTTAGCGATTACCATTATGGTAGCAGCTGGTAATCTATCCTTCATGATCAGGTGAGAGAAAGGGGTCTGTCATGGATTTCCTAACAAGCTGGATAACCAATATCATACTTCTTATCTTATTGGCTACTATTTTAGAGCTAATGATCCCGAATTCAGTTTTGCAACGTTATGTGAAAATGGTTGTAGGGTTATTATTATTAGTCATGATTTTGCAGCCTTTATTATCAATTTTGACAAAGGATGTCGACCAATGGCTTGTTTCGATTACTCAACATTCAAACCAAATGGAAAAGTCGCTGGAAGATGAAATAAATTTACAAAAAAGTGATATAGAGCTCGGACTTCGTGCATATATTTCAGAACAGATGGCTGTCCAATTGGAAAATGAAGTGAAAGATACGTTAAGGAAGCAACATGATGTGTCTATCACTAGAGTGGAAGTGAAAATGGCTGAGTCGGTTAATCAGACGCCGACTGCTGAGGACGTAGAAGAGGTCATTGTTCATTTACATGAATTTGGGAAAGAAGTCCCTAGTGGCCAAGAAAACAACGCGGTATCTCCGGTCAGCGTTGTGAAGATTGATACGACTCGACCCATTCCACAAGAAAGTGTAGAGGAAAAGATGGATCTATCCTCGATACGTACCTTTCTTTCAACCAATTGGGAAGTTCCAGAAGAAATGATTTCGCTAGCGTGGGAAGGAGGGGAATAAGCAGAATGAGTCAACATGAACAGAAGGCTCGCCAATGGTTAAGTAAAATATTAAAAAAGCCAGATGCAGGTCAAAAAAAGCGAAAATTACCTCTCCATTATGTAGTTCTTATCGGATGTGTGGGAATTGCTTTAATGATTGCTGGTAACCTTCTAACCAACCAACCAATGGATCAAGCACAATCCTTACCTGTCTTTAACGATAAGGAAACAGAGGAAGATACCGAAGTATTTGGTAGAAACGAAAAACCTGAACCTTATTCGATGGAAGATTACGAGATGCGCTATGAAAATCAATTACGCGACACGCTAGAGCAAATTGTTGGATTGAGTGACGTCTCGGTGATGATTAATTTAGCTGAATCCGAGCGAAACATCTATGAAAAAAACATCAATGCTAGACAACAAAATACGAATGAAACGGATCGTGAGGGGGGGACGCGAACTGTTGATGATGTCACTAAAGATGAACAACTGGTGATTGTACGTAGTGGTGACAAAGAAGAGCCTGTCCTTGTAGCAAAGGAAAAGCCAACAATAAGAGGCGTCTTAGTTGTTGCTGAAGGTGTAGAAAATGCACAAGTGAAGTCTTGGGTGATTGAAGCAGTTAGTAGAGTTCTAGATGTACCATCTCACCGAGTAAGTGTCATGCCTAAAAAAGTTGAGGAGGAATAAAGAATGGTCTTGAAAAAACAAACAGTCTGGTTGTTAACAATGCTTAGTTTAATTGTGGTATTATCTGCGTATTACTTAATGACCCCGGGGCAAACAACAGATGATGTAGCATTTGTTGAGGATCAAGAAGTAAGTGAGGCACAGCAGGAAACTGGGGATTCGGAAGATGTCGTGGTCAATGTTGTCGAAGAGTTTGAAAAGGTTGATGAGGCTGGAGAAGACATTGGTACAGAAGTGAATTCAATGAGTGGTAGTGAATTTTTTGCGACGATGCGCATGGAGCTTCAAGAGAATCGCGATCGTATGGCAGAAGAATATACAAAAATCCGTGCAGCTAGCGATGTGTCTGCTGATAAAGTAGTAGAAGCACATGAGAAGAGCATGGAGCTACTAGCATTATCTCAACAAGAATCAATGCTTGAAACGTTAATTAAAACAAAAGGATTTAATGATGTACTTGTTATGTCTGAAGGTCAAGAAGTTAAAGTTATTGTGCAAGCAGAAGAATTAACAGGGGCCCAAACAGTTGAAATTATGGATATGGTAACAGATCAACTTGGAAATGGAAAAAGTGTGGTCGTAAGTCACGAATAATAGTAAAGACATCAGCTACTAATCTAGCTGATGTCTTTTTGCTTGAAATGAATGTTCTAAAGAAAAAAGTATTGAACATCGTCAAAGAGGTGCAATGGGAAGGGGAGCATGATATAATACGACAATGTAACTTGAATATGAGGAGCGATTTTACATGGAATGGACGGATTTAACAGAAGGTGCCAAGGCGGTACTTGAGCAAACACGCAACCTGAAAAATGATAATATCCAAATTGTTGAGTTTGAAATTGGGTTTGAACAACACGTCGATAATGAAGAAGGTCATTCATATACGGTATCAATCCAAGAAGAAGATTATCAAAACTTAAAAAAATATACTCAAGAAAATGAGTACGGCGATAAATTCCATATGGCTAGGAATAAAGATATTGTTAAAATTATTCTTCTAGAAGATGGGAAGATTCCTGAGAACCTTTCAGAATTCCCTGTATTCCGCCAATACAAAAAAGAGGCGCTTATTACAGAAGAATCAGAATCTCAAACAGAAAGTGCTCCAGAATAAACCATCTAAACTCTTTTATTCTAAAAGGATAGAGGAGTTTTTTTGTTTGCGGCGAATACATTCCTGTATTATCAGAACACTCCCGCAAATTGAAGAATTTGAAGGGAGTATCTTGAAACGGTATGATATAATATAAATGATGCTATGTAACAACATGCTTCACCCTTTAAAATGATGTGAGGGTGCTAGTAAGAAAAAGGAGAGTACATATATGTTAAAGGTACAAGAGATCAAGGAATTAATTCGTGCAATGGACCAATCTAGTTTAGATGAAATGAAATTCGAACAAGACGGAACAAAAATTGTTCTTAAAAAACAAGTAGCTGAAGCAACGACAGGACAAGCTTCTGCACCAACACCAGCGCCAGTAACAGAGGTGAAACCAGAAGCACCTGCAAAGGTAGAAGCGGCTGAGCAAGCACCTAAACCGATTGCAAAAGAAACGAAAGAGGAATCAAACCTTCATACAATCACTTCACCAATGGTAGGTACTTTTTATTCTTCGCCTTCACCTGATGCAGATGCATATGTAAAAACGGGTGATTCGGTTGAAGAAGAAACAGTGGTTTGTATTGTTGAGGCAATGAAGTTAATGAATGAGATTGAAGCAGAAGTAACAGGTAAAGTGGTCGAAGTGCTAGCTCAAAATGGAGAGCTCGTAGAATATGGACAACCATTATTTGTCGTAGAACCTAGCTAAATAATAGGAGTGGGGATAGTATGATAAAAAAATTATTAATTGCCAACCGAGGAGAGATTGCGGTTCGAATTATTCGAGCTGCTCGTGAGATGGATATTGAAACCGTTGCCATTTATTCAGAGGCTGATAAGGATGCTCTGCATGTACGTTTGGCTGATGAAGCTTATTGTATTGGGCCGACACCATCAAATAAGAGCTATTTGAACTTTACTAACATTATGAGTGTTGCTACTTTAACTGAATCTGATGCGATTCATCCTGGATACGGCTTTCTAGCGGAGAATGCTGATTTTGCTGAAATTTGTGCGGCTTGTAAAGTGATTTTTGTTGGTCCAAGCCCACAAGCTATTAATAAAATGGGAACAAAAGATGTAGCGCGAGATACGATGGAACAAGCAGGTGTGCCTATCGTTCCTGGTTCAGACGGGATCGTTGAAGATGCCCAAGCGGGTATGAAAGTTGCAGATGAGATTGGCTTTCCAGTCATTATTAAAGCAACAGCTGGTGGTGGAGGTAAAGGAATTCGAGTTGCACGCACACCAGAAGAACTAAAAAAAGGAATGAACATTACTCAACAAGAGGCAGCAACTGCTTTTGGAAATCCAGGCGTTTATATTGAGAAGTATATTGAAGATTTCCGCCATGTAGAAATTCAAGTTCTTGCTGATAACCATGGTAATGTGGTTCACTTAGGTGAACGCGATTGTAGTATTCAGCGACGATTACAAAAATTACTAGAAGAAACACCATCTCCGGCCATCTCACCTGAAAAGCGTGCTGAAATGGGAGAAGCAGCTGTTGCAGCAGCAAAAGCGGTTAATTATTCTGGTGCTGGTACAGTTGAATTTATTTATGATCATAATACAGGCGAATTTTACTTCATGGAAATGAATACAAGAATTCAAGTTGAGCATCCTGTCACTGAGATGGTTACAGGTGTTGATCTAATCAAAGAACAAATACGTGTAGCAAGTGGGGAAAAGCTATCCTTTACTCAAGAAGAGGTAACGTTTAATGGCTGGTCGATTGAATGTAGAATTAATGCTGAAAACCCTTCTAAAAACTTCATGCCTTCACCAGGGAAAATAACAAGTTATTTAGCACCTGGCGGATTAGGAGTTCGTATTGATTCAGCGGTATACCCTGGTTATGTTATTTCACCATTTTATGATTCTATGGTTGCCAAAGTCATTACGTATGGTGCAACACGAGAAGAAGCTATTGGCCGTATGAAACGTGCGTTAGCTGAATTTGAAATAGAAGGGGTAGAAACAACGATTCCTTTCCACTTGAAGCTCCTTAATCATGAAACATTTGTATCTGGAGATTTTAATACAAAGTTTTTAGAAGAGCATGATGTTATGGGAGTTAAAGCAGTTACTAAATAAATGATTTGGAGGAATGGATGATGAATGAAAATCACATTCTAGAACTTGAAGATCAAAAATCTGAGCTTGGAACAGTTGAGATCTCACCTGAAGTAATCGAAGTTATTGCAGGTATTGCTGCCTCAGAAGTTGAGGGTGTAGCGACGATGCGTGGGAATTTTGCAGCAGGTGTGGCAGAAAAGCTTGGCCGCAAAAATCATGGTAAAGGCGTGAAAGTAGAACTAGATGAAGAGGGGATTACTGTTGATGTCTCAGTTGTCATCTCTTATGGCGTTCAAGTGCCAGAAGTGGCAAAGTTGATTCAATACAATATCAAACAAGCCCTACAAACAATGACTGCTATTGAATTACAAGCAGTTAATGTTCATGTTGTAGGAGTGCAATTTGAAACAACAGAAGTTATCGACACTGATGCACTTTCATAGTTTCTAGGAAGAGCGACCAAGATCCATTTCTTGGTCGCTCTTCCTCATTTACTGCTTCATTAATAAAAATATTCATAAATCAAAGGAAAGAATATTGTGAAAACGAAGGTTTGGGTAGACTAAATTCTAGATTGTTCTGTTTTCATGAAAGGTGTTATGCTATTATCAACATATATTAATGACTTATAAAGGGGTAAGAACTGAATGAATCGAAGAGTGGCACGATTACGAGCAGCACAAGCACTATATCAAATGGATTTAACTAATTCGGATATAGAAAGTGCGATAGAAAGTGTATTAGATGATAACGAAGAACAAAGTGAGTTTTTTAAACAGTTGATCTATGGTACAACAGAAAAAAGAGAAAAAATTGATGAAACAATATCAGTTAATTTAAAAGGGTGGACAATTTCTAGAATGGGGCATGTGGATCGAGCAATTATTCGCATGGCGATGTTTGAGATGCTTGAAGTAGAAGATATTCCTGTAAATGTAACATTTAATGAGGCGATTGAGTTAGCTAAAGCTTTCGGTGGAGAAGAGGCTGGAAGGTTCGTAAATGGAGTTCTCTCCAAATCAATTGAAACATTAAACCTCGATCGTAAAAGAAATTAAAGACATCTATTAAGGGAGTGGAAAACATGAGCGCAGCATTATTGAATGGGAAAGAATTAGCAGCTAAAAAAAGAGAAGCAATGAAAAAAGAGGTCTCAGCTTTAATTAAAGGTGGGACAACTCCAGGACTTGCCGTTATTTTAGTAGGTGACAACCAAGCTTCCCAAACATATGTAAGGTCGAAACAAAAATCATGTGAGCAAATTGGTATTCATTCGGTTTTAATCAAATTACCAGAAGAGACAACAGAAGAAACATTACTCACTGAAATTGATCGTTTAAATGAGGACCCTACAATTGATGGCATCCTCGTTCAACTACCACTCCCTCCACAAATACAAGAAAGAGCTGTTATAGAGAAAATCACCCCATCAAAAGATGTCGATGGTTTTCACCCGGTAAATATTGGTAAGATGATGACCAAAGATAAGACGTTTCTTCCATGTACGCCATATGGCATTGTTGAAATGCTTAAAGAAGCGGATATCACGATCGGTGGTAAGCATGTAGTTGTGATAGGACGTAGTAATATTGTCGGCAAGCCAGTTGGACAATTACTTCTAAATGAAGATGCAACTGTTACATATTGTCACTCTCGTACAAATGACCTTGCTACCTTTACAAAGCAAGCAGATATTTTAATTGTGGCGATTGGTAAGGCGAAATTTATTAAAGCTAGTGATGTCAAAGAAGGCGCCGTAGTTATTGATGTTGGCATGAATCGTGAAGATGGAAAATTATGTGGGGATGTGGATTTTGAGGAAGTGAAGGAAGTAGCTTCTCATCTTACTCCTGTTCCTGGCGGGGTAGGACCAATGACCATTACAATGTTGCTTGAAAATACGATTCAATCAGCAAAAGACCGTACATAAAGGAGGTCTTTATGAGCGTAAAAGACATTGTCTCAGTATCGCAGTTAACTCGATATATAAAAGGATTAATGGAACATGATCATCTTTTGACGGATGTGTGGATTCGTGGTGAGATATCTAATTTTAAATTACATAGTCGCGGCCATATGTATTTCACTGTTAAAGATGCGCAATCACGCATTCAAGGAGTCATGTTTGCTGGTCATAATCGTTATTTGGCTTTTAAACCTGAAAATGGAATGAAGGTTTTAATACGTGGTGAGATCAATGTATACGAGCCTTATGGTCAATACCAACTTTATGCTAAAGAGATGCAGCCAGATGGTATCGGAAGTTTATTTTTAGCCTATGAAAAACTAAAGAAGAGCTTGGAAGTTGAAGGTTTATTTCAAGAAGAGCGGAAAAAGCCGATTCCACGTTTCCCTAAAAAAATCGCCATTGTAACCTCTCCAACAGGGGCTGCGATTCGTGATATGTTAGCAACTGTTAAGCGAAGATATCCTCTAGTACAAATTACCCTTCTGCCAGTGCTAGTCCAAGGGGATGACGCTCCAGCATCCATTGTTCATGCCATTAACCAGGCAAATGCAATTAATCAGTTTGATACTCTAATTGTTGGTCGAGGCGGAGGATCTATTGAAGAGTTATGGGCATTTAATGATGAAGCTGTTGCAAGGAGTATTGCTCAATCAACCGTTCCAGTCATTTCAGCTGTAGGACATGAGACGGATTTCACAATAAGTGATTTTGTAGCTGATCTTAGAGCACCTACCCCTACAGGAGCAGCAGAATTAGCTGTACCGGATGTAGGAGAATTACTTCAAACAAAACAAGCGTTACATAATCGTCTCACTCGTCAAATGAAACAGCAGGTAAATGATTATCATTTACAGCTTACCCGACTCAATCGTTCATATGCCTTTCGGTATCCAGGCCAACTTATTAGGCAGAAAGAACAAGAGCTAGATGCACAATTAGAGAGATTACGAAGAAGTGCAGATAGGCTATTTACCGATAAGGTGAAAAAGCATCAACAACTTGCAAAAGACTTAAAAAGGCTTCACCCTAAGCAACAACTCAACCAGGCAAAAGAGACTCTTGATGATAAAAGGTTGCGTCTGAAGCGAGAGGTCATGCAACAGTTATCTTCAAAAGAGCAACGCTTTAAACATGTACTTAGTGAGTTAAATTTAGTTAGCCCACTAAGAATTATGGAACGTGGTTATAGTCTAACGTACCTAGAAGGTAGTAAAGAGTTAGTGAAATCTACAAAACAAGTAGAAGTAGGGTCGAATGTGGAAGTGCGGGTGACAGACGGCATTATTTTTTGTCAGGTTGAAGATAAAAAGTCAAATCAAGATTCGTAGAGCAGAGTTTGTGAAATGGAGGAGTTAAAATGGCAAAATCAACAGAAAAGAAAGTAGATGAGCTTAGCTTTGAAGACGCAATGGAGCAGCTAGAAGTAATTGTAGAAAAGCTTGAACAAGGAGATGTACCCCTTGAAGAAGCAATCTCCATGTTTCAAGATGGCATGCAACTTTCAAAAGACTGTCATAACAAATTGACGAGTGTTGAAAAGCAAATGGATCAAATTCTTCATGCAGATGGTGAACTTGAGGAGACTGATTTTCAGGAGGAGGAAGAGTGAACGAACAATTAAAACAGTTAGTTACTGAATACAAACAGTTAATTGACACAAAGCTTCCTTTTCATATCGAAAATTTAAAGACCCCCGATACATTAAAGCAAGCGATGATTTATTCATTAAATGCGGGCGGGAAGCGAATTCGACCAGTTCTATTACTAGCTACTTTAGATGGGTACAATAAGCCTGTAGAAGATGGCCTTGACTTAGCATGTGCGATTGAAATGATCCACACATACTCTCTTATTCATGACGACTTACCTGCAATGGATGATGATGATATTAGAAGAGGACAACCTACAAATCATAAAGTTTTTGGTGAGGCGATGGCGATATTAGCCGGAGATGCCCTACTTACATATAGTTTTGAATTAATAACTAAAATGAATTGTGCACTAAGTGAGCCTTCAAAAGCCCTTACTCTGATTAGAGAACTTGCTCATGCAAGCGGACCAGAAGGTATGGTGGGTGGTCAAGTTGCAGATATGGAAGGCGAGAATCGTATGTTAAGTGTTGAAGAGCTTGCAGCCATCCATCATCATAAAACAGGTGACTTGCTTGCTTACTCTATTTTAGCAGGCGCTATTTTAGCAGATGCAAGTGCAGAGGACTTAGAAAATTTAAGGGAATTTGCGATAGAGTTAGGTTTATTATTCCAAATCAAAGATGATATTCTCGACGTTGAAGGAGAAGCAGAAAAAATTGGTAAGCCTGTAGGAAGTGATGATGGCAATAATAAAAGCACTTATCCTAGTTTACTTGGGCTAGATGGGGCAAAAAAAATGCTTGACGTGCATACTATAAAAGCAAAAGAATATCTTAGTAATGTAACCATGAATAAAGAAATGCTTCTTGCTTTAACAGATTATGTCATCAGTCGAGACCATTAACTGGAAAGGTCCGGACTTCTTTTCCATTGAGCTTCTTATCTAGTACATGTTATAATGATGAATACCGAGAGTGGTGCAGTATTCTAGTCAGTCCTCCATACTTGAAGGCGGGGCTAAAAATCCGCCAAAGGGCACATCGATGAAGCTCCTTGTCTTGGCTTGAGGCGCCCAGCTTTGGGTCTTGATTGGGAGAAAAGGTAGTAGGGCGATCCACAAAGGCATGTGGGCGATGACCCTCCTACTGTGGAGGCCTTTTGCTCATGCCATGTTAGAACATGGTTTTAAGAGCAAAAGGTATGAACCTGCATAGGCAAACTAGGGAGTTTGTCTGCAGCGTAGCCTGCCTTGAGTGGAGTCAGAGGGGATTATGGATATGTGTTCTTTTCATTGTCGGCCAACAATGAGAAGTTCTTACCATATGAAATCTGCTCTGCAAAAGAGGATAAAAGAATGGCTCGGGACTGTTGAGGAAATCTCCTAGACTGTTCGATAGACATTTAAAGAGGATTACAGTGTAGACTAAGTGGTAATCTAGTCTGGCGTTTGGTGACAGCGCTAAATTCAGCATAATGGGAAACCACCATTGCGGCGACGCGTGGGGCTGAGTTGGGAAATCCTACTAGACCTAAGCTACAGAGTTTACTCTTTAAATGACCACTCCATTATTATATGTTAGATACATAACTGAGTATAAAGGTGATACAGATACGAATATGAAACCTCTATTGAAATCGATACATTGGAGTTTGGGAATTGCCGTTATCACACTAGTGTTAGCGGCTATTTTTTCAGTTATATCCACGTTTGTTTTGAGTGGAGTAACTTGGGCTGTAGGAATGATCATTGTTCTTATTATTGTCTTTTTTGGGGTGTTTTTTGATACAATCGGTGTAGCAGCGACAGCTGCAAGTGAAAAGCCCTTTCATGCAATGGCATCAGAGAGATTAAATGGTGCAAAGCAAGCAGTCCTCATTACACGGAATGCAGATAAATTCGCCAACTTCTGTAATGATGTAATTGGTGATATTTCTGGTATTATAAGTGGTACAGCATCGGCGTATGTCGTACTGCAATTGTCTATTCAATTAGGGTATGGTGAAACCTCAATCCAACAATTTTGGGTTTCCGTCTTATTTACAAGTGTTATAGCAGCTTTGACGGTAGGTGGAAAAGCCATAGGCAAAACGATTGCTATTCATTATGCAACCCCGATCATTTACCAAGTAGGTAGATTGTTGTACCTTTTAGAGGTAAAATTAAATATAAAAGTTTTTCAAAGCAATGGGAAAAAACAAAAAAAGACAAAATGACACGAAAGTGAGGGTTTCTGCATGAAGCTAGAAGAATTTAAAAACCCGAGCGTATTAAAAAATTACTCAAAACAAGATATGGCTGATTTAGCAGAAGATATTAGAAGCTTTTTAATTGAAAAGCTTTCAGTAACTGGGGGACATCTAGGCCCTAATTTAGGCGTAGTTGAATTGACATTAGCGCTTCATCAACTATTTGAAAGTCCTAAAGACAAGTTTTTATGGGATGTAGGGCATCAAGCATACGTTCATAAGATCTTAACTGGACGAGCAGATCAATTTGATCAATTAAGACAGTATAAAGGTTTATGTGGGTTTCCAAAACGTAATGAAAGTGAGCATGATGTCTGGGAAACTGGTCATAGCTCAACATCTTTATCTGCTGCAATGGGTATGGCTGTAGCTCGTGATCTTAAGGGAACGGATGAAAACGTTGTCGCAATTATTGGGGATGGTGCTTTAACGGGTGGTATGGCTCTGGAAGCGTTAAATCACATCGGTCATGAACAAAAAGATTTAATCGTTGTGTTAAATGACAATGAAATGTCGATTGCACCAAATGTAGGGGCTCTTCATAGTGTACTTGGACGATTAAGAACAGCAGGAAAGTACAAAAAAGCTAAAGAAGAGTTGGAACAATTAATCAAAAAAATCCCAGCTTTTGGTGGGAAGATTGCAACGACTGCTGAGCGTGTTAAGGATAGCTTAAAATACTTACTAGTCTCAGGTATTTTCTTTGAAGAAATGGGCTTTACATATTTAGGTCCTGTTGATGGTCACGATTTAGATGACCTTAAAGAGAACTTATTATATGCAAAGAAAACAAAAGGCCCTGTATTGATTCACGTTCTAACGAAAAAAGGAAAAGGCTACGAGCCAGCTGAAAATGATGAAAAAGGAACATGGCATGGTTTAGGACCTTATAAAATTGAATCAGGTGAAGTAGTGAAAAAGCCAGGCCCCCCAAGCTATAGTGGTGTCTTTGCTGAAACTCTTAAAAAAGTAGCTAGAGATGATAAGCGCATTGTGGCAATCACAGCAGCCATGCCAGGCGGTACAAAACTTGATGTGTTTGCTAAAGAGTTCCCTGATCGCATGATTGATGTTGGAATTGCTGAACAACATGCAACTACGATGGCTGCTGGTCTTGCCACTCAAGGGATGAAGCCTGTGTTTGCAGTCTACTCAACATTTTTGCAGCGTGGATATGATCAAATTGTTCATGATGTATGTCGTCAAAACTTAAATGTGTTATTTGCGATTGATCGAGCTGGACTAGTTGGTGCTGACGGAGAGACACACCAAGGGGTTTTTGATATTGCTTATCTACGACATTTACCAAATATGAAGATCTTAATGCCAAAAGATGAAAATGAATTACAGCATATGATTTATACAGCCACTCAATACAATGACGGTCCTATTGCGGTACGCTACCCTAGAGGAAATGGGTACGGTATAAAAATGGACGAGACATTAAAGGTACTACCTATTGGTAAGTGGGAAACACTTCACGATGGAAGTGAAGCCTGTATCTTATCATTTGGTACAATGCTACCAGTTGCACAAGAAGCAGCAGATCAATTAGCATCTCAGGGAATTTCAATTAAACTTGTGAATGCAAACTCAGCAAAACCGTTAGATGAAGAATTGCTTCATGAAATAGCAAAAGCAAATATGCCAGTTCTTACACTAGAAGAAGCATGTGTACAAGGCGGATTTGGAAGTGCTGTACTTGAGTTCTTCCATGATCACAAGTACCATTCTATGCAAGTAAATCGTATGGGAATTCCTGATGAATTTATTGAGCATGGCAGTGTAGGGCAATTATTAGAGGAAGTTGGTTTAACTAGTGCTGGAGTTGTTGAACAACTAACGACCATGTTGCCAAGAAAACGACAAAGGGCGTAAGGCGAATGGCAAAAAAAGAACGTGTAGATGTTCTCCTGGTAGAGAGAGGTTTACTTGAGACGCGTGAAAAGGCAAAGCGATCTATTATGGCAGGTCTTGTCTTTACAGGAACAGAACGAATTGATAAAGCTGGGTTGAAAATCGATTCAGAGGCTCCATTAGAAGTAAAAGGAGTGGTGATCCCCTATGTAAGTCGAGGTGGATTGAAACTTGAAAAGGCCATTAAAGTTTTTAATTTAGACTTAAAAGACAAAGTGGTTCTAGATATTGGTGCCTCTACGGGTGGATTTACAGATTGCTCTTTGCAAAATGGTGCAAAGAAAGTATATGCGTTGGATGTAGGCTATAATCAATTAGCTTGGAAGATCCGTCAAGATGAGCGTGTGATTGTAATGGAACGTACAAACTTTAGGTATGTAAAACCTGAAGATTTAACAGAAGGTCTTCCTCAGTTTGCTACCATCGATGTATCGTTTATCTCGTTAAAAATCATTTTACCTGTGTTGAAAACGATGTTAATGCGTGGAGGAGAAGTAGTGGCTCTTGTGAAACCGCAGTTTGAAGCAGGGCGCGAGCAAGTAGGAAAAAAAGGGATTATACGTGAGCCTTCTATCCATAAAGAAGTGCTAACAAAAATGACTTCATTTGTACAAGCAGAAGGATATAACATCGAAGGAATTGACTTTTCTCCCATTCGAGGGGGAGAGGGCAATATCGAATTTTTAATGCATTTAAGTTATGAATCAGATTCTTCAAGCCCTTTGAGTCATTTACCTGAAGCAATTGATGAAATCGTCAAACGAGCTCACGAGCAATAAAAGCTATCCAAGAAAAAGAAGGGAGGTATTCCTTCTTTTTCTTTTGATTAAAGCGTTAAATATCAGGAAATTATGGGTACTAGTTGTATAATCATTCAAAGTTGTGGATAATGAAGATAAATGGACAGAAATAGGTGGTAACGATGAATAAAGGGCAACGTCATATTAAGATTCGCGAGATCATAGCGAATCATGAAATTGAAACTCAAGATGATTTAGTTGAACAACTTAGAGCAGAAGGATATTCCATCACTCAAGCAACAGTTTCAAGAGATATAAAAGAATTGCATTTAGTGAAGGTTCCTATGCTTGATGGGCGTTATAAATACAGTTTACCTGCAGATCAACGATTTAACCCCTTACAAAAGTTGAAAAGAGCATTAATGGATAGCTTTGTCAGCATTGATCGTGCAGATAATATGGTTGTTATGAAAACTCTTCCCGGAAATGCAAATGCCATTGGTGCTCTAATTGATAATTTAGATTGGCCTGAGATCATGGGGACCATTTGTGGCGATGATACAATCTTAATTATTTGTAAACATAAAGAAGAGGGACCGGCAGTAACAGAGCGATTTTTAGAGATGTTGTAAAGGTGGGTGGTGTGAGATGTTAATTGAATTATCAATCAAACATTTTGCAATCATTGATGAATTAACAATTCCCTTTGAAAAAGGCTTAACTGTATTGACCGGTGAGACGGGAGCTGGAAAGTCAATCATCATTGATGCAATTGGATTATTACTTGGAGGTCGTGGCTCAGCGGAATTTGTTCGTCATGGAGAAAAGCGGGCAGAGATTGAAGGGCTTTTCAGTATTGAAAGAAGGCATCCTATTGTAAAGAAAGCAATAGAATTAGGTATTGACGTTCAAGATGACATGTTTGTACTCCGGCGTGATATTACAGCTCAGGGTAAAAGTATCTGTAGAGTGAACGGAAAATTGGTTACACTTGGTATATTAAGAGAAATAGGTAGTGCTCTTGTTGATATTCATGGACAACATGAACATCAAGCTCTTCTTCAAGCTGAGCACCATCTGGGCATGCTCGATAGTTATGCAAAAGTTCCGTTAGGAAATACAATGACGGAATATAAGCAGCTGTATGAGCGGGCTAATCAATTAGAAAAGCAAGTTAAACACCTAAGCCATAATGAACAAGAGATGGCACAAAGAATTGATTTGCTTACATATCAATTAAATGAAATTAATGAAGCTAAACTTGAACCTGATGAGGATCGTTCTTTAGCAGAGGAACGATTTAAGCTAGCTAATAGTGAAAAGCTTTTTCAATCACTAAAGGATAGTTATGCCAATTTATATGGGGATGGAAAAGGATTAGATTATTTAATGAATGCGATGATGCATCTTGAAGAAGCTGCATCTGTTGATAAAAACTTACAATCCTTACATGAAACGATAAGTAGCTGTTATTATGTAATTGAAGAATCTACATATGCGATTCGTGATCAAGTGGATAGCGTTGAATTTGATCCAAACCGTCTAGATTTTATTGAAGCTCGTTTAAACGACATTCAACTTTTAAAGAGAAAATACGGGGAAGATGTTGAAGAAATATTAGAGTATGCATCTAAGATCGAAGAGGAGCTTGATACCATCCTTCATAAAGATGATCGAGTCCTACAATTACAAAAAGAACTTGATATGGCATGGCGTGATCTATATGTAGAAGCTAAAGCTATTACGAATATACGAAAGAAAGCTGCAGAAAAGCTGACAAAAGCCATTCATAAGGAACTAAAAGCGCTGTATATGGAAAAAACAGTGATGGAAATTCGAATAGAAGATCGTACTCCCACTAAAAATAGCCCGATGATTGATGGCAAGTCAGTCTCGTTTGGTCTCGATGGAATCGATCAAGTTGAATTTTACATCTCTACAAACCCTGGCGAGCCTATGAAGCCACTTTCAAAAACAGCTTCTGGAGGAGAAGTTTCAAGAATTATGCTTGCTCTAAAGTCTATTTTTCAAAGTCATCAACAAATTACTTCTGTTATTTTTGATGAAGTGGATACAGGGGTTAGTGGGCGAGTCGCACAAGCAATTGCAGAACGAATTCACTCAATTGCAGTAGGATCTCAAGTACTCTGTATTACACACCTACCTCAAGTAGCAGCCATGGCAGATACTCATTTATACATTGCTAAATTTGAAAAAAGTGATCGTGTAAAAACATCTGTAACTCCACTTGAAGTAGATCAAAAAGTGGATGAATTAGCTCGAATGATATCAGGCGTTGAGGTGACTGATTTAACAAAACAACATGCAAAAGAGTTACTTGAACTTGCAGAACAACTAAAGGAACCAGTATAACAATTATGTCTTGAAAAGCTAGCCAATTGAGGGTAGCTTTTTTCTTTTGCGAGCTGTTATAAATGTTCTTCTAGAAGGCAACATTAGTAATACAGCCATCATGGAGGTGTGGGCTAGAGCTAGGAGAGTGAAGTGAGTGAGAGGCGATGCAGTAAGAAAAATGATTGGAATAGGATGTCTTCTGTTTCTTCTTAGCTTGGGTTTTCAAACAGCTCTAAAGGAGTGGATTGCAATTCCAACATCCATTACCGTATTTGAAGGAGAAGAAACAACACTTTATCAGACAAGTCAATTTAAGGGTGCAGTACCTGTAATGAGTAACCAACCAAATGTAGCATTTTCATTAAAAAATGAAGATCAAGGAAATGAAGTAACTATAACCGGAAATGAAGGCGGGCAAACGGAGCTTAGCATGGAAGTTGCCGGGTTTCCGGTAAAGCACATCGATGTTAATGTACTTCCAAAAATTGAAGTTATACCTGGTGGCCAATCAATAGGGGTAAAACTGAATACTGAGGGTGTCCTTGTAGTTGGACATCATTTAGTTCAAACAAAAGAGGGCGATGAATCACCTGGGGAAGATGCGGATATTTTAGTCGGTGATATGATTACCCGCATTGATGGTCATGATATTCAACGTATGAGTCAAGTGGCTGAATATGTACAAGCTGCGGGTGAGGAAGAGCGGGCTCTAACGATAACAATAAAACGTGATCAACAAAGTTTTACAAAGGAATTAACACCTCTAAAAGCACAAGGGGAACATTCGTATCGGATGGGATTATATATAAGAGATTCAGCGGCAGGAGTTGGGACATTGACTTTTTATGATCCAATTTCCAAAAAATATGGTGCGCTAGGTCATGTGATCTCAGATGTTGACACTAAAAAACCTATCGTGGTTCACGATGGTCAAATTATTCGATCTTCTGTAACAGCTATTGAAAAAGGTAGTAATGGGGATCCTGGTGAGAAGCTTGCGAATTTTTCGCAACAACGCGATATTCTAGGTTCAATTGAGAAAAATAGTCCTTTTGGAATTTTTGGGACATTAGCTAAAGATTCGATCAAGAATAATATTCATGATGAAGAAATGCCAGTAACATTATCCAGTCATGTAAAAGAAGGTCCGGCGAAAATTCTAACCGTAGTAAATGGTGAGGATGTAGAAGAGTTTGACATAGAAATTGTCAGTTCAGTGCCACAAAAACAACCAGCTACAAAAGGAATGGTTATAAAAGTAACTGATCCTAAATTATTAGACGCAACAGGAGGCATTGTTCAAGGAATGAGTGGAAGTCCAATTATTCAAGACGGGAAACTAATTGGGGCTGTGACTCATGTTTTTGTCAATGACCCTACGAGTGGATATGGTTGTCATATTGGGTGGATGCTGCAAGAAGCTGGAGTCTTAGATCATATTCAACAAAAAGCCAAAGCGAGTTAATATTCGTTTTGGCTTTTAATATTTCCCTTTTTTCTAGAAAAGATGGGGGACTTTATTAGTAAGTTATGATAAGCTGATATAGAAATAAAGATTATTCGACATTTGAAGAAGTAATAACTAATTAATTATCGAATATGGTCGAAAACAGGAGTAAAACATAGCAAAACTAAGTAAAACCGAAAAAATCGATAAATTCACAAAAAAATAAAAAGGATTATCACACTCGTTGTCGAAAACGTAATCTATGACAAATTTACAGGAATCAAGGAGGTTGTATTGTGCAAAAAATTAAAGTGTGTATTGCTGATGATAATCGGGAGCTAGTACATTTATTAAATGAATATATTTCATCTCAAGAAGATATGGAAGTGGCTGGTGTTGCTTTTAATGGACAAGAATGTCTTTCTTTGGTTGAAGAAGAACAACCGGATGTGTTGGTTTTAGATATTATTATGCCCCATCTAGATGGATTAGCAGTACTTGAGCGTATGCAGCAAGCGGGGTTACGTAAAAAACCGAATATCATTATGCTGACGGCATTTGGACAAGAAGATGTAACGAAAAAAGCGGTGGATCTTGGTGCTTCATACTACGTCCTTAAACCATTTGACATGGAAGTGTTAATTTCAAACATCCGTGATATTGGTGGAACGAAGCGTTCATTTGTTCAAAAGTCATCGAGCTCTTATTCTTTTGCACAATCCAATCATGCAGATAGAGGTTTTAACCTTGATGCAAGTATTACAAATATTATCCATGAAATTGGTGTGCCTGCGCATATTAAAGGGTACATGTATCTCCGCGAAGCAATTACGATGGTATACAATGACATTGAGCTACTAGGATCAATTACAAAAGTACTTTATCCAGATATTGCGAAGAAATTCAATACGACAGCTAGTCGAGTTGAACGTGCCATTCGTCACGCTATCGAAGTAGCTTGGAGTCGAGGGAACATTGAATCGATCTCGAGCTTGTTTGGATACACGGTCAGTCATACGAAGGCAAAACCTACAAACAGTGAGTTTATCGCAATGGTTGCTGATAAACTACGTATTGAACATAAGGTATCTTGAAAAAGTAAGAATCAAGGACCTAGCAAATAAACCGTAGCCTGCACTAGCAGGCTACGGTTTATTGTGTTTTCTGCTGGTATTTTTTCTAGAAATGCTCATACTAAGACAAACGTATGAGAGAGGGTTATGTGATGAGTAAAGTAATAATGGGACAGATTTATGAGCATAAACAAACCAAAAAATTAATTCATCATATTCCAAAGGGAGCAATTGCCTTTGTTTGGCATGAAGACCTCGATTGTGTCTCGGTAAATGGTTTAATTGATTGCGGAGTTAAAGCTGTTGTTAACGGATCTACCTCAATGACCGGGAGGTATGACCATTCAAACGTTCTTACCTTGCTTGAGGCGGGTGTTTCTGTATTTGATGTTGTGAACTTAAAAGCTAAAGATAAAATTCTTGAGGGTGAAGAGGTTCTGATCATTGAGAATACACTTTATATAAAAAAAGAAGGTGAATTTTGTGAGTTAGCTATGATAGCTCCTTATGATGAGGAGGTTATATTTCAATTAAAAGGGTTAGCCCGTGCTTCATATGGTCAACGCTTTGATGATTTTCTATCGAATACCATTCAATATGCCAAAAAAGAACAAATGAAATTTATCCATAACCCCATCCTACCGAATGAGTTAGAACTATTGAATGAAAAAGAAGTAGTAATTGTCGCAAGGGGTGGCAATTATGAAAAAGATTTAGCGTATTTAAAGAAATCATTTGTAAAACAGAAGTTAATCATTTTAGCTGTTGATGGGGCAGCTGATTGCTTGTTGAAAATGGGTATGAAACCAGACTTTATTATCGGAGACATGGATTCAGTTAGTGAAGACTCATTAATGTGTGGCGCGGTATTAATATGTCATCAGTATCAAGATGGTCGCTCACCTGCAAGTAAAAGAGTAGAGAGCTTAGGTTTGCCGTATCAACTTGTTTCTTTAATCGGTACTAGTGAGGACATGGCCATTCAAGCGGCCTTTTGGTCAAGAGCGAAACATATTTATTTGGTAGGATGTCGCTTCGGGATGAAAGACTTTCTTGAAAAAGGAAGAGCTGGAATGGCATCTAGCGTATTAACACGTATTCAAGCAGGCGATTGTTTGACCGATTTAAAAGGGATTCATAAGCTCAAACAAAATCGAACATTTGCATCACATAGATGGCTAAAGGAAACTGAGCAATCACTAAATGAAGTAATTGGAAAAGTATTGATTGAAGGAAAAGGATGGTTACGGAAAAAAGGAGCCTTACGACATGAATGATGTTTCAGTTATCATTCCTGCCTATAACGAGGAGGCAAGAATTGAACATACAATCAAAGCGATTCGTC
This sequence comes from Alkalihalophilus sp. As8PL, assembly GCF_040939795.1. Taxonomy (GTDB): domain Bacteria; phylum Bacillota; class Bacilli; order Bacillales; family Bacillaceae_D; genus Alkalihalophilus; species Alkalihalophilus lindianensis. Next base: position 3,129,222 of record NZ_CP162551.1, read on the forward strand.
ATATACCAGGAATACATGAAGTGATTGTCGTAAACGATGGAAGCGTTGATGGGACGAGTAGGATTGCTCATTTCTATGCCGATGTTACCATCGATATAGAAAAAAATGTTGGTAAGGGGAATGCGCTTTTAGTAGGGTGGAAAATGGCTCAAGGTGAGTTGATCGCATGCGTAGATGCAGACCTAGAAGGAACTGCTAGTGAGTTAGAAAAGTTGATTGTTCCAATTAGAGAAAACCGAGCAGACCTAGCTATTTCTACGATTAAAACAGGTCAAAAAGCAGGATTTGGCCTCGTGAAAAGGCGTGCACAAGCGATTGTTTATAAATATACGGGAATGAATGTTATCTCCCCATTATCAGGACAAAGGGTATTTCGTCGTAAATGGTTATCCCTTCTGCTAGAACAAGAGTATAGAGGGTTTGGAGTAGAAATTAAAATGACAGTGGATTTTATATTAGCAGGAGCAAAAATAATCGAGGTGGAAACATGTATGGCTCATCGAGAAATGGGAAAGTCATTTGCGGGATTTTATCATCGGTTCAAGCAATGGATTGATATTGAGCGACATATGAAAGTGGTGCGAAAATGATTGTCTTATTACTTACCATTCCTATTATCGCTTATATCAGCATGATTGCCTTTCGCACATTAGGATGGACGGTTATTAATTATGAAGGTTACTCCGTTCCTTATAGTCTAGGTTCAGTCGTTTTGTACGGATATGCCACTTTTAGTGTGATCGTGCCAAGTGAAATGTCTTATATTGCTTTTTCATATCCTGCTCTTATGTATGTAGTTGGAATCTGGATACTTGGCTTCATAGATGATCGATACGGGTCAAAGGAGCCTAAAGGTCTAAAGGGGCATCTCTATTTTTTCTGGACAAAACGACTCCCAACTACCGGTCTAATAAAATTAATAGGTACATTTACTCTAGCACTACTTTTTGTCTATTACCTACAAGTAACTTCTTTATATGAAGCTGTCCGCTATTTCTTGTTATTAAGCTGGATGCCTCATATGATGAATTTATTCGATACAAGGCCACTGAGGGTGTGGAAATTGTCAACTTTGATTATTGTCCCGATGTTATTAAGTTACCCTGCTCCTGCTTTCTTTCTACTCATATACGGGCTTGCAATTTATTATTTGTTATTTGTCCTTGAAGGTCATCGTCAAGCACTGCTGGGTGATAATGGATCGACCGCAATGGGTGCTATTATTGCCTTAATGTTCATTCAATTTTCTCCCCCTTCTGTTCAGTGGGTTGTCCTATTCTTTGTGGGGATAATGATTTTTATTGCTGAAAGAATTTCATTTTCAAAAGTAATTAGTGAATATGGATTTCTACGGTGGATAGATGGCATTGGTGTCCCCTACCAACAAAAATAGACGAGAAAACCTTATTTCTTAAGGCTTTCTCGTCTTTTTTTAAATCGTGGAGCAATTTTCCCGTTTTTCTTATCTCTATAAAAAATAAAGCCGCCAATAAAGCTTAATCCAGCTAAAAATAAGATGAACCCGACAATAAATTGAATCGATAAATTCGGATAAGGTGTATTAACTAAAGTAAATATGGTATCTCGCATAAGTTTAATGCCATAACCAGCAATAACGGCTGGAATGACCATTATCATTAAAGCAATAAATCGTCCCATCATCAATCCTCTTTCATTAGTCTGACTCTCTTTATCTAATAGTAACGGAAAATGGACTTCTTGTACATGTTGGAGGTTGCATGTTCTTCACTTTTACGTAATAGTGGATAATAGAGAAAACGTTTTAATTAATATATTTTATAACGCACGACTGTCTTAGAATGAGGAGGGGTTGTATGAAAAACGTACTTCTTATCGGTGCAGGAAGAGGAGGCACAGCTCTTTTACACATGCTTTTAGAGATGGAACATATCGAAGTGTTAGCTGTTGTAGATATAGATCCTCATGCTTTAGGAATAGAAGTAGCGAAAAAGCATCAGATTAAAACAAGTCATAATTGGTTAGATCATTACACAGAGGAAATCGACATTGTATTCGAAGCAACTGGTCGAAATGATGTGTTGCAATCTTTAAGAGAGCATGTAAAGGAAGGCACGACGATTGTTCCTTCACGCATAGCAAGATTATTTTTTACTTTACTTGAAGAAAAAGATTTCTTGATCCAAAAGTTGAATCAACAGTCTTCTATTCAAGAAACGATATTGAATTCGACACATGACGGAATGATTGCTGTAAATGCAAAGTCACAAGTTTTGTTTTTTAATCAAGCAGCCTCTAAAATGTCTGGCATTCAATCAGAAGATGCAATAGGGGTTCATATTCAAGAAGTACTTCCAAGTAGTGGGTTACCAAGAGTAATAAAAAGTAAAAGAGAAGAACATAATCGTACGCAACGTTTTGAGAACGGTACCACAATCTTAACTACCCGGGTGCCAATGTTTGAAGAGGATCGTTGTATTGGTGGGCTTGCGATATTCAAAGATGTCACTGAAATCGTTGAAATGGCTGAGCAAGTGACCAATCTAAAAAGTATTCAAACGATGCTTGAAGCCATCATTCACTCATCAGATGATGCGATTTCAGTTGTAGATGAACATGGAAATGGGATCATGATCAATCCCGCATATTCCCGTTTAACCGGACTTAAAAAAGAAGAAGTAATTAATCAACCAGCCACTGCTGACATCTCAGAAGGAGAGAGCATGCACTTGCGTGTATTAGAAACGAGAAAGGCTGTTCGTGGTGTTCCGCTTAAGGTTGGTCCAAATAAAAGAGATGTCATTGTGAATGTTGCCCCTGTGATTGTGGATGGTGAGATTAAAGGCAGCGTGGGTGTGCTTCACGATGTATCAGAGATAAAGTCGTTAAATCGTGAGCTAAAGCGTGCTAAACGATTATTAGAATCACTTAAGGCAAAGTATTCATTCGATGAAATCGTGGGGTCCTCATCAGAAATGCAAGTCGCGATTGAACAAGCAAAAATTGCTGCTTCAACCCCAGTAACCATTCTTTTACGTGGTGAGTCTGGAACGGGTAAAGAGCTATTTGCACATGCAATACATAATGAAAGTAACCGAAGAAGCTTCCCTTTTATTCGGGTTAATTGTGCTGCATTATCAGAAACTTTATTGGAAAGTGAATTGTTTGGGTATGAAGAAGGTGCTTTCTCAGGAGCCCGTCGTGGAGGAAAGAAAGGATTGTTTGAAGATGCGGAACAAGGAAGTATTTTCTTAGATGAGATAGGGGAACTTTCAAGCAATATGCAAGCAAAACTTCTTCGTGTCCTTCAAGAAAAAGAAATTGTAAGAGTTGGCGGCACAAAGGCGATTTCAATTGATGTAAGAGTAATCGCAGCAACGAATGTTCATCTTGAGCGAGCCATTGTAAAAAAAGAGTTTCGTGAAGATCTATACTATCGCCTTAATAAAATGCCCATCTATATCCCGCCGCTAAGGGAGCGAGTAAATGACCTCCATCAATTGACGCAGCATCTCCTTACTAAATTGAATCAAGATTACGGGCGCTATGTTCACGAACTCACCAATGAAGCTCTTCACTATTTAAAGGCTTATCACTGGCCTGGAAATGTGCGAGAGCTTGAGAATGTACTAGCTAGAGCGATGATTTATATGGAAGCTGGGGCTACAAAGATTACAAAACAACATTTACCAATACTAACCGAAAAAGTACAAGCGCCCTCTCCACCTATGGGTAAGTTAAATGTTGATGAAAATAAAACGTTACAAGAAATGATGGAAGAGTATGAAAGGAATGTTCTCAAACAAACCATTGAACAATGTGGCGGGAATAAAACGGCAGCAGCTAAGCGATTAAATATATCGATACGCTCTTTGTATTATAAATTGGATAAAGCTAATATTGATTAATATTGCATGCAAATAATTGCGTGGTGTGATAAAATTTGCATGGTTGACCAAATGTGAAAGCTGTAAAGTGAAGAATAATCACCCAAAAATAGCTGTATTAGGTTGGCACAGTTTTTGCAATACTAATATGTAGTATGAACAAATGAGGTTTCATTTGTATTTGAGGAGGATGTAAGATGCAACTTTTTAAAGATATGGAATTTCACGACTATGAACAAGTCGTAGTATGTCAAGATAAATTATCAGGCCTAAAAGCCATTATAGCCATTCATGATACAACACTTGGACCAGCTCTAGGTGGAACTAGAATGTGGATGTATGACACAGAAGAAGATGCGTTTGAAGATGCACTACGTCTTGCTCGTGGAATGACATATAAAAACGCTGCTGCTGGATTGAACCTTGGTGGTGGTAAAACGGTTATTATTGGAGATCCTCGTAAAGATAAGAATGAAGAAATGTTCCGTGCATTTGGGCGATATATTCAAGGATTAAATGGACGTTATATTACGGCAGAAGATGTTGGGACAACCGTTCAAGACATGGACATTATTCATGATGAAACGGATTATGTAACAGGCATCTCACCAGCATTCGGCTCTTCTGGAAACCCATCTCCTGTAACTGCATATGGCGTTTACGTTGGTATGAAAGCTGCTGCTAAAGAAGCATTTGGTTCAGATGACCTTTCAGGTCGAACAGTGGCTGTTCAAGGTGTCGGGAATGTTTCCTATAATCTTTGTAAGCATCTTCACGAAGAAGGTGCAAACTTAATTGTGACAGATATTCATAAAGAGTCAGTTGATCGAGCTGTAAATGATTTTGGTGCAAAAGCAGTTGACGTAAATGATATTTACGGAGTAGAGTGTGATATTTTTGCACCATGTGCACTAGGTGCCATCATTAATGATCAAACGATTCCACAATTAAAAGCAAAAGTTATTGCTGGTGCTGCTAATAATCAACTAAAGGAAGAACGTCACGGAAACTTAATTCATGAAATGGGCATTGCTTATGCACCTGATTATGTAATCAATGCAGGTGGAGTTATTAATGTCGCTGATGAATTAAATGGATACAATCGTGAGCGTGCCATGAAAAAAGTAGAAGGTATTTACGAAAATGTAGCAAAAGTATTTGAGATTGCTAAACGTGATCACTTACCAACCTATAAAGCTGCTGATCGTATGGCTGAAGAAAGAATTGAACGTATGCGTCGCTCTCGTCGTCAATTCCTTCAAAATGGACATAGCATTATTTCACGTCGATAAAACTGAGTTTGAAATAAAGGAGTGAATAGGATGGCTGAAGAATATGATCTTGTCGTACTAGGTGCAGGGACTGGCGGTTACGTAGCCGCCATCCGTGCTGCTCAACATGGCTTGAAAGTGGCTGTAGTTGAAAAAGGAAAGCTTGGTGGCACCTGCTTACATAAAGGATGTATCCCTAGTAAAGCATTACTTAGAAGCGCTGAAGTATATGAAACAGCCAAACGTTCAGATGACTTTGGTGTAGTAACAGGTGATGTATCACTTGACTTTTCTAAAGTACAAAAGCGTAAGGAATCGATTGTTGAGCAATTACATCGCGGTGTTCAACACTTAATGAAAAAAGGTAAAATTGATGTATTTGAGGGAACTGGCCGTATCTTAGGACCTTCCATCTTTTCACCAACTCCTGGAACCATTTCTGTTGAAATGAGCAATGGGGACGAAAATATGATGTTGATCCCACAAAACGTTATTGTGGCAACAGGTTCATCTCCTCGAACCTTACCAGGTCTTGAAGTGGATGGGAACTATGTATTAACATCTGATGAAGCTCTTCAACTAGAAAGCCTTCCCAAATCAATCATTATAGTTGGTGGTGGTGTGATTGGGATCGAGTGGGCTTCTATGTTGAATGATTTTGGTGTTGAAGTAACTGTCGTTGAATATGGTTCTACAATTCTTCCGACAGAAGATAAAGATATTTCAAAAGAAGCAACGAAAATATTAAAGAATAAAGGTATTAAAATCGTAACGGATGCTAAGGTGATGGCTGATACTTTAGAAAAAGGTGATAGCGTTTCCATTAAGGCTGAAATCGATGGAAAAAAAGAAACATTTACTGCGGAGAAATTACTTGTTTCTGTAGGTCGATCTGCAAATGTGAAGGATATTGGACTTGAGAATACTGATATTATCGTTGAAAATGGTGTTATTGAGGTTAACAACTTTTATCAAACAAAAGAATCTCATATCTATGCAATTGGCGATGTAATTGGTGGTTTGCAGCTAGCTCATGTTGCTTCTCATGAAGGAATTATAGCAGTTGACCATATGGCACGTAAGAATCCTGAGCCAATTGATTATGATACGGTTTCAAAATGCATTTACAGTCATCCAGAAATGGCGAGTGTTGGAATCACAGAAGATGAAGCGAAAAAGCGTGGTCACAACGTTAAAATTGGTAGCTTCCCATTTAAAGCGATTGGTAAAGCGCTTGTATTCGGTGAAACCGATGGATTTGTTAAAATTGTTGTTGATGCAGATAATGATGACGTATTAGGAGTCCATATGATTGGACCGCATGTAACAGATATGATTTCAGAAGCTGCACTTGCAAAAGTACTTGATGCTGCTCACTTTGAGATCGCGCACACCATTCACCCTCACCCTACACTATCCGAAGTCATTGGTGAAGCTGCATTAGCAGTAGAAGGGAAAGCGATTCATTCGTAATATACTTCGTTTAAAGGAGGAAATATAATGGCTGAAAATCGTCATCAATCATTAGGCCTTTCCGATGAAAAGGTGCTAGAAATGTATGAAACGATGTTACTTGCTCGTAAGATCGATGAGCGTATGTGGTTACTAAACCGTGCTGGAAAAATTCCTTTTGTAATTTCTTGTCAAGGACAAGAGGCTGCACAAGTAGGGGCTGCATTCGCCTTAGATAGTGATAAAGATTACATCTTACCTTACTACCGTGATATGGGTGTGGTTTTAACCTTCGGAATGACGGCAAAAGACTTAATGCTCTCTGCTTTTGCAAAAGCTGAAGATCCTAACTCAGGTGGACGTCAAATGCCAGGACATTTCGGTCAAAAGAAAAACCGTATTGTTACAGGGTCATCTCCGGTTACGACTCAAGTTCCACATGCGGTCGGAATTGCACTTGCTGGAAAAATGCAAGGAGAGGATTTTGTAACCTTTACTACATTTGGTGAAGGTTCATCTAACCAAGGTGACTTCCACGAAGGTGCTAACTTTGCGGGTGTTCATAAATTACCTGTCATTTTAATGTGTGAAAACAATAAATATGCGATTTCGGTTCCGATTGAAAAACAATTAGCTTGCGAGAAAGTATCTGATCGTGCAATCGGATACGGTATGCCAGGTGTTACAGTAGATGGAAACGATCCACTAGCTGTTTATGCTGCAGTGAAAGAAGCTGCTGAGCGTGGACGTAATGGTGATGGTCCTTCATTAATTGAAACGGTTTCGTATCGATTAACTCCGCATTCTAGTGATGACGATGATCGTGCATATCGTCCTCGTGAAGAAGTAGAAGAAGCGAAAAAGCTTGATTCCATTCTTACATTTGCAGAATATTTACGTGAAGTAGGATTGCTGACAGATGAGTCTTATGAAGAGATGGAAAAACGAATTGCTAAAATTGTTAATGAAGCAACGGAATATGCTGAAAATGCACCATACGCTGATCCGGAAAGCGCAATGAATCACGTATACGCAGAATAGAGGGGGGGATTTCACATGGCAGTCATTTCATATATTGAAGCTGTTACATTAGCGCTTAAAGAAGAGATGGAGCGCGATGAAAAAGTATTTGTTCTTGGTGAGGACGTTGGTGCACGTGGAGGAGTATTCCGTGCAACGAATGGTCTTTATGAGAAGTTTGGAGAAGAGCGTGTAATTGATACACCTCTAGCAGAATCAGCGATTGCTGGTGTAGGAATTGGAGCAGCAATGTATGGTATGAGACCTGTTGCTGAAATGCAGTTTGCAGATTTTATAATGCCTGCTGTTAACCAGATTATCTCTGAAGCAGCAAAAATTCGATACCGCTCAAACAATGATTGGAATTGTCCCATTACAATCCGTGCACCTTATGGTGGTGGAGTTCATGGAGCACTGTACCACTCACAATCAGTTGAAGCGATTTTTGCTAGTGTCCCAGGACTAAAGATTGTAATGCCTTCAACTCCTTATGACGTAAAAGGCTTATTGAAAGCAGCAATTCGTGATGAAGATCCAGTTCTTTTCTTTGAACATAAACGTGCTTACCGTTTGATTAAAGGAGAAGTTCCTGAGGAAGATTACACACTTCCAATTGGTAAAGCAGATGTAAAACGTGAAGGTGAAGACATCACAGTTATTACATATGGCCTTTCTGTTCATTTTGCTTTGCAAGCAGCAGAACGTCTTGCTAGTGATGGCATTTCCGCACATGTATTAGACTTGCGTACCGTCTATCCGCTTGATAAAGAAGCCATTATTGAGGCGGCAAGTAAAACAGGTAAAGTGTTGCTTGTTACAGAAGATAATAAAGAAGGAAGCATTATGGGTGAGGTTGCAGCTATTATTGCAGAACATTGCTTATTTGATCTAGATGCACCTGTTCAACGTCTAGCAGGACCTGATGTCCCGGCGATGCCTTATGCTCCTACGATGGAGAAATATTTCATGATTAACCCAGATAAAGTTGAAAAAGCAATGCGAGAGCTTGCAGAATTCTAATCGGAGGGATCCTATGGCTACTGAAATTACAATGCCACAGCTTGGCGAAAGTGTGACGGAAGGTACGATTAGTAAATGGCTTGTTCAACCAGGCGATAAAGTAAATAAATATGATCCGCTTGCAGAAGTGATGACGGATAAAGTAAACGCAGAAGTACCATCTTCATATACAGGTACAATTAAAGAATTACTAGTGAAAGAAGATGAGACGGTAGAAGTTGGCGTTGCAGTTTGTACAATTGAAGTAGAAGGTGAAGACTCTGCTGAATTAACTGAGTCATCAACACCTGAGTCAACTGAAACGACAGACTCTGCACCAAAAAACGAGCAAACAGATACATCTCAAAAAGCTCGTTATTCCCCAGCCGTACTAAAAATGTCTGCAGAACATGGCATCGAACTTTCACAAGTTAAAGGTAGTGGAAAAGGCGGAAGAATCACTCGTAAGGATCTGCAAAAGATTATCGATAATGGCGGTCAGACGAGTGCTCCAAAAGCAGAGGAAAACCCTGCTTCAGAAGCAAAGGCTGTGGCAAAAGCTCCTGCTGTCTCATCAGCACAAACGCAAGTACCAACTACTGAAAAAATAGATATCCCAGTTTCACAAGGTGATATTGAAATTCCAGTTTCAGGTGTACGCAAAGCAATAGCTGCTAACATGGTGAAAAGTAAGCATGAAGCTCCACATGCATGGACAATGGTTGAAGTCGATGTAACAAACCTCGTTCATTTTCGTAACAGCGTGAAGGGTGAGTTTAAACAAAAAGAAGGCTTTAATATTACATTCTTGCCATTCTTTATTAAGGCGACAGTGGAAGCATTGAAAGAATTTCCACAATTAAACTCTATGTGGGCTGGCGATAAGATTATTCAGAAGAAAGATATCAATGTTTCAATAGCAGTTGCAACAGACGATGCTCTTTATGTTCCTGTTATCAAGCATGCTGATGAAAAATCGATTAAAGGAATTGGTCGTGAAGTTCAAGAGCTTGCAACAAAGGTGCGCACAGGTAAACTATCTGGAGCTGATATGCAAGGTGGAACATTCACAGTGAATAACACTGGCTCATTCGGATCTGTACTATCTACGCCAATCATTAATCATCCTCAAGCTGCGATTCTTTCTATTGAGTCAATCGTGAAACGTCCAGTGGTAGTTGAAAGCCCAACAGGAGACATGATTGCTATTCGCAGCATGGTCAACCTTTGCTTATCACTAGACCATCGAGTCTTAGATGGACTTGTTTGTGGACGATTCCTGGCACGTGTGAAAGAAATTTTAGAAAATATGACAGAAAAAACAACATCAATTTATTAATGAGTAAAGCCAGAAAGAAGTTTTCTCTAAAACTTCTTTCTGGCTTTTTTTACATTTTTAATCCTTTTATCGTACATACTACAACTAAGAAAACGGGAAAGGGTGACTAAATAATGAAGAAACTACATGGTTTATTTATTGTGGCACAATTGGTTATTGTGTTGGCCTTTATTCAGCAGCCACTCATAGATAGTGTTAGTGCAGAAGAAAATAGTGAAGCACAAGAATGTGATTGTGATAAGCATCACAAAAAGCACAAAGAATTTCATCAGTACATGCGCATACACAAAGATTTTTATTACGAATTACTTACAGATAAATATGCACCAGAGCAAGCTGAACAATGGAAGGACATTCGCTCTGAGCGTGATCTCTTATTAAAGAAACTCACTGAAGCAAAAAAACGAGGAGAGCTTCTGCACGGAGATGTGAAATCAAAGGAGTGGATGGAGCAGCACCATTTTCTGCAAAAGCAATTAACAAAGGCAGTAAAAGAACGGGATGAAAAGAAGATAGCAGAGGTACTTCCACAAGTATTTGCTCATTATGAAGCACTAAACAATGAGTTTCAACAGCGAGTAAATGCCTTATCAGATACTCAAACTGAAGAAGAGTAAAAGCTGTGCCTAGGCACAGCTTTTATTTTGATTAATTGTTGTTCAAAATAAAGAAGAACCCTTTACAAATCGTAGTAATTCCGATATAATTCATAATCGTGATAAAACGTAATCGTTACGAAAGGGGTACGTCATGAATTTTAAATCTAGTTTATTTGCTATTATGCTTGTATTATCATCTTTCCTAGCTGCTTGTGGGGGGCAAGATGAAGCTGAAGAGTCTAGTGAAACAGAAGTCACAGAAGAAGAAAGTTCAGAAACATTGGAACTCTATACTACCATTTTTCCTTTAGAGGATTTTGCTAATAAGATTGGTGGAGAGTATGTGAATGTAACAAATATGGTTCCTGTTGGAGCAGACGCTCATACATTTGAGCCGACAGCACGTCAAATGATTGAAGTGGCTGAAGGAGATGCTTTTATTTACAACGGAGCTGGCCTGGAAGGGTTTGTTGATGCTCTTATTAACACAGTTGAAAATGAAGATGTAGCTATCGTTCAAGCTTCAGAAGGCATAGAACTAATTGATTTTGATCAAGATAGCGCACATGGTCATGAGGAACACGATCATGAGCATGAAGAGCATGGTCATGAAGAAGACGAACATGAGCATGAAGAACACGGTCATGAAGAAGACGAACATGAGCATGAAGAACACGGACATGAAGAAGACGAACATGAGCATGAAGAGCATGGACATGAGGAAGACGAACATGAGCATGAAGAGCATGGTCATGAAGAAGACGATCATGATCACGAAGAGCAAGGTCATGATGACGAAGAACATAACCACGATCATGATCACGCACATGATCACGATGAAGATCCACATGTGTGGTTAGATCCAATTCACTCTATTACACTAGCTGAGAATATAAAAGCAACTTTAATTGAGTTAATGCCTGAGCAAGAAGAGTATTTTACTACAAACTTTAATCAAGTGAAAGAAGATCTCGAAGCATTAGATAATGAGTTTCAGGCTATGGCTGATGAAGCGAACAAAGATACATTTCTCGTATCTCATGCGGGATATGGCTATTGGGAAGAACGCTATGGTTTAAAACAAGTTGGTATTTCAGGACTTTCACCAACAAATGAACCATCTCAACGTCAACTACAAGATATTATTCATTTTGCGAATGAGTATGAAATAAATTACGTACTGTTCGAACAAAACATTACACCAAAGGTTGCACAAGTGGTTCAAGATGAAGTAGGAGCAGAAGCATTATATTTACACAACCTTGAAGCACTAGTAGAAGAAGATGTACAGAATGGGGAAGACTACTTTAGCCTTATGACTAAAAATATCGAAACCCTGCGTACAGCACTTCAATAAGATTTGTCATGAAGCTGGTGGGCTGAGTCTCACTGGCTTTTTCTATCTGTACTTTAAGTAGTTTATGTTGTTCATTGGATAGGGAACAGGTACAATGGAAGAAACATATTTAATGGAGGTTCTCGTTATGCAACAATTTAATTTTTACATGAATGACGTAGTAGAAATTGCACGTAAAGAAATGGTTGAAGCTGGTTACAAAGAATTAAAAACACCTGAGGATGTTAATGATGTAATGAATGAGGATGGCACGACTTTAGTAATGGTTAACTCTGTGTGTGGATGTGCAGGCGGTATTGCACGCCCGGCAGCTGCATATATGAAGAATTATGAAACGACACCTGATCGGTTTGTAACGGTATTTGCAGGTCAAGATAAAGAAGCAACAGCAACAGCTCGTGATTATTTCAAAGGGTATGCTCCTTCTTCTCCATCGTTTGCCCTTTTAAAAGATGGAGAAATTCAAATGATGGTAGAAAGACATGAAATTGAAGGTCATGAGCCAATCCAAGTCGTTCAAAAACTTGAGAAAGCCTTTGATCAATATTGTAAATAAACAACTAGAAAACAGCTGTAGCTAAAGCTTCAGCTGTTTTTGTTTCCATTTTTACTGTTAAGCTTAATCTTAGAAATGGTTTCGCTTCCCCCCATGAAATATGCTATAATAGGCCAGAATAGAAAAAGGAGTTGGCATGACATGCAATCATTATATGATCAAATTCAAGTATATCTAAATATGGAAGAAGAAATTCCATTTAAGGAATTCAATAGTTACTATCAAAAGGTGATCAAAGAGCTAGGAAATTCTCATGAGCAATTTGATGAGGAAACACTTTGGAAAGCCTTATTCATCGTTGAGAATGTAATGTCTAACGCTGAAGGTCGTGCAAAAGATACAAAAGGCAATGAAGGGAAGAAATACGCAAAAATGGCTCAGCGTCTTCAATTATGGGCGAAGAATTTTGCAACCCGTTTAGGACAAGCTGGCTACACTGAAGATGATATTAACGAACGCTTTAATACAATGTTTGAAGAAGGCGCAGCTGCAAATTCTTAAGGCGATAATGTTTAAAAAGGGGAAAGTCTTGACAACTTCCCCTTTTATAAGCTACATTATATGATGTTGTCTTAAAACTAGCGCCTATGGTGAAAGGGATATCACACGAGATTCCGATTCTCGCGTTGCAGGTTCGAGTCCTGCTAGGCGCACCAATAATTACATAACAACCACTTCTAGTCGACTCTAGAAGTGGTTTTTTTTATTCCTCTAAGCGTGTAAAGGGAACTTTTAATAGGAAAAGAGGAGTTTTCATTCAAGTGGCGAATTTTATCTAGAAGCAGGAATAAAAAGATAAAAATGTAACCACAACATAGTTTAGGAGTCAAAGAGAGGAGGTGGAGAGATGAGCGTTGTCTTACAAGGAAAATGGAACCTAACCGTGTTTAAAGAAATGGTTCTAGATTCATCTTCTCCTACAGTACTCTGTTGCTGGAGGGAATCAAATCAGGAGCTTGAATTGATTTGTGTAAATGACGTGACAAAGGAATGCTTATTAAAACAAAAATTAACGATAAATGATTTAAAAGAATTAATCTATGCTTTCGCACCTACGAATTTTTATGATAAGGCTGAATGGAGTGGGCAGTTTACATTTCCAAATGGCTATTGTACGATGGAAGCCAACTTATTATTTCGCTCAAAAGGAGAAAGGTACTACCTTCTCTATTTAAAAGAGGATCCTACATTAATAACAGAGCCTGCTTTAAGTCTTCACGATGTATTTAATCAAAATGATGATGCCATATTTCTACTAGACCAAGATGGTTATTTTGTTGATATGAACATAAAAGCAGAGGAATTGTCTGGTTTAAAAGGAGATGCATTTAAAGGTGTTCATTATGAACAATTACTTCTTAGCGAGGAACGAATGAGTGTAGCAAATCATTTTGAGAAAGCGTTTGCTGGAGAGGTACAGGTGTATGACGTAGGTTTTAGAAGTCAAAAGGGTAGCCTTTCTTTATCAATTATAAACATTCCTCATATTGTTGATGGGGAAATCAAAGGGGTCTATGGAGTAGCAAAACAAAAAGAGATCCCTTGTGACTTCGATGAATTAGCTCTTGTCATTCAAGATAAATACAAAATAATTGTTGAACATTCTTATGATATTATTTGTTTAACAGATAAGGAAGGACACTACCTATTAGCCTCTAATTCGTATTTACCGGTGCTTGGTTATGAGCCTTGCTCATTAATTGGACAATCTGTACTCGTCTATATACACCCAAGTGATCATAAAAGAGTATTTGAAACATTTGAAGAAATGGTTCGCACTAAGCTACCCTCTGAAGCGGTCATTTATCGAAAGCTTCATGCGAATGGATACTATCAATATTTAGAAGGTAAAGGTATGCCGATTATTTCATCTGATGGAGAAGTGGTCTCATTTGTTTTTATTAGTCGAGATATAACAGACATAAAAAAGCGAGAAGACTTGCTACGACGTTCAGAGAAGTTAGCTTTAGCAGGAGAGCTAGCAGCGGGCATAGCCCATGAAATACGTAATCCGTTAACAACATTGAGAGGCTTCTTTCAATTAACAGAAAGCCAATTAGAACCATATCGAGAAGTCCTTATGGGAGAACTTAATCAAATAAACGATATAATAGAAGAGTTGTTACTTGTTGCAAGGCCTAGAGCAATAAGTGAAGAACGTGTAGACATAGCTCAATTAGTTGAATCATGTGTAAGGGATATCTCGACTGAACTTCATCTTAAAAATATTCAATTAGAAATCCAAGTGGTTCACGAAGCATATGTAAATTGTGTGCCCCATCAATTAAAGCAAGTATTTATCAATCTCTTTAAAAATGCCATTGATGCGATGAGCAATGAAGGCAAACTTATGATCATCTTAAATAGAGTTAATGATACCATCCATATTTCTATCAAAGATAATGGAAAAGGAATGGATGAGGAAGAGTTAGCGAAGCTAGGAGAGCCGTACTATTCAACAACGATAAAAGGAACTGGTATCGGATTAATGGTCTGCTACAAAGTGATTGAAAACCATAGAGGAGACCTCTCTATTCATAGTGTACAAAATGAAGGCACAGAAGTAAGTATTCAATTACCTATAGTAAAATAACTAACCGCAATGATCGTGATTGCGGTTAGTTACCACTTTAAGCTGGCTTCAAAGAAAAGTAATTGACAATCCCATAGTAATACAGTAAAGTAATAAGTGTCGTTAATACATAACATGATCCGTTAGCTCAGTTGGGAGAGCGCCACCTTGACAGGGTGGAGGTCACTGGTTCGAGCCCAGTACGGGTCATACCGATTAAATGCAGTTCTGACGCGTGTTCTCAAGGTTATGAGAGCCGCGTTTTTTGTGTTGGAAAAGTTTATTTTGGCGTTTTGATAACATTTTGATCACATTTGTTTGCGATTTGTTCTGAGAAGGGGAGGCAGAAAGATAGAAAGGAATTGATTAGTAATCTCTTCTTGGATGTTTGGCATGATGTCGTTAAATATGAAATTCTTGTTTACTCATATCCATATAAAGAAGTTCTCGATTAGTTCTAAGTCTTGCTCAATCGTTCAATGCAGATTTATTTATTAGATTGCAAGCTGATGGGTAAGAAAGTGCTAAACATAAAGGCTTTTCAATTTTTACTCCTTCAAAAGACAATCCATACTTGCCGACTGATGTTATTGAAGATAGCTTATTAGCTTCTTCATTCATTTTGAATCAAATGGAAAAGGATAATCTAACCCCCCCTTATAGGTAATCTTTTGCGGGATGATATGTCAGGTTTTAACTGATCTCAGATCCCATTTATTTTACTAGAATTAGGTTTTATGACAAACCCTGAAGAAGATCAAAATTTGTCTGATCCTAATTATTTAATTAATCTATTAAACTTGATTGCAAATGGGATTGAGTAGTATGTCTTGTATAAAGTAAAGATTTTCTTCTGCTATTTTTAATATAAACACTTTAAATAGAACCGAGTAATACTATTACAGGTGAGTTTGGTTAGTCCTCTCAAAGAGTCCTTGATAAACAAGGACTTTTTCATGAAAAAACACATCCTATTTCCCCGTGAAAAAATAGTAAAAAAGAAAAATAATAATAAATTTTTAACTTTTTAAAAAAACAGATGAATTAAAATAATGGTTGCCATATATAATAAATCATAGTTTAATAGACAGTATATTAAAAGTGCCCAAGATATTGTTTTGGGATAATAGGGAAATCAGTTAAAGTCTGATGCAGCCCCCGCTACTGTAAGTGTTGATGAAAATGTCAAACCACTGGAGTATTCTACTCTAGGAAGGGACATGAGTAAGCTTTAGACACAAGCCAGGAAACCTGCTTTTAATAATTGTATCCAATCTTCGGAGGGAGGATGTGGGATGAACATATTAGAGTTCTAGCAAGTAGAACTCTACTTTGGACATGCCTACCTACCTTAACTTCGAAAATGAAGCTAAGGTTTTTTTATTTTCTAACACAAGTTAAAACAAGGTGCATAATTTTTCGTTATGCTTAAAAGGGAAGCACGGTGTAAATCCGTCACGGTCCCGCCACTGTAAGGGGAAGTTTCATTGTATGAATGTCACTGGTAATTCGGGAAGACACAATGAAATGATGAACCCAAGTCAGGAAACCTGCCTTGTTTTTTATTCTTCAATACCTACGGGTCATAGGTAGAGAAGTGTAATAGATGCTGCTTATTATAAGTATGGCGTTTAATGCACCTCTACCTAGGGGTGTATTTTTAATTTTTAAAAAATAGGAGTGGGGATATGACTACTTGGAATTTGAATGGTACAAAAAAGCATGTATTGATTTGTAATGGTTCAAGTTGTATGCGAAAAGAAGGCGAAGAAATTACGTTAGCGATTCGAGATGAGATTAAAAATAGGGAACTAGATCAACAAATTCATACATCGAGAACTAAGTGTAATGGACGTTGTAAAGATGCATGTGTGGTAGTTGTTTACCCTGAAGGAAACTGGTATTCAGTTACTTCAACTGAAGTAGGGAGGTCTCTTATAAAGAGTCATCAAGATTCAACAATTAACTTGAAAGATTCTCTAATTTACAGCTTTGATAATGATGAAATGAAAGCAGTCAACACAGATAAATGTATTAAGGGTATATCAAAAGTTGAGTTGGAAGGAGCAAAGAGTTAGATGAAACGGCTTACATTTGATGTTTAAATACGGATGTTTAGTTTGTTGGATATTAGGAGGGATGTAAAGTGCTAGGTAAATTACTGGTTATTGGATTCGGGCCTGGTAGTTTTGATCATATGACAAATAGGGCATTAACTGCAATACAAGAGAGTCACTGCATCATTGGATATAAAACATATGTCGATCTCATTAAAGGATTATTAACAGATCAAGAAATTATTAGCACAGGAATGTCAGAAGAAGTAAGTCGTGCCCAAGCAGCTGTTCGCCTTGCTGAAGAAGGAAAAACAGTAGCGGTTATTTCTAGTGGAGATGCTGGGGTCTACGGGATGGCTGGACTCGTCTATGAGGTGCTAATTGAAAAAGGATGGTCAGAAGCAACTGGTGTGAGTGTAGAAGTAATACCAGGAGTTTCTGCTAGTAACTCTTGTGCCTCTTTATTAGGTGCTCCGATTATGCACGATGCATGTACGATTAGTTTAAGTGATCACCTTACACCATGGAAACTCATTGAAAAAAGAATTGATGCGGCAGCACAGGCAGATTTTGTTATTAGTTTATACAATCCTAAAAGTGGACGAAGAACAAGACAAATTCAAGAAGCTCAAAGAATCCTCCTCGAATACCGATCGCCCCAAACGCCAGTCGGTCTAGTAAAAAGTGCTTTTCGTGAACGTCAACATGTAGTTATTACAGATCTTGAAAATATGTTAGATCATGATATTGGAATGCTTACAACAGTTGTCATAGGGAATTCATCTACTTTTCTTTATGATGAAAAAATGATTACACCTAGAGGATATCAAAGGAAATATACGTTAGATACAACAGAACAACGTTTAAAACCTCATGAACGCTTACGAAACGAAAATGAACCTTGGGCACTCCATCAAGGGAAAAAAGATGGCGAACGAGAAATAGAAGTTTCCGCAACAACGGAAGAATTAGTACCTGAAGAGACTTCTTTAGAGTTAGCTTTGGAGGCTTTGAATAAAGTAAGAGGTGATTCTAATAAAATTCAACATACAAAGACGGTTCATCATCCCGTTGTCTCTGTATTTGAGTTTGCAATAAGTCCTGGAGTAGTCAATAAGCATTTTACTCCCAAACAAATGATTACTTTGGCAGAAGTTGTTGGAGATGAAGGGAAAATCGAATATACACCACATCATCAAATCCATTTGCGAATCCCGACCTCTCATCCTGAAATTATTACAGAAAAATTAACAGAGGCAGGATTTATTCTTGAACCACTTGGAGATGTTTTTCAACTGAAAGCTTGTGATTTCTGTGATGGTGAGAAAAAAGATTCCATTTCTTACGCGGAAGAGATCCATGAAAAGCTTAGTGGACTTGAACTGCCAAAAGAGCTGAAAGTTGGGTTTAATGGTTGTGGGATGGCTTGTTATGGAGCAGTGAATGATGACATTGGTGTAATTTTTAGAAAAGGAAAATTTGATCTGTTTTTAGGTGCAAAGACAGTTGGGCGTACTGCTCATGCTGGTCAACCGGTAGCCGAAGGCATTGAGCCTGATCAAATCGTGGATGTTATTGAAAAGATTATATATGAATATAAAGAAAAGGGTCACCCTAACGAACGCTTGTTTAAGTACTTTAAACGTGTTGGCAAGATTCGAAATTATACATACAAAGACATGACACCCAAAATTGAAATTGAGCCGGCTCCATGCGGAGATTAATAATCATAAGGGGAGAATAAAATGAGAGCAATTTTACTAGTAGGACATGGAAGTAGAGATCCTGAAGGAAATGAGCAAGTTAGGAAAATGATAGATGAACTATCTACTCAGTTAGATCCAAGTCTATTAATTGAAACCTGTTATTTAGAATTTGCCAAACCAACAATAGAGCAAGGCATTCAATCGTGTGTAGAAAAAGGGGCAAAAAGCGTGTTTGTAATTCCGCTTATGCTACTCGCTGCTGGGCACTCAAAAATTCATATTCCTGCCGCAATTGATGAGTCCAAAAAGAAATATCCTCAAGTTCAATTCACGTATGGAAGACCTTTTGGAATCCACGAGGAAACAATGGAAATTTGTAAGGATCGCTTAGTGGAAGTAGGGGAAAATTTAGCAAATGCTGACCCTAGTACAGCAATACTTTTATTAGGTCGGGGTGGTAGTGACCCGGATGCTAATGGTGATTTGTATAAAATTACTCGATTGCTTTGGGAAAAGCTCGATTATAAGTTAGTAGAACCTGCCTTTATGGGAGTAACTGATCCACTTATTAAAGAAGGTGTTGAACGATGTATTAAACTAGGGGCTAAAAAAATTGTTATCTTACCATATTTCTTATTTACAGGCATATTAATCAAACGCTTAGAAACGATGGTTGAAGAGTTTGAACAGGAGTATTCAGGTATTGAATTTAAACTATCAGGCTATTTTGGTTTTCATAGGAAATTACAAACGATTATTAAAGATCGAATTGAAGAAGCACTTCAAGGTGAGGTTAAAATGAACTGCGATACGTGTCAGTACCGAATCGAGGCGATGGAACATATTGATCACCATCATCATCACGATCATGACCATGATCACGACCATCATCATGATCACCAACACCAAGAGGTTTAAAAGCTATGATTCTCTTTTTAGCTGGCACAAGTGATGCAAGAGAATTAGCAATATTACTTAAGAATGAAGGACATTCTTTGCTTACAACAGTTGTTACGGATAATGCAGCGATCGAATTGAAAAAGGCTGGACTTGATGTTTATGTTGGACGATTAAAAAAAGAAGATTTTGTAAGGATGATCAAAGAACAAAGTTTTCAAGCCGTTGTTGATGCCAGTCATCCATTTGCAGAAGAAGCAAGTCTGAATGCGTTAAACGCTGCAACTGAAGCTGGAATTTCTTATATTCGATATGAACGTGAAAAACAATCTCATGACGGTAAAGGTATCACAAAGGTGGATAGCTATGCTATTGCAGCACAACAAGCTTTTGAAAAAAAAGGAGTCATCATGCTAACGACTGGAAGCAAAACTCTTCAAATCTTTACCGAGATACTGTTGCATCAACCTGATATTCGGGTAATTGCTCGGATGCTTCCTCGCAAAGATAATATGGAAAAATGTGAACGATTAGGTTTTCCACAAAAAGATATTGTAGCTATTCAAGGACCTTTTACAAAGGAGTTTAATAAAGTCCTTTATCAGCAATATGGTGTAACCACAATGATTACAAAGGAAAGTGGAAAAGTTGGATCAGTCGATGAGAAAGTTGAAGCAGCAATAGAGCTTGGTATTGAAACAATTATGATTAAAAGACCAAAAGTTGATTATAAAAATCTTTACTCAGATTTTTCCGGGGTGTTAGCACATATCAAAAATTTATTAGTAGAGAGATAATAACGAACGGAGGAAAATAAAATGGACTTTCTTACAGATTTTAAACCTTTAACAGTACAGCCACAGGAGATTGAAGGCATGAGCTTCAATATGATTGACGAAGAATTTGGTGAGCATTCGTTTACAGAAGAGCAATATAAAATTGTGCAACGAGTCGTTCATGCCTCAGCCGATTTTGAACTTGGTCATAGCATGCTTATTCATGAAAAAGCAATACAAGCAGGGATCAAAGCCATTAGGAATGGTGAACAAGTCTATGCGGATGTTCAAATGATTGTAAGCGGGGTTAGCAAAGGAAGAATTGAAAAACATGGGGGAAGGGTGAACGTTTATATTTCGGATGAAGATGTAATGAAAGAAGCAAAAAAGTTAAACACAACTCGAGCAATCATTTCTGTAAGAAAAGCAATTCAACAATTTGAAGGGGGCATTTTTGCAATTGGAAATGCACCTACTGCATTACTTGAGTTAATTCGATTGATTAAGGAAGGGTATGCAAAGCCTAGTTTAGTAATTGGACTTCCGGTTGGGTTTGTATCAGCACCTGAATCAAAGGAAGAATTAGCAAAGCTGGATGTGCCTTTCATTACAAATGTTGGTAGAAAAGGCGGTAGTACGGTTACAGTTGCGGCTTTGAATGCAATATCCCTCTTAGCTGAAAAGGCATAAAAATGGAAGCGAAGGTAAAGAAGAAAGATAAGAAAGAGATGCGTTCTGGTTATACAACGGGGGCGTGTGCTACAGCTACAACAAAGGCAGCACTAGTTGCTCTCATCACACGAGAAGAGCAACTAGAATCTACAATTTACTTGCCAGTTGGGAAATTTGCCACCTTTGAGATGGAAAAATGTTACATCGGTTCTGATTTTGCTGAAGCAGAAACGATTAAAGATGCAGGGGATGACCCAGATGCCACGCATGGTGCATTGATTCAGGCAAAAGTTTGCTGGTCTTTGAAACCTGGAATTCATTTAGACGGAGGAGTTGGAGTTGGGCGTGTCACGAAAGAAGGCCTCCCTGTGCCAGTGGGAGAAGCAGCAATTAATCCAGTGCCTAGAAAAATGATTTGTGAAACTGCTGAAGAAATCCTTCAATTATATGGAATCAAAAAGGGGATTACAATTATCATTTCAGTACCTGCTGGAGAAAAGATGGCGGAAAAAACGTTAAACAAACGTCTTGGAATCATTGGTGGCATATCAATTCTTGGGACAAGGGGGACCGTGATTCCTTTTTCTAGTTCCGCTTATATGGCAAGTATTGTTCAAGCGGTAAGTGTTGCTAGGGCAAGTGGATGTGAACATGTCGTCATTTCTACAGGAGGAAGGAGCGAAAAGTATGGCATTCAACAATATCCAGAACTTCCTGAAGAAGCCTTTATTGAAATGGGGGATTTTGTTGGCTTCACTTTAAAACAATGCAAAAAGCAAGGTGTAAAAAAGGTCTCACTTGTGGGAATGATGGGGAAATTTTCAAAAGTTGCTCAGGGTGTGATGATGGTTCACTCCAAAAGTGCACCTGTTGATTTCAACTTTTTAACGAGTGTGGCATGTGAAGCCGGGGTAACGGATCAAAGTTTAATTGAAGAAGTGAGGGGAGCGAATACAGCTTCACAAGTAGGTGATTTAATGCTTACAAATGGCTATGATGATTTCTTTACCATTCTCTGTAACTATTGCTGCACCGCAGGGTTAAAAGAGGTGCGAGGTGGAATCTTGATTGAAACAAGTTTGTACTCGATGAAGGGTACATTTCTTGGGAGGGCAGGAAAAGATGATAGAGCATAAGATTAAGGTCATTGGAATAGGTGATGAAGGAAAACAAGGTCTCCTTCCTCTCTATGAAAAATACATTTACGAAAGTGATTTATTAGTAGGTGGAGAAAGACTACTAAAATCATTTAGTGATTATCCTGGAGAAAAAAGGGTGATTAAGGGAGGACTAAAAGAGCTTGTAGATGATTTACATAAGGAATCACGGAAGGTGGTTATATTAGCCTCTGGAGATCCATTGTTTTATGGGATTGGCAGCTATTTAGGAAAAAAAATAGATATTGAAATCTATCCATATTTGAGCTCAATTCAACTTGCATTTGCCCGCATGAATGAAGGGTGGCAGGATGCTTATGTAACGAGTGTTCATGGAAGAAGTATCCAGGGCTTGGTCCAACGAATAAATGGTAGGGAAAAAATAGTACTTTTAACAGATGAAAAAAACACCCCTGCGGAAATCGCCCGCTACATGCGGTCATACGAAGTAAACGAATACCGTGCATTTGTTGCTGAAAATCTTGGGGGAGAAAACGAACGTTGTGGCTACTATGAACTTGTAGAGATGGAAAAAATGGAGTTTTCTCCTCTTAATGTGGTAATTCTTAAAAAGGTAGAGGCAGTTAAAACCTGGAGTTTTGGCATTGAGGATGAGGAATTCCATCAAAGGAAACCGGAAAAAGGACTGCTTACGAAAAAGGAAATTAGAAGTCTTAGTCTCATGGCGTTAAATCTAAACGAGAATAGCATTATATGGGACATCGGTACATGTACTGGCTCAGTTGCAATTGAAGCCTGTCTCATTGCAAAAAAAGGACAAGTATATGCCATTGAAAAGAACGAACATGATTTAGAAAACTGTTATTTAAATCAAGTTAAATTTCGAACGGATTTTATTGCTATTCATGGGAAAGCACCAGATCACTTACATACATTCCCTGACCCAGATGCAGTCTTCATTGGAGGAACGGCAGGAAATATGGGGGATATTTTAGAGGCCTGTTGTTCTCGCTTAAAAGAAGGTGGCAGAATTGTTTTAAATGCCGTTACGATAGAAAACTTAATGCAAGCAGTAGAAGGGTTTAAGCGAAACGGACTTGAGACAACGATTACACTTGCTCAAATTTCAAGGAGCAAACCGATTTTAAATTTAACACGTTTTGATGCTTTAAACCCTATATATATAATCACAGCTCAACATAAGAAAGGAGAATCATAATGACTGGAACTTTGTATGGTTTAGGAGTCGGTCCAGGAGATCCGGAATTACTCACAATTAAAGCATTTCGCAAGCTCAAAGAGTCAGATGTCGTTGCGTATCCGAAAAAAAGAAAGGGTAGCAAAAGCTATGCTCATCGAATTATTGATGTTTACATAAAACCAGAAGAAAAAGAAATGCTAGGTCTTGTATTTCCGATGACAAAAGATCCTACTATTTTAGAGCGTGAATGGTCCAATACAGTTGATCAAGTGTGGGAGCACCTTAAAATGGGGAAGGATGTGGCCTTTGTTACAGAAGGGGATCCTCTTTTATACAGTACATTTATCCACATGATGAAACTAGTGAAAATGCGTCATCCTGAAGTGAAAATCCAAACAGTTCCAGGCATATCCTCAGTTAATGGGGCTGCTTCAAGACTTGGTATAGCCTTAGCTGAAGGGGATGATCATGTAGCTATAGTACCAGCGAGGGCTGACTATGAAGCAATGAAAAAAGTTCTTATTGAAAACGATTGTGTCGTTTTTATTAAAGTAGCTAAAGTTATAGATTTAATGCTTGAAGTATTAAGCGAGCTAGATTTGCTAGATAAAGCCTCAGTTGTGACAAAGGTAACTTCTGATGAAGAAATCGTTTGGGATATTCACGAACTAGACCGAGCTGAACTAGAATATTTAACTCTAATGGTGGTGAGAAAATAATGCAGATAACAATTATTGGAGCGGGACCTGGAGACCCAGACCTTATAACAGTAAAGGGCTTAAAAAAACTGAAAGAGGCAGATGTTGTTTTGTATGCTGATTCACTTGTTAGTGAAGCTTTAATAGAACAAGCAAATTCAGAAGCAGAAATTATTAAAACGGCTGGGATGCATCTTGAAGAAATGGTGCAAGTAATGGTTGAGCGCCTGAAAGAAGGAAAGCGAGTTGTGCGTGTGCATACGGGGGATCCCGCAGTTTATGGTGCGATCATGGAACAAATATCCATTTTGAATAAGCAAGAAGTAAGTATAGAAATTATCCCCGGTGTTAGCTCAGTCTTTGCTTCTGCAGCTGCACTAGGTGCTGAGTTAACGATTCCTGATTTAACTCAAACAGTTATCCTTACGCGTGCAGAAGGGCGAACTCCTGTTCCTGAAGCGGAGAAGTTAAGCGACTTAGCAAAGCATAATTGTACAGTCGCTTTGTTTTTAAGTGCAACTTTGACGAAGAAAATTGTAAAAGAGTTTTTAACTGCAGGTTGGAGCAAGGATACCCCAGTAGGGGTGGTATATAAAGCAACTTGGCCAGACCAAAAAATTGTTCGCTCTACTCTGGAACACTTGGATGAGGATATGCGTGTAAACGGGATTCGAAAACAAGCTATGATTTTAGCAGGTTGGGCATTAGATAAAAATATCCATGATAAGGAATTTAAATCAAAGCTATATGATAAAGAATTTACTCATGGATTTCGAAAAGGTGTGAAGCCATGACACTCATTTTAGAGGAAGGAAAGAAGGTAGAACTTGATAGAAAAGGGAGCTTTGCAATCGTCGCGATCACTAAACATGGCGTAGAACTAGCTCGAGACTTAAATTCAAAATTCCATCAATCAGATTTGTTCTATATGAGTAAATTTGAAAGAGGAGATGAACATAGACGTCACATCCAATTATTTGAAGGGAATGTACGCCTTTTGTTACCGTCCCTTTTCCAATCATATAAAGGAATTATCATGATTGTTTCCCTAGGCGCGGTTGTCCGAATGATTGCTCCAATTTTAAAAGATAAAAAAACGGATCCGGCTGTCTTAGTTATAGATGATAAAGGTGAACATGTCATTAGTGTATTATCCGGGCATCTTGGTGGGGCTAATGAATTAACGAAGGAAGTAGCTAACATACTTGACGCTAAACCGGTCATTACAACAGCATCAGATGTGCAACAAACGATTGCAGTTGATTTATTTGGGAGTCGATTTGGTTGGGAGTGGGAATCTGCTAAGAACTTAACACCTGTAAGCGCCTCAGTTGTGAATGAAGAACAAGTTGCAGTGGTTCAAGAGTCAGGTGAAAAGGAATGGTGGCATTATAAACACCCCCTCCCTGAGTCGATTAAGGTTTACTCGACGATTGAGGATGCAATGAAAGCAAAACCGAGAGCAGCATTAGTTGTGACTCACCGAAATTTAAAAAACACAGAAGAAGATATTCTTAAAAATGGTGTTTTATATCGGCCAAAGGTCATTGTTCTGGGAGTAGGATGTAATAGAGGTACCTCTACCGAAGAAATTGAACAAGTTATCCAACAAACACTAAATGAATTGAAATTTTCAATAAAAAGTGTCAAGGCAATTTGCTCAATCGATTTAAAAAAAGACGAAGAAGGTCTCCTTGCCGTGGCTCATAAATACAACTGGGAATTTATTTGTTATTCGGCAAAAGAATTAAACCGCATGTCAATTCAGGACCCTTCTGAAACAGTATACAAATATACAGGTGCATATGGTGTTAGTGAACCAGCTGCTATGTTATATAGTGGCGCAAAAACGCTTTCTCTTATTAAGAAAAAATCAGGAAATGTAACGATTTCAGTTGCTATAATTCCGTACTAGCGGAGGGGTTTTGAATGAAGGATCATCGAATCGTCATAGCAGGGACAGGGAGTGGCGTTGGAAAGACAACATTAACAATTGGCTTAATGTCTGCACTGAAAAAAAGAGGGTTAACGGTACAAGGCTTTAAATGTGGTCCTGATTATATTGACCCTTCTTATCATACTGCCGTCACGAATCGCACTTCTAGAAATCTAGATAGTTGGATGCTTGAAAAAGACACAGTATTAGATATTTTTGCACGTGGAAGTCAAGGAGCAGATATATCGATTATTGAAGGGGTTATGGGTTTTTTTGATGGTAAGAATCCGAAGAATAATGAAGGTAGTACAGCGGATATAAGTATGATTATTGAGAGTCCTGTTTTACTTGTTGTAAATTGTGCAAGTATGGCAAGAAGTGCAGCCGCTATTGTAAAAGGCTTTCAAGCGCTTGCTAAAGGACCCAACATTGTCGGTGTTATTGCAAATAGAGTCGGAAGTGAAGGACATTATAAGATTGTAAAGACGGCTATTGAACAAGAATGTGATGTGCCAGTAATCGGTTACTTAAAACGAGAGCTTGACATAAAAATACCTGAAAGACATTTAGGGCTGGTTCCTTCTATTGAAAGAGGGGAGCTAGATCCATTTTTTAATAAATTAGGGGACTTGATCCTAGAGACCGTGGATGTCGATCAACTTATTGAGCTATCAAAAGCCCCGTACCTACCTTTAAGTGAGAAAAAATCAATATTTAATAAAAAGAAAGAGGAGAATATAAGAATCGCAGTTGCGAAAGACGCTGCTTTTAATTTTTATTATCCAGAAAACTTAGAACTCTTGCAGTCCTATGGAGCTAAGTTGGTTTATTTTTCACCGCTATCAAATGAACCATTACCTGAAAATATTGATGGTTTATATCTAGGAGGCGGTTTTCCAGAAGAATATGCTAAGGAACTTTCACAAAACAAAGATGTTCAAGATTCTGTAAGGGTTGCGATTGGAAATGGATTACCAACTCTTGCGGAATGTGGAGGTTTTATGTATTTGACTGAAGCAATTGAAACAACAGGTCATTTAGAGTTTCCGATGGTAGGCATTATTCCAGGGAAAGTGAAAATGCAAATGAAACTAGCTGCATTAGGTTATCGAGAAATTAGTGGAGAAGAAGGTAACTTCTTATTAGGTAAAAATGAAAAAGCTAGAGGTCATGAATTTCATTACTCCACCTACCATAATGATCAAGAAATGCGACATGCATATGTTACAAAAGGCATGAGAGGCACCAAGCAGGAAGGCTATTTGAATCATAATCTAGTAGCTGGATATACTCATTTTCACTTTGCTTCATGTAAATCTATGGTTGAAAAATGGGTTGATAAATGCTTGAGAAGTAAAGTGAGTGTATAAAAGAAATTAAATAGGTCGAAGGTCTAGTAAACGATCAGGCAAAACTTAGAGAGTTAAGGTGAGAGGATGAATAAAAAAGGAAAAGTATTTCTAGTGGGGGCAGGTCCTGGCGATCCAAAGTTAATCACAGTGTATGGTCTTGAATGTATTCAAAGAGCAGATGTTATTGCTTATGATCGCTTAGTTAATAAAGAGTTATTAAGCTACTCGAAAAAAGAGGCTGAATTGATTTACTGCGGGAAAGCTCCTGGGAATCATAGTCTTATACAGGATGAAATCAATCAATTACTAGTCACAAAAGCACTGGAAGGAAAAAACGTGACGAGATTAAAAGGTGGAGATCCTTGCGTATTTGGCAGGGGTGGGGAAGAGGCTGAGGTGCTTTCAAATGCTAAGATTCCATTTGAGATTGTCCCTGGTATTACCTCTGGGATTGCAGCTCCTACTTATGCTGGAATTCCTGTTACCCATCGTAATTACGCTACCTCTTTTACTATGGTACATGGTGCTGGCCGTTATGACAACGGCACAGATGAATTGGACTGGGAAGCTCTAGTAAAGGGAAGTGATACGCTTGCTTTTTATATGGGAACCCGTAATCTATCCTATATTTGTCATCAATTAATTATACATGGGAAAGATTCTCAGACACTTGTAGCCGTGATTCAAGAGGGGACTACCCCCAACCAGAAAAGTGTGACTGGTACATTAGAAACGATATCAAAGATCGTTATAAAAACTAAAATACAACATCCTGCAATGATTATTGTTGGAAATGTCGTGAACTTTAGAAATAAATTAAATTGGTTTGATGAGAAAGGAGAGGTTAAAGATGAGCGTGATAGAGTTACTCCATAATAGGAGAGCGATTCGGAACTATACCAAGGATGAAGTAGAAAGAGAGAAGATCGAACGTTTGCTGCAAGCGGCTACGCTAGCACCAAACGATCGAATGAGAGAGCCTTGGAGCTTTTTTGTTATTCAAGGAGAAGCAAAGAGAAGCTACGAAAAGGTTGTCTACGAGTATCTTCAGGAGCGCTTCCCTACCAAACCAAGCCTAATTGAAAGTTCATTTGAAGTGGTTAAAAATACGCCAGTCATTATAATGGTGACCGCTGATATAGCTTCAAACGAAGCTGATTCGAAGGATAACGAATATGCAGTTTGCTGTGCTATTCACTCGATGTGGTTAGCTTCACAAGAACTAGAACTTGGTTTTGTTTGGAGAACAAGAGGGGTTGGACTTGTTCATGACAAACGGTCTTATGAGTTTATCGGTTCTCCAGTTAGAAAAAAGGTAATTGGCACGCTTTTTATTGGCTATCCAACTCAGGAAGAATTGGATGAAAAGAAAGAAAAAAGAAGGACTTCATTTGAAGATAAAGCAGTTTGGCTATAACATTATGAGTTTTTTAACATACATCTTACTAGAGAAAATCTTCGAGGACCTTTTAATTTAATAGGTCTTTAGGAGATCTAATTTTAAAAGCAAGTGAGGGAGGTTAGTATGATTCAGGATAAACCAAATAGAAGAGGGTTAACTCTCGTTTATACAGGTAATGGAAAAGGCAAAACGACATCTTCTTTAGGCCTAGCTCTTCGCGGAATAGGAAGAGGATTTAAAGTGAAAATTTATCAGTTTATCAAGTCACCAGAGCGAACATATGGGGAAAAAATTGCTTTAGGGAGACTCGGAGTAGAGATGATTCAACTTGGGGTAGGGTTTACATGGACGAAAACACCCGATGAGCATAGAGAAGCGTTAAGGAAGGGCTGGCCAATTGCAAGACAAGCCGTAATGAGTGGCGATTACGATTTAATAATTTTAGATGAATTAAATAATGCTTTAGCAATCGATAAATTTCCAATAGAGGATGTCTTACCACTACATGAAGTGATTGATTTACTTCAAAACAAACCTCCGCATGTTCATTTGGTGATTACAGGTAGGCATGCGAAGAAAGAAATAAAAGAATTAGCTGACCTTGTTTCAGTTACTGAAGCAGAAAAGCATTACTACAATGAAGGTATTCAAGCAGTTAAAGGGATAGAATTTTAAAGTCGTTTTTGGGGAAATCAATGAGACTTACATTACTAGTGAAAAAAGCTACTAAGGGGAGGAAGTTGTATCCCTACATTGTTCAGGTAGTCTACTTAAAAAAAGGGGGGGGATAAATGGAAAGCTTGCGAAAAAATGATGTGGGTGATCTCTTATTTAATGAAGAGGAAAAAAATAGAGAGGATAGAGGAAGAAAAGCAAAAGCAAAAGTCTACCAAGTGCTATTGGCAACACTTATTCTACTTCTACTTTTTTCAATGACAGTCTCTATTATGTTAGGGCCTATATCAATCTCTCCATTCACAGTGTGGAAAATTGCTCTTTCTAAGGTTCCATTCATTGAGAATTTGATCATCCAGGACTGGGCAAAAGCTCAAGAACAAATCATTTGGGAAATTCGTTTTCCAAGAGTAATATTAGGAGCAGTTGTTGGGGCAGGGTTAGCTATTGTAGGTGTTGCAATCCAAGCATTGGTGCGTAATTCTTTAGCAGATCCATTTATCTTAGGGGTATCATCTGGAGCTTCAGTCGGCGCAACTCTTGTAATCATTTTTGGAGCGTTTAAGTTATTTGGACAATATGCTCTATCTTTAGCGGCGTTTCTAGGAGCAATGATATCGGTATTCCTAGTATTTTTAGTAGCCCAGGTAAATGGTAGAATTTCCACGGTGAGACTTTTGTTGTCAGGTATTGCTATTTCGATGATGCTCTCTGCTATGACGAGTTATATCGTCATTTCAGCTCCTCGGGAGGAGGGCATGAGAGATGCTTTATTTTGGATGATGGGTAGTTTAGCAGGAGCTAAATGGGAGCAATTATCTATTCCGTTTTTTTCCTTATTAATGGGCATAGGTTTACTTCTCTTCTTCGCTAGACCTCTTAACCTGCTCTTGATAGGTGAACAAACTGCTTCCACTCTCGGTTTGAATATTGATATTTTTAAAAAGATACTGATGTTAGTTACTGCATTGCTTACAGGAGTCTTAGTCGCAGTAAGTGGAGCTATCGGTTTTATTGGGTTAATGGTCCCCCATGTTGTTCGTCTATTCGTAGGTTCAGATCATCGTTATGTTTTGCCCGTAAGTGCTCTTATCGGTGCTATTTTCCTCATTTGGGCGGATGTTGTGGCGCGGATAATTGTTGCCCCACAAGAGTTACCCATAGGTATTGTTACTGCGTTATGTGGAGGTCCTTTTTTTATTTGGCTTCTAAGACGTAATTCCTATTCTTTTGGAGAAGGTGATGGAAAATGAAATTAACAGTTGATCAGCTTTCGACCACAATTGAACAAAAAAGTATTATTGACCAAATTACTATGTTCGTAGAATCTGGTCAGTTTGTTGGAATTATCGGGCCAAATGGTAGTGGGAAATCCACATTATTAAAAACAATTTATCGGATTTTACGCCCTAATGCGGGACTTGTTTCATTAAATAATGAGGATATTTTGAAGTTTTCCCATAAGGAATTTGCAAGAAGTATGGCAGTTGTGGCGCAAGAAGGTTCGGCACCTTTTGATTTTACAGTAGAAGAAATTGTTTTGATGGGAAGAAGCCCTCATAAACGATTCTTTGAAAGGGATACACTTGAAGATGCCTACTTCACTAGGACTGCGTTAGTTAAAGTTGGTTTAGAAGGCTATTCAGATCGAAGTTTCTCCACATTGTCAGGAGGAGAAAAACAACGTGTTTTAATAGCTAGGGCTCTCGTTCAAAAAGCATCTTTCCTTATACTAGATGAACCCACTAATCATTTAGATATACATCATCAACTACATATTCTTGATATCATCAGAAAATTAGGAGTTAGTACATTAGCTGCCATTCATGACTTGAATTTGGCAGCAGCTTATTGTGATGTAATTTACGTTATAAACGAAGGGGAAATTGTCAAACATGGAACACCATCCGAAGTGGTAACTAGATCTATGTTAAAAGAAATATTTAAAGTTGATTGTACAGTTACTACTCACCCAATAACAGGAAAGTTACAGATTTCTTACGTATCTGAGGGAATGTATAAAGGTTCAACTCTTTCACAGACACCCGATACCACAGTAGGGTAGAGGAAGGAGACGAAATGGCACATTATAAATGTACATATTGTAGCTTTCAATATAACGAATGGCATGGGGATACAAAAAACGGGGTGCCACAAGGGACATCTTACTCAGCATTAGCGGGTACCTTGTGTTCAAGATGTGGGCTACAAGGAGAGCGACACAAAAGGCAAAGTAATCCTAAATATGCTGGGCTTGAAGCAAAATATTATGATTTTTTCGTAGGAAAAGCTGGAAATGCTTTTTATAGAGATTGGGTTTTGCAATCAGATAAGCTTCCCAATGTACTAGATTTAGGTACAGGGACAGGAAGATTTGCTTTAGAACTGTCTAACTTCGGTATTCCTATTACAGGTGTGGATTGGAGTAGTGAGATGTTAGCAGTTGCAAGAAAAAAAGTAGAACGAATGAATAAAGAAGTGAATTTCATAGAAGAAGATGCTTTAACCTTTAATCAAAATGAAAGGTACAGTCATATTTTATTAACGGATGGATTCTTTCAGCATTTTACAACTGTTCTAGAACAAAAAGAGCTATTAGCTAGGATTCGTAAGCATTTAAAAGAAGATGGCTTTGTCGCTATTGATCTTGTCATTCCACCAACAAATCCTACATGGAAAGTTCAGCAACGAAAACAAGTAACAAACCAAAAAACAATCTATTATACAGTAGAAGGAACAACAGCATTACATGGTCAGCTCATTCATTATACTGCTACTTACGAGGGCTTTCGAGAAGGAGTATGTCAATCAAAATATCGAGTAGAACGAGAACTTAGTTTGCTTACACCACGAGAGCTGATTTATTTATTGATGCTAGAAGGTTTCTTTGTACTCGATATGGTTGAAAATTATCAACCTAATATAAAGTTATCGGAAACGATGAAGATTCCAGAAATTAATTATCGACCAGCTTATTTAGGTGTGAATGATACGCTGGAACTAAAATCGGACGAAATAAATAAGGGGATCTTAAAGCCCTATCAATTAGATAGCTGGAATGAAGGTGGATACCCATTTGGAGTAAGTGCTTTTGAGCAAAGTCACCCCACAAAGTGGACTATTATCGCAAAATCTAAATAAAATAAAGGGGTAAAAAAGATGAGGAAAATCAAGTTAAGAATTATCTATAGCATTGTAATTTTATTATTAGTAGTAGCTTGTGGAGGAACTCAAGAAGCCAATTTAAGTAATGAGCAAGTAGAAAATAATTCTTCAGAGAAAACGGAACAAACGCAAGATACATATGAAGCGGTAAAAATAAAAAACAATGATCATGTAATGGTGTTTACTGAAGTACCAAAGAGGGCTGTTTCATTAAACCAACATGTCACAGAGATTATGTTAGCGCTTGGTTTAGAAGAAAATATGGTAGGATCAGCATATCTAGATGATGAAATTTTACCAGAATATAAAGAAGCATATGAGCAAATCGAAGTTCTCTCTAATCAATACCCCTCACAAGAAGTATTTTTAGCAAAAGAACCTGATTTTGCCTATGCAGGATGGGGAAGTGCGTTCCGTGAAGATAATATAGGAACTGTAGACCAATTAAACGAATTAGATATTAACGCTTACTTACATGAATCATCTACTGTAGTAGGACCGACAATTGATCATATTTATCAGGATATTCGTAACATAGCCACTATATTTAATGTGGTGGACCGAGGTGAAGAACTTATTGGTCAGATAGTTGAGGATTTATCAAATACTCAAGCAGAGATTCCTGAAGGTCAAAAAACCTTAAGAGTCTTTGTATTTGATAGTGGAGTTACTGCCCCTTTTACTGTTGGACAAAACTTTTTAAATACAATTATTTCAATGGCTGGAGCGGAAAATATATTCAATGATATTGATAGTAACTGGGGAGAAGTAAGTTGGGAAGAGGTAGTAGAGCGTGATCCAGAAGTGATTGTAATTATGGATTATGGAGAAACAACAGCAGAAGAAAAGAGAGAGCAATTGTTGAATCATCCTGCTTTAACTGATGTAACAGCAATAATGGACGAGCACTTCATTGTTATCCCGCTTTCAGCAGCTGCAGAAGGTATTCGTGTCCCTCTAGCTCTTGAAATTTTAGTAAGTGGATTGTATGAGGAAGGTTAAGTAGGTAGTAGAATAAGTTTTATATAACAAACTGCATATTCTTACCTCCACCTTAATAGTGGAGGTCACTGGTTCGAGCCCAGTATGGCACGCATTCTCAGTTAATGAGGTGCGTGTCTTTTTGAATTGGTATAGGCGAAATAAAGGTTTTGATCACATTTTATATATTTTATTATTTTTAGAATCAATTCACGAAAGACTGGGGTTCAGCAATTACGCACTACTTAGATTTGAAAGATACAAGTTGGTTATTCATCACACTCAACCTCAAAATGCCTTTGAAGATGCTGTCCGATGAAAAGGTGAAACAATTTAATGTTGAAAAGTATATAACAAACCCATACCCACCAGAAGAACTATCAAAACTTATAGCCATATTTATTAAACAAGGATCTAATAAAGGAGCAGTCACTTTTCCTGAAAAACTTTCAAAAGAAGAACACGATAATGAAGCTCATCATGATTAAAAAGGGGAAGCTTACCTCTATCTTGTAATCTATCAAGTTTTCTTTGCTTATATTTTTTCTTCCCTTACTCAAAAAAAGCCTCCTGTTCACCTTATTAAGTTAAGGCAATTCCTAGATAGCTTCTTGTAAGAAAGTAAAAACGCGCCTTCTCCAATAGTAGAAGGCGCGTTTTATGGTTAAATATTTCTTACATTGTTTTGAGTTTAAAAGATGGTGGAAGCACCTTTTTATAAGCTGGACTCTAAATAACTCCCTGAGAAATCATGGCATCAGCTACCTTTTTAAATCCTGCAATATTAGCCCCGATCACAAGGTTTCCTGGAGCGTCATACTCATCAGCAGCATTCATGCTATTACGATAGATGTCCTTCATGATCTGCTGTAGTTTTTGGTCAACCTCATCAAATGACCAAGAAAGTCGCATGCTGTTTTGAGCCATTTCTAAAGCGGACACAGCGACCCCGCCAGCATTTACTGCTTTGGCTGGACCAAAAAGAATATCATTTTCTAGAAATATTTCAATTGCTTCTAAGGTGCATGGCATGTTGGCACCTTCACCAACAGCAACAACTCCATTAGAAATGAGTGTTCTTGCAGCTATATCATCGATTTCATTTTGCGTTGCGCAAGGCAGAGCGATGTCACAAGGAATCGACCATATAGCTGAACAACCTTCAATAAATTGTGTGTTAGGATGCTCTTTTACATATTCACTAATTCGTTTATTCTCAACTTCTTTCAAACGTTTAACGGTAGATAGGTTAATACCCTCTGTATCATAAATATATCCACTTGAGTCACTGCATGCTACTACTTTTGCTCCTAACCTGGTAGCTTTTTCAATAGCATATATGGAGACATTTCCAGACCCGGAAACAACGACGGTTTTATCTTTAAAGCTAAGTCCCCTATCTTTTAGCATTTCTTCTACAAAGTAAACTGTCCCATATCCCGTCGCTTCTTTTCTTCCTAAACTACCACCATAAGAAAATCCTTTACCTGTTAATACCCCAGCTTCATAATGACCGCGAATTTTTTTATACTGACCAAACATATACCCAATTTCTCTTGCACCGACCCCAATATCACCTGCAGGAACGTCAATATCTGGACCGATATGCTTGCATAGTTCGCTCATGAAACTTTGAGTGAATCGCATAATCTCTCCATCAGATTTTCCTTTTGGATCAAAATCTGATCCACCTTTTCCGCCGCCAATTGGTTGCCCGGTTAAGGAATTCTTAAAGATTTGTTCAAAGCCAAGAAATTTAACGATGCTAGCATTAACCGATGGGTGAAAACGGAGACCACCTTTGTAGGGACCAATTGCACTGTTAAACTGGACACGAAATCCACGATTTACATGCACTTTTCCTTGGTCATCTACCCAAGGAACTTGAAAGCTAATAACCCTTTCAGGCTCGACCATTCTCTCAAGGATCCCATGCTCAATATAGGATGGGTGTTTAGCTAATACAGGGATCAAGGAATCAAAAACTTCTTTAACAGCCTGATGAAATTCACTTTCATTTGGATTTCGTAGTTGAACCATGTTAAATACATCATCTACATAACCTTTAGCCGCTTCAAATTTTAGATCAAGTACTTTTTCAAGTGTTGCCATCTTATCTCTCCTCCAATTTAAAAATAATGAAGCATATTTTTTCTCTTATTGTTAGATTTTCTCTTATAGTGTAGTTTATTATTTATAAATGATCTAAACAATATAAAAAATAGATAGATTCAATGCCGAAATGAGATGAATCGGAAATAGAGGTGAGTGTAATGGAGTTAAGGCAAATTAAATACTTTATGGAAGTAGCGAAACGAGAGCATGTAACAGAGGCTGCAGACGCTTTGCATGTGGCTCAATCCGCTGTGAGCCGTCAAATTGTCAATTTAGAATCGGAATTAGGTGTTGATTTGTTTATAAGAGAGGGACGGAGGGTTAAACTTACACCGATTGGAAAAGTATTTCTTAATCGAATGAATCAAGCAATGAATGTTATAGATAATGCGAGACTTGAAGTAGAAGAATATTTAGACCCAGAGCAAGGGACTATCAGGATTGCATTTCCTATTAGTATGGCAGCATATACATTGCCCACTGCAATTGTTTCATTTCGAACAAAATACCCTAAGGTGAAGTTTCAGCTCAAACAAGCCTCTTATCGCGCCCTCATAGATGGGGTAGTAAATGGAGACTTTAATATGGCCTTGATTGGTCCAGTGCCCAAAAACGACCTCAAGGTAAAAAGTGATATTTTATTTACCGAAAACATCGTTGCACTTCTACCTATAAATCATCCGCTAGCCAATCATACATCGTTAAAATTAAATCAACTAAAAGAGGAATCAATTATTTTATTGCCAGAGGGATATATTTTGCGAGATCTGATTATCAATGCTTGTTCAAGCCTTGGATTTAAGCCGAAAGTTTCATTTGAAGGTGATGATATTGATGCCTTAAAAGGGCTGGTATCCGCAGGTTTAGGTATCACACTAATACCAGAAATTACACTAGTTGATAATATCCCTCATACTACGGTTAAAATCCCAATCGTAGAGCCTACCGTACCACGTACAGTAGGGGTGATTAGATCAAGTGAACGTCAGTTACTTCCGGCAGAAAATTTATTTTATGAATTTCTAAAAAAGTTTTTTATAAGGTTAGATGGTTTTAAAAATTAATAGGCATGGTTAAAAGTTAGATTCAATAAAATTCCTATTTAACAAATTTTCAACTAATATGTTTTCAGAATTCTTTATTTTTAATCTATTATGTTATATAATAAAAACGCAATGTTATATAACAGGCTTGGCTATTGAAATAGGTAAAGAGAGAACAAAATTCAAGGAGGGCTAACACGATGACAGACTATATTAAAGTTGGGAATTTGAAAGTAGCTTCAGTACTCTATCAATTTATTAATACCAAGGCATTACCGGAAAGTGGACTTACAAGTGAAGAATTCTGGGCTAACTTAGAGACATTAATTTCTGAATTCGCTCCAGAAAATAAGGAATTAATAGAGCGTCGTCAGGAACTGCAACAAAAAATTCATAACTGGCATAAGGAAAATAAAGAGAATGTTGATTTTGCAAGTTACAAATCTTTCTTAGAAGAGATTGGTTACCTTGAACCGAAAGTGGAGGACTTTGAAATTACAACAGAGGATGTTGATTCAGAAATAGCCCTACAAGCAGGTCCGCAACTTGTCGTTCCTGTTAATAATGCACGGTATGCATTAAATGCTGCTAATGCTCGTTGGGGAAGTTTATATGATGCACTATATGGAACAGATGTGATTTCAGAAGACAATGGTGCTGAAAAGGGTAAAGAATATAATCCAGTGCGTGGTGATCAGGTTATTTCAATGGCTAAGGACTTCCTAGATGATACAGTACCATTGAAGGAAGGCTCTCATAAGGACGCAGAGAAGTACTCTATTGAAAATGGGGGATTAGTCGTACATAGCAAGGGTAAAACCACAGAACTTAAGGATTCTTCTAAATTGGTTGCCTACCAAGGTCACCCTGAAGATCCATCTACACTTCTATTGAAAAACAATGGTCTACACTTTGAAATTCAAATCGATCGTGAGCATCCAATCGGTAAAACCGATCAAGCTGGTGTAAAAGATGTCTTAATGGAAGCTGCGATCACAACGATTATGGATTGTGAGGACTCTGTAGCTGCTGTAGATGCTGAAGACAAGGTGGGAGTGTATCAAAATTGGTTAGGTCTTATGAGAGGGAATTTAGAAGAAACCTTTTCAAAAGGAGGGAAATCTGTTACTCGTTCCCTTCATGAAGACCGCACTTACACAACTCTCTCGGGAGATTCAATGACCCTTTCTGGACGATCATTAATGTTTGTGCGCAATGTAGGTCACCTGATGACAAATAATGCAGTTCTTGATTCAAATGGTGAGGAAGTCCCTGAGGGTATTTTAGATTGTATGATTACAAGTTTGATTGCCAAGCATGATTTACTAGGCAATAGTAAGCTTAATAATACCGCTAAGGGATCCATTTATATTGTTAAGCCTAAAATGCACGGCTCAAAAGAAGTAGCATTTTCAAATAAATTATTTGCTCGTGTTGAAGACTTGCTTGGCTTAAAGCGCAACACCCTTAAAATCGGCGTAATGGATGAAGAGCGTCGTACCTCGCTAAATTTAAAAGCTTGTATTAAAGAAGTAAAAGAGCGTGTAGCTTTTATTAATACGGGATTTTTAGACCGAACAGGGGATGAGATGCATACGTCGATGGAAGCAGGGCCGATGATTCGTAAAAATGATATGAAATCATCCACATGGTTACAGTCATATGAAAAATCTAACGTCAATACTGGTCTTAGTTGTGGCCTACCAGGACGTGCTCAAATAGGTAAAGGAATGTGGGCAATGCCTGACTTAATGGCCGATATGTTAAAGCAAAAGGACGGTCAGTTAAAGGCTGGTGCGAACACAGCTTGGGTGCCATCCCCAACGGCAGCAACCCTTCATGCACTTCACTACCATAAAGTGAATGTTTCTGAAGTTCAACAAAGTTTAAGAAGTAGCATAGGGGATCTTCAAGATCAAATCTTAGAAATACCTGTAGCAAAAGAGCAAAATTGGAGTAAGGAAGAAGTCCAACAAGAGTTAGATAATAATGCACAAGGAATTCTAGGATATGTGGTACGGTGGGTTGAACATGGGGTAGGTTGTTCTAAAGTTCCAGATATTAACAATGTAGGTTTGATGGAAGATCGTGCAACTTTACGTATCTCTAGTCAACATGTAACAAATTGGCTTCATCATGGCATATGTTCAGAAGAACAGGTAGTAGAAACATTAAAGCGAATGGCGAAAGTAGTAGATAAACAAAATGCGGATGATCCAGAATATCTTCCGATGGCTAGAGATTATGAGAATTCAGTTGCTTTCCAAGCAGCATGCGAGCTTGTTTTTAAAGGAAGCGAACAGCCAAGTGGCTACACAGAACCAATTTTGCATAGACGACGTATTGAGGCAAAACAAAAGGCCAGTACTGTGGCACAAACAAAATAAATCAATTTTCAATGAACCGTAGTAAAAAGAGGGATGACTTCTTTTTACTACGGTTTTAATCATTTTAATAAAAGGGGTTGACATTATACCTATAGGGGTATAGTATAATCATTAAAGGTAACACAAACCAACAAATACAATTAATTAAAAGGGAGTGACCGAATGAAAGAAATTACACCAATCGATGTGGAAGCAGCATTAAAGAAGGGAACACAACGAACGATTATCGATGTTCGAGGTGTAGCTGAAGTAGCCGAAGGGATAATACCGGGAGCTCTTAACATCCCTTTAGATTTACTCGAATTTCGGATGCATGAATTAGATAAAGATAAAGAGTACATTATGGTATGTCGCTCAGGAGCAAGGAGTGGGCGTGCAACCCAATTTCTCGAAAGCCATGGTTATACAGTAGTGAACATGGTTGGTGGGATGATGACATGGGAAGGGCAAGTAGAATAAAAAATTTTAAATAGGTATATACCCATATAGGTAAAAGAGGAGGTCCCTAGGTGAAGCCAGTAACTGTATATACAACAAATAGATGTCCGTATTGTGTGATGTTAAAGAATTTTTTACATGAGTACAATATTCCATTTAAAGAAGTGAATGTTGAAGCACAGCCTGAATTAATGCAACAACTTGTAAATACGACGGGTCAAATGGGAGTGCCTCAGACAAAAGTGAAT
The DNA here is from genome assembly GCF_040939795.1 of Alkalihalophilus sp. As8PL. Classification (GTDB taxonomy): domain Bacteria; phylum Bacillota; class Bacilli; order Bacillales; family Bacillaceae_D; genus Alkalihalophilus; species Alkalihalophilus lindianensis. Next base: position 3,169,120 of record NZ_CP162551.1, read on the forward strand.
GACAAGTGGGTAATTGGGTTTGATCCTAATGAAATTATGAGCGCAATTAAAAACTAGGAGGAGATTTTAATGAGTAAAAAAGTAGCAATTATCGCAAGTAACGGTGGAATATTTGATGCATATAAGGTATTCAATATTGCAACAGCAGCAGCTTCAACCGATCAAGAGGTGGCGGTTTTCTTCACATTTGAAGGACTTAATTTAATTCACAAGGAAACACATATTGCCCTTCCAATGCCAGTAGGAAAAGAACAAATTGCTGAAGGCTTTAAACAAGCAAATGTACCAGGAATTCCTGAATTAGTAGAAATGGCACAAGAGCTAGGGGTTAAATTTATTGGATGTCAAATGACTATGGATGTTATGGGTTTAGAAAAGAAAGATTTTGTAGATGGTATGGAAGTTGGTGGAGCCGTAACATTTTTAGAGTTTGCAAAAGATGCAGATGTAACCTTAACTTTTTAGTGAAAAAAATTTTAATTAAAATATACTTATGGGGGTATGTTAAATGTTAGTGAAATCAATGAGTGCTAAAGAAGTAACACGTAAAGTTATTAATAAAGAAGAATTATTTATTTTAGATGTACGAAATGAAGGGGATTTTGCTGACTGGAAAATTGAAGGTAAACGTTTCAATCACTTAAATGTACCATATTTTGATTTAATCGATGGGGTGGAGGGTATTGTCGATCAACTACCAGAGAACAAAGAAATCCTGGTCGTATGTGCAAAAGAAGGTTCATCCATTATGGTTGCTGAAATGGTTGCTGAAAAAGGTTTAAATGTATCATACCTTTCAGGTGGTATGAAATCTTGGAGCGAGTATTTAGAACCTGTTAAAGTAGGCGAACTGCATGGCGGCGGAGAGCTGTTTCAATTCGTTCGTATTGGTAAAGGTTGTTTATCATACATGGTTGTATCAAATGGTGAAGCAGCAATCATCGATTCAACAAGAATGACAGATGTTTATATTGATTTTGCTAAAGAAATTGGTGCAACCATCACACATGTATTTGATACACATTTACACGCTGATCACATTTCTGGTGGACGTCAGATTGCTGAACAAACGGGTGCCACTTACTGGTTACCCCCAAAAGATGCAGAAGAAGTAACATTTGAATACCAAGCGCTTGAAGATGGTAATGAAGTGAAAATTGGTCCAACCACCATTACTATTAATGCATTGTACTCACCAGGTCATACAATTGGTTCGACATCATTTGTAGTGGATGAGAAGTACCTTTTATCAGGAGATATTCTCTTTATTGACTCGATTGGAAGACCAGACTTAGCGGGGATGGCTGAAGATTGGGTTGGAGACTTAAGAGAGAGCTTATATGTACGTTATAAAGAGCTTTCAGATAAATTGGTCGTACTTCCAGCGCACTTTATGATTATTGAGGAGTTAAATGAGGATGGTAGTGTAGCTGCAACATTAGGTACACTATATGCTAACAATCATGGTTTAAACATTGAAGACGGTGATATATTTAGAAAATTAGTTACAGAAAATCTACCGCCACAACCTAATGCGTATCAAGAAATTCGTCAAACAAACATGGGTAAAATCAACCCAGATGATGAAAATCAACGTGAGATGGAAATTGGACCTAATCGTTGTGCTGTACGCTAACTAAAAAAGCAAGCCTTCTGCTAGATCAGTAGAGGGCTTGCTTTTTCTTACAATTTTTTAGGTTTGCTCATCATATAACGGGTGAGGGAGAGAATGGCTAAGACTAAAAATACGCCAGTTAAAATAATGAACAAAATACTAATATTGTCATTTACATATGATCCGATTCCACTTGCTACAGCTGCAATAAAATAAATGATTGAAAAAAACAAATGTTTATTCACATTCTGCAACATCGTGATTCCTCCTTTTATAACTCCATACCCTAGAGGAAAGGAAATGTAAACAGGAGATTAGGATGTGATTACATTAGTCAGATTGATTATTCATATCTTAAAGCTTGATGGAATATTTTATTCAGCTTAAAAAAATGGAATATGGAAATGTAGGTAAATCATGCTAATGTTGTATAGATTTGTGGTAAAGTTAAAGTGAGTAATAGAATGATTGTGGACGTTCAAAGGGGGTTCAGAATGGGAAAATTAAAAGTATATAAACCTCAATTTTTCAGGGATCCCATTCATTTATTAGCTGAACATAAAGATAGATTAATTGCTCAAAAGGGCAAGCAGATCAGAAATATTTGGGTGGCCTGGGACTACAAAAAAGATGAATGGTACAAAGAGTTACCTGTTGTAGTAGAGGTAGATAATTGCCGGATTGAGTTATGTGCAAATCGCATAGGTGAATATTCTATTTCCTTTGATGAAATCAACATCGCATCCGGATTAGAAGACTATCATAAAAAGTTAAAGTGGGAAAAGAATAAATTAGGTTGCCTACATAAAGTATTAAATCAAAGGATTCGTTCAATTGAGTTGATTGAAAGTACTGTGCATGTTTCTTATCTAAAAGAAGATCAGTTGAGTGGAAAAGTAACGATTGATTATGTAATTGATGGTATTGGATTTAATTTAGATGATGGATACTTAGCAATATGTAATGGCCTAGATGAAAATTTAATTATGACAAAAAATACTCATGATAAAACGATTAAACGAACTAATATCATCTAATATAACGTACTCTAGTGAACTCTTTCACTAGAGTTTTTTTGAATCTGGAGAATGAATCCTCTTTGAAGGAGACGACAAAGAGGATTTCGAAGTATAATTAAGGAGAATTTTCTGATATTAAAAACTCTAGGTGAAAAGGAGAGGTTAAATGAGGGGTATACACAAGGGTTGGATGATCTTAACGTTGTTATTCTTTACAATGCTAGCAAGTCTAGGGTTCGGTCGCTTCTCATTAGGAGCTATTCTACCCTTTATGAGAGAAGGAATTGGCCTTGATTATAAAGAAATGGGTTTCGTAGCTTCGGCCGCTTTTATTGGTTATTTAATAAGTGTAGCTGTCGTTGGCTATTTTGTGATTCGGTTCGGATCTAAATTAGTTATTAATATCTCTTTATTTATCATCATAATCGGAATGATTATATGTGCAAATGCTGTATCATTTTCGTTTGCTTTGCTTGGTTGCTTGTTACTAGGAGTAGGATCAGGCGGATCTTCAATTCCGGCGATGGGGCTTGCGGGGAAGTGGTTCTCTAACAAGAAAAAAGGGATGGCTATTGGAATTGCGATGGGGGGAGTAGGCTTAGGGATTGTCATTAGCGGCTTGCTTGTGCCTTCTATTGTTAGTATGAGTGTGGAAGGATGGAGATTTAGCTGGTACATTCTAGCTTTGGTGACGAGTGTCTTCATTTTTATTAATGCATTATTTTTGAAAAATGCACCCGAAGATATTGGCTTAAAGTCTGTCGGTGAAGGTGAGATTGTAAACAGGAACGTCACTTCTAATCTTGAGTCTCCGATAGAAGGTGGAGGTGACAAAACAGTTTATCGAAATAAAAAAGTTTGGGTGATAGGGTTTATTTATTTATCTTGGGGTTTTAGCTATTTAGTTTTTTCAACATTCTTGGTTGACTATTTAATGATAGATGTAGGTTATACCAAAGAGTTAGCGGGATTATTTTTTTCAATAGCTGGTATCGCAAGCATAGCGAGCGGTTTTATCTGGGGTGTGCTCTCAGATATCTTAGGGAGAATGTATGCTTTGTCCCTTGTGTTAATTATTCAATTTGCTATGCTCATTGCTTTGTCTTTTACCAATTCTGTAGTAGTTATTGGAGCTGAAGTAGTGATATATGGGCTTACACTTTGGGGAGTACCAACAATTATGAATGCAAGTGTCGCAGATTTTGTTTCTTCATCAACTGTTCCAATTGCAATGGGATTTGTGACGATCTTCTTTAGCGTAGGGCAGATTATATCTCCTATTGTAACTGGACTAATTATAGAGAGTACAAACCAATATTTTGGAGCATTCATACTCTCTGCAGTTATTAGTTTGATAGGTGGATTAACATGCTTAAGGATGCACTATATCCAACATGCTAAGCAAAGACTTTATTTAAAGAGTGACAATGTTAACATGTAGTTAATCGATAATGAAAATGAAGGTGAATAGATGCAACCTCGAATTTTAATTACGGGTACTGATAGTGGTGTAGGGAAAACGACAGTTACGTTAGGATTGATGGCAGCTTTTGCAAAACAAAATAAGCGAGTACAAGGGTTTAAGTGTGGACCTGATTACATAGATCCAACATTTCATGAAGTCATAACGAAGCGACCCTCTTATCAACTAGATACATGGATGACTTCTTGTGAGTGGGTAAAAGAAACATTTGTTAAGAAGAGTGAAGATGCGGATCTTTCGATTATTGAAGGAATGATGGGTTTTTACGATGGACGGTCACCCCTTTCAAATGAAGGAAGCACCTATGAGATTAGTCAGATATTAGATAGTCCATGCTTACTAATAATAAATATCAATGGTTCTGCAAGAAGTGCTGCTGCAATGGTAAAAGGTTACCAGGAACTTGAGAGTGGGACCAATATAGTTGGTGTTATCTTAAACCAAGCAGGAAGTGAAGGTCATGCTAAGTTATGTAAGGATGCAATTCAACAAATGTGCCACATACCTGTAGTAGGATACTTGAAGCGTGGAGATACTCCCATATTACCTGAACGTCAATTGGGTCTAATACCAGCTCTTAAACAGGGGGAATATGATTCGTTTATTGATGAATTGTCAGTGACCATCTCAAAACAATTTGATTTAGATTTAATTTGGAGACTTGCTATACAGACTCATCCAGTTAAGCATGATGATTGCTGGTTAAACCTAAAAGAACAACCTCGGTCTCTCGTTCAAATAGCTGTTGCCTATGATGAAGCCTTTCATTTTTACTATGATGAAAATTTGAGGTTACTACAGGCAGCTGGGGCAAAACTAACGTATTTTTCTCCATTAAAAGGAGAGGGGCTTCCAAACGGTTGTGATGGTGTTTATCTTGGGGGAGGTTTTCCTGAAGAGTATGCCAAGGAGCTGTCTTTAAATAAAGAACTGTTTCAACAATTAAGAAAGGCGGCTAATGATCAAATGCCTATTTTAGCGGAATGTGGAGGGTACATTCTTCTTGGTGAAAGTTTGACATTAACAAACGGGGTAACGTATCCAATGGCGTGTGTGACACTTATGCACTTTCAAATGAATAAAAGTCTAACGGCAATTGGTTACCGAGAAGTCACTTCAATCGAAAGCACTATTCTCGGTGAAAAAGGAACAATATTACGAGGCCATGAATTTCATTATTCTTCAAGTAGTCAGAATGAAGGAGATAAATCTTGTTTTAAATATAAAACATGGAATGGAAAAGAAAAGCAACAGGGTTATTTTAATGAATCAGTTATAGCAAGTTATGTACACCTACATTTTGCCTCCTACCCAGAAGTGGCTAAAAACTGGGTAAAGGCATGCTGTGCCTATAAAGAAAAACGGATACATTTAATGAACTGATTGTTCGGTTTCATAGGAATAGAGATAGGCAATTTGCTTGAAACCAAGATTGATATAAAGCTGATACCCCATCTCACTTGAGGCTAAGATACAGCCAGTAGATCCATTTTTTGATTGTTTGACGATAGCTATACAAAGTTTGGTGGCTAATCCCTGTCTTCTGTAATTTGGTTCGATGTAAACATTGTCTAAACAAGAGCGGTTTGATTTTCTCGTTGAAGAGATACGTCCAAAACCAATTGGAAGATGCTCATCATATATAACGTATTGCTGAATACCGAATTGTTCAAGTTGCTCTAAATTAATGGCCTTCACTTGAAAATGAGTGTTAATTTCTTGGGCCTCGATATAGCTTGTAACTTGTTCTATTTTTGTTGACAAGGGAGAATATTTATGGCTTGAAGGAAGGTCCTCATTTGTCTCTAGCTCCATAAGAAACTCATTGGTTTGGAATTGATACCCTGGAATGATGGGAGGTATAGAAGTGCTTGAGATGATGGTTAGCCAGTGTTCAGTAGGAATGGACTGTTGGAGAAAATCTTGAAGGTGATCTTGTTTTACAAAAAATTCATGTATCCGATTACTAATTGGATATCCGTGTTGCACATGCGTTTCTGTAGATGACTGAAGGATCGTTGTACCGTACGTATACCTACAAGCAACTAAGCCCCATATGTAGTCATAGAGCTGTTCATCTGAGTAGAGCAAAATACTCTTCCTTTCTTTTGGTGTGTCACAAGATATTGACTAGCCCCCTCACTATACCTTTTCCTCATCATTAAAACTACCTTATTTTCAAAAAAAGTGTGCTAAAATGACATTCTGTATTAAAAGGGAAACTTATTTTATTTTACAACGTAAAAGGTAGCGGAGGTGTAATGAATGAATAAGCCAAAAACAGATCGTTTACTTAAAGGTGTGATTGGGACAAGCTTTGCTTTAGCAAGCTTAACAGCATGTTCTACCTCTTCCACACAAGAGTTAGTAAGTGTGCCAGAAAACGAAAATGTCTCAACTGCTACAGAAGAACCACCCTCCCCTCAGGAAACTGGCTGTGAGACATGGACTTGGGATGCAGAAGCAGAAGCTTATCAATGTGTAGAAGAAGGATCTGAACATAATGGTCATTATTATGCAGGTGGGAGTTGGTTTCCTACTTTTGCAGCTTTCATGGCTGGGCGCGCTTTAGGTGGTGCTGGTACTTCCTCTGGAGGAGCTAATCAGAGACAAGATGCAACCCCTAACTCGAATCAACAAACGAATCAAAATCAACAGTCGACTCAGCAAAATCAATCTAACTCTAATTCAAACAACCAATCAACCAACTCACGCTCAGGAATGGGTGGCGGTGGTTTCTTTGGAGGCTAAATTTAAAGCTGAAAGAGATCAATTTTATCATCAATTAGATTGTTTTTGGGATCGTCTTTATGGACAAGAGTATGCCCTATTTGATTGTTTAGAGCTCAATCAAGGTGAAATAGAGGAGATTCGAACAGCAACTAATAGGGTCTATTCACTCTTCAAAAAAACAAATCAACTCATTAGAGAAACCTCTGATGAGACGCTTTTCCAATTAGGTTTTCCAAGTAAAACCATTCCCTTTCTACGATTACAAACGATCTCTTATGAAACAGTTATTGGACGTTTTGATTTTGTCCAAACAAATCAAGGCTTAAAGTTATTAGAGTTTAATGCGGATACTCCAACTTTTATTAGAGAGCTTTTTGAGGTGAATGGTAAGGTCAGTAAACACTTCAGCTTAAAAGACCCGAATGAAGGGTTAGACGACCGATTGGGTGAAGTAATCCGAAATGCTGTGTATCAAGCATCGCGGTTAATTGGTCAACATTCTCATCCTTATGTGGTGTTCACTGCTCATGCTGATGATATGGAAGATCGTGAAACGATGAAGTATTTGATGCAAGTTGCAAAAATTGATGGGGCCTTATTTATTCCTTTAAATGAATTGATTATCACATCAGAGGGTACGAAAACGGGAGTATATGATCCAAAAGGTAAACGAATTGATGTTCTTTACCGTCACACATACCCACTTGAGGCATTAATCAATGATCAAACTGGTGATGGTTATCCGATTGGTGAGGCTTTCTTACATCTTGTAAAAAATAAAAAAGTAGCTATGCTCAATCCTCCCTCTGCTTTCTTAATGCAAACAAAGGCACTTCTTGCTTTAATTTGGGGTATGCATGAACAAAAACATCCCTTTTATACGGCAGAGGAACATCAAGACATATCAAGTTATTTTTTGCCAACTTATTTGGATGAGGAACCGTTAGTGGAGTCGGTTGAGAAATATGTATCGAAACCCGTCTTTGGTAGGGAGGGCGACACAGTAGAGGTAAAGCTTAAAGGGAAAAACATCGGAAAACAAAATAAGTACACGTACGACCAGTTTTTAAAAATCTACCAACAGCATGTTGAGCTGCCGAAAAAGTTAATCCAAACTGATAAAGGAAAAAAAGAAGCCCATCTTTTAGTTGGTAGCTTTATAGTGGGAGAGAGAGCAAGTGCAATGGGTTTTCGGGCAGGAGCTGCAATTACAGATAATTTATCTTATTACTTACCATGCGGAGTGAAAGGGGAAGACTAGTGGACATTCTATATTATTTACAAACGTTTGATTATTTTATTATTTATTTAGTCGCTTCGTTACTTTTATTTGGCTTAGGGACTTTTTTATTCAAATGGCTCACTCCATATTCAGAAAGAGATTTAATTCGAGCGGGGAATATTGCTGTTTCGTTAAAATTATTAGGGAAGATGGCAGGACTTGTTGTCGTACTTCAGTCGGCGATACGAAGTTCAATCAATCTAATTGATTTAGCGATATGGGCACTGATCGCCATTGTTATTCAAGTGGTTCTTCATCTTATCATTGAACATGTTTTCACGCGTAAAACAAATTTGGCAAAAGAAGTTGAAAAAGGAAACGTTGCGGTAGGGTTATTTCTTGGAGGAATCTCGATTTTAGTTGGTCTAATTGTAGCCGCAACTATTAGTTATTAACAAACTGTGGAGGTTAAGCGATGTTATCTTACCTTTCTTTAACAAAGCCTTTCGACCAAAATAAATATGTTGAGCGATTTGATCAATTATATGAAAAAATGGCTCAAGCTGGTTTTACATGGGCGACTCTATATGAAAATTACGAAGATCATCAATATATGACTGATTCATTGCTTCAAGTTCCTTATAGCATGCATCAAGAAATTATCGATGCTACAAGGGCAGTCGAAGATATTTACAAAAAAACGTTTGAGATGATTCGTAAACATCCAAATACAATTCACCGCCTTGGAATACCAGTTATGTTATGGGATTTGCTATTAGAGGATAATAGTACACGCTTTTCCTACTTTACTCGGTATGACTTCATTGCCTCTCAAAATGGCTTGAAGGTCATTGAAGCAAATACAGATACACCAGTTGGATTAGTAGAAACTGCTATTGCCCAACGGATTTTAGCAATGGAGCATCAAGTGGCAAATCCGCATAAAAAAATCGATCAGTTGTTAAAAGAAGCGTGGGAACAGATTATTAAAGATTACCATATGAGAAGTACCGATATACTCTATCTTACTGCAGCCAATTGGCATGAAGAAGATAAGCAAACAGCGAGTTATTTAATGAACCATTTCCCACAACAAGCCACCTATATTCCTCTTGAAGATATAGTCGTTACAAAAGATGGAGTATTTACACCGGAAGGACAAACGATTACATACCTTTATCGGTTGTACCCTTTAGAATATTTTCTGAATGAAAAGAGTGATACGGGTGAAGCCATTGGAGAGCAGTTCCTTGTTCATGTGATGAATAGAAAATTGATGCTAATTAATCCTCCAGCGGCTCTACTTATGCAATCTAAGGCAATAATGGCTTTAATTACAGAGAAAAAAAGGGACTGGTACACTCGCAGTGAACAAGAGGTTATTGAACGCTATTTCCTACGGACATATGATGAGCAAGCTGGTTTATTCTCGTATGTGAAGAAGCCGGTTTTAGGAAGAGAGGGTGGAGGTATACAAATTGTAGAGAATAATGCCATTCTAGATGAGGACATCGACCATTATCAAGAGCAAGCAATGGTCTATCAAGATTATTTTCCGATGCCTGATCAAACGATTGATACATGGGACGGGCCTTATACAGGAAAACTCTTAATTGGTTCACATACCTTAAACGGTGTACCTGCTGGCTTGTTTTTTAGGGTTGGAGAATATATCACAGGAAATTTATCCATGTTTGTTGGATACACAACGATCAAATAAGAGAAGAAGGTAGCAAGTGTTATTTTGAGGAGAATAATGGGTACTGAGAATAAATTGAATCTCGGTAAATTATTCTGATATATCAATGGTGCAATGCATTAACGTATGCAGCACCATTGTTTTTTTATTTCTAAGGAAGAATTGCCCCGGAAATAAATAGCTCACCTCAAAATTGAATGTTTATTTCACTAAAAAGTTCTACTATTTATTGTAAACTGACTTGTCTAAATACTCTTTTAATGTTAACTTAAAATAAAAATAAGTTAACAAACAGGAGTGATATACAATGAATAATTCTTGGATGTTCTTTGCAGATCGCGTGATTAATGGTGAAAAATTAACACTTGAGGAAGGGCTAGCCGTATTACAGGCAGATGATGAGGAAGTTTTACCTATTTTACAAGCTGCATTTAAAGTTAGGAAGCACTATTATGGAAAGAAAGTAAAACTAAATATGATTATTAATGCAAAAAGTGGTCTTTGTCCTGAAAATTGTGGGTACTGTTCTCAATCTATAATCTCAACAGCCCCCGTAGAGAAATATTCTTTTCTGGATAAAGAAACATTATTAGCTGGTGCTAAAGAGGCAATGGAGCGTAAAGCAGGTACATATTGTATAGTTGCTAGTGGGCGGGGCCCAACTGAGCGGGAGCTCGACGGAGTAATTGAAGCGGTAGAAGAAATTACAGCAACGATGCCTTTAAAAATTTGTGCATGTCTCGGTATTTTAACAGATGAGAAGGCTAAAAAACTCCAGCAAGCTGGTGTTCATCGTTACAACCATAATATAAATACTCACCGTGATCATCATGAGGCGATTACAACAAGCCATACATATGACAACCGAGTAGAGACTGTAGAGCATGCTAAAAATTCAGGAATGTCACCATGTTCAGGGGTCATCATTGGGATGGGAGAAACAGATAAACAAATTGTTGAAATGGCTTATGAGCTACGGGCAATTGATGCTGATTCTATTCCAGTAAATTTCTTACATGCTGTACCAGGGACGCCACTTGAAGGGAGAAGTCGAACAGCCCCAATGAAAGCCCTACGAGTGTTAGCATTAATGAGATTTATTAATCCTACAAAGGAAATACGTGTATCAGGTGGACGTGAATTAAATTTACGCACATTACAACCAATGGCCCTCTATGCAGCAAATTCGATCTTCGTAGGCGATTATTTAACAACAGAAGGTCAAAGTGTTGAAATAGACCACCACATGATAGAGGATTTAGGATTTGAAATAGAAGAATGTGCGCTTCCTGTAACAAACGAGTCTTAAAATACTCATAAAGTATTTGTTTTAACTCCATACTAAAGAAAGACACTAAAGGAGTTGATACAATGTTTAAAAAGAAACGATCATCTCGTTCAGGTTACTTAATGGGCACAATCGTCGGGGGAATGGTTGGAGTTGCAGGTTATTACTTACTTGCAACGGATAAAGGCAATCATCTCCGCAAAGATCTTGTGAATAAAATGCCAGAACGTTCGAGGTCAAAAGGGGCTTTGTCCCACTTATTGCTTGAATTTGGAAGTGAATGGAGCGAGGATATTAAAGATGTATTAAGTGAATCAAAAAATCCGCAGCACAGAGAAGTTGCAAAAAAAGAAACCATTGATAATCAAGGTAAATCAGATATTGGAGAATTAATTCAAGGCGTTTTAGAGGAAGAGTAGTCTATTGACTGCTCTTTTTTGTAGTGATAGTACAATATCCTATACTGGAATTGTAAAAGATTCTCGTATTAACTCTGATAGGAGCTTACTTTACTTCTTTTATGGTAAAATGATCTTTCAATACAAAGAGGTGATCTTTTACATGGATAACGGTATAGAGCGCTGGAGAATGCTTCTTGCGTCTTTTCAACGCTTAGAATGGATTGATATTACCATTGCTATTGCGATTTTTTTGGTCTTTTTAGTTTTTAGGAAGCTATTTACAAAATATATTTTTAAATTTATTCTCACATTAACAAGAAAGACGCCAACTGAAGTGTTTACAAACGTACTGCTTTCCTTTGAGAAACCATTACGGCTTTTTTGGATCGTGTTAGGTACATATTTAGCTATGTTGTACTTACCGTTTAACATTACAACGACTGAGTTTGTCCAACATATTTATCGTACTTTTATTATTATGATACTTGGATGGGGCTTGTACAACTATATGTCCGCTCAATCAGCTTTCTTTTTTCGATTTGCAAGGAAAGTAGAATTAGATGAAGATAGTATGTTGGTCCCTTTCTTATCAAAGATCCTCCGTTTTTCAGTTATTGCTTTAACGATTGTTGTTATCGCAGGTGAATGGGGATATAGCATTAGTGGTTTTGTGGCTGGTCTAGGCCTCGGTGGTTTAGCATTTGCTCTTGCCGCCCAAGATACAATTGGCAATTTCTTTGGAGGAATCATAATCATTACAGAGAAGCCTTTCTCAAAAGGTGATTGGATTAAAACACCATCTGTAGAAGGAACTGTTGAAGATATTACATTTAGGAGTACACAAATTCGAACATTTGAAGATTCAATCGTTACTGTACCGAATTCGACTTTATCGAATGAACCTATCACGAACTGGTCAAAAATGAACAAAAGACAAATTACGTTTAAAGTAGGGGTTACGTATTCAACGCCGCAGCAGAAGTTAGAACGTTGTGTGCGAAAAATTGAAATCCTTTTGAGAGAACATGAGGATGTCAATCAAGATCTAATTATGGTTCGATTTAGTGATTTCAATAATTCAAGTCTCGATATTTTTGTCTATTTCTTTACGAAAACGACAGCTTGGACCGAGTGGTATAGAGTAAAAGAAGATATCAATTTTAAAATTATGAGCATTCTTGAGGAAGAAGAAGTAGAGATTGCTTTCCCAAGTAGAAGTCTTTATGTAGAGAAGGATCAACAGTCGGCATTTGAGGAATTACTTGAGGAAGGAAAAATGGATGTAAGGCAAGTGGAGAAGAGCTCAAAATAATGAGCTCTTCTTTGTTTTGGACCTGTGCTTCTTCTTTCATAATAAAAGTATTATCTACACACACTATATGAGCACATGAAAAACGTTCGGAAAAGAGTATGTGTAATGATGCTTTTAGAGAGGAAGAACTATGCATGAAAAACTTAACAGTGACCTATAAAATTTCTATTGTCATGGCATTTGTCTTTGTTATATGGGGTACTTTTTTTCCAGAGCATTTAGGCGTTGTGATGGAAAGTGCGCAAACTTTTTTTCTAACTTCATTTGGTTGGTTGTATCAACTTTCCGCTACATTTTTTCTTTTGTTTGCTTTATTTTTAATCTTTAGTAAGTATGGAAAGATAAAACTTGGTAAAGACCAAGATAAGCCAGAATTCAATCGATTAACTTGGTTTGCGATGTTATTTAGTGCTGGGATGGGAATTGGTTTATTATTCTATGGAGTATCTGAGCCGATCTCTCATTATGCAGCACCGCCTTATGGTGGGGCTGGTATGGAGAGGACGAGGGAGTCGGCATTGATTGCACTTAGATTCACATACTTGCACTGGGGGTTTCATGCCTGGGCAATATATGCCACCGTTGCCTTATCTCTAGCTTATTATAAATTTAGAAAAGAAGCACCTGGCTTGATGAGTGCAACGCTTTATCCGTTATTTGGAGAAAGAGTGAGAGGTCCATTAGGTTATACAATCGATATTGTAGCGGTCTTTGCAACTTTATTTGGCGTATGTGCATCGTTAGGTTTGGGAGCTCAACAAATCAATGCTGGATTGAATTACTTAGTAGGCCTTCCTATTAATTTCACCGTCCAGGTCATCATTATTGGCATTATAACGGTTTTGTTTATTATATCCGCAACAACTGGTATCAAAAAAGGAATTAAATATTTAAGTAACACCAATATGATTTTAGCAACTCTTCTTCTACTTATGATGGTCATTGTTGGTCCTACTTTGTTTTTGTTGAATTTGTTTACCCATACTTTAGGTCAGTACATTCAAAACTTACCACAGATGGGTTTACGTATCTCACCGTTTAATGAGGAGAGTGCAGCGTGGACGCAAGCTTGGACCATTTTTTATTGGGCATGGTGGATATCGTGGTCTCCTTTTGTTGGGATGTTTATTGCGAGGGTTTCAAAAGGAAGGACTGTAAGAGAGTTTGTCGTCGCGGTGTTAGTGGTACCAACTTTGGTTTGTACTTTTTGGTTTGCGATATTCGGTGGAACTGGGATTTACTTTGATTTAATCGAGGGGGTAGATGTAGCAGGACAAAGTCTCGAGACGGGTCTCTTTTATGTGTATCGTTACTTACCATTGGGTGGGGTCTTGTCTGTTATTACGTTATTGTTAATTAGTACGTTCTTTATTACTTCAGCTGATTCAGCTACATTTGTTCTAGGTATGCAAACGACCGAAGGAAACCTAAATCCATCTGTTATGATAAAAATATCATGGGGGCTTATTCTAAGTGCCTCAGCAGTTGTATTAATGGCATCTGGAGGTCTTGATGCCCTCCAAACAGCCATCATTGTCAGCGCATTTCCACTAACGTTTATATTGTTAGCGATGAGTTACAGTATGTTAAAAGTATTTAAGGTAGAAATGAAGGCGACAAAAAAATAATCATGAAATGTAAGCATGGCTACGTTGATCCGCAGTTATGCTTTTTTAGGTATATTGTGGTGATGAGAGAAAAGCTCTGAGATGTTCAAATGATTCTGAATCCTTTATAATGGGTGGATAGAGATGAGAAAGAGAAAAAGAAAAAGAATGTGTTTTTAGGCAACTTTAAGGAGTGGAGAAACGATGATAGAAGAGAATACCGTACAGTTTCGGCGGACAACGTTTGCTCTAAGTGTGGCTGCTTTTTTTATTTTTGCGAACTTACATTTTCCTCAACCAATTTTACCTGTTCTTGCTAGCGAGTTCCATGTATCTGATGTAGTAGTGAGTCTAATCATTTCGGTACCATTATTTGTCCTAGCTATTGCCTTTTTTGTATATGGTCCTCTTTCTGATACGATAGGCCGCAAGAAGATAATGAACACTGCAATGGTTTTTGCTTGTATTATCTCACTAGGGTTAGTAGTCGTTCCAAGCTTTGAAGGGTTGTTGGTTCTTCGTACTCTACAAGCAATAGCGCTAGCTGGAGTACCTACCATCGCTTTAGCTTATATAAGTGAAGAATATGCGAAAAAGGCAATGACTGTTGCTATTGGTGTTTATATTAGTGCAAATAGCTTTGGTGGTATGGTAGGCAGGTTTATGAGTGGAGTAGTGACAGATGTGGCTAGTTGGAGAATGGCCTTTTTGGTTATGGGTTTAATTAGTGTTGTCTCAGTCACTCTTGTATTAATTTTACTACCAAAATCGAAGCAATTTGAGCCTCAATCATTTGATTTTAAGTCGGTCATTAGTCATTACAAGCATCATTTACTTGATAAACAATTACAACCAGCTTTCATTGTAGGTGGTTTGCACTTCTTAATTTTTATAGGGTTTTATAGTTATGTGGCATTTCTGTTGTTAGGAGAACCGTTTTCCTTATCTACTACTGTGATTGGATTTATTTTTATCACGTATATGGCAGGCACGGTAAGTTCTACATTAGCTGGAAAGCTCTCAAAAAAGCATTCCCAAGTATTCTGTTTAAAAATTGGTATCGTCATTATGGCGATTGGAGTTTCTTTTACGTTGATTTCTCATTTATTCATGATCGTTCTTGGCTTATTGTTATTAAGTTTTGGTTTCTTTTTTGCTCACTCTTGCTCTAGTGCCTGGGTGTCTAAATATTCTACAGTCGCTAAAGCAAGTGCTTCAGGGTTGTATTTAACTTCCTATTACGTTGGAGGAGGACTTGGAGGGATCTACTTAGGGTGGTTTTGGATGAGAGCTGGATGGTTAGGTGTTGTTTTAGGATCGATGATTGTATTAATGATTACAACCATTGTCACCATCCATATGAAACATCTTGAAGTAAATGATCATGTTGAATCTCCTACAATCACTGCAAATTAAGACTTAATCGTTATTGTTTCGACATTTTACTCAGTTAATCGCAAATTTAGTGTCTGACCACGAAGATATCTGTCTTAAAAATGAGAAAGGTTTTGATAGGAAATCAAAAAAATCGCACGAATAGTTATTTTTAACAAAAGAACGTTTTAAAAACTGGTAATGGAGGGTAACTCTATATATAGATATAATTTCCGTTAAATTAAACGTTCTAAATGGTTAAAGGTAGGTGTGCGAATGATGAAATTTATTAAATTTTTTCTTATAGGCTATATGGTATCCATTCTTGCAGGTTGTGGACAAGGTGACTCAATTGTAATGAATATTGAAGAATTGGAGCGTCCAAGTTCGGTTGTTTCTGCTGCGACCCCATCTTTTCTCTCTTTCACATGGATTGAGAAGGGCTTCAACGGTGTATTTGCCCCTTCAGATCAAGCAATTGGAAAATCACAAGCCGAAGTAGTGGCCCAATTGGGTGAACCAAATGAAAAAGGATCGTACGAAGGTGGTCATTTCTATGCATATGACCGTACAACGTATATTTTCTCAAAGAAAGATGATTTACTTGAAGCAATTACAATGGATATTTCTGATTATAAGGTTTCAGCAGATGAGATGAAGCGTGCTTTAGGGACACCTGATCGAAGTGAAATTGACGAGTTAAGCGGTTATTGGACGTATCATTATGAATTAGACGATTATACTTTGTATTTTGAAGCACAAGATGAAGGAAGTTCGCTTGAATATGTTTGGTTTATGAAAAGTAAATAAAGGTTGAAACAGAAGCACTAACTTATTTGTTAGTGCTTTTTTGCATGATTAGTATAATTTTTCAAAAAAATTAGAAAAAACAGTTGTTTTTATTCTGATACTGTTATATTATAAAACACGTAGAAACAAACTGTAATAATACAGAAAGATTAAAGGGGTCAAAACAGAAGGGGTGAGAGTGAACAACAGCAGAGCAATTAACTAGTTGAATGGTGAAGATAAGTTAGATTGGGAAAAGCTGTAATCACACATCAAGTGCATAGCTGTTTTAAGGAAAGTAAATGAAATCATTTGTGCAAGTGGCGACTCTGTTATTGAACAGAAGGGGAGAAAAAATTTTTCTGAATCTTGTACATTCCGTACAGCAACATCAACTAAAAAAAAGGGAGAGATTATCATGACAAAAGAAAACAAAAAGTTAGCAGCTGAACAATTACAAGCACAATGGGAAAATGATAAAAGATGGCAAGGAATTGAACGTACATATACTGCAGAAGAAGTTGTTAAATTAAGAGGTTCTGTGCAAATTGAACATACATTAGCTAAGCGTGGTTCAGAAAAGCTTTGGGACTATCTGCATACAGAAGATTACATTAATGCACTAGGTGCACTTACAGGAAACCAAGCAGTACAACAAGTAAAAGCTGGTTTGAAAGCGATTTATCTAAGTGGATGGCAAGTAGCAGCTGATGCTAACTTAGCGGGTCAAATGTATCCGGATCAAAGTTTATATCCAGCAAACAGTGTTCCGAGTGTTGTAAAGCGCATTAACCAAGCTCTTCAACGTGCTGATCAGATTCAACATATGGAAGATGAGGGTGACATAGATTATTTCGCACCGATTGTAGCCGATGCTGAAGCAGGATTTGGTGGACAATTGAACGTATTTGAATTAATGAAAGGTATGATTGAAGCTGGAGCATCTGGTGTTCACTTAGAAGATCAATTAGCTTCAGAGAAAAAGTGTGGTCACTTAGGCGGTAAAGTTCTTATTCCAACTCAAACAGCAGTACGTAACCTAATCTCTGCTCGTCTTGCAGCTGACGTAAGTGGCGTACCGACATTATTAATTGCTAGAACAGATGCAGATGCAGCTGATTTGATCACAAGTGATATTGATCCTGCTGATCATCCGTTCATTACTGGTGAGCGTACTCCAGAAGGATTCTATCGTACAAATCCAGGTCTTGACCAAGCGATTGCTCGTGGACTTGCATACGCTCCTTATGCTGATCTTATCTGGTGCGAAACGTCTAAACCATCACTTGAAGAAGCACAAGCATTTGCAGATGCTATCCATGCTAAATTCCCAGGTAAAATGCTTGCTTATAACTGTTCACCATCATTTAACTGGGAAGCAAATCTTGATAAAGAAACAATCGAAACGTATCAAGTGGAACTTGGGAAAATGGGTTACAAATTCCAATTCGTTACACTTGCAGGCTTCCATGCTCTAAACCACAGTATGTTCGAGCTTGCTCATGGCTACAAGAAACGTGGAATGGGTGCATATTCAGAATTACAACAAGCTGAATTTGCAAGTGAATCAAAAGGGTACACAGCTACTCGTCACCAACGTGAGGTAGGTACTGGTTACTTTGATGAGATTTCACAAGCAGTTTCAGGGGGAACATCTTCTACAACGGCACTTAAAGGCTCAACAGAAGAATCTCAATTCCAAAAACAATAATCACACAAATTGAAAAACGGTTCATCAACTGATGAACCGTTTTTTTTATGGTGTTTTAATTTGGTAGGCTGCTATCTTAGCTGCAATCTCTTCTTGTGAAGCTTGAGCTTCTAGAAATAAAGAAATGAGATCCTTGTATAGGCTGTGTTGTTCTTGATTAAAGTAAATGGAATCCCCCATAGGGATATGATTAGCGATATTTTCAAGGTTATCTTCTTCGCCGATCGCCATTAAGCTAAACCAAGCAGCTCCCCAAGCAGCACTTTGATGAGTAAGTGGTATCTCCAAGTTCTTACCAAACACATCGGCTACAAGTTGTAACCAGAATCGTGAACGAGCAAAGCCTCCATTAACATAAATCCGTTTATTTTCCCCTGTAACGCTTTCGACAATAGCACTAATTTGATAGAGGTTAAAGACAATGCCTTCTATACATGAACGCAGGAAATCTGCTTTTGTATGGGTGCTACTAATTCCTAACCATGCTCCTCTCGCATCAGCTCTCCAAAGTGGAGCACGTTCTCCGTGTAAGTAAGGTAAAAATAAAAGGCTGTTTGCTCCAGGTGGAGAAGTTTGGGCAAGACTTAAGGCGTTCTCAAATCGAGTTAACGAAGTATCTGAATTAGAAGGGCATAAGGTTTCAATTGCCCATTGTAAGACATTTCCACCGTTATTAGTAGGCCCGCCTAATACCCAATGACGTTCTGAAATGGAGTAGCAAAATATTTGTTTTAATGTGCGAGCTGGGGAAGAACTGATCTTTCGTATAGCGCCACTTGTCCCGATCGTTAATGTTAAATCTCCTTCTTTAATAGCACCTACCCCTATATTAGCGAGGGGACCATCACTTGATCCTACAGCAAAAGGTGTATCGCGATGAATACCTAATTGTTGAGCAAATTCTTCAGTAAGTCCCTGACATACATAAGTCGGAGAAACAGGAGTTGATAATTGATCACGGGTAATACCTGCAAGATTTAAAGCGGTTTCATTCCAGTCTAATGTATGCACATTGAATAAACCTGTAGCCGATGCCACGCCGTAATCAACGACAAACTTATTAAACCAACGAGAGATTATGAATTCTTTAATTGAAACGAATTTAGTAGCATTCAAGTAAGGTGTATAAGCATGGTCCTTCATCCATAATAGCTTGAATAGAGGCGACATTGGGTGAAGTGGTGTGCCATTTTTCTCGAGCTCTGAACGGTCTTCCTTAAGGTAATGATTAACTTGCTTAATACTTCGACGATCTGCCCACGTGATCATTGGAGATAACGGTCTATTGGAGTCGTCTACACATATAAGCGAGTGCATAGCAGCAGAGAACCCAATTGATAACAATCGCTCAGATTTAATTCGACTTTTTTTCATAACTTCAGATACAGACTGTACGATAGCCTCCTCAATTAATAGAGGATCTTGTTCTGAGTAATCAGGCTTAGGTGATGAAGTAGGATATGGTGCTTCTGCTTCAGAGGCAACATGCCCCGACCTTGTAAATAAAACTACTTTTGCAGAAGTAGTCCCAATGTCTATCCCCATAACATATGTTGAGTCTTTACTAGTTTGACACTCCATGTTTGACACTCCATTATATTCGTTTATTTGAAATGGCTTTTCTCATTCGGCTAAGCGAATCTTTCATTTGTTCTTTTCTAGCAATACTAACATTTACGTATAAGGCATCAATAATACTTAATTGAGCTAGTCTTGATGCAAGTGCTTCAGAACGAAATTCAGTTTCTTTTGATACGGTGAATAAAGGGATATCTACTTGTTTACTTAATGGTGATTTGCCAAGTGTCGTGATGCAGATCGTCGTCGCACCGTGCTCTATAGCAACATCAAGCACTTGCAGCATATCTCGATTGGTGCCTGTATGAGAGATTAAAACGACAACATCTTCTTTAGTAAGCTGTGACGCAGACATTACTTGAAAGTGAGAGTCTTGGTATGCAACCGTTGGGATACCGGTCCTCAAAAATTTATGATGAGCATCTAGCGCAATAATTCCAGACCCACCGTTCCCATAAAATTCAATTCTTCTTGCATGAACCAGAGCATGAACAGCTTTTTTGTAAGCCTTAGATTCAATGACATGTAACGTATCTTCTAATGTTCGAATATTTGATTTGAAAACTTTTTCAGTAATCGTTTTTTCATCATCATCTTCTTTAATCGTTTCATGAATGTCTTGAATGGGTGTTACTACTTCAGATGCAAGTGAGATTTTCATCGCTTGAAACCCTGTATAACCAAGGCGTTTACAAAATCTAAATACAGTCGCTTCAGCTACACTAAGATCCTCAGCTACTTGATTAATAGTGGCATGAATCATGCCAGATGGATTTGAAAGGATGTAATCGGCTACTTGTTTTTCTTTCTCACTAAAAGATGAATAAGTTGCTCGTATCTTAGTGAGACATGGAATATATTCATTTGTCATGCTAATACGCTCCTCTAAAAATGAGTGGTTATAGAACTATTATAATAAAAGTTTACAACAAAGAAATATTTTTTCATATTTTTTATTGTAAAAGAAAAAATTTATTCTATAATGAGAACCAAGGGAATAAAATTTCAATAACAATAAAACAAAAGAAAAATAATTTCTTGAAAGTTTTAGGAGCTGAGAAGTCATGCAAATAGGAATGGTTGGATTAGGCAAGATGGGTTATAACCTAGTATTGAATTTACTTGATCACAAGCATGAAGTCGTTGCTCATGATGTCGATCAATCACAAGTGAGCTCAATTGAAAACGAAGGAGCAATTCCTGCTTATTCATTAGAAGAGCTTGTTTCAAAGTTAAAGAAGCCTAGAGTTATTTGGTTAATGGTTCCTGCAGGAGAAATAACAGAGCATGTATTATCTAGTTTAGAAAATATGCTCGATAGTGGAGATATTGTGATTGATGGGGGCAATTCAAACTACAAGGACACACTTACTCGCGCAGAAAAATTAGCGGAAAAAGGAATTTCATTTGTGGATGTTGGAACAAGCGGTGGGGTTGAAGGTGCAAGAAATGGTGTATGTATGATGGCTGGAGGACCTAAGGAAGTTCTTACTTATTTAGAGCCGGTTTTCAATGATATATCTGTTACAGACGGCTATTTGGCAAGTGGTAAAGTCGGAAGTGGTCATTTTCTTAAGATGATTCATAATGGGATTGAATACGGAATGATGCAAGCGATTGCAGAAGGCTTCGAAATCTTGGAGAAGAGTCCTTTTGATTACAACTATGAGGAGGTAGCGAAGGTGTGGAATAACGGATCTGTTATTCGTTCATGGTTGATGGAATTAACAGAGAATGCTTTTAAGAAAGATCCTAAGCTATCAGAGATTCGGGGTGTAATGAACTCATCAGGAGAAGGTAAGTGGACAGTAGAAACGGCCCTTGATCTTCAAACGGCAGCACCTGTGATTGCTTTGTCACTAATGATGCGTTACCGTTCACAAGAAACAGATACATTTAACGGTAAAGTAGTTGCAGCTCTTAGAAATGAATTTGGTGGTCACGAAGTTGTAAAAGCAAAAAATTAAAGAGGATTGAAGAGGGGAAACCCTCTTAAAAATAAAAAAGGGTTTTGAAGGGAGAGCAATAGAATGAAAAAGGTAATGTCATCATTTTTTATTGGATCATTGGCTTTGTTTTTAGCAGCATGTGGAGGAAGTGACTCTACTCAAGGAAATGGAAGCGCTTCAAATGGAGAGGAGGTTGCTACTGAGCAGACTGATTCAAAAACAATTCGTGCAGGTATCGGATTAAATAACGAGCATCCTCAATATAAAGGTCTTGAGAAATTTGCAGAGTTAGTGGAAGAGAGAACAGATGGATCGATCGTAGTTGAAACCTATCATAGTGGTCAATTAGGCGATGATCGCTCCATGATGGAAGCACTACAATTAGGCACACAAGAAGTTACCGTTCCATCTACTGCTCCAATTGCTAATTTCGTATCAGAATTTTCTGTATTTGATTTTCCGTTTTTATTTCCCAGCAGTGAAGTGGCAGACGAAGTTCTTGATGGAGAAGTAGGTCAAAGTTTTTTAGATAAATTAGAAGACCAAAACTTAATGGGTCTTGCATATTGGGAAAATGGATTCCGCAACTTAACGAACAGTAAACAACCTGTTGCAACACAAGAGGATTTTCAAGGGTTGACTATTCGTACAATGGAAAATGACCTTCATTTAGAAGCATTCCGTGCACTTGGTGCAAATCCAACTCCTATGGCATTTACTGAACTATTTACAGCTATGCAACAAGGAACTGTAGATGGTCAAGAAAACCCATACGCTACCATTTATCTAGAAGGCTATTATGAAGTACAACAGCATGTATCGAACACAAACCATATTTACAGCCCATTTGTGTTTATGATGAGTAAGTCATTTTTTGATTCATTAACAGAAGAAGAGCAAGAGATTGTTAGTGAAGCAGCACTTGAGGCAGGTGCTTACCAACGCGAATTGAATCGTGAAGCAAATGAGACTTATCTAGCAAATCTTCAAGAAGAAGGTATGACGTATACAGAAATTAGTGAAGACGAGCGTCAAAAAATGGTTGAAACTGTTCAACCTGTCATTGATAAATATGCTGAAAACATTGGCACTGAAGTTGTAGAGAAGGTTTATTCTGCAATTGAAGCTGCCCAGTAAAAAAAAAGTGAAATTGAAGGACTTGGCCTAACAGGTTTGAGTCCTTCTTTTCAAAAAAATCAAAAAAAGAAGCACAAAAGTGAATATGCATGTAGACATAATTAGTTTTGTACTTCTTAATAAATAGAAGAGATTAATTAGATAGAAGAAAAAGGGGAGTAATGGGATGAAGCTACTTAAGTGGATAGATGAGCATATAGAAGAAGTTTTATTGATTGGCTTTTCTGTTGTAATGGTTGCAGTAATTGCAGCTCAAGTATTTATGCGTCACGTAATGGAGTCTTCCTTATCTTGGTCAGAGGAGTTAGCAAGATATTGCTTTATTTGGTTGGTGTATCTAGGGATCAGCTATGGAGTAAAAAAACAACGTCATATTAAGGTTGATGTAGTACTCCTACTTTTAAAAGGGAAGGCAAAAATAGCGTTAGCCATGTTTGCCAATCTATTATTCTTATCTTTTGCTATCTTTGTCATTATTTATGGATATGATATTGCGCAACGTTTGCTTGCTTTTGGTCAAACATCTCCTGCCTTACATATTCCTATGGGACTGGTTTATATGGCTACACCAATCGGAATGGGTTTAACCGCTATTCGTTTGATTCAACAATTAACTAAACAAGGTAAGACGTTGTTTGGAGATGAGTCATTTGAAGTGAAAACCGAACAAGAGTTAATTGTTGAGCAGAGGTTAAATGAAGAAGACATTCCTACTATGAAGAGAAAGGATGACATTTAAATGACTGCTATCGTGTTATTTGCAAGCTTTGCTCTCTTTCTCTTTTTGAGTGTGCCAATAGGGATTGCGCTAGGACTTGCAACTCTAGTAACCATATTATACTCAGGGTCTATTCCTGTAGAATTTTTAGTACAAGGTCTTATCACGTCAGTTGACTCATTTCCTCTAATGGCCGTTCCTTTCTTTATTCTGGCTGGAGAGATTATGGGGAAGGGTGGAATCTCAAATCGGCTCTTTTTGTTTGCAAACTCTATCGTTGGAAATAAAACAGGTGGATTTGCCATAGCGACGATCATTACCTGTATGTTCTTTGCAGCTATATCGGGTTCTGGACCTGCTACGGTTGCTGCTATTGGAGGAATTATGATCCCTGCAATGGTACGCCAAGGGTATGATAAGAAGTTTGCAACAGCACTTGTAGCTGCTGCGGGGTCATTAGGCGTTATTATTCCTCCGAGTATTCCAATGGTGATCTATGGTGTAGTTGGAAGTGCATCCATAGGAGATATGTTTATTGCTGGGATTATTCCGGGAGTTCTAGTTGGAATGGGATTAATGATTTACGCTTATTTCCACTCTAAGAAAAAAGGATATGTAGGTAGTCCTGAAAAGACATCTTTAAAAAATATTTTACGTTCTGCTTGGGAAGCTAAGTGGGCACTCTTAATACCGGTAATTATACTTGGAGGGATCTATGGGGGCATATTTACTCCGACTGAGGCGGCAGTTATTGCAGTCGTCTATGGATTGATTGCAGGACTTTTATTATATAGAGAATTAAAAATAAAAGATTTACCTCGCGTTTTTGCAGATGCTGCTCTAACTACATCGACCGTGCTAATTATCGTCGGTTCTGCTACAGCATTTGGGCGCTTACTTACTATTGAGCAAATACCTAATCAAGTGGCTGAAGCGATGCTTACTATTTCTGAAAATCCGATAGTTCTTATTCTATTAATCACTGTATTACTATTAATAGTTGGTTGTTTTATGGATACGCTCGCTGCTATTATAATTTTAACGCCTATTTTGTTACCAATTGCAGTGAATCTAGGTTATGACCCTATTCACTTTGGTATTATTATGGTAGTGAATTTAGCGATTGGCTTTATTACACCACCTCTTGGAGTTAATTTATTTGTTGGCTCAGGGATATCCGGCTTATCAATTGAAACCCTCTCAAAAGCAATTATTCCATTTTTTGTTGCGATGCTAGCAACGTTGTTACTGATTGTATTCATCCCAGAACTATCATTATGGCTTCTACAATTTAAGCAATAACAATGAATGGAAAAGAGGTTAGTAAACTAGCCTCTTTTCAGTGTTTCCTTTTCAAATCTTTAAAAAGAAGGCGTTCATATGACTATATTCTTTCATGTAATGTTACCCGTATTACTTGTTTTTGTTCTAGGCTTCTTAATTCAAAAGTGGAAAAAGGTAGATATTAAACCGATCTCCACTGTAGCTATTTATGTTATGACACCATGTTTAGTATTTCGAACATTTTATTTGTCTGAGCTTAACTTACAATATGTTTACATGATTACGTTTTCCTTGGTGTTATTATTCGGTTTAATTTTCATTAATAAGATTTATGCGAAAGTTAAACAGCTTTCCACCTCACAAGAAAGTGGATTGATACTAGCAACGGCTTTTATGAATTCAGGTAATTACGGTGCTCCTATCATTTTGTTTGCCTATGGGGAAGCAGGGTTTGCTTATTCGGTCTCGTTTATGGTGTTACAAGCCATTATCATGAATTTCTTTGGTGTCTATTATGCAGCTAAAGGGAAAAATGGTATGAAGATTGCTAAGAAAGCAGTGCTAAGTATGCCTGCCACGTATGCAGTGATCTTAGCACTTTTATTTAATGTGTTTGCAATAGACATTCCAAACCCTTTCATGTTAACAATAGACATGATAGCAGAAGCGACGGTTCCTACAGTGATGTTGATCTTAGGTATGCAATTAGCTTTGATTAAATGGGGAGATTTTGACTGGCCAAACTTATCCTTTGGTTTTGTAACACGTTTATTTATTTCTCCCTTTTTAGCCTTTGGTATCCTGCTATTCTTACCGGTCGATCCGTTATTAGCTAAAGTACTAATCGTTTCAGCTGCTATGCCTTCAGCTGCCACTATTGTGATGTATGCTGTTCAATTTCAATCAGAACCGAGGTTGGTTTCAAGTATTACGTTAATGACAACGATTGGTAGTGTGATTACAATTACCGCTCTGCTCATCATACTCGGATAAATAGACATTACAAATGGGAAGTCATTTAGCAAGAATAGCGAACTTTCTATGCAACATCATTGCATTTTCTCACTGGTTTCTTTATCATAATGAAGAAGTGTTTTATAACGATGTAGGAGGTTTTTTTAATGAAAATGATGGATGCGAATGAAATTATTCAATTTATTTCAAACAGTCAAAAGAAAACACCAGTTAAAGTACATATTAAAGGTGATTTAGAAGGAATCGATTTTGGTGCAAATACAAAATCCTTTCTAACAGGTAATACAGGTGTTTTATTCGGAGAGTGGGAAGAAATTGAGCCAGCTCTTAAAGGGAATGAAGCAAAGATTGAAGATTTTGTTGTAGAGAATGATCGTCGTAACTCTGCTATTCCATTACTTGATATGAAAAACATTAAAGCTCGTATTGAGCCAGGTGCAATTATTCGTGATCAAGTAGAAATTGGTGATAATGCAGTTATCATGATGGGTGCAAGCATCAACATCGGTTCAGTTATTGGTGAAGGAACGATGATCGATATGAACGTTGTACTTGGTGGACGAGCTACAGTAGGTAAGAACTGTCACGTAGGAGCAGGTTCTGTATTAGCAGGAGTTATTGAACCGCCTTCTGCTCAGCCAGTAGTAGTTGAAGACGATGTCGTGATTGGTGCAAACTGTGTCATTCTTGAAGGAGTAACAGTTGGTAAAGGGGCTGTAGTAGCAGCTGGTGCGATCGTTACGGAAGATGTACCTTCAAACACTGTTGTTGCAGGAACACCTGCACGAGTTATTAAAGAAATCGACGAAAAAACAAAAGGTAAAACTGAGATTAAGCAAGAACTTCGTCGTTTAAACGACTAATTTATAACAGTGAAGAAGTAGCTTTGCTCTAGTTGAGCAAAGCTCTTTTTCCATTTAAGTGAAAAGGGGGAGTAATAGGTGAATGTTGATCAACTTATAACCATTCGAAGGGACTTACACCAAATTCCTGAAATAGGTTTTAATGAAATCAAGACCCAAACGTATTTACTGAATGTCATACAAACGTTACCTCAAGACTTTTTAGAAGTCAAAAAATGGAAGACTGGACTATTAGTTAAAGTAGCCGGAAGCAACCCAGAAAAGGTTGTAGCATACCGAGCTGATATTGACGGCCTTCCTATTAAAGAGAGAACCAATTATAAGGACTTCCAATCTACACACGAAGGGTTTATGCATGCATGTGGTCATGATTTTCATATGACCATTGCATTAGGTGTACTTAGTCATTATGCAGAAAACCAGCCGGAGAATCATTTACTTTTCATCTTTCAACCTGCTGAAGAAGGTCCTGGTGGGGCAGAGCCAATGCTTCGTTCTGAAGAATTTCGTAAATGGTGGCCAGACGAAATTATGGCGTTGCATATTGCTCCAGAGTACCCTGTTGGAACGATTTCCACAAAAACAGGAATGCTTTTTGCCAACACATCAGAACTATTTATAACATTGAAGGGGAAGGGGGGACATGCTGCTTATCCGCATCATGCAAATGATATGGTCGTTGCCGCAAGTCACCTCGTCACTCAACTTCAAAGTATAGTAGCTAGAAACGTCAATCCACTTGATGCTGGGGTAGTTACAATAGGGGTTATAAAAGGTGGAACGAAACAGAATATTATTGCAGAAGAAGCAACGATAGAAGGAACAATCCGTACAAAATCAATTGAAACGATGAGCATTATTAAATCAAGAATTGAACAACTTGTGCAAGGTGTGGAAGTAGGGTTTATGTGTTCAGCTACTATTGATTATGGAGCTAATTACTGTCAGGTATATAATGAAGAAATAACGACGAATCATTTCATCGAATTTACGAAAAGACAGTCAAATGCTACATTTGTTGCAAGCCCTGAAGCAATGACTGGTGAAGATTTTGGTTATTTTCTCGAACAAATTCCAGGTTTTATGTTTTGGTTAGGTGTTAGTTGTGAATATGGTTTGCATGATGCGAGATTAGAGCCTGATGAGGGAGCTATCCCGTTTGCTGTTACTCACCTTATTAATTTCATTAATTCTAAGTAAACTCTAGACCCTATAATGGGTCTTTTTTTGGAGGGTATTTAGAAGTCTATACATACTTTGGGGAATCCTGGTTAGGATAAGGAGGTAACAATTTAACATTCCTATGGAGGTGTTGGTGATGCCGAAAATTGGTGTCGAACAATCATTAACAGATGTACAACAAGAACTTCAAGCAAAAGGCTATGATATTGTGCAATTAAGAAATGAGCAGGACTCTCAAGGTTGTGACTGCTGTGTCATAACAGGACAAGACCAAAATATGATGGGATTGCAAAACGCTGCAATAGATGGTGCTGTCATTAACGCATCTGGAATGACAGCACAAGATGTCTGTCAGCAGGTTGAACAAAAGTTAAATCGGCAACAATAATTATGTAAGGACCTGAAACCACAATGGTTTCAGGTTTTTTAAAACCCTCAAATGCCTAGAAATCTATAAAGGCAAATGGGTAGGTTCCTGCATACAATACTGTATTAACCAAGATCTAGATTGACAAATAAAGCAATTAATAACTGTAAGAGAATTTGAATATTCGCTGTAATTTGGGTATCTGTTGTCGTTACATCGACATTGCGACTATTCTCAATGACTGTTTTCTGATAAGATAATTGTTTCAGCTTGGCTGTTTGTAATAAGTCTTGCGTCACCATCTCTGCTGTATTTGCATCTGCAATTGAAATGCTGATAACAATCGCAATGGCTGCTTGAAGAGAAGCTTGTAAGGAAAGTGCTGCTTTAGTATCAGTTGAAGTCACATTCACATCACAAGAGTCTTTAATGAAGATATACTCTTCAGATAGTTGAAGCGTTTTATTTTCCTGCTCAGCACTCTGTGTATCGTTGTTGTTATTAGAATGACACAGAGGGTGATTAGATGCTGTATCTAGAGCTGACCACCTATTAGGTCTTGATGCTTGTGCTTCATTGTTGTACACATATATTCTTTTCATCCTTGTTTCCTCCTTTCGTTTTATAGTTCAGCATATGTAAAATAACTGGAGTGGCTTGGACTAATCGACTGAAGAAGAAGCACAAAAAAACCACTCTCGTCACGGAGAATGGTTTTTGGATAAGTTAGCTTTTTTTCTTATTTAAGAATTGTTCAACCTCAGATTGAATGTTTTGAATGATGTTTTTAATTTCTTCTTTTTCATTCTTGTCCAATGTATTCAACGTTATATCGGCTTTGTGTTTTCTTAACACATTTCTAACCATAATATCAATTAAATCGCGTTGCGCCTTATCCATGATCTCCCTCCTTACATAAATACGGATACTATAAACGTATGAAAGAAATTCAAAAGGGTGTTGGGTGAACGATTCAATCATGCAAATTAAAAAGGAAGACGTAAACATACGTCTTCCTTTTGGTCATTTATTTCTTTTCGATATAAACTTGGTGAGGGAATGGGATTTCGATATCGTTGGCATCGAGTGCTTCTTTTAATTCTTTTCTTAACTTACGCTCGACTGCCCATTGCATCATGTTCTCCGTTTTTGCAATGATACGAATAACGACATCAGAATCTCCAAGCCCTTGCACTCCAATAACGTTCGGCCCCTCTATAATTGTTTCATCTTCTAAAGCTATCTTGTCACATACATTTTGCATCACTGCGATAGCATCATCAATATTATCATCATAAGAGATACTCATATCAATTAAAGCTCGCATATTTCCTCTAGAATGATTGCTTACGCTACTGATTTCTCTGTTAGGTACAAAATGAAGAGTGCCATCAAAACCACGAATTTGAGTCGTACGTAGTCCAACTTCTTCAACTACACCATCAATTCCTGCTGCAGTTACATAATCATCTACATCAATTTGCTTTTCCAAAAGTAAGAAGAAGCCTGTTACAACATCACTTACAAGGCCTTGAGCACCAAATCCAATTGCTAGACCAATGACCCCCGCACCAGCTATTAATCCTCCAATTGGAAGTTCAAAGATACCTGCAATAATTGTTACTAGGACAAAAATAAGTACATAAGAAAAGATATTTAAGCTTAATTTTTCAAGTGTTTTTACTCTTCCAAGGGACATATTGCGCTGCGTTTGCATTCGGTCAAACCCTGTAGAGATTACTCTCTTTCCAATTGAACGTACAATTAAGAATGCAATAAAAGCTAAAAAAAGCTGACCTAAAACTAGCAATACAACAGTTAAAAAAGCTCCTTGTGTAAGGTAAGCAGTCAACTGATCCACGTCTACCAACTCCTAAAAATTCAGTTCTCTAAACCTAGTTTTAACCTTTATCAGACAAATAAAAACACCTATTTAATGGAGGCACGGTAAAAATCGTAGCATAAGTATTCATAAATCACAAATCAAAACCATCTTTTGATGAGCATATTATTCGTCATTTTCATAAAAAAAGAGTATGATTGAGAATGTAGATGTTTAGTTTAATGACTTGTGGGAATAGTAGTAAGGGAGCCAAATTGTGAGAGTTTGTTTACATTGATTCTCATTTAATATTGACTAAAAATAGTGCTTCTTTTATAATGGACAACGTAGGAAGGTTAAATATTTTAGGAGGTATGTACATATGTCAGATAAGCGTATGGTTGCAAAACAAGCACCAAGATTTGAAATGGATGCTGTATTGCCTAACAAAGAATTTGCTAAGGTAAGTCTTGAAGAAAACATGAAAAATGATAAGTGGACAGTTCTTTATTTCTATCCAATGGACTTCACTTTCGTTTGCCCTACAGAAATCACTTCTTTAAGTGATCGTTATGATGAGTTTGAAGATCTAGATGCAGAAATCATTGGGGTTTCTACTGATACTGTTCACACTCACAAAGCTTGGATCAACACTTCTCGTGATGAAAATGGTCTAGGTGAATTAAAATATCCTTTAGCTGCTGACACAAACCACGTTGTTTCACGTGAGTATGGTGTTCTGATCGAAGAAGAAGGAATTGCTCTTCGTGGTCTATTTATCATTAGCCCAGAAGGCGAGCTAATGTATTCTGTTGTAAACCACAACAACATTGGTCGTGACGTTGAAGAGACACTACGTGTTCTTCAAGCGCTACAAACTGGTGGCCTTTGCCCAGCAAACTGGAAGCCAGGTCAAGAAACACTATCTGTATAATCATCGTATTAAGATGATCGAAAGAGGTCTAGCAGCAATGTTAGACCTTTTTTATACTCGAAAACTAGGAGGAATACAAAATGGTACTTAAATTACGTTCGCAAATGCCTGAATTAGATGGAGCAACCTCATGGTTTAATGGGGAGCTTAAAAAAGAAGATCTTGTAGGGGACAAGCCTACATTAATTCATTTCTGGTCAATAAGTTGCGGGTTATGTAAAGAAGCTATGCCGAATGTAAATGAATTCCGTGACCAGTATAAAGATCAGTTAAACGTAGTAGCTGTTCATATGCCTCGTTCTGAAAAAGATCTTGATCTTGATGAAATTAAAAAAGTGGCAGATGAACATGAAATTACGCAACCGATTTTTGTGGATAGTGATCACAAATTAACGGATGCTTTTGAAAATGAATATGTCCCGGCTTATTATGTTTTTGATGCAGAAGGTCAATTACGTCATTTTCAAGCAGGCGGCGGTGGTATGAAAATGCTAACAAAACGTGTAAATCGAGTATTAGGCATTAAAGAATAATTGTTTTTTTAGAACCTCTTTTTTAAACGGGGTTCTTTTTTATGAGTAAATATTAATCGATGACGTGATAGGTGGGTTAAAAAGAAAGCTACTGCATAAAATGGAGCAAATGCAGTGGGGGTGAAACATGAAAAGGCAGTTTGCTGTCATTGGGCTTGGTCGATTTGGAGGGAGTGTATGTTGTGCGTTAATAGAGCAAGGAATGGAAGTTTTAGCCATTGACCAAGATGAAGCACGAGTGAATAAGTACAGAGATCTCGTCACTCATGCAGTTGTTGCAGATGCTACTGATGAGCAAGCATTAAAGCATCTAGGAATACGTAATTTTGAACATGTTATTATTGCTATTGGGGACAATATTCAAGCCAGTATTTTAACAACACTGATTCTTGATGAACTAGGAGTAGAACATATAACAGTGAAAGCGCAAAATGATTATCACGAAAAAGTACTTACTAAAATTGGTGCAGAACGCATTGTTCATCCTGAGAGGGATATGGGTGTTCGTCTTGCTCATCATTTACTATCAAAAAATGTTCTAGACTACTTGGAACTGTCTGATAAACACAGCATTATTGAAATCATAGCTAGTACAAAGATGAGTGGTAAAACATTAATGAAACTAGATGTAAGAGCGAAATTTGGTTGCAATGTAATGGCTATAAAACGAGGGAGAGAAATAATTGTCTCACCACAGGCCACTCAACTAATTAAAGAAGAGGACATTTTAATTGTAATAGGTGCAGATGAGGATATTAAACGGTTTGAATATGAAATGTTCGATTAATAACAAAAAAGGGGATGCCTAAGTGGCATCCGCTTTTTATTATACTTCCATAATAATTGGTAAAATCATAGGCTTACGTTTAGTGCGTTCATATAAGAAAGGACCAAGTAAGTCGGTCATCTCATTTTTAATTTCAGACCATTGTGATGTCTTTCTTTCCATAACATCATCTAGGTGTTTGCTTAAAAGTTTTTGAGCTTCATGAATTAAGTCACTTGATTCACGCATGTAGACAAACCCTCTTGAGATGATATCTGGTCCAGCAGTTACTTTGAATTCTTTCATATCAAGACTAACCACAATAACCACTAATCCTTCTTCTGAAAGAATGCGTCGATCTCTTAAGACAA
This sequence comes from Alkalihalophilus sp. As8PL, assembly GCF_040939795.1. Taxonomy (GTDB): domain Bacteria; phylum Bacillota; class Bacilli; order Bacillales; family Bacillaceae_D; genus Alkalihalophilus; species Alkalihalophilus lindianensis. Next base: position 3,201,852 of record NZ_CP162551.1, read on the forward strand.
TATTCCCAATATCACCAATACCATTTCCATCAACATACACAGAACCTGATGGGATTTTACCGACGATACCTGCTTCATTTGGGTGAATGGCTAGTACGTCTCCATTATCCATAATGAAACTATTCTTCTCATCTACACCACAATCTTTAGCTAATTTAATATGCATTTTCAACATACGATATTCACCGTGGATTGGCATAAAGTATTGAGGTTTCATCAGACGAAGCATTAGCTTTTGTTCTTCCTGACCACCATGTCCTGAAGTATGGATATCACTTAATGAACCGTGAATCACGTTTGCTCCAGCACGATAAAGTTGGTTAATTGTTTTACTTACACTCAATGTATTCCCTGGAATAGGCGATGATGAGAAAACGACTGTATCCCCAGGAATGATTTGAATCTGACGGTGTGTACCAAAAGCAATTCTAGATAAGGCAGCCATTGGTTCACCTTGTGAGCCTGTACATAAGATTGTCACCTGGTTATCAGGCAATTTATTTAATTGGGAGTGGTCAATGAACGTATTCTTAGGCGCCTTAATATAGCCTAACTCTTGGCCGATATTTAGAGCGTTTTCCATGCTCCGTCCAAAAACGGCCACCTTACGTCCATGCTCAACTGAAGCTTCTACCACTTGTTGAAGACGATGAATATTTGAGGCGAAAGTGGCAAATATCACACGACCTTCGACTTTTCTGAAGATCGAATCAATACTTTCTCCGACTTTTCGTTCAGACATCGTAAATTCTGGAATTTCACTATTTGTGCTATCTGATAATAAACAAAGTACGCCTTCTTCACCGATTTTCGCCATTTTAGTTAGGTTGGCTGGTTCACCAACTGGGGTGAAGTCAAATTTGAAATCACCGGTATGAACAACATTACCTGGCGGTGTTTTAACAACGATTCCATAAGAATCTGGAATGCTGTGGGTGGTTCTAAAGAAGGATACTGATGTTTTGGTAAACTTGACTACTTGGTCCTCATGAATTTCATGAAGTTTGGCTTTACGTAGCAATCCATGTTCTTCAAGTTTCCCTTTTAAAAGACCTAGAGCAAGTTTCCCACCATAAATAGGTACATTTACAGCACGTAATAAATAAGGGATACCACCGATGTGATCTTCATGACCATGTGTGATGAATAAACCTTTGATTTTGTCTTCATTCTTTACTAAAAATGAATAATCAGGAATAACATAATCAATACCAAGAAGTTCGTCCTCTGGAAACTTAATTCCGGCATCAATTAGAATGATTTCATCTTGAAACTGAACTGCATAGGTGTTTTTTCCGATCTCACCAAGACCACCTAATGCAAAAACTGCTGTTTGGTTATTTTTCATTTGTTTCATTGGTTAGATAGACTCCACTTTGAAATCTTCACTATTTTTTTCATATTCAAGATATGCCCCAGAGACCGGTGTGACGAATTCGATATTGTACTCTCTAGGTATTAGCTTTTTACGTACATCGGATTCTGATTCACCTTCGACAAAAATACTTTCTGTAAGTTCACGTACAGGTACTTGCTGAAAATTCTTTTGGAAATATACTTTGAAAATCATAAATAAAACCTCTCCTTAACGTTGGTTATATTTTCATTATAAAGCAAATGCAGTTCTTTTTCATGTTTTTCTTTTTTGAGAATGTGCATGCAATAAAATGAAAACAGTTTCCACGTTATATTCTCATTGTTTTTACGTTGTCTTCTCACTTATTAGAAGGCAGGGTAGGTTACCTGGTTACCTGCATACATTCTCGTCAGAATAAAGAGAGGTTATACTTCAAGTAGTCGGTTTTTAGGGAGTAATTGACGACAGCCTTTCAGAAGCTTTTTGCGAAGCTTTTTTAACATAAGACCCACTCCTTTCTTTGATTAGATATCCATTTTTATAAATAACTTAAGGGATTGTAATATGCTTAGTATGTGTAGGATATTTTACCGGTTTCGAGGTAATAATTGGAATGAGTTTTTTGTGGAGATTTATGGAAGATAGAAGATCTATTTAGATCATGTGTTAAAAGGAAATTCCCTCTTGAAATGTAGGATATGATCCTATAACAAACAAAAAAAGGAAGCACTATTGGCTTCCTTTTAAGGTAATTGTTTTTTCAATGGGTCTTTGAAGTCTTCGATACGATCGTAAAACATAATCCCATTTAAATGGTCCATTTCATGCTGGAATACAATAGCAACTAGTCCGCGGAGGCGAAGTGTCACATCATCTCCATCAAGATTGGTACCCTTCACAGTGATTCGAGCATATCTTGGAACAATTCCAGGAATATCACGGTCTACCGATAAGCAACCTTCCCCACTCTCAAGGTGAGTTTCCTCTACGGAATGGCTGATGATTTTTGGGTTAAATAATCCCATACTATGTAGGTTATCGTTGTCATCATACACATGAACAGCAAACATTCTTTTTGCAATACCAATTTGCGGGGCTGCGATGCCGACACCTGGTCTTAGTTGATACGCTTCTGAAATATCAGGGTCTTGACTATTTATAACAAAATCAAGCATTTTTTGAAGTGTTTCTTTATCTTCCTTTGATGCAGGTAAAGACACTTCTTTAGCTACTTGTCTTAATACGGGATGACCCTCACGGACAACATCCTTCATTGTAAGCATGTATGTATCACTCCTTTTATAACTACTATTTACTTTATGAAGAATGAATAAAAATAGCAAGTTATTTTCAAAGAAAAAAGAGCAAGCACGAGGCTTACTCTTTTTTACCTGCTTTTTAGCAGTGTCCGCCATGATGACCGAAACGAGAAGCGCCCACGATAATCAATAAAATAAATAATACTACGATTAACGCGAAGCCCTTACCGCATCCGCCCCCACCGTAACCTGCTACTGGAGCACCATAACCGTAACCACATGGATCATAACAACCTTGACCGCCACCAAATCCGTATCCGTACATGAGAATTCCTCCTTTTTTTAAAAAGCCATCGCATCAGGTGCGACTCACTAACTACATTATGCAGAACCCAGATGTGTGGTTGGATGAATGCCCATTTTTCAAAAAAAGATAAAAATAAATCTAATTCATGCACATATCTTCATCTATTGGACATATAGTTTAAATAGCTTTAAAAACCAAAATAGTTAGGACTTGTTATTTTTTGTCGGTTCATATACTGTGGTAGGGGACAAGTGTAGAATGTTAGGGGGAAATGTTGTTTATGAAATGGAAGGTTACAGCGTTAATCGTATCATTGGGTTTGCTTTCTGGCTGCGGGAATAGTGCAACTGAAACCATTTATCAACATTTAGAGAAAGCGGTAGAGCTTGAAGAACCATTTGTATCACAACAACAATCATTACAAGAAGCTGAAGAAAAAGAGTATCAGCTATACGAAAAAATGATTGCTCTTGGGACTGAGGAGATGGAGGAACTTTCGAATCTTTCTGATCAAGCATTAGAATCTGTAAGCGAACGTGAACAATTAATGGAATCTGAAAAAGAAAGTGTTGAACAAAGTAAAGAAGAGTTTGATCAAATCCAATCGGCCATAAGTGATTTAGAGCGCGAAGACTTACAAGACCTTGTTAATCAACTTGAGGAAGAAATGAATGCTCGTTACTCAAGTTACGGTGAACTTTATGATCACTACATAGCTGCAATTGAGGAAGATCGTAAATTGTTTACAATCATAAAAGATGAAGAGTTAACAATGGATAGTCTTCAAGAACAAATTGATCAAGTGAACCAACAGTACGATCTTGTTCATGAGAAGAAAGAAGTATTCAATCATCATACACAATCTTATAATAAATTAAAAAGAAGTTTTTACGAAGAAGCGGAACTAGATGTTCACTACGAAGAGTGAACATCTAGTTCGCTTTTTTTGTTTAGTTATTTTGTTTAGTTAGACTGGGAGATAGAGTGGAACTTGTCTGATTAAGGGAGGGCATGATAAAGGTATAACTGTACTAGTTGAGTTTGTATTGCTGTATAACACAGTTGTTTTTAGTGGTGCGAAATGATTGTGAAAAAATATGCAATTAAAACGATGAAACAAAAGGATTGACGGAATAATGATCGTTGTTGTAGACTTGTTCTCGAAAGGTAAATTGTATTAATTTATTTTTAGTTAGACTGATACAGTACATGTATCCGTGTGATTTTAATTCATTACGACAATCGTGATTGGTTACATATTTCGATATAAACTACTTCTATACCCTAATTAAGTCAAAGAAAAACGTTTCATTCATTTAAAAGAAGGTTATGTAAGTTCTATGAATGGGTATCCTAATGAAGAGTTTTGCCGAAGAGTTTACTCAACAAGACAAATATCATGTGAAGAACTATATTCACGATTGTGTGAATTTCCTAAAAGAAAGGTAGAGGTGAAGGTAGATGAGTACAAAAACGTTAGAGCAAGTTGAAAATCAATTTGAAACGTTTCAGATTTTAAACGAAGAAGGCGAAGTTGTTAATGAAGCCGCTATGCCTGAACTAAGTGATGAAGAGTTACAAGAGATTATGAAACGCATGGTTTACACTCGTATTTGGGATCAGCGTGCAATTTCATTGAACCGTCAAGGTCGTTTAGGTTTCTATGCGCCTGTAGCTGGTCAAGAAGCTTCTATGCTTGGTTCGCAATTCGCCTTAGATAAAGAAGATTGGATTTTACCTGGTTACCGTGATATTCCTCAAATCGTATTCCACGGTCTTCCATTACATCAAGCATTTTTATGGTCTCGTGGTCATTACGGTGGTGGTGAGATTCCTGATGGTTTGAACATCATGGTTCCGCAAATCATCATCGGTGCTCAAATCATTCAAACTGCTGGTGTGGCACTAGGACTTAAACGTAAAAAGAAAGAAAATATCGCTATTACGTACACTGGTGATGGTGGTGCATCACAAGGTGACTTCTATGAGGGTATGAACTTTGCTGGTGCTTATAATGCTCCTGCTGTATTCATTGTTCAAAACAACCGTTTTGCAATCTCAGTACCTGTTGAAAAGCAATCAGCTGCAAAAACAATTGCTCAAAAAGCAGTTGCTGCTGGTATTGAAGGAATTCAAGTTGATGGTATGGACGTTCTTGCTGTTTATGCAGCTACGAAACAAGCTCGTGATCGTGCATTAGCTGGTGATGGTCCAACTTTAATTGAAACGATGACATACCGTTATGGACCACATACTATGGCTGGTGATGACCCTACTCGTTACCGTTCTTCTGATCTTGATGATGAGTGGACGAAGAAAGATCCGCTAGTACGCTTCCGTAAGTTCTTAGAAGCTAAAAAACTATGGTCTGAAGAGAAAGAAAATGAAGTAGTAGATAAAGCTAAAGAAGATATTAAAGAAGCAATGAAGAAAGCTGATAGCACTCCAAAACAAAAAGTAACTGATCTAATTGGTTTCATGTTTGAAGAGTTACCAGCAAACCTTCGTGAACAAATGGAAGAGTATACAGCAAAGGAGTCGAAGTAACCGATGGCACAAATGACAATGATCCAAGCAATTACGGATGCAATGCGTAATGAGCTTAAGAATAATGAAGATGTTCTTGTGTTTGGAGAAGACGTTGGTCAAAACGGTGGTGTTTTCCGTGCGACTGAAGGCTTACAAAAAGAATTCGGAGAAGAGCGCGTATTCGATACACCTCTTGCTGAGTCTGGTATTGGTGGTTTAGCAATCGGTCTAGGTCTGACTGGTTTCCGTCCTGTAATGGAGGTACAATTCTTTGGCTTTGTATTTGAAGTATTTGATTCAATCGCTGGCCAAATGAACCGTCTTCGTTACCGTACTGCTGGAAAGCAAAGCGCACCTATTACCGTACGTTCTCCATTTGGTGGAGGCGTTAAAACGCCTGAAATGCATGCTGATAGCTTAGAAGGATTAATGGCTCAAACTCCTGGTTTAAAAGTCGTTATCCCTTCAACGCCATATGATGCAAAAGGCTTACTTATTTCAGCTATCCGTGATAATGATCCAGTGGTTTACTTAGAGCACATGAAACTTTATCGTTCATTCCGCGGAGAAGTTCCTGAGGAAGAGTACACAATTGAATTAGGAAAAGCGGATGTGAAGCGTGAAGGAAAAGACGTTTCAATTATTACTTATGGAGCTATGGTTCATTCTTCTCTTAAAGCTGCTGAAGAGCTTGAAAAAGAAGGAATTGATGCAGAGGTTATCGACTTAATGACGATTAGCCCAATCGATATTGAAACAATTATTGCTTCTGTAGAGAAAACGAACCGTGCGATTGTTGTACAAGAAGCTCAAAAAGCAGCTGGAATTGCTGCAAATGTTGTAGCTGAAATTACAGAGCGTGCTATCCTTAGCTTAGAAGCTCCGGTACTACGTGTAGCTGCTCCTGATACTGTGTATCCATTTGCGGCAGTTGAAGATGATTGGTTACCTGATTATCAAGAAATTATTGAAACTGCTAAGAAAGTTGTTAATTTCTAAAAAGTAGACAAGCATAGATGAAAAGGAAAGATAAATGTCTTTCCTTTTCACTCATTTATTTATTTTCTATTTAATTGGTTATAAAAAGGAGGAACTTCAAAGTGGCATATGAATTTAAACTGCCTGATATTGGTGAAGGAATTCACGAAGGTGAAATTGTAAAATGGTTTGTGAAACCAGGCGATGAAATAAAAGAAGATGATATTCTTCTAGAAGTTCAAAACGATAAAGCAGTTGTAGAAATTCCTTCTCCTGTTGACGGAAAAGTTCTCGAGGTTAAAGTTGAAGAAGGAACTGTAAGTATTGTCGGTGATGTTCTAGTAACAATTGATGCTGGTGATGCTAACCCTGCTGAAGAAGAAAGTGCTCCTGCAGAAGAAGCAAAAGAAGAAAAAGCAGAGCCTGCTAAAGAAGAGAAAAAAGAAGAAGCATCTACATCAGATGAAGCGACTGACGATAATGATGATACTCGTGTAATTGCAATGCCTTCAGTTCGTAAATTTGCTCGTGAAAAAGGTGTTAACATTAAGCAAGTTAGTGGTACTGGTAAAAATGGTCGTATTACAAAAGAAGATATTGAAAATCACCTAAATGGTGGTGCTGCTACAGAAGATACACAAGCAGATACAACATCTGAAAAGAAAGAAGACCAACCGCAAACAAAAGCACAAGAGCCAACATCTATTCCTGTTGGAGAAATGGAAGAGCGTGTACCTTTCAAAGGTGTTCGTAAAGCAATTGCAAAAGCAATGGTTAACTCTAAGCACACTGCTCCTCACGTAACTCACATGGATGAAGTAGAAGTTTCTGCACTTGTTGCTCACCGTAAGCAATATAAAGAAACAGCTGCAGAACAAGGTACAAAACTTACGTACTTACCATATGTGGTAAAAGCTCTTACAGCTGCTCTACGTAAATACCCTGCATTAAATGCTTCTATTGATGATGCAAACGACGAAATTGTATACAAAAAATACTTTAACATTGGTATTGCTGCAGATACAGAGCACGGTTTATTCGTACCAGTTGTTAAAGATGCAGATCGTAAATCAATTTTCGCATTAGCTGATGAAATTAATGAGTTGGCAGTTAAGGCTCGTGATGGTAAACTTAGTGGTGCAGAAATGAAGGGCGGATCAGCTACAATTTCTAATGTTGGTTCAGCTCGTGGTCTATGGTTCACACCTGTTATCAATCACCCAGAAGTCGCTATTCTAGGTATTGGTCGTATTGAGGAGAAGCCAGTTGTGAAAAATGGTGAGATTGTTGCTGCACCTGTATTGGCTCTTTCTATAAGCTATGACCACCGTTTAATTGATGGCGTAACAGCTCAGAATGCTCTAAACCACGTTAAGCGTCTGTTAAATGATCCACAATTACTATTAATGGAGGGGTAATGAATGGTTGTTGGAGATTTCGCAAATGAAGTAGACACACTTGTCATTGGTTCAGGTCCAGGAGGATACGTTGCAGCAATCCGTGCAGCCCAACTCGGACAAAAGGTAACGATTGTTGAGAAAGGAACACTTGGTGGGGTTTGTTTAAATGTTGGATGTATCCCATCAAAAGCACTAATCTCAGCAGGACACCGTTATCATAATGCTAAACATTCTGATGACATGGGGATTACAGCTGAAGGTGTTTCCATTAACTTTGACAAAGTTCAAGAATGGAAGGGCTCAGTCGTTAAGAAATTAACTGGCGGGGTAGAAGGTCTTCTAAAAGGAAATAACGTTGAGATTGTACAAGGAGAAGCATACTTTGCTTCAGAAAATTCTGTGCGAATCATGGACGAAAAGAGCTCACAAACGTATAACTTTAAAAATTGTATCATTGCAACAGGGTCAAGCCCAATTGAACTTCCTAGCTTCAAGTACACAGATCGTGTCATCAACTCAACAGGTGCGTTAGCTCTTAAAGACGTTCCTAAGAAGATGGTTGTCATTGGTGGAGGATATATTGGTATTGAACTTACTGGTGCATACTCTAATATGGGTACAGAAGTAGTTGTTCTTGAAGGTGGAAAACAAATTCTTCCTGGTTTTGAAAAACAAATGGGGAAACTTGTTGAACGTAAACTTAAAAAGAACGGCGTAAAATTCCATACAGAAGCTTTAGCTCAAGGTGTGGAAGAAACTGATAACGGCGTGAAAGTTACAGCTGAAGTTAAAGGAAAAGAAGAAGTGTTTGAAGCTGATTACGTTCTTGTAACAGTAGGTCGTAAGCCAAACACAGAAGAGCTTGGCCTAGAGCAAATCGGCGTTGAAATGACTGATCGTGGATTGATTAAAACGGACAAGCAATGTCGCACAAATGTAAGCAACATTTTTGCAATTGGTGACATCATTGAAGGTCCTGCTTTAGCCCACAAAGCATCTTACGAAGGTAAAATAGCTGCTGAAGCCATTGCTGGTGAAAAATCAGAAATTGATTACCTAGCTATTCCTGCTGTTGTATTCTCTGACCCAGAACTTGCTACAGTTGGTTACAACGAAAAAGAAGCTAAAGATGCGGGTTATGATGTAGTAGCATCTAAGTTCCCATTTGCTGCAAACGGACGTGCTCTATCACTTAACGATACAGATGGCTTCATGAAGCTTATCACTCGTAAAGAAGATGGCCTTGTAATCGGTGCACAAATTGCGGGACCTAATGCTTCTGATATGATTGCTGAACTTGGACTTGCAATTGAAACTGGTATGACTGCAGAAGATATTGCTCTTACAATCCATGCTCATCCTTCATTAGGCGAAATCACAATGGAAGCTGCTGAGGTTGCTCTCGGTACGCCAATTCACATTGTAAAATAATAAACCTCTTAATAGGAGTCGCTCGTAGAGTGGCTCCTATTTTTATTTATTTTTAATTCACATTTGACAACTCGGATTAATATGATTTATAGTAAGACCAAGGTAACTGATCGGACATCCGAAGGTACTCCTAATAACGTCTTAATTCTTAATGAGGTGATGAAATGATATTTGGATCTCTCTTAAAATGGACGCTGGATGCCTTTTCTTCAATAGGCCATATCCCACTTCCAATCCTTTTTTCTGATCAATTTATGAAAGAATTTACTTCTTTTAAAGAATGGGAAGAAATGATGGAAGTAAGTCAACAAAAAGTAGTAACGATCAAAGATTTTGAGCGAGCAGAGGAATTTTGGAATCCTTTGATTCAGTCGTCAACACAGTTTTCTAGTTGGGTAGAAATGAAAGAAGAAGCTGAGGCTTATTACTTTAAACAAAGACCATATGGACCTTTTCCTATGGTATAAAGAAAAGGTGTGCATGACCATTCATGCACACCTTTTTGAATTCTGTTTTAGAGTCCAATATGGTTCATTTGAATCTGAAATGTATGATTTAATTTGGTAAGAATATCATCCTTCGCTTGAGGACCTTCCATCCGTAGATGAATATCTTCTCCGGTTAAAATGAGCATCGTAGGGAAGGTCTCGATCTCAAATTGTTTAATACGATCTTTATCTTCAGCCTCAACTACTTGAAAAGATGGGATTTTGTCTGGATGTTGGGTCTGAAGTTCTAATAAGGCGTCATAATAGCTATGTTCTTCTTCTAAGGCTTTCGCATCAGAAAATAAAATGGTTATCATCGTAGACTCAGTATAGGAGGGAGGAATGGTATCATCTGATTGAGCAGAAGAGACACAATTCGATAACATGAATATTGGAGCGAACAACATTGATAGAAAAAGCTTTTCCATGGTATTTCACTTCCTTGCAAGTATTATCCCTTGTAAGCAATTACCTCATTTTATCACGATTGAAACCTAGTTAGGCATTTAGTAATAGAAATGTAACCTAAAAGCAATATCCAGCTTATAAAAGTAAAAAAGGAGCTCTTGATTTCTCAAGAGCTCACACCATTCATTATTTCTTCTTCTTTTTAATTGAAGCTTTTTCTTCTTTAAAAAGCTGTTTCTCTTGCTTGAATTTATCTCTTTCTTGCTTTAATTCATACCGTTCATTCCGAATGCGCTCCTTTTCACTTGCAAGTGTCGGCTTCTCATCTCTTAAAGACATCATCAAGGAAATAATCATAAAGATCATGATTACTGTAAACGGTAATGCCGCAATGATGGCGGCTGTTTGTAAGGCCCCTAGTCCTTCTGGAGATGTAAGTAAAACTGCAGCGGATCCTGAAATAATAAGTCCCCAAACAAATTTTACAGAGTTAGGAGGATTTAAGCTGCCATTCGTTGTTTGCATACCTAGAACGACGGTTGCAGAGTCTGCAGATGTAATAAAGAATGAAGAAATAAGAAAGACTGCAAGGATCGACATAATGATTCCTAATGGGAATTGTTCTAGAACAGCAAATAGTGCTACTTCCATCCCTGAATCAGTCATCGTTCCCATAATATCTGCGATTCCTTCGCGCTGCATATAGATACCTGTTCCGCCAAATACACTAAACCATAAAGCACCAAACGTAGCAGGAACAGCTAGTACACCAATAATAAATTCTCGAATGGTTCGACCACGGGATACGCGGGCAATAAAGGTACCTACAAATGGTGCCCATGAAATCCACCAAGCCCAATAGAAGATTGTCCACCCTTGAACCCATGTAGTTTCAGAATCATAGACGTCCAACCTAAAGCTCATTCCAACTAAATTTTGAATATAACTTCCGACCCCTTGAGTGAATACACCCATGATATAGCTCGTTGGTCCAAAGAAAAGTACAAACAACATAAGTAAAATGGCTAAGTAAACATTCGCCTTACTCATAATTCGAATCCCTTTATTAATTCCTGTTTGAGCAGAAATCATAAAGAGAACAGTGACAATTAATATGACAATTAACTGCAATACGACATCGCTCATAGATCCGAGTCCTGGAACTAGGTAAGCAAGTCCAGCTGAGATTTGCGCAGCACCAAATCCAAGAGAGGTAGCCACACCAAAAATAGTTGCAAATACTACAATTACATTAATTATCGTACCAATTTTCCCGTTCACACGATCTCCTAGTAATGGCTGAAAAACAGCACTCATAATCCCAGGTGAACCTTTTCTAAATTTAAAGTAAGCTAAAGCGAGTGCTACAACTGAATAAATCGCCCATGGGTGTAAGCCCCAGTGAAAGATTGAATAACGCATAGCTTCTCCAGCTGCGGCATTTGATCCTGGTTCAGCACTTGGAGGTTCAAAGAAGTGATACATTGGTTCTGAGACGCCCCAAAATACTAAACCAATCCCCATACCAGCAGTAAACAAGAATGAAAACCAAGTTAAATAATTGTATTCAGGCTTTTCATCGGGTTTTCCTAGTTTGATTTTTCCGTAAGGACTAAAAATCAAATAGATAGAAAAGATTAAAAACCCAGTTGCAGCAAGTAGATAGAACCAGCCTAGTTCATCGGTAATGAACCCTTGGATACTTTGAGTCACAGTTTCTAAATTTTCCGCAGCAAATACGCCCCACAGAATAAATGCAAGAGCGATAGATACAGAAATAATAAATACAGGCGTAAGATTTTTCATATAAAAACCACCTTTCCTATTCATTTTGTGTCTTAATTCACAATCTCTAACCTAACATAATTCGATAAAAAATGACAACATTTATGCATAAGTGAGCTAATAGGCATGAAGACTATATTCTTTAACCTAAACTTGCTCAGTTAAAACCTGATTTTTGACATTTTTTCATTATTCATATTGGAAAGGTTGTTTGAAAATGTAATCTGGATAAGATTTCTCTTGAATGGAGAACATTCTCTCATCAGCTGTAATGCTTGCTAGCTCTTCGGCTACTTTGTGAAGAGAAATTAATTCATGAGTGATTAATGACAGTGTCTCCTCACTCGTATAATTCATGCTCCTTTTTCGTTTTAACTCTTCCATTATTACATGATGGGTTGTAGCCATTTGATGAAGGGGATCTTCAATAATTTGTTTAAATGAATGTACGGCCACCATCATATTCTCTTTTTCTTCATTAGATATATGATGATTTAAACGAATGTGACAAAGTTTACCGATATGAAACAAGACTAAATGTAAATAATCAAGTTTCTTTTTTAAAAATCCAAAAGACCGACGCTCGAATTCATTGGATTTGCGATATCGCCATTCATCATATTGAAATTGGGTTAATTGATACGTTGATGCAAGTTGGGTATGCAATTGTCGATAAAAATGTGTACGGTCTTCATCTTCTTCATGTAAAAGGTGACGTACAGCTAAATCTAATGTTTTAGCTGTTTCCCCAAATAAAGTTTCTACTTTGTCTACAAGTATAGGTCCAAATTTCGGAGGCAGAATAACAAAATTGACCAAGGTAGATACAATGATTCCTGTAGATGTACCTGACATTCTTGTCACAAAGTCTGCTATAACATGGTCGGTTGTTCCAGGGATCATAGCTACAGCGGTTAATGTTGCAACAAGCGTTCCTGTATCTAACTTTAATTTTGAACAAGCAATAATCGTCATCATTGCGACTAATGAGTAAGTTAGCGCTGATTGGCCCAATAAGACATCAAGGACTATGGCAAATACGGCCCCGATTGATGCTGCAGGTAGACGAACCAATCCTTTCTTTAGCGAATCTGCTGCTGTTGGTTCTGTTGTTACAATTGCTGTAATAACAGCAAATGTGGCAGGTAGATCAAGCCAATGGCAAATGAGAGCTGTTATAAAAACAGCTAATCCAGTTTTCACTACTCTCCTACCAATTATGACTCTTTTACGCATGGAATCCCTCTTTTTACAACTAGACATCATTAGTCGTTAGTATGAATCATGTCGAAAAAAGTTATACACATCTACCAACTTAGGGAAAAGTTTGATATGATTTACAAGGTCTAGTATAAGTGAGGGAGTGTTCGAAAATGAGTAGGGGATTAATGAGTCTAATTGCTGTTATATTAATAGCAGCTTTATTTATGGCTGGGTGCAATAATTCAGTTGATACGAACGAACAAGATGCGAATAGTGAAGCTGCATCTGATCAAACTACGGAACATGATGAATCTAATGATGGTTCTGAATCAAATGAAGAAGCCGAACCAGATCTAGAGGAAGTTGATGAGCAAGTAGAGGTAGATAATCAAATTAATCAAGGGTATAAAATTAATGAATCTAATTGGAAAGTTGAACCTTTAGGTGAAGAAGAAAAGAATGTCGTTCTTCTTACAATTGATGATGCTCCTGATAAGCATAGTGTCGAAATGGCGAAAATTCTCAAGGACCTTGAAGCAGGAGCAATCTTTTTTGTGAATGGTCATTTTATAAATAGTGAGGAGGGACAAGCTCAGCTTAAAGAAATTTATGAAATGGGCTTTGAAATTGGGAATCATACGATGAATCACAAAAATTTAAGAGATCTATCAGAAGAAGATCAATATGCGGAAATTGTTCAATTAAATGACTTGATAGAAGACATAATTGGTGAACGACCACGGTTTTTTAGAGCCCCATTTGGTGCTAATACCGATTACTCTGAGCAGGTAGTAAAAGACGAGGGCATGGTCTTGATGAACTGGACGTATGGGTATGATTGGGAAGCTGATTATATGGAAGCAGCTGCATTGGCCGATATTATGGTCAACACTCCTTATTTAACAGAGGGAGCTAACCTACTTATGCATGATCGACAATGGACAATGGAGGCTCTTGATGAAATTGTCAATGGCCTAGAAGAAAAGGGCTATCGAATCATTGATCCTAAAGAGATTAAAGGGCTAGAATAAATCCTTTAATGCTTTTAGCACGTCTATTGTTTGTCATTAAGGGAAGAATGATAGACATATTAAAAAAAAGATTGAGAGGCATGGATTGTGAAACGATTTATTTTAGGTATGCTCCTCGTTGGAGCAGTTATGATGACATCAGGTTGCCAGCAAACAACCGAAGAAGATCCCACACAAGATAATTTGGAGGGTCCTCAACTTGAAGAGGATGTGGCGAAACTTCCTATTGAAATTAAAGAAGAGGGTGCGAGGTTTAAGGTTGATGATTTGCTACAAATTACAGGTGGGGATTACAGTTTTGATGAATTGCACCGGACACTAGAGATCACTGTAGATGAAGATCAATTTTATTTAATCGATGAAGTTCCCGTTTTAGAGAGAAATGGCGAATATCTAGCTACCGATCGTATTTACCTAATCTTGGATGAGGAAGATGAAGTTTATTTACCAACTGCTTTCATTGAAGAAGGCTTGAATACCCCTCTAACATTTTCTGAAGAAGCAGCTACTTTTTCTTGGTTTGGTCCTACAGAAGCAGTAGGGGGACCACCTGAAGCTTTTAATTTTGAAGAGTGGAATGCTGATCAGATGGTGGCTTATTTAGACTTTCTTGAGAAGCCGATTGCAGGTGCTGAGGTAAGTACGGTCTCTACTCATCTTCCTGGTGCACCTCGAGCTTATCGTAATGGTTTTCATGAAGGAATTGATTGGTATGACTTTTCTTCTGGTGGAAACATCAATACAGATACGCCCATTTATGCTATGGGAGAGGGAATTGTAGTCCGAGCAGATCAAGAGTACGATGAGTACCCTTCACCAGAAGTGAGAAATCAGGACTTAGCATTAACGGCTTATTACGGAGAAACACCTGAGTACATTTTTGACCGTTTAAGAGGAAGACAAGTATGGGTGCAGTATCCTAATGGAGTAATGAATCGTTTTGCTCATCTAGATGATATTCCTGAAGATCTAAATGTAGGAGATCGGGTGAATGCTGAAACCATTATCGGATATGTAGGTAACTCCGGTACGAGTGGAGCTGTTAATCAAGACCAATCAGAACTTCATCTTCACCAAGATTTGTTGATTTATGGTGAGCTTTTCTGGAAACCTCTCAGTCAAGAAGAAGTGAGGGAAGTACTTATAAGAATTTGGAAGTAATAATCGACAAGAGTCGACTGAAGCTTACACCCTATTTAATTGAATAATATGATATTCTATTAATCATAAACTGACTTTTTGATCGGTTTATGATTATTTTTTAGGGGGTCGTGAGCTTGGTTGATAAATCACAACTACTAGATGAGTTACGACTTGCAGTAGGCTCTGTACCTGACTATGCTAGAACATTAACAGATTTCTATAATGGTATTGTACATAAGCTTGTAAGTAAAATGAATAACCAGTTTTCTGTTTGTTTATATGAAACGAATGTCGATCGTTTCATCCAAGTTGCTTTTGCTGGCTTATCACCTTGTGAAGAAGTCATTATAAGCTTTGGAGAGGGGCTTCATAGTATTGCAGCTATTAGAGGAGAAATGGTATTTAAAGTGGAAGGTGAGATGCAATTGATCATCGCTCCCTTTTATTATGGCCATCATCTAATCGGGGTCCTTTCTTTTCAGATCCCTGTTGCAAACTATGAGATCTCAGAAGATGACTTAGTTTTTATTAAAGAAGTAACTCGTTTTATCGAATCAAATTATAAATATTATAAATAGGGAGTTTGCCTTAGGCAGACTCCCTATTTATATGGGTTTGAAATGTAGGACATATTAAAAGGATAAATAAATAAATGTGACATACAAATTAATGGTTGACGAATCTAATGTGACATATTATTATAAGTATATAGAAAATAAACCGCTTACAAAAAACGCATAAAGGGGATGCTCTAATGGGTACAATCATTTGCCAAAACTGCAATAAGACAATCGAACATTTCGAAGGTGAAAAGGTTACAAAACTTTATGCTCAAGGTCATAATTGTATTCAATGTAAATCTACTCAAAAGCAAAAATAATAGAAAAAGCATGCAGCCTGTACTCATGTCATAGGCTGCATGCTTTTTTTGTTTTTATTTAATCGCCTGATGTTCCTTTATCACTCTGAGTGTAGTAAAGGTTTCATCCTCTGGTCCTTGAACAGGTAAACCAGCCTGAAGGTTCTCTTCAATATAAGATAAATTTTCTTGTGAAATGATCTCTCCAGGAATAAGGATAGGAATACCTGGTGGATAGACCATTATAAATTCAGCAATAATTCTCCCTGCAGATTGGGAGAAGGGAATGACCTCAGTTTCAGCGTAAAAAGCCTCCCTTGGAGATAAAGCTAACGTGGGAATATTTGGCACATACACCGCTTTAGGTGAAAGGGTTTCCGCACGCTGATGAGTTTTTGATAGCTGATTTAATGCTTCAACAAGAACCTTCGTTTTTTCTTCTGTATCACCCAAAGAGACAATGCAGAGAATATTGTATAAGTCTGATAGCTCAACTTCGAGGTTGTAATGTTCACGTAACCAATTTTCCACTTCATAACCGTTGACGCTAAGTTCCTTTATAGAAATGATTAATTTCGTTGGGTCCATGTCATAAGTGGCTTTCGTACCTAGAATTTCATTTCCTACACATGTGATTCCTGGAATTTCATTTAGCTTGGCTCGTGTTTGCTCAGCTAATTTAATGGTTTGGTCAATTAATGTTCGTCCTTCGGTTGCTAACCGTTTTCTGGCGACATCAAGAGAAGTTAATAATAAATAAGAAGTAGATGTTGTTGTCAGCATACTAATGATTGATTGAACTCTCTTAGAAGAAACAAGTCCTTCTTTAACATTTAAAATTGAGCTTTGTGTCATTGACCCCCCGAGTTTATGAACACTTGTTGCAGCCATATCCGCACCTGCTTGCATCGCTGATAATGGCAGTTTCTCATGAAAGTGGATATGAACGCCATGAGCCTCATCAACAAGAACGGGAATACAGTAAGAATGAGCCACTTCTACAATTTTCTTTAAATTTGCTGAAACACCAAAATAAGTAGGGTTTATAACCAAAAGTCCTTTTGCATCTGGGTGGGCCTCAAGAGCTCTTTCAACAGACTCCGTTGTAATCCCATGAGAGATCCCTAAGTCTGGATCAATTTCAGGATGAATGAAGATAGGTGTTGCTCCTGAGAATATAATCGCGGACATAATCGACTTATGAACATTTCTTGGGACGATAATCTTATCTCCAGGACCACATACAGACATAATCATGGTCATAATCGCACCGCTTGTACCTTGAACTGAGAAAAATGTATAATCTGCTCCGAATGCTTCAGCTGCAAGTTGCTGTGCTTCCTTTATGATGCCATGTGGATGGTGAAGATCATCCAGTGGAGCTATATTAATAAGGTCTATAGATAAAGCATTTTCTCCTATAAACTCTCGGAATTCAGGGTCCATTCCAGTTCCTTTTTTATGTCCGGGAATATGAAACTGAATCGGGTCTTTTTCTGCGTGATTTTTCACCCCAGTAAAAAGGGGTGTTTTTTCTTGTTGTGACAACAGGTTCACCTCATTTATGTTAATCGTGCCTATCATTTTCTAAAACAAATTTGAGTATACCAAAACTAAGCCCATTCTGCATAGAAACAAATTTTAATCAATTTCATTTTAGGTTATTCGGTGTCACTCTTTAGAACCTATGGTAAAATTAAAAGCAAAAGTCAGACTATTCTTTATAATGTTGAAGGCGTTTCCAATCTAGTCTGCATAATAACGTAGGAGGGATTTACATGTGGGAAACAAGAATAACAGCACTATTAGGAATTGAGTATCCGATTATCCAAGGGGGACTTGCTTATCTTGCTTATTCTGAACTTGCAGCTGCGGTTTCAGAAGCAGGCGGACTAGGGCAAATTACCGCGATGTCACTAGAATCTCCCGACGCATTAAGAGAGGAAATAAAAGCCGTTCGAAAGAAAACGTCTAAGCCCTTCGGTGTTAATTTTGCAATAGGTCAACATGGTCGACCGTTCGAGCATATGCTGCAAGTGGCGATTGATGAAGATGTACCAGTCATCTCAATGACAGGTGGGAACCCCACTCCAATTTTTAACATGTTAAAAGGAACCTCGATAAAAACACTAGTACTCGTGGCTGCTAGAAGACAGGCGGAGAAGGCAGAAGAATTAGGTGCAGATGCAGTTATGGTAGTAGGGCAAGAAGGCGGCGGTCATTTGGGGCGTAGTGATACAGGAACGATGGTCTTAATCCCTCAAGTTGTTGATGCTGTTAAAATACCTGTGATTGCATCTGGTGGGATCGGGGACGGTCGTGGTATGATGGCTGCATTGGCTCTTGGAGCAGAGGGAATTGAAATGGGGACTAGGTTTATCGCAACGAAGGAATGTGTGCATGCAAGCTCCCTATATAAAGACCAACTTGTTCATGCATCTGAAGAAGATACAGTAGTGATTAAGCGCTCGATCGGAGCACCTGCAAGAGCTCTAAGAAATGGGTGGACGGATAAGATTTTAGAAATTGAGCAAAAGACTCCTACATATGAAGCATTAAAGTCGTATATTAGTGGTGAAGCCAACAAAGCCTATATATATG
Source organism: Alkalihalophilus sp. As8PL (assembly GCF_040939795.1). Taxonomy (GTDB): domain Bacteria; phylum Bacillota; class Bacilli; order Bacillales; family Bacillaceae_D; genus Alkalihalophilus; species Alkalihalophilus lindianensis. The sequence continues at coordinate 3,220,631 of NZ_CP162551.1, forward strand.
ATGGTAAGGAAGAAGAAGGTTTTGGATGGGCAGGACAGGTGATGGGCCGTATTCAAGATGTTCCGTCTGTGCAAGAATTAATGGATCGAATGATTAATGAAGGAATCCAAATCAGAAGTCGCTGGAAATGATGCTTCTAAAGTGATAGATAGAGAAAGAAGGTAAATAATATGGAAATGAATATGCCGATCTCCCTAGATTGGTCAACAGAAGAAGTGATTGACGTAGTAGAATTTTTTCAAGCAATTGAAAAGGCCTATCAAAAGGGTATAGGGCGTGAGGAAATATTAAGTAAGTATCGTCGCTTTAAAGAAATTGTCCCTTCAAAAAGTGAAGAGAAACAAGTGTTTAAAGAATTTGAACAGCAGGCAAATGTTTCTTGTTATCACACGGTTAAACAAGCTAGAGAACAAGAAGAAAAATCGATTGTGAAAATGAAATGAAATAAAAGGCTGACCGTCTAAAAAAGTGGTCAGCCTTTTATTTTTTAAGAAGGAACCGATGCATGTTGTGCTTCTTTATAAAGCGGAAGAAGAGATTGGTAGGTTTGCTCAATTCGTTTAACAAGAGCTTCTCCATCTTCTAAAATAGGGTCATTTCGATCGATATTAATCCCGCAAAGCAGCTCGGCCTTTTTTACATCACGTAATCTCTCGAGCATAGATGTGAACTCTTCCAGAGAAAGGTCACTTTGTTTAATGGCATCTGGTTTCATATGATCAATCGACCATACAAAATCTTCAGGTAAATCCTTCATCCATTTTTGTGGATTTTTTAATAAATTCTCAGCGAACTCACCTTTAGCAGGTGCTTCATAAATCATAGCAAACCAAACAAATAAATGAGTTTCAAATAATCCTACTTGAAAATGTGGTAATTTTTTATAACCACGCTTATTTGCAGCAAATGCAACCCATGTATCATTAGGTGGGTTCACTTTTCTTCTTGCATGCTTAGCCACATGAGTAAATATTTCGTCACCTGTTATAGAAGATAGGGTTGGAGAGAGTTCTTCACCTAGGGCTTCAAATTTGGGGCGTATAAGCTGCTTTAAAGCATCCATTCGCGGTTCTAAGCCTTCTATTTTGAATACGTCAAAATCTTTTTGAGTGAAACCTTCAACAGTCATTTTTTCAGCCTCCTGAGTTTCTTGTGTTCTAATATTACCATAACAAACATAGATAATCATAAGACAAGCTCTAATGAATAGTTAGAAAATTCATAAAATAATAAAACATTAGTTGCATTTTATCTTGTCTTAACATATGCTATAATATAAATAACTAAATTTTCAGTAAATTTAGTGAGATCTCTTTCGAACTTATCCTATCTGCTAAACTCTAATCAAAAAGGGGTGTTGGGCAATGAAGCAAGTAATTCAAGAGGTTAAATGTATGGATGTAGAGAAGAGAATGCCAGTCCTTAGGCTAGAGATTGATTATGAGCTAATGACACTACATGATGCCATGTTAAAAGAAGATTTGATTAAGATAAATGATGCTAAGAGAGAGCTTGAATCCTTAAGAAAAGAATTCTTAAAACTCCAAAATAGAAAAATATTAAATTAAATAAAGTATGTATATTGAAAAGAAACGGAGACGATCTTCGTTTCTTTTTCTATTTCTGACATATTAGAATCAACTACTGTTTGAGAAAAGCTTCTCCGTTTTCATTCAGAAGAAGTTGTGTCATAATGGAAGTAGATTAAATAGAAATAGTGAAGTCAAAGGGGGCAGCATCATGTCAGTAGATTGGTTAGAACTTGAGAAAGTTGCTACAAATTGGGTATATGAAGCAGGTCATAAAATCAAAAAGACATTGGCTGGCCCGATCGATATTGAATCTAAATCAAACCCTGATGATCTTGTGACAGAAGTGGATCGGGCGATTGAAGCTTTTTTCTATGAAAAAATTCAAGAAGCTTTTCCTGAACACTATTTTTTAGGTGAAGAGGGGATTTCGGATGAGGAACCATCTTTAGATGGAACGGTTTGGATTATTGATCCGATTGATGGAACGATGAATTTTATTCATCAAAAACAAAATTTTGCAATCTCTGTAGCGGTTTATCACAACAAAGTAGGTATGATAGGTTTAATTTATGACGTTATGCGTGATGAATTATTTCATGCTCATAGAGGAAAGGGTGCTTTTCTTAATGGGGCAGAACTTCCACCAGTAAAAGAACGTCCCTTACATGAATCCGTTATTGGATTAAATGCAAGATGGATAGTGGAGCAGACGAATCCATATCGCAACCCTCTTAAAGCATTGGTTCGAGATGTAAGAAGTATCCGCTCTTATGGATCAGCTGCACTAGAAATGGCTTATGTCGCTTCGGATCGTCTGGATGGCTATTTAAGCGTTCAGTTATCTCCATGGGATTACGCTGCTGGAATGATCATATTAAATGAAGTCGGCTGTGTCGCATCTAATTTTCAAGGTGATCCGTTATCATTAACAGATTCAGGTACTCTTTTTGCATCAAAACCGCACTTACATAAAGAAATTATCTCCATTTATATTGGAGAAGAATATTAATAAAAAACAAGCTTGAGAAGCATTCCTTCTCAAGCTTGTTTTATTTCATTAATCTATCAATTATTCACTGACTTCATTTATTTTTTTACGCAAAGAAATTCCTAAAAATAGTGCAATAACAATTCCGACTACAGAAAGTAATGCAATAATAATACTTCGCTCAGCAACAGCTACACCGATACTCATAATACATATGACAGTAATAATTGCTAATAATAAAAACAGTACATTCTCCTTTTTCATACATATCCCCCTAAGATTGAATCACTATCTATAAGTGTAACGTGAAATGAGAGAAAGAAAAACCCTGACATTGTGACAAATACGTTAAAGATAAAGCATCCTTTAGAATCAAGTTGCCTTTTATAAGACAATTTGTGCTATACTTAGACAGTTAATCAACAAATAAGGAGAGAATTTAATGACACATCGTAATGATATACGTAATATCGCAATCATCGCCCACGTTGACCACGGTAAAACAACATTGGTTGACGAACTTTTAAAACAATCGGGTACATTCCGTGAAAATGAGCAAGTTGAAGAAAGAGCAATGGACTCTAATGCATTAGAAAAAGAGCGTGGAATTACAATCCTTGCTAAAAATACAGCAATTAACTATGAAGATAAACGTATTAATATTATGGATACACCAGGTCACGCTGACTTTGGTGGTGAAGTAGAGCGTATTATGAAAATGGTAGACGGTGTTCTACTCGTTGTTGATGCATATGAGGGATGTATGCCTCAAACACGTTTCGTATTAAAAAAAGCGCTTGAACAAAAATTAACGCCAGTAGTTGTTGTTAATAAAATTGACCGTGATTTTGCTCGTCCGAATGAAGTAGTAGACGAAGTAGTTGATTTATTTATTGACCTTGGAGCAGACGAGGACCAATTAGACTTCCCAGTTGTCTTTGCTTCAGCAATTAATGGAACAGCTAGTATGAATGCTGAAAAGCAAGATGATAACATGACATGTTTATTAGAGACGATTATTAAAGAAATTCCAGCTCCAATTGATAATAGTGATGAGCCTCTTCAATTCCAAGTAACAATGCTTGATTACAATGACTATTTAGGACGTATTGGTATTGGACGTGTCTTCCGTGGAACGATTAAGGTAGGCCAACAGGTTTCTCTAATGAAAATTGATGGTTCTGTTAAGCAATACCGCGTTACGAAATTATTTGGTTTCCTAGGTTTAAAACGTACGGAAATTGAAGAAGCAAAAGCAGGCGATTTAATTGCTGTTTCAGGTATGGAAGAAATTAACGTTGGTGAAACAGTATGTCCTGTTGACCATCAAGAAGCTCTTCCGATCCTACGTATTGACGAGCCAACTCTTCAAATGACATTCCTTGTTAACAATAGCCCATTTGCAGGTCGTGAAGGGAAATTTGTAACAAGTAGAAAAATCGAAGAGCGTCTTCGTTCAGAGCTTGAAACGGATGTTAGTTTAAGAGTTGAAGATACAGGTTCACCTGATGTTTGGGTCGTTTCTGGACGTGGGGAATTACACTTATCGATTCTAATTGAAAACATGCGTCGCGAAGGGTACGAGCTTCAAGTATCGAAGCCAGAAGTAATTATCCGTGACATTGATGGCGTGAAATGTGAGCCGGTAGAACGAGTTCAAATTGATGTTCCTGAAGAATATACAGGTGCTGTAATGGAATCGTTAGGTGAGCGTAAAGGTGAAATGGTCAATATGACAAACACAGGTAGTGGCCAAGTTCGTCTAGAATTTATGGTTCCTGCACGTGGATTAATTGGTTACACAACTGAGTTCCTTTCTCAAACTCGTGGATATGGTATCATCAACCATTCATTTGATAGCTATCAACCAATGGCTGCAGGTCAAGTTGGGGGACGTCGTCAAGGTGTTCTTGTTTCTATGGAGACTGGAAAAGCGAGTCAATATGGTATTATGCAAGTTGAAGACCGTGGTACAATCTTTGTTGAGCCAGGTACTGAAATTTACGAAGGTATGATTGTTGGGGAACATACTCGTGATAATGACCTGGTGGTAAATATTACGAAGATGAAACAACAAACCAACGTTCGATCTGCTAATAAGGATAATACTGTTACAATGAAGAGACCTCGTATTATGACTCTTGAAGAAGCGCTTGAGTACTTAAACGAGGATGAATATTGTGAGTTAACACCTGAATCCATTCGTTTACGTAAAAAAATCTTAATTAAGACTGAACGTGAACGTAATGAGAAACGTAATAAACTAGCTGCTAAGCAATAATAGGTAAGAAAGGTTGGGAGATCCTTGGACAACCAACAGTTACAAGAGGCGAACTTAGAAGGCTATTCTTGGCTGATGCAAGCAACTGCTGAGAATCCATGGTATGGCCTACTAGCCTATTTAGCCATCGTTATTTTGGCTATATTGGTTTTTAATCTGGGCTTTGCAAGAGAGCTACCGATCTTAAAGAAGGTAGTCGTCTATATTATGTTAATTATCGGTTGCTTTGTTTTATGGCTGATGGAATTTGCCTTTGGTGCACCGATTATTGTTATTCTTCTCATTTCAGCACTTGTGCTGGGTATATATCGTTATCGGTTATACCGACACCGTGAAGAAAAAAAAGAAGTATAAGACAGCAGGAAAGCGAGTGGTTTATAACCACTCGCTTTCTTTTTCGGTCTTATACGTTAAGGTGAAATTGCCGCTAGCTTGTCTCTCTAACGTCCGTTCCCTAATTCGCTCATCACATTCATTGCACATATACGTATGGATGGGCCGATTGCGTAGTCGTTTCGCTAATGGGAGTTGGTCGTCTATTTTGTCAATTTTATCACAGAGTACACATTTCACTCTCATGACTCTACCACTCCGTTTCTATCAATCCTATAATAATCCTACTTATTCCATTGTAAAGGGAGCTGTGAAAAAAAGAAAGTTTTAAAAATGGTTTAATGTAGGTATAGTATACTAATAAGGTATAATTGAACTCATGGGGGGATGAAGATGGCCAATCAAGTAGAACATGAATTAACGACTGAACTATTACCTCTTTTGCAAAAAGAAAGATACGTAACGCTTGCGACAGTTGATTTCGAAAAGAAATCACCTAATGTTAATGCAATCTCTTGGGTATATGCCCCTTCGACTAAAGCGATTCGGTTTGCAATCGATAAACGGTCTCGTATCATTACAAATATTAAAGAACAGCCTGGTGTTGTTTTGACGATTATTGCTAATGGATCCACTTATTCAGTGTCAGGTAAAGCTACTATCGCAGCAGAGAAGATAGAATCTGTTCCGTTAAAATTGTCATTAATTGAAGTAGAGGTAGAAGAGGTCCGTGATGTGATGTTTTATGGGGCAAAAATTGTTCAAAATCCAGAATATGATAAAACATATGATGCCGATGCTGCTACAAAGCTTGATCGTCAAGTAATGGAGGCCCTAAAAGCATTTGAATCTTAAAGGAAAAAGACTTACGCATTAGCGTAAGTCTTTTTTTGTTTAATTGATGAATTGTATTCGCTTAAAACTTTATTCACTTTTAGATTCCTCGTCTAACTTTTGGGACTAAGACATATAGTGATAATGAGAAAGAGTAAAACAAATTGAGTACATTATCATGGTAATGAGCATAAATTAGTAACAAGCAGCGCAACGATACTTGAGTCAGGAGGCGGAATGTTGAATAAAATCTACGTTTTAGATACAAACGTACTACTACAGGACCCTCACTCCATTTTCTCCTTTAAAGAAAATGAAGTGGTAATTCCAGCCGTTGTTTTAGAAGAAGTTGATTCCAAAAAAAGATACATGGATGAAGTGGGTAGGAATGCACGTCATTTCTCGAAACTTATAGATAAGTTGAGAACAAAAGGGAAATTGCATGAGGGGGTGCCACTAGGTGATGGAGGGAAACTGCGTGTTGAGTTAAATCATCGCTCTTTTCAACGGTTAAAAGATTCCTTTGCAGAAATGTCGAACGACAACCGTATCATTGCTGTAGCGCTTAACTTAATGCTTGAAGAACAAGAACGGGAAAATGGAAAACAAGTCATTATGGTAAGCAAAGATGCTCTTGTTCGGGTGAAAGCTGATGCACTCGGGTTACCAGCTGAGGATTTTTTAAGTGATCGAGTAATTGAATTCGATTCAGTGTACCCTGGATATGTGGAAATATATGTCGATCAAGATGTAATGAAGCGTTTTTATTCACAAGGGGAGCTAGCGATCTCAGAATTGACCAAGCATCCTTTTTACCCTCATCAATTTATCATCATGAAAGATGCTCTTGGTAGCTCAAGTTCGGCTATTGGTAAAGTAGAACCTGATGGAAAGAAGGTAAAGCCATTTGTAAGTGATCCTGATCAAGTATGGGGGATTAAGCCTCGGAATGTTCAACAAAAAATGGCGTTTGAACTTCTTTTAAGAGATGATATAAGCCTTATTACGATGGTTGGGAAAGCGGGGACTGGTAAAACGTTACTTTCTCTTGCGGCTGGCTTAATGCAAACTGAGGATATGGGTAAATTTAAAAAACTAGTCGTTGCTAGACCCGTTGTACCTCTTGGAAAGGACTTAGGATATTTACCTGGAGAAAAAGAAGAGAAGTTAAGACCATGGATGCAGCCGATCTATGACAATTTAGAATTTCTATTCAACACGAAAAAGCCGGGTGAAATTGATCAAATCTTAGCAGGGATGGGATCGATTCAAGTTGAGGCATTAACGTACATTAGAGGAAGAAGTATACCAGATCAATTTATTATTATTGATGAAGCACAAAATTTAACAAAGCATGAAGTGAAAACGATCTTAACGCGAGTTGGAGAACGAAGTAAAATTGTGTTGATGGGTGACCCACAACAAATTGATCATCCATATTTAGATGAGTATAATAATGGATTGACCTATGTTGTTGAAAAGTTCAAGGAGCAAACAGTAAGTGGGCATGTGAAGCTTGTTAAAGGGGAAAGATCCGGTTTGGCTCAGTTAGCAGCCGACCTTCTATAAAGAGAGAGAATTGACCTCGTTTATCCTATTAGATAAGCGAGGTCATCGTTCCTTATTTTATCGTTAATTTTTTTACGTGAGTAATGGGAGAAGTTTGATTTGAGCCGTCACCAAAATACAAGTGAATAGGTCCAGTTTCTTTTAATGGTCTGCCTTCTTGCGAGAATCCTACAATCATTTCCACTGCTTCTTCATATGTAATTGTCAATTCTTCACCATTTAATTGTTCAATGATAACCTCACTGACGTCTTCTTTCGGTTTTACATTTTTTATAAACGGAGCCAGGGGCATCCCAAAGGACCCGGTTGTTAATTCTTTTTTATTATAGTTAATTTTATTATCATTTGAATCCGGTCTTGGAGGTGTTGAACCTTCTATAATTTCTTTGTCCCACTGTGCAGATATCGCCTTAGTATAAACTTCATCTTGATCTTCAAACGTTCTTTCTTCGCTAAAATATGTAGTTAGATCAACTTTACGTTCATCAAAAATCCATACGCTTGGATCAATCGTTAAAGGGTGATCAACCTTCCCCTCAATAAAAAACACAAATTCCTCCATCTCTTACATCCTCCATTCTTTTTCTGATCATCTTCTCAAGTATAAAGCGTTACCATGTTTTTGTCACATTTGGTTATAATAAAAGAAAATAACCTATTGGAGGGTGTTCTGTGGTCTGTCAATATGGTGAACAATTAGAAAAGCTTGTAAAAGAAGTACAACCATTCACAGCAAATGGGAAAGTGGCAGATTATATTCCTGCATTAGCGAAGGCGAATCAAGATATTTTAGCTGTTTCAATTTATGATGGAAATTCAACTTGTTTCTCTGCAGGACATTCTTCTGAAATGTTCACCCTACAAAGCATCTCAAAAGTCTTAACATTAGCTTTAGCATTAATGGATCATGGAGAAGAAATCGTATTTGATAAGGTGGGTATGGAGCCAACAGGGGACCCTTATAATTCAATTGCAAAGCTAGAATCACTTGTCGCTAAACCACTTAACCCGATGATTAATGCTGGAGCATTGGCAGTAAGTCATCTAATTGAAGGGGAGTCGACGGACGAAAGGTTAGAGAGGCTTCTTCAACTGATCAGAGATATGTGTGGCAGGCCTAGTGTTACTTATAATCGCGAGGTTGCTCAATCCGAATTTAATACTGCTCACTTAAATCGCTCACTTGCTTTTTTTATGAAGCAGTACAGAATTATTAATGAAGATGTTGATCAACTACTTGATTTTTATACTAAACAGTGTGCAATCGAAGTAAACTGCGATGATCTAGCAAGGATTGGTTATGTGCTTGCAAATAAAGGGAGAAATGAAGAAGGGGTTGAGATTGTTCCCTTTGAAATTGCGAGACTTGTTAAGACATTTATGGTGACATGTGGAATGTACAATTCTTCTGGTGAATTTGCCATTCGGGTAGGGATCCCTGCTAAAAGTGGAGTTTCTGGAGGGATTGTTGGAGCAGTACCTAATGGGATAGGGATAGGGATTTATGGTCCAGCTCTTGATGAAAAAGGCAATAGTGTGGCAGGAATGAAGTTGCTCGAAGCGATATCTAGTTATTATGATTTAAGTATTTTCTAGTAGTAGTGAAAATCATTTGCAATTAAATTGTTAATTGAGATTTAAAATCATTGCATTTTATTGGTTTAAAAGATACTATTAATGCAAGGATATTAATATGTAAGGAGGGGACAGCGTGTCTCAAGACATGGTGAGTGAACATAAAGAAAGAGCGTATGCCCTTCTAAAATCCGATGCGGAAAAAATCCAACAGCTTATTGAAGTGCAAATGGAAAATTTAACGATGCCACAGTGTCCTCTTTATGAAGAGGTTTTAGATACACAGATGTTTGGTTTGTCTAGAGAAATTGACTTTGCCATTCGCCTTGAGCTTGTTCGGGAAGATGAAGGAAAGCAACTACTTAATGAACTTGAAAGAAAGCTAGCTGCTCTTCATGAAGCATCATTACGTAAATAAGAAAAGGTCAAGCTATCCATAAGGGGCTTGGCTTTTTTTGTTTTTATACGAAGAAATGTTAAAACATACACAAAGTTGAGAGCGTTTTATTGTGCAATAAATCGAAACTGTCTAAAAACTATTTGCAAAATAGATAAAGCTTTTAATATACTAGAAGACAAGCAAACCGAAATATAAAAAAAGATAAAGAAGTAGAGTGGAGGAGGAAGTATATGAACGGATTGACCAATATCAAAAAAGTACTAGTTGCTAATCGTGGTGAAATTGCCATACGAATCTTTCGTGCGTGCACTGAATTACATATTCGTACAGTGGCCATTTATTCTAAAGAAGACGCGGGTGCTTACCATAGATATAAAGCAGATGAAGCGTATTTGGTAGGCGAAGATAAAAAGCCTATTGATGCATACTTAGATATAGAGAACATTATTGAAGTAGCTAAGTTACATGATGTTGATGCAATCCATCCAGGTTATGGTTTTTTATCGGAAAATATTGATTTCGCAACTCGCTGTAAAGAGGAAGGAATCATTTTCATTGGACCAGAGCTAGAGCACTTAATTATGTTTGGTGATAAAGTCCAAGCTAGAACGCAAGCTATTAAAGCAAATTTACCAGTCATTCCTGGCAGCGATGGACCGGTTTCTAGCTTGGAAGAGGTTGCGAAATTTGGTGAAGAAAATGGGTATCCTTTTATAATTAAAGCCTCTTTAGGTGGAGGCGGTCGAGGGATGAGAATTGTCCGTTCAGAGGCTGAGATGAAAGAGTCCTATGAGCGAGCAAAGTCTGAAGCGAAATCAGCTTTTGGTAATGATGAAGTGTATGTAGAGAAGTTCATCGAAAACCCTAAACATATTGAAGTTCAAATTTTATCTGATAAGCATGGACAAACGGTTCATTTATACGACCGTGATTGCTCAGTCCAACGTCGTCATCAAAAGGTTGTTGAGATTGCGCCAAGTGTGTCTCTTGATCTTGAGCTAAGAGAGCGAATTTGTGAAGCGGCCGTCCAGTTGATGGAAAAAGTTAATTATGTGAACGCAGGAACGGTCGAATTCCTAGTTACAGATAATGGAGAATTTTACTTTATCGAAGTAAATCCTCGAGTTCAAGTGGAGCATACGATTACTGAAATGGTTACAGGAATTGACATTGTGCAATCACAACTCTTTATCGCAGATGGTGAAAAGCTACATGGAAATAAATTAGGCATTCCTGAACAAGAGAAAATTGTCTGTAATGGATATGCGATTCAGTCTCGAGTTACGACGGAAGATCCAAGTAATGGTTTTATGCCTGATACGGGAAGAATCAATGCGTATCGTACAGGCGGAGGCTTTGGTGTACGACTTGATGCAGGGAATGGATTCCAAGGTGCGGTCATTACTCCATATTATGATTCGTTATTGGTTAAAGTTTCAACGTGGGCATTATCATTTGAAAGTGCAGCTGCTAAGATGTTACGAAACTTAAGAGAATTCCGTATCCGTGGAATTAAAACGAATATCGCCTTTTTAGAAAATGTTGTTCAACATCCGCGTTTCTTAAATGGTGAATACAATACATCGTTCATCGATACAACACCAGAGTTATTTGTATTTCCAAAGCGCAAAGACCGTGGTACAAAAATGCTTTCATTTATCGGGGAGACCATTGTTAATGGGTATCCAGGACTTGAAAAAATGAAAAAACCAATTCTTGAAAAACCGCATGTTCCTAAACTTAAATTAACGGAGCCTATTCCGGATGGAACGAAGCAGATCTTAGATAGAGAAGGCCCAGAAGCATTAGCGAAATGGGTAAAAGATCAACAAAATGTGTTGCTCACTGATACGACTTTCCGTGATGCACATCAATCTCTATTAGCAACACGTGTACGTACTCATGACTTAAAACAAATCGCTGAGCCTACTGCACGTATGCTTCCTAATTTATTTTCGATGGAAATGTGGGGCGGGGCAACGTTTGATGTTGCAATGCGCTTCCTGCATGAAGATCCATGGGAACGATTATTAACACTACGTAAACAAGCTCCAAATGTTTTATTCCAAATGTTGCTACGAGCTTCAAATGCGGTTGGATACAAAAATTACCCTGATAACGTAATCGAGGAATTTGTTGCTAAGTCTAGCAGCGCAGGTATTGATGTGTTCCGTATCTTTGATAGTTTAAACTGGGTTCCAGGTATGAGACTTGCCATTGATTCTGTTCGCAACAATAATAAGATTGCAGAGGCAGCGATGTGTTACACAGGAGATATTTTAGATCCAGCTAGATCTAAATATGATCTTGTATATTACAAGAACCTTGCTAAAGAGCTTGAGCAAGCAGGTGCACATATTCTAGGAATTAAAGATATGGCAGGACTGTTAAAACCAGAAGCTGCTTACCAATTAATTTCTACTTTAAAAGATTCAGTAGATATTCCGATTCACCTCCATACTCATGATACGAGTGGGAATGGATTGTTGATGTATGCTAAAGCTATTGAAGCTGGTGTAGACATTGTGGATGTGGCTGTAGGTTCAATGGCAGGCCTAACGTCTCAACCAAGTGCAAACAGCTTATATTATGCATTGAGCCATTCTGATCGAAAGCCTGATATTGATATCCATGCCCTTGAACAACTTGGTGAGTTCTGGGAAGGGACGAGAAAATATTATTCTGGATTCGAAAGTGGTATGAATGCTCCACATACGGAAGTATATGAGCACGAAATGCCAGGTGGACAATACAGCAACCTGCAACAACAAGCAAAAGCAGTTGGTTTGGAAGCTCGGTGGAATGAAGTGAAAAAGATGTACCGAACAGTCAATGATATGTTTGGCGATGTTGTAAAAGTCACACCATCTTCTAAGGTTGTTGGAGACATGGCATTATACATGGTTCAAAATGAGTTAACAGAAGAAGATGTGTATAATCGTGGTGAATCATTAGACTTCCCTGATTCCGTTGTGGAGTTATTTGAAGGACAGTTAGGTCAACCTTACCAAGGGTTTCCTGAAAAACTTCAGAAAATTATTCTAAAAGGGCGCCCACCTATTGAAGGTAGACCGAGCGAGCATATGGAACCAGTTGATTTCCAGGAGATTAAAGAAAAGCTATTTAAACAACTAGATCGACAGGTGACTAGTCATGATATGCTTTCCTATGCCCTATATCCGAAAGTATACTCTGAGTTTGAAGCTTTTAGAAATCAATTCGGAGATGTATCAGTACTTGACACGCTAACCTTCTTTTATGGAATGCGCTTAGGTGAAGAGATCGAAGTGGAAATTGAAAAAGGAAAAACATTAATTGTTAAATTTATTTCTTTATCAAAGCCACAAGAAGATGGAACAAGAATTGTTTACTTTGAATTAAATGGACAGCCTCGTGAAGTCATCATAAAAGATATGAATGTAGCATCAACTGCAGTATCTAGACCTAAAGTAGACAAGGATAACCCGAATCAAATCGGAGCATCAATGCCAGGGACTGTCGTAAAGACCTTGGTACAAAAAGGTGATAAAGTCAAAAAAGGTGATCATTTGATGATTACAGAAGCAATGAAGATGGAAACGACCGTTCAGGCATCCTTTGACGGAGAAGTAAAAGAGGTCTATGTTAATGATGGAGACCCTATTCTAACAGGTGATTTATTAATTGAATTAGCTTAACTATAAAAAGACACAACCTACTCAATTAATGAGGGGGTGTGTCTTTTTTCTTGTATAACATTCACACCTGTTATAACATTTTTTGTATAAGTTTTGTTGTTTATTTGTTGAATGTGGAGGTGGTTATAATGGGTAAAAAAGTAGCGGTATGGTTTAGAAGTGATTTCAGGTTGCACGATCATACAGCATTAGTACATGCTATTGAAATGGCAGAGGAGATAAATGCTAAGATTATTACTTTCTTTTATTTAGACCCTGACACGGCAACGACCGAGCCTGCTCATCATGATTATTTTTTTCAAACGGTTTTACATTTTAAAAATCGACTTAAAAGGATGGGGGGAGACCTCTATATTGTGACTGGAACAATTGAAGAAGCCCTTGAATCACTATTACAAGCTCATCCCCAAATTGAAGCGCTGTTTGTCAATAATGACAGAGTAGGAAGTGGAGCTATTCGTGACCAAATTGCTAAGAATTATCTGCTAGCAAAGAGCATTCCTATGTATCATTTTGAAGACTCCTACTTAACGGAGCCTGATCAAGTCTTAAAGAAAGATGGTAGCCCCTATAAAGTTTTTACACCGTATTATAAAGCGTGGGTAAGTGAGAATAAAAGAGTACCAAAGCGGATAGAAGAAGACATGCTCCGGGCATGCTTTCTGAAAAGTAAGCCAATAGATGAAAAGGCAGAAAAAAAATTCGTTGACCTTCTCGACAAATGTCAACGAAAGTGGTCGGCGATTGGAGAAGAACAGGCTATTTTACGATTACAAACTTTTATAGAAGAAAGATTAAGTACGTATAGTCGGCATCGGGATTTTCCTACCATGATTGGTACAAGTCGGCTATCACCCTACTTAAAAACAGGGGTACTTTCCGTTCGTTCGATCTACAATCAAGTAATAGAATCAGAAGCAAATGAACATAGTGCCGAAACGTATATTAAAGAGTTAGCGTGGAGAGATTTTTATAGGATGGTCCACTATTATGAGCCGAAATGTAAAGAAGAAGAAATTATACCAGATTTTCGCAAAATACGATGGAGTCAAGATGAAGAAAGGTTGAATGCTTGGAAAGAAGGTAAGACCGGTTATCCCATCGTCGATGCAGGTATAAGGCAATTAAAAATGGAAGGTTGGATGCACAATCGCCTCCGAATGATTACAGCTTCTTTTCTCGTTAAAGATTATTTACTTGATTGGCGTTTGGGGGAACGTTATTTTGAAGAAATGCTTATTGACTATGATCCTTCTTCTAATGTAGGTGGATGGCAATGGGCTGCCTCTGTTGGAACGGATGCAGTACCTTATTTTCGGGTATTTAATCCCGTTATTCAATCTAAGAGGTTTGATGAAAGCGGGAGTTATATTCGTAAATATATTCCGGAATTAAAAAGTGTCCCTGAGCATTTTATACATGAGCCTTGGAAAATGAGTAAAGAAGAACAACAAAAGTATAAGTGCGTGATTGGTGAGCATTATCCAGAGCCTACAATTGATCATAGTGTACAAAGAAAAAAAGCGATTACTCTTTTTAAAGAGAGCAAAGATGTATAAAAGCGAAATGAATAGGTAAGAAACAAAAATGACAGCAATTTATGCTGTCATTTTCTTTGTTTATTTAGAAGGTCTTGTAAGAATCATCGTCATATAGCAAAGCGTTGAAAACAATATAGAAATAATTAATGCATGAATAAGACCGACAGATAAAGCATTTTGCGTAAATACTACTGAAATACCACTAATAAACTGACCAACTACCAATAAAAAGGCTAAAACGCTTGTCCACACGAGTATACGGTGATGACGATAGCGTGATAACGTCCAAATCATAAGAATAAACAATGTAACGAGAAGAATCGTTCCTACCACTCTATGGAAATAATGTGCTCCTATCGGGCCTGATAACCCGGGGAATAATTGACCATTACATAAAGGGAAACCAGCGCAAGCTAAAGTCGCTTCGGAATGTTTGACATAGGCGCCTGAATAGATGACAGCATAACAATAAGTAATGACGAAGAATACATAGTATTTAAATCCTTTGCTAACTTTAGGAGCTATTTGGTTTTGCCGTCCGTCTTCAAAAGCAAGAATGGTTAAAAGTACCACAGATGCAAGCGACATAGCAGAAATACCAAAATGTAGCGCTAAGATGGCTTTTGATTGACCAAATACAACTGCACCAGCTCCAAGTAATCCTTGAAAGATAATAAGAACGACAGCTGCAATGGAAAGAGTCTTCGCCTCTCTCATGTGTTTAAGCTGTTTCCATGCCCAGATGGCAAGGATAATGACCATGGCACCTACTAAACCAGAGACGATGCGGTGACTATATTCTATGATCGTTTCAATTGCAGGGCTGGTTGGTATAACTTCACCAAAACACAAGGGCCAAGTTGCTCCGCATCCTTCACCAGACCCGGTTTTAGTAACGAGTGCACCTTGTAGGAGAACAATTAGTATCCCAATAGAAGTAATCACACTGTATAATTTCAAACGTTTGTGCACTAAATTCACCTTTCCTTCTATAAAATTATCTGATTTTATGCTAGAGTAAGCAAGAGTAAAAAACATTTGTCTCAATTTGATCTTAAAAACAAAGCAAATAAAAGTCAATTTCCTCACCGTGAAGATTTTATGTCGAATTCCAAATGTGAAGAAAATGTGAAACTCGTGATTTTGCTGAAACAAATAAGATTTTGAGATATAATGTGATTGTGACAGATATTAGGTGTGATTACGATGCCTAATTTATTTTTTGTAGAAATGTCTGTACGAAAGGTTCATTCTACAAAGGGGGTGAAGAATTGATGAATAAGTCAAATACAGCCATCGATGCAACAGATGTAATCGAAGCTGGTCCTGATTCATCAGTTGCTGACGTTCAGCAAAAATCATGGAAAGATTATCTTGTGCTAGCAAAGCAGGGGATAGTTACTTCTAATTTAATTACAACCTTTGCCGGGATTTACTTGGCAATTGTTTATACAGGTGCAGTCTTTACCACGCATCTTGGAACAATGATTTTTGCGCTTCTAGGGGCTGCTTTAGTCATGGCAGGTGGATGTACACTAAACAACTACATTGACCGTGACATTGATCACCTCATGGAGCGAACAAAAGAAAGGCCAACTGTAACAGGTCGCTTTTCTGCTAAACATGTACTACTTGTTGGACTTGGACAGGCTGCTTTAGGGATAATCTTTTTAGCGCTTACAACGCCAACAGCAGCAGTAATTGGTTTAATTGGTTTGTTTATTTATGTAGTGCTCTACACTATGTGGACCAAGAGAACAACTACATTAAATACAATTGTAGGAAGCTTTTCTGGAGCTGTACCGCCATTAATTGGATGGGCTGCAATTGATGGAAGTCTTCACATGTATGCTTGGTTGCTATTCTTTATTATGTTTTTCTGGCAGCCTCCACACTTTTTAGCACTAGCAATGAAGCGTGTGGAAGAGTACCGAGCAGCTGGAATTCCGATGTTGCCAGTTGTGGCAGGATTTGAGATGACGAAAAGACAAATGGTTGTGTATGTAGCTGCCTTATTGCCCGTTTCGTTAATGCTCTATCCATTTGGGATTGTCTACACTGTCGTTGCCGCTGTACTTGGGGTAGGCTGGCTTGCCCTTGGGATTGCTGGATTTAAGATGAAAGACGATATTAAGTGGGCAAGACTAATGTTTGTTTATTCGTTAAATTACTTAACGATTCTTTTTGTTCTTATGGTCATTGTTCATTTCTAATAATTAGAGGTGAATTTTTGATGATAAATATTTTTATGTAGTCATAACTACTTGACGAAAGTGAGGTTGGATTGTCAGATGAAACTTTGGAAAACAGCATCGCGTTTTCTACCTCTTTCATTTTTAACCCTATTGTTGACGGGGTGTCTGGGGGAGGAAAACCTAACGGCTCTTGATCCTAAGGGTCCTCAGTCACAATGGATTTATGATAATATGATTCTTTCAATAATTGTCATGGCCCTTGTGAGTATTGTCGTATTTGCAATCTTTTTCATCATTCTTGCAAAATATCGTCGCAAGCCTGGTGACGACGAGATTCCTAAACAGGTTCACGGGAATACGGCACTTGAAATTACGTGGACAGTTATTCCTATTATTCTGCTTATCATCTTAGCGGTACCAACAATTACTGGTACGTTTATGTTTGCAGATAAGGAGCCAGACCCAGAAGTGGGCGAGGATACTGTTTACATTAAGGTAACAGGTCATCAATTCTGGTGGCAATTTGACTATGAAGAAGAAGGCTTTACTGCTGGGCAAGAAGTATATATTCCAGTAGGAGAGAAAGTAATCTTCGAACTTCATGCACAAGATGTAATTCACTCGTTCTGGGTCCCAGCACTAGGTGGTAAGCTTGATACCGTTCCTGGTATTACTAACCATATGTGGTTGGAAGCAGATGAGCCTGGTGTCTACAAAGGTAAATGTGCTGAGCTTTGTGGTCCTGCACATGCTTTAATGGACTTTAAACTGATCGCTCTTGAGCGTGAAGAATACGATGCTTGGGTTGAAGGCATGACAGCTGAGGTTGAAGAACCAACTGAAACGCTTGCAAACCAAGGTCGCGCAGTATTTGAAGAAAATTCTTGTATCGGATGTCATGCGGTAGGTGGAGCTGGAACTGCAGCAGGTCCTACTTTTACCAACTTTGGTGAGCGTGAAGTAATTGCTGGATACCTTGAGAATACAGACGAGAATCTAGAAGCTTGGATTCGTGATCCTGAATCTCTTAAACAAGGAAATGAAATGCCTGCATTCCCTGATATGAGTGATGAAGATATGGAAGCTCTTATTGCATATCTGCGTTCTTTAAATGTAAAGGAATAAGACTAGCGAACTTGATTTAGAAGGAGGTAAACCCATTGGCTACACAGAAACAAGAAAAAAGTGTCATCTGGGATTGGTTAACAACCGTTGACCATAAAAAGATTGCGATTATGTATTTGATCGCAGGGACACTTTTCTTTGTCAAAGCTGGTGTAATGGCGCTATTTATGCGTATTCAGCTGATGTATCCTGAAATGAACTTCTTAAGTGGTCAAACATTTAATGAGTTTATTACGATGCACGGTACGATTATGCTATTCTTAGCAGCCACACCATTATTGTTTGCATTTATGAACTACGTTATTCCACTACAAATCGGTGCTCGTGACGTTGCATTCCCGTTTGTCAACGCGCTCGGTTTCTGGATCTTCTTTTCTGGTGGACTTTTACTAAGTTTGAGTTGGTTCTTTGGTGGCGGACCAGATGCTGGTTGGACAGCTTATGTACCACTTTCAAGCCGTGATTACGGTGGACTTGGACTTGACTTCTATGTATTAGGTTTACAAGTCTCAGGTATTGGTACACTTATTTCGGCGATTAACTTCTTAGTTACAATCGTTAATATGCGTGCACCAGGTATGACAATGATGCGCCTGCCATTATTTGTTTGGACATCATTTATTTCGTCTACATTAATTCTTTTCGCATTCACGCCACTTGCTGCAGGTCTTGCATTATTAATGCTAGATCGATTGTTTGAAGCTCAATACTTTATTCCAAGCATGGGTGGTAACGTTGTTTTATGGCAACATATTTTCTGGATTTTTGGTCACCCTGAGGTATATATCTTAGTGTTACCAGCTTTCGGTATTATTTCTGAGGTTATTCCTGCATTCTCAAGAAAGCGTCTTTTTGGTTACACAGCGATGGTATTCGCGACTATGATTATTGCTTTCTTAGGATTCATGGTTTGGGCTCACCATATGTTTACAGTTGGTATGGGTCCTGTTGCGAACTCAATCTTTGCTGTAGCAACAATGACCATTGCCGTTCCGACGGGTATTAAAATCTTTAACTGGCTATTTACGATGTGGGGCGGGAAGATTACATTTAACACAGCGATGTTATTTGCTTCTTCATTCGTTCCGACTTTCGTACTTGGTGGGGTAACTGGGGTAATGCTTGCGATGGCTCCTGTTGACTACTTATACCATGATACGTACTTCGTAGTAGCTCACTTCCACTACATTATTGTAGGTGGTATCGTTCTTTCGTTATTTGCGGGTCTATTCTATTGGTACCCGAAAATGTTTGGACATATGTTGAATGAAACGTTAGGTAAATTATTCTTCTGGATTTTTTACATTGGTTTCCATTTAACATTCTTCGTTCAACATTTATTAGGATTAATGGGTATGCCACGTCGTGTTTACACATACCTTGGCGACCAAGGACTTGATGCGTTTAACTTTATTAGCACAATTGGTACATTCTTCATGTCTGCTGGTGTTATTTTACTTGTCATTAACGTAATTTACTCTGCATACAAGGGTGAGCGTGTGACAGTTGCAGATCCGTGGGATGCTCGTACTCTTGAGTGGGCAACTCCTACTCCGGTTCCTGAGTATAACTTTGCACAAACTCCGCAAGTTCGTTCTCTTGATCCATTGTTCTATGAAAAAATTCATGGTGATGGCACGATGAAGCCAGCTGAGCCTGTTACAGATATTCACATGCCTAATGGTTCAATCTTACCTCTCATCATGTCAATTGGCTTGTTCTTTGCAGGGTTTGGTTTAATCATGCTTAACATGGATAACCCATTGATCAACCCTTGGATTGTAGCTATAGGTGGTCTAGTTATTACATTCGGTTCTATGTTCGTCCGTTCAGTAAAAGAAGACCATGGTTACCACATTCCAGCTGAACAAGTAAAAGCTGACTTAGCGGAATTAAAGAAAGGAGGGAACTAAGAAATGGCAGGTGCAGTTGATACGTCAAAAGGTCTTCCTTCTCATCCGGAGAGGGCTACACTTGAAGGGAAAAATAAATTTCTCGGTTTCTGGTTCTTCCTTGGTGGTGAAACCATCCTTTTCGCAACATTCTTTGGTACATTTTTAGGACTTCGTGGAGGTACAGCTGATGGTCCTACTTCAGCTGATCTCGTTGCATTAGACCTAGTGTTTATCATGACAATGTTACTATTAACAAGTAGTTTAACAAGTGTATTGGCAATGTTTGCGATGAAGAAAAATAACTTCAAAGCAATGATGATTTGGATGTGGATCACAGTTGTATTAGGTCTTGCATTCTTAGGATTTGAGATTTATGAATTCCATCATTATGTTACTGATTATGAATTTGGGTTCTCTACAAGTGCATTTGCCTCGGCATTCTATTCACTTGTTGGTTTGCATGGTGCCCACGTTGCCTTCGGTTTAAGTTGGATTATTGTTCTTCTTATTCGTTACAGAAAGAGTGGTATCACGTTAACTAATGCTCCTAAGTTCTATGTTGCTGGTCTATACTGGCATTTTATCGACGTTGTGTGGGTATTCATCTTCACAGTTGTCTATCTTATGGGAGTAGGAGGTTGATCACATGGCAGATAATTTGAGTCAATCATTTGATAAGAGTGCGATGACCGACGAAGAGAGACGTCAGATTAAAAAGGAAATTCGTAAGCAAATCGTAGTATTTGCCTTAATGATTTTCTTAACATTGATGTCATTTATGGCTGTTGCATCGGATATAATTCCGCGTTCATTTGCAGTTCCATTTATCTTCCTTCTAGCCGTGATTCAATTTTCTCTTCAATTATTATTCTTTATGCATATGAAGGATAAGGACCATGGTTGGGCAAATGCGTTTATGATCTCTGGTATTTTTATTACGGTTCCGACAATTGCAGCATTAATGCTATTGTTAGGGGTAACTAAATACTAAGTTGTCAAAAGTCCTCATTCTTATGAATGAGGGCTTTTTTGTTCAAGAGATTGTGACAAACCAATTCGATAAAAGGAAGGGAAAATCATGTATAATAGAGAAGAAAAGATCGATTGAAGGAAAGGAGTTTTCCGAGGTGAATGAGCAACAAGCAGTAGACAATCCTACGT
This sequence comes from Alkalihalophilus sp. As8PL, assembly GCF_040939795.1. GTDB lineage: Bacteria > Bacillota > Bacilli > Bacillales > Bacillaceae_D > Alkalihalophilus > Alkalihalophilus lindianensis. Next base: position 3,241,737 of record NZ_CP162551.1, read on the forward strand.
TCAAGAAAAGAAATTATAAACCCTTTATTATTATCGTCACAATTGTTATTAATGGGTTAGTCGTATTATTATCTGGCTTACCTGGATATGAAAATTTTAATGCTTTTGATGTAAAGATCCTTCCAATGATGAATGCGATCTTTAACAGCTTTACCTTCTTATTTTTAGTAGGGGCCTTAATTGCTATATTAAAGAAAAATGTTAAAATTCATCGCCGTTTTATCTACGCTGCGTTTATTACGACTACTCTATTTTTGGTCACATATGTAGGGCACCACTTTCTATCGGCTTCAACGCCTTATGGTGGGTCAGGAATAATGGCTGGAATTTATTACTTTATTTTAATTACACACATCGTATTAGCAGCAATTATTGTCCCACTTGCGCTTACATCTGTGGCTCGTGCTTGGAATATGGAAAATGAGCGTCATCGTAAAATAGCACGTTGGACGATGCCTATTTGGTTATATGTTAGCTTAACCGGAGTTATCGTTTATTTAATGATTTCGCCGTATTATTAAAGAAGCATCATGCCTGATGGCATGATGCTTTTTACTATAACTTGAAATTGAATTTAATAATTCCGGCTTCTTTAGCAGAAGTAAAGGCAATGACAAGAAGCGGTCCAATAATAAAACCAATGACTCCAAAGAGCATTAAGCCTAAATACATAGCTATTAATGTTGCTAGTGGAGATAGACCAATATGTTTCCCCATTACTTTAGGTTCCACTGTACGTCTTATAATCAGTAGCACAGCTGCTAAAATAAGAAGCTTAGAACCTGTGTTAACATCTCCAACTATTAATTGAAAAATCGCCCAAGGTGCCAAGATCACAATAGAGCCTATAATAGGTACAAAATCAATTAACCAAATAATAAAGGCCATTAACAGCGCTACTTCTGGCGCGATAAATAATAGACCAACTAACGTTACAAAAAAGATAATAATACTTACTAAAAACTGTGCTTTAAAAAATCCCCATACAACGTATGAAAGTCTAGACGTCATAAAGTTAACTTTTTCTTTTGTTCTCTCAGAGAAATAACCATAAATCTTTTCTCGTAACCTAGGAAGCTCAAGCATGAATAAAAACAATGCAATTAAATAAACAAGAAAGGTCACAAGATAACCTGGAATACTCGAGATCAACGAAGTAATGTCTTGAATTAAGTTGCGATCACTTATATTTGAGCGAAGGTCACTTAAAGTGTTTGTAACAGTGATATTAATTTCTTGGACCAACTCAGGAGGAAGGTTTTCATATTTCTCTTCTAAATTACGTTGGAAGTTTAACCAAGCTCGGTTGATATCACTAATGTATTGCGGCGAATTCTCCACAATTTGTGTACCTTGAGTAATAACTTTGGTTACAAGGTAGTATCCGGTTAATCCGATGAAAACAACGAAAATAGTGAAGACAAGCATAACTGCAACATTTCGTTTAATATTGGTCTTCCGTTGTAATGCATTAACAGCTGGTGTAAGAATGAGTGCTGTTAAAAGAGCGGCAACCAAAGGAAGGGATACTGGTAAAATAAAATATGCAGCAACTAAAAGAATAAGTATTGAAACAATAATCCAAGTCGTGCGTCTAGTGAAGAAAGCTGCCAATTTGAAACCCCTCTCTACTACGTAAAAGCTTATCTTTATTATAGTATGAACATGAAAACATGAACAAGTATATGCGATTAATTCTTTTACTTTGTTCACAAATCCTTTTGACTAATGAAAATTCCACCGATTTTCATGTGATATAATGGGTGAGATAATGAATAATATGATTTTATGATAAAGGTGAGGTTTAGATGAACAAACAGTGGGGACTGCCATTAAGTTGGCTTATAATGATCCTTGTATTAATAGGGTGTGGTTCTAATGATGCTGACCTTACACGGGTTACGGATGATCGTGCAGAAGAGGCGGAGCAATTTGTAGGAGAGTATAAAGAAAAAATGGTAGAGGCTTATCGGACGGGGAATTTTAATGGGTTAGAACCCTATCTCATCACGAACAATAGTTTCTATCATTCATTAAGGCGTTATGTAACCGACTCACATAGTGAAGGAAATGAAAAAGAGCTGCTTCTTTTTGAAGTGCAAGCAGTCTATGAAGATGACGAGGGTGAATTGTATGTAGATGTGATCGAAAAAGTGGAAATTACTGAACATGGTAATACAAATGAAGTAGAACGTGACGTGCGATTTGAATTAACGAAGGGTGGAAATGATTCCTTGCGAATTGTAACCATTAGACAGATGAATAAGTAAAAATAAAAAGCCAAGTGGGCATGCCCCACCTGGCTTTAAGATTATTTTACATCTAAATTAGTTTGAAGTAATTCAAGTTTCTTAGTACACTTATCAATAATTGTTTTAGGGAATGTTTCCCCATCATACTCAACCCCGTGTGGGTAGTAATGCTTCCCTAAGATCGGTGTCATTAGTTTAACAATGGCGTCATCGTGTGGAATGTCACCTTTAATTGCATAAGCAGGAACTCGAAGATAGTATGTATCTCCTTGATTAACAATTTTGTAATCAAAGGTTACGCGCTCATAGTCCCATTGTCCAGCATGTACCAATCCGACCGATTCTGCTGCATGTCTTAATGTTTCAAATTTCACTTCTTTATCTGCGATGTTTAGTTGTTCAAATTTCACCAAGAACCCTCCTTATTTCAACTACGTCTTTACTGTACCCTCCTAATAATAGTATGAAAAGACTTTTGTTGCAACGGATATTGGTGAATGTTTTATGGACAAGGGCTTAAGGTATAGAGAAAAAGATACATATAGGGTTTATTTCACAATGACATAAGCAAGACAAGGCATAACTTTACAGATTTAGTAGGAGGAAACGAGAGAAAGATTAAGAATTAGTAGAAATAAGGGGATGGAGGAGACAGCTAAATGCTAAAAAAACTTCTTATTGCAATGGTAATAGCTTTATTTATATGTGTTGCTCTATTTGAATTTATATTTCAAGATCGTGTTCAAAACTGGTTTTCGGATGAAGAAGATCAAATTGTTTTTAATGAAATAGATATAACTGAACTTGCTGAGGAACTGATTTTATCTCCTGAAGAAGAGACAGATGAGAGTGTAGAAGAAGAGCAAGAAGAAGTGGACGAACCAGGTGATGCTGAAGAAGAAACGATTGAACCTTCATTAGACGACCCTCTTATTGGAATGCAAATTACTGATCTCGTTCAGGAGTATGGAGAACCGACAAGAAAGAATCCATCCCCGTTTGGATATGAATGGTGGGCATATGAGGATTCACAGTATTACACCCTTATTGGTGTAGAAGATGATGAAGTAGTTACAACTTTTCTGACATGGGCCAGTCTTGATAATCGAGAAACCATACTAGGTGAGTCTTATGAAGCGTTGAATGAACAATATGATTTCAGTCGACAAGTAGAGTTACAGATTGATAGTAATCAATATCAATTCCAATTAACGGAACAAGATGTAAGAATGCGACCACTGGTTAAAGTGGATGATGTATGGATGCAGCTTTATTTTGATGTCCATACAAACGAGCTTTCAAGCATAAGATATTTAACAGATGAATTATTAGTTAAACAACGGCCTTACTCCATTTCCTATCGAGGATCTCTTTTAGAAGTAGAAGAATATACTGAAGAAGAGTGGAGAGAAATTGAAGAAGGGCAAGAAAGACAAATCTTCTTTTTTACAAATGTATTAAGGGATCGACATGAACTAGAGCCCCTTGAGTGGAGTGAAGAAGTATCTGAAGTGGCCTATTTGCATAGTCTTGATATGGAATCCTCACAGTATTTTTCACATACATCCCCAAATTATGGAGAATTATCAGATCGCTTTGATCGGGGAGAGGTACAATACCGATTAGCCGGTGAAAATATTGCTGCTAAGTATGTGGATGGCCTAGCTGCCACAGAAGGTTGGTTAAATAGTGAAGGTCACCGAGTAAATGTTTTACACACTGAATTTTCGGAATTGGGAGTCGGAGTTTACAGAGACTTTTATACACAAAACTTTATGACACCATTTGGATTTTAAGGAAAAAAGATCGGGCCAGCGCCCGGTCTTTTATTGTGATTGAGGTCTATTAATAATGGCAAATGTACCTGTAGCCATAGCGATTAATTTCTGGTTATCATCATATACCTTCGCTTCGGCTACACATAAGCTATTACCTCGATGAGATAAATGGGCAATACAACGCAATGTTTCTCCAATGCCTGGCTTAATATAGTGCACATTCATTTCAGCTGTAACCGCTGCTTTTTCTTCCGGCAACACTCGATTTATTAATGAGCCCATTGCTGTATCAAGAAGAGTAGCAGTAATCCCTCCATGTACCATCTTTAAGGGGTTATTGATGAGAGGTTGGATGGGGAGTAATACTTCATAATCACCATTTTCTAAGAAACGGGTTTTAATTTGCGTTAAAGCTGATAAGTAGGTTGCATATTTATTTTTTTTCTTGTCATTAAAACCTTTTAGTAGTGAAGATAATACATGTAATTCTTCTTCGTTAGAGGTGTTAAGCAATTCTTGAAAGTGATCGTTTAGTTGGTTCTTTAAAGTTGTTGTCATCAGTTGCCTCCAGTTTGAGATAATAGCGTAAGGACATTGTAGCAAAAAGAAAAACATTCCCGCAATGAAAAAAGATGCACATTGGACTGGGCAAGTGGATAGGATGATAGTGAAGGGTAGAGAGTGTTAATAGAATAAGCATAAAGAAAAGGAGGAGGATGGGGATGACACAGCAACAAAGTATACATCCTTCCGTCGAACAGTTTAAACAATTTGTCCGTCAGCACCCAAAAATGGCAGATGAGATTAAATCAAATAAAAAAACGTTGCAACAGTTCTTTGAAGAGTGGTCTGTTTTAGGACCTGAGCATGAGCAATGGAGAACGTATCAAATAGATGCAGCTAACGACACTAATGCTGCTACAGATAATCATAGAGCTGAAGGGCCTCATACAGCACAAAATGCAGATTCTACAGCTACAGATACACTCGGGCAAGTGATGAACATGATGAGACGTTTTAATGTGCAAGACTTACAAAATCATCTAGCGCAATTTAGCTCTGTTTTATCTAATGTTCAAAATGTAATGCAAACATTCCAACAACCTAATAATCCTCAAACCAGGTCAAATCAAGATTATCCATTTTCATTCAGACGTGATTAAAAGGAGGGGAATCAATAGTGAGAATGGAGATCCAACAACTCCTTAATGAAAGGCCGGAGTTAAGGCAGTTTATCAGGCAAAATCCTATATGGTATAGAAAGCTGGGGAGAGATCCAAGTCTTATACCCGAACTTGAAAAAGAAGCTAATTTCTTTTATGGAAAAACGATTCCACAGAGGGTAGAAAAAATGCAAAATCATTTGGGACTTGCGATGATGATGATTGAAATGTTAAAGATGGGTCAACAAACCGTTGCGCAAGCACAAGGGCCGCTTCAGTAATAAAAGCCGTCTTTGTGCTTTTTGGGGTTTAAAAAGAGAAGATGTACATATTTTGACAACGATTGTGACATTCTGTAGGAGAGAGAGTTTGTAGATGGGGGATAGTGATGTGATAAAGATTTTTTATAATGTCGTCTTCATAAGTATGAGTATATTGATCAACTTCATAGCAATCGTACCTAATGCTTTTGCAGAAGAGGAGATTAGAGTGAAGCCACTTTATCGTACCACGATTATTCAAGTTGTAGCGGCTACAGACGAACCAGATATCTCAATGACGTATGCTATTAAAGGGCAAGATGTGTTCGTTGATTGCCTAATTCAACAGGTTGTTTTAAATGAAGAAAAAGTCGGAGCAACTCACCAAGAAGGTGAAGGTCACTACCGACTTTATATTGACGATGTTCATATTGAAACATTATTCACTAAAAGCTTTGTCATTGAAGGTCTCGATAGTGGTGAACATACCGTCCGCGCAGAATTGGTAAAAAATGATAAAACGAGGTACGGCGTTGAGGATTCAGTAACCATTATGATTCCATAAATTTTGATTGTAAGTACGTATGAATTTTTTGTTCAATCGAAATGCCAAGCTGGTGAAATCCTTGATTACCAAAGAGTGTATTGAACTCAAGGAAATACATCTTACCATTTGCAAAAACAAGATCAAATCCAGCATGATCAATTCCTAACGAGCGGGCTGTTTTACTAACAAGTTCAACAGCTTCTTCTGGAATGTCTTCAAATGAAATTTTTCCACCTTGAGCCACATTGTTGTGGAAACTATTGTTTTCATTTATTCGCCAATAACTTGCAATCACTTCATCTCCTACAAAGCACACGCGCAAATCACGATCGATCTCCAAGTATTCTTGTACATATAAAGTAGGGTTATTTTCAGCATAGTCCCTAAATTCAGCTTCATTGTGAATCAAAAAGACACCTTTTCCCATTGAATTTCGAATTTCTTTTGCTACAAAGGGAAATGTAAAGTCACGTAATACTTTTTGAATACTTTCTTCACTCCGCCCAAGTATTTGTGTAAATGGAACATGTTCAGGACATACACTCCATAGGGAACGGGTCACTTCTATTTTATTAAATCCAAGTTGAATTGATTGGATGCTTGGAAAAATATTTTTTTTCATTCCATAAACAAGTGCATTCACTTGCCAGTTTTCAGGAAAAAGACAAACGTCTGCTTCATTTATTTTTTCGCGTTCATCAAATAGATGTTCAGGCTTAACATATTTTATTCCTGGAATTCCGATTGTACGGAAAGGATTAAATGTGACGAAGTTCAATGAAATCCACCTTTTCTTTATAAGGACGTAGTAGTAGTCGAAAAAATTATAGACGGAAGGGAGGGGGTTGTCAATGCTCCAATCACACCACCCCTTAAAAGTCAGGTTTGGCTATGTCGCAATGAGTCAACAGCTTCAGCATGCATCGCCATCTCAAACAATGACGGTGAAACAATTTACAGAGCTCGCTGACCGAGAGGCAGCGATTAGAAAGCTCGAAAGAATTGCCATTTCAAATGTGGAAAACTGTATGAGGCTGATTAAACATAATAAGGCTGAAGGCATTCATTTCTTTCGATTGTCTTCACGGCTTGTACCTCTTGTTAACCATCCTCTCACAGATGGCTGGAAGTATGAACGAGCGTTAGCTCCATACTTAGAAGAGTTAGGGAATCTAATAACAAAAAATAAGATGAGAGTCGATTTTCACCCAGATCACTTTGTGGTTTTAAACTCGTCGTCAAAAGAAGTGTTTCAGCACGCACTTAAACAATTGCTTTATCACTATAAGTTGTTAAAAGGGTTAAATATAGATCCTAAACATCGCTGCGTTCTTCATATAGGGGGAAAAAAGCAAGGGGTTGAAGGGGGACTTGAACAATTCGTCAGCAATTTTGCAGATATTCCAATTGCTCTTCAAGAAATGCTTATTTTAGAAAATGATGATAAAAATTATGCGATTGAGGACGCTCTTTACTTGGGAGAGAAATTGGGGATACCGGTCGTTTTTGATTTGCACCATTTTGATGTACATCACAAAGAAAAAGATCTACAAACATTATGGACAAGAGTGGTTGAGACTTGGAAACATAGTCCCCTACCTGTAAAGATGCATATTTCAAGTCCGAAAGATGGACCAAGTGATCGAGCACATGCAGATTATATTGACGCCAATCGTTTTGAAAGGTTTGTTCAAGTGATTCAAGGATCTGTAAGAAAGATGGATGTGATGATTGAGGCTAAACAAAAAGACCTTGCCTTAATAAAATTAATGGGCGATCTAAAAGAGTTTTCGTTAGTTAAGGAAGTGTCTCAGGCAGAAATGGAGTTTCATTTTGAAAATACACTAGCGCCGAATTGATGTGTTTCCTCGAAAGTCATGATATACTATCAGGTAGGAGGTGTCATTATGCTTCTTACAATGACTACCATTGAATTAATGGATCAATCTGAAGAACTTGCAAAATCTATCACACATTCCGATGTGTTTATTCATTATATTGGTGCAAAGAAAAGTTTAGAGAGAGATTCTGTTGCCCAAGATCTTATTAGACGCTTTTCTGCAATGAAAGAAAAGCATGAAGAGGTTCAACGTTTCGGGCGTTATCACCCTGATTATGATACGGTTTCAACTGAGATCCGTAAAGTGAAGCGTGAACTAGACTTAAATGAGTCTGTAGCTGCTTTTAAAAAAGCAGAAAAAGAGCTGGAAATGCTCTTAAATGAAGTTAGTGAAGTCATTGCTCACTCTATTTCAAAAACGATCAAAGTTCCTACTGGAAATCCTTATTTTGACCAAATGTCTTGCAGTGGAGGCTGCGGATCTGGTGGAGGTTGCAGTTGTGGTTAAAAAAAGTGAGCGGCAATATGCACGCTCACTTTTTTTATGTTGTGCGAAATCTAATACAATCTCTGCAACCTCTTCCGCAGCAAACTAACTTTTCATTCGGTACATAAAAACGCATTCGATATACAAATACACCGTCTTGTTTTCTAACAAACAAAATATCTGCCTGGAGACGTTTCCCTTTCATCACTTTGGCTGCGGATAAAAATAAAATGTCATCTAGTTTTTCTTGTTCTATGAAAGTGGAAATGTAGAGAAAAGGGAAGCCACTATAAACTTTTTTTTCTATCTCTAGAATATAAGAATCCTTTTCAAGGATCGAAATGAATTTTCCCCAAATAATAGTAAGGTCCATAATTGTTCCACCTTTTTATGTATCGAAATTGTCTACGTACCCGTCTTTATCCTTTTGATTAGTTTATCTCATTTTAGATGATTCTTCCAACTGTCACTCATTATATAAGAGGTACAAAAGAATGAATGATTAATTAACAAAAAGTTCCGGTATGAAGTTGCTCTAATTACTGGGGGCATGCTAGACTTAGGGTACAAGATAAAAAAGGAGAACGACATTATGGAGAATGGAAACCGTCAAGGAATAGCTGTGTGGCTAACTTCTTTGAAGTTTGCAAGGCAACTGAGACGTTTTGGAAATGTACAATATGTCTCTAAAAAAATGAAATATGTCATTTTCTATTGTGACCAAGAAAAGGTCGAAGAGATTACGAAGAAATTGAACGGATTTCACTATGTGCGAGATGTACAACCATCAATGCGTCCATTTATAAAAACAGAATATCAAAATGCAAAACCAGATAAAGCAAAAGAATATGATTATAAAATGGGAATCTAACCAGGTGCAAGCCTGGTTTTTTTACGTTTTGGGGAGAAAAACTGAAATGTGGAGAAAAGAGGAGTGTATTGGAGTTTTAAATAGGGTTAGTATCCTTTTGTATGCTAAAGGGCCAGTTCATGCTGGTTGAATTCTTCGTAAGTCGAAATATATAATGAAGGGACTAGAAGAGGAAGTGATATGTATGGACGGTTGGAAACGCAATTTGCGTATTTTAGTGGTCTGTCAATTTATAGTCATGAGTGCAATGACGATGATTATCCCCTTTCTTCCCTTATATCTAAAAGAATTAGGAGTGACAAACCCAGAGACGCTAAGTCTGTGGGCTGGAATTATTTTTGGGGCTAATTTTTTGACTGCCTTTTTATTTTCACCTTTCTGGGGAAGGATGGCAGATCGTCATGGTCGGAAAATGATGATCTTACGTTCTGGATTTGGGATGGCTATAGTTATTAGTTTAACTGGCTTTGCAGTAGGGCCGATTTCCTTACTAATCCTTAGATTATTAAATGGTGTGATTTCTGGTTTTATACCGGCTTCAATTGGTCTAATTTCGACGAATACACCAAAAGAAAAGGTAGGGTATGCATTAGGAGTCCTCCAATCAGGAACAGTTGCTGGTGCGATTTGTGGGCCTTTGATTGGAGGGTTGTTAGCACAAGTGTTCAGTTATCAAATGGTCTTTTTTATGACTGGATTATGTATACTAATTGCGGCATTTGGGGTGTTATTTTTTGTTGATGAGAAATTCACTCCAGATAAACAACAAGTGAAAACGAGCACAAGAGAGGACTTTGCTGTTGTAACTAAACAACGACCAGTCTTATCTCTCTACGTTGTTATCTTTTTGATCCAGTTAGCGATCATGGGGGTTAACCCATTACTATCATTATTTGTAACGGAATTGACCCCTGCAGAGAATGTGGCTTTTTTCGCAGGTTTAGCTATCTCAGTTATGGGGTTTGCAAATATGATCACAGCTCCTATCCTTGGTAAACTAAGTGACAAAAAAGGAGCCCATCATGTTTTAATTTATTCGATGCTTGGTGTCGCCATGTTTTTAATCCCTCAAGCTTTTGTGGTAGACATATGGCAATTAATTGCCCTACGTTTTATGGTCGGTTTATGTCTAGGAGGTTTATTACCTGCAGCTAATACGCTTATTCGTCTTCATGCTCCAAAAGGAATGGAAAGTCGCACGTATGGTTTTTCAAATAGTGCCATGTATCTTGGAACTATGATTGGACCTATTATAGGTGGATGGATTATTGCAAATGTAGGGGTACGCGGGTTGTTTCTAGTCTGTGCTGCCGTACTTTTGATCAACGTTGCGATTGTAAAATTAAAAGTATTGCCACCTGCTGAGCGACTATTTGTAAGAGAGTTTAGACAAAGTAAAAAAGCTGCTTCCCATTAAAAGGGAGCAGCTTTTTTGATTAACCTAACTTACTGTAGGTGGGGAATATACCGGTTCATGCGTAAGATCCCAATTAAATATTGATAATATAGATCCTTTTCCTCAAATTGACTTGAATCCTTCACGGATAAATTATGAATGGCTAATTCGAGCTCTTCTGCCACGGTGTGAAACAAATCGTAGCGTTGATTTGGAGTGATATCAGGGTTGGTAATGCCTTCTCTACAAATATAAATAGGCATTAGCTTTCCTGGTGTAGCAGGCCGAAAGACAACAGCAAGTGAGGTTTTCTCTATTGTGTTAATCGTTGTGTCAAATCGTATTAAGCGATGGACCCGATGTTTATTTACTCGGATGAGTTCAGTTAACTCATAAATATCTGAATAGCCTTCACCAAGTTCGATAAATCGTTGAATCATTCCATTCTCTCCTTTTAATATCTCTAAAAAAAATGTAGCATGCGCTTAAGCATCTGTCGAGATAAAAAAAAGCCTCGTAAGAAATTCTTACGAGGTGCCAGGTAGCATACAAAGTATGCACTAGGCTATGGGAGAGGAGAAACCGGAGGAAGTACTTATGGGGAAACGTAAGCCTTCTCCGCGGTTGTCGCAACATTGAATCAATGCCGCTAATTGTCATTATGAACAAATTAATTGAGCATTATACCTAATACTTAAAAAAGAATAAGAAGAATCTAAGGTGCTTGAAAAAGGTGATTGTGGTAGGATAATGAAGAATGGTTATGAAGAAAGTTAGGTGGAATCATATATGAGAATCATATCAGGTGAAAAAAAGGGCTTACCGTTAAAAGCGGTACCGGGTTCATCAACTAGACCAACGACTGATAAGGTAAAAGAGTCCATATTTAATATAATTGGTCCATACTTTGATGGTGGAATAGCCCTAGATTTATATGCTGGAAGTGGGGGACTTGGAATTGAGGCATTAAGTCGCGGTGTCGATAAAGTGATCTTTGTTGATCAGGATCGTAAGGCTGTAAGTACGGTGAAAGCTAATTTAAGTCAATGCGATTTAGCTGATCAAGCTGAAGTCTATCGAAATGATGCTGACCGAGCTATTAAAGCGTTAATAAAAAGAGACATTTCATTTTCACTCATTTTTTTAGATCCTCCTTACGCTAAACAAAAGATAGCAGCGGAAATTAGCATATTGACAGATCATAACCTATTAGAAGACGATGGGGTGATTGTGACAGAGCATGATGCAGGGGTCCGGCTGCCGGAGGAAATTAATGAATTAACAAAAGTGCGTTCAGAAACCTATGGAGATACGACGATTTCAATTTTCAAAAAAGAAAAGATTAATTAGGAGGGTTTTGTATGGCAAGTATTGCAGTGTGTCCAGGGAGTTTTGATCCTGTTACATATGGTCACTTAGATATTATTACACGTGGTGCTAAAGTGTTTGATCAAGTTATTGTCGCAGTTCTACATAATCGTAACAAGCAACCGATGTTCTCTGTAGAAGAGCGAGTAAATTTATTAAAAGAAGTAACGGCACATCTTGATAATGTTGTCATTGATTCTTTTAACGGCTTGCTAATTAACTATATGAATGACAAGAAAGCTAATACAATTATTCGTGGCTTACGAGCTGTGTCGGATTTTGAGTATGAAATGCAAGCAGCTTCTATAAATAAAAAATTAGGTCCAGAGATTGAAACATTTTTTATGATGACTAATAATCATTATTCTTACTTAAGCTCGAGCATTGTAAAAGAAGTGGCAAAATATGAAGCTGATGTTTCAGATATCGTTCCTGATATTGTCGCCGAAGCGTTAAAAAAGAAATTTAACGAAAAATAAGAGCCAAAGACCTGATGGATGTTACCCACAGGTCTTTGGCTCTGATTTATTGTTTGAGAGCTTGATTTGTTCTTAAGAGAATATATATCACTAGCATAATTAATGTAAAAATAGATCCGTACTGGACAATTAATTCCCATATAGGATGAAAGGCTGCTGTTTTTTCCGATAAGAAGACAGGAATAACGCCCCAATCCTCTTGGCTACTTTGTTGGTTTACATAAAGTGGTTCCCATAACAGTAATGCAATGAATGCAGCGAAGAATCCATGAATAATCCGCGCAACAAAAAACGGTTTAAAACGAATATCTGTCTCTGCTAAAATACTAGCCACCTGTGCTTGGATAGAGAAGCCACTAAATGCTAGAAAGAAGCTCGTAATAATGATTTGATCTAAAAGAGCAGTTTCGGTACTCTCGCTCGTCTTTTTTGCCCCTAATGTAATTTCGAAAATACCTGAAATAAAAGGGATACTCAAATCACTTGGTAAGTTGAAAAAAGTTAGTATAATGGAAATAAAGACGGCAAGAATGGAAGTAATTCCAATTAAGATAAGTAATTGATTTAAGACAGAAAATAAAATAATAAAGCCACCAATCATTAACAATGTTTTGACAGATGATTGCACAGCATCTCCAAGGAGTTGTCCGATGGGTCTCCCGTCTTTAAGGCGTTCTTTGTGGAGAAGGCGAAGAGCTTCTTTAACCGATAATTTATTGCTTTTATTTTTCTTTTCACTCGCTTCTTCCTGGCGACCGTGAAAACGAAAAAGAAGTCCTACACAAATATTACCTAAATAATGGGCTAAAGCTAGCACGATTCCTAAAGCTGGATTATGGAAGAATCCAACTGCAATTGCACCGAATATAAAAAGGGGATTAGATGAATTGGTAAAGGATACAAGACGTTCTGCTTCAATTTGAGATACTTTTCCTTCCTGTCTTAGCCTAGCTGTAAGTTTCGCCCCTGCAGGATTTCCTGATGCAAGTCCCATTGCCCAAACAAAGCCCCCCACACCTGGTACACGAAACAAGGGACGCATTAGAGGTTCTAAGATCGCACCAATAAACGTAACAACACCAAAACCAATTAACAGTTCAGAAACGATAAAAAAAGGAAGCAGAGATGGAAACACGACATCCCACCACATTGTCATTCCACGTATAGAGGCTTCAAGAGATTCTTTTGGAAACACCATGAGTGAGCCTGCTAAAAAAATTGCTGCGGTTGCTAGCAGGACCGTTTTAATTTTTGCAGAATACATCGAGGGAGCAGCCTCCTTTTAATTATCCACATAAGGGCTTACTATAAGTGAGATTATGATGCAACAGGGATCACATGAAATCTTGTCCATAATTAAATATACGTATAGAGGCTTGGTTTAGACCATATGATTGAAATTGAACAGGGGAAGCCGTAAGATAGGAGAGGATTATATATGGAAGAGTCACGTCCTAAAATCGGTCTTGCACTTGGTTCAGGAGGAGCAAGAGGTTTTGCTCACATTGGCGTCATAAAGGCATTGGAAAAAGAGAAGATTCCAATTGATTTATTAGCAGGAAGTAGTATGGGCTCACTTGTTGCAAGCCTTTATGGAATTGGTCAATCAACTGAATCAATGGAGAGGTTAGCAACAATGTTTAGGCGTAAATACTATATGGACTTTACGGTACCTAAACTAGGTTTCGTAAATGGTAATCGTATAAAAGAATTAATTCGATTGCTAGCTAAATCGAAAAACCTTGAAGATACACAGGTTCCTGTGTCCGTAATTGCCACTGATTTGAAAAAAGGGGAACGCGTAATCATGACGGAGGGCCCAATAGCAGAAGCGGTGAGAGCGAGTATTAGCATTCCCGGTATATTTGTTCCGGAAAAACGAGATGGTAAGGTGCTGGTTGATGGCGGTGTCATCGATCGCGTACCGGTTTCAGTGGTGAAAGAGATGGGCTCAGATATCACAATTGCAGTAGATGTTTCCTACTTTAGGCAGGAGCTTGATTTTAATTCCGTATATGATGTCATTATGCAAAGTATGGATATTATGGCACGAGAGATGATGAAGCCCGTGGAGTTGGATTGTTCAGTCATCATTAGGCCGATTGTCAAACATACTAGTTCGCTTGACTTCTCAAATGTAGAGCGCTTAATTGAAAGAGGGGAAGAAGCAACGTATGAACAAATGCCCAAAATCAAGCAGATAATCAACGATTGGAAGGGGCAAGATGATGAATCAAAAAAGCCAGAGTAGATGGGTTAAATGGAGATGGCCAATATTATTAATTGTGATCCTCGGCCTTTATCTTTTTCAATTACCTTATTACTATTCACAACCTGGAGATGCTCTTGTATTAGATGAGGTCATTACAGTAGAAGGTGCAGAGGAAGAGACTGACGGGTCTTTTATGTTAACGACCATTCGAATGGGGAAGGCGAATCTATTTTTTTATGCGTGGGCCCAGTTTAGCCCATACCGAATTCTACACCCAGAGAGTCAGCTTAGGTTTGAAAATGAAACAGATGAGGATTATCAACATCGCCAATTGATGATGATGACTGATTCTCAAGAAGTAGCTAAAATTGTTGCATATGAGCAAGCTGATAAACAAATAAGTTATCAGTACTTTGGGGTATTAGTAACCACATTAATTGAAGGCATGCCTGCTAATGAAGTGTTAGAGGTAGGAGATAGGATAAAAGCTGTAAATGGAGTATCGATTAACACCGCAGAAGAGTTAATCGATTTGTTAGCTGGATACTCTAAAGGAGAGACCGTTGAACTTGAGATCGAAAGAAACGAAGAAACTACAATCGTTTCGGTAGGTTTTTCGTCATTTCCAGAAGAAATGAATGCTCCTAGTGACCGAGTGGGTATTGGGATTCAGGCACCTGTTACCGACCGTGAAGTAACGTTTGACCCAGAGGTACATATTGATACAAGTCAAATTGGAGGTCCTTCAGCAGGACTCATGTTTTCTTTAGAAATATATGACCAATTGACGGAGGGTAACCTTACAAAAGGTAACTTAGTAGCAGGTACAGGAACGATACGTGAAGATGGAACAGTTGGTCGTATCGGTGGCGCAGGACAAAAGGTTGTCGCTGCAGATCGTGCAGGCGCAGCTTATTTTCTTGCACCATTTGAGGATGGCGCTGCTAACTCTAATTATGAGGAGGCCATGTTAGCGGCCGAAGATATTGGAACGGAAATGGAGATTATCCCAATTAACAACTTTGAAGAAGCGATTGCTTTTTTAGATTCACTTTAACAATTAACAAAGAGGGCTCCACTTTATAAGTGGGAGTCCTCTTTGTTGGTGTTTTTTTTCATAATAGGAGACATAGTATAGTCTCTTTTAAGTGCAGAATGTTGATTTTTTTTAACAAGTGGAATCGAGTATATCTTAGCAATTCGATCATCCATTTTAGCCATTGTACCTTCTGCTTTTGCAAATCGACTAATTAGAGGACAAGGTAAGTCTTTTTTTACTTGATTTAAATACTGTTGGCCTGTTTCATTCATTCCTAGGAGACGAATGTAAGCCAAGTCACTTGAAGTTACTTCACTCATTTCTTCTTTTGTTGTGTTGGTTAAAATATGTGTGGCAAGTCTTTGAAGTCTTGTCCAAGTATAGCGCTTTGTTTTGAGCAAAGTCATCCATTCTTGAAAGGTGGAGGCTTGCATGATGGTGTCGATCAAACGGAATTCTAAACCCTCTTCACACTCATAAATCGACCTTAATTGAGCTGGGGTACTTCTTAAAATTTCATATTGTAAATAAGAAAAATACAATTCCCACGTATGATACGTACCAAAATCATTAAAGTATTCTTTTAAGATCTGATAGCTAGTCTTGGGTACGACATGATGAATAGATTGTAGACCCTCATGCTGAGAGAGGTTTTTTCTAATGCTAGTTGCGCTAGCAATAGATTGAGTCGTCACTGACATATCATGGTACTGAGCCACTGTTCTTTTGGTAGTTGAAGCACCCATTGGTACATTTAGATCAGATATGGCTTTTACATAATGATACCCAAGAATATTATTAGGTTGACTTAATGACAAAATCGATTCATGTTGATTAAGCTGTTTAAAGGCTTCCATTGCAGCTCTTGGATAACTAACTCCGGTATCCATTTCTGCTTTAATCTGATCATCCCATGATGATTTATTCATTTTCATAAAGCGAACTAGGTCATAAAATGGTTCGATTACACCCATTTCGCTCCCAAAGTTGATATTATCTACACCTAAAGCAGAAAGGACTTTAATGGCTCCTTCTGCAAATACTTCAGCTTTTTGAGTGGAATAAGCATATGGTAGTTCAACGACTACATCAACTCCTGCTAATAGTGCCATCTTTGCTCGTTCCCATTTTGATAAGAGAGCTGGTTCTCCTCTTTGTAAGAAGCAACCACTCATCACAGCTATCACAACATCTGCTTCAGTTATTTTCCTTGCTTCTTGTAAGTGATAAGCATGACCATTATGCAAAGGGTTGTACTCAACCACAACTCCAACTGACCTCATTTTATCCCTCTTTTCAAAGTGTTTATCCCTTCCTTTACTCTAGTATCACAACATGCTACAATTAGTTTTATGCCAAGAGATTAAACGGTAAAGGAAATCGTTTAGTCTTTTTGTATGTATTATAGGTTTATTGCCTATATTATAGACAAATCTGTGTAAAGAAAAAAGGTTGACAAACAAATAGCGTAAGTCTATAATTACTTTTGTTGCCCAAGAGGTGATTGATCATGAAATGGACATTGCAACAACTACAAATTGCTAAGCATAAACCTTTTATTTTTGATGAAACGATTGATCTATCAGATTTAAAAGAACAAAATGCAGAAGTGAGAAATGTTTCTCCGATCCGAGTTCAAGGTGAACTAACTTACTCAGGACAACTTTTAACGTTTCATTTGCATATTACAGGTGAGTTAACATTGCCATGTTCTCGAACATTAGTCGATGTGTTATTCCCTATTGATTTGCAAGTGACTGAGCAGTTCCGCCCTGAAAATGCCTATCATATCTCGCAAGAAGAGAAAGAAGAGGCCATTGTGATTGAAGGAGATACAGTAGATTTAACTCCGGCGATTAAAGAATATATTCTGCTTGAGATTCCTCTTCAAGTGTATGCGGAAGATCAAGTAAATCCTGAAGCGCCGCCGTCTGGTAATGGATGGGAAATTATTACCGAAGAAGATCAAGAAAAACGGGTAGATCCAAGACTTGCGGATCTAGCAAAGTTTTTTGATGACAAGAAATAAGAAAATCGAAGCACCGGCATTTGTTCGGACCTTCATTTCATACAAGCTAGCTTTCGTTTAAATATGAACTGAACTAGTAATCATTTAAATCCTATAAGGAGGTGGGAATGATGGCAGTACCTTTTAGAAGAACTTCTAAAACTCGCAAGAATAAGCGTCGTACTCACTACAAACTAGCAGTACCTGGCATGACTAAATGCCCTGAGTGTGGAGAACTAAAACTTGCTCACCGTGTATGTAAAGAGTGTGGCTCATACAAAGGCCAAGACGTAATCAGCAAGTAATATTGACGTGTGATAACATCGTATAAGCAAGGAGCCCTAAGCTCCTTGCTTATTTTTTTATTTGAAGGGATTTAGAGGGTTTTGTCGAATGACTTGAATTGAAGGGAGAGTTTAAAATGAAAAAAGTTAAGCTTATAGAAGAAAAAGACCTAACATGGATTGTATTGAATCGAGAACAATTAAGGAATGCAATAGATGTAGATGTAATGGATCAACTTTTAGAAGCACTTCATATTGCAAAAATAAACACTAGTAAAGCTGTAGTTTTAATTGGAGAAGGAGACGCTGCTTTTTGCTCAGGGGGAGATCTTTCTGTTTTTCATGAGTTAAAAACAGAACAACAAGCGCTAGGGATGCTAAGTAAAATGCAAAACGTTTTAGAAGAGATCTTTTATTTTCCAAAGCTTACGGTTTCTGCTCTAAATGGAACGGCTGTAGGAGGAGGATGCGAATTAGCGACTTCTTGTGATTTACGTATCGCAGCTCCACATGTTAAAGTTGGCTTTATTCAAGGGTCCCTTGGAATTACTACGGGATGGGGAGGAGCTTCGATGCTATATGAAAGACTACCTCAACCAGTAGCCATGGAAATGTTGATGACGAGTAGAGTCTATAAAGCAGATGAGGCAAGAGCACTCGGATTTTTGCAAGGGATTATACTAAAAGAACCTTTCATAGAAGGTGTGAGAGAATGGTTAGCTCCTTATTTGAAAGTAGAGAATGGGGTTATAGCAGCGTATAAACACCGTTTTGTCGATAAGGTTTCTCGTGATGAGCTATCCACACGAATGAAGGAAGAAGTAGCAGAATGTGCAAAGCTATGGGAAACAGATGAGCACCACCAAGCAGTAGACGCTTTTTTAAATCGTACATAATAAATAAGCATTCAATGAATAGAGTTTAAGTAAGAAGGAAATAATCTCTTACTAGAACAAAGTCTATCTCCTCTAGTAGCCGCATACGTATTAACAAATGGAAGTGAAGGAGGGTTTTTGATGACAACTATTCGTCAGGATGCGTGGAGTACCGATGAAGATTTAATTTTGGCTGAAGTTGTGCTTCGTCATATAAGAGAAGGGAGTACCCAGCTAGCTGCTTTTGAAGAGGTAGGGGACCGCCTTTCGCGCACTAGTGCAGCGTGTGGATTTCGTTGGAATTCAGCGATTCGAAAAAAATATGAATCTGCTATTGGTTTAGCAAAAAAACAGCGTGCCAAGGGGAGAGCTTTGACAGGGGATTTCATTCCAAAAGAAGTCAAAAAAGAAAAAAGCGAAGAAAACATTCTTGCACCTGTAGTTGATGACGTTAAAGGTGAAATTGCTAATGCAGCAGAGTTAAATTCAAATGATAGTTTGACAATGGATAAGGTCATTGAGTTTCTTTCAGGCTATCCGAAGGTAGATAAGAGTCAAGAGTATACAAACCAAATTAAACGGTTAGAAGAAGAGAATGAGATGTTAGTAAAAAGAGTAGAAAAACTAGAGAATGAAAAGAAGATTATTGCTGAAGATTATAAAGCGCTAATTGGTATCATGGACCGGGCGCGTCAATTCTCTGTTTACGATCATTCCACTAAAAGTGTTGCTCAATCTACAAAATAAAAGAAGCGATCATCTGATCGCTTCTTTTTGCTTACATTTGTTGTGCCGTTTCGATTGTTGGCAATCCAGGAGAAGGGCTTGCTTGCTCTTGAACCCCAAGTGGATACCATACAAATGGACTTTCACCACGATCTCGACTAGGCTGATACGTAGATGATTCAAACCCCATTCTTTCCCAGAAGTCACTAGAACCTTGTCGTGCATTAGTCTTAATTGGAAGTCTGAAACTTTTAGCGAAATCAACAAGTGCAGATCCATATCCTTTTCCACGGTATGGCTCTAATACTTCAAGTTTCCATAATTCAAGATAGTCTTGCTGAGGCTCGAAGTAACGATCGAATTTCCCTTCAATTCTGTATAGGCTCATTCTAGCTACTAGTTTCTTACCGAAATAAATACCATAGAAAGGGGATTCGCTATCATTCTCGATAATATTTGCTTCTAAGTCACCTTTCATGGACAACTCAGCTGCTCCGAATTCCCGAAAGTTTTTAAATTCCTCGAGTGTTTTATAATTAACAAGTAAGCGCTTAACCTCAAAGTTTGTCATAATACATTTCCTCCTTATGAAAAGCTACATTGATGTTCTTCTTTTATTTTACTACAAAATGTAATGTAAGCGTTATGAAAACTAAAAATTCCGCCCTTTAATTAAAAAGAAAAAGTATTCTGAAAAATAAAAGCTTGTCTGCATTATGGGGCAATATGGTACAATTTGATAAGAAATGTGAAAGAGGAGATTTTAATGAGTGTACATATCATTGGAGCGGGGGCAATTGGACTACTCCTTTCCTATTATTTGCATAGAGCAGGTCAGGATGTAACTTTAATTACCAGAACTCAAGAGCAGGCCAAAGAAATCAATAAAAAAGGGATTGTATTTAAACGAGATCTATTTAAAGACCAGTTCAATATTAAAGCAATTTCTTTTGATGAATGTCATCAGGAATCAATAGACTGCTTTGTTATAACCGTGAAGTCTTATCAAATAGAAGGAATTTTGCAAAGGGTTGGAGCAAAGGGGATGAATTTTAATTCCATTCTTTTTTTGTCTAATGGAATGGGTCATGTATCTCTAATGGATTCAATACCCCCTTCAATCAAAGTAGCTGTAGGTGTAGTTGAGCATGGTGCAATGAAGGAAACGAGTACTGTAGTGAAGCATACTGGTGTAGGAAGAATCAGGTGGGCCTCCGTAAACGATCGAACATACGATTTAGATTTCTTCACAAAGCTTAATGACCCCTTATTTTTTCCAATAGTAAAAGAAGATAACTGGATGAAAATGTTGGAAGAAAAATTAATTGTAAATGTTTGTATTAATCCTCTTACATCCTTATTTCAAGTTCAAAATGGTGATCTTATACATAATCGTTATTATACTCAATTGATGGGTGCTGTCTTTAATGAAGCTATGACTATATTACGTCGCAATGACAAAGAAAAGATGTGGAAGTTAGTAATTGAAGTTTGTGAAAAAACAGCTCAAAACTACTCTTCTATGTGTATAGACTTAAAGATGGGCGCTAGGACTGAAGTTGAGAGTATAAGCGGCTATTTAATAGAAAAAGCATTAATTGAAACGATTCCTCACCCTACGATTTCATTTATACATCATGCTATTAAAGGACGTGAATTTCAGACGAGAGGAGGGGGAGCATGAGTACAGCTTTAGCTTGGATTGTTGCGACAGTGGTGACATTGCCATTGCTTGGTTGGTATGTTGTTTACATTGTTACCGTCAAAATAACGAAAAAAAAATCGAAAGCGATTCGTTTGGCGTCGGATGTGTCTGTGTTATTCTTCGTTGCAGCTGTCTATTACATCATTCTAGAGATTTGGTCAAAATCTTTCTTTTGGCTCTTGTTAACACTTTTCTTCTTAGTTGCGCTTCTGTTTACAATCCTTCATTGGAAGGTGGCAAAAGATATTCACGTTCGAAAATTATTCAGAGGGATCTGGCGTTTTAACTTTCTAATGTTCTTCTTTCTCTATCTTATTCTAAGTGGGTATGGTATTGTCACAAGATTATTCGTCAGCCTCTAAGTAAGAAGACGTATGATTTGGTGGATGAGCCCGACTTTGCTATTATTAAGGTTGATTACATAGAGGAAGGGATGTCTTTTCAATGGAAGTCAAGGAAATGGACATTGCAGCGAAGTCAAGATTTCTATCTGATTATTTAGATGGGCATCCTCATTTACATGCCTGTTTTGATTACTCTGCAACTGATAAAGAACGATTTAAAAAACGAAAACAAGAGCTTGAGAAGCGGTCGTTTCCACGAGAAGCGTTAGTAGAGCATCTACAACTCACCCACAAGGATCTTCCATATAAAAATGCGGTTGAGTCAAATATTGAAAAGCTAAAAGATCCTACCTCGGTCGTAGTAGTAGGAGGACAGCAAGCTGGCTTACTTACAGGCCCCTTGTATACCGTATATAAGGCAATGAGTGTCATCTTTCTTGCTAAATCACAAGAAAGTGAACTTCAAGTACCCGTCGTTCCTGTTTTTTGGATTGCGGGGGAGGACCATGACCTTGAAGAAGTGAGGTTTGTATATACTCAAAAGGGTGAGACGTGGAAAAAGGTAGGAATTGATATGACTGATACGTATCAATCTTTATCTTCTACTCTCTTACCTAAAGACAAGTTACATACATGGCTCAATCAAATACTTAAGACTTTACCAGAAACGGATCACACGGAACATCTTATTGCGACAATCAAAAATTTTGCTGAACGATCGAGCACTTTTGTAGATTTCTTCTCACTTGTAATGAATTGGCTTTTTAAAGAAGAAGGGCTTATTTTACTTGATTCTGATCACCCAGGTTTGAGAGCGATTGAAACCGATTATTTTATGATGTTGGTGAATCGAGTGGAGGATCTTCAATCAGCACAGCAAAAAGGTGAACAGACCTTTAGTGAATTAGGATATGGCGAACCCATTTCAACTGATCAGGAAAACGCACACTTATTCTACACATATAACGATGAACGAAAGAGGCTTGACTACAAAGATGGTGCTTTTTATATAAAAAATAGTGAGATACGTTATACGAAACGGGAGCTAGTAGATCTCGTCTCAAAGTATCCAGAACGTTTTAGTAATAATGTAGTGACAAGACCACTGATGCAGGAATTTATCTTACCAGTCCTTTCATTTGTTGCAGGACCTGGTGAGCTTGCTTATTGGGGAACATTAAAGCCGGTATTTCATGCATTTCATACATCGATGCCCCCTTTAACACCAAGGCTGCAAATGACGTTTGTTCCTCGTTCCATGCAAAAGTGGGTTGAAGAAAATCAGTACACGTATGATCAATTGTTATCAGGTGAGGTCGGGGACTTAAAGAAGAATTGGCTAAAGGAAGTAGAAAACCATCCTATTGATGAAGTTTTAGCAGGTGTTACGACTACAATCAAAGAGGCTCATCTCTCTGTACAGCAACTTTCCAAGAAGATCGATGAGACTCTTTATCGGTTATCAAAGAAGAATGAAGAGATCATTTTAGAGCAACTAAATTTTATGAAGAAAAAAATGGTTCATTCTATTGAAGGAAAACACCAATTGGCGCTATCAAAATTTGACGAAGCAGAAAATTGGTTAACCCCCTTAAATCGACCGCAAGAACGCGTTATTCATCCCATAGTTTTACTAAACCTAGCAGGTTGTGATGCTATTGACCGAATCATGGAACAAAAAATGTCACTAAACACCTATCATAAACTCATTTTGTTGTAAAAAACTGTTCGAAGACACCGTCGAAAGAATGAGAACGAAAAATCCTGTCTATTGGCAGGATTTTTTTTGTTTATAGGAAATTTAATTTATAGTGGTACAAAGTGGAGGGTTGTGGTAACTTAAGGGTAGTAAGTGGGGGGAGATGGATGCACGATGTTCATGGGGGAGTATCGCCACAACGTCGATGAAAAAGGAAGAATGATTGTGCCTGCAAAATTTCGAGAGTCACTAGGTACGTCCTTTGTTGTAACCCGTGGATTAGATCGGTGTCTATTTGTGTACCCACTAGATGAATGGAAACGACTTGAAGAACAGTTAAAAACCCTCCCTTTTACAAAAAAAGATGCTAGAGCTTTTACTCGTTTTTTCTTTTCTGGAGCTGCTGAATGTGAACTAGACAAGCAGGGAAGAGTAAATATTGCACAAACGTTACGCGAATATGCAGAACTCGAAAAAGAGTGTGTGATCATTGGGGTTTCTAATCGAGTAGAAGTATGGAGTAAGGCGAAGTGGGAAGAGTACTTTGAGGAATCAGAAGACTCATTTGGTGAAATTGCTGAGAATTTAATTGACTTTGATCTATAGACACTACATCACGATATGGATAGGAAAGAGATGGTGATAACATGTTCACCCACATCACGGTATTAAAAGAAGAGTCCGTAAAAGGTTTGGCGATTAAGCCAAATGGCATCTATGTTGATTGCACTCTAGGAGGAGCGGGGCATTCGTCACTCATACTAGAACAATTAAGTGACGAGGGTCATTTATATGCATTTGATCAAGATGATACAGCTCTCGCTCATGCAAAAGAGGTTTTATCTAAATATGAAGGGAAGTTCACCTTAATTCGAAGCAATTTTCGTTTTCTGCGAGAAGAGCTTGCTAAACACGGCATCTCAAAAGTAGATGGTGTACTGTTTGACCTAGGTGTAAGCTCCCCTCAGCTAGATGAAGCGGAAAGAGGCTTTAGTTATCATCAAGATGCGGCTCTTGATATGAGAATGGACCAAACAGCATCCTTGACAGCTCATCAAGTGGTAAATGAATGGGAATTTAATCGACTCGTTTCTATTATTTCTAGGTATGGGGAAGAGAAATTTGCAAAGCAAATTGCTAGAAAAATTGAAGCGGCAAGGGAAAAAAAATCGATCGATACAACAAGTGAGTTGGTAGAAATCATTAAAGATGCGATTCCAGCTCCGGCAAGAAGAACTGGTGGACACCCCGCAAAGAGAACCTTCCAAGCAATACGTATCGCCGTTAATGACGAACTTGGTGCTTTTGAGGAAGCGTTGGAAGATGCCATCACCATTACGAACCAAAACGGTCGAATTTGTGTGATTACTTTTCATTCATTAGAAGATCGTCTATGTAAAGAAATATTTAGAGAAAAAAGTAAAGGGCCTGACCTGCCTCCTGGCTTACCAGTCATACCTGAAGGGTACGAACCTGATTTAAAATTGATTACAAGAAAACCCATTATAGCCGGAGATGTAGAATTAACTGCGAATAACCGAGCCCGTTCAGCTAAATTACGAATTGCTGAAAAACAAAAATAAGGAGGTTTTTAAAATGAGTATGGTTGCCCGTCAAATTCAACACCAACATCAAACTGAAGTGAAAACAAAAAAGGTTGTTAGGCGTCATAGATCTAGAATTACCTTAGGGGAAAAGATTATCGGTCTTACTATGACGGTTGTTGCATTTGCGATGATTGGTTTAATGCTACATAATTATGCATCGATTTATACCTTAAATAAGGATGTACATCAGCTTCAAGGAACAATTTCACAACAATCGCAAGTAAATGAAGGGCTCTCCCTTCAAGTTGTTGAACTGAGTGCACCTGATCGAATTCTAGATATTGCTACTGGTGAACTTGGAATGTCATTAGATGATAATAAAGTGAAAGTCGTTCAAAACTAGTTCATTCTTTGAACTAGTTTTTTTTCACAACTGTACCTAGTTGTACAATCTATAAGTCTATTTTTATTTAAGAGGAAGTGAGAAACGTGGAGATTAAACGTGCTGCAACGAATGTTCGTGCCGTCGTCATCTTAGCGAGCTTTCTCGTCCTTTTTGCGATCTTGATGGGACGATTTACTTACATTCAAGTGACAAAAGAAGTGAAAGGACAAGAGCTTGCAACAATGGGAGAAGAACGCTGGTCAAAAGAACAAGTGATTGAAGGCAAGCGAGGAACAATTTTTGATCGGCGAGGTAGCGCGCTTGCAGAAGAATTAAATTCTTATAATGTGTTTGCTATTTTAAGCGCAGATTATCCTAATCATGTGGTTGACCCTAAAGAAACTGCAAATAAGTTGGCTCCACATATTTCTATGGAACAAGCGGATTTAGAACGAATCCTCTCAACCGAAGGTCGGTTCCAAGTAGAGTTAGGTGCCGGAGCAAGAAATCTCACACACGCTGAGATGGAAGAAATAAAAGCACTAAACTTGGAAGGGATTATGTTTAGCGAAGAGCCAAGGCGTTATTATCCGAAGCAAACGTATGCCTCACATGTGATTGGTTACACAGAAAGTAATATGGAAACAGCTAGAATGGGTTTAGAAAGAAGCTTAGATGAGTATTTAAGAGCTGAAGATGGGTTAGTACAATATCAAAGTGACCGCCGAGGGGTGCCACTTCCAAATGCAACAAGACATGTGACCGCCCCTAAAAACGGGCATGATGTGTATTTAACATTAGATTCAAATATCCAAACAGCACTAGAGCAAGTCATGACTCAAGTTAATGAACAGTATGAACCTGAGAAAATGATCGCGATTGTGGCAGATCCAAAAACAGGTGAAATTTTAGCGATGAGTAATCGACCGAGTTTTAACCCCAACCGTTATCAAGACATTTCTAATTATATGAACTATGCTGTATCGAATCATTACGAGCCAGGCTCGACGATGAAGATTTTCACGATGGCAGCTGCGATAGAAGAGGGTGTTTATAACGGAGAAGATACATTTATGTCTGGTCAATTGAATGTAGGGCCAAACACGGTTAGTGATCACAATGGTGGTCGGGGGTGGGGAACCATTTCTTTTGACGAGGGAATGTTAAGGTCCTCAAACGTTGCTTTCACCAAAATTGCCCTTGATCAATTAGGTCCTGAAAAGCTTTATGAATACCTCAATCGTTTTGGCTTTGATCAGCCGACTGGAATTGATCTACCGAATGAAGCAACAAGTCTAATAGCAAATCAATACAAATACGATGCTGCAGCAACCGCATTTGGGCAAGGTACAGCGGTTACCCCAATTCAACAGATTCAAGCGGCAACAGCCATCGCCAATGGTGGAGAAATGATGAAACCGTATGTGATTGATCGTATCGTTGATTCAGAAACGAGTGAAACAATCGAGCAAAAAGAACCACAAGTAGTAGGGAATCCAATCTCTAGTGACACTTCAAAGCAGATGCTTGATATTATGGGAGAAGTGGTAACCTCGTCGGTTGGTACGGGAAAACCGTATTATATTGAAGGGTTTGATGTAGCTGGAAAAACGGGGACGGCTCAAATCCCAAATCCAAATGCTCCGGGATACATTCGCGGTCATGGCGAAAATATATTCTCGTTCATAGGTATGGCTCCAAAGGATGATCCTAAGTTAGTTGTATATGTAGCCGTCGAGCGTCCTAACTTACAATCATTTGAATCAGGTTCAGAGCCTTCTGCAAAAATATTCAATACAATTATGAAACAAAGTTTGCAATACTTAAATATTACGCCAACTCTTGAAGAAATTACTGAAGAAGCTGAGGATGGCTATGTGACAAGAGAATTTAAGGGTGAAAAGACAAATGATGTTAAGGAAGAGTTAGAATCCGAAGGCTTTGAAGTGTATGTATTAGGGGATGGCTCTAAAATTACAAAGCAAGCTCCAGAGGGTGATCAAGCTCTTATGGAAGGGGAGAAAGTCTTCTTATTCACAGAAGGTGAGACCTTTGAAATGCCGGATGTGACCGGTTGGTCAAATAGAGATGTATTGAAGCTAGCTAGAGTAACAGATATCACACCTAATATTTTTGGAAGTGGATTTGTTGTCAGTCAGAGTATAGAACCTGGTAAGGAAATTTCAATTGGTGAAAATATTGTGTTTGAATTAGCTAATTTAGAGGAAATACATGAAATGGATGATGTTGAAGAAGGTGAAGAAGCCCTTGAAGAAACAGATGAGGAACTAGAGGGTGAAGAGGAAGAAGAAGTTCAAGTTGGAGAATAAGCCTTAGCAATAAATAGTATAAATAACGGAGCTCGCACCAATGTTCTAATCATCTCTCACCTAGCATACGTTAGAACAAGCCTACGTCACTTGATTGACGTACTTGATCTAATTGGAGGCGGGAGGTATATATGGTGCGAGTTTCTAATGTTACTGTGAGAAAACGGCTTGTTTTGGTTTTGTTTTTAGGACTGGCTGTTTTTTGTGTGATTGCCTTAAGGCTAGGGTATGTTCAGTTTGCCTTAGGAGATTGGTTAACAGACCGAGCAGAAGATTCATGGAGTCGTGATGTACCTTTTGAAGCAAAACGTGGTGAAATTAAAGACCGCAATGATGTGGTTCTAGCAACGAATGTTAGTGCACCTTCTATTTTAGTCGTGCCTAGACAAGTGAAAGATCCTTCTGATACGGCAGAAAAACTAGCTTCAGTTTTAGAAATGGATGTCCAAAAAGCTTATCAACTTGTAACAAAATCAGAATCGATTGTTCGCTTAAATCCTGAAGGGAGAAAAGTGAACAAAGAAAAAGCAAGTGAAGTAAGAGCGTTAAGACTCCCCGGCGTCTATATTGCAGAAGATAGTAAACGTCATTATCCCTTTGGGAGTTATTTATCCCATGTGTTAGGATTTGCAGGAATTGATAATCAAGGATTAACGGGTCTTGAGCAATATTATGATGAGGAGTTAAAAGGGGAAAAAGGACATGTTTCTTTCTTCTCGACTGCAAAAGGGAACAGAATGCCTAATCTAGCCGATGAATACACGGCTCCGAATAACGGGTTTGATCTTAGATTAACGATAGATAGCAAAGTGCAAACCATCATGGAAAACCACCTAGATATTGCAGAAGCTACATACAATCCAGATGGAGCAATTGCTATTGCGATGAATCCAAATACTGGTGAAATACTTGGTATGAGTAGCCGTCCACATTATGATCCTGAAAATTTTAGAGAGGTTCCTCCTGAAATTTATAATCAAAACAAGCCAGTGTGGATGCAATATGAGCCAGGATCAACTTTCAAGATCATCACGCTTGCTGCTGCTCTTGAAGAAGGAGAAGTGGACCTTGAGAAAGATACATTTCATGATCCAGGATATATTGAAGTGTCAGGACACAGATTACGTTGTTGGAAAAAGGGAGGACATGGGTCACAGACATTTCTAGAAGTGGTCCAAAACTCTTGTAACCCGGGATTTGTCGTTCTTGGTGAACGCTTAGGGAAAGATCGCTTATTCAACTATATCGATGATTTTGGCTTTGGTCAAAAGACGGGTATTGATTTACAAGGTGAAGGAAAAGGGATCTTATTTAACCGGGATAATGTCGGTCCTCTTGAACTCGCAACTACTGCTTTTGGTCAAGGTGTCGCAGTTACCCCTCTTCAACAAGTAACGGCAGTATCGGCTGCCATTAATGGAGGATTTTTATACCAACCTTATTTAGCCAAAGAATGGGTAGATCCTTTGACGAATGAAGTAGTCGATAGCCAAACATCGATTATGAAAAGACAAGTGATTTCTGAAGAGACATCTGAAAAAGTTCGCCATGCACTTGAAAGTGTAGTTGCTCAAGGTACTGGTAAAGGGGCTTTTGTAGATGGTTACCGTGTTGGTGGAAAGACTGGAACAGCTCAAAAAGCTAAAGATGGAAGATACCTTGAAAATAATCATATAGTATCCTTTATTGGTTTTGCTCCAGCTGATGATCCGCAAATAGTGGTTTATGTTGCAGTAGATAATCCAAAAGACACCTTGCAATTTGGTGGGATTGTTGCAGCACCAATTGTTGGAAATATTATTGGAGATAGTTTACGAGCTATGGGAGTAGAAGCAAGAGAAGATCAAATAGAGAAGGAATTAGCCTGGAATGATGAACCTTTGATTGAAGTGCCTGATCTAGTAGGCAGGACGAAGCGTGAAATTCATGAAGCTTATTACGAATTGAAGGTAGATGCAACGGGGGAAGGTGAGCACGTTCTTGCCCAATCACCTTCTGCAGGTGTGAAAGTAACAACGGGATCAACAATCCGTCTTTATATGGGTGACAAATAAATAGGTTACGACTAAAATAGAGTTTATATGCCTTAGGAAGCAAATGAGAAGCCTCTATTCATAAAGAGGCTTCTTTTAAGACTTGAAAGTGAAAATAAACACGGTATACTAGTTCTTTGGTTGATTAAAAAGTGAGAATATGAGCAACGATGATAGAAAATGGTTATATGAATGAGAGGGTTTTAAAATGAAACTTCAACAACTAACAGATGTATTAAGAACGTATGAAATCAAAAATGAAGGAAATCCAGATATTCTTCAGATTGAAATGGATTCAAGAGAGGTGCAAGAAGGGACGTTATTTTTCTGCATTCCAGGATACACAGTAGATGGTCATGATTATGCCCACCAAGCGGTTAAAAGTGGAGCTGTTGCAGTAGTGGCTGAAAGAGAGCTACCTCAACTAGATGTACCGACAATTATTGTGCGTGATATAAAGCGAGCAATGGCTCGTATAGCGAATCTTTTTTACCAAGATCCTACATCTAGTCTTCACCTCATTGGTGTAACAGGAACCAATGGTAAAACAACTGTGACTCATTTACTTGAACAAATCATGAGAGATGGCAAAAAGAAAACTGGTCTGATTGGTACGATGTATACAAAGATTGGCGACCAACAATTAAACACTCAAAACACAACGCCAGAATCGATCACCTTACAAAAGCGTTTCAAAGAAATGGTTGATGCAGAGGTTGATACGGCATTAATGGAAGTGTCTTCTCATGCGCTGCATCTTGGTCGAGTAAGAGGTTGTGACTTTAACGTCGCGGTCTTTACTAATTTAACCCCTGATCATTTAAACTATCATGAAACAATGGAAGCTTACATGTATGCCAAAGGGCTGTTGTTTGCTCAATTAGGTAATCGTTATAGTAATGATAAAGTGGCAATCTTTAATTGTGATGATCAAGCAACAAATGAATTGTTAAATATGACAACTGTTGATGCAATTACATATGGAATAAAGAATCATGCAGATGTTATGGCAAAGGATATCCAAATCTCTTCTAATGGGACGACATTTATGTTATCTGCTTTTCAAGAGGAAATTGAAATTAACATGAAGTTAATCGGAATGTTTAGTGTGTACAATGCATTAGCAGCAGCAAGTGCCGCACTTGTATCTGGTATTCCACTTGAAACAGTTAAAGAAAGTTTGGAAAGTGTAGAAGGTGTAGCTGGACGCTTTGAACCGGTTGATGCAGGCCAAGATTACACAGTGATTGTAGATTATGCTCATACTTCTGATAGCTTAGAAAATGTATTAACCACAGTTAAAGAGTTTGCCAAAGGGAATATTTCAGTCGTGGTAGGATGTGGGGGAGATCGTGATCGTACTAAACGCCCTGTGATGGCGGAAATTGCCACAAAGTATGCAGACCACGCCATTTTTACATCAGATAATCCACGTTCAGAAGATCCGAAGCAAATTTTAGATGATATGGTAACAGGTTTGGCAGCTCAGAATTTCTCTGTTTGTCTTGATCGAAAGGATGCTATCTACCAAGCTGTCAATCAAGCGCAGAAAAACGATATTTTGGTAATTGCTGGTAAGGGGCACGAAACGTATCAAATCATCGGGTCTAAAACGATTCATTTTGATGATCGCGAAGTAGCAAAACAAGCCATTGAAGAAAGGGTGTAACAATGCTCACATCATCCTTATTAAAACCAATTACATTAAAAACACGATTAGTAACAGAAGAAATGAGCTTTACTGTAGTCTCCACTGATACAAGGACGATTACAGCTGGTGCCTTATTTGTACCTTTAATTGGGGAACGATTTAACGGTCATGATTATGTGTTGACGGCCATTCAAAACGGAGCCATCGCTGCTTTATGGGAAGAGGGACAACCTCTCCCGAAAGAGCTACCGAGTGAATTTCAATTGTTTATCGTTAAGGATACTCTTTATGCTCTACAAGAGATGGCTAGTGTTTATCGGAAGAAAGTTAATCCTAAAGTTATCGGAATTACAGGTAGTAACGGAAAAACAACTACGAAAGATATCCTTGCTTCGATTCTTTCTGTAAAAGGCGAAACGTATAAAACACAAGGAAATTTCAATAATCATATCGGGCTGCCATTAACTATTTTAGGAATGCCAAGTACATGTGAGTATTTAATTTTAGAAATGGGTATGAGTGGGTTTGGAGAAATTGAAAGACTTAGCATGATTGCCGAGCCTGATATGGCACTTGTCACAAACATAGGTGAATCCCATATGGAGCAATTAGGTAGTAGAGAGGGAATTGCTAAAGCAAAGATGGAAATTAAAGAAGGTCTCTTAGCAAAAGGTTCTCTTTTTGTGGATAGTGATGAGCCTTTACTTCGAGCATGGAATGACCCTTGTATCGTTAAAGTAGGTTTTAAGGAAGCCGATCTTTTAATTGATCATGTCACTGCCACTGAAACTGGCTATGAATTTGCAATTGGAAACGAAAGCTATTCTTTATCAATGTTAGGCAAACATAATGTCAAAAATGCAGCATATTGTATAGCTGTTGCTAAAAATTTTGGCCTATCGGTAGAACAAATTAAAAAAGGCTTAGCAAGTCTTTCCCTTACTTCTATGCGATTAGAACGCCTTACTGGTAATCATGGAGAATTAATTGTCAATGATGCCTATAATGCAAGTCCGACATCGATGATAGCTGCAATTGAGGCTATAAAAATGATTCCCAATTACCAAAAACGTGTTCTCGTCCTAGGTGATATGTTCGAGCTTGGGAGCAATGAAGAAGCCCTCCATAAATCTGTAGCTAATGTGATTACTGAACCTATTACCCACATTATGACACTCGGTGATCGAGCAAAGTGGATCTATGAAGCTATTCTTGAGCGAGAACATGAATCTTTTCAGAAAGTAACTCATATCGAGACGAAGCAAGAGGCCGCTAATCAATTAAAAGAACTAGTGGATAATGAAACGGTTGTTTTATTTAAAGCTTCAAGAGGAATGAAACTTGAGGAAGTTATAACGATTTACCAAGACACTACAGAAAGGGGGAATGATTAGCAATGTTAGAAAGAGTATTACTGATTTCTTTACTTGTCTCATTTGGAGTTGCTGTCATTTTATCACCATTATTTATCCCTTTTTTAAGAAAATTGAAATTTGGTCAAAGTATTAGAGATGAAGGTCCCGAATCTCATCAGAAAAAGAATGGGACGCCAACTATGGGCGGGATTGTCATTGTTTTATCAATTATAGCAACAACTATTTTTATTTCATTGCAGTATTTATCGTTTAGCCTAGAAATTTTACTTTTATTACTAGTAACTGTAGGGTTTGGTCTTGTTGGCTTTTTAGATGATTATATTAAGGTTGTTAAAAAGCGAAATCTTGGATTAACGTCTAAACAGAAACTTGTCGGTCAATTAATTATTGCAGGACTGTTTTACTGGGGATTATTACAATTAGGCATTTCCACAGTAATTACAATTCCAGCAACGACCATTTCACTCGATATAGGGTGGCTATATTTACCGCTTGTGATTGTTATGCTAGTTGGGGCGTCAAATGCAGTTAATTTAACGGATGGTTTGGATGGATTGTTAGCTGGAACAGGAGCTATTGCATTTGGTGCTTTTGCTATTCTTGCTTGGTATGCAGATCTGATCGATGTAGCGATATTTAGTGCAGCGATTGTTGGGGCTGTTTTGGGTTTCCTTGTTTTTAATGCACACCCTGCTAAAGTGTTTATGGGAGATACCGGATCGCTCGCTCTAGGTGGAGCCATTGCGGCAATTGCCATTATGACAAAACAAGAGTTACTACTTGTATTAATTGGAGGGGTATTTGTTATTGAAACCCTATCCGTTATTATTCAGGTTATTTCATTTAAAACAAGAGGCAAGCGTGTGTTTAAAATGAGTCCTCTTCACCATCACTATGAACTATCCGGCTGGTCTGAATGGCGTGTTGTTGTAACGTTTTGGATGGTCGGTATGATCTTAGCTGTGCTTGGAATTTACTTAGAGGTGTGGATGTAAATGATAAATAAAGAATTGTATAGAGGTAAAAATATACTCGTTTTAGGTTTAGCTAAAAGTGGTGAGGCTGCTGCATTACTGCTTCACGAGCTTGGTGCGAATGTAGTAGTAAATGATGCCTTGCCGTATGAAGAAAATGCGCAAGCAAGAGTTCTTGAAGCAAAAGGATTAAAAGTGGTGTGTGGGGATCATCCGCTTTCTCTTTTAGATGATGGAGTAGAACTTGTCGTAAAGAACCCAGGTATCCCATACCACAATGCCCTAGTAAAAGAGGCTATGGCTCGTTCTATTTCAGTTGTAACAGAGGTTGAGTTAACTTCGCAGTTAAGTGAAGCGGACATCATCGCTATTACTGGCTCGAATGGGAAGACAACAACTACTACGTTAGTATTTGAAATGCTTAAAAATAGCCCGAAAACTCCCATTATTGCTGGGAATATCGGAACAGTCTCTTGTGAAGTCGTTAAAGAAGCGACAAATGAAGATGTGATGGTACTTGAAGCTTCTAGCTTTCAATTACTAGGTACAGAAGCGTTTCACCCTAAAGTAAGTGTATTGTTAAACCTTTTTGACGCCCATTTAGATTATCATGGTACAAAAGAGGAATACATTCGCGCGAAAGCCAAAATAACAGCTAATCAAACAGAGCAAGATCAATTTATTTACAATGCTGATGATGAGCTTGTTTCAAAGGTTGCTTCAACGACTAAAGCTAAAACGATTCCTTTTTCAACGAAACAAGTATTACTTGAAGGTGTGTATGTAAAAGATAACAAGATTTATTTCGGTAAGGAAGAAATTGTAGAATTAGCGGATGTTGTCCTGCCTGGAGCTCATAATGTGGAAAATATTCTTGCGGCTGTTGGTGCAGCTATGTCTATGGGAGCTTCAAAGCAGCAGATCACAGAAGTCCTACATACCTTTAGCGGAGTGGAACATCGCTTGCAATTTGTAACAAAAATTAAAGATCGTTTATTCTATAATGACTCGAAAGCAACCAATATTCTTGCTGCCAAAAAAGCACTTGAAGCTTTCGATCAACCTGTTATTCTCTTAGCTGGTGGACTAGATCGCGGGAATGAATTCGATGAATTAGCCTCTTCTCTATCTAATGTGAAAGCTTTAGTAGCCTTCGGTGAAACAAAAGAAAAGTTAGCCGCAACTGCTAAACAATCAAATGTTAGGGAAGTTCAATTTGCAAATCGTGTTGAAGATGCGGTTGAGCTAGCTTATCAACTTTCAAATGAGGGTGATGTTGTTTTATTATCACCTGCCTGTGCAAGTTGGGATCAATATAAAACATTTGAAGAGCGTGGCAATGAATTTGTCACTGCTGTAAGGGCGCTTCAACTCTAAACGATAGCTACTATTCCAGCTTTGGAATAGTAGCTTTTTTTAGGCATGTCTAATTGATAGGGACATGTTTTTCTTTGTTCGTGCATAGGGTGTAAAGAGAGAAATATCGTAATGAAAATTGTTTTGAATGAGGTGTCCCTATTGCAAAACCAAAGACATGCACCAGATTATGTTTTGTTATTAGCAACCATAGCACTACTTGCCATAGGCTTGATAATGGTTTACAGTGCCTCAGAAGCATGGGCCTCATATAGGTTCGATGACTCCTTTTTCTTTGCTAAACGGCAACTCTTTTTTGCTAGTATCGGTGTTGTAGCGATGTTATTTATTATGAATGTGGATTATTGGACATGGAGAACATGGGCTAAGCTATTGTTGATCATCTGTTTTATCCTATTGATCATTGTTTTGATACCTGGTGTTGGTCTAGTACGAGGTGGGGCGAGGAGTTGGCTTGGAGTCGGAGCTTTTTCCATTCAACCTTCCGAGTTTATGAAAATGGCGATGATTGCTTTTCTTGCAAAGTACTTATCGGAAAATCAAAAGAAAATTGTCTCATTTAAAAAAGGGCTTGTCCCGTCCTTATCACTTGTGATGCTTGCGTTTGGAATGATTATGTTACAGCCAGACTTAGGCACGGGAGCAGTCATGGTTGGGACATGTGTAGCGATGATTTTTGTTGCAGGAGCTAAAATTAGCCACTTTATTGGCTTGGCTATGATTGGGTTAGTAGGGTTTGTTGGGTTGATTGCCTCAGCACCTTACCGAATCAAAAGGATCACTTCTTTTCTGGATCCATGGTCTGATCCTCTTGGTAGTGGATTTCAAATTATTCAATCACTCTATGCAATAGGACCTGGTGGGTTAATGGGAATGGGGTTAGGTGAAAGTCGGCAAAAATATTTCTATTTACCAGAACCCCAAACAGACTTTATCTTTGCTATATTAGCAGAAGAGTTAGGGTTTATTGGAGGACTATTTGTTATTTTTCTATTCGGGATTTTGCTTTGGAGAGGAATTAAAATCGCATTAGGAGCGCCGGATTTATTTGGTAGCTTTTTATCAGTCGGTATTATTGGAATGATCGCGATTCAAGTCATGATTAATATTGGGGTTGTCACAGGTTTAATGCCGGTAACTGGTATCACTTTACCATTTTTAAGTTATGGTGGCTCCTCTTTGACTTTAATGCTTGTGGCGATCGGGGTGTTATTAAATATTAGTAGGCATGCTAGGATGTGACTCTTCTTGTAAGAAGGGTCCATTTTTGTGAAAACCTTATGTCTGTGGCGATTCCTACAAAAAATCACACAGAATTGCGGTATAATCCAAGCATTGTTCGTGATAAAATGAACAATATGAAACAATTGTTGGAGGTACATTATGAGAGTAGTAGTGAGCGGTGGGGGAACAGGTGGTCATATTTATCCAGCCTTGTCCTTGATTAAAGAAATAAAAAAACAAAATCCGGGTGCAGAGATATTATACATCGGTACAAAAAAAGGCTTAGAAAATGAACTAGTAACAAGAGAGGGTATTCCGTTTAAAACGATACATATAACTGGCTTCAGACGGAAAATTTCTGTGGAGAATGTAAAAACCGTTTTACGCTTTTTAAAAGGTACGAGAGAAAGCAAAAAAATGCTAAAGGATTTCAAACCTGATGTAGTGGTTGGAACAGGAGGGTATGTATGTGGGCCTGTCGTTTATGCTGCAGCAAAAATGGGCATTCCTTCTGTTATTCATGAACAAAATAGTGTACCAGGTTTAACAAATAAATTTCTAAGCAAATATGTCAATAAGGTAGCTATTTGTTTTGATGCTGCTGCTCCTTATTTTCCTAAAGGTAAAGTTGTCTTTACAGGTAATCCGCGTGCCACTGAAGTAATGAATGTGGATGCAAAAGCTGGGGCGGCATCTCTTGGTTTAGATTCAACAAAGAAAACGGTTTTAATAGTAGGTGGGAGTCGAGGAGCTAAACCTATTAATGACGCTTTCTTAAGTGTGCTTGATCAAGTAGCAGATCGTGCGTTTCAAGTCATTTATGTGACCGGATCGGTGCATTATGAGGCTGTTTCAAAGAAAGTAGAAGAAGTAGGGAACCCATGTAATGTCATCGTCAAACCATTTATCCATAATATGCCTGATGTATTAGGTGCTGTTGACTTAGTCGTTGCACGTGCTGGTGCAACGACATTAGCAGAAATAACGGCTCTTGGCTTACCAAGTATTTTAATACCAAGCCCTTATGTAACGAATAATCATCAAGAGAAGAATGCTCGTTCACTTGAAGAAGGCGGAGCTGCTATTGTTCGACTTGAAAGTGAAATGAATGGGGAGCAATTAATAAAAGATATCGATTCTGTGTTTAGTGAAAAAGAATCGTGGGAAAAGATGCATGATGCAGCATTGAAATTGGGTGTACCTACTGCGGCAAGTGATGTATATCAATTGCTAAAGGATGTTTCACGCTAATTAGGTCATCACATAAGATGAAATAAATAATGATTGTTGGAATGGATAAGAGAGGGATGTAGGTATGGAACAGGTGATTCAGAAGTTAAAAGATGCAGAGGTCGGCACGGTGAAAATTGGGGAACCTCTAAGTCAACATACTACTTGGAAGATCGGCGGGCCAGCTGATGTTTTAATTGAGCCAGGTAGTGTAGAAGGCTTAATAAAAGCTATGGCTATTATAAATGAGGAACAAGTACCTTTTAGAGCGATTGGTCGCGGGTCAAATCTCCTTGTATC
Source organism: Alkalihalophilus sp. As8PL (assembly GCF_040939795.1). Taxonomy (GTDB): domain Bacteria; phylum Bacillota; class Bacilli; order Bacillales; family Bacillaceae_D; genus Alkalihalophilus; species Alkalihalophilus lindianensis. The sequence continues at coordinate 3,279,497 of NZ_CP162551.1, forward strand.
GGATGAGGGAATTGAAGGGGTAGTCATTAAATTAGGTCGTGGTCTGGACCATTTAGAAATTAATGATGATGAGATTACGGTTGGAGGCGGCTATCCACTGATTAAGTTAGTGACCGTAATTAGTCGTCAAGGATTATCTGGACTGGAATTCGCAGGTGGAATTCCTGGTTCAGTGGGTGGGGCGGTCTTTATGAATGCTGGGGCACATGGAGCAGATATTTCAAAGATTTTAAAGAAGACGCGCGTCTTGTATCCAGACGGCCGTCTAGAATGGATCGACGCTGATGATATGGAATTTGCTTATCGTACTTCAAGACTACAGCGTGAAGAAGGTATATGTGTCGAGGCAGTATTCAAATTGCAAAAAGGTGAAAAGGAAGACATCGTTAAACATATGCAAAAAAATAAAGACTATCGTCGTGAAACACAACCATGGAGTCATCCAACATGTGGAAGTGTGTTTCGCAACCCGCTGCCTAACCATGCTGGAGCCCTTATTGAAGAAGCAGGCTTAAAGGGTTACCGGATCGGTGGAGCTCAAATATCTGAGATGCATGCTAATTTCATCGTCAATATTGAGGAGGCGAAAGCAGAAGATGTACTTAATTTAATCAAGCATGCGAAAGAGACGATTAAAAAGTCAAAAGGCATTGATATGGAAACAGAAGTAGAAATGATTGGAAGAAAGCTGAAAACCCCTTAAACAGCAGTGAATCTCTCTGATGACTATGGTATAATTAAACAAATGTAATCATTACTTCCTCTTTTTCTTCTGAAAAACTCAGGAGGAGAAGAGGGTTATTATACTATCGTATCGGAGACGATAATCGGGGGATCAGCGATGAGCAATGAAAAAGTGGTTACGATAAATGAGCGGATACCTACTTTAAAAGAACAACGTAAGAGAAGAGCAAATCGTCGGTTGCTGTTTTTTTTATCACTTTTCTTTTTGTTATTGTTGCTAATGGTTTATTTTCAGTCTCCTTTAAGTCATATACGATCTATCGAAGTAGAGGGAAATTTTTTAGTAGAAGATGAACAAGTTATTGAAGCTTCTCAATTATCTACGGGGACAAGCATGTGGAATCTTGAAGAAGAAACCATTCGTAATCAACTTCTCCTACTTTCGGAGGTTGCGGATGTATCGCTAAGTAGAAAATTCCCAACAACAGTGGTTCTAACTATTAAAGAGCATTCGAGGATTGGTTATTTATATGTTGATGGTAAATATTATCCACTATTAGAAAGCGGGACATTTCTAAGTGAATTACCAAGACATCAATTCCCATCGGATGCGCCTATACTAATTGATTGGGAGCAAGGAGAAGCATTAACAGAGTTTTCAAGAGAGTTAATGAGCACCCCTGAGCAATTAATTGAGCGGATGTCAGAAATCTTTTATGCTCCTACTGAAACGGAGTCAGACGAAGTGATCATACATATGAATGATGGATTAGAAGTTCATTCTACTATTAAAGATTTTTCAGACCGAATGAGACCTTACCCATCCATTGTTCGTGAACTTGATCCGAGCCGTAGAGGAATTCTTCATATGAAAATGAGCCCATACTTTGAGGATTTTGATCTTGAGGAGGAAGAAGATATTGAAGTTGAAGGTGAAGGGTAAACATGCAATCTTATCCTTCGTTCTGCTCGTAACTGGCTTTATTCTAGCACTGAGCTATGAGATAACAAATGAGAGACAGGCTGAATTAACACCTGGTTATGAAAGGCAGTGGAGGCATGAGGATGAGCTTCGTAACCAAATATTAACGATTCAACAAAGAAACCAAGTATTGCAAGATGAATTACGAGAGTACCAAAGTGAAGTTCGGTTATTAGAAGAGCAATTAGCTTCAGAAAGCGCTGAACAAGAATTGCGTACAACGAATTTACTAGAGGATTTGGACCGTCTACGTAAAGTGGTAGGAAATGTTCCGGTAAAAGGACCTGGTTTAGAGGTTTCTTTAGAAGATGCTTCTTATGTGCCAGAAGGTTCGAATCCGAATGACTATATTGTCCACGAAATCCATGTTCAAAAAGTCGTGCATGAATTGTTTGTGGCAGGCGCTGAAGCCATTGCCATTAATGGTCATCGCCTATCTCACCAGTCCTATATTCAATGTGCAGGCCCAGTCATTATTATTGATGGCCATACATCCTATGCACCTTTTGTCGTAACGGCTATCGGTGATGGTGAAAAATTTGAACAAGCCATTTCATTAATTGGTGGTGTTAAAGACCAGTTATTAAATGATGGCATAAGTGTGCGGATTCAGCAACAAGGGTTAATAGAACTCGACCCTTATTTAACAGAGGGTGGGTGACAAAAGAATGAATCGAAAATGGATATTTACTTTTGTTGCCTTTGTGATTGGATTTATGTTAGCTATTCAATTTAAAACAACCCAGGAGCCGGTGGTTAGGGATACTCGGGATATTAGAGAGCTGCGTAATGAGGTTGAGCAAGAAAGAGAGAGGGAGCAACAACTATCTTCTGAGATCAAAAAAGCGCAAGACTTACTTGCACAGTATGGTCATACACTTGATGAAGATCATGAAAATATAGATGTTGTCCTAGATCAACAAATTGCTGATCTCCGCACTGAGGCAGGACTTACCGAAGTCAGAGGTGCGGGAGTGGTCATAACGATTGAACCTTTTTACGATGAACTCTCGCCAAACCATATGAGACGTACCCCTACACCAGAACGATTTCGTTATTTAATTAATGAGTTAAATGTGAATGGAGCGGACAGTATTGCAGTAGCTGATGAAAGATTAATATCTACCTCAGCATTTCGAGATGTAAATGGCATTACGCATCTAAATTATCGCAGGCTACCTCCCCTTCCTCTTGAGGTTAAAGTGTTAACTGATGATCCAGAGCGGTTGCACAATCGTATGGTTGTATCAGAGTCTGTTGAGTATTTTGAGATTGATGGCTTTCTTTTAACGGTAGAGCAAGTAGATGACTTGATCTTACCTGGATACGACCAAACACCTCGTGTAAGGTATATGGAAGAAGTGAAGGAGGGGTAACGATCTATGTGGCTTCCAATAATAGGGTTACTTCTTGGAATTACATTAGGTATAATGACCGAATTTAGAGTACCTGCTGAGTATTCAAGCTACTTATCTATTGCCGTTTTGGCTGCACTAGATACTTTATTTGGCGGGATTCGTGCGCACCTGCAGGAGACCTTTGACTCAAATGTATTTGTCACTGGCTTTTTCTTTAATATTTTACTTGCTGCAGGTTTGGCTTTTCTAGGGGTTCATCTTGGTGTAGACTTATACTTAGCAGCAATCTTTGCTTTTGGTGTTCGTCTTTTTAATAATATCGCTGTCATTCGCCGTATGTTATTATCAAAGTGGCAAGCTAAAAGAAGCGAAGGACAAGCTTGATAATCAAAAGAAGTTCAAAATGACTGAAAAAAAAAGAAAATGAGCGTTTTTAAAAGGAAAACAGCGCTTGATGTTGAATACTTCTTTATATTCAACTTTTCGCGAACGGTTACTCTAAAGTAGTAAGTTATGAAACATTGAAACGGTATTAGTTTATAAGGAGGTGCCACAGATTGAACAACAATGAAATCTATGTAAGTCTTGACATCGGTACATCCAATGTCCGAGTAATCATAGGAGAAGTGGCCAACGGTACGATTAATATTATTGGAGTAGGTAATTCTCCGTCTGAAGGTATTAGAAAAGGAGCCATTGTCGATATTGATGAAACTGTTCGTTCGATTAAGAGAGCAGTTGAACAAGCGGAGAGGATGGTTGGACTCTCGATTAAACAAGTTGTAGTTGGGGTCAATGGGAACCATGTTCAACTTCAACCTTGTCACGGGGTGGTAGCTGTTTCAAGCCCTGATAGAGAAATTGGTGATGAAGATATTGCTCGAGTAATTGATGCGGCCCAAGTCGTCTCTATCCCACCAGAGCGTGAGATTATTGATGTGATCCCTAGACAATTTGTTGTGGATGGCCTAGATGAAATCAATGATCCACGAGGCATGATTGGTGTTAGGCTGGAAATGGAAGGAACCATTATTACAGGATCAAAAACCATCTTACATAACTTATTACGATGTGTAGAGCGCGCTGGATTACAAATCGCTGATATTTGTCTTCAACCACTTGCATCTGGGTCAGTTGCTATTTCTAAAGATGAAAAAAATCTTGGGGTATGCTTAATTGATATTGGTGGAGGTTCAACGACTGTATCTGTATTTGAGCAAGGTACACTTCAATCAACGTCGGTTTTACCAATTGGTGGAGACCATATTACGAATGATATTGCCATTGGTCTTAGGGTCTCTACTGAAGAAGCCGAACGTATTAAAGTGAAATATGGTCACTCTTTTATTGATGAAGCTTCTGATGAAGAGCGCTTTAGCGTCTCAGCAATCGGAAGTGGAGAGAAGGATGAATTTAGCCAATATGATCTGGCACATGTTATCGAACCACGTATGGAAGAAGTCTTTGAATTAATTTACAAAGAAATTATGCGACTAGGCTTTCGCGATTTCCCAAGTGGATATGTGTTAACAGGGGGAACGGTTATGATCCCTGGTGTGCTCGAATTGGCCAAGGAATTACTGCAAGGCAATGTTCGAGTGGCAATACCGGATTATATCGGTGTACGTGAACCACAATACACGACAAGTGTTGGACTTATCCAATTTGCGTACAAAAATGTAAAGATTCAAGGGAAAGAAATTGCCGCTTCTGTAGCTGATTATCAGGCACCTGAGCAACCGAAACAAGATAAGCGCAGTAAGAAAGCTGAAAAAGAACAAACAAGAACAGAAGATAAACCAAAGACAAAATCAAAAGTGAAGAATTGGTTTAAAGTGTTCTTTGAATAATAGTGAACGAGTCTGATTAGGGGGACCTTAAATGTTGGAATTTGAAATGGATATGGATCAATTAGCACAAATAAAAGTCATCGGAGTAGGTGGCGGAGGTAGTAACGCCGTTAACCGAATGATCGAAAATGGACTACAAGGTGTAGAGTTTATTGCTGTAAATACAGATGCTCAAGCACTACATTTATCAAAAGCGGAAACGAAACTTCAGCTTGGTGGAAAGTTAACACGAGGACTTGGAGCAGGTGCCAATCCTGAAATCGGGAAAAAGGCTGCTGAAGAAAGTCGTGAACAATTAGAGGAAGTACTTCAAGGAGCAGACATGGTCTTCATCACTGCTGGAATGGGTGGAGGAACTGGTACAGGTGCTGCGCCAGTTATTGCAGAAGTAGCAAAAGAAATTGGCGCATTAACAGTAGGTGTCGTTACTCGTCCATTTACATTTGAAGGACGTAAGCGTCAAAATCAAGCTGCTACTGGAATTGGTGCATTAAAAGAAAAAGTAGATACACTAATTGTTATTCCAAACGACCGTCTACTTGAGATCGTCGATAAAAACACACCAATGCTTGAAGCATTCCGTGAGGCGGACAATGTATTACGTCAAGGTGTACAAGGTATTTCTGATTTAATCGCAGTACCTGGTTTAATTAACTTAGACTTTGCTGATGTGAAGACTATCATGACTGATAAAGGATCAGCCTTAATGGGTATTGGTATTGCAACAGGTGAAAACCGTGCTTCAGAAGCTGCAAAAAAAGCCATTTCAAGTCCATTGCTTGAAACTTCTGTAGATGGAGCACAAGGCGTATTAATGAATATTACTGGCGGATCGAACTTAAGCCTTTATGAAGTACACGAGGCAGCTGAGATTGTTTCTGCAGCTTCTGATGCTGAAGTTAATATGATCTTTGGTTCTGTAATCAATGAGAATCTAAAAGATGAGATTGTGGTAACTGTTATTGCTACTGGTTTTGATGACACTGAAAACAAGCCTCAGCGTCAAACTCCACAAAACCAAATGAAACAACAGCAACAACAGCAAAGCAAGCCACAACAAGAAGAGCCACAGAAAGAATCTAGGTTCAGCCAACCAACGCAACAACCACAAGAGGATACACTTGATATCCCAACCTTCTTACGTAATCGTCGTAATCGTTCAAGATAATAATGTAGAGCCTCAGCACAATTTGTGCTGAGGCTTTTTTTATTTGACTTTTAATAAAACCTTCTCTTTTTAATAGACATTTTCTGTGCAAATCTCTTAAAATTACATAGGTTTTCTCGTCATGAACTGACAGACTAATTAATAGACTTTACTATATACTTATTTCAAAACCTTGGTAAGAAGGGATGCGATGACTCTTTATCTGGACGTAATATGGTTTTTGAATCTGTGTATAGATTATTTGTTACTCACACTGACGGCTATTGCCCTAAAAAGAAGGTTTACTCAGTTACGCTTTATTCTTAGCGCTTTATTTGCTTCAATGATTGTCTTTTTAATGTTTACTCCTCTCGGTGGATGGTTCTATCAACCTTGGATGAAAGCAATCTATTCTATTTTTATTGTATTAATCGCATTCGGTTTTAAAAGATGGAGTTATTTTTTTCAAAGTCTCTTTATGTTTTATTTTGTGACATTTATGACTGGTGGTGGACTGTTTGCCCTCCACTATTTCTGGAAAACAGAAGTTGATTTTCTCGAAGCTGTTTCTTCTCCTGCTGCAGCTGGTTTTGGAAGTGGAATCAGTTGGGTTTTCGTTGTCATTGGTTTCCCGCTTGTTTGGTTCTTTTCTAAACACCGCATTGAGACAATGGAAATCAAAAAAATTGATTATCATCAGCTTGCAACAGTCACGATCTATTTAAATGGTCAAATCATCAAAGTGAGGGGTCTTATTGATAGTGGTAATAAACTTCATGACCCGATTTCGCGTGCCCCAGTCATGATTATTGAAGCTTCTACTTTATATGAGTTTTTTGGAGAAGAGACTATCTCTAAGATCCTCACTTTAGACGTATACGGGGATAACGAAAGTGACATTCAAGATGAATGGCTTAAGCGTACAAAAATCATTCCTTACAAAGTAATTGGACAATCTACACCTTTTCTGACCGCGATCAAGCCAGAGGCCGTGATGGTGGAACATAATGGACAAGTGTATGAAACAAAGCATGTTTTAATAGGCCTTCAAGATCGTGCCTTATCTCCTGATGATTCCTATCGGAGTATCATACACCCTCAACTAGTATTACGTCCGCCAGGTACCCCCGTTGCTAACTAACCACATCTAAAAGGAGGAGATTGTAATGTTGAAATTAAAACTAAGACTTCTATGGTATCGCATTATGCACAAGCTTGGAATGAAGGCTGATGAAATTTATTATATTGGGGGAAGTGAAGCTCTCCCTCCTCCTTTATCTAAAGAAGAGGAAGCCGTCTTGCTTAAGAAGCTCCCATCTGGGGATAAGGCTGTACGTTCGATGTTAATCGAGAGAAACTTACGTCTAGTCGTTTATATTGCAAGGAAGTTTGAAAATACAGGCATCAATATAGAAGATTTAATTAGCATTGGGACAATCGGGTTAATTAAAGCAGTCAATACGTTTAACCCTGAAAAGAAAATTAAGCTTGCCACGTATGCTTCTCGCTGTATTGAAAATGAGATTCTCATGTATTTGCGTCGTAATAATAAAACACGTTCAGAAGTTTCGTTTGATGAACCTTTAAATATTGATTGGGATGGGAATGAATTATTGCTCTCAGATGTATTAGGCACTGAGGAAGATATTATTACAAGAGGAATTGAAGAAAAAGTCGATCGGAAATTACTAGTGAAAGCTCTTCACACATTGAATGAACGAGAGAAGCAAATCATGGAGTTGCGTTTTGGACTTGCAGGTGAGGAAGAAAAAACGCAAAAAGATGTTGCTGATATGCTAGGGATCTCCCAATCCTATATTTCTAGATTAGAAAAGAGAATAATTAAACGATTGCAAAAAGAATTTAATAAAATGGTCTAAAAAAATATTTTTAAAGGAGCGTTCGTTATGTATCAAGGACTGAACAATATAGTCAAAAAAGACTGATTTTAGCTTGTGCATATTTTTCCCTTCAAAGGAGATACTTTACTTGACATCATCTCCCGCGTTAGGAGGGAAAGAATTGACACGAAATAAAGTTGAAATCTGTGGTGTAGATACATCTAAGCTTCCAGTATTAAAAAACACCGAAATGCGCGAACTTTTTACTCAGTTACAAAGTGGTGATGACAGTGCAAGAGAAGTGTTAGTAAATGGGAATTTGCGTTTAGTATTAAGCGTCATTCAACGTTTCAACAATCGCGGGGAATACGTCGATGACTTATTTCAAGTTGGATGTATTGGTTTAATGAAATCAATTGATAACTTTGATTTAGGTCAGAATGTTAAATTTTCAACTTACGCTGTACCAATGATCATCGGAGAAATAAGACGTTACTTGAGGGATAATAACCCAATTAGAGTTTCAAGGTCCTTGCGAGATATTGCTTATAAAGCTTTGCAAGTCCGAGATCAATTAATGGCTGAAAAGAAGAGAGAAAATGAACCAACTGTACAAGAAATTGCAAAAGTATTAGATGTGCCAAAGGAAGATGTTGTTTTTGCTCTTGATGCTATTCAAGATCCAGTGTCACTGTTTGAACCTATTTATAATGATGGGGGAGATCCGATCTTTGTTATGGATCAGATTAGTGATGAGCGTAATAAAGATGTCAACTGGGTTGAAGAAATCGCTTTAAAAGAAGCAATGATCAGATTAAATGATCGAGAGAAGATGATATTAAATATGAGGTTCTTCCAAGGGAAAACACAAATGGAAGTAGCTGATGAAATTGGCATCTCACAAGCACAAGTTTCTAGGTTAGAAAAGGCTGCTATCCAGCAAATGAATAAACATGCTCAAAGCTAGAGTAGAAAAAGGTGCCGACGCATAATTGCGTTGGGATCTTTTTTTATTGTAAATACTTGTTCATAAATAAATGAAGTCAAGACATATAATGGGTAATAGCACGCAAACGAGATAAAGAGGTGAAAAATGATGATGAAAATATCAGACTTGCAAGCGAAAGATATTGTGAACATGGAGAACGGCAAGAGGTTAGGTCACTTAACAGACTTAGATATTAATTTAACAACAGGAGCAATAGAAGCCATGGTAATTAATGGAACGGGGAAGATGATGGGTTTATTTGGAAAAGAAGAACAAGAAGTAATTATTCCGTGGAAAAACATTATTCGAATTGGTTCAGATGTTATTTTGGTGGAGGTGCCGGAGAGTCTTAGACCACCTATGCCAAATTATAGTCAACAAACGACAACCAGAAGGCGATGAAAAAGAATAAAGTCGTTTCTTGTAAGCGGTGAATTATGGTAAACTAGAATCAAACTATGTTGTTAGCAACAAGTATAGAGGAGGACCATAATGGGAGAACCATTTATCCAACAAAAATCTACTTTTTTAGCAATTGATTGTTGGCAAAAAGAAAACTCTAGCCTTGTTGCCGGATTTACAACAAGAGAGGGCGGAGTAAGTCAGCCGCCTTTTGATTCACTTAATATGGGTTTTCATGTAAATGACCTGGATGAAGATGTCCAAAAAAATCGTGAGCTTATAGCGGAAGCTCTTTCTTTCCCATTAAATCATTGGGTGGGCTCAGAACAAGTACACAAAGCAACCATTAAAAAGGTGACAAAGGAGCATCAAGGGTTAGGATCCCGTTCCTTACAAGATGCAATAAGTGCTACAGATGGCCTCTATACAAAAGAAAGTGGGATTTTACTTACGAGCTTGTATGCTGATTGTGTACCTCTCATCTTTTATGCAAAGAACCAAGGAATAATTGGAGTAGCCCATGCCGGGTGGAAGGGAACAGTGCAATTAATAGGCCCGAAAATGATTTCTTTATGGCAAGACCGTGAAGGAGTTCCATTGGAGGACATTCAAGTTGCCATTGCTCCTTGTATTAGTGGAAATGCATACGAAGTAGATGACGTTCCAATTGAGGCCGTCTTAAAGGTTTTTCCAGAAGCTGTAGAAAAGAAGATCTACACAGAAAATGAGCGTGGTCGCTATCAACTCGACTTACGATTGTTAAATGCGGAGTTACTCATTTCAGCAGGTTTAAAACGAGAACAACTACTCATTTCTTCAATTTGCACAGCCAATGATCCTAGAATGTATTCGTACCGTGCAGATGGTGGTAAAACCGGGCGGATGATGAGTTTTATCGGATTAAAGTAGTTCGATTTACAGCTGAAGAAGGTAAGGTGGATGAGTGTGACAGTTAAACATAATTTTGATCAAATACAAGCAGAAATTGCCTCCATTTGTGAGCGTGTAGGACGAGACTCTCAATCCGTGCATATAGTAGCTGTAACCAAATATGTGAGTACAGAGCGAGCACAAGAGGCAATTTCTGCTGGCGTTAATCACCTCGGTGAAAATCGAGTAGAAGGAATAGAAGAAAAACGAGACTCTCTTGGTGATGTCGTTTCCTGGCACTTTATAGGGTCACTACAGTCTAAAAAAGTGAAGAAAGTGATCGATCATATCACGTATTTACATTCACTTGATCGTCTATCCCTTGCAAAAGAAGTGGACAAGCGATTAGAAGGTAAACAAACATTAGATTGCTTTGTTCAAGTTAATGTATCTGGAGAAGAATCAAAATCTGGCCTTCATCAAAAAGAGGTATTGCCATTTATCGAAGAGTTATCGAATTATCCCTCTATAAACGTAATCGGGTTAATGACAATGGCTCCATTTGTAGAAGACAATGAACAAACGAGACCGATATTTAAAAAGTTGAAGCAACTTCAGTTAAGTATTGCTGAAAAAGGATATAAACATGCACCTTGTACCGAGTTGTCGATGGGCATGTCTAATGATTATCATATTGCGATTGAAGAAGGCGCTACGTTCGTTCGAATTGGTACTGCATTAGTGGGCAATGAGAAGTAGAAGCAAGTGAGTGAATAAAAGGAGGGGCGGTTGATGGGGATGAAAAAAAAGTTTAAACGTTTTTTTGAATTAGAAGATGACGTGCAAGAATATGAAGAGGTTGTTCATGAGGGTGTGGATGAGGAAATCGAACCAACACATCGATCAAAAAAAGGGAATGACAAACAAGCAAATCAAGCCAATGTTGTAAGTTTGCAAAGTGTTCAAAAAGGTGCAAAAGTAATTTTAGTTGAGCCTCGTACATATGATGAAGCTCAAGAGATTGCGGATCATTTAAAAAACCGTAAAGCGGTCATCATTAATTTGCAGCGAGTTTCTCATGATCAAGCAAAGCGAGTAGTCGATTTTTTGAGTGGAACAGTGTATGCTATTGGAGGAGACATTCAAAAGCTTGGTCAAAATATCTTTTTGTGTACACCAGATAACGTAGATGTTTCAGGAACGATTACAGAAATGATGCAAGAACAGTTTGATCGTTAAGGTATAAGTAAAGGTGGTGAAAGATTCGTGCAAACAATAGGTGCATTGCTATATAACGCAATGTATATATACTCATTTTTAATTATTGGTTACATTCTCTTATCGTGGTTCCCGAATGCACGTGAATCCTCGTTTGGACAATTTTTAGGTAGCATTGTAGAGCCATATTTAGAACCTTTCAGAAAATTCATTCCACCACTTGGGATGATTGATTTGTCGCCAATTGTAGCAATAATTGTACTGCGTTTAGCGAGTACAGGCGTACTGGCTATCTTTAGTTAAGGAGTTTTTACATGTCGATCTTTCAACATTTTAGGGATGAAGAGAAACCTTTTGTTGAACAAGTGTTGTCATGGAAAGAAGAAGTCGGTTTGATGCATCAAGAACGCCGAACAGATTTTCTTGATCCAAGAGAGCAAGATATTTTAAAAATAGTGATTGGACATGATGAGGATGTAGCCTATCAGTTCTTTGGTGGTTCTCCTACATCAGAAAGAAAGCGTGCCTACTTATGCCCGCCATACTTAGAAATCGCACCTTCTAAATTTGAACTTACCTTATTTTCAATTCAATACCCGGCAAAATTCATTACACTTACTCATTCTGATGTATTAGGTTCTCTAATGAATGTAGGGTTAAAAAGGGAAAAGTTCGGTGATATTGTTGTTGGGGATGATTTTGTCCAAATAGTAGTAGCTAGTGAAATTGCTGACTTTGTTGAAATGAATGTAGTGAAGATAGGGAAGGCGAGTGTTCAATTAAAGCCTATCTCTTTTAGTAATCTAAAGAAGTCTCTTGATCATTGGACAGATGAGACTGCTACAGTCTCATCACTTCGCCTTGATGTCATTATCTCAGAAATATATCATCTATCTCGTGCTAAAGTGAAGCCATACATTGAAAGAGGCCTAGTGAAAGTAAATTGGCGGGTAACCGATCAAGTGTCTTTCCCGGTAAATGACGGAGATTACATATCAGTCCGTGGACACGGACGAAGTAAAATAGTTTCGCTTGAAGGTCGAACAAAAAAAGACAAAATCAGACTGCGTTATGGCCGGTTAATGTAAAGGGAAAAGTTCATAATGAACGATATGATATTTACTAATATTTGCCTAAAGGAATTAAAAGGTTTTCCTCTTTATTTGTCGAAATAAAAGAGAAATGATCTAGCTGAGAGACAATGATCACATCGATCGAAATTAGCTAAGTTTAAAATCGGGGGTGGCAGTTGTGCCTTTAACACCATTAGATATTCACAACAAAGAATTTACACGTGGCTTTCGTGGCTATGACGAGGATGAGGTTAATGAATTCCTTGATCAAGTCATAAAAGATTATGAAGCAATTTTGCGTGAAAAAAAGGAACTATTTGAACGTGTTACAGATCTAGATGAGAAATTGGAGCATTTTAAAAACATTGAAGAAACGTTAAACAAATCAATTCTTATTGCGCAGGAAACGGCTGAAGAAGTGAGAAGAAACGCTCAAAAAGAAGCGCAGCTTATCGTCAAGGAAGCAGAAAAAAATTCAGATCGCATTATAAATGATTCTCTTTCTAAATCACGTAAGATTATGATTGAAATGGAAGAACTTAAAAAGCAAGCTTCTGTCTATAAAATGCGTTTCAAAATGCTAATTGAAGCCCAATTAGAAATGTTAAATACAGATGATTGGGATGAGTTTGTCGAACGTGAAGAGGATGAATTGGAACAAAACCAATCATAAATGAAAGACTACCTTGCACGTTTTGTTACAACTAGCATATAATAAGGATTACTTATATAGCATATGACCATGATAAGGGATAGTAGGTACTGGTTCTTAGTTAAGCGATTCAGGGATGGTGTGAGCCTGAACACGAGTCCACTGCTGAACATCACCCTTTAGTTTTGCACCGAACGACTATCTAGTAGGCTGCAACGACTCACTCACGTTACGAGTGCTGAAGTGGAAAGAGACTCACTGATTTTCTTTTCATTAGGGTGGTACCACGGGTAATCTTCTCGTCCCTACTTAGGGATGAGGGGATTTTTTTGTTTATGCTATACACTTACTTAAATGATGACATTCTGGTAAGAAAGAATGAAGGAGGAAGAATGATGGATTATAAAGAAACATTATTGATGCCAAAAACAGAATTTCCAATGCGCGGAAATTTACCAAACAATGAACCGAAGCGTCAAGAAAAATGGAGCGATCAAGATATTTATGCAGAGGTTCAAAAACGAACAGAAGGCCGTCCTTTATTTGTATTACATGATGGGCCGCCATACGCCAATGGCGATATCCACATGGGGCATGCACTAAATAAGGTTCTTAAAGACTTTATTGTCCGCTATAAATCGATGAATGGTTTTCATGCCCCTTATGTTCCTGGCTGGGACACGCATGGTTTGCCGATTGAAACAGCTCTTACAAAGAATGGGAAAGTCAAGCGTAAAGAGATGAGTGTAGCAGCATTCCGCGAGTTATGTGAGAAATATGCACGTGAGCAAGTTAGCCGACAGCGTGAACAATTCATGCGTCTTGGTGTCCGTGGTGATTGGTGGAATCCTTACGTAACATTAGATAAAGAATATGAAGCACAACAAATTAAAGTGTTTGGTGATATGGCGAAAAAAGGCTATATTTACAAAGGGAAGAAGCCAGTTTACTGGTCGCCTTCTTCTGAATCAGCTTTAGCTGAAGCTGAAATTGAATACCATGATAAACGTTCACCTTCTATTTATGTAGCTTTTGGTGTGAAAGATGGTAAAAATGTTCTTGCAGGCGATGAGAAGATCATTATTTGGACAACAACTCCATGGACAATCCCAGCAAACCTTGGGATTGCTGTGCATCCTGAGCTTGATTACAATGTAGTTGTAGCAAATGGTCATAAGTATGTGGTTGCTGCTGGCCTGCTTGAAACCCTTCAAGCTGAATTTGAGTGGGAGCAAGTTGAGGTTCAAAAAACCGTTAAAGGAGCACAACTTGAACATGTGGTTGCAGAGCACCCTATTTATGGACGTGACTCGCTCGTCATGTGCGGCGATCATGTTACCTTAGATGCAGGTACAGGATGTGTCCATACAGCTCCAGGACATGGAGAAGAAGATTATATTGTAGGACAGAAGTATGGTTTAGATGTTCTTTGCCCAGTTGATGATAAAGGAAACATGACTGAGGAAGCGCCTGGCTTTGAAGGAATGTTTTATGATCAAGCGAATAAACCGATCACTGAAAAACTGGATGAAGTCGGAGCATTGATGAAGTTAACATTCATTACACATTCTTATGCGCATGATTGGAGAACAAAAAAACCAGTAATTTATCGTGCGACTGCTCAGTGGTTTGCTTCTATTGCTAACTTTAGAAATGAATTATTACAAGCAATCAAAGATGTAGACTGGATTCCTACTTGGGGAGAAACACGTCTGTACAATATGGTTCGTGATCGTGGCGATTGGTGTATTTCTAGACAACGTGCATGGGGCGTACCGATTCCTGTATTTTATGAGGAAAATGGAAATCCAATTATTACAGATGAAACAATTAATCATGTATCTGCATTGTTCCGTGAACATGGTTCAAACATTTGGTTTGAGTGGGATACAAAAGATTTATTGCCTGAAGGATTTACATCTGAACATAGCCCTAATGGAGAATTCACTCGTGAGATGGATATTATGGATGTATGGTTTGACTCAGGTTCCTCGCATCAGGCAGTATTAGAAGAACGATCTGATTTAGCACGTCCTGCTGATCTGTATCTTGAAGGATCGGATCAATATCGTGGTTGGTTCAACTCTTCGTTATCAACGAGTGTCGCTGTAACAGGTAAAGCACCTTATAAAGGGGTGTTAAGTCACGGTTTTGCTTTAGATGGTCAAGGCCGTAAGATGAGTAAATCTGTAGGGAATGTAGTCGTGCCAAACGATGTAATGAAGCAATTAGGTGCAGATATTCTTCGTCTTTGGGTTGCGTCAGTTGATTACCAATCAGATGTACGTGTATCTGATAAGATTTTAAAACAAGTTTCAGAATCATACCGTAAAATTCGGAACACATTCCGTTTCTTATTAGGAAACTTGCATGATTTTGATCCAGCTGTTAATCGTGTTAATAAAGAAGATCTTGGCGATGTTCATTTATTTATGCTTGTAAAATTAAATGAAGTGATTGAGAAAGTGAAAGAAGCTTATGATAACTATCAGTTCTCAAATGTGTATCATACGATTCATAACTTCTGCACAATTGAATTAAGTTCATTCTATATGGATCTTGCTAAAGATACATTGTATATCGAACATGCAGACCATGCAGATCGCCGTGCAATTCAAACCGTTATGTATGAATGTGTACTCGCTCTAACCAAGCTTGTGTCACCAATCCTTTCTCATACGGCCGACGAAGTATGGGAACAGATTCCTGCAGTGAAAGAAACAAGCGTTCAATTAACAGATATGCCAGAAGTTGAATCATTTGGTGATGTTGAGAATTTAAAAGCGAAATGGCAACATTTTATGTCTGTTCGTGATGATGTTTTAAAGGCATTAGAACAAGCTCGTAATGACAAAAAAATTGGTAAATCATTAACCGCAGCTATTACATTGTATGCAACGGGAGAAGTTAAACAACTTTTAGAGACGACACCTAATCTTGAGAAATTATTTATCGTTTCAGCTGTATCAGTGAAAGGTGAAGTAAGTGAAGCGCCCGAGGAAGCAATGAACTTTGATGATCTTAGGATTATTGTAGAAAAAGCTGAAGGTGAAACATGTGAACGTTGTTGGGTTGTTTCAACAACAGTTGGTTCACATCATACTCATCCAGGACTTTGTACATCTTGTGCAGAAACGGTTGAGACATATTACCAGTCTTAATATTGAGGAGATCACCACTTTAACTAGTGGTGATTTTCTTTTTTATTTATCAAATTTCCCATAAGCTGTATTCGTTCTTTGGTGCTTACTTGGTTAAGCTAATAAGGAGCTCAAAAGGAACTTTGTAGCTCAAAAAGGGGGAGAAAACTGATGAATAAATGGAGTGAACAAAAGAGACAATTAGAGGACATGAAAGCAAAATTAGAAGCTAGAATAAACTCGGATGCCCATGAAGAAACCAAGCATGCCTTGTCAGCTTCTACAGGAGAATTATCCAATTATGATAACCATCCTGCAGATACAGCGACTGATTTATACGAACGTGAAAAAGATACAGCCATTTATGCTCATATTGAAAAGGAATTGGCAGATGTTAATCTGGCATTAAATAAAATAAACAGTGGAACATATGGTATTTGTGAAAAGACAGGCCAAACCATTCCTACTGAGCGTTTAAGCGCTAACCCTACGGCAAGAACGATTGTTGCCGAAGCTAGAAGTCATATTGCCGATGATCGACCGGTTGAAGAAGAGGTTCTTGATTCATTTGGCCGCTACAATTATGATAATGACGATAGTGAAACAGAATTTGACGCAGAAGATGCGTACCAAGCCGTTGCACGTTTTAACGAGAACTCGATGGTATATGAGGATGCCTCCTTAGATGAGGGGGAGGAGCTCATCGGGTATGTTGAAGAGTTAGAAGGTTTTTTATCAACGGGAATAGAAGGTTATACAGGTACTGACCAGGTCCAGTTTCAGCGTAACGTGCATTATGATCACTATATGGACGAATTGTAGGGGGGACATCCCCCTTTTTTTGTGCTACAATGCATAAGTATGGAAACAAGTGAACAAGAGCGGAGGAACGAGATTGTTTTACTATATCATTGCCCTCATAGTGATTTTAATTGACCAACTAACAAAATGGATCGTTGATACTTCAATGGAAATTGGAGAACGCATTCCAGTGATTGAGAATGTATTTTATATCACGTCTCATCGTAACCAAGGAGCAGCGTTTGGTATTCTCCAAGGACAGATGTGGTTCTTTTATATTATTACGACGGTAGTCATTATTGGTATTATTTACTACATGGAGAAAGAAGCTAAACATGATTGGCTTTTTGGCAGCTCTTTGGCGTTGATTTTAGGTGGGGCCATTGGTAACTTTATCGACCGTATATTTCGCGGGGAAGTTGTTGACTTTGTAGATACATTTATTTTCGGTTATAATTTCGCGATTTTTAATGTAGCAGATGCTGCCCTTTGTGTAGGTGTAGGGTTGTTGTTTATTAAAATGATTCAAGATGAGCGAAAACAGAAGGAGACAGCTTAATGGAACAAATGCAGTGGACAGTTAGTGAAGAAGTGAAAAATGATCGTATTGATAAATTTTTATCTAGTCAAGACGATGAGTGGTCAAGATCTCAAGTTCAACAATGGATTAAAGATGGCCAAGTACTCGTAAACGATAAATCAAGTAAATCAAACTATAAAGTGCAAGTGAATGATGTGATTACTTTAACGATTCCTGAACCAGAAGAACTAGATGTAGTGGCAGAGGATATTCCACTAGATGTTGTATTTGAAGATGCTGATGTGATCGTGATTAACAAGCCTCGCGGTATGGTGGTTCACCCAGCTCCAGGTCATTATACAGGTACCCTTGTAAATGCTCTTCTACATCATTGTAAAGACTTATCTGGAATTAATGGTGTTGTTAGACCTGGTATTGTTCATCGAATTGATAAAGATACTTCAGGCCTTATTATGGTCGCAAAAAATGATCATGCACATGAATCATTGGTCAATCAATTAAAAGCGAAAACGACAAAACGTCGCTATAAAGCCATTGTGCACGGCATTATTCCTCATCAACATGGGACAATTGAGGCTCCGATTGGTCGCGATAAAAAAGATCGTCAAAGTATGACGGTTACAGAAGAGAATAGTCGTGATGCAGTGACTCATTTCACAGTCCTTGAATGTTTTAAAGATTTTACGTATGTGCAATGTGAATTAGAGACTGGTCGTACACATCAAATTCGTGTACATATGAAATACATCGGTTATCCTCTAGCTGGAGATCCAAAGTATGGTCCGAAAAAGAAAACATTAGATATTGAAGGTCAAGCATTGCATGCAGCAATGTTAGGATTCACTCATCCTAAAACAGGTGAGGAACTTGAGTTTGAAGCACCATTACCAGAAGATATGGAAGAATTACTTCATTACTTACGAAAGAAGTAATTGACATAGCTCGTATGGTCTGCGATAATAAAGTCAATCAAATAGTCCTTTAACTTAAGTCCCGTGAGGCTTAGAAGGAAACGGAAGTGCTTTAGGATCAGTGTATCCACTTATGCTAAAGCCTGCATTATACGTTTACCTCTAGCCGAATGGTTAGAGGTTTTCTATATTTACAAGGGTAATAATTAACAGCAAGAAGGTGAAATGATGAGTCGAGTGATATTGGACGAACAAGCTGTACGCCGTGCAACTACACGAATTGCACATGAGATTATTGAACGAAATAAAGGTGTCGAGCGTTGTGTATTAGTTGGAATTAAAACACGAGGCATCTACTTAGCCGAAAGACTTGCTGAGAGAATTGAGCAAATTGAAGGCGTCAAGGTGGAGGTAGGCGAAGTAGACATTACGCTTTACCGAGATGATTTATCACACAAATCTTCCACTGACGAACCAATCTTACAAGGAACCGATATTCCCATTGATATTACGAATCGTAAAGTTATCTTGGTGGACGATGTTCTTTATACAGGCAGAACGGTAAGAGCGGCACTAGATGCATTAATTGATCTAGGGCGACCTGAACAGATACAATTAGCCGTATTAATTGATCGAGGCCATCGTGAATTGCCGATAAGACCGGATTATGTTGGTAAAAATGTTCCAACCTCAAAAAGTGAAAAAATTGTTGCGAAGCTCAGTGAAGTGGATGCAACCGATGAAGTCACGATTGAACAAAGAATTGAAACAAATGAAAGAACAGATTGAATACAAAAAACCTCATATGTATACCTCTTTAACCCAGTCCTGCGAGGCTGACAAGAGGGTCGCTCCTTGCTAGTAGTCTGATCTTTTTATCAGACCAGTTAGGTGAAACCTCTTTGTCATACGCAAAGAGGTTTTTTGTTTAGAGAACTAAGGAGGAATTATGATGAATAAACAAACAGCAGAAGTTGGCATTAAAGAAATCCCAAGATTTGATAAATGGTTCGTACTGAGTTTACAGCATTTATGTGCAATGTTCGGAGCGACGATCCTTGTACCATTCTTGGTGGGGTTATCTCCATCAGTTGCTCTCCTTTCAAGTGGGTTAGGGACGCTTGCATACTTACTCATTACAAAAGGCCAAGTGCCCGCTTATCTCGGTTCATCCTTTGCCTTCATTGCTCCTATTCTAGCAGCAACCTCTCTTGGAGGGCCTGAAGGAGCGATGCTTGGTAGCTTCTTAGCCGGACTTGTCTATGGAGCCGTTGCCCTTTTAATTAAAACAAGTGGTGTCAATTGGATTATGAAATTACTTCCGCCAATCGTTGTAGGACCTGTTATTATCGTCATCGGTCTTGGTCTTGCTGGAGTTGCAATCGATATGGCGATGTACATTCCAGGGATGGAAGAGCAAGTATATAGTACAACGCATTTCACTGTAGCATTAGTCACATTAGGAATTACCATAATCGTATCGATGTTTTTAAAAGGGTTTTTCGGACTTGTCCCGATTATGTTTGGAATTATCGGCGGTTATTTGTTCGCCTTCACACAAGGTTTAGTCGATTTCACACCAATAAGAGAAGCAGCTTGGATTGCGGCACCTGAACTTCTTGTACCCTTTGTTAACTACACACCGCAATGGTCTTGGGCAATAGCAGCAATCATGATGCCAATAGCAGTAGTAACGATTGCTGAGCATATTGGTGATCAAATGGTACTAAGTAAAGTGGTCGGAAAGAATTTTATTAAAAAACCAGGTTTACACCGTTCGATATTAGGGGATGGGGTTGCAACAATGATCGCTTCATTCATTGGAGGACCACCAAATACGACTTACGGTGAAAATATTGGGGTGTTAGCAATCACGCGAGTATTTAGTGTATTCGTAATCGGTGGTGCAGCAACACTAGCAATTGGATTTGCTTTCATCGGAAAAATTTCTGCACTAATCTCCACGATTCCAACAGCAGTCATGGGTGGTGTATCAATCCTCTTGTTCGGGGTTATTGCATCGTCTGGTCTTAGAATGTTAATCGATAACAATATTAACCTTGGCAGTAAGCGAAACTTAATTATATCTTCCGTCATCTTAGTGATCGGGATTGGTGGAGCATTCATTCAAGTATCAGAAGACATTCAGCTTGCGGGAATGGCATTAGCAACAATCATTGGGATTGTTCTTCACCAAGTCCTCCCAAATAAAGAAGAAAGCTATAGCAAAAAGAACCCATTCTCTGATGAAGAGAAAGAAGAACAAGTAGCTTAATAATTAGACCCTTTAAAGAAGTACAGAGAGACTTCAAAGGAATAGTGTAATGGAGAGATATCAAGTATGGTATGGTGTCTCCTCTAATTCCCTATACCCTGAGATGTCTCATCTCAGGGTTTTTCTCTCTGAAAAAAGGCTTATTAAACCAAGGAGGCGTAAGGGGATGCAGATGAGTATCGAAAAATTGGTAAGTAAAGGGCTTCATACAATGTCGGAACTATCACTTAATGAAATTGATTGGATCTTGCATGAAGCAGAAGCTTTCTCAAAAGGAACGAGCTGGAGGCCGGCTGACCAAACATTTGTAGCTAACTTGTTTTTTGAACCGAGTACTCGTACAAAGATGAGCTTTGAAGTAGCTGAACGAAAACTTGGGTTAGAGGTGCTTGCTTTTGATGGAGAAACATCTAGTGTCCAAAAAGGTGAGACCTTGTATGATACAGCAAAAACACTTGAATCAATCGGTGCCAAAGCACTAGTGATCCGTCATCCGAAAAGTAAATATTATGAGGAATTAGAAGATCGATTAGCCATTCCTATCATCAATGCAGGTGATGGATGTGGCCAGCATCCGAGCCAATCTCTACTTGATTTGTTAACAATCAAACAAGAATTTGGAACGTTTAAAGGTGTTCGAGTCGTCATTTGTGGCGACCTCAGACATAGTCGAGTAGCACGATCAAATGCTGAAATCTTAACTCGCTTAGGTGCGAAGGTACTGATCTCTGGGCCGATGGAATGGATGGAAGGGTTTTCTGATATGTATCCTTACGTTTCAATGGACACCGCAGTCGAGCGTGCTGATGTCATCATGCTACTTAGAATACAAAACGAACGACATGAGGGTGGCACGATGTCATCCGGCGAGTTGTATCACTTGCAACATGGTTTGACGATTGAAAGAGAAGCTAACATGCAGAGGCATTCTATCATCATGCATCCTGCACCCGTGAACCGAGGGGTAGAAATCGCGAGTGAATTAGTTGAATGCAGACGATCACGGATTTTTAAACAAATGGAAAACGGAGTCTTTATCCGCATGGCAATCTTAAAGCGCGCACTACAAAATCTATAATTGGGGGAATCATTCATGATTACAACATTAAAAAATGGCTACATCCTAACAGATAAAGGCGAGTTAGTAAAAAAGGACATTTCATTTGAAAATGGAAAGCTGATCAATGAACGACCTGAAAACCCTAGCAACATAATAGATGTGACAGATAAATTAATTACACCAGGATTTGTGGATGTGCATGTTCATCTACGTGAGCCGGGTGGAGAGAAAAAAGAAACGATTGAAACAGGAACAAAAGCTGCAGCAAGAGGTGGATTTACAACAATCGCGGCTATGCCAAATACACGACCGACACCTGATACGAAGGAACAGCTTAATTGGATGCAAGAAAGAATCGAAGAATCAGCTCGTGTGAACGTTCTTCCTTATGCAGCAATTACTACTCGATTACTCGGACGTGAATTAACGAATTTTGAAGAATTAAAAGAAGCAGGAGCATTTGCTTTCACTGATGATGGCGTAGGAATTCAGTCGGCCGCGATGATGCTAGAAGCGATGAGAAAAGCAGCAGCATTGGACATGGCGATTGTTGCCCATTGCGAAGAAAATACATTGATTCAAAATGGTTCGGTACATGAAGGGCGCTTTTCAAAAGAGAAAGGATTGAATGGAATTCCTTCAGTATGTGAATCTGTACATATCGCCAGAGACGTATTGCTCGCAGAGGCAGCTGGTGTTCATTATCATGTCTGCCATATAAGCACGAAGGAATCCGTTCGTGTCGTTCGTGATGCAAAGCGTGCAGGCATTAAGGTTACAGCAGAAGTTACCCCACATCACTTACTCTTATGTGAAGAGGATATAGAAGGGCTCGATGCAAACTTTAAAATGAATCCTCCTCTCCGTAGTAAAGAAGATCAAGAAGCTTTAATCGAAGGGTTACTTGATGGGACGATTGATTTTATTGCAACCGATCATGCACCACATACAGCTGAAGAAAAAGCACAAGAGATCGAGCTTGCTCCTTTTGGGATTGTCGGCCTAGAGACTGCCTTTACATTGCTGCACACCCATCTCGTACAAAAAAACATCATTACACTTAAGCAACTTATTGATTGGTTAACAGTAAAGCCAGCAACTACATTCAACCTTAAAACAGGTGAATTAAAAGAAGGAAACAAAGCCGATTTATGTGTGATTGATTTAAATCTAGTTGAATCAATTGATCCTACAGCTTTTGCTTCAAAAGGTAAAAACACACCTTTTAAGGGCTGGGAAACAACTGGATGGCCGGTCATGACATTTGTAGGTGGAAAACTTGTGTGGGAAAAGGAGCGTGTTGGACAATGAAAAGACAATTAATCTTAGAAGATGGAACCGTATTTGTAGGAAAAGGGTTTGGGGCAGACACTGAACTTAAAGGGGAAGTTGTATTTAACACAGGAATGACGGGCTATCAAGAGATTTTATCCGATCCATCCTATTGTGGTCAAATTGTTACCCTTACGTATCCCTTAATCGGAAATTACGGAATGAACCGAGACGACTTTGAATCGATTACACCCGCGATTCATGGACTAATTGTTAAAGAAATTGAACTTGAACCGAGTCATTGGAAAAATGAAGAATCACTTCATACTTTCTTAGTAGCTAGAGGAATACCAGGACTCCAAGGCATTGACACGAGAAAGCTAACAAGACTTATTCGTGAGCATGGAACTTTAAGAGGTCGCATTTGTTCGATGGAAGTAGACCCGATTGAAATGGCAGCTGAGCTGAAAAACAGTGGATGGCAACATGATCAAGTTGAAACTGTTTCAGTGAGAGATGCTTATCATGCACCTGGAAAAGGTGAACGGATTGTCTTAGTTGATTTCGGGATGAAGCATGGTATTTTGCAATCTTTAATTGAGAGACAATGTGATGTTGTCGTTGTTCCATATGATACAAGTGCAGAAGAAATCCTCAGACTTAGACCAGATGGAATTCTTTTAAGTAATGGCCCTGGAAATCCAGAAGATGTTCCCCAAGCTATTCAAATGATCCAAGAGCTACTTGGCAAAGTTCCGATTTTTGGAATTTGTTTAGGGCATCAATTACTAGCCTTAGCATCAGGAGCTACAACTAGTAAGTTGCGTTTTGGTCACCGTGGGTCCAACCATCCGGTTAGAGAAATTGCGACAGGTAAGATTGATATTACAGCTCAAAACCACGGATTTACAGTAGATAAAGATAGCTTACCAAACACTCGACTTGAGATGACACATGAGGCAGTCAACGATGGAACAGTGGAAGGGTTAAAGCATTTAGACTATCCTGCATTTAGCGTGCAATATCATCCAGAGGCATCACCAGGACCACAAGATGCGAGTTACTTATTTGATGCATTTTTACAGATGGTTGCAACGGAAAAACAACCTGTATAACAACGTGAATGAAAGATCAATTATGGGAATTGCCGGGAGGAGAGAGTAATATGGGTAAACGTACGGATATCAATAAAATTCTAGTGATTGGGTCAGGCCCAATTGTCATTGGTCAAGCTGCAGAATTTGATTACGCAGGAACGCAAGCATGTCAAGCTCTTAAAGAAGAAGGGTATGAGGTCATTCTCATTAATTCAAATCCAGCAACGATAATGACGGATACGACAATGGCAGATCGCGTGTATATTGAACCAATTACACTTGAGTTTGTCAGTCGAATTATTCGCCAAGAACGCCCTTGCGGAATTGTTGCAACACTTGGGGGTCAAACAGGTTTGAATATGGCGATGGAGCTTGATGAATCTGGCATTCTAGACACGTACAACATCGAATTACTCGGAACTAAATTAAAAGCGATCAAACAGGCTGAGGATCGTGAGCAATTCCGCGCATTAATGAGGGAGTTGAATGAGCCTGTTCCTGATAGTGAGATTGTTCATACACTTAAAGAAGCCCAACATTTTGTTGATGAGATAGGTTATCCAGTGATCGTTCGTCCAGCTTATACATTAGGTGGAACTGGGGGAGGAATTGTCCACAATGACGAAGAGTTGGAAGAAATTGTAACAAGTGGTTTAAAGTACAGTCCCGTTACACAATGCCTGGTTGAAAAAAGCATTGCTGGCTTCAAAGAAGTTGAATATGAGGTTATGCGTGATAAGTCCGACCAAGCAATTGTTGTGTGTAATATGGAAAACTTTGATCCGGTAGGGGTTCATACAGGCGACTCGATCGTAGTTGCACCTAGTCAAACATTAACGGATCGTGATTATCAAATGCTTCGTAATTCATCATTGAAAATCATTCGTGCCTTAGGGATTGAAGGTGGATGTAATGTCCAGTTTGCCCTTGATGCTGATAGTGATCAATACTATATAATCGAAGTAAACCCTCGTGTAAGCCGTTCATCAGCATTAGCATCAAAAGCAACAGGCTACCCAATTGCGAAGATGGCTGCCAAAATTGCAGTTGGCTATGCTCTAGATGAGATCCAAAATCCAGTCACGAAAACAACTTATGCTAGCTTTGAACCTGCCCTAGATTATGTGGTGTCAAAAATTCCTCGCTGGCCTTTTGATAAATTTGAAGCAGCAAATCGAAAGTTAGGCACTCAAATGAAAGCAACGGGTGAGGTAATGGCGATTGGTCGTAATCTTGAAGAATCATTACTTAAGGCTGTTCGCTCTCTAGAAGCTGGATATGATCATTTAAATGATGGAGAAGTGAATGAATTAGATACAGACGCATTAAAAGTGAAAATCACGAAGCCAGATGACCAACGGATTTTTGCTTTAACAGAATTGTTAAGAAGAGGCGTAGAGATTGAAGAGTTACACGAGTTAACTGATATTGACCGATTCTTCCTTCAAAAGCTTAACCGCATTGTCGCAATCGAGCGTAACCTTAGTGAAAATACGAACAACCTAGAAGTATTAACTGAAGCAAAAGAGAGAGGTTTCTCTGATTCTCAAATAGCAAAGCTCTGGGAAACAACTGAAAGAAATATTTATGAAACTCGTATGAATGAGAGTATCATACCAGTTTATAAAATGGTTGATACATGTGCTGCAGAATTTGAATCAGCTACGCCGTATTATTATGGAACGTATGAAGAGGAAATGGAGTCAGTACGAACAGATAAAAAGAGCATATTAGTTCTAGGTTCTGGTCCGATTCGAATTGGGCAAGGAATTGAGTTTGATTATGCGACTGTTCATACTGTTTGGGCGATTAAAGAGTCCGGCTATGAGGCAATCATCATGAACAATAACCCTGAAACGGTATCAACGGACTTTAGCACATCGGATAAACTATACTTTGAACCGTTAACAGTAGAAGATGTTATGCACGTTGTCAATCATGAGCAACCAGAAGGGGTAATAGTACAATTTGGTGGTCAAACAGCAATCAATCTAGCAGATGAATTATCAGCTCGCGGAGTGAAGATCATTGGAACGTCTCTTGAAGATATGGACCGAGCTGAAGATCGTGATAAATTTGAACAAACACTTCTTGCCTTAGATATTCCACAACCATTAGGGAAAACTGCGACATCAGTGAATGAAGCTGTAAAGATAGCTAACTCTATTGGCTACCCGGTATTAGTTAGACCTTCTTATGTTCTAGGTGGACGGGCTATGGAAATCGTATATAAGGAAGAAGAGCTATTACATTACATGACGCATGCAGTCAAAATTAATCCGAAGCATCCAGTCTTGATTGATCGCTATTTAACAGGAAAAGAGCTAGAAGTAGATGCCATTTCTGATGGCGAAAATGTCTACATCCCAGGAATGATGGAACATATTGAGAGAGCAGGAGTTCATTCAGGTGACTCGATTGCAGTGTATCCTCCTCAAACCGTACCAGAGAATTTAAAACAAAAGATCATTGATCGTACGATTGCAATAGCAAGAGGATTGAAAATTGTAGGTCTACTAAACATTCAATATGTGTGGCATAAAGATGAGGTGTATGTACTTGAAGTTAACCCGCGCTCAAGTCGTACCGTTCCATTCCTAAGTAAAATTACCGGGGTATCGATGGCTAACTTAGCAACGAAAGTAATGTTAGGAAAAACGCTTCCAGAACTAGGTTATGCAACTGGCTATCACCCAGAGTCAACGGTTGTATCGGTTAAAGTTCCGGTCTTCTCATTTGCTAAATTGCGTCGCGTAGACATTACATTAGGGCCAGAAATGAAATCAACAGGGGAAGTAATGGGTCGTGATGTAACGCTTGAGAAAGCTCTATACAAAGGATTAATAGCATCAGGTATGAAAATTCCAACGCATGGTTCGGTTCTGTTTACAATTGCGGACAAGGATAAAGATGAAGCGTTAAGTTTAGTCGAGCGCTTTCACCGCATCGGTTATAACATTCTTGCTACAGCTGGAACGGCAGCAGAAATTGAAGAGCTCGGGATCCCTGTTACAACTGTGAATAAAATTGGTGAAGAAAAGCCTCACTTACTTGATGTGATCAGACAAGGACAAGCGCAGTTTGTTATCAATACTTTAACTAGAGGAAAGCAACCTGCACGTGATGGATTTAGAATTCGCCGTGAGTCTGTTGAAAATGGCGTTGTTTGCTTAACGTCAATCGATACAGCAGATGCATTATTAAGTGTATTAGAATCAATTACATTCACATCAGAGAGTATGCCACAAATGGAAGCACCTAAAGGGGGAGTAATGAATGCAGAAACAAGCAATATTCAAAATCACAAGTCAACAGTTAGTAGCGGATCGCATCTATGAACTAACTTGTGAAGGAGAGCAAGTCTTGCAAATGACAAACCCTGGTCAGTTTGTGCATATAAAAGTAGGGAATTTTGATGACATTCTATTAAGAAGACCACTTAGTATCGGTGATGTGGACCTGAATTCAAAAACATTCAAGATGATTTACCGAGTAGAAGGTCAAGGCACGACTCGTCTTTCTAAAAAGGTAGCAGGAGAGGAAATCGACGTGCTAGGTCCGCTTGGAGTGGGATTTCCGGTGGAAGAAGCCCGACAAGGAGAAACCGCTCTCCTTGTCGGAGGTGGTATCGGAGTTCCACCATTATATTATTTATCGAAGCAGCTTGTTGAACGTGGAGTAAATGTGATTCATGTACTTGGCTTCCAGTCTAAAAAAGATGTCTTTTACAAAGAAGAATTTTCAAAGCTTGGACCAACATATGTGACGACTGTAGATGGAACTTATGGCACAAAAGGGTTTGTTACTGATGCAATCGAGTCCTTTAATTTAGAGTGTGATCTCCTATACAGCTGTGGTCCTTCTCCTATGTTGCGTGTCTTAAATGAGAAGTACAAAGATCAACGAGCCTATTTATCACTTGAAGAACGAATGGGCTGTGGAATCGGAGCTTGTTTTGCTTGCGTTTGTCACACATCTGATGACCCAGAGGGCACAAGCTACCGTAAAGTGTGCACGGATGGTCCGGTATTTAAAGTAGGGGAGGTTGTCATATGAGTCGATTATCAATTGAATTACCAGGTCTTTCATTGAAAAATCCTATTATGCCAGCTTCAGGTTGCTTTGGTTTTGGAAAAGAATACGCTGAATTTTATGATTTAGATCGACTCGGAGCGATTATGATAAAGGCGACTACTTCAGAAGCACGATTTGGTAATCCAACTCCTCGTGTCGCTGAAACGACAGCTGGCATGTTAAATGCGATCGGCTTACAAAACCCTGGCTTAAGCGGAGTGCTTGAGCAAGAATTACCTAGACTAGGTCAATTTGATGTTCCTATTATTGCAAACGTAGCTGGGGCCAAAATGGAGGATTACATCGAAGTTGCCGAAAAGCTTTCTCGTAGTCCATATGTAGCTGCTCTTGAGTTAAATATCTCTTGTCCTAACGTTAAGCAAGGAGGAATTGCCTTTGGTACCATTCCTGAAGTGGCAGCTGAATTAACAGCTGCTGTGAAACAGGTCTCAACAAAGCCTGTATATGTAAAACTCTCACCAAATGTTTCTGATATTGTCGCAATGGCAAAGGCAGTTGAGGCTGCTGGTGCTGATGGTTTATCGATGATTAACACATTGCTCGGAATGCGAATTGACTTAAAAACGCGTAAACCAATTCTAGCAAATGGAGCAGGGGGGTTATCAGGTCCTGCGATTAAGCCAGTAGCCATCCGAATGATTCATCAAGTCAGCCAAGTTGTATCCATCCCTATTATTGGAATGGGTGGAGTGCAAACCGTTGAAGATGTTATTGAAATGATGCTAGCAGGAGCTAGCGCAGTAGCGATTGGGACCGCCAACTTCGTAGACCCCTATATCTGTCCACGATTAATTGAAGAGTTACCTGCTAAACTAGATGAACTTGGTATTGATGATGTGAGTGAGCTTATTGGAGGGAGTTGGAGAGAAACATGCAGCGTCCGTTAATCATTGCGCTTGATGTCCATCAAAAAGAGGCAAGAGAAAGATTACTAGAGCCATTTAAAAAGGATTCAATATTCGTGAAAGTGGGAATGGAGCTATATTATCAAGAAGGTCCAAAAATTATTGAGCAACTAAAACAAGATGGCCATCAAATCTTTCTTGATTTGAAACTTCATGATATCCCTAATACTGTAGGGAAAGCAATGACGGTTCTAAGTCGTTTAGGAGTCGACATAGTGAATGTTCATGCTGCAGGTGGTCAGAAGATGATGGAATCGGCACGTGAAGGCCTTGAAAAAGGTACGCCAACAGGTGGGTCACGTCCTAAGTTATTGGCAGTGACTCAATTGACGAGTACAGACCAGCAAATGATGACTGAAGAGCTATTAATTGAAAAAGACTTAACTCATGTTGTTACGCAATATGCTTCCTTAGCTAAAAGAAGCGGGCTTGATGGTGTTGTAAGTTCCGCACTTGAAGTTCCCCTTATCAACGAGGTTTGTGGTCCAGAATTTATAACCGTCACTCCCGGCATTCGCCAGACAAGTGATACGGTGGAAGATCAAAAGAGAGTCGTAACACCGAAACAAGCCAGAGAACTTGGTAGCTGGGGGATTGTTGTTGGACGGGGTATTACTGAGGCCGTGGATCCCTACAAGGTGTATCAAGAAATGAAAAAGGATTGGGAGGAAGAAAAATGAATAAACAAATCGCAGCATCCTTACTAGATATTGAGGCGGTTACACTTTCACCAAATGACCCTTTTACATGGAGTTCAGGAATAAAATCACCTATTTATTGCGATAACCGCATGACTTTATCCTATCCGAACGTTCGTCGTTTGATTGCAGGTGAATTTGAAACGTTAATTAAAGAGAAGTATCCAAATGTTGAAGTCATTGCTGGAACGGCTACAGCAGGGATTCCTCATGCGGCTTGGGTAAGTGAATTATTAGACCTGCCAATGGTGTATGTGAGAGGAAGCGCAAAAGGTCACGGGAAACAAAACCAAATTGAAGGGAAAATAGTTCCTGGACAAAAAGTAGTCATTCTAGAAGATTTAATTTCCACAGGGGGAAGTGCTATTAAAGCAGCTGAAGCATTAAGAGAAGCAGGTGCGGATGTAATCGGAGTTGCTGCAATATTCACCTATGAATTAAAGAAAGCAGAAGATCATTTTAAGGAAATAAATATAGAGGCCTCTGTTTTAACATCTTATTCAACGTTACTTGAAGTAGCTAAAGGCCGTGGTACAATCAGTGAAGAAGAGTTAAAGAAGCTAGTTGCATGGAGCAATGATCCCTCTTCAACTAGTTGGTTAACTCAAAACGACTGATTAACAAAGGGTGAAGTATGATGAGGAAGATGGATGGCGCAGAATTTGATTCACTCGTTTCTTTTTTTGATGGCATGGCACGTACAGAGTGGCTCAGTCAAGTCCATGATCAATTAAAAGAAATGAGTACCTCTTGGCTCGATAAGGACGTTTTAGATGTAGGCTGTGGGACTGGAAGGCTGTTAACTAGGGGATTGAATGAAGCTAATCGTTTAGTAGGGGTCGATTTATCACCTGAAATGATTTCAGCTGCAAAAGAGTTATTTGAAAGTTTGGAAGCAACAAATAAAAGCTTTTTCAAAGTAGGGGATGCATATGAGTTGCCATTTCAAAACGGGGAATTTGATTGCGTCTTATCTACTTGTGTGATGTTTTTATTACCTGAACCGGATAAAGGAATCAAGGAAATGCTTCGTGTGACAAAGGATAAAGGGCATATTGTGATGTTGAATCCAAGTGAAACAATGAATATGGAACAAGCATCAGCATATGCAGACTTACATAATATAACAGGGTTTGAAAAAGAGACTTTGGTTAAATGGTCTAATATTTCAACCAGGCGCCACCGCTATTCTGAAGAGACTTTAACAGACTTACTCATGAAGTTAGGGGCAAAAAAAGTTAGGCATCAGTCTGTATTAAATGGCTTGGCGATGATTACATTAGCAGTGAAATAACGATAAAAGCTCCCTCGTCTTTTATAAAGAGAAGGGAGCTTTTTAAATTTTAATCTTTTTTAGCTAGCTCGATAAAAGCATTGATAGCCTCTACACCTTGAAATGTAAAAATTCCAAGCGCAGAGAACGATAGTAGACCAACTAATAAAAAACGAATCCACATCATGTTCATTCCTCCTTTTAGTCAACGTATTAGTGACAATAGTTGAAAGAAGAAATGAGATAATTAGACCTGAAATAACGGGTATTAAGAAAAAGAAACCTTTTCATCATATACCATACAGGTTGTTGACGAAAATATAAAAGTACGTGAATAAGACCATAGATTAAGAGAATGCTCGCCTGAAAAGAATGAAAGCTAAGCTTTGTATCACTTTGAAAAAGAGGCTCTTGCTCGTATTCAAACAAACTATCATTTGGCATACCCAAAAATGAAGAATGATGAGAATCAACACCATAAATTGAGACGGTGAGTAGTGCAACAATCATGAATAAGGAGATTTTAAATAAATGCTTCATTAGAACCTCCCCCAACTTGTTTTTCTTATCATAGCGTAAAAAGGCTCACTTGCCTAGAATGTCTTTTGAACGATGTTAAATGTAAATAAGCATGGGGATTCACATACAACAAACGAATAATAGATTGCTAGCTGGACAAATAAAAAAGCGGAGGAATCATATGATTCCTCCGCTTTTCTTTAGGTTGTTTCTTTAGATCTTAAACGTAAAATTGTATCTTCATCTGGTGTGACAAACACGGTTGTTTGCTGATCATAGGTAACAAAACCAGGTTTTGAGCCATTAGGTTTTTTGACATGGCGGATTTTCGTGTAATCAACAGGAACAGAGCTTGATTGACGTGCCTTACTGAAAAATGCTGCAACGGTGGCTGCTTCGATAATGGTTGTTTCATCTGGCTCGGTACTGCGAATCACCACATGAGAGCCTGGTATATCTTTTGTGTGAAGCCAAATTTCATCTTGTCTAGCAAATCGATTCGTTAAGTAATCATTTTGTTTATTATTTTTTCCTACATAAAAGGGTAATCCAGTTGATGAAGTATAGATCTCAAGCTGAGGTTTCTCATCCTTACGTTTCTTTTTAGATTGCTTTTGTCTGCGACGTAAGTATCCTTCTTCGATCAACTCTTCACGAATCTCTTCAATATCCCTAGGTGAAGCACTTTCTGTTTGCTGAATGACTTGATCTAAATAATGAATATCTTCTTTTGTGCGTTCAATTTGTTCACGTACAACAGCTACTGATTTCTTAGCTTTATTGTATTTTTTAAAGTAGGCTTGAGCATTATCAGATGGAGACTTTAAAGGATCAAGGGAGATTTCAAGGGTTGGTTGTGATTCATCGTAATAATCGATCACCTCTACTTTTGGGTCTCCACGTTTTACAAGATGAAGGTTAGCTGTTAGAAGCTCCCCTTTTTTTTGATACTCTTTCGCCTTATCAGCATCCGTTAGTGTACGTTCAAGCTTAATGATTTTCTTTTTGCTCTTTTGATACTCATTTCGGAGCAGTTTCTCTAAATCAAACGCTTGTTGTTTAACTCGATCGCGCTCTGCTTTTCCGTAAAAGAATCGATCAAGCATCTCACTTACGGTAGAGAAGCTACGTACTTCACCTTTTAAATGAGTTAAGTTCACGACACTAAAATACTCTCGCCCATCTGCTTCAATCATTTGAGGGTAATATTGCTGATTACGTACATCCGAGAGAATACTTAAAAACGCATCTGGGAGTGATTGTCGATTAGACATGCCTGATCGGTGAATGACTTCTTTTGCTATCAGCGGGGAGAGTCCACTAAAGCGGTTTACAAGCTGACGATCTAACTTCCCTTGATTAAAATCAATTTCACGTAAGATACCCGCTTCATCTGTTTCAATCGGATTTTGCTTTTCTTGCTCGGGAGGCCTTTTATATGGCTGTCCTGGTAGAACTGTTCTGTAACTACTTTGAGCAATACTAACATGTTTAATGCTATCTAAAATGACCATAGTTTTCGCATCAACGATCATCATATTGCTATGACGTCCCATGATTTCAACAATGAGTTTTTTTGTCTGAATATCTCCTAATTCATCCTTGTTACGAATCGTAATCTCGATAATACGCTCCATATCGACTTGTTCAATCGACTCAATAATGCCTCCTTCGAGATGTTTGCGAAGTAGCATACAAAACATTGGAGGTTGAGTAGGGTTTGGGTGTTTTTCCTTCGTTAGATGAATTCTTGCAAAATTTGCATTAGCTGATAAAAGTAATTGGTGGTTTTTTCCATTTGACCGGATAGTAAAGACTAGTTCTGTTTTAAATGGTTGATATATTTTTGAAATTCGACCTGAGTGTAGGGTATGAGAAAGCTCGTGTGTAATGGCACGAGTCATGATGCCGTCAAATGACATGTACGTTCACCTCTTCTAAGAACAATGTTCCCTCTTTTTGAGTGATTAAGGTAGGGTTGTTCAATTTGCTTTCGTTAGTATAGCATGTTTTTCCTCTTCACTGAATAAGATGGCTTGTATAAATACCTATTAGGAATTGTTGTTTTTCTTAGTAGGGAGATGAGAGGACAAATTGTGGGGTGGCGGCATGCAATGGTTAAAGATGAATACAGAAGAAGTCGAAAGGTCAGTTCAGACAAAGATTGAGACAGGCTTATCTGAAAAAGAAGTACAAAAGAGGTTGCGAGTTTATGGGGCAAATAAGCTCGATGATGGAAAAAAAACACCTGCTTTTTTTGTATTTTTAAACCAGTTCAAAGACTTTATGGTTCTTGTGTTACTAGCAGCAACACTTATTTCTGGACTTTTAGGCGAGTACATCGATGCAGTGACCATTATGTTTATTATTTTACTAAACGGAATTTTAGGTTTTGTTCAGGAGCGTAAAGCTGAAAAGTCACTTGATGCCCTAAAAGAACTTTCTTCTCCACAAATGATGGTAAACAGAAATGGTGTATGGCAAAAAGTTCTTTCTACTCATGTCGTACCAGGTGACGTTGTTAAACTGAGTAGCGGGGATCGAATCGGAGCAGACATTCGTTTAACTTCAGCAAATGGATTGCGTGTAGAGGAATCATCCCTTACTGGAGAATCAGTTCCCGTCCAAAAGCATGCATCTCCTCTTGATACGAAGGATGCAACCTTAGGAGATCAAGAGAACATGGCATTTATGGGCACGATGGTCACACAAGGGAATGCGGTTGGGGTTGTGGTAAGCACAGGGATGAAAACTGAGATGGGGAAAATTGCTCATCTGCTCCAATCAACCGAAACATTGGTGACACCTCTTCAGCATAAACTTGAACAGTTAGGAAAAATTTTAATAGCGGTCGCATTATTATTAACAGCACTGGTTGTTGTGATTGGCGTGTGGCAAGGACATGATGTATATACAATGTTCTTATCGGGAGTCTCTCTTGCTGTAGCTGCGATTCCAGAAGGGCTTCCTGCTATTGTGACTGTAGCATTAGCTCTAGGTGTTCAAAGAATGATCAAACGAAAAGCTATTGTACGCAAGTTACCAGCTGTTGAAACGTTAGGTTGTGCATCTGTGATTTGTTCAGATAAAACAGGCACCCTTACCCAAAATAAAATGACTGTAACAAAACTTTGGTCTGGTGGGAAATCATGGAGTGTGAGTGGTCTTGGGTATGAGCCAAGTGGGTCGTTCCATCTAAATGGAGTAGAGGTAAGCCCAGCACGTGAACGAGCCTTGCAGCAATTGTTAAGTTACGGAGCCTTATGTAACAATGCAACGCTAATGGAGCGTTCAATTAAACAAGGGATGCTCCGAAAAGAGAGAAGAGAATTTGTTTTAGATGGTGATCCGACTGAAGGAGCTTTAGTCGTTGCAGCGATGAAAGCAGGCTACAGCACAAATGGTCTAAAAGAACAATATACTAGGTTACTTGAATTTCCATTCGACTCAGCTAGAAAAATGATGAGCGTCATTGTAAAGGATAAACAAGGTCGTTCTTTTATCATCACAAAAGGAGCACCAGATGTCATATTATCTCAATGTACTACCATTGCCTATAACAATCAGACTGAGGCATTTACTTCACAAAGAAAAGATGAAGTGGAGAAAGTGATTGCTACCTTATCTAGTCAAGCTTTAAGAACCATTGCGGTTGCCTACCGACCTCTTAAAGCGAATGAAATATGCCAGCAGTCATTCGAAGCAGAGAGACAATTAACCTTTTTAGGATTAGAAGGGATGATTGATCCCCCAAGACCTGAGGTAAAAGATTCGATTCGAGAATGTAGGCAGGCAGGAATTAAGACCATTATGATTACAGGAGATCATCGTCTTACAGCGTCGGCTATAGCAGGGCAACTAGGGATTTTACGAGAGGGCGGTCAAGTGCTTGAAGGAAAAACCCTTAAGCAAATGAGTGTTGCAGACCTAGAAGGATGTGTAGATGATGTGGATGTTTATGCACGTGTATCACCTGAAGATAAGTTAAAAATAGTCAAAGCTCTTCAAGCAAGAGGCCACATTGTGGCTATGACAGGAGATGGGGTTAATGATGCCCCGGCTATAAAAGCAGCAAATATCGGGATTGCGATGGGGATTACCGGGACGGATGTAGCGAAAGAAGCCTCCTCGCTCATCTTAAGTGATGACAACTTCGCTACGATAAAATCGGCGATTAAAGAAGGTCGAAACATTTACGAAAACATTCGTAAGTTTATTCGCTATATGATGGCTTCAAATGTTGGAGAAATTCTCGTAATGTTATTTGCGATGATTCTAGGTATGCCTTTACCTCTTGTTGCCATCCAAATCTTATGGATTAATTTGGTGACAGATGGTCTTCCCGCTATGGCTCTTGGAATGGACCAAGCAGAAGGGGATGTGATGAAGAGGGCTCCGAGAAATCCAAAGGAAGGTGTGTTTGCAAGGGGACTGACTTGGAAAATTATTAGCCGTGGATTTATGATAGGGATTGTTACTTTAGCAGCCTTTTGGCTCACACTTCAAGCTCACCCAGATGAATTGATTAGGGCGCAAACAGTAGCCTTTGTAACGTTAGTTATGGCTCAACTTATTCATGTATTCGATTGCCGAAGTGAATATTCTGTTTACCACCGAAATCCATTTGAAAATCGATACTTAGTAGGTGCGGTATTGATCTCGATCTTACTAATGATTGCGGTTGTGTATTATCCACCATTACAGCCAGTTTTCCATACGGTCGCCTTAGATATTAGAGAGTGGCTATTAGTCCTTGGAATGGCCTCTATTCCAACAGTCGTGTTAGGTGGCTTTCAATTGTTTAAAAAGAAATGATTCATTAGGCAGACGAGTTCACGTATTCGTGAACTCGTTTCATTTTTATTTTTCTAAACAACATGAAAATCAGTGATCGAAATAGATTCTACTTGTTGCCACGAATAAAGTCCGTTAGAATAGAGCCATGGATGTGATATTATGCGAAGTATGACGGGCTACGGACGTTGCAGCTTTAAACAAAATCATTTCTCAATAAATGTAGAAGCAAAAGCGGTTAACCATCGCTTTTTTGAATGCAACCCTCGCATACCACAAATGTTTCTTTCTCTTGAAGAAGACATACAATCATGTTTACATAGTAAGGTTAAGCGGGGTAAAATCGACCTTTTCATTCATATAGAAAAAGGTGAACTAGTTAAACAGAGATTATTGATTGATTATGACCTATTAAGTGAGTATACGAGAATTGCTGAAGAACTTAAGTCTACGTCTCAAGAAATTGATGGGGTATTGGACATCAATACACTTATCTTGCAAGATCAACTTGTAAAAAAAGTTGAAGTAGAAGGTGAGGATCTTGAAGAAGTAAAGAAAATGATCGTGTCAGTCGTGGAAGCTTGTGTGGATTCATTAATAGAGATGAAGAGCCGTGAAGGAAAACAATTAAAACTTGATTTGTTCAATCAATTGAATCAGATGAAAAAAATCATTTTAGAAATTGAAACAAAAGCTCCTGAATTAAACCGCCTGCTTCAACAAAAAATGCAAGATAGAATCGCTCAAAGCTTAGCGGACTTGAATGAGTCTATTATGGACCGAATCATAACAGAGGCATGCATTTATGCTGAAAAAGCAGATATTAATGAAGAACTTGTACGCCTACAATCTCACATTGCTCATTTCACCCACATTTGCGACCAGGAAGATTACCCAATTGGGAGAAAGTTGGATTTTCTTGTTCAGGAGATGAACCGTGAAGTGAACACAATTGGGTCTAAAATAAATGATGCTACTATAAGACAACTGGTGGTTTCATTGAAAAGTTACATAGAAAAGATTAAAGAACAAGTGCAAAATGTTGAATAGAGCGTAGAAATCGAACGCCTTTTCGTATATAGTTAGGTTAGTTTGGATAAAAATGATGAGAGTGGTAGTCGGCTCTCCTAACAGATGGGGGAACATGCATGAATATTAAACTCATTAACATTGGATTTGGAAATATCGTATCAGCTAATCGAATTATTTCCATTGTTAGTCCAGAATCAGCACCAATAAAGCGAATTATTCAAGATGCGCGTGATCGTAATATGCTAATTGATGCAACTTACGGACGCCGCACAAGAGCGGTAATTATTGCAGATAGTGACCATGTCATTCTAAGCGCAGTTCAGCCTGAGACTGTTGCTCAACGATTGACAAGTAAGGAAGAAGGTTCGGAAGAGGCATAACACATCTTGTGAATGCCTTATTTTTAATCAGGTACATTTTAATTGAAAGTTGCAGCCGCAAAGTGTGCAATCTATGTGGTGTAGGAGGTTTCCATGAAGAAAGAAAAAGGATTATTAATTGTATTATCAGGTCCAGCCGGTGTGGGTAAAGGGACAGTTTGTGGGGCATTACGTAAAGAAGATACAGATATTCAATATTCTGTTTCTGCTACAACGAGACAGCCTCGTGCAGGTGAAGTAGACGGAATTAACTACTTCTTCAAAACTCGTGATGATTTTGAAGAGATGATTAAAAATGACCAACTGCTAGAGTGGGCAGAGTATGTTGGCAATTACTACGGTACACCTATTGACTATGTAAGAGAAACACTTGATAATGGACAAGATATTATCTTGGAGATTGAAGTGCAAGGTGCATTGAAAGTACGTGAGAAGTTTCCTGAAGGTGTATTTATTTTCCTTATGCCGCCAAGTCTTGCTGAACTTAGAGCACGAATTGTAGGGCGTGGTACGGAAACAGAAGACGTCATTAATAAACGCATGACGGTAGCGAGAGAAGAAATCGACATGATGAAAAAATATGATTACGTTGTTGAGAATGATCAGGTTGAGCTTGCTGTTGAGCGAATTAAATCCATCGTTGTCGCAGAACATTGCAAAAGAGAACGATTAATTGAAAAATACAAAGAGTTAGTGGAGGTAGACTAATGTTATACCCATCAATTGATTCATTAATGGATAAGTTAGATTCAAAATACACGCTTGTTACCGTTTCGGCAAAACGTGCAAGAGAAATTCGTGATGATGCGAAGCGTGGACCACTTGTAACGCGTCCAAAAGCATACAAGCCTGTTGGGATGGCGCTAGAAGAGATTTTAGAAGAGCACTTACGCTTTGAGCGTGTCAACCCAATTGAAAAAGACTAGTTTATAAACCAGGGAAAGAGTCTGACTCTCAACAAACCAAAGGTTGATCTCACAGAATTTCTGTAAGAAGGATCAATTTTTGTTTTTAGGGGGCAGGCTCTTTGTTTACGTTAAGACAAGCAGGTATGATACATAGAAGATGAACGATTAAAAGTACGAAACGGACGCTTGGAAAAATATAATCGACAAATGTGAAGGGTGAGGAGTTACGATGCTAAAAGGAAAAAAAGTACTATTAGCTGTATCAGGTGGGATTGCAGCTTATAAAGCTTGCACATTAACAAGCAAATTAGTCCAAGTAGGTGTTGAAGTAAAGGTGATGATGTCTGAATCTGCAAAAGAATTTGTCACGCCATTAACCTTTCAAGCCCTTTCAAGAAACCCTGTGTATGATTGGACATTTCATGAACCAGATCCAACAAAAATCGCACACATTGATCTGGCAGATTGGGCTGATTTAGTCATGGTTGCCCCAGCTACGGCAAATGTGATTGGGAAATTAGCTAACGGAATTGCAGACGATATGGTTACGACTACACTACTAGCGACGAAAGCAGATATTTACCTTGCACCGGCAATGAATGTGAATATGTATCAACACCCAGCTGTACAAAAAAACATAGCAACCCTTAAGGACTATGGCTATTCATTTGTAGAAGGTGAGTCTGGGTATCTGGCATGTGGATGGACAGGTAAAGGTCGCATGGCGGAGCCTGAAATTTTATTTGATGTTATTGAGCATGCTCTTTCAGAAGACGGAACTGGTTCAAATCAACCATTAAAAGGAAAAAAAGTCCTCATTACAGCCGGACCGACCCAAGAGAAAATTGATCCGGTCCGGTATTTTACAAATCATTCTACTGGGAAGATGGGATACGCTGTAGCTCGTGCTGCTAAGCAAGCGGGGGCTTCAGTTACGTTAATTTCAGGACCTACACAGCTACCTGAACCAACTGGTGTAAATGTCGTGCATGTCACAACGGCTGAAGAAATGTTTAATGCTGTGATGTCGGTCTATACTGATGCTGATATCGTAATTAAATCAGCAGCTGTTGCTGACTACAGGCCTAAAGAAACATTTGATCAGAAGCGTAAAAAACAGCCAGGCCAGTGGAGTGTGGAAATGGAGCGTACAAAAGATATTTTACATACTCTTGGAGAGAGAAAGGCATCTCAAATTCTTGTCGGATTTGCCGCTGAATCGGAACATGTAGAAGATTATGCAATACAAAAACTTGAAAAGAAGAATTTAGACCTCATTGTTGCCAACAATATTACAACTCCAGGTGCAGGCTTTAAGGGAGATACGAATATTGTAACCATTCTCTCTAAAGATGGGCTGACAAAACGTTATGATCAGCAATCAAAAGATGAAGTCGCTTCACGCATTATCGATGAAATTGTTTCTTATACAGAAAGGAATACTCCTTAATGATTGCAAAAGTGGTTGTTGATGTACCTTCACAACAAACGGATCGTCTCTTTGATTATCGGGTTCCTACAGAGTGGCAAGATGTGGTCAAACCAGGAATGCGGGTCGTTGTTCCATTTGGTCCAAGAACGATACAAGGTTTTGTG
The DNA here is from genome assembly GCF_040939795.1 of Alkalihalophilus sp. As8PL. Classification (GTDB taxonomy): domain Bacteria; phylum Bacillota; class Bacilli; order Bacillales; family Bacillaceae_D; genus Alkalihalophilus; species Alkalihalophilus lindianensis. Next base: position 3,319,859 of record NZ_CP162551.1, read on the forward strand.
ATTGAACTAACAGAAACCTCAACTCATCAAAAGTTAAAGAAGATTATAGATATACTAGATGTGATACCTGTTTTAACACCAGAGTTACTTAAGCTTGGAGATTGGCTAACGGATGAGACCCTTAGTTTTAAAGTGTCTGCCTATCACGTAATGTTACCGGCTGCGCTTCGTGCAAAAGTAAAAAAAGAGGTTGTCATATCTGGAGATCGTGGAAAACTTGGCATGGCTCTTCAAGCCCTTTTTGGAAAATCTGATCGTATAAGTTGGGACGTTTTGACCAAAGAGCATCCAAGCCTTGTGAGGTCTGTTCAAAAATTAATTCAACATGAGGAGCTAGATCTTCACTATATAGTAAAGGATAAAGGCAATAAAAAAACAGAAAGAGTTCTTTCGCTTGTTCCTACAGATCAGACCCTTGACGAAATTCTTGCACATGTATCACCACGTGCAAAAAAACAACAAGATGTCCTCCGTTCTTTATTTAATCAATCGGAACCAATCAAAACAATGGAGCTATTAAGCAAGCTTAATACAACACGTGCCACTCTAACGCCATTATTAAAAAACGGCTTAGTCATTGAAGGCGAACAAGAAGTGTATCGTGACCCGACTGGGGGGAAAGATTTTAAGCAAACAAAGCCACTGCCATTAACGGATAAGCAAGCAATGGTGATTGCACCTATTCTCCAAACGCTTGAGAACAACAAGCATGAAGCCTTTTTAGTTCATGGGGTCACAGGGAGTGGGAAAACGGAAATTTATTTACAGTCCATAGCCAAAACGTTGGATAATGGTGGAGAAGCAATTGTTCTGGTTCCAGAAATAGCCCTTACCCCTCAGATGGTGGATCGATTTAAGGGACGTTTTGGATCGAAGGTAGCTGTTCTTCATTCAGGCTTATCTATGGGAGAAAAATATGATGAATGGCGTAAGATTCATAGGGGTGAAGTAAAGGTAGTTGTTGGAGCTAGATCGGCTATCTTTGCTCCTTTTACAAACCTCGGTCTCATCATTATTGATGAAGAGCATGAAGCAAGCTATAAGCAAGAAGAAAACCCTCGTTATCATGCGCGAGATGTTGCGATGTATAGAGGGCGTTATCATAGGTGTCCGGTCATATTAGGAAGTGCAACACCTGCATTAGAATCATTTGCACGGGCCAAAAAAGGTGTGTACACACTCTTACCTTTATCAGAGCGTGTCAATAATCGCCCGATGCCAAGTGTGAATGTCATCGATATGCGAGAAGAGTTGCGCTTAGGAAATAGGTCAATGTTCTCTACGGATTTACTAGAGGCTATGCAAAAGAGATTAGAGCGAGGCGAACAAACTGTTCTATTTTTAAATCGAAGAGGGTATTCAACTTTCGTGATGTGCCGTGACTGTGGGTATGTTGCTACATGTGAACACTGTGATATTTCTTTAACCTACCACAGAAGTCATAACCAATTAAAATGTCATTATTGCGGTCATGAAGAAGCAATGCCACAGACATGTGAATCATGTGGTAGTGAGCATATTAGGTTTTTCGGAACGGGTACACAAAAAGTCGAAGAAGAGTTAGCTCGTGTGCTACCTGAGGCAAGAGTGATCAGAATGGATGTAGATACAACGAGAAAAAAAGGTGCACATGAGAAGCTTCTCACTTCTTTTGGAAATGGCCAAGCAGACATCCTTCTTGGAACTCAGATGATTGCTAAAGGATTGGACTTCCCAAAAATCACTCTAGTAGGTGTATTAGCAGCAGATTCAATGTTACATATCCCTGACTTTAGATCGAGTGAGAGAACGTTTCAACTCATGGAACAAGTTAGTGGAAGAGCAGGGCGTCATGAGTTGCTTGGTGAGGTGATTATCCAAACGTATTCACCCGAACATTACAGCATTGAATTAGTGAAATCACATGATTATGAAGCCTATTTTGAGATGGAGATGCGCCAGCGCAAGCAAGGGGGCTATCCTCCTTACTATTATTTAACGTTACTAAATGTTTCCCATCCTGAAATAACCAAAGTCATTGGGGTGACTGAAAAAATCACTCAATTTCTTAAAAGAGAGCTGGCTAATGATACGGTTATATTAGGTCCAGTGGCCTCTCCTATTGCTCGTATTAAAGATAGATATCGCTATCAATGCATGATAAAATACAAAAATGAACCTAAGCTCGTTAGCTCGTTGCGGGAAATTCAGCAACATTATTTAAAAGAAATGAATCAAGGCCAATTGCAAATCTCGATCGATTTGCAGCCTTATTTATTTATGTAATCAAACATTGAGATACAGATGAACGGATCAGAGAAAGGCAGGAGCAGTATATGAAAATTGTATTTATGGGAACACCGGACTTTTCCGTACCGGTTTTACGTCAATTAGTAACAGAAGGATATGAAGTAGTGGCATGTGTGACCCAACCTGATCGCCCTGTTGGAAGAAAGCGCATCATGACACCTCCTCCTATAAAAGTAGAGGCAGAAAGCCACGGAATTCCAGTTTTACAACCAGAGCGCATTAGAAACAAAGAAGAAGTAGAGCGTGTCCTTAGCTATCAACCAGACTTAGTCGTCACAGCTGCATATGGTCAAATTCTACCGAATGATATTTTAGAAAAGCCAAAACATGGTTGTATCAATGTTCATGCCTCCTTACTTCCTAAGTATCGAGGAGGAGCTCCTATCCATCAGTCTATTATTGATGGGGAGTCTGAAACAGGTATTACGATTATGTATATGGTAGAAAAGTTAGATGCGGGAGATATTTTGACACAAGTGAAGGTTCCTATTTTAGAAGACGATCATGTAGGCTCCGTGCACGATAAATTAAGTGTAGCCGGTGCTAAGCTATTAAGTGAAACGATCCCTCCGTTAATCGAAGGAAAGTTAAAACCAGTTGTACAAGATGAGTCGGGTGTAACATTTGCTAAAAATATTAGTCGTGAGATGGAAAAAATGGATTGGTCTAAGAGCGGTGAAGAACTCTACAACCAAGTTCGTGGCTTGCATCCGTGGCCTGTTGCTTTTACAACTCTTGATAACAAACCCTTAAAAATCTGGTGGGCTAATAAAGTAGCAGTTTCGACTCAAAATGAGCCGGGTACCATTCTTGCAATTGAAAATGATGAATTCGTCGTTTCAACTGGAAATCAAACGGCTTTAACAATTACAGATTTACAACCATCTGGAAAAAAACGAATGACGGCAGAACAGTTTTTACGTGGTGCTGGTAGTCATTTAGAAGTAGGTATGAAACTTGGAGAAGAACATGAGTAAAAATGTCCGTGAAGTGGCAGTAGATGTCTTAATGCAAATTGAAAAAAATCAAGCGTATAGTAACCTTTTACTCAATCAAACGATCAAGAAATCAAAATTAGATCGTCGTGATATCGGCCTATTAACTGAGCTAGTATACGGCACCATTCAACGTCGTGATACACTCGATTACTTTTTACATCCTTTTGTAAAAAAAGGGTTGCATAAATTAGATGCCTGGGTGAAAGTGTTGCTACGAATTTCGGTTTATCAATTAGTGTACCTAGACCGTATTCCAGATCGTGCCATTGTGCATGAAGCGGTGACCATTGCAAAAAAACGTGGTCATCAAGGGATCAGTGGGATGGTAAATGGTGTGCTACGAAGCATTCAAAGAGAAGGTGTACCTGATATTAAGGATCTGAAGGATCCAGTCAAACGTATTGCCCTTGAAACGAGTCATCCGGAATGGCTTGTGAAACGTTGGGTTGACCAATTTGGTGAAGAGGATACTCGCTTAATGTGTGAAGAAAACCTAGTTTCCCCTGCTGTAACCGTTCGAGTAAATCAAACAAGAGCCACTAGAGCCCAAGTGATCTCGATGCTTCAAAAAGAAGAGGTTGAGGCAAAAGAAGGAGATCTTTCTGAAGATGCCATAATCATTGTCAGTGGTCAGCTTTTTGAAACAAACGTATTTAAGGAAGGCTATGTTACGGCTCAAGATGAAAGTTCTATGTTAGTAGGGCGAGCTCTTGGTTCAGTACCTGGTGAAAGAGTGGCGGATGTTTGTGCCGCTCCTGGTGGTAAGACGACTCACTTAGCAGAACAAATGAATAATGAAGGTACGATCTACGCATTTGATTTACATGAACATAAGGTAAAATTAATTCGGGGACAAGCAAATCGTCTTGGACTCTCTATTATTGAAGCAACTGCACAAGATGCAAGAAAACTTCAAGAAGAGTATGAACCTGAAAGCTTTGATCGTATCCTTGTGGACGCTCCTTGCTCAGGCTTTGGAGTAATTAAACGTAAGCCAGATATTAAATGGGCAAAGAAAGAAGAAGATATAGCTGCGATTCAAAAAGTTCAACTAGCTATATTGGATGCTATAGCCCCTCTATTAAAAAAAGGTGGTACATTAGTATACAGTACGTGTACTGTGGATAAAGATGAGAATGAACAGACTGTAGATTTATTTTTAAGCAACCAGCCATCGTTTAAAATGGATGGTCGGCTAAAAGAAAGATTACCACTTCAAGTTCAACAGTCAAAACGATTTAAAGAGGGTATGGTAACCATTCTTCCTCAAGACTTTAAAACGGATGGGTTCTTTATTTCTAGTATGGTCAAACAGTAATTTACATTGCTTATAAAGGATTTTTCTTACATCTAGCGAAACAGAAGGGTATGTGGTTTGGATGTGCAGTACTTTAAGCTTATGAAAGTACTGGGCACATCGTGTTAGGTTTTCAAGGGAGATGAGGTGATGGAGAAGATGCACTATACGTTCCAGACAAATGTAGGGAAAGTTCGTACCCACAATGAAGATAGTGGAGGCGTTTTTTCAAATGAATATGGAATCCTTGCAATCGTAGCTGATGGTATGGGTGGTCATTTAGCTGGTGATGTTGCAAGCAGTATGTCTGTTTCATTTCTTGAAAAAGAATGGGCGAACGTACAAGCGGTTATGACAGCTAAAGAAGCAGAAAAATGGTTAACAGAACAATGTACAAGATTAAATGAATATCTCTATGATCACGCGATGAATCATAAAGAGTGTCAAGGGATGGGTACAACGATTGTAGCTGCTCTATGTACGGAGGAATTTGTGTCACTTGCTCATGTGGGTGATAGCAGAGTGTACATCGGTAATGAATTTGGATTTAAATTAAAAACCTCCGATCATTCATTGGTACAGGAATTAGTGAACACTGGACAAATTACTGAAGAGGAAGCAGAACATCATCCGCGTAAAAATGTTTTGCTTAGAGCTTTAGGCACCGAACGAGCTATCAAAGTGGACGTGCAAACTCTTCAAGTAGAAGAGAAGCAGATCATCATGCTTTGTTCTGATGGTCTATCAAATAAAATGGAAACAGATGAGATGGAAGCTATTCTACAGGCGGATGAACCAATTGAGACAAGAGCAGAAACGTTTATTACTAAGGCGAACGAACGTGGCGGAGAAGATAACATTTCAATTGCGATAGTTGAATATCCTAATGCTGTTGATGCGGATAAGGCTAGGTGAGGGAAATGATAGGTAATCGAATTGCGGGTCGTTATCAGATTCTTGAAACGATCGGTGGCGGAGGAATGGCAAATGTTTATAAAGCATTAGATGTCATTTTAGATCGCCATGTTGCAGTCAAAGTTCTCCAACCACAATTTTCAGAAGATGAACAATTTATTAAACGTTTTCGCAGAGAAGCTCAAGCTGCTACAAGTCTTAATCATCCAAATGTAGTTAATATTTTTGACGTGGGTGAAGAAGGAAATACTTACTATATTGTGATGGAATATGTTGAAGGTTTAACATTAAAAGAGTTAATCCAACAACAAGGTACCCTTCAGGTTGATCAAGTACTTGATCTATTAAAGCAAATGATGGCAGCGATTGCTCACGCCCATGCCAATCAAATCATTCATCGCGATATTAAACCACACAATATTTTAGTCGGTCGTGATGGGGTAGCCAAGGTGACTGATTTCGGAATTGCAAGAGCTATTTCTTCTGCAACGATCACCCACACGAATTCCGTCATGGGCTCTGTTCACTATTTATCACCTGAGCAAGCTCGCGGGGGACATATCACGTATCGCTCTGATATTTATTCGTTAGGGATTGTGCTGTTTGAAATGGTTACAGGCACTTTACCGTTTAAAGGTGACACTGCAGTCTCCATTGCTATTAAACATTTACAAAATGAAGTGCCATCTGCTAAGGCGCTTGTTCCAGACTTACCTCAAAGTATTGAGAATGTTATTCGGAAGGCTACAATAAAGGATCCTCAAAAACGTTATCCTTCTATTCATGAAATGGAAGAAGACGTCGAAACGGTGCTCGATCCTGCTCGCATAAATGAGCCTGTATTTTATGCTAATGATGTTGAAGAGGATATGACAAAGGCGATTCCTATTATCAAGGATGATCAAGTGAATGAAGATGATGTTGATAAAACAATTGAAGTAAGATCTGAAGAGCGAACAATACCACCAGCTCCAATTGTTCCTACAAATGAAGAGTCTATTTCATCTCAAGATGAAGCGATAAAAGAGGATACTCCCTCTAAGAAGAAAAAGAAGAAGTGGTGGATTATTGGTTTAATCGTCTTGTTCTTACTTTTAGGTTCTTCTGTTGCAGCTTTGGTGCTCTTCCCAAATCTTTTTTATGTAGCTGAAGTGGAAGTACCTGACGTAGTAGAGATGGTTTACGAAGAAGCAGAAGAAGAATTACTCAGTTTAAATTTAGTTGTTGAGCGAGAAGATATAGAAGCTGAGGGCATAGAGCCTGGTCATGTCGCACGTCAAAGCCAACGACCTGGTTCAAAAGTGAAAGAACAATCTAGGATTATTTTATATGTGAGTGAAGGGGAAGAAAGTTTTGAGCTCGATGATGTAACGGGTTTGCCAATTGACCGTGCTGAACGGTTGCTTGATGAACAAGGGTTAACAGTCGAGCGGATAGAACGAGTTGACTCGACTCAATCTCCAGGAATCGTAACTGAGCAACGTCCTAGTGCAGGTGAAAGTGTGGTAGCGGGTGAGACGACGGTGTACCTTACTTACTCCGTTCAATCTGAGATTAGACTTCGAAATTTAGAGGGCGAGCGTGAAGAAGCTGCCAGGGAATATCTAAATGAAGTAGAATTAAATGGCCGTTTTCAAAATGAACATTCTGACACCGTGGCTGAAGGTCTAGTTATTCGTCAATCACCGGGACCGTTTACAATGGTACAACCTGGAGATGACGTCCAAATTATTATATCTAGTGGACCAAGAGAAGAGGAACCAACTGAACCAGACCCAGAACCAGAGCCTGAACCAGACCCAGAACCTGAACCTGAACCAACACCGGAAGAACCAGATTCAGAGCCGCAAGACGATTCGCCTTTAACAAAGCAATATGAAGTGAATCAGCCCGTTGATGTCTCAGCTGAGGATCAAGAAGCTGGGAACAGTTACGACATTAGAATCGTTTATCGAGATGCTACTACTGAGGGAAGTGACCAAGTCTTTGTTGAAGAATCCATCTCTGAGCCAAAAACGTATTCAATCCCACTTGAAGTAAGTGAACAATACCCAGGTTCGTTTGATGTTTATGTGAATGGAAATCAAGCTCATAGTTCAAAACAATATACGATTGATTAATAGAGGGGGGCTTAGTAGTAAGCTAAGCCCTTTTGCTCTGCACATCTAAGGAGGTTTTGCATGGCTTTTGGAATGATTGTTAAAGCTTTAAGTGGTTTTTATTATGTACAAAATGAAGATGGACTGTTTCAATGTAGAGGTCGGGGCAATTTCAGGAAAAGGAAAATTAAGCCGCTTGTAGGAGACAAGGTGGAGTTTGAAGCGGAAAATCGCACAGACGGATACATTCTTGATGTACTTGAAAGAAAGAATGAATTGATCCGTCCTCCGATTGCTAATGTCGATCAAGCGCTACTTGTATTTTCAGCGAAAGAACCTGAATTTAGTTCGTTGTTGCTTGATAAATTTCTTGTTCATATTGAAGCGAATGAGATTGAACCACTCATTATTATTTCAAAATCTGACTTATTAACCGACGATGAGTTAGCATCAATAAAAGTGTATCAAAAGCAATATGAAGCAATTGGATATCCGGTCTTAGTGACAACTGTTGATGATGAAGCGAAAGTGAATGAGATTCTTTCCTATACTGCAAAACATATAACGGTAGTTGCAGGCCAATCTGGAGTTGGGAAGTCTTCATTATTAAATGTATTAAAACCAGAACTTGCGATTGAAACAAACAAAATCTCAGCCCATTTAGGTCGAGGAAAGCATACGACTCGACATGTTGAACTAATACCGATTGGGGATGGACTTATTGCGGATACACCGGGCTTCAGCTCGCTAGACTTTGTCGACATGGAAGTAGAAGATTTATCTCTGTATTTCCCTGAAATGTCTAGCCGTCATGCAAATTGTAAATTTAGAGGTTGCACACATACTTCAGAACCACAATGTGCGATTAAAGAAGCACTCATGCAAGGTGAAATTTATGAGCATCGCTATCAGCATTACCTACAATTCTTAGATGAAATTAAAAATCAAAAGCGGAGGTATTAACGTATGATTAAAATTGCACCGTCTATTTTGTCAGCTAATTTTGCTACACTTGGAGCAGATATTAAAGAAGTAGAAGAAGGGGGAGCTGATTATATCCATGTTGATGTAATGGATGGACATTTTGTTCCTAATATTACGATCGGCCCTTTAGTAGTAGATGCTATTCGCCCTATAACAACTTTGCCATTAGATGTTCACTTAATGATTGAAAATCCTGATCAATATATACCAGCGTTTGCTAAAGCTGGGGCTGATATTATTACGGTTCATGTAGAAGCGTGTCCACACCTACACCGTACGATTCATTTAATTAAAGAGCAAGGTGTTAAAGCGGGTGTTGTTCTTAATCCTCATACTCCGTTTGATGCGATAAAACCGATTGTACAGGACTTAGATATGATTTTATTTATGACAGTAAATCCAGGATTTGGTGGTCAATCCTTTATTCACTCTGTGCTTCCTAAAATAGAGGAGGCGGCTTCTTATGTGAAGCAGCATGGGTTTGATATTGAAATTGAAGTAGATGGTGGAGTTAACCCAGAAACAGCCAAGCTTTGTATAGATGCTGGAGCAAATGTGTTAGTTGCTGGTTCGGCGATTTACAACAAAGAAGATCGTGCGAAAGCCATTGCCGAAATCCGAGGCTTATAATATAGAGGAACGTTAGTCAACCGACTAACGTTTTTCTTTGTTTTGACAAGTATTGTACGAACAATTATCCAGAAGGAAGCATATATGTATATTGTGCATTGTGGCTAGTTAGTTAGAGTAAGGTGACAAACAGACATATCTAGTAAATAAGTGCATATTATAAGGGTAGAAAGACAAGGTTTTAGAAAGGTGGACTGGACTTATCTTATTTCATCCAAGAAAAAATAGGAATAGTTCGTTGCTTGTGAATATACTAGTAGAAAAGAGTATTGTTTTTATCCTTTCTCTATTATCCTGCAAGTCTTGTAATGGAAGGGTGAAGGCAACTTTGCTACACGCCCAATAGGTCGTTGGCTAAGTTTCTTTATCATTATCTCATGGGTTTTCACGTTGAGGAGGAGGAGCTATGAAATTCTACACGATCAAACTGCCCAAATTTTTAGGTGGATTTGTAAGGGCCATGCTGAACTCATTCAAAAAGGGGTAAATACAAAAAAGCACCGTAGCTACGGTGCTTTTTTGTTATGAAATAAGTAAATTATACGCGTTCAACTTTACCAGATTTAAGTGCGCGAGTAGAAACGTATACACGCTTTGGCTTACCATCTACTAAAATACGAACCTTTTGTACGTTTACACCCCAACGGCGTTTTGTTTTATTCAATGCGTGTGAACGCTTGTTGCCGCTTTTTGCTTGTTTTCCAGTAATTGCACATTTACGAGCCATGACCTGCACCTCCTTATAACAATAGCGATGACCACAGAAATCATACTTGACTATAGTAGCACAGCCCCTATATGAATGCAATAGTTACAACGAAAGTTTATCAAGTATTCTTGCTTGACACCCCAAGTGAGCCTCAGATTTTAAAACAACTTTAAAAAACCCTTTGAGTATAGTAAAATGACGATAATGGCCGAAGTCTTGAATTCGAGAAGGAGGAATCATTCATGTCAATTGAAATGAAAACCCAACTAGGTGTTGTCGATGTTTCTAAAGATGTAGTAGCAACGATTGCTGGTGGAGCAGCTGTTGATTGTTACGGGATTGTAGGAATGGCATCACAAAAACAAATTAAAGATGGAATAACAGATTTGTTAGGAAAAGAAAATTTTCGTCGTGGAGTGGTCATTCGTGAGATTGATGAAGACATCCACATTGATATGTACATCATTGTAAGTTATGGTACGAAGATCTCCGAAGTTGCTTATAATGTCCAAACAAAAGTAAAGTATCAGCTAGAACAAATGTTAGGGTTAGATGTTGACTCCGTGAATATTTTTGTTCAAGGCGTCCGCGTTACGAATCCGTAAGGTGTAGTTAGGAGGAGCTTGTTGTGTCAGTAAATTTGATTGAAGGAAAAAAACTTGCCCACATGTTTGTCGAAGGGGCAGCTAATTTATCAAAGCATGTTAAAGTGGTTGATTCACTAAATGTATTCCCTGTTCCAGATGGTGATACGGGAACGAATATGAATTTATCGATTACCTCTGGTGTAAAGGAAGTTAAAACTCAAGTTAGTGATGATGCAGGTAAGGTCGCTGCCTCTTTTGCAAAAGGTCTCCTTATGGGAGCACGTGGGAACTCAGGGGTGATATTATCTCAGTTGTTCCGTGGCTTTTCAAAGGACGTAGAAGGAAAAGAATCGATTAACGCACTTGATTTAGCAAAAGCATTTGAACATGGTGTGGAAACAGCTTATAAAGCTGTTATGAAGCCTGTTGAGGGTACGATTTTAACCGTAGCAAAAGATGCTGCCAAACATGCTGTTAAAGTGGCTAAGCATGAAAAAGACGTTATAGCGTTAATGGATGAAGTACTAAAAGAGGCAAAACAATCCTTAAAGAGAACACCAGACCTACTTCCTGTTTTAAAAGAAGTAGGGGTGGTTGATTCTGGTGGACAAGGCTTAGTGTATATTTATGAAGGCTTCCTAGCAGTCTTAAAAGGAGAGGAGCTATCTGATTCTCTTCCAGAAGAACCGTTAATGGAGGACCTTGTGAAGATTGAGCACCATAATGCACAAAGTCACATGTCTACTGAAGATATCGAATTTGGATATTGTACAGAAGTAATGGTTCGATTTGAAGACGAGAAGTTGTCTGATAACCCATTTGATGAAACAGCGTTTCGTCATGAATTAAGTGAGCACGGAGATTCCCTTTTAGTTGTTTCGGATGAAGATTTACTAAAAGTGCATATTCATGCTGAAGAACCAGGGACGGTCCTAACCAAAGCACAACGCTTCGGAAACTTAATTAATATTAAGATTGAAAATATGCGTGAGCAGCACACACATCTATTAGATGAAACGAAAGCTGTTTATGGATCTGAACAAGCTACTGCTACTAAACCTAAAGAAAAAACTGAATACGGTATTGTAACGGTTTCTATGGGCGATGGGATAGCTCAATTATTTAAAGGATTAGGTGCAAGTGCTGTGATTCAAGGTGGCCAAACGATGAATCCAAGTACAGAGGATATCGTAAAGGCGATTGAAGAAGTAAATGCTGAAAAGGTTATCATCCTACCTAATAATGGGAATATCATCATGGCAGCAGAGCAAGCAGCGCAAGTTGTTGATGCGGATGCAATTGTTGTCCCTTCAAAGACAGTTCCACAAGGTCTGGCAGCTCTTCTATCATTTAACCCAGCACAAGCTCTAGAAGATAATGCTGAAGGTATGAAAGGCGCCATGTCACTGGTTAAAACAGGACAAGTCACATATGCAGTTCGTGATACAAATATCGATGGAATTGACATTAAAAAAGATGATTTCATGGGAATTGCTGAGAAAAAGATCGTTAGCTCAGGTCCTGAAATGGTCGAGGTTACAAAAGAGCTACTTCAAACTTTGATTGAAGAGGATAGTGAAATTATTACCATCCTCCAAGGTGAAGATGCAACAAACAAACAGACGGATGAGCTTGTTGCGTATATTGAAAGTGAGTACCCTGAAGTTGAAGTGGATATCCATTTAGGGAATCAACCACTTTATTCGTATATTTTCTCAGTTGAATAACGTGTGACATGCAGGGAGTGGATAATATGGCGAAAGTAGTAGTCGTAACTGATAGTACCGCTGATATACCAACTGAATTAGTCGAAGAATTAAACATAACGGTTATCCCATTAAATGTAATCTTTGCAGAAAATGAGGTATACCAGGATGGTGTGACTTTAACATCGAAAGAATTCTATGAAAAAATCACGAAGGAAGATCGTATCCCTTCAACCTCACAGCCGACGCCTTATCAATTTGAAGAGTTGTATCGTGAGATCTTAACAGAGGAAGATACAACGATTATTTCCATCCACTTATCCTCAAAAATGAGTGGAACCTATCAGGCAGCAATGATTGCAAAACAGTCATTTGATCAAGCCGAACAATTACATGTGATTGATTCTAAGCGTGCATCATACGCGATTGGAATTATTGTTGTAGAAATTGCTAAAATGGCTCAAGAAGGTAAGTCCACTTCAGAATGTCTTGCTCGTCTTGAATCATTATTAAATGATACTACTGTGTATTTTTTAGTGGATACTCTTGATTTTTTACAGAAAAACGGACGCATCGGTAAGGCCTCAGCGATGCTTGGCTCACTTCTTAAAATTAAGCCAATCCTTAGTTTAACGAAAGAAGGAGAAGTATACCCTTTTGAAAAGGTCCGTGGTCAAAAGAAAGCATTAAGTCGTATTATTGAAACTCTAAAGGGACAATACGGACAAGACCTTGTTCATATTGGTGTGTCTCATGCTGTGAATGAAGATCTTGCCAAAGAAATTCAGACGCGAATGAGTGAAGAATTCAATGTAGCATCAGAAGTGATCACCGATATTGGCGCAGTTATTGGGGCGCATGTCGGTCCAGGGACGGTTGCCCTATCCGTAACCAAAGCCGAATAACATATAAGGATATTCCTACCTACTCCATAGCTAGGTAGGGATATTTTTCTTTTTAACGAGTAGAACATGTCGAGTGCTACTGATGAAAAAGGATGACTTTAGGAGGAATAGCTATGAAGTATCGTACTGTCTTTGATATCATCGGGCCGATTATGATTGGACCTTCTAGTTCACACACTGCTGGTGCAGCGAGAATTGGAAGAGTTGCTAGAACGTTATTTGCAGAAGTACCAGACCGTGCAGATATTTATTTTTATGGATCATTTGCTAAAACCTATCGAGGACACGGTACGGATGTGGCCATTGTTGGTGGAATTCTAGATTTTGATACATTCGATTCTCGGATTACGAATGCGCTTACAATAGCGAAGGAAACAGGTATCGATATTCACTTTCATGAAGAAGAAGCACTAACTGATCACCCCAATACTGCAAAGGTTGTCCTAACAAAAGAAGATAGTAAAATCGAGTTAGTGGGTATATCTATTGGTGGGGGTAAAATTGAAATCATCGAGTTGAACGGGTTTGAACTTAGGTTATCTGGGAATCATCCTGCTATCTTAGTTGTACATAATGATCGTTACGGGGTGATTGCTGGCGTCTCGAACGTTTTAGCTAAGCACGAAATTAATATTGGCCATATGGAAGTCTCCAGAAAAGAAAAAGGGAAAGAAGCTCTCATGGTGATTGAAGTAGATCAAAATGTTGAGGACCCTATTCTAAAGGAGCTTGAAGCATTACCGAATATCGAAAAAGTAACGAAGATTCACGATTAAGGTGTCTATATAAGGAGGAATGAAGATGTTTCGTAATGTAGCTGAGCTTGTCGAGTTAGCAGAATCGCAAGGGATTCCATTATCCGAAGTGATGGTTAGACAAGAGGTTGAAGTGAGTGGCAAGTCAAAAGAAGTGGTCATCAATCAAATGAAAGAAAATCTTAAGGTGATGGAAGCGGCTGTGGAAAGAGGAATTTCTGAAAATGTTCGATCGGTTTCTGGATTAACAGGTGGAGATGCAGTTAAGTTACAAGACTACATTAAAAAGGGGAACTACCTCTCGAGTGATGTCCTTCTTGATGCAGTAAGTAAAGCGGTGGCTACCAATGAAGTCAATGCGGCGATGGGTACGATCTGTGCTACACCGACAGCTGGTGCAGCTGGAGTGGTACCTGGTGTGTTATTTGGTTTAAAAAATAAGTTGAACCCCACAGAAGACGAGATGATTGGTTATTTATTTGTAGCAGGTGCTTTTGGGTTTGTTGTTGCTAATAATGCATCGATTTCAGGAGCAGCGGGTGGGTGTCAAGCGGAAGTTGGTTCTGCAACAGGAATGGCTGCAGCAGCTTTAGTGGAACTAGCGGGAGGCACACCGAGTCAATCAGCAGAAGCTATGGCGATTGCGCTGAAAAATATGCTCGGTCTTGTATGTGATCCTGTAGCAGGATTAGTAGAAGTACCCTGTGTGAAGCGTAATGCAATGGGGGCATCTAATGCGATTGTTGCAGCAGACATGGCCTTAGCAGGTATTACAAGTCGTATTCCTTGTGACGAAGTGATTGATGCTATGTATAAAATTGGCCAAACAATGCCAGAGGCTCTACGCGAAACGGCGCAAGGAGGTTTAGCGGCGACACCTACAGGACGTGAGTTAGAAGCAAAAATATTTGGTGTGTCGCTTGATAAAAAATGAACCAAGCAATGAATTTGCCAGTGACTGAAGTGAAGGGAATTGGTGATGAAACAGCCAAACAAATGGAAGGGATGCGCATCTTTACGGTTGGAGACTTAATTGAGCATTTCCCTTTCCGTTATGAAGATTATCAATTAAAGGATCTTCAAGATGTTGCGCATGATGAAAGAGTGACCATCGTTGGAATCGTTCAAAGTGAACCCTCTATACGTTATTATGGAAAAAAGAAAAATCGCCTGTCCGTTCGACTTCTAGTCAATCAAATTTTGATTACGGTAACTTTTTTTAATCGTGCCTTTTTAAAGAAATATTTTCAAATAGGTCAAGAGGTGACGGTGACTGGGAAGTGGGATCAACATCGGATGACGATAGCAGGAAGTGAATGTCACCCTGGACGAGTAGAGAAAGAGCAAACGGTTGTGCCGATCTATTCTGTTTCTGGAAAATTAACATCAAAATCATTGAAGAAATATATTTACCAAGCGATGCAACAATTTGCGGATGACATTCCTGAACCGCTTCCGCCATCATTTTTAGAAAAGTACAAGCTGCCTTCAAAAAAAGAGGCCATCTATCGCCTTCATTATCCATCTAAAGACGAGGCGACAAAGCATGCAAGAAGAAGAATGGTGTATGAAGAGTTTCTATTCTTTCAACTTAAAATGCAAGCCTATCGAAAAATAAATCGTGAGCAAACGGTTGGAGAAGCATTAAAGCTTGATCGTGGCAAAGTGTCGCAATTTGTAAAGAGGTTGCCTTTCCCACTTACAGGTGCACAAGAGCGTGTAATCGGTGATATTTTAAAGGACATAGAATCTGATTATCGTATGAATCGTCTCCTTCAGGGGGATGTTGGTTCTGGGAAAACAGTAGTAGCAGCCGTATCAATGTATGGAGTGGTGAATGCAGGCAAACAAGCAGCTCTTATGGTTCCAACAGAAATATTAGCCGAACAACATGTTTCTTCCCTTAAACCGTTGCTTGAACCATTTGGCATTCAGGTTGAGTTACTCTCTGGTTCTATAAAAGGCAAGAAGAGAAGAGAAAGATTAGAGAGACTGCAAGCTGGTGAGCTCCATATTGTTGTAGGCACGCACGCTTTAATACAAGATGATGTCATTTTTAATGATTTAGGGTTAGTGATCACAGATGAGCAGCACCGTTTTGGGGTAGAGCAGCGTAGAGTTCTCCGTGATAAAGGAGAACATCCAGATGTTTTATTTATGACAGCGACTCCTATCCCTAGAACGCTCGCCATCTCTGTATTTGGTGATATGGATGTATCTATCATTGATGAGATGCCAGCTGGTCGAAAAGTGATTGAGACCTACTGGGCAAAGCATGATATGTTGGAAAGGGTGCTCACTTTTATTGAAAAAGAATTAAAAGCAGGAAGACAAGCTTATGTGATCTGCCCATTAATTGAGGAATCTGAAAAGCTTGATGTACAAAATGCAATTGATGTACACATGATTTTGCAACAGCATTTTCAAGGCAAGTTTGCCGTTGGGCTGATGCATGGTAGGCTTCATTCAAGTGAAAAAGATGAAGTGATGGAAGCATTTAGTCAAAATCAAACGCAAGTATTGGTTTCAACAACAGTCGTTGAGGTCGGTGTAAATGTTCCAAATGCAACCGTTATGGTCATCTATGATGCCGAGAGGTTTGGACTTGCTCAACTTCACCAATTAAGAGGTCGAGTTGGCCGTGGTGAGGCCCAATCCTACTGTATTTTGTTGGCTGACCCTAAATCAGAAGTTGGGAAAGAGCGGATGAGAATTATGACGGAAACAAATGATGGTTTCGTCTTATCTGAAAGAGATCTCGAACTCCGTGGACCGGGTGATTTCTTTGGCGCTAAACAAAGTGGACTTCCTGATTTTAAAGTAGCAGATGTCGTTCATGATTACCGAGCACTTGAAGTGGCGAGAGGAGATGCAGCCGAAATCGTTAATCAACCTAACTTTTGGGAAGAGCCTTCATTCTACTACTTCCGAAAATATTTAGAACAATCGGGCGTCTTTGATGGTCAAAAGCTTGATTAACTATTGAAATTGCAAAGCGTCAATTATATACTACTCTTAGTACCTAGTCATATAAAAGATCAGATTAGTAACCAATGAGGTTGCGAACGTCACATCGTTCTCTTTTTGAAAGTAGAATCAAAAGTGGTGGTTGCAGCTAGGTAAAGGGTGGTAGTGCTTTTTATGAAACGACGTAAAAAAGAACGCCAATCAATTTTACAAGAAACGCTAGCTAGTAATCCTTTCATGACCGATGAAGAGCTTGCCAAGCGTTTCTCTGTAAGTATCCAAACGATTAGGCTTGATCGGATGGAACTTGCAATCCCTGAACTTAGAGAAAGAATTAAAGATGTTGCTAAGCAGCAACTAGATGATGTGAGGGCATTACAACCTGATGAAGTAATAGGGGAGATTGTTGACTTACAATTAGATGAGCGAGCGATCTCTATATTAGATATCCAATCAGAACATGTCTTTACTCGTTCAGGCATTGCAAGAGGCCATCATTTATTTGCACAAGCGAATTCGCTTGCTGTTGCCATTATTGACGATCCATTAGCATTAACCCAAAGTGCAACCATACGGTTTACAAGACAAGTAAAAGCAGAAGAAAGAGTGATAGCCAAAGCTCGAGTCATTGGAAATGAACTGGATCGCACCCATGTGGAGGTCGAAAGTTTTGTTGAACAAGAGCTCGTCTTCTCGGGTGAATTTGTGATGTACCGCAATAATGATGTTTCAGTAACGAAGTAAAAAGGAGAATGCGGAATGAAAATTGCGATTGATGCCATGGGTGGAGACAATGCGCCTAAAGCACAAGTATTGGCAGCGCAGCAAGCAGTTAAAGCTTTCTCAGATGTAGAGATAACTCTCGTAGGGGATGAAGCTAAAATTGTTCCTTATCTTAAAAACGATACGAACATTACTGTTTTACATACAACTGAAAAGATTGAAGACACGGACCAACCTACTACAGCTGTCAGACGAAAAAAAGAGGCATCAATGGTTTTGGCGGTGCGCGAAGTAAGAGAAAGTCGTGCAGATGCAAGTATTTCTGCTGGAAATACTGGAGCGTTAATGACAGCTGGACTTTTACATGTCGGTCGTATTAAAGGTATCGATCGCCCTGCCCTATCACCAATGCTACCTACACTTGATGGGAATGGCTTTTTGTTACTTGATGTCGGAGCGAATATGGATGCAAAGCCTGAACAATTGCTTCAGTATGCAATTATAGGTAATACATATATGGAAAAAGTTCAAAAGGTTACAAAGCCTCGAATTGGATTATTAAATGTGGGCACTGAGGCCGGAAAAGGAAATGATTTGACGAAAGAAGCTTTTCCGATGCTCGAATCGGCCGGTTTTAATTTTATAGGTAATGTTGAAGCTCGTGATTTAATGAACGGTGTAGCAGATGTTGTCGTATGTGACGGGTTTGCAGGGAATCTTGTCTTAAAGACGATTGAAGGAACCGCAGGAACTTTATTTTCTTTGTTGAAACAAGAATTAACGAAATCTGTTAAGAATAAACTTGCAGCTGGTATGCTTAAATCAAGCTTTAAAGATATTAAGAGTCAATTAAGTTATTCTGAATACGGTGGTGCGGGCCTATATGGCTTAAAGGCGCCCGTTATTAAAGCGCATGGTTCATCTGATGAAGTCGCTATCTTTCATGCGATTAGACAAGCGCGTGAAATGGTTGAGCAACAAGTAACAGTGATTATTGAAAAAGAAGTGTCAAAGTTAAAATCAGAGTAGACGTTCACTCGTAATAAGTAGAAGCAGGAGGAAGCTTATGAGGAAAATTGCTTTTTTATTTCCAGGTCAAGGTTCACAAGCAGTAGGAATGGGAGTAGACTTAGTAGAAACAGAAGCTGCATGCAAAGAGATTTTCACACGTGCAGATCAGAGATTAGGGTATTCCCTATCAGAAATCATGGCTAATGGCCCTGAAGAGAAACTTCGTCGTACTGAGCATACTCAACCAGCTCTTGTTACGATGAGTGTGGCCGTTTTAGAGTTATTAAAAGAAGCAAACATCTCACCTGATTATGTCGCAGGACATAGTTTAGGCGAATATAGCGCACTGGTTGCTGCTCGTGCTCTTTCTTTTGAGGATGCAGTTTATGCAGTTCGTAATCGTGGGTTGTTCATGGAAGAAGCTGTGCCATTTGGAGAAGGAGCAATGGCTGCGGTACTTGGTATGACCGTAGAAGCATTAGAGGAAGTGTGCAAGGAGGTTCAATCACAAGGACATGTTGCAGAACTTGCAAACTTGAATTGTCCGGGGCAAATTGTTATCTCAGGTTCAAGTGAGGGGGTATCACTTGCTAGTGAGCTTGCTAAAGAAAAGGGAGCTAAACGTGTTATTCCTCTTCAAGTAAGTGGACCGTTTCATTCCTCATTAATGAAACCAGCTGCGGATAAATTAGCTGCGATCCTTGATGAGCTTACGATCTCAGATGCATCCATTCCAGTTATTTCCAATGTGACAGCAAAGGAACAAACAAATGCCGATGAGATTAAAGTTAAATTAGTAGAACAAGTCTATTCTACAGTGAGATGGGAAGAGACAATTCGTACATTATTAGATCAAGGTGTCGATACATTTATCGAAGTTGGTTCAGGAAATGTGCTTACTGGACTAGTGAAAAAAGTAAATCGCCGCTCACAAGCGTTTGCAGTAAATGATCGTGAAAGCTTGCATAAGGTGATTGAAAAACTAGAAGGAGTGACAGAATGATGCTACAAGGAAAAGTTGCCGTGGTAACCGGTGCTTCAAGAGGAATTGGAAAGGCTATTGCGCTTGAGCTTGCTCGTAACGGCGCTCATGTTGTTGTCAATTATGCAGGTAGTGTCGAACGTGCAGAGGGAGTTGTGGCCTCTTGTAAAGAACTTGGGGTAGATGCTCTAGCAATACAAGCGGATGTTGCCAATTCAGAAAGTGTACAAGCGATGATCAAAGAGACGATTGAGGCTTTTGGTCGCGTTGATATTTTAGTGAATAACGCTGGTATCACACGTGATAACTTATTGATGAGAATGAAGGAAGAAGACTGGGATGTAGTCATTAATACGAACCTTAAAGGTGTATTTAATTGCTCTAAAGCCGTAACACGTCAGATGATGAAGCAACGGTATGGTCGGATTATCAATGTGGCATCTGTTGTGGGGATTCTTGGGAATGCAGGCCAAGCAAATTACGTTGCTGCTAAAGCGGGTGTCATTGGTTTGACGAAAACGATGGCACGTGAGCTTGCTAATCGTAACATTTTAGTAAACGCAGTCGCTCCAGGCTTTATCACAACAGATATGACAGATGAATTAACGGATGAAATGAAAGCTCAGATGCTGGGACAAATCCCACTTGGTTCACTAGGTAAGCCAGAACATATTGCATCAGTTGTTCGTTTCTTAGCGACTGACGATGCCGCGTATATGACTGGTCAAACATTAAATGTCGATGGTGGAATGGTCATGCAGTAAAGGGAGAAGGATTTTTCGGTATTGACATATCCACATGTTACCGTTAAAATTCATCTAGCTTTTAACAACTACTTGAGAGGGGGTGAACGTACATGGCAGATACATTATCACGTGTAACCGCGATCGTTGTTGATCGTTTAGGTGTGGAGGAAGCAGACGTAAAACCTGCAGCTTCTTTCAAAGATGATTTAGGGGCAGATTCATTAGATGTTGTGGAGCTTGTAATGGAGCTTGAAGATGAGTTTGATCTAGAAATTTCTGATGAAGAAGCAGAGAAAATTTCGACTGTTGCTGATGTCGTTGATTACATAAACAGCCGTCAGTAAGTGGTGAGGAGGGGCTGGGACATATCTAAGAGGTTTAACTCAGGATACGAACGAAGCGCTAAATGAGCGGATGAAATATACGTAGACCTCCTGCGGGATGAAAAGCAGAGGTGAGACCCCACAGTGCGTAGCACGAGGAGGCTCACCAGCTTCCCGCGGAAAGCGAAGTATAATTCAGGAGCGGTCTACATAGACCGCATCATTAATGTTCGATTTTCCATAAGTTAAAATACTTTTGTCCCAGCCTCTTGCTTTACAAAAGCAGGGGAAGACCTGTATATATAGCAAATTTTCAAAGTGTTGGAGGTCAACATGCCGCAATCTTCTAAGAACCATCGTAAACCGAGATCAAATTATTATGACCGTAGGCGCCATAATCGTCGCCTCACATTGACCGAAGAACAAAAAAAACAGTTTGATGAATTACTCGAAACAATAGATTTGACTTTTGAAAACCGTAAGTTATTAATCCAAGCATTTACTCATTCATCCTATGTGAATGAGCACCGTATCTACTCGTTTCAGGATAACGAGCGACTTGAATTTTTAGGAGACGCAGTTCTTGAACTGGCTGTTTCACAATTTCTATATAAAAAGTTTAGTTCTATGAGTGAAGGAGAAATGACGAAACTCCGTGCTTCAATCGTTTGTGAACCATCACTTGCTCGCTTTGCAGAAGACCTTGATTTTGGCAAATTGGTCTTGCTAGGCAAGGGTGAAGAGATGACAGGTGGTCGTGCAAGACCTGCACTTCTAGCGGACGTATTTGAATCATTTATTGGAGCTCTTTATCTAGATCAAGGAATTGAATCTGTTTATAAATTTTTGAGTCAAACGATGTATCCTAAAATTAACGATGGTGCTTTTTCTCATATGATGGATTTTAAAAGTCAATTGCAAGAATTTATTCAACGGGATAATCTTGGTCAAATCCAATATGTGATTGTTCAAGAAATAGGTCCTGCTCATAATCGTGAATTCGTTTCAGAGGTCCAACTGAATGAACAGACATTAGGTGTGGGCTCTGGTCGGTCTAAAAAAGAAGCGGAGCAACATGCCGCACAACAAGCATTGGTTAAGTTAAGTAAGAAGTCTGATGCGTAAACAAAAAACGTACCAACTCCTAAGTGGGTTGGTACGTTTTTTGTATTTTAACGCTTTCTCATTTTACCAAGTTCTGAAACAATCGCATCAAGTTCACTTACAGAGAAGGAATCTTTTTTGATGATCATTTCATAAATATCTCGCAAGTCTTCGTATTGATCAGTATCAAAACTTTTTGCATTCAGGGCCCCTGCGTTTACTATTTGGAGTTTACGCTTAATTTCTTCAATCATAAATTCAATATTATCACGGCTAGTCGTTGATAAGTCCATGCATACACCTCATCTGAAATAGTAGTCAATTCATATCGTATCACATGACTGAACATTTGTCCCATCGCGTTTGATCGTTTGTCTGCAGGGTTAAGGCTGTAGAAGAAACGACGGATGTATTCGTGTAGCTATTATGTTAAAATAGGAAAGTTGTTAAACTAGGTTAGGGGGAAGGATTATGTTCCTCAAACGACTAGAGGTCGTAGGATTTAAATCATTTGCAGAACAGATGAATATTGAATTTGTCCCAGGGGTTACAGCTGTTGTTGGCCCAAATGGGAGTGGGAAAAGTAACATTTCAGATGCGGTTCGATGGGTCTTAGGTGAACAATCTGCAAAATCGTTACGTGGGTCAAAAATGGAGGACATCATTTTTGCCGGAAGTGACTCACGTAAGCGTCTTAATTATGCAGAAGTATCGCTAATTCTAGACAATGAAGATCAGCATCTTTCGATTGATTATAGTGAAGTAAGTGTCACAAGACGAGTGTACCGTTCAGGTGAGAGTGAGTACTTAATTAATAAACAATCATGCAGACTAAAAGACATCATCGATCTATTTTTAGATTCTGGACTTGGTCGTGAAGCCTATTCCATTATCGGTCAAGGAAAAGTAGAGGAAATTTTAAGTAGTAAGGCCGAAGATCGTCGTGTGATCTTTGAAGAGGCTGCAGGGGTACTTAAATATAAGACGCGAAAAGTTAAAGCTGAAAAAAGGTTGAACGAGACACAGGAGAATTTAATTCGGGTAGAAGATATTTTGCATGAGTTAAAAGCTCAAGTAGAACCTCTTCAAATTCAAGCCTCCATTGCAAGGGATTACTTAGAGAAAAAAGAAGAACTAAAAGAAGTTGAAATTGCATTAATGGTTAATGAAATTGAAGAGCTTAACCAAGAATGGAATAAAGAAAAAGACAAATTACAAGGTCTTCATCAAGAACATGAAAAAAGACATCATAAACTCATTGAAATGGAAAATGAGTTGCAGACGTTACGCACACGTTCAAAGCAATTGGACGAAGAATTGAACAAAGCTCAAGGAGAGTTACTTGAGGTTAGTGAAGAGCTTGAGAAGAATGAAGGGAAAAGAGAAGTATTAAAAGAACGTAAGAAAAATGCTTTTCAAAATAAAGAGCAATTAGAAAAGTCGATTCTACGAGCTCGCGGGCAAAAAGAAACACTTGAATTAGAGTTGCAAGAAAAGCAAGTGAAAGTAAAGCAAGCTAAAGCGGGCGTTCAGGCTTTATACGAACAAATTAAAACGAATGAAAAAAAGTTAAAACTAACTGAAGTCAATGTTGAAGAAGAGCTTGACCGTCTAAAGTCCGATTACATTGAAGTATTAAATGAACAAGCATCCATTCGAAATGAACGCAATTACCTACTAGAACAAAAACGTCAACAATCGGTTAAGCAAACAAGACTAGTCGAAGAAAACGAAGATCTACTAACAAGTAGAGAACAAATGGCTAAAAAGCAAGAAGAAGCTCACAAAATCTTTTTAGAAAAAGAAGCAGAGCTTGAGAAAAATGTAGGACAATTTCGTAATTCTCAAACGAAATTAGAACAACTAAAAGCACGCTATCAAAAAAGAGAAGCAAAATTATATGAAGCCTATCAGCTTTTACAAAAAATGCAATCACGGGCAGAAGTGCTAGAAGAAATGCAAGCAGATTTCTCTGGATTCTTTCATGGTGTAAAGGAAATCTTAAAAGCTAGAGATCATAAGCTTGAAGGAATTGTCGGTGCTGTTGCAGAATTAACGGTGGTGCCAAAGCAATATGAAACGGCTTTAGAAATCGCGCTTGGTGCAGCTTCTCAACATATTGTCGTTCAAAGTGAGCAACATGCAAGGGGAGCTATTGCTTTTTTGAAGCAGAACCGATTAGGGCGAGCAACATTTTTGCCTTTACCTGTTATGAAGGAAAGGCAAATACCTGATCATTTGCTTCACTCCTTATCGCAACAATCAAGCTTTATAGGTGTGGCCTCAGATCTTCTTTCCTATGATTCACAATATGAGCGACTCTTCTCCCAACTCCTTGGACAAGTGATCATCGCACGCGATCTTGAAGGAGCTAACGCTTTAGCACGTTTAGCTAATCACAGATACCGTGTCGTTACACTTGAAGGGGATGTCGTCAACCCTGGTGGTTCGATGACCGGAGGAAGCATAAAGCAGAAGCAAACGCCGCTGTTAGGTCGTAAGCGAGAGCTAGAAGAGTTAACCGAGAAGCTTTCTAAGCTGAAAGAAACAGTCTATTCTCTTGAAAAAGAAGTGAAGAATACGAAGGTTGAGTTGACGAACGTAGAAGAAGAGATGGAGCAGTTTCGTGCATCCGGGGAAGAGGCGAGGTTGGCTTATCAAAATGCGAAGAGCTTCTTAAGAGAACTTGAGCTTGAAGCAAATAGCATGGAAGATCGATTTAACCGCTATGATCGTGAACAATCTAGTTTCACTTCTGAGGTTGAGAAGATGGATGAACGCCTTCGTGAACTCTCTGATAATGAGGCGTTAATGAAAAAGAAAGTTGTGGAGCTCGAAAATCAAATGAAAGAGCTTGAACAAAGGCAAAAAGAACAGCAGCTTTCAAAAGAGACGATTGCAATCGAGTTAAATAAAGCGAAAATTGAATATGCAGCCGTAAATGAACGTTATCTTGCCCAAAAAATTCAAACTGAACAAGTGGAAGATCGGTTTAAAGAGCTAGATATTGAGATCGTTGATTTAGAAGATCAATTGAACCTTCTGTTGATTGAAGCGACTGACCGTACGGATGGAGAAGATACGATATCAAGTCGAATTGATCACAACAAACAGCGTAAAGAAGTCATCGCGTCTAAGCTGACTCATTTGAAAAAAGAGCGGGTTGAAATAGACGATGCTTATATCGAACTTGAATCCACCATTAAAATGCAGCAAGGTGAACATCGATTAATTGCTGATGAATGTCGTCAACTTGAAGTGCGAGTAAACCGCTTAGATGTAGAATTAGATAGTCGATTGAACCACTTGAGAAATGAATATGAACTATCGTTTGAAGCGGCTCGTGCATCCTTTACCTTAACAATCGAAGCCAAACAAGCGCGTACGAAAGTCAAGTTGATCAAACTAGCGATTGAAGAGCTTGGGTCGGTGAACATTGGTGCGATTGATGAATATGAGCGTGTTCGAGAGCGCTATGACTTTTTGATAGAGCAACAATCTGATCTTACAGAAGCCAAAGCGACGTTACATGAAGTCATTACTGAAATGGACGTTGAGATGACTAAGCGTTTCGAAGAGACTTATCTTATGATTCAAAAAGAGTTTAAAGGTGTATTTAAAGAGTTATTTGGTGGCGGAGAAGCGGATCTTGTGTTGACCCATGCAGATGACCTTCTGCAGACTGGAGTCGAAATCATGGTCCGACCACCTGGGAAGAAGTTACAACACTTAGGTCTTCTCTCGGGAGGGGAACGTGCTTTAACGGCGATTGCTTTGTTATTTGCGATCCTTAAAGTTCGTCCTGTGCCGTTCTGTGTGTTAGATGAAGTGGAAGCGGCGCTTGATGAAGCAAATGTGAGTCGCTTTGCCAACTATTTAAAAGATTTTAGTGACTCCACTCAATTTATTGTGATTACTCATCGAAAAGGTACAATGGAAGAAGCCGATGTGTTATATGGTGTTACAATGCAAGAATCTGGAGTATCTAGACTTGTTTCAGTAAGACTAGAAGAAACGAAACAATTAATGGAAACCTAGGAGGTAGGTTATGAGCTTTTTTAAGAAACTAAAAGAAAAGTTAACGACCCAAACAACAGATGTAACTGATAAGTTTAAAACAGGTCTTGAGAAAACACGTGATTCATTTTCGACAAAAATGAATGAACTTGTCTATCGTTACCGCAAAGTGGATGAGGAATTTTTCGAAGAACTTGAAGATATATTAATTGGAGCAGATGTAGGCGTAAACACAGTTATGACGCTTATTGATGACTTGAAAGATGAGGTTAGACTCCGTAACATCAAAGATACAAAGGATATTCAACCTGTTATCTCTGAGAAATTAGCAGAACTTCTTCAAAAAAAAGAGAATGATGCGACGCTTAATATTCAAGTAGATGGCTTAACAGTTATTTTAGTAGTAGGTGTGAACGGGGTAGGGAAAACGACGACAATCGGAAAGTTAGCCAATCACTTAAAACAAGATGGTAAGTCCGTTATGCTAGCTGCAGGAGACACATTCCGTGCTGGGGCCATTCAACAGCTTGAAGTATGGGGCGAACGTGTTGGGGTTGATGTAATTAAGCAGCAAGAAGGTTCGGATCCTGCTGCTGTTATGTACGATGCCCTCAAAGCCGCTAAGTCAAGACAGGTTGACGTATTAATTTGTGATACTGCAGGCCGCTTACAAAATAAAGTGAATCTTATGAACGAACTTGAGAAAGTGAAGCGTGTGATCGAGAGAGAAGTACCCTCAGCTCCTCATGAAGTCCTACTCGTGCTAGACGCTACCACGGGGCAAAATGCAATGAGCCAAGCTAAAACGTTTGGAAAAAGCACAGATGTTTCAGGGATTGTCTTAACAAAGCTTGATGGCACAGCAAAAGGGGGAATCGTACTTGCCATCCGTCGCGAGCTAGATATACCGGTGAAGTTTGTTGGTCTTGGAGAGAAAGTAGATGACCTTCAACCTTTCCAAGCAGATCAATTTGTCTATGGTTTGTTTAAGGATATTCTTGAAGAACAAGAAGATCAGATTGAATCATAAATGATGAGTAATGTTACGCGCTTCAATGTGTGAATGGATAGTGATTTAACTTTGTTAAGAAAAAAACTTGACACGTAAATGCCTATCCTGTAAGATATTATCTTGTAAAGGGAAATCACTTAACAAGGAGTTGATCGGTGTGCTAGACAAAACACTTCGAATGAATTATCTATTCGACTTTTATCAGTCACTATTGACACCTAAACAACGAAAATACATGTCATTGTATTACCTTGATGATTTTTCTTTAGGTGAAATTGCCGAAGAGTTTGAAGTTAGTCGCCAAGCTGTTTATGATAATATTAAGCGCACGGAAGCGATGCTAGAGGAGTATGAAGTAAAGTTGTCTTTACTCGTGAAGTTTGAACAACGTCAAGAGATATTGAACAACTTGAGAGCAGGAATCCAAAGCGACGCAACTCCTGAAGAGATCATAGACCACATTCAATCTCTTGAGAAATTGGACTAGGAGGCGACAACATGGCATTTGAAAGTTTAGCTGAACGACTGCAAGATACATTAACAAAGATTCGCGGAAAAGGAAAGGTAAGTGAACAAGACGTTAAAGAAATGATGCGTGAAGTTCGTTTAGCCCTATTAGAAGCGGATGTTAACTTTAAAGTTGTTAAGCAATTTATCGCCAGTGTGAAAGAAAAAGCACTTGGTCAAGAAGTAATGAAAAGTCTTACCCCAGGTCAACAGGTCATTAAAGTAGTTAACGAAGAATTAACAGCTTTAATGGGTGGAGAGCAAAGCAAAATTGCTGTTGCCAATAAGCCACCAACTGTCGTGATGATGGTCGGTTTGCAAGGTGCTGGTAAAACAACAACTACTGCAAAGCTTGCCAATCACTTGCGCAAAAAGCACAATCGAAAGCCAATGCTTGTAGCAGCCGATATATATAGACCAGCCGCCATTCAACAACTAGAAACATTAGGAAAGCAATTGAACATGCCTGTTTTTTCACTCGGTGACCAAGTAAGTCCCGTTGAAATTGCCAAACAAGCAATCGCTAAGGCAAAAGAAGATCATCATGATTATGTGTTGATTGATACAGCCGGACGTCTTCATATTGATGAGGAGTTGATGGGTGAGCTTAGAGATGTAAAAGAAATGGCTAAACCTGATGAGATTTTACTTGTTGTTGATGCTATGACGGGTCAAGATGCTGTAAATGTGGCTGAGAGCTTTAATGAGCAATTAGATGTAACCGGTGTTGTGTTAACGAAGTTAGATGGTGACACACGTGGTGGTGCAGCTATATCAGTTAAAGCTGTTACCAATACCCCGATTAAATTTGCGGGTATGGGTGAGAAGATTGATCAGCTTGAACCATTCTATCCTGATCGTATGGCTGGAAGAATCCTTGGAATGGGTGATATGTTAACCCTTATTGAAAAGGCTCAGTCAAATGTTGATGAAGAGAAAGCGCGTGAGCTTGAGAAGAAAATGCGAACGATGGATTTTACGTTCGATGACTTCCTTGAACAGCTTGATCAAGTGAAAAGCATGGGTCCACTTGATGAAATTCTCAATATGATGCCGGGTATGAACAAAGCTAAAGGACTAAAGGATCTTAAAGTTGATGATAAACAACTTGTCAGAGTTGAAGCGATTGTTCGATCAATGACGAAAGCAGAAAAGAAAGATCCAAGTCTTATGAATGCAAGTCGTCGCCGTCGTATTGCAAAAGGCAGTGGCACGACCATTCAAGATGTTAATCGTTTGCTGAAACAGTTTGAAGATATGAAGAAAATGATGAAGCAAATGACGAACATGACATCAGGTAAAGGCAAGAAAAAAGGCAAAGGCCTTGGAGGCTTAAAGCTTCCGTTCTAAAGAGGAAATCGTTTTTTTTAGACTGTAAAGGAAATTCCCTTGAAATCTAAGAAAATTGATGATATTATATACCATTGTGTTAACTATTTTTGGAGGTGTCTAACGAATGGCAGTAAAAATTCGTTTAAAACGTATGGGTTCAAAGAAAAGCCCATTTTATCGTGTAGTAGTAGCAGATTCTCGCGCACCGCGTGATGGTCGTTTCATCGAAGAGATTGGAACGTACAACCCATTAACTCAACCAGCTAAAGTTGATCTTAAAGAAGATAAGGCTGTTGACTGGATGTTAAAAGGTGCTAAACCTTCTGACACAGTTCGTAACCTATTCTCTAAAGCTGGGTTAATGGAAAAGCTTCACAACGCTAAGAATCAAAAATAATTCTTCTAGAAAAGGGAGAATGTGATGAAGTCTTTAGTTGAACACATTGCAAAAGCACTTGTTGATGAGCCCGAAGAAGTTCGTGTAACAGAGCAGCAAGATGGAGATACGATTTGCTTGAAACTTTCCGTTCATCCTAGTGATGTTGGCAAAGTTATCGGTAAGCAAGGTCGGACAGCAAAAGCAATGCGCTCGCTTGTCTACGCAGCGGCTGTGCCGATGCAAAAGCGAGTAAGATTAGACATCGTCGATTAAACATCATGAAACAAAAAGGGTGAGGGCAACCTCTCCTTTTTTGTTTATCTATCACTTTTTAGATAGGTTAAGGATGAACTCTTCAAGTAAGGGAGCAGGAATTCATGCTAAAATTACTACGCAACGCTCAAGTGAAGCATATCTTAACTAAATCGAAGCGTCTAGAAATAAGAGCGCAGTTAGAATCCGACTTACTCCAATCAAAACGTGAATTAGCACAATTGACCTTCCATATGCAAAAAACATTAAAAGATTCCAAACTAAAACATAACGAACAGACGATTCGTGAACGATATAAGAAAGAATGCAAGCAAAAGCAAGATCAGATTCATACCCTTACCTTTAAACTCGAGCAACTTGGCCTTCTTAGAGAGGGAATAGAAGTGGACGGGGAAACGGTAGAGACGATTGTTGAATTGACGGTAGGAGATAAATGGGTTGATGTCAATCGACCGATTGAGATTATACTTAAAGACGGAATCATTCAAGATATTCGAGAAAGTAGGAATGAAAAATGATGGAATTATTAAAAGTCGGAAAGATTGTTAATACTCATGGCGTGCGTGGGGAAATCCGTGTAATCTCTACAACTGATTTTGCAGAAGAGCGCTATGCCAAAGGTACGGAACTATGGATTGAGCACCCCGATACAAAAAAGAACACACCTGTTGTAGTAGCAAGTCATAGAGTTCATAAAAACTTTGATCTATTGACCTTTGAAGGCTATCATTCCATTAATGAAGTTGAACCATTTAAAGGAAGTACTTTATTAGTGACAAAAGATCAATTAAGTGAATTAGAAGAAAATGAATTCTACTACCACGAGATTATCGGATGTACCGTTTACACAGATCAGGATGAAGAATTAGGTAAAGTGAAAGAAATTATTGAGACTGGTGCAAATGATGTGTGGGTCATTCGTCGTTCATCTGGCGGAAAAGATATACTAATTCCATATATTGAAGAAGTTGTAAAAGAAATTGATATAGAGGCTCGTACGATCTACATACAGTTGATGGAAGGCTTAATGGAATGAAGATCGATGTTTTAACGCTTTTCCCTGAAATGTTTGAAGGGGTCTTTGGTTCATCAATCTTAAAAAAAGCCGCTGAAGAAGGACATGTTGAATTTCAAGCGATAGATTTTCGTCAGTACGCAACGAATAAACATAAAAAGGTCGATGACTACCCTTATGGTGGCGGGGCAGGTATGGTTTTGAGCCCACAACCGATTTTTGATGCGGTTTCTGAACGGGTGGAAAAAAGTAACACAAAGCCACGCGTCATTATGCTTTGTCCTCAAGGGGAGAGGTATACGCAAACAAAAGCAGAAGAGCTTGCTCGTGAGGAGCACCTTATTCTATTATGTGGTCATTATGAAGGGTATGATGAGCGTGTGCGAGAACATCTAGTTACAGATGAGGTTTCGCTAGGTGATTTCGTATTGACAGGTGGGGAGCTTGGAGCAATGGTTATTGCTGATAGTGTAACGCGTCTATTGCCTAATGTGTTAGGAAATGCGGAATCAGCTGTTACGGATTCGTTTTCAACAGGCTTATTAGAGCATCCACAATATACAAGGCCTGCTGATTTTAGAGGAATGCATGTACCAGACGTTCTATTATCTGGTCACCATGCTAATATTGATGCTTGGCGTAAAAAAGAATCGCTAAGAAGAACCCTTCAGCGCAGGCCTGATTTACTAGAATTGCGTGAACTGACAAGAGAAGAAGAGGCTTGGTTAGCTGAATTAAAAAAAGAGTAGTTATGTAGGTTTAAAAAATGTATGATTCTATTCATTTTTACTTGTGTCTTACTATCCTTTATGGTATTATATTCTTTGTGGCTTAGGCCAGTTACTACGATGTTCCGCTGCAGGAAATTCTGATAAGAGCATCTGTATGGAAGGAGTGGAATTATACGATGAACAACATTATTCGTGAAATTACAAATGAGCAATTACGTACAGATCTTCCTGCTTTCCGTCCTGGTGACACTTTAGTTATCGACGTTAAAGTTGTTGAGGGTACTCGTGAGCGTATTCAAAAATTCGAAGGTGTCGTGATCAAGCGTCGCGGTACTGGAGTTAGTGAAACTTTCACTGTTCGTAAAGTGTCTTATGGTGTAGGTGTTGAGCGTACATTCCCATTACATTCACCGAAAATCGCTAAGATTGACGTGAAGCGTCGCGGTAAAGTACGTCGTGCGAAACTTTACTATCTACGTGCATTACGTGGTAAAGCTGCTCGTATTAAAGAAATCCGATAAGAAATGTGAGAAGGAGCTTAGTTCGCTAAGCTCCTTCTTTTAAATTTAAAAAGTATTCACCGTATACAATCCTATGCTAAAATAGAGAAATGATACATATATTGGGGGCAGAAAGATGGAAAGCAGTAAGTCGAATTCTTTTGAGTGGATGAAAGCTGTCGTTATAGCAATCGTTGTAGCATTTACAATCCGTTATTTTTTATTTGCTCCCATAGTGGTTGATGGTCAATCAATGATGCCTACACTAGAACATAGCGATCGAATGATTGTCAATAAAATTGGTTATGTCATCTCAGAACCGAAGCGATTTGATATTATTGTTTTTCACGCTCCAGGTGGGAAAGACTATATTAAACGAATTATTGGGCTCCCAGGTGATCATATCGAATATCGTGATGATGAATTGCTTGTAAATGGTGAAGTTGTAGAAGAGCCTTATCTTGATGAATTAAAAGAAGCGTATGGTGGAGAGTTTGTAACAAGGAATTTTGAACTGTCCGAAGCAATAGGAGGACAAATTGTTCCAGATGATCATTTATTTGTGTTAGGGGATAATAGACATAACAGTCTAGATTCACGAGATATAGGTGCGATTCATAAAGACGAAGTAATTGGCAAGGCAAATCTCGTGTTCTGGCCATTTGAAAATATAGGATTTGTAGAGTAGGTGATGGCAATGGCAATACAATGGTTTCCTGGTCATATGGCCAAGGCAAGAAGAGAAGTAACGGAAAAATTAAAATTGATTGATGTCGTGATCGAATTAGTGGATGCAAGACTTCCACTTTCATCAAGAAATCCAATGATGGATGAGATTGTTGGACAAAAGCCTCGGCTTGTATTATTAAATAAGGCTGATTTAGCTGATCCTAATGTAACGAAAGAGTGGGCGAAGTATTTTGAAGCGAACGGAGCGACTGTTCTTGCAATTAATGCCCAAACGGGAAAAGGAACAGAGAAGATTTCTGGTGCAGCTCGTAAGTTAGCTATTTCTCTCTTTGAAAAATGGAAAGCCAAAGGGATGAAGCCAAGGGCGATTCGAGGGATGATTCTTGGTATACCGAACGTCGGTAAATCAACATTAATCAATCGATTAGCTTCAAAGAAAATTGCTAAAGTGGGCGATCGTCCTGGTGTCACAAAAAAACAACAATGGATTAAAGTTGGAAATGATGAGCTTGAACTTTTAGATACCCCAGGGATCTTGTGGCCGAAATTTGAAGACCAAATTATTGGCTACCGTCTTGCTGCGACTGGTGCTATAAAAGATGAGCTATTAGATTTTCAAGACATTGCATTATTTGTATTAAATTATTTAAAGGAGCATTACCCAGAGCGTGTGAGTGAGAGATATAAGCTTGAAGAGGTGCCAGAGGATGGACTTGCTCTATTTGATGCGATTGGCAAGAAGCGAGGATGCCTTCTTCCAGGCGGTTATATTGATTATGATAAGGCCGCAGAAATCATTTTGAGAGAATTACGTTCAGGTACACTAGGACAGATTACACTCGAACGACCACCTAACGCTTAATAAGCCGTGGAGACTTGAACAAGTCTTCTGCGGCTTTTATTGTGACTATTCCCCTTCTTAAATCGGAAAAAAGTTAAAATGAATGGAAATGAAGTCGATATAACAAAGGATAGGAGCAACTTGAATGAAACGTTTAGCTATAAAAGAAATTGAAACAAAACTATTTAGTCAAACAGACGTGAATGAAGAATGGTTAACTGAATTGCAAGAGGATGACCGTAAAGGGGTAGAACGTCTTCTGTTGAAATTCCGTAAACAACAAGAGATGCAAGAAAAGCTTACAATGATGCACGAAGAAATGCTTACATATGAGCGCGAGGGCTGGGGAAAAGGCTACACACACATAGCGGGTCTTGATGAAGTAGGTAGAGGACCACTTGCAGGGCCAGTAGTTTCAGCGGCAGTCATTTTACCGCAATCTGTTAACCTACCTGGATTAACAGATTCAAAAAAATTATCCAAAGAAAAGCGTGAGTACTTTTTCGAGGAAATTAAGCGCCAAGCGATTGCTTATGAAATTATGTTTGTTCCAGCTTATGAGATCGATAAGGTGAATATATACGAAGCTACAAAGCTTGCGATGCAACGAGCGATTGAGCAATTGGACATTAAACCAGATTATTTACTTCTTGATGCAATGAAACTAGAAAATCAGCTCCCGCAAGTTTCCTTGATAAAGGGAGATCAGAAGAGTTTAACGATTGCAGCTAGCTCAGTACTTGCTAAAGTTGCTAGAGATCGTTATATGGAAGCACTAGAAGGAGAATTCCCAGGCTACGGCTTTGATCGCCATGTAGGGTACGGAACGCCTGTACATCTAGATGCAATGAAGCGATTAGGGATAACGAAGGAACACCGTAAATCATTTAAGCCAGTAGCAGACTGTATAAAATAAAAAGCAGGGAGGGTGAGGGGATGAACATAAAGGCGACTAGTCAGCACATAACGAACCAATTGAGTCAGACATCGCGTTCACCACTCACATTTTTACCAGGACATATTTTTCAAGGGAAAATCACAAAGCTTTTCCCAAATCATTTGGCTTCACTTTCCATTAACGGAATGCATCTGACTGCAAGACTTGAAGCATCCTTAACCGTTGGTGGGCGATATTGGTTTGAAGTCCAAGAGGGGAGTGGGGTTCCTCGGTTAAAAGTCATTGAAAACTCAGGGAAACAATCAACTGAGTTGACTACAGGTGTCAATCAACAAATGATACGAAAGTTAGGTCTACCTCAATCAAAAGCGATGGAAGCTCTTTTGCTACATTTATCAACTAACCAATTGACGCTGCCAAAAGCTACATTAAAGGATGCCGCCCAACTATTAACCTCTCTTAATCGATACGACCGAGAAGCGATTGAAGTTGTACAGACTATGATACAAAAGAAATTACCCTTAACAAAAGATACAGCAAATGCCCTTCTATCTTTACAAAAGGAACCGATGCTCCATCAGCAATTGCAGCAATTAATGCATGCAACAGAGCAATCTGCACAGCGGCTAGAGCCTACCGTTCAACAACTTCAATCTGCTCTTAAAGCATTTTTTAATCAAAGTCAATGGCAAGAATCACGTTCGCCGGTTCAACATCTTTTAAGTCAACTCACACCATCTTCTTCCACAGAAGGGGAGAGACAAGCTGCTACATCTTTGCTTGTTAAAATGGGCGTGATGAATCCGAATGAAGACGTGCAATCGTTTTTAGCTAGGGTCCATCAAGCAGCTACTGCACCAGAAAACCAACCAGTAGTTAAGCAGCTTCTCCCACAAGCTACTGTCCATTCCCTCACTCAATTAGAGCCTCAAGTAGCCCTTGAGAGAATGATGAACGCTATAGCCATTCCTGCAGGAAAAGATGGAAGTATTCAATTGAATCAATTGCTGCAATTAGTTCAACCATCGCTTAAAGCAGCTGATCTAGAGGGTGTTCTTTTAAAGATTTCTTCACAACCACTAACCAATGATGAACGAATTCAACTAGAAACAACACTAAATCAATCAGTACAGCCTAAGCAAATAGAAGGAATGCGCTCTCCTTTGTCTTCGTTGCAGCAAATCATATCACTATTAGGGTATGACCATGAGAATGAGATGTTCAAGCATCTACAAAACCCTAATCGTTCAGACTTCATACATACCGACCGGCTTAAGGGGATCTTGATGCAACTGCAAAATGAGCTTCCTGAAGGCTTAAAAGAAAAAGTTGGAGAAGTTGTCCAGAGAATCACAGGAAGTCAACTAATGGCAGTAGAACAACAAGGCCCGCTCCATCAAGTGTTGTTACAACTTCCCCTTGCACTAGGTAGTTTTCAGACGGATTTAACGGTGCAATGGGAAGGCAGACGTCAATCAAATGGACAACTTGACCCAAATCATTGCCGTATTCTTTTTTATTTAGAGCTTGAGAATCTGAATGAAATGATTGTAGATATGCAAATACAAAATCGAGTCATTTCTATAAATGTTTTTAATGAGTATGATAAGCCAACGAGTTTAATTTCGTTACTATTGCCGAGCTTGAAAGCAACGCTTGAGCAAAAGGATTATAAGCTTAATGTTTTTGGATGGAAAAAAATCACCGATTATGAGCAACCTAGCCATAAACCGTCCAATGAACAGGTATATAATAAGCGAGTTGACTACCGGGGAGTTGATATTCGCATATGAATCATGAAGCAAAAAAACAAGCAGTAGCCCTTCGATATGATTCAAATAAACAGCATTCGCCAGAAATCATTGCCAAAGGGAAGGGTTTTATAGCGGAGGAATTAATTGAAAAAGCGAAAAGTCACAATATACCTATTCAAGAAGATGCATCACTTGTAGAGTTGTTGGGGCAACTTAACATTCATCAATCGATCCCACCAGAATTATATGAAGTTGTTGCCGAAGTATTTGCCTTCATTTATCGCTTAGACAAAAATCAAACCTGATAGATCGTCTGTTAATCGGGCATACTACATCCCACACACCTTATTTAAAAGGTGGAAAACTTGTGGGAGGTTAGCTCATATGAACCAAAATAAATTAGCTGTGCCTGAAGTTGATTCATTTATGAATGAGTTTAAAGAGGAGTACGCGCAAGAGTTTGGTGTTCATCATTCAATTCAAGAGCAAGACGCGAAAGCGAAAGATATGACAAAGTCGATGCTGAAAAAGGCAAATAAACAAGCTAAATCTGAGGAATGATACCGAAAGCTAGCAATTCGATCTCGAATTGCTAGCTTTTTTATGAATTATTTTTACTCGCGGAAATAGCAAATGAATAAAGCGAAAGTGTATGCTACAGTTGAGTTTTGACGATTTTTTCCTATTAAATTGAAGTAACGATATAGTGAGAATAAAAAGAAATTTGAAAGAGGTTTCACTTTTTACTCCCAAAATATTTTAAAAAATGCTAAAATGAAAGAGGAATTTGTCGTTCATCCATGAAAAATAAGAACGACGTGTAAATTACATGCAATTGATAGGAGGCTGGAGAGAGAATGAATATTCATGAGTATCAAGGAAAAGAACTCCTTCGTCAATACGGAGTTGCGGTCCCTAATGGGAAAGTCGCATTCTCAGTAGAAGAAGCAGTTGAGGCTGCAAAAGAATTAGGCACAGACGTTTGTGTTGTTAAAGCTCAAATCCATGCAGGAGGCCGTGGTAAAGCTGGCGGTGTTAAAGTTGCAAAGAACATGGATGAAGTTCGTACATATGCGGATGAGATTTTAGGTAAGACACTTATTACTCACCAAACAGGTCCTGAAGGTAAAGAAGTTAAGCGCTTACTTGTCGAAGAAGGATGCGATATTAAAAATGAATACTATGTAGGTCTAGTGCTTGATCGTGCTACAAACCGCGTAGTATTAATGGCTTCAGAAGAAGGCGGAACTGAAATCGAAGAAGTTGCAGAAGAAACTCCTGAGAAGATCTTCAAAGAAGTCATTGACCCAGCTGTTGGCCTTCAAGGCTTCCAAGCGCGTCGTATAGCGTTCAATATTAATATTCCTAAAGAACTTGTCGGACAAACTGTTAAGTTCATGATGGGACTATATAAAGCATTCTCTGAGAAGGATTGCTCGATTGCTGAGATCAATCCACTTGTTACTACAGGAGACGGGAAAGTAATGGCGCTTGATGCAAAGTTAAACTTTGATTCAAATGCTCTTTATCGTCAAAAAGACGTACTGGCTTACCGTGATCTTGAAGAAGAAGATGAGAAAGAAATCGAAGCGTCTAAATATGACCTAAGCTACATCTCATTAGATGGTAACATCGGTTGTATGGTTAATGGTGCAGGACTTGCTATGGCAACAATGGATATCATTAAGCACTACAGTGGTGATCCAGCTAACTTCCTTGATGTTGGTGGTGGTGCGACTGCTGAGAAAGTTACTGAAGCATTCAAAATCATCCTATCAGATGAGAATGTTAAAGGGATCTTCGTTAACATCTTTGGTGGTATCATGAAATGTGACATCATTGCAGAAGGTGTTGTAGCAGCTACTAAAGAAGTAGGTCTTGAAATTCCACTAGTTGTACGTCTTGAAGGTACAAACGTAGACTTAGGTAAGAAGATTCTTAACGAATCTGGCCTAAACATCACAGCTGCAGACTCTATGGCTGATGGTGCACAAAAAATCGTTTCTTTAGTAAAATAATTTAAATCGGAATGTATGGTTGATACATTCTATAATAAAGTTCGACAAAATGTTTGTTCAAAAAGAAAGGCGGGACAAAGAGAATGAGTATCCTTATTAACAAAGATACAAAAGTAATCGTACAAGGGATTACAGGCGCTACTGGCCTATTCCACACTAAGCAAGCGATTGAATACGGTACACAAATCGTTGGTGGTGTAACACCTGGTAAAGGCGGAACAGAAGTTGAGGGCGTACCTGTATTTGATACAGTTGAAGATGCTGTAAAAGCAACAGGAGCTAATGCATCCGTCATTTATGTACCACCAGCTTTCGCTGCAGATGCGATCATGGAAGCGGTAGACGCTGAATTAGATCTAGCAATTTGTATTACTGAGGGCATTCCTGTAATGGATATGGTAAGTGTTAGACGTTACATGGAAGGTAAGAAAACTCGTTTAATCGGACCTAACTGCCCAGGTGTTATTACGCCTGAAGAGTGTAAAATTGGTATCATGCCTGGTTACATTCACAACAAAGGTCATGTTGGAGTCGTTTCTCGTTCTGGTACATTAACATATGAAGCAGTTCATCAGCTTTCAACAGCTGGTATTGGTCAGTCTTCTGCTGTAGGTATTGGTGGAGACCCTGTTAATGGAACAAACTTCATCGATGTTTTAGAATTATTCAATGAAGATCCTGAAACATATGCAGTAATCATGATTGGTGAGATCGGCGGAACAGCTGAAGAAGAAGCTGCTGAGTGGATTAAAGCTAACATGAAAAAGCCTGTTGTAGGCTTCATTGGTGGACAAACAGCGCCTCCAGGAAAGCGTATGGGACATGCTGGTGCCATCATCTCAGGTGGTAAAGGAACAGCTGCAGAAAAAATCAAAACTCTTGAAAGCTGCGGCGTAAGTGTTGCTGAAACTCCATCTGTTATGGGTGAAACATTAATTAAAGCTCTTAAAGAAAATGACCTACTTGAGAAGTGTACAACTCACGAAGTAGCAAAATAATGACAGAAGGCTCCTCTTATTTGGGGAGCCTTTTTTATCCCCCATTTTTTCTTTTCTCCTGATTACCCCTCGTTTAAAAAACTCGACATAGAGGATGTGTAAATTCATTGAGTACCTTCCGCCAACGATTGATCCATCTTCATGGCAGTACCCATTTATCTTGGAAGCAATTGCGTGATATCCAACAAGAAGATCCTACACTTCTGAAAATCTATCAACCCTCTTCTTATCATCTAATGAAGCAATTAACTATAAAAAAAGAGAAAGCCGAGAAACTACGATTCTACTTAGATGATAGTGATCCGGTTGAATATGAGAAACAGCTTCAATCTAATAAAGTAATGGTGGTGACGAAGTTCGATGAGTTGTATCCAAAACAACTGCTAGAGCTATATGACCCGCCTTGGGTGATTTATTATCGTGGCAACCTAGAACTACTAAAAAATTCGAAGCAACTCGCAATTGTTGGCACTAGAACACCTACTAATAGAGGGGTTAGAGCAGTTGCTTGTATGGTTGAAGAGCTTGTAAGAGCTCAATTCACGATCATAAGTGGTCTAGCGGAGGGTATAGATGCTTGCGCTCACCAGCAGACTATTTCCAACAAAGGACATACGATCGCCGTTCTCGGTTCGGGATTTGATTTTCCCTATCCTTCCTCTAATAAAGGTCTCTACTCCTACATGTGTCGCCATCAGCTTGTATTGAGTGAATATCCTCCCCATCACCCTCCAAAAAAATGGACGTTTCCAGCAAGAAATCGTATTATTAGTGGCTTGGCAAGGGGGGTTCTCGTCATTGAAGCAAAGACAAGAAGCGGTTCACTCATTACTGCAGATCAAGCTCTAGACCAAAATCGCGATGTTTTTGCCGTACCAGGTCCTTTTGATTGTGAATGGTCTGAAGGCACGAATTTGTTGATTCAACAAGGAGCAAAACTAACTATATCTGCTCAAGATATACTTGAGGAATGGACATAAAATCGTCAATATTTTTCCGAGTTTCTTCTATATAATAGGGGCATTTTTTGTCATTTTAAGCTTAAATCGCCACCGTCTTTTCAAACTCTTGTTTGACAAATGGTAAAAGTCTGTTTAATAATAGGGAAGATTTTAAATTAACTTCGAGAGAGGGAGCTGCTTGTTATGGCCGATTATTTAGTAATCGTTGAATCTCCCGCCAAAGCAAAGACCATTGGTAAATATTTAGGCAAAAAATACATTGTAAAGGCTTCAATGGGACATGTCAGAGACTTACCAAAAAGTCAAATGGGAGTAGATGTTGAGGAAGATTTTCAACCAAAGTATATTACAATCCGCGGGAAAGGTCCCGTGTTAAAAGAATTAAAGACCGCTGCAAAAAAAGTGAAACGAATTTATCTCGCAGCTGACCCCGATCGTGAAGGAGAGGCCATTGCGTGGCATTTAGCGCATAGCCTGAATATCGATGAGACGTCAGACTGTCGAGTTGTATTTAATGAAATTACAAAGCAAGCAATAAAAGATGCTTTTAAAACACCTCGTAAAATCAATATGGATTTAGTAGATGCCCAACAAGCAAGACGAATACTTGACCGTTTAGTAGGTTATAACATTAGCCCACTATTATGGAAAAAAGTAAAAAAGGGCTTAAGCGCAGGACGAGTTCAATCTGTTGCTGTAAAAATGATTATTGAACGTGAAAAAGAAATTCAAGCATTTATTCCAGAAGAATATTGGACAATCCAAGGACAGTTCTCGCTTGGAGATGAACAATTTGATGCGAAGTTTTATGGCGTTAATGGAAAGAAACAGGAATTGAAGTCAGAAGAAGAAGTAAAAGCCATTTTAGCAAAGTTAAAAGGGAAATCTTTTGATGTTAATTCAGTTAAGAAGAAAGAACGTAAGCGAAATCCGGTAACACCCTTTACGACTTCTTCTTTACAACAAGAGGCAGCTAGAAAACTTAACTTCAGAGCTAAGAAAACGATGATGATTGCTCAACAATTGTATGAAGGAATCGATTTGGGTAAAGAAGGTACAGTTGGTTTAATCACCTACATGCGTACAGACTCAACTCGCATTTCAGAAACTGCCCAAACAGAAACAAGAAAATATATTGAAGAGCAATTTGGTAAAGATTATATTAGAGTGGGGCAACGTACCGTAAAAAAAGATAAAAAATCACAAGATGCGCATGAAGCGATCCGTCCTACTGCTGTATTTAAAGATCCTAAAAGTTTAAAGAGTTACCTATCTCGTGACCAACTTCGACTCTATCGTTTGATTTGGGAACGTCTTGTCGCAAGTGAAATGGCCCCTGCAATAATGGACACGATGTCAGTAGACTTAGAGAACGCAGGGGTATTGTTTAGAGCAACTGGTTCTAAAGTGAAGTTCCCTGGTTTTATGAAGGTATATATTGAAGGTAATGATGATGGGAAAAAAGAAGAAGATCGCCTCCTTCCAAATCTTGAAGAAGGTCAAACGGTAAAAAAGGAAAACATTGATCCGAATCAACATTTTACGCAACCACCACCAAGATACACAGAGGCAAGGCTCGTAAAAACGATGGAAGAGCTTGGAATAGGAAGACCATCTACTTATGCACCTACACTTGATACGATCCAAAAACGTGGTTATGTTGCTCTAGAAGAAAAGCGCTTTGTTCCAACAGAACTTGGTGAGATTGTGTTAGAGCTAATTGTAGAATTCTTCCCTGAGATCTTAGATGTAGAATTTACAGCGAAAATGGAAACGGATTTAGACTCAATTGAAGAAGGAAACCATCAATGGGTACATATTATTGATGATTTCTATCAAGGGTTTGAAAAACGTCTAAAAGTAGCAGAAGAAGAAATGAAAGAAGTCGAAATAAAAGACGAGCCAGCTGGAGAAGATTGTGAAAAATGTGGACATGAAATGGTCTACAAAATGGGGCGTTATGGAAAATTCATGGCCTGCTCAAACTTCCCAGAATGCCGAAATACAAAAGCAATTGTAAAAGATATTGGTGTTAAATGTCCGACTTGTAATGAAGGAAACATCGTCGAACGTAAAAGTAAAAAGCGCCGTACGTTCTTCGGATGTGATCGCTATCCTGAATGCGAGTTTATTTCATGGGATAAACCCATTGCACGTCCTTGTCCAAAATGCTCAAGTATGCTTGTTGAGAAGAAGACGAAAAAGGGTGTCAATGTACAATGTTCTTCTTGTGATTACAAAGAAGAAACAAATTAACAGATTAAATTGTTGAATCTTGACGAAAAAAGTATTATGATGTATTAGGATTCAAGCGAATAAGTGGTGATCGATCACTACTGAAAAGATGGTTAGTTGAGACAATCTAGTGTGTATAATGATTGAACGAGAGAAAACCAAGGGTCTGAACCGCTAATGTGCAAGAAAACAACAAGATGATCTCCGTGCGATGATCTTGTTCTTGCCATAGTCACCGTTCAGACCTTTTTGAATGATTTTTAATTGAGTGGAGGCGTTTAGTATGGAACAACAGCATGTAAATGTTATTGGTGCTGGATTAGCCGGAAGCGAAGCTGCATGGCAACTAGCAAAACGTGATATAAAGGTTCATTTATATGAGATGAGACCGGTTAGACAAACACCTGCTCATCATACAGATAAATTTGCAGAACTCGTTTGTAGTAATTCGCTTCGTTCAAATGGATTAACAAATGCAGTTGGTGTGCTTAAAGAGGAAATGAGAAAGCTTGATTCGGTTATTATTGGTTCTGCCGATGATTCATCCGTGCCTGCAGGAGGCGCGCTTGCAGTAGACCGCCATGAGTTTGCTCAACATGTAACAGATCGAGTGAAAAACCACCCTAATGTGACTGTTTTCAATGAAGAAATTTCGGAAATTCCTGAAGGCCCAACGATTATTGCGACAGGTCCATTAACATCTGAAGTATTATCAAAAGAACTTCAGACATTAACTGGTGAGGAATATTTATATTTTTATGATGCAGCTGCACCAATCATTGAAACGGATTCAATTGACCGAGATAAAGTATACTTGAAATCTCGTTATGATAAAGGTGAAGCGGCTTACTTAAATTGCCCAATGACTGAAGAGGAATTTGATCGTTTTTACGAGGCGTTAATTGCGGCTGAAACAGTACCTTTAAAAGAATTTGAAAAGGAAGTTTTCTTTGAAGGGTGTATGCCAATTGAAGTAATGGCTAAGCGTGGAAAGAAGACGATGTTGTTTGGACCAATGAAGCCAGTAGGACTAGAACATCCTGAAACAGGCAAGCGTCCATATGCAGTTGTCCAACTTCGTCAAGATAATCAATCTGGTACTCTCTATAACATTGTTGGATTCCAAACTCATTTAAAGTGGGGGCCTCAAAAGGAAGTATTAAAGTTAATCCCTGGTTTAGAGAATGCAGAAATTGTTCGTTATGGTGTTATGCATCGTAACACATTCATCAATTCTCCAAACCTACTTAAGCCAACCTATCAGTATAAAGATCGCGATGATCTCTTCTTTGCTGGTCAAATTACCGGGGTTGAAGGATATGTTGAATCTGCAGCAGCTGGTTTAATTGCAGGAATTAATGCAGCCAAGCTTGTGAAAAATGAAGAGTTAATCAC
Source organism: Alkalihalophilus sp. As8PL (assembly GCF_040939795.1). Taxonomy (GTDB): domain Bacteria; phylum Bacillota; class Bacilli; order Bacillales; family Bacillaceae_D; genus Alkalihalophilus; species Alkalihalophilus lindianensis. Next base: position 3,363,146 of record NZ_CP162551.1, read on the forward strand.
TTTCCCAGAGGAAACGATTCTCGGTAGCATGGCTAATTACATTACGACTGCGAATCCTAAAAACTTTCAACCGATGAATGCGAACTTTGGTTTACTACCACCATTAGAAGTACGAATCAAAAACAAAAAGGAACGTTATGAACAACTTGCTTCACGAGCTTTAGGCTCAATTCAGAATTTTGTGAAAAAAATGTAAATATTATTGCGGGAGCTACTAAATCGTGTTAGAATTTAGTAGCTCTGTGAGGTGATTCAGGTGAATCAGTCAAAAGATGAACAATGGATCAAAGAATTTATTCGTTTTTTACAGGTTGAGAAAAATTATTCTGTACATACCGTTAAAAGTTATCAACGTGATATAGATGATTTCTGTCATTTCATGAAGAAGCACGAATGCTTTTCATTGACTGAGGTGACATATCTTTTTGTGCGCTCATATTTAACTTATTTACATGAGTTAGCGTATGCGAGAAATTCGGTTTCTAGAAAAATTTCATCCATGCGTAGTCTTTTTCACTATCTAATGAGAGAAGAAATCTTAACGACTAATGTGTTTGCCGAGACCTATCTTCCTAAAAAAGCGGGAAGGTTACCTACTTTTCTGTATGAAGAAGAAATGCTTCAATTATTTGATGCATTTCAAGGTGAGAAGCCTCTTGATAAAAGGGACCGTGCCCTACTAGAACTCCTTTATGCCACAGGAATGCGTGTTAGTGAATGTAGTCATCTAGAAGTAGAAGACATCGATTTTCATATTGGCACCGTGTTTGTAACAGGTAAGGGAAGAAAAGAACGGTATATTCCTATCGGTTCGTTTGCTGTAGATGCATTAAAAGAATATATTGATGATGCGCGAGTAAACATACTAAAAAAGGGGAATGGTGAGACTAAACGGCTTTTTCTGAATTATCGTGGAGGTCCTTTATCGGAGAGAAGTATACGCACCATTTTATCGAAACGAGTGAAAGAAGCTTCTCTTCATCAACATGTACGTCCGCATGATCTAAGACATTCATTTGCGACACATCTTTTAAATAATGGTGCTGATCTACGTGTAGTTCAAGAATTACTTGGACATGAAAATCTATCAACGACACAAATTTACACGCATGTAACGAAAGAGAGATTGCGTGATGTATATAAAAATCATCACCCCCGTGCTTAACAATCGTGATGAGGAGGTCTATTAATGGATGCGAATGCAACTTTTCATGCAACAACGATATTTGCTGTACAACATAATGGTCAATGTGCGATGGCAGGAGATGGGCAAGTTACGTTTGGAAATGCGGTAGTAATGAAACATACAGCTAAGAAAGTACGTAGAATTTATCAAGGGAAAGTTTTAGCAGGATTTGCTGGGTCAGTTGCAGATGCATTTACTCTCTTTGAAAAGTTTGAAAGTAAGCTAGAGGAGTACAACGGCAATTTACAACGAGCGGCAGTAGAGCTTGCTAAAGAGTGGCGGAGTGATAAAGTATTGCGACGCTTAGAAGCCATGCTTATCGTGATGAATCGCGATCATGTTCTTTTAGTTTCAGGTACTGGTGAAGTCATTGAACCAGATGATGGGATTTTAGCAATTGGTTCTGGTGGGAATTACGCCTTATCTGCCGGACGTGCGTTGAAAAAGCATGCGCCTACCTTGTCTGCCAAAGAGATTGCAACGGCAGCTCTAGAAACAGCTGGTGAAATTTGTGTGTATACAAATTTAAATCTAGTCGTCGAAGAACTTCTCTAAAGACTTGATAGAAACGATAAATGGAGAGTGATTGCGTTGAAAAATAAAGCCAACCTAACACCAAAAGAGATCGTTGGACGCCTAAATCAATATATTGTTGGTCAAGAGGGAGCGAAAAAATCAGTTGCGATCGCTCTTCGGAATCGGTATCGTCGTAGCTTACTTGAAGACAAATTAAAAGATGAAGTAACACCTAAAAACATCCTAATGATTGGACCAACTGGCGTCGGTAAGACGGAAATCGCTCGTCGTCTTGCCAAGCTTGTAGGTGCCCCTTTTATAAAAGTTGAAGCGACAAAGTTTACAGAAGTTGGATATGTTGGACGTGATGTTGAATCGATGGTACGTGATTTAGTTGAATCGAGTGTACGGATCGTCAAGGAAGAGAAAATGGAAGGTGTTAGGGAACAAGCACTTGAACAAGCGAATGAACGTTTAGTGGAATTATTAGCTCCTTCTAAGAAGAAACAAAGCTCATCGTATAAGAATCCTTTCGAAATGATTTTTGGAAATCAGCCTGGAAGTCAGCAGCCTACAGATGATTCAACTACTGAAGAAGAGGGTATCAAGGAACAAAGAAGGAGAGTTGCTCATCAACTTGCTTTAGGTGAATTAGAAGATCGTATGGTCACCATTGAAGTGGAAGAACAAACTCAAAATTTCATGGATATGTTTCAAGGTGCGGGCATGGAACAAATGGGCATGAACATGCAAGATATGCTTGGAGGTATGATCCCTAAAAAGCGCAAGAAGCGTAAAATGGCTGTAAGTGATGCAAGAGGTACTCTAGCTGAAGAAGAGGCTCAAAAGCTCATCGACATGGATGAGGTGACACAACTTGCAGTAGAGCGTGCTGAACAATTAGGTATTATCTTTATTGATGAGATTGATAAAGTAGCAGGTAAATCTTCAGGACAATCTGCTGATGTTTCAAGAGAAGGCGTTCAAAGAGATATATTACCAATTGTGGAAGGGTCGACCATTGTAACAAAGTACGGAGCGGTTAAAACAGACCATATCCTTTTCATAGGTGCAGGTGCCTTTCATATTGCAAAGCCATCTGATTTAATTCCAGAATTACAAGGACGTTTTCCGATTCGTGTAGAGCTTAAGAACTTAACAGTAGATGATTTTGTGAGGATCTTAGTAGAGCCTGATAATGCGTTATTAAAACAATATTCAGCTCTTTTACAAACAGAAGGTATAAAAGTTACATTTACTGACGATGCTGTTCGTAAGATTGCGACAATTGCTACAGAGGTCAATCAAGATACCGAAAACATTGGTGCAAGAAGACTTCATACCATGCTTGAGAAATTGCTAGAAGATCTCTCATATGAAGCAGCGGATATTACGCTGGAAGAAATAGTGATTACACCTGAATACGTTGAAGAAAAATTAGCAACAATTGCGAAAAATCGCGACTTAAGCCAGTATATTTTATAGGATTCCTAGGAGGAGATTTGATATGAATTTATTATCAAGAACAAGAAAAATCAATGAAATGTTACAAAAATCTGGAGGACAACACGTAAACTTTAAGGATATGGCTGAAACATTACGTGATGCAATCAGTGCAAATATATTCGTAGTAAGCCGTCGAGGTAAGCTACTTGGATTTGCTATTAAACAAGAGATTGAAAATGAGCGTATGAAAAAAATGTTAGAAGATCGCCAGTTCCCTGAAGAGTATACAGGTGGTTTATCAAAAGTAGAAGAAACGTCTCCAAACTTAGATATTAATAGTGAGTACACAGCATTCCCTGTAGAGAACAAAGATTTGTTCCAACATGGATTAACGACGATTGTGCCGATCCTAGGTGGAGGTCAACGCTTAGGTACATTAGTACTTGCTCGTTTAAATGATTCATTTAGCGATGATGATTTGATTTTAGCTGAATACGGTGCAACTGTAGTAGGAATGGAAATCCTTCATGAAAAGACGCAAGAGATTGAAGAAGAAGCGCGTAGTAAAGCGGTTGTTCAAATGGCTATTAGTTCACTATCATACAGTGAATTAGAAGCAGTTGAGCATATCTTCCAAGAACTTGATGGCAAAGAAGGATTACTTGTAGCTAGTAAAATTGCCGACCGTGTAGGAATTACTCGTTCAGTTATTGTAAATGCTCTTCGTAAATTAGAAAGTGCAGGGGTTATCGAATCTCGTTCTCTTGGTATGAAAGGGACGTATATCAAAGTATTAAACGATAAATTCTTAATGGAACTTGAGAAGATCAAAACAAAGTAATAAATGAACGTATAGTCTAAAAAAGACCACTTTTAAGTGGTCTTTTTTTTGTGAGTATATTTACCTATAAGAGAAAACACTCATTTATATGTTAAAAAAATGTAAAAAAATTAGGCCGAAAAAATTATCAATGAATCTATACTAAGAGATAATCAGAAATATTTGTGACTAAAGTATGTTAAAATTGGTGGTTCTTTATCATCTAATCTAAAATCCTCACAAACTTCATTAGACTTTTAGGGACATATTGATTACAATTTTCGTAGTGAGTTTTGTGTGAAAATATGTATAAAATTGTTTAGATAGAAAGAATTTAATTGAAAAACATGGAATTATGTCGAAAGGTGTGACGAGATTGAATTTATTTTCTAATTCAACCTTTAACGTTTTAGAAAGAGGTTTGGATGGTTCTCAAATGCGTCAGCATGCGATTTCTCAAAATGTAGCAAATGCTGGAACACCTAATTACCAAGCTAAAACGGTTAGTTTTAAACATACATTAAATGAAGCTATTGGAAATCAGTTACAGGCGACGAAAACAAATAGTAAACACGTCGACTTTAGTTCTAATAAACCAGGACCTACTGTACAAGTGAATCAAAATACTACATATAACCATAATGGGAACAATGTCGATATTGATTTGGAGATGGCCGAATTAGCAAAAAACCAAATTTATTACAATGCATTAATTGATCGGATGAATGGGAGATTTCAAAGTTTACAGACGGTTATTAGAGGAGGTAACTAATCTTGACGATTTTTGGTGGTTTTAATACGAGTTCCTCTGCATTAACAACGCAACGTCTCCGAATGGACGTGATTTCATCTAATATGGCAAATGCTGAAACAACTCGTGCACAGCAAGTTAATGGAGAGTGGGTACCTTATAGAAGAAAAATGGTCGTTGTAGAACCAAATCAGAAAACACCATTCTCTTCCTATTTACATACAGCAATGGGGCAAAAAGGAGAGATTGGATCTGGCGTGAAGGCATCAGCAATTGTAGAGGATCAAAATCCTTTCAAGCTTGTCTATGATCCTAGTCATCCAGATGCAAACGTAGAAGGATATGTACAATTACCAAATGTAGACCCTTTACGTGAAATGGTTGACTTGACGACTGCGACAAGATCGTATGAGGCAAATGTCACGACGTTAAACGCTACGAAAAATATGCTGATGAAAGCACTTGAAATAGGAAGATAGGTGGGAAGTTAGATGGATATTAACAGGGTATCATCACCTTTTATGGTGCAAAATCAGCTAGGGCTAGTCAGTCAAATGAACCATACCCCTGCACAAGCTGGAGCAACATTTAAAAAAGCTTTAACGGAAGCTGTTCAAAATGTAAATGAACTTCAAAACGTTTCTGCTTTAAAAACAGAGCAATTAGCGCGAGGGGAAATTACTAATTTACATGATGTAATGATTACAGGCCAAAAAGCGTCTGTAGCATTACAAGCTACTGTGGAAGTTCGAAATAAAGTGATTGAATCTTATCAAGAAATTATGAGAATGCAAGTCTAATTGTTCTAAGAACATAATCGTGCATGAAGTAATTGGCTTTGTAGGTTGTAGGAGGGCGCATGAACGAGAAATTTGTACTTTATAAGCAGAAAGTAACAGAATATTGGAGCGGTCGTACGAGCAAGCAGAAGAATATCATCTTAATCTCGCTAGTCGCCGCTGCTCTATTACTTGTTTTTATCTTATTTTTAGGAAATAGAACGAATAACGTCCCTCTTTACAGTAATTTAACCCTACAAGAAACTGGGCAAATTAAAGAAACGTTAGATGCTAGAGGGATTCCTGCTGAAATTTCAGACAACGGAACGACTATTTTAGTTCCTGAAGTTCAAGTAGATAGTCTTAAAGTAGACTTAGCAGCAGAAGGTATACCTAGAAGTGGAAGTATTGATTATAGTTTCTTCCAAGATCAAATGGGCTTTGGTATGACGGATAATGAATTTTCTGTTATGGAAAGAGGTTTGATGCAAACTGAACTAGCGGATTTGATCCGTAATATCAATGGTGTAAATCATGCTAATGTCATGATTACCTTACCAGAGGAAAGTGTGTGGCTAAATACAACTCAAGAGGCTGCAACTGCTTCTGTTATTGTAGATTTAGCGCCTGGATACCAACTAGATCAAAACCAAGTAAAGGCACTTTATCACTTAGTATCAAAAAGTGTTCCAAATCTTCCTATAGAGAATATCGTCATAATGAACCAAATGTTTGAGGATTATTTTTACGATAATGATGGAAATCAAACAACAACGTTATCAGCATTTGAACAGCAAAGGTCGATCCAACGTGAAATTGAGAGAGATCTAACAAGAAATTTACAAAGAATGCTAGGTACCGTCGTTGGTCAAGATAAGGTGTTAGTGTCAGTTACGACTGATATTGATTTCACTCAAGAAAATCGACAAGAAACATTGGTAGAGCCTGTTGATACTGAAAATATTGAAGGTATTGCAGTAAGTATTGAACGAATCACCGAAACGTACACCGGTGAAGGCACACCTCCAGGCGGGGTAGAAGGTACTGGCGAAGGCATTCCGAACTTCCCAGGTGCTGTAGGTCAAGGTGATTCAGAATATGAACGAACAGAAGATCGAATTAACAACGAAGTGAATCGAATTAATCGAGACATCGTAGAAAGCCCATATAAAATCAGAGACTTAGGAATTCAGGTAATGGTAGAACCTCCAGAAGGAATGGACGTCTTACCACAAGAGAGATTAGATGATATCCAACAAATTCTAGGAACGGTTGTACGGACGAGTATTTCAGGTGTATATGCTGATGAGCTAACAGAAGCAGGAATTAATGAAAAGATTTTTGTCTCGTCCCAACCATTTGAAGGAAAAGCCGAAATCGGTGAGCAAACACAAACCATCATTCCTGTATGGATGTACGTTGCTGCAGGAATTTTAGTCGTTATCATTCTATTATTACTCTTTTTATTAGCTAAAAAGCGAAAACGTGAAGTAGAGGAAGAAGAGTACGTGATCGAACAAACAGCGGCCGTCGTACCAGACCTTCCTAATGAGGATATGAGCGAGAAGGCAACAAAACGCAAACAATTAGAGAAAATGGCAAAAGAAAAACCAGATGAATTTTCAAAACTTCTTCGTACATGGTTATCTGAGGATTAGGAGGGAAGACTTTTGGCACAGTCAACTAAAAAAGGGTTAACAGGTAAGCAAAAAGCAGCAATCCTCCTGATCTCACTTGGACCAGATGTATCTGCACAAGTGTATAAGCATTTGTCTGAGGAGGAAATTGAACAATTAACGCTTGAAATTGCAAATGTTCGTAAAGTAGATAGCGAAATGAAAGAAGATATATTAGAGCAATTTCATTCATTAGTCTTAGCTCAAGACTATATTGCTCAGGGTGGAATTGGATATGCGAAAAGTATTTTAGAAAAAGCGCTTGGAGAAGCGAATGCGATGGATATTATTAATCGTTTGACTTCTACCTTGCAAGTACGTCCATTTGATTTTGCTAGAAAATCAGATCCATCTCAAATTTTAAATTTTATTCAAAATGAACATCCGCAGACGATTGCCTTAATTTTAAGTTATTTAGATTCTGTTCAGGCAGGACAAATCCTCTCAGAGCTACCACAAGAAGTGCAAGCTGATGTAGCAAAAAGAATTGCTTTAATGGATAGTACCTCGCCTGAGATTATAAATGAAGTAGAATCGATCTTAGAGCAAAAGCTTTCATCTACTATGACACAAGATTACACCGAAGCAGGCGGAATTGAGGCTGTGGTAGATGTCTTAAACAGCGTAGATCGATCAACGGAGCGAACGATCTTAGACGCCCTTGAGATTCAAGACCCTGAATTAGCAGAAGAGATTAAAAAGAGAATGTTTGTATTTGAGGATATCGTGACACTAGATAATCGTTCGATTCAAAGAGTCATCCGCGATGTTGAAAATGAAGACCTGCAATTATCTCTTAAAGTGGCGAGTGATGAGGTCAAAGAAATTGTATTTGGAAATATGTCTCAACGAATGGCTGAAGCATTTAAAGATGAGATGGAATTTATGGGGCCTGTTCGATTACGTGATGTGGAAGAAGCTCAAACGAGAATCGTGGCTGTCATAAGACGCCTAGAGGAAGCAGGGGAGATCGTCATTGCACGTGGCGGAGGAGATGATGTCATTGTCTAGAATCATCAAATCAAGTCATTTCCCTTCTTCTGATAAAGAAGCTAAAAAAATTACGATTAAAAAGTTGTTTCAACATGAAACGTTTCAACCTTTAATAGGACATGAAGCTCCCGGGGAAGAACAGCAAGTTATCCCAATCAATCAATCGGATACAGAAGCAGCGATCGCTCAACGTCTAAAAGAAAGTGAAGAACAAGCAAACAAACTTATAAGTGAAGCGAAAGCCGCAATTAAGAAGATGTATGATCAACTAGAGCTCGATCAAGTAGAGGCGCATAATCAGCAACAATTAGCTTATCAAGAAAAGCAAGAGCAAGGATACCAAGAAGGTTTAATAAATGGTAGAAATGATGGATTCAAAGAGTACGCTTCCGTTATTGAAGAAGCAAATAGTGTGATTATGAGTGCGAAAGATGAATACTACAAAATCATTGAGCGAGCTGAACCAGTCATCGTTGAGTTAGCTGTAGAATTATGCCATCGAATGATCGGCACTCAATTAAAGGAAGAAGCGACTACATGGAATCGATTAGTTCAACAAGTGATCAAAGAAGTTCAAGAGCATGAAGAAGTGAAAATTTACGTTCATCCTTCCTGGTATGAGAGAACTAGACAGCAAAAAGAAGAGTTACAGAGTTTAGTTACTCATACAGAAGAGCTGTACATTTATGCAGATCACGGGCTTTCGGAAAATGGGTGTATAATTGAAACGAAATTTGGCAGAATCGATGCGACAATTGACCATCAGCTTAATGAACTAAAACAACAACTACTCTTAAGACTTGAGGAGGTAGGACATGAAAACCAAGTCACTGATTAAATCAGTCCACACTATTTCTCCTTATAAATGGTATGGAAAAGTAGTACGTGTTGTTGGCTTGATGATTGAATCGGTTGGTCCGATTGCATCAATTGGTGATCTTTGTTATATCCTCGTTGGGAAGAACCAAAAAACAAAAGTACGGGCAGAGGTTGTTGGCTTTAGAGATGAGCATGTTTTGTTAATGCCCCTAAATGGTGTAGCTGAAATTTCTCCTGGAAGTTTAGTGGAAGCAACCGGGAAGCCTCTTCAGATTAAAGTAGGAACCGGTTTGATAGGAAAAGTAGTGGATGGTTGCGGTGAACTCTTAGATGAGAGCGCCTTACCACGAGGGTTGACCTCCTTTCCAACGGACAACCAACCTCCTAATCCATTAAAAAGGCCTCGTATTGAAGAGAAGATGAATCTAGGAGTCAGAGCAATCGATAGTTTGTTTACAGTCGGAAAAGGTCAGCGTATTGGTATTTTCGCAGGGAGTGGGGTAGGAAAGAGTACCTTACTTGCAATGCTTGCGAAACATTCCTCTGCAGATATAAATGTCATAGCCTTAATTGGTGAGCGTGGACGTGAAGTGAAAGATTTTATTGAAAGAGATTTAGGAGAAGAGGGCTTAAGGCGCACCATTTTAGTTGTAGCAACCTCTGATCAACCAGCTTTAATGAGAATTAAAGGTGCGATGACTGCTACAGCCATCGCGGAGTATTTTAGGAATCAAGGATTTGATGTCAATTTAATGATGGATTCGGTTACTCGTTTTGCGATGGCGCAGCGGGAGGTAGGGCTGGCTATTGGAGAACCTCCTACTACAAAAGGGTATACACCATCTGTATTTGCGATGTTACCAAAGCTCTTAGAACGCTCTGGTACGGATGCTAAAGGAAGTGTAACGGCTTTTTATACCGTATTAGTAGATGGGGACGATATGAATGAACCAATTGCTGATGCGGTACGAGGGATACTTGACGGTCACTTAGTGCTTGATCGCCGTCTCGCTAATAGAGGACAGTTCCCTGCTATTAATGTATTGAAAAGTGTAAGTCGGCTTATGCCTGATTTAGCTGATGATAAACATAGACAAGCAGCTGATCGAGTGAGGAAGTTATTAGTTACATATGAAGAAGCAGAAGATTTAATAAACATTGGTGCTTATAAGCGAGGATCTTCTAAAGAAATTGATGAAGCTATTGCAGCTTACCCTATGATTATCTCCTTTCTTACTCAAGCGACAAATGAAATGATGACAATCGATGAATCTACAAATTTGTTAATGAAACAATTCGGGTGAGGTGTGTATAGGTGTCTTTTGATTTTACCCTACAAAAAGTGATGAATCTAAAGGAACAGGAACGTCAAACAAGCCAAAATCAATACACAGAAGCAATGGATCAATTTGAACGTGTCGCTACAGAGCTTTATGACTTACTGAAAAAGAAGGAAAATCTTGAAGAAGCAGGTAGGGAAAAAGTAGCGAAAGGCATTTCGATTTATGAGCTTCAATCAAGCCAATCCCAATTACTTCGTATGCAGCAAGCGATTAATGAACAGCAACGAACGACACAGCGAGCAAGGGAACGGATGACTATGAAGCAACAAGATATGGTGAAGCATTCAATCGAATTCAAAAAATATGAAAAATTAAAGCAAGTTAAATTTGAACAGTACAAAAAAGAGCAAACTCGTCTTGAAAACGAACAAATGGATGACATTGCCATTCAACTTTTTCAAAAGCGTTGAAATTAGGTGAAAGAACATGAGCAAAAAAGAAAAAACGACAAGTGCATTTCAAATGTTTGTTCTTGTCATCTTTATACCAGTCATTTTTGGGATCATTTTTTTTAGTGTCATTCTAAATATCATTGGGTTTGATGTATGGGGACAGGCCAAACAAGTAAGCTCATCTATACCTTATGTATCTAGTTTATTTAAAGAACAAGAAGAAGAAATAGAAGTAGAGATGGTTACAAACCACATTGAAGCGAGTGAAGAGCAGCAAAATGAAATTTCCTCGCTAGAGCAACAGTTGGCTGAACGTAATGAACGAGTAAGAGAGCTTGAAACTGAGAAATTAGAGTTAGAGCAAAAATTGCTCGTTGAGCAAGAAATGTCTAATAGAGCTACCAAGGAGCTAACAGAGATAGCCAAAACATATGAGGCTATGTCTGCTAAAAATGCAGCAGCTATCTTATCTGAGCTACAAACCGAAGAGGCTCTTCTTCATCTCTCACAACTATCTACTGATTCAAGAGCTGCAATCTTAGCAAAAATGGAAGCCTCAAGGGCAGCAGAATTGATGAGTCGTTTGACGAATCAATAAGAGTGAAAGGAGGTGAAGAAGTGAACGCAGTTATGGCAATGCTTACCCCTACATCAACCGCGGCATCTCATTCATCAATGAAGGTCGGTGCAGGGCTACCGAACTCAGGGCAGTTCGCACAACTATTAGGAAGTCAGTCTGCACCAGATGTGATGCTGATGACGGAACCTGAAACACCGTCATTCGATGTAATGAATTGGCTTCAGTCATTATTAGAGCAAGACATTGAAATTGATCAAGATGAATTGCTAAAGGATGAAACGATACAGACATTACTTTCGTTTCTGCCAGAGAGTTGGCAAGAAGAACTTGCTGAATGGTTGAACCTTAATGAATCTTTAGAAATGACGGTTCGTATTAATGAAACGTTGATTGAGGATATGCCAGGTTGGTCGGATGAACAATTAATTGTGGCTGGTCTCGTCATTAGTCAAATAATCGAGAACAAAGCAGTTCAACGATCATCTTCCATACTTTCAAAAGAAGTAAACAACGTATTGGTTCAACTTTTCCCAATGCTTAGAACTGATCAGCAAATGGATAGAATGGATCTAAAGATTGAAAGGATCGTTGGGCAATTACAACGATTAGTAGAGGAAATGACGCAAATTTCCAAAGGGACTTTGCGTGCTATGAATCTGCCTATAAAGCAAGATTCGACTAACGAACCATTATTTATAAATGCTCTACAAAAGTTAATGATCGAAAAAGAGGACAAGATCTCTTCTTTCATACGGTCAGGAGTGAACAAGCAACCAAATCAAGGTTTGCTGTTGCCACAATTTGGGCTTGATGCAGGGCAAATGATGACTAGAATTCAGCAAGCAGTCATTCATATTGGAGAACAGCTCCCAAAAGAAGTGCAACAAGAACAACTGTTAAAGCAATTTCAACAATTAATGCAACGAGGAGTATTTAAAGCAAATGAAGCGGGAATCAATCATTTTTCTGTGAAACTCTTCCCAGCCCATTTAGGAAGGCTTGATATCCAGTTAACGCAAATTGAAGGTGTGTTAGTGGCAAAACTACTAACAAGTTCAGCAACTGCAAAAGAACTCGTGGAGTCTCAGCTGCAACACCTCCGTCAAGCATTTACCAATCAACAATTAAATGTTGAAAGGGTTGAAGTTGTCAATCAGCACCAAACAAGTATTAAGGATGATCAATCTTCCAATAAAGACCAAAAGAGAGACAATCAAGAAAAACATGATGCAGAATCAGAAGATGAGAACGATTCTTTTCGAGCCTTTTTGGAAGAATTAACGATTAACGAAAAAGTGTAGGTGATGAGTATGACTACGATTAACGAAAGTTACTTTCTTCAAAATAAGCCTAAACCAACGTCTACAACTGGTCAAAGTGCACTTGGTAAAGACGATTTCTTAAAACTATTAATCACTCAACTTCAAAATCAAGATCCATCTAATCCTATGGATGATCGTGAATTTATTGCCCAAATGGCACAATTCTCATCTCTTGAGCAAATGACGAATATGAACAAGACGATTCAAAAATTTGTCGATACTCAAACAAGTCAAAGCCTTGTTCAATTTAGTGAATTGATTGGAAAAGAAGTGAAATGGGTTCAGGAAGTCGATGTGGATGATTATCGAACAGAGCTTCAATACAGCGATAATAAAGTTCAATCAGTCAAAGTAGAATTTGACGGCACGATCCGAATTTTACTAGATAATAATCGTTGGATTCATCATGAACAGCTTACTCAAGTAAGTGGCGATCAAAATCAAGGAACAAACAAGCCGAGTGAAAAGGAAAGTGAAACTAGTTAGTAAAGGATGTGTATAAATGAATAAAGGGTTTCAAATTCAACCTATTCATTCCCTTCCGAAACCTTTTTCTAAGAAAGAAATCCCCAAAAGGCAAGTAACTGACACCTCTTTCCAAACGGTATTGAATAATCAATTACATCTACCAAACTCTTTAAAAGTAAGTAGACATGCGACAGAGAGAATGGATAAAAGAGGAATTGAAATTGATTCGGCAAAATGGAAGGCGATTTCAGAAAAAGTAGCGGAAGCAAAACAAAAAGGGATCACGGATTCTTTGGTCATAACTGATAACGCGACACTCGTCGTAAGTGCTAAAAACAATACAGTTATAACCGTATTGGACCGTAATGAAGCAAAGGCTCAGATATTTACAAATATTAACGGAACGATTTTGATGGACTAAAAGGCTGGACCCTACTGGGAGGCCATCGCTGCCGAATGATAGAAGCAGCATACACTAAAAGGAGTGACATACATGTTACGTTCAATGTACTCAGGAATTTCAGGAATGAGAAACTTTCAAACAAAGTTAGATGTGATTGGGAACAACATTTCAAACGTAAACACATTCGGCTTTAAAAAAGGTCGTGCAACATTTAAAGATATGGTGAGCCAACAAATTGCTGGTGCTACAGGGCCAGGTGCTGGCCGCGGGGGTGTCAATGCAAGACAAGTAGGATTAGGTTCACAAATTGCGAGTGTCGATACGATTCACACCCAAGGAAGCTTACAAAATACGAACCGTGCGCTAGACTTAGGGATTTCAGGAGATGGCTTCTTTACGGTAGCTGATGGACCAATCAATTATTACACACGAGCAGGGAATTTTTATTTGGATCAAGCGGGCGATATTGTCAATTCAGATGGTTTGTACTTACAAGGGGCTGCTGGTAATATCAATATTCCGCCTACAGCTCAAAGCTTTAGTGTAGGGGCAGATGGGATCGTAAGCTACATTAATGAAACTGGAGACTTAGCTACAGCTGGAACGGTTCAGCTTTCTAACTTCGCCAATCCAGAAGGCTTAACAAAAGCTGGAGAAAACCTGTACTTACAATCAACTAACTCAGGTCCAGCCAATTTATTCGGACCAGGTAATGGTGGTACAGGAACACTCGTCGCTGGTACGCTTGAAATGTCTAACGTTGATTTATCAGAGGAATTTACTGAAATGATCGTAGCACAGCGAGGGTTCCAGGCGAATACTCGTATTATCACAACGTCAGATGAAATATTACAAGAACTTGTTAATTTGAAGCGTTAATAGGTACCGTTCAGGCGGCAGTTTAGGTTCACTTAAATTATCTTATAAGTGGAGGAGGTTTGGGCTATGGTTAACCACCTAGCCCATCCATATTCTTATGATTAAATTAATTCGCTTAAATGGGCAACCATTCATGCTTAATGCCTTATTGATTGAACAAGTAGAAGCTTTTCCAGACACGACGATTACATTAGTTAATGGAAAGAAAATCGTCGTTAAAGATGAGCTTGAAGACGTGTTTAAACGTATTAATCAGTGTTACAAAGAAATTGGTCTTATAGCATCTCATACAGATTTGGAGGGCTCTTGATTTGTTTAAAAATAAGCTCGTGAACATCATGCTTATCATTCTTATTGCACTAACATTAGTCGGAGTCATTACTCTTGTTCTATTCAATCATTTTACGAAGCAGCCTGAAGCGAGTGCTGAGCCAACGATTGATGAGATTATTGCCCAATCTTATGTGACTGATGAAATTACAACCAATCTCCTATCAAATGATTTCGTCCGTACGCAATTTCATATTCATGTTGATAGTAAAGAAGCATTAAAAGAAATCGAAAAGCGAGATTTTCAAGTCGAAAATATTATTTTGCGCACTTTATCAGGTAAAAAATCTCCTGAGCTCTCGGGTTCAGTAGGGATTGAAGAATTAGAAATAGAAATACGCGATCAAATTAATCAACTTCTGCAAGATGGATCTGTTGTGCAGGTTTATACAACTAGTTGGGTTATTCAATAGTTGATGGTTGTTTATAACATTGTGTAGATAGATTGAGAGGTGAGGCTCTTGGCTGACATTTTATCACAAGGTGAGATAGATGCTTTGTTATCGGCACTTTCTACTGGAGAAATGGATGCTGATGAACTCAAGAAAGAAGAAACTGAAAAGAAAATAAAAGTGTACGATTTCAAGCGAGCACTACGCTTCTCAAAGGATCAAGTTCGTAGTTTATCTCGTATACATGAAAATTTTGCACGATTGTTGACGACCTACTTCTCAGCTCAGCTTCGGACGTTTGTTCAAATTTCAGTAGCATCGGTTGATCAACTTCCTTATGAGGAATTTATTCGTTCGATACCAAAGATGACGATTTTAAATGTGTTTGAACCGTATCCATTAGAAGGTCGTCTTTTAATGGAAGTGAACCCTAATATTGCGTATGCTATGCTCGATCGATTGCTTGGTGGAAAAGGTGTAAGCATTAATAAGGTTGAAAATTTAACAGAGATTGAGACACGTATCATGTCTCAGCTGTTTCAACGCACATTAGATAGTTTTCAAGAAGCATGGAGCACAGTGGTCGAAATGGATCCTGTGATGGAAGAAATTGAAGTTAATCCGCAATTTCTGCAAATGGTTTCCCCTAATGAAACGGTTGTTGTGATTTCACTATCGACCACAATAGCGGAAACATCAGGGATGATTAATATTTGTCTCCCGCATGTGGTCTTAGAAGATGTATTACCTAAGCTTTCCGTTCATTACTGGATGCAAGAAAAGAAAAAACAGCATCAACCAGGTGAAAAAGAAGCGATTGAAGCGAAGATCAAAAAAGCACCACTGCTGCTTCAATCTGAACTTGGGCGTTCTGAAATAACAATCCAGGAGTTCTTAAACTTAGGTGTTGGTGATGTCATTGAACTAAATCAATTAATAAACGAACCACTCCTTGTAACGGTCGGAGGAGAAAAGAAGTTCCACGCTCAACCAGGAAAGATGAAAAATAAAATGGCCGTTCAAGTAACGGATGTAATTGAGGAGGCAGATGATGATGAATGATGACATGCTTTCCCAAGACGAAATAAATGAACTACTTAAAGGCATTGGTAATGAAGATGATCAAGTAGACGAAACAAAGGAACAACAAGCCCCGTCATCCTCTAATTTGATTATTGGTGATTACTTAACAGATATCGAACAGGATGCCCTAGGAGAGATCGGGAACATTTCATTCGGGAGTGCAGCTACCGCGCTATCTACTTTATTAAATCAAAAGGTTGAAATTACAACGCCTACACTCTCTTTAATCGAAAGTGAAAAACTAGAGTCAGAGTTTCCACAACCTCATGTAGCGGTTCATGTTGAATATACTGAGGGCTTTGAAGGGATGAATTTGCTAGTCATCAAAACGGGCGATGCAGCCATTATTGCTGATCTGATGCTTGGTGGTGATGGAATCAATCCAGCAAGCGAACTCTCGGATATGCATGTCAGTGCTGTTCAAGAAGCAATGAATCAAATGATGGGTTCTGCTTCTACGTCCATGTCAACGGTTTTCAACAAACGTGTAGATATCTCCCCACCAGGAATTGACCTGATGGATTTAAAACATAATGTAGGCACATCAAATGTTCCAGGCGATAAAATTTTAGTGAAAATCTCATTCCGCTTAAAGGTCGGAGAACTGATCGACTCAAACATTATGCAACTTGTAACGGTTACTTTTGCAAAAGGGCTAGTG
Organism: Alkalihalophilus sp. As8PL; assembly: GCF_040939795.1. GTDB lineage: Bacteria > Bacillota > Bacilli > Bacillales > Bacillaceae_D > Alkalihalophilus > Alkalihalophilus lindianensis. The sequence continues at coordinate 3,379,985 of NZ_CP162551.1, forward strand.
AATGACTTAATGAACCCAATGGATGAAGAGCTACCAGTAGATGAAAGCTTTCCAGAAATAGAAATGCCACAAGAACCGTCAACACAAGCAGAAACAAGACAGATCGAGTCACCACGAGAAGAAGGTATGACTCAATCAAGTTACCCTGAGCCCACTCAAGCAAGTTCGCATTCAAGGGAACAGCAACATATAGGTTCAGGTATGCATAGTGTTAATGGGCGTCAGAGTGATGTTCAACCAGCAGCATTCTCAAACTTTGAACCAGCACCTTTATCCAATCATGAATCAAATAATTTAAATATGTTGTTAGACATTCCTTTGCAAGTAACAGTCGAGTTAGGTCGGACAAAAAGATCGATTAAAGAAATTCTTGAATTAGGTCAAGGGTCCATTATTGAGCTAGATAAGCTTGCTGGTGAACCGGTCGATATCCTTGTGAACCAAAAGCTCATTGCCAAAGGTGAAGTGGTTGTAATTGAGGAGAACTTCGGTGTCCGTGTAACGGATATTGTTAGTCAAGAAGATCGGATTCGTAATCTGAAATAAATTGGAGAGAAGAGGGACCCAAATGGGACACAAAGTATTAATAGTAGATGATGCAGCGTTTATGCGCATGATGATCAAAGATATTTTATCAAAAAATGGATTTGATGTAGTAGGAGAAGCTAACGACGGAGCTCAAGCTGTTGAAAAGTACGAAGAGCTCTCACCTGATCTTGTGACAATGGATATTACGATGCCAGAAATGGATGGTATTACTTCTCTAAAAGAAATAAAAAAAATCGATCCAAACGCAAAAGTGATAATGTGTTCTGCGATGGGGCAACAAGCAATGGTGATTGATGCGATCCAAGCAGGAGCTAAAGATTTTATTGTCAAACCATTTCAAGCTGATCGTGTTCTTGAAGCGATTAAGAAAACGCTTGGCTAAAGTGTTAAGTAAAGTTAGTGGGGTGTCACCATATATGTGCAAGCCTGTAGTGGCGGCTCTTTTGTTAAGCTTTTTCTTAGTTTTTGGTTGGAGTAATCAAGTCAGTGCTGAGGGTGAAGGAGAAAATCGCACCGTAAGTGAGGCGATTGAAGAAGGCGAACAGAGTCCAGAAAATGAACAAACGGTTATGGAAGAAGAAACGACCGATTTAGTAGAATCACCGAATACTGAAGAAGTACTTGCCGTTCCAATGACCGACCAAAGTCCGTTTCTTATGTTTATTCAAATGATGGCAGCTCTTGCTTTTGTCGTATTTCTTATTTATATGCTCCTACGTTTTGTCAATAAGCGCTCACAGTCATACCGATCGACAAAACTAATGCAAAATATGGGCGGTGTGCCGCTCGGGGCCAACCGTTCAGTACAGTTAGTTAAAGTAGGAGATCGTCTTCTAGTCGTTGGAGTAGGCGATTCCATTCAACTTTTAAAGGAACTTGATGATTCACGTGAGATCGAACGCTTTATTGAGCTTCAAGAAAAACAATTTGAGCAAATCGACCAACCATTATCAAGTCTTCTCGGAAAAATGAATGGATTACTCAATCGAAATGAAAAAACTTCTTCTAAAGCGAATGGGAATGAAGAAGCATTCAAAGCGTTGCTAGGGAAACAGCTAAAAGATGTTTCAACATCACAAAAACAAATTCAAGATGCAGTTAGGGAGAGAGATAAATGATGGTTGATCAATTAATAATGCCTGCCATTACTCAAATCCCGGGGTTAGATGTTGATTTCTTGTCAAATGAGCCTGCTAATGTTGCCACAACGATTCAATTATTATTGGTGTTAACAGTTTTATCATTGGCACCAAGTATTCTAATCCTAATGACCAGCTTTACACGAATTGTGATTGTTCTCTCATTCGTAAGACAAGGCTTAGCGACTCAATCGATGCCTCCGAACCAAGTGTTAATTGGTTTGGCTTTGTTCCTCACTTTCTTTATCATGGCACCGATATTTGCAGAAGTGAACGAACAAGCTCTAACGCCATTTTTAGACGGTGAATTGACACAAGAAGAAGCGTTAGAACAAGCGGCTATTCCGATGAAGGAATTTATGGCTAAGCATACGAGAGAAAAAGACTTGGCTCTTTTTATGGGGTATGCAGGAATGGAGAGGCCTCAGTCACTTGATGACATTCCTCTAACAGCACTAATACCTGCTTTTGCTATTAGTGAATTGAAAACAGCTTTTCAAATTGGCTTTTTAATTTTCGTACCTTTTCTTGTGATTGATATGATTGTAGCAAGTGTCTTAATGTCTATGGGGATGATGATGTTACCACCCGTTATGATCGCCCTACCATTTAAAATTTTGTTGTTTGTGCTTGTAGATGGTTGGTATTTAATTGTCCAATCATTACTGCTTAGCTTCAGTTAGGGATGTGTTCGTATGAGTTCTGAATTTGTCATCAGTATGGCTGAAAACGGGATTTGGACGGTGTTACTTGTAGCTGGCCCACTTCTATTAGTTGCCTTAGGTCTTGGCTTGCTTGTTAGTATTTTTCAAGCTACCACTCAAATCCAAGAACAAACGTTAGCGTTTATACCAAAAATAGTTGGAGTATTAGCTTCTCTCGTTATTTTTGGTCCATGGATGCTCTCGCAGGTAACAAATTTCGCCTACCAAATTTTTAGTAATTTACACCGGTACATTGGGTAATGATTGAGTTTGTAAATCTACTACCTGCTTTTTTATTAGTGTTTGTACGTGTGCTCGCTTTTTTTTCCGTATTACCGATTTATGGGCACCGCTCGATTCCAACGACACATAAGATCGGACTAGCTCTTATGCTAAGTTGGATCATGATATTCACCCTAGAGACTCCTGAAGTGTTAATTGATACGACTTTCTTTTTTCTCGTCATTAAAGAATTACTAGTAGGGTTGAGTGTGGGTTTAATTGCGATGATTTTATTATATGCTGTGCAAGTGGCAGGGGGCTTTATTGATTTTAATATGGGGTTTATGATCGCTAACGTTGTTGATCCTCAAACAGGAGCTCAATCACCTTTAATGGGTGGGTATTTATATACATTTGCCTTATTATTTTTACTTGCAGTGAACGGACATCATTTGCTACTTGATGGAATCTTTTACAGCTATCAGTTCGTGCCAATGGATCAAGTTTTTTTACCGTTTGGACAAGAAAACATCGTCCATTATATCGCAACGACGTTTAATGCGATGTTTATCATCGCTTTTCAAATGGCCTTTCCGATTGTCGGTTCTCTATTTTTAGTTGATGTTGCACTTGGGATGGTGTCACGAGCTGTACCGCAAATGAATGTTTTTGTTGTCGGAATGCCGTTAAAAATTTTAGTTGCACTACCTTTGTTAATCATTTATATGTCTGTTTTCATTATGGTCGTTCAACGTTTATTTGATCAAATGATTTTAGCAATGCGAACCTTGCTACAACTACTAGGAGGAGCATAATGGCCTTTCTTCAAGTGAAGTTGCAGTTTTTTGCAGATGAAAAAACAGAAAAAGCAACGCCTAAAAAAAGACAGGATTCAAGAAAAAAAGGTCAAGTAGCAAAGAGTAATGATGTGAACACAGCTGTCATCTTACTGCTCGTATTCTTGTTTTTATGGTTTTTTGGCGGAGCCATTGTAGGTTCAACCTTGCTAGATTTACTTAAACATGTTTTCCAAACGTATCTCTTAATGGATGTTACACCAAGAAGCTTCGAGTTGATGTTTTATGAAATTATTATGGAAGCTGCAGTTGTGCTTCTTCCGATAATGCTTGTGGCTATGGTTGCAGGTGTTTTTGCAAGTTATGTTCAAGTAGGGCCACTTTTCACCACGGATCCATTACAGATGAAATTGAGTAAAATTGATCCTATTAAAGGATTTAAACGAATCTTTTCAGTGAGAGCAATTGTAGAGTTGCTTAAATCACTATTGAAGATCGCATTTGCTGGTATCGTTGTTTTTTTGATTCTTTGGTTCAATTTAGAAGATGTATTCATGCTTTCACAGAAGTCTGTTGCAGATGGTTTTTATGTGATCGCACAACTTACAGCTTTAATGGGTGTCTCAGTCGCTGTTCTGTTATTATTTTTATCGATTCCTGACTATTTATATCAACGTTATGATCAGGAAAAACAAATCAAAATGTCTAAAAAAGACGTAAAAGATGAGCATAAAAATATGGAAGGTGACCCCAAAATCAAATCAAAACGTAAGCAAAAACAAATGGAAATGGCGATGCAGCGCATGATGCAGGAAGTGCCAAATGCGGATGTTGTCATCACAAACCCAACACACTATGCAATCGTTTTAAAATATGATGAGTCAAAATCAGAGGCCCCTATTATTGTCGCCAAAGGTGTTGACTACGTCGCACAAAAAATCAAGAAATTAGCAAGTGACCACGATGTTGTTATGGTAGAGAATAAACCGTTAGCTCGTGCACTATATAGTCAAGCAGAAATAGGCGATCAAGTACCTGAGGATATGTTTAAAGCAGTAGCTGAAGTGCTTGCGTATGTATACCGATTGAAAAATAAACAAGTGACATAATTTTTTGTGAAAAGGTTAGGAGAGAAGTTCTGTGAAAGCAAGAGACTTATCGGTATTACTGGGCGTTATTTTAATCGTCATTATGCTCATAATTCCATTACCCCCAGGAATACTGGACTTTTTAATTGTAATTAATATCTCTCTTGCACTCATTATCATTCTAGTGGCAATGAGTACGAATGATGCTCTGCAATTTTCTATCTTTCCGACGTTGTTATTACTTGTAACGTTGTTTCGGTTAGGGTTAAATGTGTCGACGACTAGATCAATTCTCGGAAATGCTGAGGCTGGTAATGTCATTGATACTTTTGGGAATTACGTAGTAGGAGGAAATGCGCTCGTTGGTTTTGTCGTCTTTTTAATCTTAATCATTATTCAATTTGTCGTCATAACTAAAGGGGCAGAACGTGTGTCAGAGGTAGGAGCGCGATTTACCCTGGATGCGATGCCTGGTAAACAAATGAGTATTGATGCCGATTTGAATGCCGGCATGATTTCTGATGCTGAAGCGAAAGGCCGTCGTGAACGAATTGAAAAAGAAGCTGATTTCTATGGTGCAATGGACGGTGCGAGTAAGTTCGTTAAAGGGGATGCGATCGCAGGTATTGTTATCGTTATTATTAATATGATCTTTGGCCTCGTTATCGGGATGATGCAAATGGGAATGGATCTAGGTACTGCTGCTACTACCTACACACTTCTTACAGTAGGAGATGGTTTGGTCAGTCAAATCCCTGCCCTATTAATCTCAACCGCAACAGGAATTATTGTCACGAGAGCTGCCTCAGATGGCAATTTAAGTCAAGATCTAAATAAACAATTATTAGCCTTCCCTAATATGCTCTATGTAGCGGCGGCGACGATTTTCTTATTAGGAGTCGCAACACCGATTGATAAGTTTGTAACATTCTCTGTAGCAGGACTGCTAGCATTTGGAGCTTTTCAGCTAAAGAGGGTTGAAAAACAGACATTAGAACGAGATGAAACTGAAGAAGTAGTAGAAGAAAAAGATGATATGAAATCACCTGAAAGTGTTGTTTCCCTCTTGCAAATTGATCCGATTGAATTTGAATTTGGCTACGGGTTAATTCCATTAGCAGATGCAAACCAGGGAGGAGATTTACTTGATCGAGTCGTAATGATTCGAAGGCAGATGGCTTTAGAGCTTGGTATGATCGTTCCGGTGATTCGTATTCGTGATAATATTCAACTACAACCAAACGAATATACAATAAAAATTAAGGGTAATGAAGTAGCAAAGGGTGACCTTTTACTAGATCATTACATGGCGATGAGTCCAGGAGTCGAAGATGAGTCTATTATTGGAGTGGATACAGTTGAGCCTGCTTTTGGCCTTCCTGCCCTTTGGATTGGCGAAGAAATGAAAGAGCAAGCGGAGCTTTCAGGCTACACAGTCGTTGACCCACCATCGGTTGTTTCGACTCATTTAACTGAAGTAATCAAAGGACATGCTCATGAATTACTGGGACGACAAGAAACCAAACAATTGGTCGAGCATTTACAAGAAACATACCCTGCGCTCGTTGAAGAAGTCACTCCTAATACTCTTTCAACTGGAGAAGTGCAGAAGGTGTTGACAAATTTATTGAAAGAGAACATCTCGATTCGAAACTTGCCGATCATTTTTGAAACATTAGCTGATTATGGGCAAATGACAAAAGATATGGACCTAGTAACGGAATACGTTAGACAATCCTTGTCACGTCAAATTTCGAAGCAATTTACATCACCAGGGGAACCGCTTTATGTCATTACATTAAGTGGCAGTGTGGAAAAGAAGATTGCAGATGGCGTTCAACAAACAGAACATGGAAACTTCCTTTCGATGGATCCAAATGAATCTCAGCGTGTATTAGAGTCAGCGGCTGGAGAAACAGATCGACTATCGCAAATGGGGCAAGTGCCAGTTATCCTTTGTTCACCTGCAGTAAGAATGTATGTACGCCAGCTACTTGAACGTTACCTTCCTCATGTTCCTGTTCTTTCGTACAATGAGCTAGAGGCAAATGTTGAAGTACAAAGTGTTGGAGTGGTGAATGTAGAATGAAAGTAAAAAAATATACAGCAAACACAATGCATGAAGCAATGAAACAAATTCGCGTGGAACTTGGGGATGAAGCTGTTATTTTAAGTTCTAAAGAAGTGGAATCGGGAGGGTTTCTTGGCTTTTTTACCACAAAGAAAATTGAGGTTGTAGCGGCTGTTGATCCTGTACCTGACTCCAAACCGCTAACAAAGGAAAAGCCTCAAATTAAGCCAGTTGAAAAAAGAAGTCCTTCTATCACTCAAACGCATGGGTCAGATCAACGTTTAATGAAAGAAGTAGAAGAGCTAAAACGACTTGTCAAAGGGATCCATTCAACGTCTAATCAAGTAGAACAACAATATCCAGCCCCTTTTCAAAAGATAGAAGATCGACTGAAAGCTCATGGAGTGAGCGAGTCCATTCGCCTTGAACTTTTAAAAAATCTTCTGAAAGACTGGTACAACAAAGAGGGTGAAAATAATACCTCAGTAAATCTTGAAGCTGAAGCTTCTGAGTTTTTACTTAGTGAGCTTTCCACTGTTCCTGTTAAAGGATTGACGTTTGAGAAAAAAGTCATCAATATTGTTGGCCCTACCGGTGTTGGGAAGACCACAACCATTGCGAAAATAGCAGCAGAGTGCGTCCTAAAGCAACAGAAAAAAGTGGTGCTCATCACGACAGATACGTATCGTATCGCGGCGGTGGATCAATTAAAAACGTACGCAAAAATATTAAATATCCCGATTGAAGTCGCATATTCAGTTGAAGATTTTAAGAAAGCAAAAGAACAGTATCAACACTATGATGTGATTTTAGTTGATTCTGCAGGACGTAATTTTAGAAATAAATTATATGTAGAAGAATTATCGAAAGTAATGGATTTTAATGAAGAGGCGGAAACGATACTCGTTTTAGCTCTTACCTCTAAATATGAAGATATGAAAAAGATCATTTCTCAATTTAGCCTGATTCCGATTAAACAAGTTATCTTCACAAAACGCGATGAGACATCCTCCTACGGGGCCTTTATAAATGTTCCGCTTGAATATGGATTAGGAGTAGCCTACATCACAAACGGTCAAAACGTACCTGATGATATGTCAGAAGCGACGATTCACCAACTTGTTGAACCTTTATTTACAGGTGATCATGATGAATGACCAAGCAGAAAGTTTGCGACGGATTGTGAACCCACATCATCAAGGATCAGCAAAGGTCATTGCAGTTGTAAGTGGTAAAGGTGGAGTAGGGAAATCAAATGTTTGCCTGAATTTTGCTCTAACGCTTAGAGATACAGGTAAAGAAGTGGCGATTATCGATATGGATATGGGGATGGGAAACCTTGATATCTTAATGGGAGTTACTGCTAGCCATCATATTATCGATATGTTAAAAAACCAATTAACGATTTGGGATATCGTCGAAAAAGGCCCTAAAGAGATTTCTTATTTAGCAGGTGGTTCTGGCTTATCTGAATTTGTAGAGCTAAATTCTGAGCAACTGGAGCGTTTCTTTACACAATTGGGTGCGTTGGAACATGAATTTGACTATGTCTTTTTGGATATGGGTGCAGGGGCTACAAAAGAAAGCATTAAATTTATTCTCGCTGCCCACGAGGTATTAGTAATAACCACACCAGAGCCGACTGCAATAACAGATGCCTATGCAATGGTGAAATACATTCATTTAGAAGATGAGGACAAGCAACTATCTATTATTGTCAATCGAGCAGAAACGACACGAGAAGGCGACCAAACAGCTACTAATTTTACGAGGGTTACGAAACAATTTTTGGACAAAGAGATTCAATTACTTGGTTCCTTGCCTGATGATCGTACAGTGAGTCGGGCAGTAAAAGCGCAAACCCCTTTCGTCTTATTTGCCCCCCGCTCAGAGGTGTCTTTGGCGATGAAGTCACTTGTTAATCATTATCTTGGTGAGTCGAGTAACCAACTAACTATATCCTTTAGTAGTTTTATAAGATCAATAAGAAGTCGATTGGTGAAAAGGTAGGAAGTGAACTCCATATGAATAGTAGGGGTGAAGGTCATATGGCACAGTTAATCAATGTTCTAGTCGTTGACGATTCTGCTTTCATGCGGAAAGTCATCAGTGACATGATCGATAAAGATGTGAATATGCAAGTAGTGGGTACCGCTAGAAATGGTCAAGAAGCTCTTATAAAGCGTCAAACATTAAAGCCAGATGTGATTACGTTAGATGTTGAGATGCCTATTATGGATGGGTTAGATACATTAAAGGAATTGATGAAGGAAGCACCAGTTCCTGTGGTTATGATTAGTAGTCTAACAAAAGAAGGAGCAGAACAAACGCTTCTTGCAATGGAGTACGGAGCGGTTGATTTTGTAGCTAAGACATCGGGGGCTATTTCACTTGATCTTCACATCATTGAAAAAGAGATCGTGAAAAAAGTGAAGCTCGCTTATAAAGCAAATATTAATCAAGAAATAAAAACTACGCATCATCCTCGGAAGCTCGTACGTGAGGTGAGAAAGGAAAGCAATAACAGACAAAAGAAAATCATTGCCATAGGAACTTCAACAGGAGGACCTAAAGCGCTAAAAGAAGTAGTGACACGTCTACCAAAAGACATAGACGCCCCTATTGTGATTGTTCAACATATGCCTAAAGGTTTCACCCAATCCTTAGCGAATCGCTTAAATACCTTAGCCGATATCGAAGTGAAAGAAGCGGCAGATGGTGATCTTCTACGCAGTGGTGTCGCTTATATAGCACCTGGTGGTTTTCATATGATTATAAAAAAAGTGGGCCAATCTTATTCCATTCAGTTGAATCAAGAAGAGGCAAGAAGAGGACACAGGCCTTCTGTAGATGTTCTTTTTGAATCTTTAGCAACCTATGTTGACCTGAAGAAAATTGCCGTGATCATGACCGGGATGGGGTCAGATGGAAAAGTAGGTTTGAAATCACTAAAAGAGAGTGGTAATTGTTTTGCAATAGCTGAATCAATGAATACCTCCATCGTTTTTGGAATGCCAAAAGCAGCGATTGAATCAAAATTGATTGATGAGGTCATAGACCTTGACCAGATAAGTGATCATATCATGCGTCAGGTGTAGAGGGTGAAAGGGGAGATTCTTTTGAAAGACTTAAATCAATTAAACTCATTTCATTTAGATATATTAAAAGAAATAGGAAATATAGGGGCTGGACATGCGGCTACTTCATTATCGACATTGTTAAAACGTAAAATTGATATGAACGTGCCAAATGTCAGGGTTGTTTCATTGCAAGAGTTGCCTGAGCAGATTGGGGGCGCAGATACAGAGGTTGTAGCCATCTTTTTACGAATTGAAGGCGATGCTCCAGGAAGCATGTTTTATCTATCTGAAGTACAGCAAGCAGAAAAGTTGATTCAATCTTTAACAGGCAATGATGATTTTCAATTGAGCAAACCTCCTTTTGATCAAATTGGTCTTTCAGCTCTACAGGAAGTTGGGAATATCCTCGCTGGGTCCTATCTTTCTTCGTTAGCAGATTTCACCAACCTTAATCTGCAACCAACTGTACCTGGCTTAAGTATTGATATGGTAGGTGCTATTTTGAATTATGGACTCGTTGCTCTTTCTGCTGCAGGAGATCATGCCTTGGTGATTGATACACATATTTCTGAAGTTGGTCAAACACAGGAGCAGACTGCTGGGCATTTCTTTTTGTTGCCTGATCCCGATTCGTTTCAAGTTATCTTTAAATCATTAGGGGTGGACGTGAATGAGTGAAGTGATTAAAGTTGGCATGGCCGATTTAAAGGTAGCCACCCCTCCCAATACAATAAGGACATCTGGGCTTGGTTCATGTGTTGGGGTAGTCATTTATGATGAAATGACCAATGTATTTGGTATGGCTCACATTATGTTGCCAGATTCCAGTCAATCGAAGCAGGCAACATTAAATATTGCTAAATATGCTGATTCCGCGATTAAAGAATTGATCAAGCAGCTGCTCAGCCAAGGTGCACGTGCTTTTTCGTTAAAAGCTAAAATTGCTGGTGGTGCCCAAATGTTTACCTTTCAAAGTGGCAGTGACTTGATGAGAATTGGTCCAAGGAACGTAGAGGCAGTAAAATTGGCCCTTAAACAATCAAAGATTCCCATTCTTGCAGAAGATGTTGGTGGGAAAAGTGGTCGAACAATTGAGTTTGATCCATTAACAAAAACTTTACATATACGAACGGTTAATCAGGGAACTGCTGCGATTTAAAGAAAATGATAGGAGGGACAAGTATGGCAAGTGTAACAACAAATGAAAATCAGAAAATTTGGGATAAGTGGTTAAAAAGTCGCGATCCTCATGCTTGTGATGAATTAATTCGCTTATACATGCCGATTGTGAACTATCACGTACAACGAATTTCAGTAGGACTTCCAAAGAATGTTTCAAAAGATGACTTAATCAGCCATGGCATGCTCGGCTTATACGATGCTCTAGAGAAATTCAATGCTAATAGAGATTTAAAATTTGATACTTATGCTTCTTTTCGAGTTCGCGGAGCTATTATTGATGGGTTACGTAAAGAGGATTGGCTGCCTCGTTCGATGCGAGAGAAGATTAAAAGAGTAGAAGCTTGTATTCAACGCCTAGAACAAGAGTACGGGCGTAATGTCACAGCGGAAGAAGTAGGGCGTGAACTAGACATGTCTGAACAGGAAGTTTACCAAATAACAAATGAACATTTTCTATCCAATCTGCTTTCAATTGATGATCGCTCTAGTGATTCAGATCGCAATGAGTCATTTGCTGCTACCATTATCGACAAACAGTCAAAAACACCTGAACAGCATCTTCTTAGCGAGGTTACAAAAGAGGAACTAGGGAAAGTGATATCGAAATTAACAGAGAAAGAACAACTTGTTATTAGCTTGTTTTATTTCGATGAGTTAACGTTAACTGAAATAGGGTATGCACTTGATTTATCAACATCTCGTATTTCACAAATCCATTCCAAAGCACTATTTAGAATGAAGCAGCTTATCAAATAACGATTTTATAGGCAATGGTATGCTAGATGTCAACTAAAAGGATACCCCTATAAAATTGTGACAAAGGGTTGATGTTGTGATCGATCTTGATCAATACTACCAGATAACCATTACAAGTAATAAGATGGAAGCTACAGTGGTTCAACATGCAAAAACGAATCAAGAAGAAACGATTGATATAGGTCAAGTAAAAGAATGGGTTCATGAGCATGGAATCGTTTTTGGAATGATTGAAGAATCCCTTCACTCTCTTTCAAATAGAGTCAATCTTGATTCGCCACTTTTAATTGCTCGAGGGCTTCCAAAAAAGCAAGGAGCAGCAGCTTACTTACTGCCTATTTTATTTAAGAAGGAAAAAGTAGCAGATGATGGGAAAATGAAAGTGAATTTAAAGGATGTTCTAGACATTGAGTCGGTACGAGAGGGAGATAAAGTAGGGCAAAAGATTGCTGCTACTTCTGGACAAAATGGAAAAAACGTTCTCGGTGAGGAGATCTCTGCAAAACCTGGGAAAGACTTCACGTTAAGAGCAGGGAAAAATACGAGGGTGAGTGAAGATGAACAATCGATTTACTCTCTTATTGACGGTCAGGTAAGTATAGAGAATAAACGTATTCATGTTCATCCGATCTATGAAGTTAAAGGTGACCTGAGTATGAAGACAGGGAATATTTCATTTGTTGGGAATGTCGTCATAAATGGTAATGTTCCTACTGGGTTTATCGTCGAAGCGGATGGGGACATTCGAGTTAGAGGCACAGTTGAAGGAGCTCATCTTACAGCGGGTGGCTCTATATTTGTAGGTGCAGGCATTGTAGGCCAGCATAAAAGTTTTCTAAAAGCCAAGGGGGATCTCCAAACAACCTTTATCAATGAAGGAAATGTAGAAGTTGGTGGGACGATCGAAGTGGCACAAGCAATCTTACATAGTACATGTACAGCGGAGAAAACGATCATTTGCACACGGGGCAAAGGGAATATTGTAGGAGGGGTTTTATCTGCAGGTGAAGGCGTTCATGCTAGAACAATTGGTAATGATATGCAAACGAAAACGTCTCTATTCATTGGTGCTAATGAACAACTACTTAAAAAGCAAAAAGATACAGAGTCAACTAAACGAAAAGCACAAGATGATTTAACGAAATTAGGAAAGTTATTAAAAGTATACATAGAAAAACAGAAGAAACAATCATTAGTTGGAAAAGAGAAGATCATGGTGTTGCGAATTCAACATTCTTTTAGAACGGCTAAGGAGCTATTGGATGAATCTAATGACATTCTCGAATCCTTGGATAAGCTAGGCGGTCCGCTTGAGGGGGGATCAATAAGTGCCAAAGATTCTTTCTATCCCAATGTGTTTATTCATTTTGGCAAATACCGACGAAAGCTTGTTAGTAAGCATCAATATGCAAAAGTTACCTTAATAGATAGTGAGATCACCATTTCAAGCCTCTAAGGAGTTGAGTTGGATGAGTATTAGACCAATTGAAGTTCAAGGTTCGTTTCCTCAATCTCAAAAGTCTGGTAAGCTACAGGAGCAAATGCAGCAGCGAGGCCAAGTCTCACAGAATATCATCGGTCAGCAGCTTGATCAAGAAAACAGACAAAAACGTAGACAAGTTGTAAAAACGAATGAAAGTGAAAAGTCTACACTTCAAGATCAAAAAAAGAATCAAAGCAATCAACATAATCAAAGAAAAAAAGAACGTGATAAAGAGGACGATGGAACAGAGCAAAAGGAGTCTCATCCATACAAAGGACAATTTGTAGACTTTTCTGGGTGAGGTGGAGAGGACATATAGAGCAATGACGATCTATTTATTAATTTTTAGCTTCATTTTACATGGTGTAACAATCCTTTTAATGCTGACTCTAGCTAAGAAAGTAAGTGTCACCGATTCATTTGACCCTGAACGTGGTGAAAAAGTGAAACAGGAAATTGAAGATATGCTGTTTGCTTATACGGTTGAGATGAAAGAAGAGAACGAGCGTCTATTAAAAGAAATCAAGCAATTAAAAAAAGAGCCACATACATCTGAACAAAAAACAAAGAGTGTTCGGGCTGAAGTTCCTCAAAATAAGCAAGCAGAACCATCTCTATCTACTAGACCCCTTCAGTTAACAGAACAGGATGAACAAGAAGAACAGAAATATAACGATTATAGTCCCCCTGATATAAATGAAGAAGACCCTGCTACTATTTTTGAGCAATCTGATACTGCAAATGTGCTAATGTTGGCCAAAAGAGGGATGAATGAAGAGCAAATAGCGAAACAGTTAAACATAGGAAAGGGAGAAGTGGAATTAATTTTAAAATTTTATCGTTAAACGACCTGATTAACTTGCAACAGTACGTGTGATGTGGTATATTAATCCACGGTGTTAATTACACACGCCTCTAATTTGAACGTGGGTGCTGACTATTCGTCAGTCTCGTTTGAACATGATGAGAGCGGAGGACAAAAAAACCAAATTGAAGGAGGTGTTTGATGTGGCAGTTATCTCCATGAAACAATTATTAGAAGCTGGGGTACACTTCGGTCACCAGACTCGTCGTTGGAACCCAAAAATGGATCGCTACATCTTCACAGAACGTAACGGAATTTATATCATTGATCTTCAAAAGACAGTGAAAAAAGTTGAGCAAGCGTACAACTTTGTACGTGACTTAGCAGCTGACGGAGGAAAAATTCTTTTCGTTGGTACAAAAAAACAAGCTCAAGATTCAGTGAAAGAAGAAGCTGAGCGTTGTGGCATGTACTTCATCAACCAACGTTGGTTAGGTGGTACTCTTACTAACTTTGAAACAATCCAAAAACGTATTACTCGTCTTAAGAATCTAGAGAAGATGCAAGAAGACGGTACGTTCGATGTTCTTCCTAAGAAAGAAGTCATTCTTCTTAAGAAAGAAATGGATCGTCTTGAGAAGTTCTTAGGCGGTATTAAAGACATGCAAGGAGTTCCAGATGCACTATTCGTTATCGACCCACGCAAAGAGCGTATTGCAATCGCGGAAGCTCACAAGTTGAACATTCCGATCGTTGCAATTGTAGATACGAACTGTGATCCAGATGAAATTGACTACGTAATCCCTGGTAATGATGATGCTATTCGTGCAGTAAAACTTCTTACTGGTAAAATGGCGGATGCAGTGATCGAAGCTACTTCAGGTGAGGAAGAAGAAGTAGTTGCTGAAGAAACAACTACTGCTTAATTTCATTTGATCAAAAAGGGTGGTGAAGGGGATGACCCTTTGCCACTTTTTTTTACGAAATATGAACATGACATACATAAGGACAAGCTATATACGTTTGTTCTGTTGGCATGTGTGACATACTGACAACTTAAGGAGGCGTTTTGACATGGCAGTAACAGCTAGCATGGTTAAAGAATTACGTGAAAAAACAGGCGCAGGTATGATGGATTGTAAGAAAGCTTTAACAGAAGTAGATGGAGATATGGAAAAAGCTATTGATCTTCTTCGCGAGAAGGGTATTGCTAAAGCTGCAAAGAAAGCAGACCGTGTAGCAGCAGAAGGTCTTACTGTTGTTAAAGCACAAGGTAACAAAGCTGTAATCGTTGAAGTGAACTCTGAAACAGATTTCGTTGCGAAAAACGAAAACTTCCAAAAGCTTGTTCAAGATTTAGCTGAACATGTATTAACACAAACTCCAGCTTCAGTTGAAGAAGCTATGGGTCAACCATTCAAAGGTGAAGGTGAAACGGTTCAAGAATTCATCAACTCATCTATCGCTAAAATCGGAGAGAAAATTTCTCTACGTCGCTTTGAGCTAGTTGAAAAAACAGATGCTGACGTATTTGGTGAGTACTTACACATGGGAGGACGTATTGGTGTTCTTTCAGTGGTACAAAACTCTACAGATGCTGAGCTTGCAAAAGATATCGCTATGCACGTAGCTGCAATCAACCCAACTTACGTATCTCGTGATGAAGTTGCACAAGAAGAAGTTGAGCGTGAGCGCGAAGTATTAAAGCAACAAGCATTAAACGAAGGTAAGCCAGAAAATATCGTTGAAAAAATGGTTGAAGGCCGCCTAAGCAAATATTTCGAGCAAGTATGTCTACTTGACCAACCTTTCGTTAAAGATGGCGATCAAAAAGTTGGAAAATACGTTAAAAACAAAGGTGCTTCTGTTAAGTCATTCATCCGTTATGAAGTTGGAGAAGGCATGGAGAAGCGTGAAGATAACTTCGCAGAAGAAGTTATGTCTCAAGTTAAAAAGTAATCAAGCTGAAGAGGGGCACAATGTGTCCCTTTTTTCAAGGTAACATCATTTGCGTGTTACCCTACTTATAGCATCACTAGATTGAAAAGAAAAGTCTACACGTCTTGTGTTGATGGAGGTTGTCATGCAAAAATTTAACCGAGTGGTATTAAAGCTTAGTGGAGAAGCATTAGCTGGGGAATTAGGGTATGGGATTGATCCTGTAGTCATTCAATCGGTCGCTAAACAAGTAAAAGAAATCATTGAGTTAGATGTTGAAGTAGCCGTTGTTGTAGGTGGCGGAAACATTTGGCGTGGAATGGCTGGAAGTGCAAAAGGAATGGATCGTGCTACAGCTGATTACATGGGTATGCTTGCAACAGTCATGAATTCTTTAGCCCTTCAGGATAGCTTAGAGGATATTGGAGTAGAAACGCGTGTTCAAACTTCAATTGAAATGAGACAAGTTGCTGAACCATATATTCGCCGTAAAGCGATTCGTCATCTAGAAAAGAAGCGTGTAGTCATCTTTGCTGCAGGAACAGGTAACCCTTACTTCTCAACCGACACAACAGCTGCTCTTCGTGCTGCTGAGATTGAGGCAGAGGTCATTCTTATGGCGAAAAACAAAGTAGATGGTGTATACAGTGCAGATCCATCAGTTGATGAAAATGCAAAGAAATACTCAACCCTTTCGTTTATGGATGTCCTAAAAGAAGGTTTAGCAGTCATGGACACAACAGCGTCATCTTTATGTATGGATAACGATATTCCATTAGTTGTTTTCTCGATTATGGAAGAAGGAAATATTAAAAAAGCTGTTCTTGGTGAAAATATTGGAACGATTGTTAGGGGGAACTCTTAATGTCAACAGAAATTATTCAAGATGCAACAGAGCGTATGAAAAAAGCCATCGAATCATTAAACCGCGAGTTAGCTAAGCTACGTGCCGGTCGTGCAAACCCTGCTATCTTAGATCGTATCACTGTTGAGTATTATGGTGCAGAAACACCTTTAAATCAATTAGCAACGATCACAGTTCCAGAAGCACGTCTATTAATGATCCAACCTTTTGATAAGACGTCAATGAATGATATTGAACGTGCGATTCAAAAAGCAGATTTAGGATTAACACCATCTAATGATGGGTCAGTTATTCGCATTGCGATTCCACCTCTAACAGAAGAGCGTCGTCGTGATCTTACGAAATTAGTTAAAAAATCAGGTGAAGAAGCGAAAGTAGCTGTTCGTAACGTTCGTCGTGATGCTAATGACGATTTAAAGAAATTGCAAAAAGACGGAGAAATGACTGAAGATGAATTACGCCGTTATACAGATGAAGTACAAAAGTTAACGGATAAGAATATTGCAGACATTGACGCTGTGGCTGAGAAGAAAGAAAAAGAAATCATGGAAGTCTAAGCAGTTTCAAGGTAAAATGTAAGATGTATGAGACCCTCTTATTTTATAGGGGGTTTTTTACACGTTCTTATTAGTACTGTTATGAGCTAGCTTACATTAGGATATGCTGATAAGAGCCTAACCTGCTTCAACTTAGATGGAGGGCATTAAAATGCTGGAGAAATTTTCAAAATGGAAGTCTAATCTTACCCCAACAAAAACAGAATCTACAGTCGACCTTGACCCGAATACAGTTCCAGCACATGTAGCAATTATTATGGATGGGAATGGACGATGGGCTAAGCAGAAAGGCTTACCTCGAATCGCTGGTCATCGTGAAGGTATGAAAGTGGTTAATAAGATTGTCAGTAAAGCAAATGAACTAGGTGTAGAAGTCTTAACATTATACGCATTTTCAACAGAGAACTGGAAGCGACCTAAAACGGAAGTTGATTACTTAATGAAACTACCAGAGCGTTTTTTAGGTATGGAGCTACCTAAGTTAATGGAAGAAAATGTGAAGGTGCGTTTAATGGGAAGTCTTGATCATCTTCCTGAACATACCTTGAAGGCTGTTACGAAAGCTGTTCATGAAACAAAGGATAATACAGGATTGGTTTTAAATTTTGCATTGAATTACGGTAGTCGTTTTGAGATGGTAGAAGCAATGAAAGAAATTGCCAAGCAAGTTGAAAAAGGTGAAATGTCTTCGGATGAAATAGATGCGGATGTTATTGGGGCGCATTTAATGACAGCTGAGCTGAAAGATCCTGACTTGTTAATTCGGACAAGTGGTGAAATTAGATTGAGTAATTTTATGCTTTGGCAATTAGCTTATAGTGAATTTTGGTTTACCGATGTGTTATGGCCTGATTTTAATGAAGAGAACTTTGTGGAAGCCATTACTGTTTATCAAAAAAGAGCAAGGCGTTTTGGAGGAGTTTAAAGGAGGCATATTTAAATGAAGCAAAGAATAATTACGGGCGTGATCGGTGCGATTGTATTTATTAGCATGGTCATTCTCGGAGGTTGGTTTTTTTCGATCTTCATTTCTATCGTCGCCTCTGTGGCAATGATTGAACTTTTAAAAATGAAAAAAATTGCACCTTTATCTCTTATGGGAATAGTAAGTCTAGGGTCCATGTGGCTTTTGCTAGTGCCTACCTCTTGGTTTGACCAAGTGATTCCCATTACATATACAAAGGTTGAGACGTTTATTTTTGTCATACTCGTATTACTTATGTTTACTGTTTTAACGAAAAACTCGTTTACATTTGACGAGGTTGGCTTTGTCATTTTATCATCAGTTTATGTAGGGTTTGGTTTTCACTTTTTGATTGTAACTCGTGATATTGCAGACATTGGAATGTATTTAGTCTTTTTTGTTTTATTTTTAATTTGGACAACCGATTCTGGCGCCTATTTTGCGGGGAGAGCATTTGGGAAGCACAAACTATGGCCTGATATTAGTCCGAAAAAAACGATTGAAGGCTCTATCGGTGGAATCGTTGCTGCACTGATTGTTGGTTCTATCTTCTATATGATCGTTCCTATTTTCCCAAATTATATAACAGCACTATTCATTATGTTGATAGCATCTACTTTCGGCCAATTAGGAGATTTAGTAGAATCAGCATTAAAGAGACATTATGCCGTAAAGGACTCTGGAAATGTTCTTCCTGGTCATGGGGGAATTTTGGATCGTTTTGATAGCTTGATTTATGTGATGCCAATTTTGCATTTGCTACAACTCATATAGCGAGAACCTCTACATACATAATAAAAAGAATGGTGATATTTTAGATTGTAGGTGAGTATGTTGAAAAAGATTAGTTTATTAGGCGCAACTGGCTCGATTGGAACACAAACACTAGATGTAATTGAACACCATTCTGATCAATTTGTTCTAGAAGCTATGTCAGTGGGACGAAACATTGAACTGGCTCTTAAGCAAATTCACGCTTTCAAACCTTCTCTTGTATCTGTTACAGAAGAAGAGGATGCGATAAAACTTCGTAACGAAGTCCCAGCAGGAGTAAAAGTTGTTTCTGGTGAAGAGGGATTAATTGAAGTTGCAGCTCATACAGATGCTGAGGTTTTGGTAAATGCTGTGATTGGGAGTGTAGGACTTGCTCCAACCCTCCAAGCGATTGAAGCAGGTAAAACCATTGCGATTGCAAACAAAGAGACTTTAGTAACTGCTGGACATATTGTCACTGACGCTGCAAAGAAACATAATGTCCCTCTCTTACCGGTAGATAGCGAACATTCAGCTATCTTTCAAGCATTGAATGGTGAGAGCCCGGCTGAGGTAGATCGTTTGATTTTAACTGCATCTGGTGGGAGCTTTAGAGATCGTACAAGAGATGAGCTTCGTGATGTAACAGTTGATGAAGCACTCAATCATCCCAATTGGTCGATGGGAGCCAAGATTACGATTGATTCAGCCACGATGATGAACAAAGGACTCGAAGTGATTGAAGCGCATTGGCTATTTAATATTCCTTATGATGATATCGATGTCGTTCTTCACAAAGAAAGTATTATCCATTCGATGGTAGAATTTGTCGATCGAAGTGTGATTGCTCAATTAGGGACTCCGGATATGAAGGTACCTATTCAGTATGCATTAACGTACCCAAATCGTTTGCCTGCTACAAATAGTGAGCGATTAAACCTCTGGGAAATAGGCTCATTGAATTTCTCTAAACTTGATTTTGAGAGATACCGATGTATGGCGTTTGCCTATGAAGCTGGACGAATGGGTGGTACGTTGCCGACGGTATTAAATGCGGCAAATGAAGAGGCTGTTGCCGCATTTTTAGATGGAAAAATATCGTTTTTAGAAATAGAACATTTTATTGAACAAGCATTAGAGCGTCATGATAAAATTAACCAACCAACGCTTGAAAACATTAAAGAAGTAGATCGTGAGACGAGAATGTTTATCCACTCGTTACGTTAATAAAAAAAGTGGAGGTTAGTCATTTGAATACATTGGTCTCGTTTATAATTGTGTTTGGCCTACTTGTTTTTATTCATGAGTGGGGGCATTTATATTTTGCAAAGCGAGCAGGCATTTTATGTCGCGAGTTTGCGATAGGGTTTGGTCCTAAATTATTTTCATTTAAACGAAATGAAACAGTATATACGATCCGAATGTTACCTTTAGGTGGGTTTGTTCGTATGGCTGGTGAAGACCCAGAGATGGTTGAAATAAAGCCAGGTTATGAAATCGGTCTAGTTTTCAATCAAAAGCAGGAAGTAACTCAAATTATTATTAACAATAAGTCTAAGCATCCAGAAGCAAAAGTCGTACAAGTTGAGAAAATTGACTTAGAACATGAATTGTATATTCAAGCTTATGATGATAAAGAATTGATGCGCTATAAAGTAAACGATAAAGCTGTGATGGTTAAAGACGAATTACCAACTCAAATCGCACCTTGGAATCGTCAATTTGGTTCAAAGACAGTCGGTCAACGTGCTCTAGCTATTTTTGCCGGTCCGATGATGAATTTTGTACTTGCCTTTGTTTTATTAGCCGCTTTAGCGCTTATGCAAGGGATTCCAGTCGATCGTGCTGAGATTGGCGAAATTATGGAAGATGGGGCAGCCGAAAATGCAGGTTTACAAGAGGGTGACCAAGTCACTAGCATTGAGAATACCCCAGTAGATACGTGGGAAGAAATGACTTCCATTATTCAACAAAACCCGAATGAAGAAATCACATTCTCGGTTGTGCGTAATGGTGCGCCTGAGTCAATTGCTGTTACTCCAGCTGAGCGAGTTGGTCAGATGGGCGATGCAGAAGGGTTTATTGGAGTGACACAGCCCCGAGAATTTTCGGTCTTAGGTTCGCTAGCTTTTGGTGTAACACAAACGTATTTATTCATGACAATGATTTTTGAAGTGCTTGGTCTTTTAATTACTGGCCAGTTCTCACTTGATTATGTAGCAGGTCCTGTTGGGATTTATAATTATACAGGAGAAGCCGCTGCTTTAGGAATTTTTGTCTTAATGCAATGGGCTGCTGCTTTAAGCGTAAACTTAGGGATTATTAACCTTTTACCGATTCCAGCAATGGACGGGGGAAGACTTGTCTTTATCGGACTTGAAGGACTTCGTGGAAAGCCAATTGATCCTCAAAAAGAGGGAATGGTTCATTTAGTAGGTTTTGCCCTGTTGTTCTTACTAGTTATTTTCGTAACATGGAATGATATTAACCGTTTGTTCATGTAGACGGTCTTATTGGTAAATTGCATAGTTGATAGAAGAAAGGGTTTTGAAAATGAGACAACGTTCACTATTAGTACCAACATTACGTGATGTACCAGCAGATGCTGATATCGTTAGTCACCAACTAATGCTTCGTGCAGGAATGATTCGTCAAATTGCTGCAGGAGTGTATTCCTATTTACCATTAGCAAAACGAGTTCTTCATAAAGTGGAATCAATTGTACGTGAAGAAATGGATGAAGCAGGAGCACAAGAATTAACTATGCCAACTATGCACCCAGCTGAATTATGGCAAGAGACTGGTAGATGGGATAAAATGGGTGGAGAATTGATGCGTCTTAAAGATCGTCATCAAAGGGACTTTGCTCTCGGGCCAACTCATGAGGAAGTCATTACAAGTATTCTTCGTGATAGTATTAATTCATATAAAAAGCTGCCTGTAAACCTTTATCAGATTCAAACAAAATTCCGTGACGAGCGCCGTCCGAGATTTGGTTTATTACGAGGCCGTGAATTTATCATGAAGGATGCCTATTCCTTTCATGCAACTCCAGAGAGCTTAGATGAAGCATATAAGGAAATGTATGATGCTTACTCACGTATCTTCTCACGTGTTGGCTTAACGTTCCGTCCGGTTATTGCTGACTCAGGTGCGATTGGTGGGAAGGATACACATGAGTTTATGGCACTTGCTGATGTCGGCGAAGACACGATTGCATACTCTGATGAGTCTGATTATGCAGCGAATATTGAAATGGCTGCTGTTAACGTTCAATACAAGAAACAAAATGTAGAACTAGCCGAACGTACTAAAGTCGACACTGGTTCTGCTAAAACAATCGAAGAAGTTTCGAATGCTCTTAGCGTGGCAAAAGATCAAATCATCAAAACATTACTTGTAAAGATTGATGAAGATTGGACCCTTGTTTTACTTAGAGGTGACCACGAGTTAAATGATATAAAGTTAAAGCATGAACTATCTGCTACCTCCATCCGTTTTGCTGAAGCACATGAAGTGGAGGAAGTGTTATCTGCTCCAGTTGGGAACATTGGACCAGTTGGTGTAGAAGGCTTAAGAGTTATTGCTGATCATGCTGTTTCTGCGATCGGAAATGGAGTAAGTGGTGCTAATGAAGCAGATCAACATTTCACAGGTGTCAATGTTGATCGTGACTTCAAGGTTGACCAATATGCTGACTTGCGCTTCATCCAAGAAGGAGATGCCTCTCCGGACGGTAAAGGTACGATTCGTTTTGCTCAAGGCATTGAAGTTGGACAAGTTTTCAAATTAGGAACTGTCTATTCAGAGGCAATGAATGCGACTATCTTAGATGAAAATGGTAAGACTCAACCAATGATCATGGGCTGTTATGGAGTGGGAGTATCTCGTACAGTAGCGGCAATTATTGAGCAGCATCATGATGAAAATGGAATTGTATGGCCTGTTTCCGTTGCTCCATATGATTTGCACCTATTAACGTTAAATAGTAAAAATGCAGAACAAAGTGAGCTATCTGAAGAGCTTTATACTCAATTAAAGCAAGCTGGATTTGATGTATTATATGATGATCGTCCTGAACGTGCTGGTGTGAAATTTAAAGATTCTGATTTAATCGGCTTGCCAATTCGTGTATCTGTAGGAAAACGTGCAGCTGAAGGTATGGTTGAAGTGAAAATCCGTAAAACGGGTGAGGTTATTGAAGTAGCTGTGGCTGACCTTATTGACACCATTCGTACAGAGCAAGAGAAACTTTCAAATTAATAGGTTTAAAGATAGGTATCTCAATTAGAGGTACCTTCTCTTTTATGTGACTATATATTGTTTTAGAAGGAGGGAGAAAAAAGATGCCCCAAGACGAACAACTAAGAAAAGAGCGATTTCAACTACTCCTTTCGCAACTTCAATTTCCGGATGAAGTGATAAATGGCCCCTTTAAAGACGGTAAAATTCGAAAACTAACGATCATTAAAGAGAAACGGACATGGCATTTTCATATTGAATTACCAGTTCTAGTACCTGCTCATCTTTTTGAACTGTTTGAACAAAAACTGAAAGAAACATTTGCTCATATCGCAACAGTAGGGTTCACCTTTTATTATGATTCATGTACACCGAGTAAAGAGGACTGGCAAGGCTATTGGCCTTTAATCGTTACCCGACTTCATTCAGTGTCAGATGGGCTTCGCTCCTTATTGTCCAACCAAATTCCTAGGTTTGATGGGAAGAGATTAGAGATCGATGTCCGTAATGAAACAGAAGCAGTTGCGTTGAAGCGTAAATTACATGAACCTCTTAGAGAGAGTCTCGTTTCTTTAAGTCTTCCTACTATTCCATGTGAACCGATGATTAAAGAGTCCAAACAAGAATTCCAGAAATTTGTGGAGCAAAGAGAGCAAGAAGATCACTCTAAAGTTGTTGAAGCTATTTTAGAGAAAAAGAAGATGGAACAGAAGAGTGATGAGCTTGAAGGCCGGGATGTTGTTCTCGGGTATCCAATTAAAGATGATCCGGTTCCACTTGAAGGAATTGTTGATGAAGAGCGCCGTATAACGGTTCAAGGTTACGTGTTTGATGCGGAAACAAGAGAACTTAGAAGTGGCAGAACACTGTTAACGTTCAAAATCACAGATTATACCGATTCAATTATGGTTAAAATCTTCTCACGTGATAAAGAAGATGTTCCTATTTTACAAGCTGTTAAAAAAGGAATGTGGATGAAAGTGAGAGGTGGCGTTCAAAATGATACATTTGTGCGCGACTTAGTGATGATTGCGAATGATTTTAATCAAATAAAGCCAGCAGAACGCGCTGATCATGCAGGCGAAGAAGAAAAGCGAATTGAGCTTCATTTGCACACTTCGATGAGTCAAATGGATGGAATGACCTCTGCCGGTAAATATGTTGAACAAGCAGCTAAGTGGGGTCACCCGGCAATTGCGATTACCGATCACGGCGTCGTTCAATCCTTTCCTGAAGCGTATGGGGCAGGAAAAAAACACGGCATTAAGATCTTATATGGTGTAGAAGCAAATCTGGTTGATGATGGTGTGCCTATCGCTTATAACGAAGCTAATCGTGAATTAATGGATGAAGAGTATGTCGTATTTGATGTGGAGACAACAGGTCTTTCAGCTGTTTACAATACGATTATTGAACTTGCAGCTGTTAAGATTAAAAATGGAGAAATTATCGACCGATTTGAATCATTTGCTGATCCACATGAACCGCTAACCAATACGATTATTGAGCTTACTGGCATCACAGATGACATGGTAAAAGGCCAACCAGAAATCGGAGATGTATTAAAAGATTTCCACGCATTTGTTGGGGATGCCACTCTTGTCGCACACAATGCAAGCTTTGATATGGGTTTCTTAAACGTGGGTTACCAAAAGATAGGGTTGGGAGATGCAACTAATCCTGTAATCGATACATTAGAATTAGGGCGCTTTTTATATCCTGAGCTCAAAAACCATCGTTTAAATACACTTTGTAAAAAGTTTGACATCGAGTTAGTCAGTCATCATAGAGCGATTTATGATGCGGAGGCTACGGGTTATCTACTGTGGAAAATGGTAAGGGATGCGAATGAACGTGAAGTCACGCATCATGATCAATTAAATGATCATATGGGCCAAGGAAACTTTACGAGACAGCGACCATCGCATTGTATTCTTTTAGCTCAAACTCAAGAAGGCTTGAAAAATCTTTATAAGCTCGTATCCATGTCTCATGTTGATTATTTCTTCCGCACGCCACGTATTCCACGATCACAATTGCAAAAGCATCGTAAAGGAATTTTGATCGGAACGGCTTGTGACAAAGGTGAAGTATTTGAAGGGATGATGCAAAAATCTCCAGAAGAAGTGGAGGAAATTGCAAAGTTCTATGACTATTTAGAGATCCAACCACTAGATAATTATAAGCACTTAATTGAAAAAGAGTTAGTTAAAAATGATGAATCCTTAATAGAAATTATCACGAACATCGTTGAGTTAGGTGAGAAGCTAGATAAGCCAGTCGTAGCAACTGGAAATGCGCATTATTTAACAAAGGAAGATGCCATCTACCGTAAAATCTTAATTGCTTCTCAAGGTGGTGCGAATCCACTTAACAAGCAAACACTTCCGCCTGTTCATTTTAAAACGACTGATGAAATGATGGATGCATTTCGGTTCTTAGGTGATGAGCGTGCAAAAGCAGTGGTGGTGGATAATACCCATAAAGTAGCTGACTTAATTGAAGAACTACATCCGATTCCTGATCAATTATATACGCCTAAGATTGAAGGGGCGGATGATGAAATACGTGAAATGAGTTATTCAATGGCTAGAAGTATTTATGGTGAGGAGCTACCAGAGATTGTTGAAGCTCGGATAGAAAAAGAATTGAAAAGTATTATTGGTCATGGGTTTGCGGTTATTTATTTGATCTCTCAAAAACTCGTTAAAAAATCATTAATTGATGGTTACTTAGTTGGGTCGCGGGGTTCAGTAGGTTCTTCATTTGTCGCCACAATGACGGAAATTACAGAAGTGAATCCACTTCCACCACATTATGTGTGTCCAAATTGTCAGCACTCCTATTTTTTCAACGATGGTTCAGTAGGATCTGGCTTTGACCTTCCTGATAAAGACTGTCCTGAATGCGGTACAGCATATGTGAAGGATGGACAAGATATACCATTTGAAACGTTCCTTGGCTTTAAAGGAGATAAAGTACCTGATATTGACTTAAACTTCTCTGGTGAATATCAACCGCGTGCTCACCATTACACGAAAGAGTTATTTGGGGAGGAATATGTGTATCGTGCAGGAACAATTGGTACAGTAGCTGAAAAGACGGCATATGGATATGTCAAAGGTTACCAGGGTGATCATGACTTGCATATGCGCGGCGCAGAAATTGATCGTTTAGTATCAGGTTGTACAGGAGTAAAACGAACAAGCGGGCAGCATCCTGGTGGGATCATCGTTGTACCAGATTACATGGACATTTATGATTTTACGCCGATTCAGTTTCCTGCTGATGATAAGACGGCTGAATGGAAAACGACTCACTTTGACTTCCATTCGATTCATGATAACTTATTGAAATTGGATATCTTAGGTCATGATGACCCAACCGTTATTCGTATGCTTCAAGATTTATCAGGGATCGATCCTAAAACGATTCCAACGGATGATACTGAAGTGATGAAAATCTTTAGTGGACCTGATGTGCTTGGTGTGACCGAAGATCAAATCATGTGTAAAACAGGGACATTAGGTATCCCTGAATTTGGGACACGCTTCGTACGTCAAATGCTTGAAGAAACAAAACCAAGTACCTTTTCTGAATTAGTACAGATCTCTGGTCTTTCACATGGTACAGATGTTTGGCTGAATAATGCTAACGAATTAATTTATAACGGCACATGCGAGTTAAAAGATGTTATTGGTTGTCGTGATGATATTATGGTTTATTTGATTTATAAGGGCTTAGAACCATCACTTGCTTTTAAGATCATGGAGTTTGTACGTAAAGGAAAAGGGCTTCAGCCAGAATGGGTTGAAGAAATGAAAAAACATGATGTACCTGATTGGTATATTGGCTCGTGTACGAAGATTAAATACATGTTCCCAAAAGCTCACGCAGCTGCATATGTGTTAATGGCTGTACGTATTGCTTATTTCAAAGTCCATCATCCAATCCTTTATTACGCTTCTTATTTTACCGTTCGAGCAGATGACTTTGATCTTGATACGATGATCAAAGGTTCAACAGCGATTAAAGCGAAAATCGAGGAGATTAATGCAAAAGGATTAGATGCCGCACCAAAAGAGAAGGCTGTACTGACGGTCCTTGAGTTAGCCCTTGAAATGTGTGAACGTGGCTTCTCCTTTAAGAAAGTGGATCTTTATGAATCAAGTGCTACCGAGTTTATCGTCGATGGGATGAGTTTATTACCACCATTTAATGCGATGACAGGGGTCGGAACAAATGCTGCGTTGAATATTGTGAAAGCGAGAAAAGATGTAGAATTTCTCTCGAAGGAAGATTTGCAGCAGAAAGCTCGCCTGACAAAAACCGTGTTAGAGCATCTAGATGAACATGGATGTCTTAAGGGCATGCCTGATTCAAATCAGCTCTCACTATTTTAGTGAAAGCCGTTAAAGCGTGCTCTGACGCCTTCTTAAGGGTGGTGGCAAGTTGCAAATAGCAAGAGAGTATGATATCCTTGTTATGGTAATACTTAGAATACGGAACCTAAAAAGAGTGGGGAAACCCACTCTTTCGTTTTCGTTTAGACCTATTTAATGTAAGGGTATGGATGGCATAATACGTCTTTTTATAGATGGAAAGAGATCAAGGAGGGTATTGATGAGTACGAAAGTAACTGACATCATAGCTGAGTTAGCGACACCTCTATTGGACGGGCTAAACTTAGAGCTAGTTGATGTTGAATTTAAAAAGGAAGGGCCTAATTGGTTTTTAAGAGTCTTTATCGATTCAGATACAGGTGTAGACCTTGAAGATTGCGGGAAAGTAAGTGAGCAATTGAGTGAGAAACTTGATGAAGTGGATCCGATTCCTCAAGCTTACTTCCTTGAAGTCTCCTCTCCTGGGGCTGAAAGACCGTTAAAGAAAGCTCGGGATATCGAAAAGGCGATTGGCAAGAATGTTTTCGTGACAACGTATGAGCCAGTTGATGGTGAAAAAGCATTTGAAGGAATGCTTCAAGCGTTTGATGGCGAAACGATTACGATTGAAGTCAAAATCAAAACGCGTAAGAAATCTTATGAGATTCCGTACGATAAAGTAGCAAGTGCACGTTTAGCGATTATTTTTTAATTGAATACGAGCATATTTTTTTGTGGAAGTTGAAAGGGGGATGTTACATTCATGAATAGTGAATTTATGGATGCGTTAACGACACTAGAGAAAGAAAAAGGTATTAGTAAAGATGTGATTATTGAGGCGATCGAGGCCGCTTTAATCTCAGGGTACAAGCGTAATTTTAGCCAAGCGCAAAATGTACGCGTTGATGTGAACCGCGATAATGGAAGTATTCGCGTATTTGCACGCAAGACGATTGTAGAAGAGGTATTTGATGCTCGTCTTGAAATTTCTCTAGAAGAAGCAAAAGGAATCAACCCGAACTATGAAGTAGATGATATCGTTGAAATTGAAGTAACACCTAAAGATTTCGGCCGTATCGCCGCTCAAACGGCTAAACAAGTCGTAACTCAGCGAGTACGTGAAGCAGAACGTGGAATCATCTACTCAGACTTCATTGATCGTGAAGAGGATATTATGACGGGGATTGTGCAACGTCAAGATCACCGTTTTATCTACGTTGATCTAGGTAAAGTAGAGGCCCTATTACCGCTTAACGAGCAAATGCCAAACGAAACATATAAGCATAATGATCGCATTAAAGCGTTTATTACGAAAGTGGAGAAAACAACGAAAGGTCCTCAAATTTTAATTTCACGAACTCACCCAGGCCTACTTAAGCGTCTTTTTGAATTAGAAGTTCCAGAGATTTATGATGGAACAGTTGAAATTAAATCAGTATCACGTGAAGCTGGTGATCGTTCTAAGATTGCTGTACACGCTGAAAATCCTGAAGTGGACCCTGTTGGTTCGTGTGTAGGACCTCGTGGGCAACGCGTTCAAACGATTGTTGATGAGCTAAAAGGTGAAAAAATTGACATTGTTCGCTGGTCAGAAGATCCTGTGGAGTATGTGGCAAATGCTCTTAGTCCTTCAAAAGTTGTGAAAGTAAATGTAAACGAAGAAGACAAAATGACACAAGTGATTGTGCCTGATTACCAGTTATCATTAGCAATCGGTAAACGTGGTCAAAATGCACGTTTAGCAGCGAAGTTAACAGGGTGGAAAATTGATATTAAAAGTGAGTCAGAAGCGAAGGAATTAGGTCTGTTAAATGATGAGGACCTTGCTCCTCTAGAAGATGACTCAGCTCTAGAAGAAACGTTTGTACCTGATGTAGAAGATCATAACGAAGAGTAAGAAGGAGACGGGGCCATGAAACAGCGTAAAGTTCCTCTCAGAAAGTGCATCATTACTCAAGAAATGAAGCCAAAGCACGAATTAGTGCGAATTGTCCGCACACCTGAAGGAGAAGTTGTATTAGATCTTACAGGTAAAAAGAACGGACGTGGTGCTTACATTAGCAATAGTGAAGAATGTTTTAAAGAAGCGAAAAAGAAAGATAGTCTATCTAGACATTTGCAAGTGAAACTTACCGAAGAGCAATATGATCAATTAGAAGCACAACGTCAGCGGGGGCAAAAGTAAATGAGCTACCAACAACCTAAATGGGTCTCTTTACTTGGTCTTGCTGCACGTGCTAGACAATTGGTCACTGGGGAAGAGCTCGTCATTAAAGATGTTCGTCATCAATCTGTACGGTTGGTACTTTTATCGAATGATGCAGCAGAACAGACAAAGAAAAAGATATTGGACAAATGTGGCTATTATTCCGTTCCTGTTCGAATTGTCAGCGATCGAGCTACACTTGGAGCTGCAATTGGTAAGGCAGAACGAGTGGTAGTTGGGATAAAAGATCCTGGGTTCGCAAAGAAGATGACCTCATTATTGGACCAATAAATGTGGAGGTACGTATATGAGCAAAATGAGAATATATGAATACGCAAAAGAGAAAAACGTTCCGAGTAAAGATGTCATTGAGAAATTAAAAACAATGGATGTATCGGTATCGAACCATATGTCTTACATTGATGATTCGGTTATTGCTAAGTTAGAAGGAAAACCAGCTCCTAAGCAAAATGAAATGAAAAAAGACAAGCCGAATAATACGGCTCAAAAGCAACAAGGGAAGGCTACCAATCATATGAATAATAACAACAACAATAACAAGAGAAAAGGCAATAAGCCGAATTTCCAACAAAATCGTGGGAAGCAACAAAATAAACGTAATGAAAAACCTCGTCAAGAGCCGCCTAAGCCAAAGCCGCTTCCAGAGAAAATTACATTTATTGAATCATTAACAGTTGCTGAACTAGCGAAAAAGCTTCATAAAGAACCTTCTGAACTGATCAAAAAGCTTATGGCTCTTGGTGTAATGGCTACTATTAACCAAGAACTTGATAAAGATACTATTGAGCTTATTGCAACTGATTATGGTGTGGAAGTAGAAGAAGAAATTGTTGTTGATAAAATTGACCTTGATAGTTATGTAGAGGAAGAAAAAGAGGAAGACTTAAGAGAACGTCCTCCTGTTGTTACAATTATGGGTCACGTTGACCATGGTAAAACAACATTGCTTGATTCAATCCGTAATACGAAAGTGACAGCTGGAGAAGCTGGCGGAATTACACAACATATTGGCGCATATCAAATCGAAACGAATGGAAAACCTATTACGTTCCTTGATACACCTGGTCACGCAGCCTTTACAACGATGCGTGCACGTGGAGCTCAAGTAACGGATATTACCATCCTAGTTGTGGCAGCAGATGACGGTGTAATGCCTCAAACAAAAGAAGCGATTAGCCATGCAAAAGCTGCTGGAGTACCAATCATTGTGGCAGTGAATAAAATGGATAAAGAAGCTGCTAACCCAGACCGTGTTATGCAAGAGTTAACCGAGTAC
This sequence comes from Alkalihalophilus sp. As8PL, assembly GCF_040939795.1. Taxonomy (GTDB): domain Bacteria; phylum Bacillota; class Bacilli; order Bacillales; family Bacillaceae_D; genus Alkalihalophilus; species Alkalihalophilus lindianensis. The sequence continues at coordinate 3,411,065 of NZ_CP162551.1, forward strand.
GAACTTGTCCCTGAAGCTTGGGGTGGAGACACAATCTTTGTTAATGTTTCAGCATTAAATGGCCAGGGTATTGATGAATTATTAGAAATGATTCTTCTTGTTTCTGAAGTAGCTGAATTAAAAGCAAATCCTGATCGTATGGCTCGTGGTACAGTTGTAGAAGCTGAACTTGATAAAGGACGCGGTGCTGTAGCGACACTACTAGTACAGAATGGAACATTGAAAATTGGAGATCCAATTGTTGTAGGGCACGCATTCGGTCGTGTTCGTGCTATGGTCAATGATCTTGGTCGTCGTGTGAAAGAAGTAGGTCCTTCAGCTCCAGTAGAGATTACTGGTCTAAATGAAGTGCCTCAAGCTGGGGATCAGTTCCAAGTATTCGCAGATGAGAAAACAGCTCGTCATATCGGTGAAGCTCGTACGAGTCGCCAACGTGAAGAGAACCGTGCTGATAGTTCTAGAGTAAGTCTTGATGATTTATTTAATCAAATTCAGCAAGGGGAAGTTAAAGATATCAACATCATCATTAAAGCTGATGTTCAAGGTGCAGTTGAAGCAATGAGAGGCTCTCTTGAGAAAATCGATGTTGCAGGCGTAAAAGTTAACATCATCCATACCGGAGTAGGAGCGATCACAGAATCGGATATTATTCTTGCTTCAGCTTCAAATGCCATTGTTATTGGATTTAACGTTCGTCCTGATAATGGAGCAAAACGTACTGCTGAAGTTGAAAAAGTAGATATTCGCTTACATCGTGTTATTTATAACGCGATTGATGAGATTGAATCTGCTATGAAAGGGATGCTTGATCCAGAATTTGAAGAAAAAGTGATTGGTCAAGTTGAGATCCGTACGACGTTTAAAGTATCTAAAGTTGGTACAATTGCCGGTGCTTATGTAACGGAAGGGAAAGTCTCAAGAGACTCTACTGTTCGTTTAATCCGTGATGGTATTGTTATTTATGAAGGTGCTATTAACGCATTAAAACGTTTCAAAGATGATGCAAAAGAAGTTGCTGCAGGTTATGAATGTGGTATTACTCTTGAAAAATTTAATGACATCAAAGAAGGCGATGTTATTGAAGCGTATGTGATGGAGGAAATTGAACGTAAATGATCATCGGTTCGGTCCGTTGTGAGCTTCTAATTTATGATGCCCATTCACTTAAAGAGAAGCGTTCTGTTCTAAAAAGTCTAGTAACAAGGCTGAAGCAACGTTTTAATCTAGCAGTAGCAGAAACAAACTTTCAAGATGTGTGGCAACGCGCCGAGCTTACAATTGTCACTGTATCAAACGAGAGAGTCATCTGTGAGAGGGAACTCGAGCGTGCGATCAAGTTTATTGATACAGAGTCAGAAGCTGAACGGACGGTCACAACATATGAGTGGTTATAATCGTATAAACAGAGGTGAACAACTATGAGTAACGTTCGAGCAAATCGTGTTGGCGAACAAATGAAAAAAGAGTTAAGTGATATTATTATGCGAGAATTGAAAGATCCTCGTATTAGCTTTGTCACGATTACTGGTGTAGATGTAACGGGTGATCTGCAGCAAGCAACTGTGTTTATTACGGTTCTTGGCAGTGATGAACAAAAGGAAGCTACTCTAAGTGGACTTTCAAAAGCGAAAGGTTTTATCCGTTCAGAGATTGGTAAAAGAATTCGTTTACGTAAAACTCCTGAATTAACCTTTGAATTTGATGAATCAATTGAGTATGGTAATCGTATTGAAACATTATTAAAAGATTTAAATAAATAATGTTCAGCGTTTATGAATAATGCTTGTAAAAGGATAGGGAGCACTTGCTTTCTATCCTTTTTCAGCACGTATAAAGGAAAAGTTAATAAATTAGAGGTGTGTGTATGAAACAGCTTGAAGGTATTTTGCCGCTCATAAAGCCAGCTGGTATGACATCACATGATTGTGTGATAAAGATCCGCCGTTTATTCCAAACGAAAAAGGTAGGGCATACCGGTACATTAGATCCAGATGTCGTAGGCGTGTTACCGATCTGTATCGGACGTGCCACAAAAGTTGCTCAATATATGTCTGATTACACAAAAACATATATTGGTGAAGCGACGATAGGGTATTCAACTACCACCGAAGATAAAAGCGGAGAGATTGTCGAGCGTATGGAAGTAAACAATCCGTGGTCTAAAGACGAAGTCCTCGCGTTATTGTCTTCTTTTAAAGGGGAAATCACGCAAGTTCCCCCTATGTATTCTGCTGTTAAAGTAAATGGCAAAAAGTTATATGAGTATGCCCGGAAAAATCAAACGGTAGAACGACCTAAAAGACAAGTGACCATCTTTGAACTTGATTTAATGGGGGATGTAACATATAACGAGGGGATGAAGACCTTTTCTTTTCCATTTAAAGTCATATGTAGCAAAGGGACATACGTTCGCACGCTTGCAGTTGACCTTGGTAAAACGTTAGGTTTTCCAGCTCATATGTCTGCCTTGAAACGAACAGCGTCAGGCCCTTACACCACTGAAGTGTGTACGACGTTAGAAGAATTAGAGGCGTTAGAGTCAATTGATGCAAGAATGGATAAGTTGCGGCCTCTGGATGAAGCGGTTCAGCACCTACCGAAACTAATTGTTGACCACACGGTCGAGCAACTCATAAAATATGGTTCGGTCTTACCTGAAGAAAAAGGATTAGATGAATTGCGCTTTACCGTTTATAATGAACAAGGGGAATGCTTAGCGATTTATCAAAAGCATCCGACAAAACCTGGTCTTATTAAACCAGAAAAAATGATCTGGACTACGAGTTAGCTCATATAAGTTAAGCAGAAAAAGGGGAATCTTGATGGATACGATTTATTTGCATCACCCAATTGAAGCGAATACACTGAAAAAACGCCCAACTGTACTTGCGCTTGGTTATTTTGATGGGGTTCATATCGGCCATCAAAGGGTAATAAAAACAGCTTGTATAGAAGCAGGTAAGCGTGGATTAGAAGTAGCGGTTATGACATTTCATCCACATCCTAAAGAAGTATTGCGAAAGCAAACAGAGCCTATGCGCTATTTAACCCCACTCCCTTTGAAAGAAAAGAAGATAGAAGCATTAGGAGTGGATACATTATATGTCGTTACGTTTACCAAGGAGTTTGCTTCGTTAACACCACAGCAATTTGTAGATGACTACATAATTGCTCTTGATGTGAAACATGTGGTAGCTGGATTTGATTTTACATATGGTGCGCTTGGAAAAGGGACGATGGAAACACTTACCTTCCATTCGAGAAATAAATTTGATCAAACAACGGTAAAAAAAGTAGAACAAGACGATGTGAAAATCAGCTCTACAAAAATAAGAGAACTGTTGGATGAAGGAAAAGTCGATGAGATCTCTTTTTATTTAGGAGAACCTTATCAGATTTATGGTACTGTAATTGACGGTGACAAACGAGGACGTACGATCGGCTTTCCAACGGCAAATGTTGAACCGAAGGATCACGTTAAAATCCCTAAAACAGGCGTATATGCTGTAAGCTTTTTTGTTAATGGCAAGGAGTATAATGGGGTTTGCAATGTGGGGTTTAAGCCTACTTTCCATTCAGATGCCACCGCTCCTTCCATTGAAGTAAATATTTTTGATTTCGATGAATCAATCTATGGCAGTAATGTTGCTGTTTCTTTTCTGAGAAGAATTCGTGCCGAGAAGAAGTTTAATCAGGTGGATGAACTGATCACACAAATTCAAAAAGACAAAGAAGAAGCAATTGAATATTTTGCTGAAAAAAGCATCTAAGTTTCTTGCATTATGTGTCTTAACGTTGTATAGTAATGGTTGTACTTCAAGTACACATCCGTTTCTTGGCAGGACGATTCACCGACGCTTGCTAGGGAATAGGAGATAATTTAAAGGGAGGTGAACAGGATGGCATTAACACAAGAGCGCAAGAACGAGCTAATTGCTGAGTTCAAAACTCATGATACTGACACTGGTTCTCCAGAGGTTCAAGTAGCTATCCTTACTGAGCAAATCAACACATTAAACGGGCACTTACGTACTCACAAGAAAGATCACCATTCACGTCGTGGTCTTCTAAAAATGGTAGGTCAACGTCGTAACTTGTTAACGTACTTACGTAATAACGATGTTACTCGTTACCGTAACCTTGTTGACAAGCTTGGCTTACGTCGATAAGCATGATGAAAGCGGGAGATTTCCCGCTTTTTTCTTCATCTAAAAGCGATGGAAATCTCTCCCTACATCTCATGTTTAAGCTATTATACATAAACAGAGACGCTAAAAAAGAGGATCTTGATTGACTCTTTTATTTTTCACATAAATCGGTAATAATAAGAAAAGATTGAATAATTTTAGTGTACGAGAGGAGTACGCATATGGAACAAGAAAGACAAGTTTTTTCAATGGATTGGGCTGGCCGCGAACTTACGGTAGAAACAGGTCAATTTGCAAAGCAAGCAAACGGAGCAGTACTCGTTCGATATGGCGATACAGCTGTATTATCTACGGTTACAGCATCAAAAGAACCTAAGAATTTAAGCTTCTTCCCACTTACAGTTAACTACGAAGAGCGTTTATACGCAGCTGGTAAGATCCCAGGTGGCTTTATTAAGCGTGAAGGTCGTCCGAGTGAAAAGGCAATCTTGGCGAGCCGTCTCATTGATAGACCAATCCGCCCACTATTCCCCGATGGATTCCGTAATGAAGTTCAAGTCATTAGCATCGTGATGAGTGTTGATCAAGACTGTTCATCTGAAATGGCAGCAATGATCGGTTCATCTATTGCACTTTCGATCTCAGATATTCCTTTTGATGGTCCCATTGCAGGTGTAACGGTAGGGCGTAATAATGGCGATTTGATTATTAACCCTACAACTGAACAACTAGATAATAGTGATATTAACTTAGTTGTTGCAGGTACAAAAGATGCAATCAACATGGTTGAAGCAGGTGCGGATGAAGTACCTGAGGAAACGATGCTTGAGGCGATCATGTACGGTCATGATGAAATCAAACGCTTAGTAGAGTTCCAAGAGGAGATCGCTAAGGCAGTAGGTAAAGAAAAGAAAGAAATTAAACTAAAGCAGGTTGATGCAGACCTTGAAGCTAAAGTTCGTCAATTAGCTGAGTCTGATTTGAAAAAAGCTGTTCAAGTTCAAGAAAAGCATGAGCGTCAAGAAGCAATTGATGCAGTGATGAAGCCAATCCTTGAACGTTTCGAAGAAGAAGATGCTGATTTAGTCGGAGACGTTAAAGAAGTTCTTCAAAAAGTAGTAAAAGAAGAAGTTCGCAGATTGATTACCGTGGAAAAAGTACGTCCTGATGGTCGTGGAGTAGATGAAATTCGTCCACTAGCATCACAAGTCGATATGTTACCGCGTACGCACGGTTCTGGATTATTCACACGTGGACAAACTCAAGCTCTTAGTATTTGTACGTTAGGTGCTCTAGGAGATGTTCAAATCCTTGATGGCCTAGGTATTGAAGAATCAAAACGTTTCATGCATCACTATAACTTCCCACAATTTAGTGTCGGTGAAACAGGCCCAATTCGTGGTCCAGGTCGTCGTGAAATTGGACATGGTGCTTTAGGTGAACGTGCGCTTGAGCCAATTATTCCAAATGAAAATGACTTCCCATACACGATCCGTCTTGTATCTGAGGTACTTGAATCAAATGGTTCAACTTCTCAAGCTAGTATTTGTGCAAGTACACTTGCGATGATGGATGCTGGGGTACCAATTAAAGCTCCGGTAGCTGGTATTGCGATGGGTCTTGTAAAACACGAAGAACATCTTACCGTTTTAACAGATATCCAAGGCATGGAAGATGCATTAGGTGATATGGACTTTAAAGTAGCGGGTACAAAAGAAGGCGTAACCGCTCTTCAAATGGATATTAAGATCTCTGGTATTAATCGTGATGTACTTGAGCAAGCTCTTGAGCAAGCTAAACGAGGACGTATGGTGATTTTAGATAATATGTTATCTGCCATTGCTGAATCACGCACAGAGTTATCTCAATATGCACCTAAGATCATGACAATGCATGTTAACCCGGATAAGATCCGCGATGTTATTGGACCAAGTGGTAAAATGATTAACAAAATTATCGAAGAGACTGGAGTTAAAATTGACATCGAACAAGATGGTACAGTTTACATCTCTTCAGTAGATAGCAAAATGAACGAACAAGCTCGTAAGATCATTGAAGATATTGTTCGTGAAGTAGAAGTAGGCCAAACGTATCTTGGTAAAGTGAAGAGAATCGAGAAGTTTGGTGCATTTGTTGAATTGTTTAAAGGTAAAGACGGTCTTGTTCATATTTCTCAATTAGCTGAAGAACGAATCAACAAAGTTGAGGATGTTGTTAAACTTGGTGATGAACTATTAGTTCGTGTCACTGAAGTGGATAACCAAGGTCGAGTGAATTTATCTCGTAAAGTTCTTCTTAAAGAAGAAAAAGAAAAACAAGAACAAGCTGGTAAATAACAAGAAGGAGACAAGGAATTTCTTGTCTCTTTTTTTTACTATGTTTACTTCTTATATCAGCAGGAGTTGACTAACTCTGTTCTACCTCGTCCTTCTTTTGCATAGGATGCCATTAGAAGGAAGGAGGATTGATGAGGATGAAGAAACATGCATCCGCTTTATTTGTATGCTGCTGTTTATTGGTGATCTCATTTGGAGCTGTACAAAATCCGTTCTCATTGCAATACATAAATGAATTGAAACAAGAGTCTCAAATGGTCATGAAAGAACAAGATCCATTACATGAAGAGATTCTCGCAAAGAAAGAAGGCTATGAACAAGCAGCCATTGATGCTAGAATTGATCCAGTCTGGAAGGCAGTACCGGGATACAATGGGTTAATGGTTGACGTGAATGCTTCCTATGATAAGATGAAGAAGCTGGGCTCATTTGAGGAACAACGATTGGTATTTGAGGAAATAAAACCTACTGTTCACTTAGAGGATTTACCTCCATCGCCGATCTATAAAGGCAATGAAAAAAAGCCAATGGTCAGTTTACTCGTTAATGTGGCTTGGGGAAATGAATATATTCCTGATATGTTAAAAGTAATGAAAGAACATGGAGTAAAGTCTACCTTTTTTTTAGATGGTTCATGGGTGAAAAGTAATCCAACAATGGCAACGATGATTTTAGAACAAGGTCATGAAATAGGGAACCATGCTTATTCTCACCCTGATATGAAATCATTAACTTTGGAAAGAATGAATGAAGAACTCAAAAAAACGAATGATGTCATACTTGCAACGCTAGATGTTACACCAAAATGGTTTGCCCCTCCTAGTGGAAGTTATTCACAAACAGTTATAGATCAAGCTTCCGTACATGGAATGATGACAATCTTATGGTCTGTAGATACCGTTGACTGGAAACGTCCACAACCAGAGGAAATGGTGAATCGTGTTTTAAGCAAAGTTCATCCGGGTGCAATGGTATTGATGCATCCAACAGAACCAACAGCTATCGGCCTTGAGGACATGATTAAAGGTATACAAGCTAAAGGACTAGAACTCGGAACGGTATCAGAATTAATGTCTGAATCAAGAGTTCATCATAATGGTGTAACCCTGGATGACTGAATATAGGGGGATATAGATTGATACAGAAGATTGAACTAGATAATGGTGTGCGAATAATGGCAGAAACGATTCCTACCGTAAGATCCGTCTCAATTGGGGTGTGGATTGGCACAGGTTCCCGCTTTGAAGATAAACATGAAAATGGGATTTCACACTTTTTGGAGCATATGTTCTTTAAAGGAACAAATACGCGTAGTGCAGCTGACATTGCAGAAGAATTTGATAAAATTGGTGGTCAAGTAAATGCGTTCACTTCAAAAGAGTACACTTGTTACTATGCAAAGGTACTAGATGAACACGCACCGATTGCGGTTGATGTATTATCAGACATGTTCTTTAACTCGAAGTTTGAAGCGGGAGAACTTAAAAAAGAGAGAAATGTCGTATTAGAAGAAATTAAAATGGTAGATGATACACCAGATGATATCGTGCACGATCTCCTTAGCAAGGCAGCCTATAGTGATCATTCACTAGGTTATCCTATACTAGGAACGCAAGATACGTTGAAAACTTTTGATGAAGAAGCTTTGCGTTCTTATATGGATCGTTATTACACAGGTGACCATGTAGTTATTTCTGTCGCTGGTAATATTACAGAGGAATTAATTGATTCGATTAAAGAAATCTTTTCGGCTGTCAAACCAACATCTTTTGAATACAAGGCATCTACGCCTATCTTCCATTCTGAACTGATTACAAGAAAAAAAGAGGCAGAGCAAGCTCATCTTTGCTTAGCATACCCAGGACTTCCAATTGGTCATGAAGATGTTTACTCTCTTATCTTGTTAAATAATTTACTTGGTGGAAGCATGAGTAGTCGTCTTTTCCAAGAAATAAGAGAAAAGAGAGGGCTTTGCTACTCAGTATTCTCCTACCATTCATCTTATCAAGATAGTGGGATGTTAACCGTGTATGCAGGAACTGCACTAGAGCAATTAGATGAACTAGTTGTGGCCTTAAATCAAACAACGACTACTCTTAGAGAGCAAGGGATGAGTGAGAAGGAACTGCATAACGGCAAAGAGCAATTAAAAGGTAGCTTGATGTTAAGTTTAGAAAGCACAAACTCAAGAATGAGTAGAAATGGTAAGAATGAATTGATGTTAAAACGTCATCGTACACTTGATGATATTATTAATGAAATTAATAAAGTGAGCCTAGAAGATGTTAATCGTCTTGCAGATACCATTCTCTCAACCGATCCAGCTATTTCATTAATTAGCTCAACTGGCGAAGTACCATCTTCACTTAAATCTTAACCGGAAAAAGACCAGCCACTACAAGGCTGGTCTTTTTGGGCTTCCTCAGTCATATACTACTCGTATAATCACAATAGAGCGGAGGGGGAGCATGCGTTTAAGTGAAATTAGCAATAAAGAAATCATTGATTATCAAAAAGGGGAACGAATGGGCATTTTAGGTCAAACAGATCTATTAATTAATGAAGAAACCGGTGAAATAGAAGCTTTTATTATTCCTACAATGAAGTGGTTTGGTTTTGGGAAAAAAGAAAAGGAAGTAACCGTACATTGGAATCAGGTAAAAAAAATCGGTCAGGATATGATCATTATCGATATGGGTTACTACGACTGAAGAACACATTGCTTGGGCAATGTGTTTTTTTTGTTTAGTTTACGTTCAATAATCACAAAAAGAGGCCGAGGTTCATTCACTTATTAATAGGTTTTTACATATGCTATCGTGAATCGAAACAGATATTGTTACTCCCTCCAAAGCAACTACGGCTACGTTTGGGGGCGAAAGCTACTTTAGGAAAGGGGTAGGGACGCTAATGTTAACAGGAAAAGCGATAGTCGTCATCGGGGGTGACGCAAGACAGCTTGAAATTATCAGGAAATTATCAACACTTGATGCAAAGCTATCATTAGTAGGCTTTGAACAATTAGATGATGGCTATATTGGTGCTTCAAAACAAGCCATGGATGAAGTCAAATGGAGTTCAGTCGATGCGATCTTACTCCCCGTTAGCGGCATGAACGCTAATGGTGAAATAGAAACAATCTTCTCAAATGAGAAAATCATATTAACCCCTGATATAGTTCGCCAAACACCAGAACATTGTACGATCTATTCTGGAATAACCAACGAAACCCTAAATAATTGTGTAAAAAAAGCAAAGCGAAAGTTAGTGCAGTTGATGGGTAGAGATGATATCGCAATTTATAATTCGATTCCAACTGCTGAAGGGGCTATTATGATGGCCATTCAACATACGGATATTACCATTCATAGTGCTAAAATAGCTGTTTTAGGTCTAGGTCGCGTTGGTATGTCTGTAGCTAGGACATTTGATGCATTAGGAGCAGATGTATCGGTAGGGGCCAATGAGTCTCATCAATTAGCGAGAATTACAGAGATGGGTTTAAAGCCATTTCATACAGATAAGTTAATCGATGAAGTATCGACAATTGATATATGTATTAACACTGTTCCAGATCTCATTATTACAGCAAAAGTATTAGCAGAAATGCCGCTCCATGCTCTCATTATTGACTTAGCATCAAAACCCGGTGGAACGGATTTTAGATATGCAGAGAAAAGGGGAATGAAAGCTTTACTAGCACCAGGTTTACCTGGAATCGTTGCCCCGAAAACAGCAGGTAGAATCTTAGCAAATGTGTTAGCTGATCTCTTACAAGCGGACTAAGAATCCCTGTGGCATCATCACTATTTAATTTATTAAGTGCTTTATTATAAGGAGGATTATTATGTCTTTAGAAGGGAAACACATTGGGTTTGGTTTAACGGGATCCCACTGCACATATGATGCCGTTCTACCAGAGATGAAGAAGCTAGTCGATTTAGGCGCGAAAGTCACGCCATTTGTCACATATACGGTAGAGTCAACGGATACTAAATTTGGTGAGAGTGAGGATTGGTTAACTAAGATTAAAGAAATCACTTCAGAGCCAATTGTGAACTCGATTGTAAAAGCAGAACCCTTTGGCCCGAAAACACCCCTCGATTGTATGGTGGTGGCGCCGATTACAGGAAATTCAACGAGTAAATTTGCTAATGCCCTAACGGACTCTCCCGTCTTAATGGGGGCAAAAGCAACCTTAAGAAATGGTAACCCAGTCGTACTTGGAATCTCTACAAATGATGCACTTGGATTGAATGGGGTCAATATTATGAGGTTAATGGCTACTAAAAACATTTACTTTATTCCATTCGGTCAAGATGATCCTGTTAAAAAGCCAAACTCGTTAGTGGCTAGAATGGAAGCATTAGTGGATACAGTAGAGTCTGCCATAGCTGGCATCCAATATCAGCCTGTACTCGTAGAAAAATTCAAAGATTAGCGGTTAGACGAAGTTGCACAAATGCTTCTTTTCCCTTAAAGTTTAATAGAGGAAATTGACGAAAAGTTGAATTTATTGTGCTATAATCAGTTCAATTGCGTCAAGATACGTCTATCTATTAAACTTATGAACGCAGGAAGGGGAACAACAAAAATGACAACAACATCAACCTATCATGTAGCTGTTGTAGGAGCAACAGGTGCAGTCGGACAACAAATGCTAAAAACATTAGAGGAACGCAATTTCCCAATTGGGAAATTAACCTTGCTTTCATCCAAGCGTTCAGCTGGTAAAGAAATTACCTTTAAAGGTGAAACGTATATTGTTCAAGAGGCAACTCCAGAATCATTTGAAGGAGTTCAGATTGCTCTATTTAGTGCGGGCGGTTCTGTATCAAAAGCGTTAGCACCAGAAGCGGTAAAACGAGGTGCCATTGTTGTTGATAATACAAGTGCTTTTAGAATGGACCCCGATGTTCCACTTGTAGTACCAGAAGTTAATGAAGAAGATCTACGTAATCATAATGGGATTATCGCGAACCCAAATTGCTCTACTATTCAAATGGTCGTAGCTCTTGAGCCTATGCGTAAGCAGTATGGATTATCAAAAGTAGTTGTTTCTACTTATCAAGCTGTATCTGGTGCTGGTCTTGAAGCAATTGAAGAAATGAAAGATCAAACAAAAGCTATTTTAAACGGAGAAGACTTCACTCCTGAGATCCTTCCAGTAGGTGGAGACAAAAAGCATTACCAAATAGCATTTAATGCTGTTCCGCAAATTGACTTATTCCAAGAAAATGGATATACATTTGAAGAAATGAAAATGATTAATGAGACCAAGAAAATTATGCATATGGATACACTGGAAGTAGCTGCTACTTGCGTACGACTACCGATCGAAACAGGTCACTCTGAATCAGTTTATATCGAAACAGAAAAGTCTGGCGCTACAGTGGATGAAGTGAAAGCATTACTACAAGAAGCTCCTGGGGTTACTTTACAAGACGATCCCACCGAGCAGCTTTATCCAATGGCAGCTAATTGTGTAGGAAAAGAAGATGTCTTTGTCGGTCGAATTCGTCGCGATCTTGATCGTGATAATGGATACCATATGTGGATCGTGTCAGATAATCTTCTAAAAGGTGCTGCATGGAATTCTGTCCAAATTGCTGAAAGTCTTGTTAAATTACAACTTTTATCGTAGAAGAGTAGGTGTCTTATGAAGATTATAGTTCAAAAATTCGGCGGGACATCTGTCAGGGATGAAGAAGTCCGTAAAAAAGCGGCCCAACATGTATTAAAGTCTGTTCAAGATGGTTACAAGGTGATCGTTGTTGTATCTGCAATGGGTCGTAGTGGTGAACCATATGCTACAGACACACTTCTTCAATTAGTGGATCACAATCATATTTCAAAAAGAGAACAAGATCTTCTTGTCTCATGTGGTGAAATCATCTCTTCAGTCGTATTTACTGAATTGTTAAATGAACTTGGAGCAAGTGCTCAAGCCTTAACAGGTGGGCAAGCAGGCTTTAGAACGAATGATGACTTTACGAGTGCTAAAATTCTAGAAATGCGCTCAGATCACTTGAAGAAACTGCTAGAGCAGCAAGATGTCTTGGTCGTTGCCGGTTTCCAAGGGCAATCAAAAACAGGGGAAATGACCACTCTAGGACGTGGTGGAAGTGATACTTCCGCCACTGCTCTTGGAGCAGCTGTTGGCGCAGAATGGGTAGATATCTTTACGGATGTAGAAGGTGTTATGACTGCTGATCCCCGGATTGTATCCGATGCGCGTGCTCTTGATACTATGACTTATAATGAAATTTGTAATATGGCTTATCAAGGGGCTAAAGTTATTCATCCACGTGCAGTTGAAATTGCGATGCAAGCAAAAATTCCGATCCATATTCGTTCAACTCACTCAACGAGTAGAGGGACTCTTGTAACGTCTATGCTTTCTGAAAAAGCGGCCCAAGATGTCCAAGATCGCACGATTACGGGTATTGCTCACTTGTCTAACATTACGCAAATTAAAGTATTGGCTAAAGACGGGCAATTTGACTTGCAAGAGAAAGTGTTTAAAGCAATGGCAAATGAAAAAATCAGTGTCGATTTCATCAACATTAACCCTAGAGGCGTCGTCTATACGGTTTCAGATGAAGTGGCAGATCGTGCGATTGCCATTTTAAGAGAAATGGGCTATGAACCTGAGGTACAGCGTCATTGTGCGAAGGTTTCAGCTGTTGGAGCAGGTATGAGTGGTGTACCAGGGGTAACAGCGAAAATTGTAGGTGCATTATCACGTGAAAACATTCAAATTCTGCAATCTGCCGACTCTCATACAACGATTTGGATTCTTGTTAAAGAAGAGGACATGAAAAAAGCTGTGAATGCACTCCATTACATGTTTCATCTAGAAGAAGCAGGGAATAAGCAACTGTAATGAGTCAGCTAGAATTGCTTTTGTAAGGAGTTGGGAGACATGGATTTTGGCCATGTATGGACGGCTATGGTTACTCCATTCGATTCTGTGGGAAATGTTGATTTCGATAAAACGAAAAAACTGATCGATTATTTGATCGATCATGGCACAGAAACGTTGGTTATAGCGGGTACAACCGGAGAGTCCCCTACATTATCTGAAGAAGAAAAAGTAGCTTTATTTCAATTTGCTGTAAAGTATGTGAATAAAAGAGCGTCAGTTGTAGCTGGAACGGGCACGAATAATACTGCATCATCCATTCAACTGACAGAAAAGGCACAATTGGCTGGTGTAGATGGTGTCATGCTTGTCACACCATATTATAATAAGCCTTCGCAACGTGGCTTATATGAGCATTTCAGCACAATCGCTGCATCCACTGATTTACCAGTGATGCTTTATAATGTACCTGGTAGAACCTCGGTACATCTTGGGGCAGATACAATTATAGAGTTAGCAAAAACCAAAAATATTACAGCTGTGAAGGAAGCAAGTGGCGACCTTGAACAGATGGCTTCGATTATTGAGAATACAGCAGATGACTTTTTTGTTTATAGTGGTGATGATTCCCTTACATTGCCTGCTCTATCGATTGGAGCAGATGGAGTCGTATCCGTTGTATCACATGTAGCTGGTCGCGAGATGCAGAAGATGATTCAGGCTTTTATTGCCGGTAATGTGGAGAGTGCTGCACAAATACACCGATCCCTTCTTCCGGTGATGAAAGCGATGTTTCATGCGCCCAATCCTACTTGTGTGAAGTATGCATTGCAAGTAATTGGAATAGATGTTGGTGGCATCAGACTACCGCTTGTTCCTTTAACGAAAGATGAGCAAAAGTTTGTTCTTTCCACCATACAAGAGTCTAACCTATAAGGTTAGGCTTTTTCTTTGTTTTCGTTTCATGATAATGGAAGTTGAGGAAGTTCAGTCTTGTGTTTCATTTCAAGAATAAGGTATACTAATTGCAAGTGATTCGTACGGGTTGTGAAGAGCAACAACGGAAATGTTGCTTTTTTCTTTATTCGGAACCAACTTTGCCAAAGGAAGCGAACGGTTCAAAGCGTAGAGTAGTACTGAAGTAAAGTGAAGAAGACGAATGATTTATTATAGTAATAGCGTATTAGAAAATGATTTTTTCCACCGTATATACAAGTGGAAAAATCCTTTTTCTTTTCATACAACGTTTAATTTATATTTAGGAGGAACGCCAAGTGTCAAAGCAACAGACAGAGAAAGTACGTGTTTTTGCCTTAGGTGGAGTCGGAGAAATCGGCAAAAATATGTACGGAATAGAAGTAGACGACGATATTATTGTTGTCGATGCAGGTTTAATGTTTCCAGATGATGATATGTTGGGAGTTGATATTGTTATTCCTGATGTGTCGTATTTATTGGAGCAAAAAGATCGTGTGAGAGGTATCATTTTAACGCATGGTCATGAAGATCATATCGGCGGGTTAAGTTATGTATTAAAGAAATTGAATGTTCCAGTCTATGGAACAAAATTAACCCTTGGTTTGGTTGAAGAAAAGTTAAAAGAAGCGGGTATCATCCGCCAAACAACACTGAAGCTGATTGATTCAAATTCACGTATTAAGGTTGGTTCAACAGATGTATCATTCTTCCGCGTGAATCACAGTATTCCAGATTCTGTTGGAGTCTGTGTTGAAACATCTCAAGGTGCAATCGTACATACAGGTGATTTCAAATTTGATCAAACACCAGTCGATGGGAAGCAAGCTGATATCGGCAAGATGGCTGCAATAGGCTCAAAAGGAGTTCTTTGCTTGTTATCTGATAGTACAAATGCGGAACGTCCTGGAACAACGAAATCAGAAACAGAGGTTGGACAAGGAATCGCAGATGTATTTGAACATACTGATGGGCGCATCATTGTTACCACTTTCGCATCAAATGTTCATCGTGTCCAACAAGTTATCCATGCAGCTGTTAAGGCCAATCGTAAGCTAGCGGTCGTTGGAAAAAGCATGGTTCGAGTGATTACGATTGCATCAAAACTAGGCTATCTAAAAATGCCAGATAACCTTTTAATCGATATCGATGAAGTTGGAAAATACAAGGATCATCAACTTGCGATTGTGACAACTGGGTCTCAAGGCGAACCGATGAGTGCATTAACACGAATGGCAAAAGGAGCGCATCGTCAAATTACGATTACTGAGCAAGATACAGTGATTATTGCAGCTTCAGCTATTCCGGGGAACGAAAAGTCTGTATCGGCTATTATCGACAAGCTTCATCGTATTGGTGCGGATGTTGTTTACGGACAATCAAAAGTTCACGCTTCAGGCCATGGTAGTCAAGAAGAATTAAAATTAATGCTTAACCTAATGAAACCAAAATTCTTTGTTCCGATTCATGGTGAATTCAGAATGCAACATGCTCACCGTTCTTTAGCGATTGAAGTAGGAGTAAAAGAAGAACATATCTACTTAGTAGATAAAGGTGAAGTCGTTGAATTTACAAAAGGACAAGCGAGAAGAGGCGGAAAAGTTCCTTCTGGTAATGTCTTAATCGACGGTTTAGGAGTAGGTGACGTTGGTAACATCGTATTAAGAGATCGTCGTCTCCTATCAAAAGACGGGATTCTTGTTGTGGTCGTAACTTTAAACAAGAAGACTGGAGAAATTGTCTCGGGTCCAAATATCATTTCACGAGGGTTTGTGTATGTTCGTGAATCTGAGAAATTACTTGATGACTCGAACGAATTGGTTAGCACGATTCTTAAGAAATGTGTAACGGAAAATGTCAATGAGTGGTCTTCGTTAAAAAGTAATGTTCGTGAAGGGTTAAGTCGTTTCCTATTCGAACAAACAAAACGTCGTCCAATGATCCTTCCAATTATTATGGAAGTATAAAAACAACGAAAAGACATGCTAAAGCGGCATGTCTTTTTATTTTGTCAGTAGAATGATTTATCACTTTGCCGCTCATACTATTTGTACAGAACAATGAAGGAGGGCACAAGAGATGTCGATGGAATACTATCATCAAGAACAACAAGATCAACCACAAGCCCCGCAATCACCTCAGAAGGAACAAAAAGGATCAGGAATTCTAGAGAAAATACAAGAGTTAGGGCAAACTAATGTACCTGATATGGACACGTCAAATATTCATTGCATGACGATTATTGGTCAAATTGAAGGTCATATGCAACTGCCGCCTCAAAATAAAACGACAAAGTATGAGCACATCATTCCGCAACTCGTAGCAGTCGAACAAAACCCTAAAATTGAAGGGTTGCTATTAATTTTAAATACAGTTGGTGGTGATGTGGAAGCAGGACTTGCCATTTCTGAGATGGTAGCTTCTATGTCTAAGCCAAGTGTAACGCTTGTATTAGGAGGAGGACATTCGATTGGGGTACCAATTGCTGTAGCCGCTAATTATTCTTTTATTGCCAAGACAGCTACGATGACAATTCACCCTGTAAGGCTGACAGGTCTTGTTATCGGTGTACCGCAAACATTTGAGTACTTAGATAAGATGCAAGAGCGCGTGATTAGTTTTGTGACTCAACAATCAGGAATTTCAGAAGAGAAATTTAAAGAGCTAATGCTTTCTAAAGGGAATTTAACAAGGGATATTGGAACGAATGTAGTGGGTACAGATGCAGTAGAGTATGGTTTAATCGACGAAGTAGGCGGGATCGGGCAAGCGTTAAAGAAATTAAATGCACTCATCGATGCAAATAAGCCTGTAAAAGATGAGGGGGACATGGTGCAATGATTTTATACACAATGATGCCTCATGAACAAATCTTTCCACAAGATGAATCCGTGTATGCGACCCAGCAAGTCGTCAATTGTGCCGATGGCCAACTCATAGTCGAACAAGTAAATGCAAGTCAATATAAAATTGTTCGATTAATGAGCAGCAATCCGATGAGCTATTTAAATCCTGGCTATTCTCCAGGCACGATTATTCAAGCAAAACCTCAATTTTAGCTATGTAGACCGATCCGTTATTATGCTATAATTAATTTAATCCAAGCATGGTCGAAGCAGCCAATTTTGGCTGCTTCTTCACTATGTGTGTTCGTTTTGAAAAAACGGATTAAGCAGGTTGTAGTAAAATGAGGTGAAATTGATGGCAAGACGTAAAAAGAAAAAAAAGACCGAGTGGAAATCACAGCTTACATTTGAATTGATTGGACTCGGATTATTAGTGATTGCCGTCGTTACTTTGGCAAGATTAGGGACAGTTGGGGAGACATTTGTTAGACTGTTTCGATTTTTCTTAGGCCAATGGTTTGTGATTTTAGCGGGCGGATTATTAGTCGTTGCTCTTTATATTATGATTAAACGGAAGCGACCAGCTTTTTGGTCGAGAAGGATGGCAGGTTTTTATGTGATGGTCCTCTCCCTAACGCTATTTAGTCATGTTGGTTTGTTCCATCATTTAAATAACCGTGAAGGGTTTCAAGATCAATCGGTTATTCGTAACACATGGAACTTATTTTGGATGGAGATGAGAGGAGAGGTCCCTCCTACAGACCTAGGCGGAGGAATGATTGGCTCGATCGCTTTTGCTATAAGTCATTTTCTCTTTGCAGAAGCAGGTACATATTTTTTATGTTTCATTTTGTTTGTCGTCGGGATGATTTTACTAACAGGCCGTTCACTCTCAGAATTGGTAGGACGTTTATTCAAAAGAGTTTACGTTTTTGCGGCAGATACAATCCTATCATTTTTTGATGAGTTGAAAACGATGAAAGAAAAGACGAAACAAAAAATGACGGATGAAAAAGAGGCATATGAAGAACGGAAAAAACAACGTAAAAAACTTCATGAGGATGAGCCCGAAGAGGTAGTGACAGAACAAGAAGAAATAGAGCCTGAGATCGTTGACTTTACACAAAAGGCCTATCAACAGCCGTTACAAGATACCACTAGCCAAACGAAGGCCACACCTGAAAAAGGAAAAGATCAAAAGACAAGTGAACAAGAAGACGAGGAGCAAACGGCAGATACCGTTCCAGTTTCACTCATAACTGCTGATGAAGCGAACGAGGCGTACAAGCTTCCTGCTCTGGATATGTTAAAGCTCCCTAATAATACCGGTCAATACAATGAAAAAAGGCAACTTACTTCTAATGCCAGAAAGCTCGAACAAACGCTTGAGAGCTTTGGGGTAAAAGCAAGAGTTTCTAAAGTTCACCTAGGGCCTGCTGTGACGAAGTATGAAGTGAACCCGAGTGTGGGCGTGAAAGTGAGTAAAATTGTTAATCTAGCAGATGACCTCGCCTTAGCACTAGCGGCAAAGGACATTCGCATGGAAGCTCCCATTCCTGGTAAATCAGCGATTGGAATTGAGGTGCCAAATCAAGAGGTGGCGATCGTAACGTTGAGAGAAGTTCTTGATTCTGAACGCTCCAAAAAGGATGACCATGTATTGGCGGTTGGATTAGGAAGAGATATTTCAGGTGAACCAGTGCTTGCTCCATTAAATAAAATGCCACATTTACTTGTTGCGGGAGCAACCGGTAGTGGGAAGAGTGTTTGTATTAATGGTATTATTACAAGTATACTCATGAAAGCGAAGCCTCATGAAGTGAAGTTAATGATGATTGACCCAAAAATGGTTGAGCTTAATATGTACAATGGGATTCCACATCTATTAACTCCTGTAGTGACTGAAGCTAAAAAAGCATCACAAGCACTAAAAAAAGTCGTTGCTGAGATGGAACGACGCTATGAATTGTTTTCTCATACGGGCACAAGAAATATTGAAGGTTATAATGAACTTATTCATAAACAAAATAAAACAGAAGAAGCGAAACAACCAACGTTACCCTATATTGTTGTGATTGTTGATGAGTTAGCTGATTTGATGATGGTAGCTTCAGGTGATGTAGAAGACTCGATTGCCCGACTTGCTCAAATGGCTCGTGCTGCTGGTATTCATATGATAATTGCGACTCAAAGACCTTCTGTTGATGTAATTACAGGTGTAATAAAAGCAAATATCCCTTCTCGAATTGCCTTCGGAGTTTCCTCTCAAACAGACTCGAGGACGATTTTAGACTCTGGTGGGGCCGAAAAGCTGCTTGGCAGGGGGGACATGTTGTACTTGCCTATGGGTGCAAACAAACCAACAAGAATTCAAGGTGCTTTTTTATCCGATAATGAGGTAGAAGAGATTGTGGACTTTGTTATTTCACAACAAAAAGCTCAGTATCAAGAAGAAATGACACCAACAGAGGCTCCTGAAGTAAAAGATAAGGTCAATGATGATTTGTATGACGATGCTGTTCAATTAGTAACTGAAATGGAAACTGCATCAGTATCCATGTTGCAACGACGGTTTCGTATCGGTTACACACGCGCAGCAAGGTTAATTGATGAAATGGAAGTAAGGGGGATTGTTGGTCCTTACGAAGGTAGTAAACCGCGTGAAGTTCTCGTTTCAAAAAAAGAAAATGAAGATATAGATGCTACATCGTAAAGTGGAGAGAGAGAATAAGAACTAAAGGAGTGGAGACTTTGATTAAAGCAGATCATCGTCCGTTGTATTTACAAGTGATTGATCGAATTAAAGAGGATATAGAGAATCAAGTGTATGAAGAGGGAGAAAAACTGCCTTCTGAATTTGAATTATCAAAACAGCTTGGGGTAAGTAGAGCTACATTACGCGAAGCGCTACGTTTATTAGAGGAAGAGGGAGTCGTTGTAAGGCGTCATGGCGTCGGGACATTTGTTCACACGAAACCTTTGTTCTCAGCAGGAATTGAGGAATTGTATAGTGTAACGGACATGATCAAACAAGCCACTATGGAGCCTGGGACGATCTTTTTATCTTCAGCTGTACGCGAAGCAACAGATGAAGATCGTCGTCGCTTTAATCTAGAGGATCTAAAAGAAGTTATGGCGATTGAACGAGTCAGAACGGCTGATCAGGTTCCTGTTGTCTATTGTTTAGATAAGGTTCCGAATCAATTGCTTGAGAATCACTCCATACATGAGACAAAGTCGATCTTCAATTACTTAGAAGAGATTGGACATTCGATTTCTTATGCCGTCACATATATTGAGCCAATCGGCTTTCATGAGCGTGTCTCTGAAACGTTAGAATGCGATCCAGAAACATCTCTTCTATTGTTAAAGCAAATTCACTATGATCAAAGTGAACGACCTCTCCTCTATTCTTTGAACTATTTTAGAGCGGATAAATTTAAGTTCCACGTAGTAAGAAAGCGCGTTAAGGCATAAACTATGCATGAATGGTAAAAAGGAGATGATTTTATGCAACTTACGGAACAAACAAAAGAGTTCAAAGGACTAACGATCCATACTATTAAAACGGATCGTTATAAAACCAATACATTAATGTTAATGATAAAAGCTCCATTAGAGCGTGAAACGGTGGCAATGCGAGCATTGTTGCCTCATGTGTTGCAAAATGGAACAGCTAAATCTCCTTCTAGAAAAGAGGTTCGCGGACGACTTGATGAATTATACGGTGCAATGTTAGCTTCTGATGTTCAAAAAAAGGGAGAGCAGCATATTATAACGATTCGTTTAGATGTTGCGAATGAGAAGTTCTTAACGGACCAGACACCATTATTTGAAGAGGGTATCAAATTATTATCAGAAGTACTATTAGACCCCGTGCTTGAAGGAGAAGCCTTTAAATCATCCATTATTGAAAGTGAAAAACGATCATTAATACAACGGATTCAATCTGTTTATGATGACAAAATGAGGTATGCAAACGTTCGAATCACAGAAGAAATGTGTAAGGATGAACCATTTGGTCTTACCGCATACGGTACGGTTGAACAAGTGGAAGCGATTACACCTGAATCTTTATTTAGTTATTACAATCAATTACTTAAAAATGATCGAATTGACTTTTATGTGGTTGGGGATATGGAAGAGTCAGAGGCGATTGGAAAAATCGAGAACTATTTTACGTTCTCTAACCGAACACCTGTTGATCAAGTTCCTGCAAGTTCAGAAAGCCCGAAAGTTAAACAAGAGAACATTGTGACTGATGAGCAAGATGTTAAACAAGGAAAATTGCATATTGGTTTCCGTACTTACACAACGTTTGCAGATGATGATTATGTAGCGATGCAAGTATGTAATGGCTTGTTCGGAGGATTCTCCCATTCAAAACTTTTCATCAATGTGCGCGAAAAAGAAAGTTTGGCTTATTATGCAGCATCTAGGTATGAAAGTCACAAAGGGATTTTAATGGTGATGAGTGGCATCGAATTTGCAAAGTATGACCGTGCCGTCACGATTATTAAAGAACAGTTAGACGCGATGCGCGATGGTGATTTTACAGATGCAGAGCTAGATCAAACGAAAGCAATGTTGAAAAACCAAGTGCTCGAGACATCCGATGTAGCGAGAGGGTATGTAGAACTTTCTTACCATCAAATTGTAAGCGGACATAAGCGTTCTTTAGAAGATTTACTTAATGAAATTGATCAAGTTACTAAGGAAGATGTCATTCAAGCCTCTAAAAAAGTGGAACTTGATACGATTTATTTCTTAAAAGGGGAGGAGTAAAAATGAAGCCAGTAACGTTTAATCAACTAAACGAAACGTTGTATCATGAAACGTTAGAAAATGGGCTTGATGTCTATATCCTTCCTAAAGAAGGGTTTAACAAAACGTTTGCTACGTTTACAACGAAATATGGCTCAATCGATAATAAGTTTACACCGCTTGGGAGTAACGAGCCTATTCATGTGCCAGATGGAATTGCCCATTTCCTTGAGCATAAAATGTTTGAAGATGAGAATGGCGATGTGTTTCAAGATTTCAGTAAACAAGGTGCCTCTGCAAATGCTTTTACGAGCTTCACCAGAACAGCTTATTTATTTTCAAGCACATCCAATGTTGAGAAAAACCTTGATACATTGTTAAATTTTGTTCAACACCCTTATTTCACTGAAGAAAGTGTTGAAAAGGAAAAAGGGATCATTGGACAGGAGATCACGATGTACGATGATAATCCAGACTGGAGAGCTTATTTTGGTGTCATTGAAAATATGTTTGTACATCATCCTGTAAAACTTGATATTGCAGGAACGATCGACTCAATTTCCAAGGTGACAAAAGATTTATTGTATACTTGTTATGAGACATTCTATCACCCAAATAATATGCTTCTGTTCGTCATTGGGCCGGTTGATGCTGAGGAAATTATGAAACAAGTGAAAGACAATCAAGCTCAAAAAACGTTTCCAAAACCAGAGGCAATCAATCGTTTCTTTGACGATGAACCAAATGAAGTGGCCACTGAACGAAACGTGATTAAAATGCCAGTCCAGACACCGAAGTGTTTAGTAGGGTTTAAAGAGTCTAACCCAACAAGACAAGGTGAAGAGTTATTAAAGCACGAATTATCGATAAACATCTTGCTTGATCTCATGTTTGGTCAAAGCTCTGCTAATTATCAAAAATTACATGAACAAGGCTTGATTGATGATTCATTTTCATTTGATTACTCTGCAGAAGAAGGATTTGGATTTACGATCTTAGGTGGCGACACCAAAAAGCCAGATGAATTAGCTGATGCTATCAAAGAAATGATTACTGACTTCAAAAAATCATCACTTGATGAAAAAATAGTGAATCGCGCGGTCAAAAAGAAAATCGGCTCATTCCTACGTTCACTAAATTCACCAGAATACATTGCAAATCAGTTTACCAGATATCAGTTTAATGAGATGAATTTATTCGATGTGGTACCTACATTAGAAGCCATAAATTCAGACCAGTTAAAAGATGTCTTAGAAGAACATTTTGATTTCAAACGCTTTACTGTATGTCAGGTGAAAGCGGAAGATGCGGGGAAGTAAGATGAAAAACATTTTGATTACTGGAGCGTCACGCGGGATCGGAGCAGCGATTGCAAAAGAGCTAGCTGCACCCGGGTGCGCTCTCTTTTTGCATTATTATCAAAGTAAGGAATTGATCATGGAAGTAAGCAGAGAATGCGAACAACGAGGCGCTCTTGTCCATATTATCCAAGCTGACTTGAGTCAGGCAACTGGAGCCAAAGCGATTCTTGATGCGCTTTATGCTCAAATTGACATCGTCATACATAATGGTGGAACCAGCAGTAGTGAACTTTTTACCGAATTGACTAATGAAGCACTAGAGGAGTTAATCAATATCCATTTGCTTAACCCGATGAAGATTACTCGCGAATTGTTGCCACATATGATTAAAGAGAAAAGAGGCAAAATCATCGCTATCTCATCTATATGGGGGCTTACTGGAGCTGCTTGTGAAGTAGGTTATTCAGCAGCAAAGGGTGGGTTAAACAGCTTCATTAAAAGTTTAGCGAAGGAAGTCGCGATGAGTAATATCCAAGTAAACGGGGTGGCACCTGGTGCTATTTCAACAGATATGCTTAGCGATTATTCAAATGAGGATATACAATCATTGGAATTGGACATCCCAGCTGGTACATTGGGTCAGCCTCAAGATATTGCAGACGCTGTAGCGTTTCTTTGCTCAGATAAATCGAATTATATCAATGGACAAATATTATCAGTGAATGGTGCTTGGTATTGTTAAAAGGGATGCATAAAAAGGAACCTCTTTTGAGAAAATAATCATGTAGTACATTTTCTTTAAGGAGGGGCTAATATGTCTGTACTCGATAATTGGAACCAGTGGAAAGACTTTTTAGGTGATCGTCTTGATCAAGCTCAACATGAGGGTATGAACGAGAATGTTGTTTCAGATGTTGCCTATCAAGTTGGCGAATACTTGGCTCAACAAGTTGAACCTAAAAATGAGCAAGAGCGTGTTTTAGCTGAAATGTGGAAAGTTGCTGACGAAGCTGAACAGCATGCGATTGCAAATATGATGGTTAAATTAGTTCGTAACGAAGGATAACAAAGAAAAACGTCGCAAACGCTGCGACGTTTTTTCTATGTTAGGAAAATAATTTATGATAAAGGTATAGGAAGGGTAACAAGTCTATAGTAAAATATGTGTTCCTTCTTCTTTTTGTTTATTTCACGATTTAAACGGACAAAGCTCTTTCAATTACAAGTAAAATCCATTATCATTAAGAAGTAGTGAAATATAGATGAATTTGTCAAATTGTACAAGTGTTAATGAGTTACCTAGATGCTTCTTATTCCATGATAGAAAGGTGACGTTATAACAAATGAAAGAATGGTACTTAGAATATCAAATTCATAATAATAGACCAGGTTTACTAGGAGATATTTCCTCTTTACTAGGGATGTTAAAGATTAACATTGTCACAATTAATGGTGTGGATGATATGCGTCGTGGTATGCTAATTCGAAGTGCTAGTGATGATCAAGTGGCCAGATTTCATGCTATTTTACATACTATTGACAGCATTACAGTTCGTAAATTTCGTGAGCCACATTTAAGAGATCGTTTAGCCATTCGTCATGGGCGTTATATTGAGCGAGATGCAGATGATCGCAAAACGTTTCGTTTTATTCGTACTGAACTAGGTTTACTTGTAGACTTTATGGCTGAATTATTTAAACGTGACGGTCATTATTTAGTTGGTATCAGAGGAATGCCTCGAGTGGGTAAAACAGAATCGATTGTTGCTGCAAGTGTATGTGCCAACAAGCGTTGGTCGTTTATTTCTTCTACTTTGCTTCGTCAAACGGTCAGAAATCAATTAGCTGATGACGAGTTAAGTGAGGATCATATTTTTATTATTGATGGAATTGTTTCAACGATGCGTTCAACTGAGCGCCATCGCACGCTAGTAAGAGATATTATGAGACTTTCGGCTGTGAAAGTGGTTGAACATCCTGATATTTTTGTCCGTGAAACGGAATATGAGCTTGAAGATTTTGATTGTATTATTGAACTTCGAAACAATGAGAAAGAGAAGATTTCTTATGAGATGATGGAATCGGGTTTTTCTTCATTTGATATTAGTTAAAGTTGTAGGTAGGTGTTTAGAGTGTCAGAATTAGGTCAATTTTTAAGGGAAACACGAGAACAAAAGGGACTGTCTCTTGAAGATCTCCAACGTACTACAAAGATTCAAAAACGGTATTTACTTGCAATTGAAGAAGGGCGCTTTGATACGTTACCTGGCCTTTTTTATGCTAGAGCATTTGTAAAAACTTATGCTGAAGCTGTAGGTTTAGACCCTGAGCCATTATTTGAGCAATACAGAAGTGAATTGCCCAACCCTCAGAAGGAAGCGATTGATTTACCTTCTAGGTCAGAGCGGTCGAAGTCTGCCGTCCGTCCAACGAAAAAGTCTTCATCTAAAACACCGGCATTTCTGCCTGCTGTTATAGCGCTAGCATTTTTAGTAGTGTTAGCATTAGGTATATGGCTGGTCACCACAAATATTGGTGGTGAGAGAGATGCTGCCATGGCTCCTGATCCAGAGGAGAATGTAGATGCTGATTTTTCAGACCAGGCAACAGAACCAGAAGAACCTGAGGCAGATGTAGAGCCTGATACAGAAGAAGAACTAGTTGAAGAAGAGCCGGCGGTTGAAGAAGAGGAAGAAGAAGAAACGGCTTCTAGCGAGTTAAACGTAGTCGATAGCAGTGGGAATACGACGTTTTACGAATTAGAAGGAGATCGCTTTGATGTGGTCATTCAGTTTAGTGGAAGCTCATATGTTGATGTGAAAGATGCAGAGGGTTCATTTATTTATAATGGTACACCTGCAGATGGAGATGAATTAACGTATGAATTTGATGGAGAAGAAGAAGTCGAGTTTAATTTCGGTGCTTCTCAAAACGTAACCTTAATCATTAATGATGAGGAAGTAGAATTTGAGTTAGATGCCATCCATCAGAAAGTTAATGTTGTCAATAATTCTAATGAATAAAGGAAGAGAGTAGCGTATTCTGCTACTCTTTTTTTGTTTGGAACAAGAGGTCCTACATGTTTCTCAAATCAGTCCATAATATGGTACAATATGAGGTAGCCTTTAGAAAAGAGATAGGGAATGGAGTGACACGCATATGGCAAAAGAGCATTCATTTGATATTGTTTCAGATATTGATGGGCAAGAGGTCGATAATGCAATTGTCCAAGCAATGAAGGAGATCGGAAATCGTTATGATTTTAAAGGGTCTAAAAGCTCGATTGAAAGAACAGACGCCGATCACATTACGATTATTTCTGATGATGAATACAAGTTAGAAAGTGTTATTGATATTCTACAATCTAAATTTATTAAGCGTGGTCTTTCTCAAAAAGCAATGGATTATGGGAAAATTGAACGTGCCCACGGCGGTACTGTGCGCCAAGTCGTCACATTAGTAAAAGGGTTAAGTGCTGATCGCGCAAAAAAAATCACGAAACTTATTCGAGATGAGAAGCTAAAAGTGAAAGCACAAATTCAAAATGAACAAGTGCGCGTGACGGCAAAGAGTATTGATGACCTGCAGCATGTCATTCAGGTAATGAAACAGCAGGATTTCGACTTCCCTGTTCAATTTGTCAACATGAGATAACTACATAGCATACTGATGAAAGAAGGGACGTTTGGTGAATTTACCTAATAAAATTACAATTTCAAGAATCTGTTTAATACCGATTTTTATGATCTTCTTATTAGCCCCCTTACCTTTTGGAGAATGGGTATGGCTTGGGGTAACGATCCCGGTTGCTCATTTTATTGCCGCGCTTCTATTTATTTTTGCAGCAGCGACTGATTGGTTAGATGGGTACTATGCACGTAAATTAAATCTTGTGACGAACTTCGGGAAATTTCTGGACCCACTTGCAGACAAATTATTGATTACAGCCGCTTTGATCGGTCTTGTAGAGCTAGGGCTCTTGCCTGCTTGGATGGCGATCATTATTATTAGTAGAGAGTTTGCGGTAACAGGTATTAGACTTGTGGCTGCAGCTGACGGTCAAGTGATCGCTGCCAGTAATTTAGGGAAATGGAAAACCGTTTGGCAAATCATCGGGATCTCTGCATTGATGCTTTACAACCTTCCTTTCGAAGCGTTATCAATCCCTTTTGACATGATCTCAATTTGGATTGCTACAATTTTAACTTTATTATCAGGAATTGATTATTTTATGAAAAATCGTCATGTGATTTTAAAGTCAAAGTAAGGGGGAAGGACCATGAGAGCCGAGATTATTGCAGTAGGATCAGAACTTTTACTTGGCCAAATCGTCAATACAAATGCACAATTCTTATCGGTTGAGCTGGCTAATCATGGTATTGACGTTCATTACCAAGTTGTAGTCGGGGATAATACAAGGCGTTTAAGTGAAGTCGTTACAACGGCTGCTAATCGGTCAGATTTAGTCATTCTAACTGGCGGTCTTGGACCAACGAAAGATGACTTAACGAAAGAAACAATTGCTGATTTTTGTAATAAAAAGCTTGTATATGATGAAGATGCGTTGACATCAATTATCGCATTTTTTGAAAAGCGTAAGATCACAATGACTGATAATAACAAGAAACAAGCACTTGTCATTGAAGGAAGTCGCGTGCTTCCTAATCACTACGGGATGGCACCTGGTATGGTTGTTGAAGCTGAGACGTGTCAATTCGTCTTACTGCCAGGTCCACCTAGAGAGATGGAGCCAATGGTCGTAGAGCAACTGAGACCTCTCTTACAAAAAAGTAATGTGAAAAACGAATCAATTACATCAAGAGTACTTCGTTTTTTCGGCATTGGGGAATCAAAGCTTGAAGTCATGATTGATGATTTGTTAAGGGCGCAGTCAAACCCAACCATCGCCCCTTTGGCAAGTGAAGGGGAGGTTACATTAAGACTCACGGTAAAACACCATGACTCATATGTAGCAAATCAACTACTAGATGAGACCGAAGCGGCTATTCAAGCGCGTGTAGGAGAATTCTTTTATGGTTATGGTGAATCGACGCTAATGAATGTCTTAATCTCTGAGTTGAAAGAGCAAAAGCTTACGATCTCTTCTGCTGAAAGCTTAACAGGAGGTCTTTTTGCAAGTGAACTGACCTCCATTGCTGGTGTTTCTGATATCTTTATTGGTAGTATTATCTCTTATGCTACAAAAGTGAAGGAAAATAGCTTAGATGTGTCGAAAGAATTAATTGATAGCCACGGCGTAGTTAGCGAACCGTGTGCCGACCAAATGGCAAAAGCAATCAAACAGAAGCTTCATTCAGATATTGGTATAAGTTTTACAGGAGTCGCTGGACCTAGTTCCCAAGATAACATCGCACCGGGGGTTGTCTTTATCGGCATTTGCCTCCCGGATAACAAATGCACCGTTTATCAAATAAACGTTGGTGGGAATAGGGAAGCGGTTCGTCATCGCGCGATTAAATATGGATGTTTTTATTTGTTGAACGAATTGAAAAGGTGGAATTTAGCATAATGACGTACTTTAGTGATTTTCAAATTTCAGAACCAATTAAACGAGCAATTAAAGATATGGGGTTTGAAGAACCATCCCCGATCCAAGAAAAAGCTATTCCAGTCATCTTAGAAGGTGGCGATGTCATCGGTCAAGCCCAAACAGGTACTGGTAAAACAGCAGCTTTTGGTATTCCAGTTATTGATAAAGTAACCGAAGAGCGTTATGTTCAAGCGTTAATTTTGACGCCTACAAGAGAGCTTGCGATTCAAGTATCTGGTGAGCTTCAAAAGTTGTCAGCCCATAAACGAATTAGAACGATTCCAATTTATGGTGGACAATCGATTGGGCATCAAATTAAGTCATTAAAGCAAGGAGTCCAAGTTGTGATTGGTACACCTGGACGAATTCTTGATCATATTAGAAGAAAAACGTTAAACTTGAATAAGGTGCATACGATTGTATTAGATGAAGCAGACGAAATGCTGGATATGGGTTTTGTCGATGACATCGAGTCGATTTTGCGTGAAGTGAAAGGTGCTAGACAGACTCTATTATTTTCAGCAACGATGCCACCGGCTATTAAAAAGCTTTCTCGTCGCTACATGACTACACCTAAAATTGTGACCATTAATAAAGGTGAAGTGACGGCTCCTTTGATCAATCAACTTTATTACAAGGTCCTTGAACGTAATAAAATCGATTCATTATGCCGTATTATCGATAGTGAAGAAGTGGAGTTAGGTATTCTATTTTGCAGAACGAAAAAAGGTGTTGCAGAACTAACCGAAGCCTTGCAAGCTAGAGGGTATTTAGCTGATGGCTTACATGGTGATCTTACTCAATCTCAGCGTGATGCTGTGATGAAGAAATTTAGAGATTCATCGATTGAATTTTTAATCGCGACAGATGTTGCAGCTCGTGGGATTGATGTTGAAAATGTCACACATGTTATTAACTATGATATCCCTCAAGACCCTGAAAGTTATGTGCACAGAATTGGTCGAACAGGACGTGCAGGTCGTAAAGGGTTAGCTCTCACACTCGTAACTCCTCGTGAAATGAAGCATTTGAGATCGATAGAAAACGAGATTAAGATGACCATTCCGTCTCAAAACGTTCCTACGATTGAAGAGGTGGTTGAAAAGCAACAAAGCTCGTGGCGTAAGCTGATTAATGACACGATTGAAACAGGTGGAAAGGACTTTGAACTGTTTAGCCCGCTTGTAAAAGAAGTGCTTGCTGATCATAAGCCTGAGGAAGTTGTGGCAGCTCTACTTAAAATGAATTTCTCGGCTGATTCTACAACGGATGAAGCCGGATATAACTTCGGTGAAACAGGAGGAGCCAAAGGGATGGTTCGATTCTTCATTAATGTTGGGCGCAATGTAAACATGAGCCCTAAAATTTTGACCGAAGAAATTTCTGAGCTAGTTGGTATTCCTGGAAAAGCAGTCGGCCGGATTGATATTTTTGAAAACTTCACCTTTGTGGAAGTCCCAGAAGAAGTAGCGCCTTTTGTTTACGAGGCTCTACGTTATTCAAGAATTAACGGTGCTCGTGTTAATCTTGAGCCAGCAAAGCCACGACCAAAGCGTGAAAACCGTGTACCACGCCCAACCAAAACGCATTCTTCATAATGAATTCCTCGATGAGGCTGAGACATATTTAAAAGGTTTAACTTAGGGTACGAACGAAGCGCTAAATTAGCGGATGAAATATACGTAGACCTCCTACGGGATAAAAAGCAGAGGTGAGACCCCACAGTGCGTAGCACGAGGAGGCTCACCAGCTTCCCGTGGAAAGCGAAGTATATTTCAGGAGCGGTATACGTTGACCGCATCAGTAATGTTCGATTTTCCATAAGTTTAAATACTTTTGTCCCAGCCCCATTCTTCTAAAATACCCCCTCTCCATTAACTTACTATTCAAAAACCGAATAAATGTTCGTAAAAACTATTGGCAAATGACTCAAAAGAAGGTATGATGAATAAGAAGAACGATTCAATTAAACATATTAATAGATATTTTTTTATAGAGGAGAGATGATTAATGGGTGATCGTAAAGCAGCTCTTGATATGGCACTGCGCCAAATCGAAAAGCAATTTGGTAAAGGTTCGATAATGAAGCTTGGTGAACAAGTGGACCAACGAGTTTCTACTGTATCTAGTGGAGCGTTAGCACTTGATATCGCACTAGGAGTAGGCGGATATCCACGTGGTCGAATTATCGAAGTATACGGACCGGAATCTTCAGGTAAAACAACAGTAGCACTTCACGCGATTGCTGAAATACAGCGTAATGGTGGACAAGCTGCATTTATTGATGCGGAGCATGCACTTGATCCTGTATATGCTCAAAATTTGGGTGTTAATATTGATGAATTATTATTATCTCAACCTGACACTGGGGAACAAGCGCTTGAGATTGCTGAAGCATTAGTTCGTAGTGGTGCGGTTGATATGATTGTTATTGATAGTGTGGCGGCACTTGTACCAAAAGCTGAGATCGAAGGAGATATGGGAGATAGCCACGTTGGTTTACAAGCACGTCTAATGTCTCAAGCATTACGTAAGCTTTCGGGTGCTATTAGTAAATCGAAAACGATTGCTGTGTTCATTAACCAAATCCGTGAAAAAGTTGGGGTTATGTTCGGTAATCCTGAAACAACTCCTGGTGGTCGTGCTTTGAAATTCTATTCTTCTGTTCGTCTAGAAGTACGTCGTGCGGAAACGTTGAAGCAAGGTAACGATATGGTAGGGAATAAGACCAAGATTAAAGTGGTTAAGAACAAAGTAGCTCCTCCTTTCAGAGTAGCTGAAGTAGATATCATGTATGGTGAAGGGATCTCAAGAGTAGGTTCGATTTTAGATATCGCAGCTGAACTTGATATTGTTCAAAAAAGTGGGGCGTGGTATTCGTTTAACGAAGAACGTCTCGGTCAAGGAAGAGAGAATTCTAAGCAATACTTAAAAGAAAATCCAGCTGTTGCTTCTGAAGTTGAAACGCTTATTCGCGATCACCACGGTTTAAATGGTGAAATTAAAGTTGAGCCAGCTACTGAAGAAGAGCTTGATGATGTACCATTAGATTTGAAATAAGGAAATCAAAGGATAAGCACCTATTGTAGGTGCTTATTCTTTTAAAATTTGAGGTGTGCGATGAAATTTTTGTATATAACAGATACACATATACGTGGGACCACTCCAAAGAACAGAAAAGATTCATTTTCAGAAACGTTAGCCGAAAAAATTCGAGAAGTGATTACAATGGCAAACAAGGAACAAGTAGATGTGCTTTTGCATGGAGGGGACGTTTTCGATCGACCTGATTTATCGCCAAATGTTGTTGGCCAATTTGCTCGTCTTTTTATGGAGGCAGAAATGCCAATTTACGCGATTTCAGGTAACCACGATACATTTGGACATAATCCGGATACGATCTCTCGTACGATGCTTGGTCTTTTAGATTCATTTGGGTTAATGACGGTCATACATCCTGATCAACCGGTATTAATTGAAAAGAACGGGCTGCGCATTCAAATATCAGGTCAACCCTATCATTATGATTTAGATCAACGTGATCCAAAGCTTGACTATTACCCGAATAATGACCACAATGCAGATGTGTTAATCCATTTAGCACACAGTATGTTAGTGGAAAAGGCCTTGCCTGAAGGAATTCCTCATACGTTAATTGATCATATTTGGGGAACAACTGCTGATGTCATTTTAACCGGCCATTTTCATGGTGGCTTTGGCTTAAAAGAACGTGATGGAAAATGGATCGGTAACCCTGGGGCGATCGCTCGCGTTAATAATCATTGGTCTGAAATTAACCGTCAACCTCAATATGTTATAGGAACGATTCATCCAGATGCCTCTGTTGAGCTGACCCTTCATCCAATTGAAGTAGCCCAAAAAGGGGAAGAGGTGCTTGATCGTACTTATCTTGAGAAGGCTGTTCATCAAGAAGAAAAGCTACATGAATTTGTGCAACAAGTAAAAGAACACTCCGAATTTAAATCATTAAAGATGGGAGATATTATTGCTGAAATAGCAGCCCTATCTAATGTAGAAGAAAAAGTAAGACAAGAAGCATTGCGTCGTATTACAGTGATTGAAGAAACGTGGAAGGGGGGAGAGGATGAATAACATCGAATCCATTCGGCTAGAAAATTTTCAGTCGCATTTAGACACGACGATTGAATTTGCTGCAGGATTGAATGTGTTAGTGGGTCAATCTGACAGCGGGAAAACAGCGATTTTACGAGCGCTCAGATGGGTTCTTTTCAACCAACCGCGCGGAACCGATTTCGTCAGAGTTGGAGCAGATTTTGCTCGCGTTACAGTACGCTTCACCCATGGAGTGACGATCATCAGAGAGCGGACCACTTCGAAAAATCGATACATAATTAAAGAGGTAGAAAAAGAAGATTTAGTGCTTGAAGGGTTTGGAATTCATGTACCTAAAGAAGTACTGAATGCCCATGGGATGCAACCACTGAGAATTGATCGTGATCACGAGTTAATGATTCACCTCTCTCAACAACTAGATGGTCCATTTTTATTAGAGCAAACAAGTTCGTTGCGTGCGAAAACGATCGGACGAATTAGCGGCGCGCATTTTCTTGATATGGCCATTAGAGATACCTCTAAGGACTTATCAGGTTTAAACCAACGGGTGAAAATAGAAGAAGTGGAATTAGAGCAGTTAAAGCTAGGCTTAGAACCATATCAGGCCCTTGACGCACAAAGAGAAAAGTTAGATGCTACCGCTGTTAAACTCCACGACCTTAAGTTGAAACAGCAACGACTAAGCGAATTAATGCAACTAAAAGAGCAACTTAAAACCGTCCGTGAAGAAAAAGAGCGTGCTACTTTACAATTTGAATTAGTAGAACAAGCTGATAGATGGGAGAAGTCTTGGGATCACATAAGACAATCTTATTCGTATGCTAAATCGCTGCAACATAAACGAACCGACTTAAAAGAGTTCACAAAATCTATAGCGATATGTGAACAATGGATTGAGAAAACAAAAGATGTAACACTTGCAGCAGAATATACGGAAAAAATTGATAAACGAATAAAACAGAAACAAGAGTTAATGAAACGTAAGATCGA
Organism: Alkalihalophilus sp. As8PL; assembly: GCF_040939795.1. Classification (GTDB taxonomy): domain Bacteria; phylum Bacillota; class Bacilli; order Bacillales; family Bacillaceae_D; genus Alkalihalophilus; species Alkalihalophilus lindianensis. The sequence continues at coordinate 3,444,936 of NZ_CP162551.1, forward strand.
AGAGAAAACGATCACTAATCAGCTAACTAAGGTAAGGGAGTTACTCAAAAAAACAGATTTTATTGCGAACCAGGACTGGAATGTACTTGATCGTATTTGGCAACAAGAAAAACGAAAAAATCAACTACATTCGTTAAATGAACAGTTACTTAAAGTGAATGAAGGAGTAACCCATACAAGAAAACTGTTTGATCTTGTGAAACATACAGAAGAAGTGGAAGAAAGAAAAGAGAAGCTTGAGAGTCTGATCAAGCAACAACAATCATTTATGCGATTAAAAAACGAACTAAAAGACGTTCAAGTCCGAATTAATGATGGCAATCACTTTATGGAAGAAAAAAGAAAAGAACAAGAAGAGCTAGAAAAAGAATTCGAGAAGCAGTTAATTCATATCGGCACGTGTCCGACATGTGGAAGCGATCTAAATGCCCGCACGTAAATCATCTTTTAATCTAGGAGGGTTAGTATGAACCACGTTGAACAAGATTTATCTAAAATGAGAAAAGCAATTGATAAAGCTCGTGATATGAGATACCGCGCAGAAGCGAAGCTTGAAGAATTAGAGAATCAGCGAACGAGGCTCTTGAAAGAATTAGAAGACTTAGGTGTAAGTCCTGATCAATTAGATGAAGAGATTGTTCGTCTAGAAAAAGAAATTGATCAATCATTAAGCGATACATGGGCTCTCATTCCTAAGGAGCTTGTTGGAGATGAGTAACCACCTATTGCATGTAGACCAACAGATTAAGTCATTGGAGCATTCTCTGAAGTTGGCGCATGATGAATGGACAAGACAAGACGCAAAACGTCGTTTATTAGAAGAACAACTAAGTAAACGAGAGCAATCTATTCTTGAATACAATGAAACCATTGAAACATACGAAAGAGCAAGGTTGTTATTACAACAGTCTGCAGAATATGCTAGAGAGCAAGCAAAACAGCAAATGGAAACGCTCGTTACGAATGCCCTTCAATATGTATTTGGACCACTATTTTCATTTCAGATAGAGATTGAAGAACATGGGAACAAGGCTGTAGCAGAGTTTTATGTTGTGTCCGATTATGAAGGAATAAAAGTGAAAACGAAGCCTCAAGATTCAAGAGGGGGCGGGGTCGTTGATATTGTGACACTTGCTTTACGTGTTGCTCTAATGGAGACGATTCAGCCAAAAGTAGAAGGTCCTCTTTTATTAGATGAGCCGGGAAAACATGTCTCGGGGGAGTACATTCATTACTTATATGAATTTTTAAAATCATTAAGTACGATGTTCGGTCGTCAGATTATCATGATCACTCATAATCATCATTTAGCAGAGTCTGGTGACATAGCTTATCAGGTGTCGATACGTGATGGGATCAGTGAAGTCATGGAGATTGACAACACTTGACATCACGCGAGGCGAGCCTTACAATTAGGGAGAATGCGGTAGATTTTTTTGTCATATTATTTATTCCGCAGCCACTTTGTATACACTAGTATGCATCTTTAAATTAATGAAAGTATGACACAATTGGAACCAACAATTAGATAGCAAGGGGAGGTGAAAGAGTATGGAAAGTATGGTTATGTTCATCTCCATTTTGCTTGTTGTCTCTGCAGTAAGTGCAGTTGTTGGATATCTTGTTAGACGATCCATTGCAGAAGCGAAAATTTCTAGCGCGGAACATGCAGCAAAACAAATTGTTGAAGATGCGAGACGTGATGCTGAGGCGAATAAAAAAGAAGCAGTTCTTGAAATGAAGGATGAAGCTCATAAAATTCGCATTGAAGCTGAACGTGAAATTCGTGAACGAAGAAATGAGATTCAAAAACAAGAGAATCGTTTGGTTCAAAAAGAAGAGATTCTTGACCGGAAAAGTGAAACCTTAGATAAGAAAGAGGAGTCTTTGGACAAGAGGGAGGAGTCTCTCACCAAAAAACAACGACAAGTTGAAGAGATGGATAGCAAAGTGGAGGAAATCTTGAACAAGCATCAAGCTGAGCTTGAGCGAATCTCTGGATTTTCTCGGGAGGAAGCGCGTGATGCAATTCGTACCGAAGTGGAGCAAGAGCTTGCTCATGAGACGGCACTTATTGTGAAAGAGCGAATGGCACAAGCAAAGGAAGAAGCAGATAAGAAAGCAAGAGAGGTATTATCTCTTGCAATCCAGCGTTGCTCTGCTGATCACGTTGCAGAAACAACCGTATCAGTTGTCAACTTACCGAACGATGAAATGAAGGGTCGTATTATTGGACGTGAAGGTCGTAACATCCGTGCACTTGAAACATTAACAGGGATTGACCTTATTATTGATGATACACCCGAAGCGGTTATTCTATCCGGATTTGATCCAATTCGTCGTGAGATTGCCAGGACAGCTCTTGAAAAACTTGTACAAGATGGTAGAATTCATCCAGCTAGAATCGAAGAAATGGTCGATAAATCAAGACGTGAAGTTGATGAAGCGATTCGTGAATACGGAGAGCAAACGACCTTTGAGATGGGTATTCATGGTCTACATCCAGACTTGATCAAGATTTTAGGTAGACTTAAATTCAGAACGAGCTACGGTCAAAATGTGTTGAAGCACTCTATGGAGGTGGCACATTTAACTGGTCTTATGGCTGCTGAATTAGGAGAAGACGTTAAACTAGCTAAACGAGCTGGATTGCTTCATGATATCGGTAAAGCGATTGACCATGAAGTGGAAGGTAGCCATGTTGAAATTGGCGTTGAGCTAGCTACGAAATACAAGGAGCATCCGGTTGTAATCAATTCGATTGCTTCTCACCACGGAGATACAGAAGCGACTTCTATTATTGCGACACTTGTTGCAGCGGCTGATGCACTATCTGCTGCGAGACCAGGAGCGCGTCGTGAAACTCTCGAAACGTACATTCGTCGTTTAGAGAAATTAGAAGAAATCTCTGAATCGTTTGAAGGTGTGGAGAAAACGTATGCGATCCAAGCAGGTCGTGAAGTGCGAATCATGGTTCGACCAGATGTTGTAGATGATACGAGAGCACATAAATTAGCTCGAGATATCACGAAGAAAATTGAAGATGAACTTGACTATCCAGGACATATTCGCGTTACCGTTATACGTGAGACTAGGGCAGTTGAGTATGCAAAATAAAGTGGCGTTATGCCACTTTATTTGTTTTTGTCTAAAGATGCAAGTGACTAGAAAGAATGCTATCATTTACATATGATTATTTATAACGTGTGTGCAGAACACAAAAAGGGGTTATTATGAAAATTTTATTTATTGGCGATGTTTATGGTGCGCCGGGTCGAAAGATGATTGATGAATATGTACCAAAATTAAAGCAACATTATCGACCAATGATGACGATCATAAATGGAGAAAATGCAGCATCAGGAAGAGGGATTACTGAAAAAATTTATAAAGGGTTCTTATCTGCAGGAGCACAAGCAGTCACACTTGGGAACCATGCATGGGACAATAAGGCGATTTTTGAGTTTGTGGACAAAGCAAAAGCTCTTGTTAGACCTGCGAATTTCCCAGAAGGTACACCTGGTGTTGGCTATACGATCGTAAAAATTAATCAATTAGAAGTGGCTGTTGTAAATTTGATGGGAAGAACCTTTATGCAGCCAATGGATTGTCCGTTTAAAAAAGCAGACGAGATTATCGAAGAAGTATCAAAACGTACATCCATTATTTTTGTCGATTTTCATGCAGAAGCGACAAGTGAGAAACAAGCGATGGGCTGGTATTTAGATGGTCGAGTTACGGCTGTAGTTGGAACACATACTCATGTTCAAACAGCAGATAACCGTGTACTACCAAAAGGGACGGCTTTTATGTGTGATGTTGGGATGACTGGACCGTATGACGGGGTATTAGGTGTCGATAAAGAAGCGGTGTTGTATAAATTTCTAACGTCTATGCCTGTAAGGTTTGAAGTTGCGGAAGGAAGGGAACAATTAAGTGGAGTGGTGATTGATGTTGATCCCAAAACAGGACTAGCAAAATCTACTGAGAGAATTCTTATTAATGAGGATCACCCATTTTACCATTAGAAGATGTTTGCTCCCTTCTTCAATCAATTTGTTAAAAGAAGGAATAAGTGTAGAGTTGAAGAAATACGTATGAAGTAGAGCATCATCTTGTACAAGGCTAGGTGCTGAGATTTAAGTAACTAACTGTTCATCATCGTCTGTGAGGCTAGAACCTAAATGAGACACGTATGAGGAGGTACAAGAAATGGAAGTATTAAAAGTTTCAGCAAAATCTACACCAAATTCTGTAGCTGGCGCTCTAGCCGGTGTGATCCGTGAAAAAGGTTCTGCAGAAATCCAAGCAATCGGAGCGGGTGCTCTTAATCAATCGATTAAAGCTGTTGCCATTGCTCGAGGTTTCGTAGCTCCAAGTGGAATCGACCTTATTTGCATTCCGGCATTCACGGACATTCAAATTGAAGGGGAAGAACGTACGGCGATCAAGCTTATAATTGAACCAAGATAAGTGGATGGCTCCCTTAAGGTAAGACAAGTTAAAAATGCTCACACTTCGGTGTGAGCATTTTTTTGTGTGTAAAAGGGGCTGTGAAGCATGTCAAGAAAAGACGAAAAAACTTGCTTTTTTCTGTGAGAAAGACTATCATTATGACGTTTGAGAGTATCAAGGTGATAGACTTTTCAACAAGTAGTAAGTCTATTAAAATACTCGGAATTGTGATACAATATAACGATTATCAGCATGCACAATATGTAAATGACATAAACAGACATAGATAGAATGGCGAATGCCAAAGGAGTGGAGTAGATGAGAAACCAACTATCATGGAAAGTTGGAGGACAACAAGGTGAGGGAATTGAGAGTACGGGAGAGATTTTTGCAACTGCACTAAATCGACTAGGATATTACTTGTATGGGTATCGTCACTTTTCATCTCGTATTAAAGGTGGGCATACGAATAATAAGATTCGTGTAAGTACTTCACCATTAAATTCGATTTCAGATGACCTCGATATTTTAGTTGCTTTCGACCAAGAAACAATTGATGTAAATATCCACGAGTTAAGAGAAGAAGGTGTCGTGATTGCGGACGCCAAATTCAATCCGAGCTTACCAGAAGGTAGTGTCGCTCGTTTATTTGTAGTGCCTTTCACAGAAATTGCCAATGAACTAGGGACTTCTTTAATGAAAAACATGGTGGCTGTCGGGGCATCAAGTGCGATTTTAGGACTTGAACCTGAAGAATACCGTGAAGTAGTGGAAGAGATTTTCCTGAAAAAAGGTCAAGCGATCGTTGATAAAAATATGGATGCGATTCGTGCAGGCTCTGCTCATTTTAAAGAAGAGGCAGCTGGGGATCTTCCAAACTTACAATTAGAAAAAGCAGATGGTCAAAAGCGTATGTTCATGATTGGGAATGATGCAATCGGTATGGGCGCAGTTGCTGCAGGTAGCCGTTTCATGGCAGCTTATCCTATTACTCCAGCATCTGAAATCATGGAATATATGATTAAGAAGCTTCCTGAGTTCGGTGGGACAGTTATTCAAACAGAAGATGAGATTGCCGCTTGTACGATGGCGATCGGTGCTAACTATGCTGGTGTTCGTTCGTTTACTGCATCTGCAGGGCCAGGACTATCATTAATGGCTGAAGCAATTGGATTATCTGGAATGACGGAAACACCACTTGTCATTATGGATACACAACGTGGGGGCCCTAGTACGGGTTTACCTACAAAACAAGAACAATCTGATTTAATGGCGATGATCTTTAGCACACACGGTGACATTCCTAAAATTGTTATGACACCGAGTACTGTTGAAGAAGCATTTTACGATACGGTAGAAGCATTTAATCTAGCGGAGGAGTATCAGTGTCCAGTTATTATTGTAACGGACTTAGCTTTATCGCTTGGAAAGCAAACTGTAGAGCCACTGGACTTTAACCGTGTAGAAATTCGTCGTGGAAAACTAGACATAGCTGCTGAATTGCCTGAGAGAGAAAATAGTGCTTATTTCAAGCGTTATGAAGTGACAGAAGATGGCGTTTCTCCTCGTGTTATTCCAGGTATGAAAAATGGAGTGCATCACGTGACGGGCGTTGAGCATGATGAAACAGGTAAGCCTTCAGAGAGTCCTGAGAACCGTCAAGCCCAAATGGATAAACGTCTGCGTAAAGTGAGCAACTTACCTAGTCAGTTTAAAGACCCGTTGTTTGTTGACGCGAAACATGAAAATGCAGATCTACTAGTAATTGGTGTGAACTCTACTCGTGGTACAATTCAAGAAGCTATGCCGCGTCTTGAAGAAGATGGAGTAAAAGTGAACCATGCACAAGTACGTCTCTTGCACCCGTTCCCAGCTGATGAACTTAAGCCTTTAATTGATCGTGCTAAAAAGGTCGTTGTTGTAGAAAATAATGCAACCGCACAGTTAGCAACGATTATTAAAATGAACATCAATACTGATAAGATTGAAAATCTATTAAAATATGACGGGAACCCGTTCCTACCAAATGAATTACATCAATCATGCAAGGAGTTGGTCTAAGATGGCGACATTTAAAGAGTTTCGTAATAAAACCAAGCCGAACTGGTGCCCTGGTTGTGGGGATTTCTCTGTACAAGCTGCGATACAGCGTGCTGCTGCAAATGTTGGCTTAGAGCCAGATAACCTTGCTGTCGTGTCAGGAATCGGATGTTCAGGTCGTATTTCAGGTTATATTAATGCTTATGGTCTTCACGGGGTACACGGACGTGCGCTTCCAATTGCCCAAGGGGTAAAGATGGCTAATAAAGATTTAACAGTCATCGCTTCAGGCGGAGACGGTGATGGATTTGCGATTGGTATGGGTCACACCATCCACGCGATCCGTCGTAACATTGATGTGACGTACATCGTCATGGATAATCAAATTTATGGTTTAACAAAAGGTCAAACATCTCCGCGTAGTGATGTTGGATTTAAAACAAAAAGTACACCTAATGGTTCGGTTGAATCAGCTCTAAACGTAATGGAAATGGCGCTAACTGCTGGTGCTACATTCGTTGCCCAAAGCTTCTCAAGTGATTTAAAAGAGCTTACGGCCCTAATTGAAGAAGGCATAAATCATAAAGGGTTCTCTTTAATTAATGTGTTTAGCCCTTGTGTAACATTCAACAAGGTAAACACGTACGATTGGTTTAAACAAAATATCACAAAGCTAAGTAATGTTGAGAATTATGATGCAGCTAATCGTATGACGGCTATGCAAACATTGATGGAGCATAACGGTCTTGTGACTGGATTGATTTATCAAAATAAACAACAACCATCTTATCAAGAATTAATAGAAGGTTATTCAGACCAACCATTAGCAACACATGATCTCTCACTTGATGAAGAGAAGTTTAATAAAATGATGGCTGAATTCATGTAAGTCAATGAGGGTCTAGCATATGCTAGGCTCTTTTAATTTGAACCTCAGCGGCTGTGTGGTTGTCAAACAAGTTTCATTGTTTTTCATCCGAAACATCCGTATAATATAAAATGGAATGTTTCTGTTCGATTCAGGTGGAAGGAGATTGTGCAATGAATGAAGATCAGCGTCTAGGACGCTTAGGAAATACTGAAGGTAAATCCGAAGGGAACGTAAAATCCTCAGACGGACAAGCCAAAAAAGACTATAGCAAGTATTTTGATTTTTCCAATGCGAAAATTATTTCAGAAGAAGATAATAAAAAGGTTATTCGTATTCAAGGCCGTGAGATCTCGATTACCGACCAGCCTGATTATAAGCAAGGAAAACGTCGCGGTAAGGAAGATGTTCAAGTTCTAAGACCAGATGACATTATCCCTGTAGAGATGCAAGGGATTGGGAATGGGAAGAAATTTCATATTCGTACGTACGGATGTCAGATGAATACTCATGATTCAGAGAATATGGCAGGATTACTTACAGAGATGGGTTTTGTCCAAACGGATGATACTCAAGATGCAGATGTCATTTTACTAAATACATGTGCAATTCGTGAAAACGCAGAAAACAAAGTATTTGGTGAAATTGGTCATTTGAAATCTTTGAAAAAAGAACGTCCAGAAGTTATTTTAGGTGTTTGTGGCTGTATGTCACAAGAAGAGAATGTCGTGAATCGTATTATGCAAAAACACCAGCATATTGACATCATTTTCGGAACACATAACATTCATCGTCTGCCACACTTACTTCAAAACGCCTTATTCGGAAAAGAAATGGTGATTGAAGTTTGGTCAAAAGAAGGCGATATTGTTGAAAATATGCCTCGTAAACGTGAAGGGAAAACGCAAGCGTGGGTTAACATTATGTATGGTTGCGATAAATTTTGCACATATTGTATCGTTCCTTACACGCGCGGGAAGGAACGCAGTCGCTTACCTGAAGATATTATCGCTGAAGTACGTGAGCTTGCAAGAAATGGCTATAAGGAGATTACGTTGCTTGGTCAAAATGTTAACGCATATGGAAAAGATCTTAAGGATCGAGACTATCGACTTGGACATCTAATGGATGATATTCATAAGATTGATATTCCACGTGTGAGATTTACAACAAGTCACCCAAGAGATTTTGATGATCACTTAATCTCTGTCCTATCCAAAGGTGGAAATTTAGTAGAGCATATTCACTTACCTGTTCAACATGGTAACTCGGACATCCTTAAATTGATGGCCAGAAAGTACACCAGAGAACAATATATGGATCTTGCTCACAAAATTAAAATGGCGATTCCAAATGCATCCTTTACAACTGATTTAATTGTTGGCTTCCCAAATGAAACGGAAGAGCAATTTGAAGAGACGTTATCTCTTGTTCGTGAGATTCAATTTGATAGTGCGTTTACTTACATTTACTCACCACGTGAAGGGACACCAGCGGCTAAAATGAAAGATAATGTCCCAATGGAAGTGAAACGCGAAAGACTAGCGAGATTAAATGCTTTAGTGAACGAAATTTCAGCGAAAAGAAATCTTGGCTACCAAGATCAAATTGTTGAAGTGCTAGTTGAGGGTGAAAGTAAGAAGGACCCAGCTGTTCTAGCGGGGCGTACACGTACAAATCGTCTAGTTAACTTCAGAGGCCCTAAGTCAGTAATTGGTGAAATTGTTTATATTAAAATAAATGAAGCGAAAACATGGTCCTTAAGTGGGGAAATGGTTGAAAATGCGGAGGTGCACGTCTAATGACTGCGACATATACAAGAGAAGATATTAGAATGAAAGCAAAAGAATTAGCAAAAATGATGGCTGAAACAGAAGAGGTTGATTTCTTTAAACAAGCTGAGCTTAAGATTAACGAACATTTACGTATTCAAGAGTTAATTGCTGAAATTAAAAAGCTCCAAAAAGAGGCTGTTAACCTTCAACACTATAACAAATCAGAGGCCTTAAAAGAAGTTGAACAAAAGATTGATGCTCTTCATAAAGAAGTTGACGATATTCCGCTTGTTCAAGAGTTTAAACAAAGTCAAATTGATGTGAATGAACTTCTTCAAATGGTATCAAAAACGATATCGAAAACAGTTACTGAGGAAATCATTACCTCAATGGGTGGCGATGTATTAAAAGGAACGACAACAAAAAATCCATACTTTGACGGTGGATGTCAATAATGACGTAACCCTATGTTTCCTTGAGAAGCATAGGGTTTCTTTTTTATGAAGAAATGATTGATTTCCTGTACTAAAAATGCAAGCTTCCTCATAACGTTGTAAGGAAAGAAGGAAAAGGACTTATCTTAGGTTTTGCACACTCGTTTATAAGCCTGCATAGTATGGGCATGAAAGAAAATGGGGGAGTTAGAGTAGGCATTAGCCGACACGAACGACCACCAAGGGACGGATAAGAGAATAGGAGGTTCAATTACATGGCACAATCAAGCAGAGATGGAATGTATCGTGAAATTATTACAAAAGCGGTGTGTGGTAAGGGGCGTAAGTTTTCTGAGGCGACTCATAAAATTAAACCTGCACATAAGCCTTCAAGCATCTTAGGGTGTTGGATTATTAATCATAAGTATGGGGCTGCGAAAAAAGGAAGTAATGTCGAGGTAGAAGGAAGCTATGATATTAATGTATGGTTTTCCTATAACGACAATACAAAAACAGAAGTTGCAACACAAACGATGACGTATACAGATGTGATTCCGCTATCCATGCAAGATGAAAATGTTCTATCTGATGAGATGGAAGTGTTCGCAAAAGCCATTCAACAACCTAATACATTAGAAGCGACCATTTCTGAAAATGGCGAACATGTGAATGTAGAAGTAGAAAGAGAATTTGTTGTTGATTGTATCGGGGAAACAAAAATGGCTGTAGCCGTTAATCCTGATGGAATAATGGAAGAGTATCATAGTGCATCAGATGATTTTGATGAAATTAGTGACGAGGAATACGAAAAGTTAGATCCGAACTTTTTACACAAAGAAATGGATAATTAATAGAAAAAAGTCAGAAAGAGTCCTCTTTCTGACTTTTTTCTATTTTGATCATTACATATAGTTACAGAGTCTACTATGGATGCCTAAGGTGAATGGGTGCGAGCAGATGTGGGGCTATGTTATAATAGAAGAGAATGTTTTTAGGACGGTGGAGGAGAAAAATGGCACAGCTTACCCCAATGATGCAACAATATGTAGACATTAAGGCACAACATCAAGATGCCTTTTTATTTTTTCGTTTAGGTGATTTTTATGAAATGTTTTTTGATGATGCCAAAAAGGCTGCTCAAGAATTAGAAATAACATTAACAGGCAGAGGGCAAGGAGAAGAGCGCATCCCTATGTGTGGTGTTCCTTATCATTCTGCCGATCAATATATGTCACGGTTAGTAGAGAAAGGCTACAAAGTGGCCATTTGTGAGCAAGTAGAAGACCCTAAGGTGGCTAAAGGGGTAGTAAAACGTGAAGTCGTTAAAATGCTAACCCCTGGAACGATCATGGAAGGGAAAATGATTCGAGAAAAAGAAAATAATTATTTAGCTAGCTTTACCCTTTTTGAAGATGAGTCGATGGGAATTGCTCGTTGTGACCTCACCACTGGTGAAGGGGCCGTTACGCTTATTCAAGGTGGAGCAGCGGAACTCATTCAAGAACTGAGTGCAACCGGTGCAAAAGAGCTAGTAGTCTCAAAAGAGGTAAATAGTGAACTACTTCAAGAGCTTGAGAGGACATTAGCTGTTACGATTTCTTATGAAGAAGAGGCAGAACTAAATGAACGCTATGTTCATCTCGTTAAAGAGCTCACTCAATCAAAATTAGTCACAACGTATGCAAGGTTATTACAATACCTTATCCGCACACAAAAACGGTCGCTTGATCATCTTCAAAAGGTGGAGTGGTATCACGCAGAAGAATATATGAAACTAGATCTTCACTCAAAGCGGAATCTTGAATTAGTGGAAACATTACGCGAAAAGAAAAAGAAAGGGTCTCTATTGAGTATTGTCGATCACACGGTAACGGCAATGGGCGGACGCTTAATTAAGCGTTGGATTGAACGACCTCTTCTTAATGAATCGGCTATTGAAGAGCGGCATCAGGCGGTTACGGTGTTTCTAGAGGATTATTTTGCTAGAGAAGAGTTACGTGATGAATTAAGACAAGTCTATGACTTGGAGCGACTAGCTGGTCGAATTGCTTACGGGAATGTTAACGCAAGAGAATTAATTCAACTTAAAAAATCATTGCAGAAGATCCCGTTAATCGAAGAAATGGTGACAAAGCTTGACCCTTCGTTTCAAGAGCGTTGGTTCCATGATCAAGCGCCCTTTGAGGATTTAATTGATTTACTTGAGCGAAGCATAGTCGACGATCCTCCTACTTCCATTAAAGACGGTGGAATGATCCAAGAAGGATTTCACGGTGAACTTGATACGTACCGCGATGCAAGTGTAAACGGGAAGAAATGGATCGCGGAACTTGAAAGAAGAGAAAGGCAAGAAACAGGAATCAAGTCTCTTAAAGTGGGCTTTAACAAAGTGTTTGGATACTATTTAGAAGTCACACGTGCGAATCGTCACCTGCTCGAAGAAGGAAGATATGAGCGTAAACAAACGCTAACGAATTCAGAACGATTTGTCACCCCTGAATTAAAGGAAAAAGAGGCATTAATTTTAGAAGCGGAAGAAAAGATGGAACAGCTAGAGTATGATTTATTTGTGATGATTCGTGAGCAAGTTAAAGAATACGTACCTCATCTGCAATCGCTTGCCCATAAGATTAGTGAAATTGATGTTCTTTTAGGATTTGCTACAGTTAGTGAAAAGCAACATTATACAAAACCAACCTTGCAGCCGGTCGGTGATGTCTTTATTGAAGGTGGGCGTCACCCCGTAGTAGAATCGGTCATTCCAAAAGGGGAATATGTCGCAAATGACGTTAAGCTTCACCCTGGACGGGAAATGCTGCTCATAACGGGACCGAATATGGCTGGTAAAAGTACGTATATGCGTCAACTGGCCTTGCTCTCTGTAATGGGTCAGATTGGTTGCTTTGTCCCCGCAGGCCGTGCGGAGTTGCCGATTTTTGATCAGATTTTTACTAGAATTGGTGCTGCAGATGATTTAGCGAGTGGCCAAAGTACATTTATGGTGGAAATGCTTGAGACGCAGTATGCTCTTGCAAAGGCAACTGAATGTAGCCTTATCTTATTAGATGAAATAGGGCGAGGGACCTCGACGTATGACGGGATGGCACTTGCACAAGCGATTATTGAATACATCCATGATGAAATCGGCGCAAAAACTTTATTTTCAACGCATTATCATGAGTTAACGGCCCTTGCGGATCAATTAGAACATGTCCAAAATGTTCATGTATCAGCTGTAGAGGAAAATGGAACGGTTGTTTTTCTTCATAAAGTAATTGATGGTCAAGCAGACCGTAGTTACGGTATTTATGTAGCTCAGCTTGCAGAGCTGCCTAGAATGGTCACGGACCGGGCAGAAATATTATTACGTGAGCTTGAAGGTCAGAAACAACCATTGCCGAATGTAATCGAACGTTCTATACAAGAGACACAGTCACAAGAGACACAGTCGCCTAACCAGGACGAAGTGAAGGAACCTCAGAGACAATTATCCCTATTTGGTGAAGAGATAACGGCTGAAAATAGGAAAGCGCAACAAAGCAAACCTAAAAAGCTAGATTCAAGAGAACAGCAAGTCATAAAGAAAATTAGTGAGGCGGATTTATTAAATTTATCACCGTTTGAAGTGATGAAATTAATCAATGATTGCCAACAACAACTGAAATAGAGAGGAGGAGAATCGATGGCTCAAATTGTAAAGCTAGATGCCTTTTTATCCAATAAGATTGCAGCTGGTGAAGTGGTGGAACGCCCCGCCTCGATTGTAAAAGAGCTTTTAGAAAATGCACTCGATGCGAGCAGTACAAATATTTTAATTGAGGTGGAAGAAGGTGGGTTGTCATCGATTCGCATCCTTGATAATGGAGATGGGATCGAAGCAGAAGATGTCGAGACTGCTTTTTACAGACACGCGACTAGTAAAATTAAGACGGATCGCGATCTTTTTAAAATTCGTACGCTAGGGTTTCGGGGAGAAGCACTACCAAGTATTGCATCTGTATCGCATTTAACGATGAGGACGTGTACAGGAGAAGGGGCTGGCGTTGAACTGAACCTTGAAGGTGGGCATATTCAATCACGTCAAGCCTCCAAAACAAGAAAAGGGACAGAAGTTATCGTTAAAAACCTGTTCTACAATACACCGGCACGACTAAAGTACTTAAAAACGGTTCATACTGAAGCGGGTCATATTAGTGATGTTGTGAATCGTTTAGCGCTTGCTCATCCTCATGTTTCAATGGCGCTTTATCATAATGGCAAAGAAGTATTGAAAACGAGTGGAAATAAGGATTTAAGACAAGTGATCGCCTCCATCTATGGACGCAACGTAGCAAAGGAAATGGTGGAGGTCCATGGTCGTTCGCTTGATTACACCGTTTCAGGCTATGTTGCTAAACCTGAAGTAACGAGAGCATCACGCCAATACATGTCACTGTTTATTAATGGCCGCTATATTCGGAACTTCCACCTTGCCAGGTCGGTACAAGAAGGGTTTCATACGTTGCTACCTATTGGACGTTTTCCTGTGGTAGTGATTCGTATTGAAATGGACCCGACCTTGATCGATGTTAACGTTCACCCTTCAAAATTAGAAGTGCGCCTTAGTAAGGAAGAGGAACTCTCTAGCTTAATTACTACAGCGATTCAATCGGCATTTAAGCAAGAGACGCTGATACCAGAGGTTCGTCATAAGAAGCCTGAAATGAAGCCGATACAGGAGCAATTACCTTTTGATACAGATACCACATCAAGCAATCGATCTGAATTGGAACCGAAGCAGGAACGAATGCTTGCTAGAGAACACACAATCAATGAAGATTCTCCAAGTGAGAAGAAGGAAGCAAAGCCTGTTAATGATGGCAAAGAGAGTAGTGAGGCTACTGATGGTCAATCTTTGGATCAGGTTGAGTCACCACAAGTAAAAGAGGCCCCAGTTGAAGCCGATCCATTACAAGTTGAGGAAACGGTAAAAATGAATTCACCTCGTGTTCCTGTTATGTATCCAGTCGGTCAAATGCATGGCACCTACATTGTTGCTCAAAACGAAGACGGTATGTATTTGATCGACCAACATGCAGCTCAAGAGAGAATTAAATACGAATATTATCGTGAAAAAGTCGCTCAGTATACAAGAGAAACGCAAGAATTGCTCATCCCGATGACGATTGAGTGTACGAACCAAGAAGCGATTGTGATCGACCAACATATAGACGATTTAAGGCAAGTAGGGGTCTTCCTAGAAGATTTTGGGACTAGAACCTATATAGTACGCTCTCATCCTACCTGGCTGCCGAAGGGTCTTGAAGAAGAAACAATTCGAGAGATTATTGATCATCTTTTCACTTCATCAAAAATTGATATTAAGCGTTTAAGAGAAGAAGCGGCTATTTTAATGTCCTGTAAAGCATCGATTAAAGCAAATCGTCATTTGCGCCAAGATGAAATGTTTGCTCTGCTGGAGTCTTTAAGAAAGAGTAGTGATCCATTTACATGTCCACATGGTAGACCGATTATTGTTCATTTTTCATCTTATGAGCTTGAGAAAATGTTTAAACGAGTGATGTAGCGGACGATAATGGTGAGGAAGAGGAAAATAGATGATTGTAACAACAGCTAGGAAACAGGCAAGTCGATTAGAACAAAAAGCAAAAGAAGTAGCGAATAAGTTGAGTTCTTTATTTATAGAAAGAAAAGACGCATCCGTTACGGACATGATCAAACGTTATCAAACCAATGTGATCGTCGTTGGAAAAGGTAGATTGACACTTTATCCAGCCGATAATGGTGATCCCTTTTTTTATCATCCTAGTTCGGCAATGTTTAGGGTGAAGCAATGGAGTAGGGGTGGCTCTGATCCTTTCATTGACGTAGCCGCTCTAAAAAAAGGCATGAGTATGGTCGATTGTACATTAGGTCTAGCATCAGATAGTTTAGTTGCTAAGTTAGCCGTGGGAGTTAATGGACGTGTGATTGGGCTTGAGGCAAATCCTGTAGTTGCTTACATTGTGCAAGAAGGATTACAGACGTGGCAGGAAGGTAGCAAGGAGATGATTCAAAGAATGCGAGAAATCGAAGTTATTCACATACATCACCTTACTTATCTGCAGTCAGCCGAGACGTCATCAATCGATGTCGTCTATTTTGATCCGATGTTTGAGGTTCATGTTGAAACCTCTACAGGAATTAAAGGTTTAAAGTCAATTGCTTGTCATGATGATTTGAATGAAGAAATTCTCTATCATGCAAAAAGAGTCGCTAAGTCACGTGTGGTAATAAAAGATCATTGGCAAAGTGAGCGATTTGAACGATTTGGATTCAATCAGGTAAAGCGGCAGCATGCAGCATTCCATTATGGATCTATCGATGTTAGCACGAAATAAGGTAGAAGGAGTATAGGATGAAAGAGAAGTTAATTGCGATTGTGGGGCCTACGGCAGTGGGGAAAACAGCATTAAGTATTTATCTGGCTAAAGCCCTTAATGGAGAAATTATTAGCGGAGATTCAATGCAAGTTTATAAGGGTATGGATATAGGGACGGCTAAAGTAACCAAAGAAGAGCAAGACGGCATCCCTCATCACCTTATCGATATTAAAGAGCCGACTGAATCGTTCTCCGTAGCAGAGTTTCAAGAATTGTGTCGTCCTTTGATTTCAGACATTACTAAAAGAGGGAAGTTACCCATTTTAGTTGGAGGCACCGGCTTGTATGTGAATGCCGTGACTCATGGGTTTGGGTTTGCTGAAAGTCCTACTGACGCCGAATATCGATCTCAACTTGAGAGAGAAGCTGAAATGAAAGGGAAAGACGTGCTCTATCAGCGCTTAATGGAGATTGACCCTAAAGCATGTGAAAAAATTCACCCAAACAATCTTCGTCGAGTGATCCGGGCACTAGAGGTGTATCATGTAACTGGGGAATTATTCTCTGTGCAACAAACAGAAGAAAAACAAGAATCTCTGTATAATTTAGTCATGATTGGGTTAACAATGGAGCGTGAGCATCTTTATCAAAGGATCAACAAAAGAGTTGATCAAATGGTAGATGACGGCCTGATTCAAGAAGTTCAATCTTTCTATCAGCAGGGACTTCGCGATTGTCAATCGATTCAAGCGATCGGGTATAAAGAATTGTATGATTATTTCGATGGGCGCTGTTCACTAGATGAGGCGATCGATGCGCTGAAACAAAACTCAAGAAGATATGCGAAAAGACAGCTTACGTGGTTCATGAATAAAACCAATGCAACATGGTATACCGTCTCGATAGATGATCCAAGTCAACATTATCAAGAGATCGTACAATTTGTTGCAGGAAATTGATTAATGAACTCGAATTAACAAGGATAGAGATATATAGAGGAGGATTTTCAATGAAGCAATCGATTAACATCCAAGATCAATTTTTGAACCAGTTACGTAAGGAGAATATTTCAGTCACCGTCTTTTTATTAAATGGGTTTCAATTACGAGGGCATGTAAAAGGATTTGATAATTTTACGATCATTCTTGAATCTGAAGGTAAACAGCAGCTTGTTTACAAGCATGCGATTTCTACTTTTGCCCCGCAACGTAATGTTTCTTTAAAATCAGAAGAATAAAATAGATCTTATAATAATGATAAAAGCTTTGGACATATCAAATGTCCAAAGCTTTTTTGGATAGGAGCTCTTCTTTTTCTTCAGAGGTCATTAGTTCAATCGTGAGAAGATAACGATTGAAGGACAAGGCTGACTTGAGACCGAGTTGCTGTTGTAATGTAAATGGGTCGAATCCCTTCATAAGCATTCTTAAAATAAACGTATGCCTTAATTGCTGTGCAGAAAGACCCTTGCGTAATCCAGCTCGTTCCACCTCTGTTCGAATCATCTTCTGAATTGCTATCTCAGTTAATCGTTTTGGCTGGTCCTCTTCATAAGACCAGCGGTAAGTACCTCGTTGAAAGTCAAAGGCAACAAAAAAGAAGTCGGTGCTAAATAACCTTGGTCTAACGGGTTCAGGTATTTGTTTGAAGTATGTATAAGCTAGCTGCTTATGTTCAGGTGATAAACGAACAATTCGAGAAATCCCTTTTTCAGAACGAATTCTTAATTCATTCCGTTCAAAGCGTACATCTGAAGTTGTCAGGGATGCGACTTCGTGAAGGGAACAACCATAATGAAGAAATAGATGCACCATGAATTCATTTCGGTCGATTAACATAGGTCGACCTTTCATTTGGTTATCTGTCAGACCTTCAAACGATCGAACAATTGAAAGCAAACGGTCTGCTTCTTTTTCACTTAACCATTCACTACGTTTTAAAGGGGTCAAAATGAGTTCAGGTTGACTGTAATGTAGGATGGCGTGTGTCTGAAGTTGTCCTTTTTTTATATAAAAGCGTGCTAATTGCTGAAGAACGGAATAAACTCGCCTTGTTGTACGTATTTTGTAGGAACGTTGTTGAATCAGTTCATCAAAAAAGTCGGTAATATCTAGATCAGTGAGTGATGCCCACCGTTGATACGTTAAAGTAGATCCATTTTGTTCATACCAGTGGAGGAAATCAAGGAGGTCGTATCGATAACGTTTGATAGTGGTTGGCTTTCGGCCTTTTTCATGTAAAGAATCAAGGTATTCTTCTACAAAAACGGGCATTGAATCTGACATATCCTACACCTCCTTATTTTATCTATCAGTATAGCAAATTTTTAGTCTATTTACTTTTTTAACTAGGCATTTGTCACACATTTCTTGTGTGCTGCGTATGAATATAAGAGAAAATGGTTTCGTCGAACTCGGTAATAAAGGGGTGGTATCGATGAATGACCGAGTCAATACGAGAAAGAACGGAAGAATTAATGTTGTTTTAAATCATAATCACACCACAACTCATAAAGAGTCAGAATCTCTTTTTAAAACGGAGCTTGAAAGACAAAAACATGAGGTGTTGGATCGTTTTGAGAAAGAGTTAGAAGAGTATGTAGGTTTAAATGAAGTAAAGAGGCTGATCAAGGAAATTTATGCTTGGCTCTATATCAATCAATGTCGGAAAGATATTGGCTTAAAAGCTTCAAAGCAAGTGTTGCATATGATTTTTAAAGGGAATCCTGGTACAGGGAAAACAACGGTTGCTAGAATTATCGCTTCTTTTTTTCATGAGATGAATGTGTTAGCGAAAGGGCAATTAATTGAAGTGGAACGAGCTGATTTGGTAGGAGAGTATATTGGACATACAGCGCAAAAAACAAGAGAAGTCATAAAAAAAGCAAACGGTGGCGTGCTATTTATTGATGAAGCGTATTCTCTATCGCGGGGTGGCGAGAAAGACTTTGGTAAAGAGGCCATTGATACGTTGGTGAAAGCGATGGAAGACCAACAACATGAATTCGTCTTAATTTTAGCAGGATATTCTAGAGAAATGGATTATTTCCTCTCGTTGAATCCGGGACTCCCCTCACGTTTCCCTATCGCAATAGATTTTCCGAACTATACATCAGAAGAATTAATTGAAATGGTACGGCGTATGGTCAATGAACGCGAGTATGAACTGACCGCTGAAGGCGAGCGTCATGTGAAGGAACATTTGCGCAAGTTGAAAATGGAACAAGAAAAAACCTTCAGCAACGGCCGATATATCCGGAACATTGTCGAAGAAGCGATTCGTATGCAGGCGGTGCGTCTACTAAAAGAAGGAACATATGACCGGGAATCCCTTGTGACGCTCATGAAAGAAGATTTCAATTTTGAAGCATCTCATGTTAAGCTAAAGTAATGAAGAAAAGCCGAGTAAGCGTTCTCGGCTTTTTAGGTGTGACTATTTTCAAGATGAGCTAAGGATGTGGCGATTGTGCAAGATGTTAAACAAAGAGAAGTGGAACGCGTACTCTTAGTAGGCTGTCAGGTTAATCGTAGTGATGAAGAGTTTCAGCAATCAATGCAAGAGCTTGAAAGTTTAGCTAAAACGGCTAAAGGCGAAGTGGTGGGTGCCGTTACCCAAAAGCGTGAAAAGGTTGAATCCTCCACATACATAGGCAAAGGGAAAGTCCAAGAGTTAGTGTTATTAATAGAGGAAACATCAGCAGACATTGTGATTTTTAATGATGAACTCCAATCAAGCCAAATGCGTAACCTTCATTCTCACTGTAAGGTGGCAGTGATTGATCGCACACAACTTATTTTAGATATATTCGCATCACGTGCTAAATCTCGTGAAGGGAAATTGCAGGTGGAATTAGCCCAGCTTAAATACCTCCTTCCACGTCTATCTGGACAAGGTCTTGCCTTATCAAGACAAGGTGGGGGAATTGGGACGAGAGGTCCTGGTGAAACCCAGCTTGAAACAGATCGTCGTCATATTCGCAGACGAATGACGGAAATTGAGCGACAGTTGGAAGCGGTTGTGAATCATCGTGAGAGGTATCGTGAAAAACGGAAAAAGAACTCCGTTGTTCAGCTTGCACTAGTCGGGTATACGAATGCCGGAAAATCAACGCTTTTAAATCGCTTAACGAAGGCTGATACGCTAGAAGAGGATCAGTTATTTGCGACACTTGATCCTACAACGAGGCAGATGCAGCTACCAAGTGGTTTTTCAGTATTACTCTCAGATACCGTTGGGTTTATTCAAGATTTGCCAACGACTCTTGTTGCTTCTTTCCGTTCAACTCTAGAGGAATTAAAAGAAGCAGATCTACTCCTTCATGTGGTCGATTGTTCTCATCCTGATTATGAGCAGCATGAAAAAACGGTGATGCGCCTTATTAAGGAGCTAGGGGCCGAGTCAATTCCGCAACTGATCATTTACAATAAATCAGATCGTAAAATAGCTGAGTTCATTCCTGTTTCTTCAAAGGATTCGATTGAAATGAGTGCATATAATGAAGAAGATCTACTCGATCTCAAGCGTGAAATTGAACACTCTTTAAAAGAGATAATGATTCCTTACCGAGCGGAGATTAAAGCAGATGAAGGTCAAATTCTAGCTGCTACAAGAGCAGAAACGATGCTATCAAGCCAGAAGTTTGATGAAGATGAAGAAGTGTATCATATTGAAGGACATGCCTTAGAGGAGACAGCGATTTATCAACTATTAAAAGAAAGATCAAAAAAGGAGTAATCGCAAGATGTTTGAAACCTATAACCATAAAGAAAAACTTGAGGCTATTACAAATAAAGTTGAGCAAAAAATAGCCTCTCATCATAGAGAAATCGAAGAAGTTGCCTTATATAATCAATCAAAGGTGATGGCATCCTTTAAACAGCATCAAGTTTCGGATTTTCATTTTACACCCTCAACAGGCTATGGCTATGATGATGCAGGTAGGGATACATTAGAGTTGGTGTATGCAGATGTATTTGGGGGAGAAGCGGCATTAGTGCGTCCACAGATCATCTCGGGTACGCATGCGATTGCGACCGTGTTATTTGGAGTGCTACGCCCTAAAGATGAGCTTTTATACATTACGGGAAAGCCTTATGATACGCTAGAAGAAATTGTAGGGATTAGAGGGAATGGTAATGGTTCATTAAAGGAATTTGGCATTACGTATCAAGCTGTGCCACTTAATGAGGACGGTTGGATAAACAAAGAAGCCATTAAAGAAGCGATTCACTCGAACACTAAGGTGATTGGCATTCAACGTTCAAAAGGTTACGGGGATCGTCCGTCATACTATATTGAACAAATTCAAGAAATGATTGAGTATGTGCGCTCGATCAAAGAAGACGTGATTGTCTTTGTAGACAATTGCTACGGAGAATTTGTTGAAAAATTAGAACCGTGCCAAGTCGGAGCGAATATCATCGCAGGCTCATTAATTAAGAATCCTGGTGGCGGTTTAGTTAAAACGGGCGGCTACATTGTTGGGGATAAAGAATTGATTGAACTGGCATCCTATCGTTTAGCTGCTCCGGGAATCGGCGCAGAAGGTGGAGCGAGTCTCTATAGCTTACTAGAAATGTATCAAGGTTTCTTTCTTGCTCCACATGTCGTTTCGCAAGCGGTAAAAGGAGCAGTGTTTACTGCAGCTTGCTTAGAAGAGGCAGGAATGAGTACCTCACCGAGATGGGACGAGAAAAGAACCGATCTGATTCAATCTGTGCGCTTTCAAAATGCTGAAAAAATGGTAGCCTTCTGCCAACAAATTCAAGCGGCTTCTCCGATCAACGCTCACGTTACGCCTCATCCGAGCTATATGCCAGGGTATGAAGATGACGTGATCATGGCAGCTGGTACGTTTATTCAAGGTGCTAGTATTGAATTAACAGCAGATGGTCCAATCCGTCCACCTTATCTTGCGTACGTTCAAGGTGGCCTAACGTATGAGCATGTAAAGCTTGCCGTACTTCAAGCGTTAGACCGAGTTATGTAATCGTTGCGACACGTTCAATGATGTTGAACGTGTTTCTTTTTTGTTAATTAAATCAAAACTTTCAATGAAGATTGAATAAAGAAATAATTTTATGTTAGGAAAGGTGACATGTTATTGACAAGTAAACTAACATCACTTATACTAGATTTTGAGAAGACAAGGAGGTGGCGTGATGAATGATGAAGTTCGTCGCAGCATGCCGTTATTTCCAATAGGAATTGTCATGAAGTTAACCGAGTTAACAGCTAGACAAATTCGGTATTATGAGCAGCATGAATTAATCAAACCTGCCCGCACCGATGGAAATCAACGTTTATTCTCATTTAATGATGTTGATCGCTTGTTAGAGATTAAATCATTGCTTGATCAAAAGGTGAACATTTCAGGGATCAAGCAGATTATTCAGATGAAGCAACAAGTTCAGCTGAATGTAGCAGTAGAAGAAGAGCCTGCCAAAAAGCCGCTATCTGATCGTGAGCTTAGAAACCATTTGAAAAAAGATTTAATGATGGCCGGCAGAAATGGACGAGCATCCATTATCCAAGGTCAGCTATCACGTTTTTTCCATTAATAAAAATTGTAAGAATCGGTTTCATATCAAGGGAAACAGGGTATTCTACTTGAGGGAATCGATTCTACAAATACATTTACTCACAAGAAGTTGAAAGGGGATTACATATCAATGTCAAAGTACACGCAAGAAGATATTATGCGAATTGCCGAGGAAGATAACGTAAGGTTTATCCGTCTACAATTTACTGATCTTTTAGGGACGATTAAGAATGTTGAAATTCCAGTTGATCAGCTTTCAAAAGCGCTAGACAACAAAATGATGTTTGATGGTTCATCAATTGAAGGATTTGTTCGTATTGAGGAATCAGATATGTACCTATATCCTGATTTAGACACTTGGGTAGTTTTCCCTTGGACTCCAGAAAAAGGTAAAGTGGCACGTTTAATTTGTGACATTTACCAACCAGGTGAACCAGGCGAAGAGCCAACGCCATTTGAAGGAGACCCTCGTGGAATTTTAAAACGTGTTTTAAAAGAAGCGGAAGAGCTAGGGTTCACGGCATTTAACATTGGGCCAGAGCCAGAATTCTTCTTATTCAAAAACGATGCAAACGGAGAGCCGACGTTAGAGTTAAATGATAAAGGTGGATACTTCGATTTATCGCCAACTGATTTAGGTGAAAACTGCCGTCGGGATATCGTGTTAGAGCTTGAAGATATGGGCTTTGATATTGAAGCTTCTCACCATGAAGTAGCACCAGGTCAACATGAAATTGATTTTAAATATGCAGATGCGATCACAGCTTGTGACCACATCCAAACATTTAAACTTGTTGTTAAGACAATTGCTCGTAAGCATGGTCTTCATGCAACTTTCATGCCTAAGCCTTTATTTGGTGTAAATGGTTCAGGTATGCACTGTAACATGTCTCTTTTTGATAAGAGCGGAAACGTATTCTATGATGAGTCTACGGATACACAATTAAGTGAAACAGCTATGCACTTCTTAGGTGGTACACTTGAGCATGCGGAAGCGTTCACGGCGATTACTAATCCAATCGTAAACTCATACAAGCGTCTAGTACCAGGTTATGAGGCACCTGTATATGTGGCTTGGTCTATGAGAAACCGTAGTCCACTTGTACGTATTCCTTCATCACGTGGAGTAAGTACACGTATTGAAGTACGTAGTCCAGACCCTGCTGCTAACCCGTACTTAGCAATGGCTGTATTGCTTGCTGCTGGTCTTGATGGAATTAAGAAGAAATTAACTCCACCACCAGCAACAGATCGTAATATTTATGTGATGAGCAAAGAAGAGCGTGTAGAAGAAGGAATTAACGATCTACCTGCTACATTAAAAGATGCTCTTGATAAGCTTGTGAAAGATGAAGTACTAGTGAAGGCTCTAGGTGAGCATGCAGTAGAACACTTCGTTGAAGCAAAAGAAATTGAGTGGGATATGTTCCGCACACAAGTTCACCCTTGGGAGCGCGAGCAATACATGAGTTCTTATTAAGATCAATCAACCTCGATGCCTATTGGCGTCGAGGTTTTTTCTTTTATAAGGTGTATTTTTCATATCACCTAGCGCCCCCTTAAAACACTCACGAAAGAACCTGTAATTTACCACAAAAAATTATTGACACCTAAAATATATGTATGGTATTATATAAAATTTGACAAAAAATATATAAGTGGTATACTTGAAATATATGGAGGTGTTTTTTTGTTGCAAATTGGAGATAGCATTGTTTATCCGATGCACGGTGCAGGCGTCATTGAGGCTATAGAAGAAAAAGAAATCTCAGGGAAAAAACAAGAGTATTATATCATCAACATGGCAATTAGTAATATGGATGTTATGATTCCTGTAAGTAAAATGGCAAGTACAAGTATACGACCAGTTATTGATATACTCACACTAAAGCGCATTTTACACATTTTTCAGCATGGAGAATCTGAAAAATCACTATCGTGGAAACAAAGATACAAAGTGAACATGGACAAGATAAAGACAGGTGACATACAAGAAGGTGCCGAAGTTGTACGAGATTTAATGCGTATGAAAAAAGAAAAAGCACTAAATGCAAGTGAAAAAGAAATGTTGGATAAAGCATATAAACTATTATTTAGTGAACTTGGATTAATAAAAGAGATCACTGAAAATCAATCAAAATGTTTCCGCTAAGGTTTAGTGATTTCCATATTTCCCACTTTGGGAATATAGTGAATCTTACGGTAATAGGAAAATCCTTTCAAAGACCTTCTAACTTCTTCAACTCATTTATTGAGTATTAACCTCTTATGTTACTTCTTTCATTTTAATCCTTTTTAATGATTACTTCTTTTACGAACGTTCGAGTTATTTGCATTACTCGACAATATAGTTACTTGATTTTGCATTCCTGATTCACTCTGGCGCGGACTAGGATCCGTAAGAATGAAAGAGAGGTAGGGCTTTCATTGTTTTAGGTATTAATGATAGAATCTAAGTTTTTTTGGTAAAAGAAATAAGCAACTACAATGCTGGTTGCTACATGTCCATTCACTATACTCCATTAACCACCCCAGTTACGTACAACTTCTATTTACAACATCTAACGTTCTTAGTCGTTGTATCCTAACATTCCTTTTCTCTTAGCATCAAGTAATACTCGAGTCTTTCTTTGACTAGAAATATGTGTGGCACATACAAAACAGATAACCCTTGATGCTATTTACATCAAGGGTTATTTTTATGAACCTTCTTAACTACTCAATCAATGTTTCTGATTGGGTTATAAGTATGTAAACAATATATCTGGGATTGCTACCATATACCAAAATTGAAATTAAAAGCTGGGAGGTTTTAAAAAATTTGCTTATACCGTGAGTCTTGTCAATACAGTCCCGTTATAGAAAACATATACATAAGTATTCCAGAAAAGAAGGAGGGAAAAGATATGTTTTGGTGCCATTTAAACGTAGAGGCTATCAATCAATGGATCCTAACTACAATGCACCATTAAATAGACCATGGGCATTATAAAAGTTGAACATAAGCAACCAGTGAATAAATATTTAAAAAGTAAAGGGGAGAGGTCGACGTATAACCATTGTTTGATCTCTTCTTCGAATGTTTTAATAAAGCAGGCATAAAAAAAGCTTGTCCTCATAAGTTAGAGGGACAAGCTTTTTACTATTAATGAAGGGTGCGAAATACACCGATGACTTTACCGAGTACCGTAACATCTTTTAAAAGGATAGGCTCCATCGTTGCATTTTCTGGTTGTAAGCGGATGTAATCTTTTTCACGGAAGAAACGCTTGACTGTTGCTTCATCCTCATCAGTCATGGCAACAATAATATCACCATTGTTCGCTGTTTGCTGCTGACGAACGATAACCATATCACCGTCATAGATCCCAGCTTCAATCATACTATCACCTTGGATCACTAACACATAAACAGAATCATTCGTCACAAAATGATCAGGTAATGGTAGATAGTCTTCTACATTTTCAATCGCAGTAATCGGAAGACCTGCGGTTACTTTACCGACAATTGGCACGTACGCAGTTCGTTTTTCGTTTACTACTGTATCAAGTTCATCAAGTTCGAGAACCTCAATGGCTCTAGGTTTAGTCGGGTCTCTTCTAATAAACCCTTTCTTCTCTAGTCGTGAAAGATGGCCATGAACCGTAGAACTTGAAGCAAGTCCAACAGCTTCACCAATTTCTCGTACGGAAGGTGGATAGCCTTTCTTTTTCACTTCTATCTTGATGTAATCTAGGATTTCCTGTTGACGTTTTGATAGTTTTGACACGGTTAACACCTCGCTTGTGTTTTTATCTTGCCTAAATTGTACCATGCGAACATACGTAATGCAAACATAAGTTCTAAAAACGCTTGACACAAACGAGTGTTCTCATTTATAGTGAATGGGAACAAACATTCTTATGGGGTGATGAAAATGTTGAAAAAATTATCAGGTCAAGAATTATTTATTCTTATTACAGCGGTTTTCGCGTTGATGTTTATGTATAGTTCAATCCTCTTCTCCGGGGAAATTAGTATTGAGGAAGAAACAGTAGTAGAAGCTGAAACGATTGCACAACAATCCGATTTACTAAATAATGAAGAGACACCTTTAGCGAATGGAGCTATCATTCAAGCAAATCTACTAGATTCACTAGAAAAGGAGACTGAAGAATTGTATGCCTATGCGTACGAGAAAACAAGCAACGATGATGAATGAAGAAAAAGCAATTATCTATTGTCGAGTTAGTACAGAAAAAGAAACGCAACAAACATCGATTGAACGTCAAAGAGCAGAATTAGAAGAGATTGCTCATAAAAACAACTTTACCATCGTGGAGATTATTGAAGAGAAGGCTAGTGGCTATGAAGTGGATCGTGATGGCATGCTAAAGCTTCTAGATTACGTGAAACAAGGTGATGTCTCGGTTGTTCTCGTTCAAGATGACACCAGAATTGGGAGAGGGCATGCCAAAATGGCGATTCTTCACCAATTACGAAAAGACGGGGTTAAAATTTACACGATTCAAGATGAGGGAGAGCTTCAACTATCTGAAGCTGACGCGATGGTACTAGATATTGTTTCAATCGTCGAAGAGTATCAGCGCAAATTACATAATTTAAAGATCAAAAGAGGAATGAAGGCCGCTGTTGATCGAGGGTACAAGCCACAAGACAATTTGGGAGGCACTCCTAGTGGGGGGCGAGAAAAAAAAGAAGTACCAATCGAAGAAATTGTTCGCCTCAGGGAGCGGAAATTAACCTTTCATGACATTGCTGCTACCCTTAGAGGGTTCGGTCATGACGTATCAAAAGCAACCGTCCATCGTAGGTATCGTGAATATGAACAAGAGCAAGCTTTAAGTAATCACCTTGACGATTAAGCACATAACTTGATTGACGTAAAAACTCATGGTAAAGTATAGTCTGGTTATGTAAAAGGTGGTGAATGGCGATGTTATCTAAAGAAAAGATCGCACGAATTAATGAGCTATCAAAGCGAGCTAAATCAACTGGTTTAACAACAAAAGAGGCTAAGGAGCAACAAACTCTTAGGAAAGAATACATTCAAACCTTCCGTAATTCATTTAAAGACCAACTTCATTCCGTGAAGGTTGTCGATGAAAAAGGGAATGATGTAACACCTAAAGCCCTTAAAGATAGTAAAGAAAAAAATAATCGTGGTTTGACCCATTAGAAACTCTCTTTCTTTGAAAGAGAGTTTTTTGTTTGATCCTCTTATGAATATAGGATAAAATTTCTCGAAATGAGAAAAGTAAATGAGATATGAAAATGCAACAAACCGGTGAGAATTTGTCGAATCTGCTTGTGAAAAAGAGCAATAAAGTATATGATGAAACACGAATACAACGTTTTCAGTAACGGAAAGGATGAACGAAATCATGTCAACGAATGTTGAACTAAAAGCAATTAATACAATTCGTACATTATCAATTGATAGTATTGAAAAAGCGAACTCAGGTCACCCTGGAATGCCGATGGGTGCTGCACCAATGGCATTTAGCCTTTGGACAAAATACATGAATCATAATCCTGCTAACCCTGATTGGGCAAACCGTGATCGTTTTGTTTTATCTGCAGGTCACGGCTCTATGTTACTTTACAGCCTTCTTCACTTAACGGGTTATGATGTATCGCTTGAAGATCTACAGTCTTTCCGTCAATGGGGAAGTAAAACGCCTGGTCACCCTGAATTCGGACATACACCTGGTGTTGAAGCAACAACTGGCCCACTTGGACAAGGTGTCGCAATGGCTGTTGGGATGGCAATGGCAGAACGTCATTTAGCTAGTACATATAATCGTGAAGGTTACAATATTGTTGATCATTACACATATAGCATTTGTGGTGATGGAGATTTAATGGAAGGTGTATCAGCTGAGGCTGCATCACTAGCTGGTCACTTAAAATTAGGTCGTCTTGTTGTAATGTATGATTCAAATGATATTTCCCTAGATGGTGAACTAAATCGTTCATTCTCTGAAAGCGTTGAAGATCGTTATAAAGCATACGGATGGCAAGTGATCCGTGTCGAAGACGGAACGGATATTGATGAGATTAACCGTGCAGTTGAATTAGCTAAAACGGATGACCGTCCTACTTTAATTGAAGTGAAAACAGTTATTGGTTATGGCTCTCCAAATAAATCAGGTAAATCTGCTTCACACGGAGCTCCACTTGGTGCGGATGAAGTAAAATTAACGAGAGAAGCATATAAGTGGGAAGGTGACGGTGATTTCTTCATTCCAGAAGATGTTAAATCTTTCTATGAGAGTGTTAAAGCAAACGGGGAGAAAACAGAAGCTGAGTGGAATGAACTGTTTGCTTCTTATAAAGAAGCTCATCCAGAACTTGCAGCGCAATTTGAGTTAGCTAATAAAGGCGAACTTCCTGAAGGATGGGATAAAGAAGCGCCAGTTTATGAAGTTGGTTCAAGTGTTGCAACTCGTTCATCAGGCGGAGAAGCCCTAAATGCTTTTGCTAAGCATATTCCTCAATTAATCGGAGGTTCTGCTGACCTAGCATCATCGAACAAAACGATGATGAAAGACGTAGGCGATTTCACTCGTGATGATTATAGTGGTCGTAATGTTTGGTTTGGTGTACGTGAATTCGCAATGGGTGCAGCAGTAAATGGTATGGCGCTTCACGGCGGTGTGAAAGTATTTGGTGCAACATTCTTTGTATTCTCTGATTACCTACGCCCTGCTATCCGTTTATCTGCTCTAATGAAATTACCTGTTGTTTATGTGTTCACACACGATAGTATTGCAGTAGGTGAAGATGGTCCAACGCATGAGCCAGTTGAACAACTAGCAGCTCTTCGTGCAATGCCAGGTTTATCTGTCATTAGACCAGGAGATAGCAACGAAGCAGTGGCTGCATGGAAATTAGCAATTGAATCAAAAGATATGCCAACAGCTCTAGTGCTTACTCGTCAAAACCTTGCTACGATTGAAGGAACAAAAGACAATGCATATGAAGGCGTGAAAAAAGGTGCATATGTAATTTCAAAAGCAAGCGGAGAAGCTGACTTATTACTTCTTGCAACAGGTTCAGAGGTACCTTTAGCAGTAGAAGCGAAAGATGCTCTTGAAAAAGAAGGCATTCATGCATCAGTCGTAAGTATGCCAAGCTGGGATCGTTTTGAAGCTCAGCCTAAGTCTTACAAAGATGAAGTGATCTCACCTAACGTTAAAGCTCGTCTTGGAATCGAAATGGGTTCGTCTCTTGGATGGGCAAAATATGTGGGAGACCACGGTGATGTATTAGCCATTGATCAATTTGGAGCTTCAGCCCCTGGGGAACGTATTATGCAAGAATATGGTTTCACAGTAGAAAATGTTGTGGCAAAAGCGAAAGTACTGCTAAATAAATAATCAATCATTTGACCACTCCTACTTTTGGAGTGGTCTTTTGCTTCGACAAAACTAGTGGAATTCCTCGCCATCTTCAGACAATGATTTTACCCATTCTCCCTTATACTATGGAAAAAGGCTGAATGGAAGGGGTGCAACGAGTGAGGCATTATCAACTTTATTTGCTAGAAGAGGACGTTGCGCAACACTATTTTGGACAAGAGTCTAAATTATTTCATTTGTTTTTAGAACGAACAATGGCCACACCTGAACAAAAAACCATTTTAGAGATGCAAATTGATTATATTTCAAAGCCGATGCCAGGGTTATTGTTGCAACAAAAGATGTTATCTGCTTTCTCTCACTTATCAACCTATACCGTATATAAACACATTCACGTATTGGACCTAACTCACCAAGAGAGTTGTGCTGAACTATTAATACAAAAGCAACATCTCACGCTTACGTCTACTGGAGAAATCGAAGCAGAAACGATGTTTTTTGAAGTGTTACGGAAAATTGACCCTTGCTTCTTTGCAGTCAATACAGAGGCACATCGATTTGGCTGGCTGAGTCCGATTAAGCAAGTTAAGTTTGTTTAGCTCATGCGATTAATAGGAACAATTTTCATAAGTAGCTTTTAAAAAGGGCGTCGTTACGATATAATAATGTAGGTTGATTCAGGCTAAGCTTGAACGGTTTATTTTGTTTGAAGGAGGAAGTTGGACGTATGCCATGGATTCATATTTTAGGCTACACAATCGCAGTTTTAGCGGGTGTCGCTATAGGTTTCTTTATCGCACGTAAGACAATGATGTCTTATCTTAAAAAGAACCCCCCAATTAATGAGCAAATGCTTCGAGTAATGATGATGCAAATGGGTCAAAATCCATCACAAAAGAAGATTAACCAAATGATGAAAGCAATGCAAAAGCAACAAACGAAATAAGGTATAGGACAAGCACCTCAAATTGGGGTGTTTTTCTACTGTTTGGAAAAATAATCTGATATAATATAAAAATTGGAAATGAGTGAATGTGATTGCCCACGATTGACGTGCAAAAAGTTACATATAATCAGCTTGATGATGAAAAAGATGTCTACATAGATGTACGCTCACCGCTTGAATTTGCTGAATATTCATTACCTTCAGCTATAAATATTCCGTTATTTTCAAATGAAGAACGAGCAAAAATTGGCTATATTTATAAACAAGAAAGCCGTGATAATGCAGTAGAAAAAGGGTTAGAACTGTTTTCTATGAAATTACCTCTGTTTTATCGGGAGTTAAAAATGCGCTATCAAAGCAATCCTCAAATACGAATAATTGTTTATTGTTGGAGAGGAGGTATGCGCAGCAAGACGATTGCCGGCACGCTCTCTCTGTTAGGCATTCCTTGTTTTCAATTAGAGGGTGGGATTCGTTCCTATCGAACATTCATTCAAGAGTTTCTTGCTAAGCAAATGGAGGTAGGGCACCAGTTTGTAGTGTTGGCAGGACCATCAGCATCAAGAAAAACAGAGATCCTAGATCATCTTGAAGATAAAGGGTATCCGGTCGTTAATTTAGAAAAGCTAGCGAACCATCGAGGCTCTTTATTTGGCCATATTGGATTAACACCTCATAGCCAAAAAGAATTTGAGGCCCGTTTGGTGAGACGATTAATTGAGTTAGAACATGCGAATCACCTCATTATTGAAGCTGAAAGTAAGCGGATTGGACGTGTAGTCGTGCCATCTTTTATTCTGAAAGGGAAAGACGAGGGACGCATTATCGAAATTGATACCCCGTTTCACGATCGGATCAACCATATTCATCAAACGTATCGACCTGATTTACATAAAGAGGAATTTGGAGAGGCGATTTCTTATTTGAGAAAAAGGCTTTCACATCCAGTGTATATGGAAGTTAGAAAAGCATATGATGAAAATCGTTTTGATGATCTATTTACGCTGTTACTCGAGTGCTATTATGATCCGCGGTATGAATTTAAACAAGGAGTTGATCGAGCTAAAGGATCCTCTATTTCATTTCATCCATTTGAAGAAGGTTTGTCAACTTTGGAAAAAGAATTAGATCAACTCATCCATCACTCTCATGAAAGGTAGAGTGTAGGGGAAGGGGAAAGAAGATGTCTGTATTTAAAGACTTGTGGTGGTTTTTTAAGCAGGAACGGTTTGCTTATGGAATGGGTATTTTAGTATTAGCTTTCGTATCAATTTTCACATTGCTGCCGCCGTATATCGTAGGTGTCATTGTCGACCATATTGCTGAACAAAGCTTGACGACATCGATTTTATTGATGTGGGTTGGCGTATTAATTGCCGTTGGTTTACTCGTGTATGTTCTACGTTTCGTTTGGAGAATTATGATCTTTGGAGCTGCGATTCGTTTGGCACGGCTTCTTCGCAATCAACTGTACGGACACTTTACGAATATGTCTAGTAAATTTTATCAGCGTCAACGTACAGGTGATCTGATGGCTCATGCGACTAATGATATACGAGCGGTGCAGGCGACTGCAGGGCAAGGGGTTCTTACACTCGTAGATTCTCTTACGATGGGTGGCTTTGTCATCCTTACAATGGCTCTGACGATTAGTTGGGAGCTAACTTTAATAAGCTTGATTCCGATGCCATTTATGGCGCTATTAACGAGTTATTACGGCACGCTTTTACATAAGCGCTTTCACGTTGCTCAAGCTGCCTTCTCAGAATTAAATGATACCGTACAAGAAAGTGTGACGGGTGTTCGCGTTGCTAAAGCATTCGGGCAAGAAGAGCGAGAAATAGAAGGGTTTCGCTCGAAGTCAGAGGAAGTGGTTCAGAAAAATGTAGCTGTTGCTAAAGTCGATGCGCTATTTGATCCTACTATCTCTTTCATTGTTGGAATCTCTTATTTCTTAGCTGTCGTTTTTGGTGCACGTTATGTTATTGCAGATGAGCTGACAATCGGACAATTAACGAGTTTTACGATCTATCTTGGTCTATTAATCTGGCCCATGCTTGCTTTTGGTTGGTTGTTTAATATTGTTGAGCGAGGCCGTGCTTCTTATGACCGGATTAGCAATCTCTTAAGGGAAAAACAAGATATTACAGAGGAACAAGCAAGTGTAACGACGGTTGCAAAAGGAGACATTGAGATTGCAGTCGATTCATTTACTTATCCAGGGGCTAATGTTACTTCGTTAAGAAATGTACATGTGCATTTACAAGAAGGTCAAACCCTAGGAGTCGTGGGAAAAACGGGTAGTGGGAAATCAACGCTTATTCGCCTATTGCAACGAGAGTATGATGTCAGTGAAGGAATAATTACAATTGACGGCGTGCCAGTGAATGAATACTCACTCGACGCCTTAAAGAAAGCTTTTGGCTTAGTCCCTCAAGAACATTTCTTATTTTCGGCTACGATTGCTGATAATGTAGCTTTCGCTAAGCCTGAGGCATCTTTTAAAGAAATTGTCGCAGCTTGTGAGTTGGCCAATATTCACGAAGATATCACTCGTTTTGATCAAGGCTACGATACGGTCGTTGGTGAGCGAGGGGTCACCCTATCAGGAGGCCAAAAGCAACGAATTTCAATTGCTCGTGCTCTTTTATCACATCCTAACATTCTCATATTAGATGATTCGCTTTCCGCTGTTGATGCTAAAACAGAAGAGCAAATCTTAACGTCCTTAAGAGAAAATAGAGAAGGGAAAACAACCATTATCACAGCTCATCGTTTAAGTGCTATTAAGCATGCTGACCTCATTATTGTGCTATCAGATGGAGAAATTATTGAGCGTGGCACTCATACTAACTTGATGGATGAAAACGGATGGTATCGCAGCATGTATGACCAACAACAACTAGAGTCGGTTGTACGTGGAGGAGGTGAGGATGAGTAATGGAACATAAAGACAAAGTTTTAACGGACAAAGAGCAACGTCAAGTGCTCTATCGTCTATTAACCTATGCAAAACCGCATATGAAATTATTATCAATTGCCTTTATCCTGCTCCTTCTTGCAACAGCGGCTGAATTAATGGGTCCAATCTTAGTTAAAATCTTTATTGATGATTATTTAACGCCAAGAGAATTTCCGGTGAATGCATTAATTTGGCTAGGTGTATGGTATATTGTCTTACACATTTCATCGGTCTTTATTAATTACTTTCAATCGTTTTTATTTCAAAAGATTTCGCTTAGAATCATTCAACAGCTACGTGTTGATGTCTTTTCCAATGTAGAGAGATTAGGGTTGTCTTTCTTTGATAAAACGCCTGCTGGAGCCCTTATTTCACGGATAACGAATGATACAGAGTCGATCAAAGAATTATACGTAACGGTGCTTGCGACGTTTGTGCAAAACATTATGTTTTTAGTTGGGGTCTTTATAGCAATGTTCTATTTAAATGCGACCCTCGCACTTTATTGCTTAGCGTTAATCCCCATTTTAGTAGGCTTAATGCAGCTTTACCGGAAATGGAGTTCGAAATTTTATGCCGATATGAGCGAAAAGTTGAGTCAGCTAAATGCGAAGATGAATGAGTCGATTCAGGGAATGGCGATTATTCAGATGTTTCGCCAAGAAAAAAGGTTACGAAAAGAGTTTGCTGATGTTAATGATGAGCACCTAGAAGCAGGAATGAAGAGCATGAAGCTAGACGGTCTCTTGTTACGTCCAATGGTTGATCTTGTCTCAATCGCAGCTTTAATTCTTGTGTTAAGCTTTTTTGGTGTCACTTCATTTGTCAGTCCCGTAGAAATTGGCGTCATTTATGCGTTTGTTAATTACTTAGATCGTTTCTTTGAACCTGTTAATCAGATGATGATGCGCTTGTCTTTATTTCAACAAGCAATCGTCTCTGCTGGCCGCGTGTTTAAATTAATGGATCATAAAGAATACGCGCCCGAGCAAAATGGGAATGAAGCGTTAAACGTAACGGAAGGTGACATTACGTTTAATCATGTAACCTTTTCTTATGATGGCAAAACGGATGTATTAAAAGATATTTCGTTTACGGTGAAAAAAGGAGAAACCGTTGCTTTAGTCGGTCATACGGGTAGTGGGAAAAGTTCGATTATCAATTTACTTATGCGTTTTTATCCGCTTGATCGAGGCGAGATTTTAATCGACGGCATGCCTTTGCATAACTATCCAAATGATGAATTAAGAAAAGAAATTGGTCTCGTCTTGCAAGATCCGTTTCTCTACACGGGGACGATTGCAAGTAATATTCGCTTAAATCGTGATGGCATTACAGATGAACAAGTGAGGGAGTCGGCAGAATTTGTGCAAGCAAATGAATTTATTGAGAAGTTACCAGGTCAATATGAGGCGCCATTAGCTGAGCGAGGATCGACGCTCTCGAGTGGGCAACGTCAATTATTATCATTCGCTAGAACGATGGCAACTAATCCTAAAGTGTTAATTTTAGATGAGGCGACGGCAAATGTAGATACAGAGACCGAGGAAGCGATTCAAACGGCCCTTCGTCGAATGCAGCAAGGAAGAACAACAATTGCTATTGCTCACCGCTTATCGACGATTAAAGATGCCGATCAAATACTTGTCTTGCATCAAGGAGAAATTGTTGAGCGTGGAAATCACGAAGAGTTACTTGAACGTGGTGGATTGTATCATAAAATGTATTTGCTCCAAAAGGGATCAGATTCAAAAGTGAAAATGTCCTAGATATATATAAGACCAACTTGGCAGAAGCTAAGTTGGTCTTTCTTTCGATTGTTTATCTTTTAACAAGCGATCGTATTCGTTTAATAGGTCGTCCAGTTGCTGGCTCACTTCAATTGCTTGTTTAGAATGTAATCCATTTTGTGACCCTACATGAATCAACTCATTGCGTTTTTTTTCAATGATGTCTAGTAAACGGTTTTTTTCCAAAGGATCACCCTCCAGCAATCGCTATATATTTATCATACAAAGTTATCATCTGAATCTCAATCTGAAGTTTCTGGTAATTTAAATCAAATGATGTGGACTCATTAAAAGTCTGCTCTTTCACTATTGAGCAGACTTTTTTAAAAAATAATGTTTGAAAGCCGTTGGAGTTTACGGTATGTTTAAAGGGATGGGTACGCTCATGAGAGAGGAGTGAGCTAAATTGAGTGATACGTACATTTTGCTCTCAACAATAGGGGCAGCATTCATGGCTACTATAGCTATTATTGTTCGTCTAAAGGCAACGAAACGGCCTGCATCAGCTAAGAAAATTATTTTACCACCTATATTTATGTCGACGGGGTTTTTGATGTTTCTATATGAACCAGCACGTCCCGCTTGGTGGCAAGTAATTGAAGCATTAGCGGTGGGAATGGTCTTTTCGATTTTACTTATAAAAACGTCGAACTTCGAGATTAAACGTAATCAAATTTACTTAAAACGTTCAAAGGCTTTTGCTTTTATATTAGTAGGATTATTAATTGCAAGAATTGTGTTCAAGCTCTTGATTGGAGATTCCGTTCAATTTGAGGAGTTAGCTGGGATGTTCTTTTTATTAGCGTATGGAATGATTATTCCTTGGCGGATCTCCATGTATCGTTCTTATCGTAAGCTTGAAGCTGAAATGAAGACAAACCCACCTAAAAAAATTATTGTACCTGCGGAAACATAGAAGAACTCGCTCTATCACGAAAATAGAGCGAGTTCT
Source organism: Alkalihalophilus sp. As8PL (assembly GCF_040939795.1). Lineage (GTDB taxonomy): Bacteria > Bacillota > Bacilli > Bacillales > Bacillaceae_D > Alkalihalophilus > Alkalihalophilus lindianensis. Next base: position 3,481,425 of record NZ_CP162551.1, read on the forward strand.
TTTGTATTATGAGGATTCGAGCAATTGTTTATAAGGAGTCATATCAATGTTTTTTTCGCGAAGTTTCTTCTTTAAAAACTTATGATCTCGTTTAGGCGTTGCTAAAATATAACCGCGGATAATATAATCCTGTGTTAATACGTTTGCATTCTCCTCTAAAACAAGTTCTCCGATTTTACCCGCAATCTTGCCTTTGGCGACATCACGGAATAATTCTGGCACTGGCTCAACGAGGTCATTCAATAATTCCTTTTGCTCTGTATCCCATAAGTGTAGTGTTTTTTCGATGTAATGATCCTGCCAATCCAAAATACTTTTTCCATCTTCTTTTGGCAATCGCTTCAAGAACTTACGGAACATAAAGTATCCACCTATAAACATTACGGTAATCAAAAAGATCGTCCAAAGAACAATAAACCACATAAACCAAGTAGGCATGTATTCTCACCTCTTCTACTTATCGATTCTATCCTACCATAAACCACTTAAAACTTCTATCTGTGTCTAAATTTAAGAGCATACACATGACATTATGTAAAAAGGATCAGGGATCAATGGATAGAATAGGTACATAAAGGTGAAAATGGGTAAGGTAGAAGAATATAGTTAACCTTTGTTTTTAATATTGGTAAATCATGGGTGTTTATTTGTTGGATTCCACAAGAGAAAAGTGAATAGTTTGACTATTTGCCACAAAGTCAGTTTGATGAAAAATGATTATACTGATGGAAAGAAGACGATTACTGAAATTGAAGGAGGATGGTTGTATGTTAATTGGTGTACCGATGGAAATTAAAAACAATGAAAATCGTGTAGCTATGACTCCTGCTAGTGTAATGACACTTGTGCAAGCAGGTCATCATGTTTTAATTGAACAACATGCGGGTCTTGGAAGTGGATTTGAAGACGAGCAATACATTCAAGCTGGTGCGGAGATTGAGGCGGACCCAGCAGCTATTTGGGAAAAAGCGGATATGATCATGAAGGTAAAAGAGCCACTTCCATCAGAATATGCGTATTTCCGTAAAGGACTCATCTTGTTTACGTACTTACATTTAGCAGCTGAGGCAGAACTGGCGAAGGCTCTAGTCGAAAAAGAAGTAACGGCTATCGCTTATGAGACCGTTCAAGTTGGACGGACCTTACCTCTACTTACACCTATGAGTGAAGTGGCAGGAAGAATGGCTTCTCAAATTGGAGCACAGTTTCTTGAAAAGCCTAAAGGTGGAAAAGGAATTTTATTATCAGGTGTCCCTGGTGTAAAACGTGGCAAAGTAACTGTTATTGGTGGCGGTGTGGTTGGTACGAATGCAGCTAAAATTGCGATGGGACTCGGTGCCGATGTAACGATTATGGATCTAAGTCCTGAACGACTTCGTCAGCTAGATGATCTATATGGTACGGATATTCAAACGATGATGTCCAATCCACTAAACATTGCAGAAGCAGTCGCAGAATCGGATCTAGTGATTGGTGCAGTCTTAATTCCAGGAGCAAAAGCACCTAAGCTTGTAACAGAAGAAATGATTAAAACAATGAAACCTGGATCGGTTGTCGTTGATGTGGCTATTGACCAAGGTGGTATTATTGAAACCGTTGATCGCATCACAACTCATGATGAGCCAACCTATACAAAGCATGATGTCGTCCATTATGCTGTAGCCAATATGCCAGGAGCGGTACCACGTACTTCGACGATTGCTCTTACGAATGTAACGATTCCATATGCTCTTCAAATTGCGAGTAAAGGCGTTCACCGAGCAATTGAGGAAAACCCTGCATTAGAGCTAGGCTTAAACACAGCTGCAGGAACGGTCACATATGAAGCGGTTGCTCGTGATCTAGGGTACGAGTATCTAGCCCCTAAAGAAGCTTTAAAAACGATTCAATCCTAATAAAAAGGCCAGTAGAGCATAGTACTCTACTGGCCTTTTACATGTCTCTTTGAATGAAGAAAGCATGATCTGCTTTTTTAAATCCTACTTTAGGGTAATAATCAAGAGCGTCTGGAGCCGATAATAAGACAAGCGAACAGGTTGGACCAATTGCTTCTTTAGTCCGTTTAATAAGCTCCTCACCGATTCCTTTGCGCTGATAATCTTCTCTAACCGCTAAATCAGAAAGATAACAGCAATACGAAAAATCAGTTAGTGAACGAGCCACACCCACTAGCTTTTCATCGTCCCAAGCTGTAATAAGAAGGGGGGAAGCCTCGATCATTTTCTTTAAACGAGTTAGGTCCGTGTATGGCCTTTTTATCGTCGATTGGAAAAAGACCTCAGCTAATTGTTCAGGGAAAATCGGTTGATTTTCTTTATAGATAATCATTGATTTACAAATCCTCCTTGATCTAGTTTAATAGAGTCGTGGCTAATTCTTTTAATTATCAATATCATACTCAATAGTCAGACATAAGTATAGGGGAGAGAAGCATAATGACAGTAGAAGAGGCTAAAGGTATTCTGGATCAATTAAGGAATGGAGAAATAGAATCGTACAGAGTCAATAAAGGAAACTTCTTAGCATTTAGAGCGGTATTAGTGGCTCAAGCTGATATTAAGGATTTCAGAGGAAATGCCCAACATGGGGGAGAAGCGATTTATACGTATGAGCCTGGTTGGACAAAATAAGCATAGAAAAAGCACCATCTGCTTAGACAGATGGTGCTTTTATTCATTCTATTAATCTAATACAGTAACTGTAACTGTTTGGCGACCAAAGTTAATTGCATCATCTTGAGATGGCATGAAAAGGTCTACTTTATTCCCTTGGATTGCGCCACCAGTGTCACCAGCAATCGCTTCACCGTAACCTTCAACGTGTACGCGTGAACCTAATGGAATAACTGATGGGTCAACTGCTACAACTTTTTGATTAGGATTCTCACGTAAGTCGATACCAGTTGCTGTTACACCAGAACATCCTTCACAATATGCTGTATAAGCAGTAGCTTCCATTTCAAATGTTGCTTGGTCAGAAGATGTTGGAGCTGCTTCTTCCTCTTGTGCTTCAGTTTCTTCAACAGCAGGCTCTTCTGTAGCTGCTGGTTCTTCAGCAGGTTGTTCTGCAGGCTCTTGTGCTTCTTCTGTTTCAGGAGCTGTTTCTACTGGAGCTTCCTCAACAGCAGGTTCCTCAACAGCAGGTTCCTCAACAGCAGGTTCCTCAACAGCAGGTTCCTCAACAACAGGCTCTTCAACAGCAGGCTCCTCTGCAGGAGCTTCTTCTACAGGAGTTGCTGCTACAGCTTTTTCAGCAGCAGGAGTTGCAGGGTTTGTATAGTAAAGGTTCGCAAATGTCTCTGGACCGGCAATTCCATCAACTTGGATGCCTTGAGCAGATTGGAAACCTTTGACGGCTGCATGAGTTAACGGACCAAATAGTCCATCTTTGTTACCTTCATAGAAGCCTAAATCTAGTAATTGACCTTGAAGATCTTCTACGTACTCGCCTTTGTCGCCTTTCTCAAGCACTTTGATTGCACCAACTGTTTGTGGACCAGCAATGCCATCAACGACAAGACCATGTTTTTCTTGATATGTGGAAACAGCTTTTGCCGTTTCTTTTGTGAATGTACCTGTTACTTCGGCTTTATCTAGTAAGCCTTTTTCATGCAAGAGTTCTTGAACTAAATGGACGCTCTCGCCTTCTACACCTTTTATAAGTAGGTTACTACTAACATCACTTGCCTCTGAGATGGCTGGTGATGCAAAAAGTAACACTCCAGCTGTAGCAAGCGGCAGTCCGAAGTTCCGTAAAATCTTTGAATGTGGTTGTTTTTTCAAAGTGAATACCTCCTTACTTCGTTCAACGTTTGTAATCGTAACAGCCATTGGATCATAAAGGCAAGCATTCTAGCTCTACTTAATCAAACTGAAATATACTTGTAATATATGAAATTACAATGAGATAAATAGTCTCACTTTCGCCAAATTATGGGTCTGTTTGTGGGAAAATAACAAAAACTAGCGCTGTAAAAACATGGTATACATACGATTGTTTTTATATAAACACCGTATAAATCAAGGAATAACCCGTTTTCCGCTCGATGGAGCCTACTGACATCATTCGATTTTATTCACGCTTATCTGATAAAAACGGCATATGCGGTGAAATTATTTTAGGAAATCATTTTTTGAGTCTCCTTTTATCCTTCTATTTAATGAAGGAACTTATTTCTATAGAATGGAAGGGAAAAGTTCCCACTAGATTGAGTGTTTTAATAGATAGATTATAGGGAAAGAGATAACGTAATCTATTTTGAAAGTGGGGGACTAGTTGTATGGCAAATCAACCTCAAACTAGACAAGAAAAGAAAAAGGGGAAGAAAAAGAGTAGCCTTTTTATAAAAGTTATGACAGTGTTCACAATATTAATAGTCGTTGCAGGGGCGATCGGGAGTGTTCAGATTTATGGATTGGTTCAAAGTGCACCGTCTATAGATGATGATACATTTGCCTTTGCTAACTCATCCACTCTTTATGATCAGAGTGATGAGGAAATCATTTCATTAAGTAATGGTGAAAACAGACAATCTACTTCGATTGAAGATATTCCGGATCATGTCAAGGATGCATTTATCGCCATTGAAGATGTGCGTTTCCATGAACATTCTGGATTAGATATCAAACGAATTGGGGGAGCCGTCGTTTCAAATATTACAAATGGATTTGGTGCAGAGGGTGGAAGTACCATCACCCAGCAAGTGGTTAAAAATTCATTGCTCACTTCAGAAAAATCGGTAACAAGGAAGGTTCAAGAAGCATACTTAGCGTTAGAACTTGAAAAGCACTATACCAAAGATGAGATTCTAGAACTTTATTTAAATAAAATATATTTTGGTAATGGTGCATACGGAATTGTTACAGCAGCAGATACTTATTTTGGAAAAGACGTGCAAGATTTGACTGTGAATGAGGCAGCCTTATTAGCAGGTCTTCCGCAACGTCCATCTGGTTATGATCCTTATCAAAACCCGGATCTAGCCAAAGAAAGACGAGACACCGTTTTATATGTGATGAGAGAGCATCAATTTATTACGGCTGATGAATATAATGAGGAACAAAGTGTTTCGATCGAAGAGATGCTAAACGAAAAATCAGAAGAAGAGTCGATTTCGGATGCTTTTATGGATCAAGTGTATAAGGAATTGGAACAAATTGAAGGCATGACTTCTTCGATGATCTATAACGGCGGCTTAAAGATTTACACGACTTATGATCCAGATGCACAAGCTCATGTGGAACAAGTATTAAATTCAGACGAATTCGTTAGCTATCCAGATGATCGTTTTCAAGCTGGAGTGACGGTCATTGATAATCAAACAGGTGAAATTAAAGCAATTGGTGGCGGACGTAACCAAGAATCTGGGAAAGATCGTTCAAACTATGCAACTAACATCCAACGTTCACCAGGTTCTACGATCAAACCGATCTTAAGTTATGGACCGGCAATTGAACATTTAAAATGGTCCACTTATCAACAAATTGAAGATGAGGAAATGACGTATACTGGAAGCGACCAAGTGATTCGTAATTATAATGGTGAATACCACGGAGTGATGTCAATTCGCGAAGCGTTGACACAATCGTGGAACATACCTGCTGTAAAGACATTCCAAGAAGTTGGCGAGGCTGATGCTAAGCAATTTGCCGAGAATGTAGGAATATCAATTGAAGGTTCTGCTTATGAATCGTACGCACTTGGTTCATTTGAAAAAGGGATCTCACCTTTAGAACTAGGTGGTGCTTACGCTGCGTTCGGTAATGGTGGCACCTATAACGAGCCTCATGCTGTTCGAAAAGTCGTATTCCCAAATGGCAAAGAAATTAATATGCAGCCTGAGGGCGTTAAGGCAATGAATGATTACACAGCCTATATGGTAACGGACATGTTAAAGAGTGTAGTAGAAGAAGGAACAGGTCGTCATGCTAGTATTGATGGTGTTCCAGTAGCAGGTAAAACGGGTACGACGAACTTTAATGAAGAAACGAAACAAAAGTACAACATTGATGAAGGGGTACCTGACGTGTGGTTTGCTGGTTACACTTCTAATTACACAGCTGCAGTATGGACAGGGTATCCAAGAATTAGTGAAGATACGTATATCAGTACGAGAGAAGATCGCCAAATTGCTCAACATATCTTCCGAGAAGTAATGACGGGTATGGTAAATGAGGAAACAAGTGACTTCACGAAGCCTGATTCTGTACAAGAAATAGACGTAGATACAAAAACAGGTGAACGAGCAACAAGCAGTTCTTCACAAAGTGATATCGTCACAGAGTTATTCGTTACTGGAACAGATGTGAAGGATGCCTATAGCTTAGTAGAAGATGAGTTAGAGAAAAAGCAAGAGGCAGTAAAAGAGGAAGAAGAAAAAGAGAAAGCACAAGAACGTAGAGAAAGACAACAAGAAAGAGAACAAGAACAAAAACGTAAAGAGCAAGAAAGAGAAAGAAGAGAAGAAGAACGGGTGTCTACAGAAAATGATGACGAAGAGCCTGAAGAGGTAGAGGAAGAAGAAGTTGAGTCCAATCGTGAAGAAGAAGAAAAGGATTCAGCTGCAGAGAAAGAAGAAGAGGAGAAAAAGAAAGAAGAAGAAAAGAAAGCTGAAGAACAGAGAAAAGAAGAAGAAAAGAAGAAAAAGGAAGAAGAGAAAGAAAAAGAAGAAGAGCCTAAAGAAGAAAAACCAGAAGAAGAAACAGAGCCAGAGCCTGAGCCTGAGAAAGAAGACAACAATGACGAAAGTGAAGAAAGTAGTACCTCAAGTTCAGAAGAAAAAGAATCTGACAAAGAAGAAGAGGAAGCAGAAGAAGAAGAAGAAGACAATGAGGACGAGTAATGGCTTCGCTCATCACGAGCTCACTATCATACAAGATGGTGAGCTTTTTTTGTTTTGATTGATAGGATAAATCAAGTAAAATAGAATAATAAAGTAGAGAAAAGACATGGTCAGCTAAACGTGTAATTAATACAATAAAAGGGGTCTGCTCCGTGAAAAAGGTAGAGGACAATTTAGATCAACGTATACTAGTGTGTGGAGAGAGTATAAATTCGAAACAAGAACGCTTTGAATTAAGGTGGAATGGAAAGGCTGAAGCAATTAACCTTGCAGGGAGGAAACCAACAGGCACATTAAGGCCATCCAGAGAGGGAAGTGTGAATTGGAACACAACGGAAAATCTCTACATTGAAGGGGATAACCTCGAAGTGTTACGAATCTTACAGCAGTCCTATCAACAGAAGGTTAACATGATCTACATTGATCCTCCTTATAATACGGGCAAGGATTTTGTATATAAAGATAACTTCCGTAGAGGTAAACATCATAATGAGTGGTTAAACTTTATGTACCCACGTTTAAAACTGGCTAGGAATCTATTAACAGAAGATGGGGTGATCGTTGTTCACATTGATGAGCATGAACTACACCATCTGATCACGATCTTACATGAATTATATGGGGAAGAGAACGCTCTTGGTACGATTGTGTGGGATAAATTAAACCCTAAAGGTGATGCGACATCTGTAGCTGTGCAGCATGAATCAATCGTTTGCTTCGCAAAAAACAAAGCAGCTTTTCTAGCAAATGGCGGCATGAAGAGAAAAAAACCAAATGCACTGAAAATGCTGAAAAAAGCAGAGAGTTTATTTAAGAAACGGGGGGAGAAATATATCCCTACAGACCTGTTGAAAGTGGCGAAAAAGTACAAGCTTCCACAACATATAGTAGAAGAGCACAGTAGCTACTATAACCTCAAAACGATTAACAAGGAATTTGCTGCTTGGATCAAAAAGGAAGAGTCATTATCACGCGGAGAAGCGGCATACTCAAATATTGATGAGGAAGGACAAGTGTATCAGGCCGTCTCAATGGCATGGCCGAATAACAGGAAAGCACCTGATGATTATTTTGTTCCATTAGTTCACCCTGTAACAAAAAAAGAATGCCCCGTTCCAGCTAAAGGGTGGAGGAATCCTAGTCAGACGATGAAGAAATTAATGGAGCGTAATGAGATTGTATTCGGTAAGGATGAAACAACGCAGCCGAGAAGAAAATATTTATTGAAAGATCACCTTATGGAAAACATCCCATCAGTTATTGCTTATGGCGGAAGTGATGCAGCTTTCTTCAACCAAATTGGGCTGAAATTTGATCATCCGAAGCCTTATAAATTCGTCAGTGAAATCCTATCCTTTTTCACAAAGGGAGACGATATCATCTTAGATTTCTTCTCAGGGTCAGCTTCAGTAGGACATGCCGTCATGCACTTGAATAAGGAGGATGGTGGAGAGAGGGAGTTCATTCTCGTTCAACTACCTGAGAAGATCAAGCCCTCATTTCAATCTTCAGACCCCCACTTAAAAACGATCTGCGATATCGGCAAAGAGCGTTTGCGCCGAGCGGGAGAATTAATAAGTGAAGACGAAAGTAATGAAGGGGTAGATATTGGGTTTAAGGTGTTTAAACTAGAGTAAAAGATTTTGGAGAGAAGACATCTAGGTGAATGATAAAGAATAACGTATCCTAGTAAGTAAATGAAGATACGATTCACGCTAGATAAGGAAGGAATATGGTGATTAATAATGCTTTACATATGGGATATAGAGAGAATCATCAAACAGACTTTTGACAAACATGGTCTAGAGATAGACTATGAATTCAACAACGAACTCGACACACCGATGAGCTATAACGTAACGACTAATACGATGAAATTTAATTATATCCAAGTAAACGCATATATGGGTAGGATTAAAATGAAAATAACTGCTGAAAACTTCGTTAAGATCATTCTCTATCATGAGATTGGCTATTACTTAGATTTCAAGAAAAACAAGCATGACCTAAGGACGTTTATCTTCGGTGATGAGGAAGAGATCGCAGCGCTTAAAGCAACCATTGAAACCAATGCCTGGGACTACGGTAGAACCTTAGTGCCAGAAGAACTGGTAGCGTCCTATGATAAGATGCGGGAATTAGATAAGATGTTGATAAAGGGACTTTAGTTAAGTTTCTTATTGAGTATTGAGTGTAGTCAAGGAGAAAGGACATTACCTATAAAGTGTGTAATGTCCTTTCCTTTTTTTATCCTTGATAATGTTATACCAGTAATTTTGCAGGTCAACTGTACTGTGAATTGGTCGAAACCAGTTAGGTTCAGACTACTTTTTCACCAATTACATACCTTTCTTCAGTTGCTTCATTTTGTCACTTACAAATTCAACGTCCGTTCCTACAATCACTTGGACATTGGATTTTTGTAACTTCATCACCCCGCGAGCCCCACTTTTCTTTAGAGCGCTTTCATTAATGATGCTTGAATCCACAACCTGAAGACGTAAACGGGTAGCACAGTTATCAATTGATATCAGGTTATCAACTCCACCTAAAGCTTCGATAAATTGTACAGCCATTGTGTGATATTTATCCCCAGTCACATCTGGAGCAGTCGCCTCTTCCACTATCTCGTCATCGTCCTCGCGACCCGGTGTTTTTAAATTCAGTACACGAATTAAGAAGTAAAAGATGACAAAATAGATCACTCCATAAATTAATCCAACACCGAATAATAGTAGTGGCCGTTGAGCGATTGAGAAGTTTAATGCATAATCGAGAAAGCCTGCTGAGAAACCAAAACCATGTCTAATATCTAGTAAGTACGTAATCGACATAGACGCTCCAGTCAGAATGGCATGAATCACATACAATAAAGGGGAGAGGAACATAAATGAAAACTCAATCGGTTCTGTAATACCTGTTAAAAATGAGGTAAGAGCTAACCCTAAAAACATCCCCGTCACTTGTTTTTTCTTCTCTTTTCTTGCTGTTAAAATAATTGCTAGACATGCAGCCGGAAGCCCAAACATCATCACAGGGAAAAATCCGGTCATAAAGATTCCTGCAGAAGGATCACCCGCAAAGAAACGGTTTAAATCCCCAGTTGCTCCGTTAAATTCTCCAAATACAAACCAAACTAAACTATTTAACACATGATGCAGTCCAATAGGTATGAGTAGACGATTTAAAAATCCATAGACACCGGCACCGAGAGCACCAGCATCAATAATCCATTGGCCTAGTCCGTTTATCAGTTCTTGAATCGGCGGCCAAACGACACCAAAAATACCAGCTAATACAACCATTGTCGCTGCAGTAACGATTGGGACAAATCTCCTTCCGGCGAAGAATCCTAACCATTGCGGGAGTCGTATGTTATGAAAGCGGTTGTATAAAAGTCCAGCAATAACACCAGTAATAATTCCACCAAGAACAGCCATTTCAATATTTTCATTAATCGCTTGTGTACCATTTACTAATACAAAATAACCGATCGCACCAGCAAGGGCTGCAGATCCATTATTATCATGAGCAAAGCCAATGGCTACACCCATCGCGAATATGAGAGCAAGATTATCAAAAATTGCAGCTCCTGCACCAGCCATAAAAGGAACGTTAAATAAGTCTTCTTGCCCGAGTCTTAATAGAAGCGCTGCAGCAGGAAGTACGGCAATTGGTAGCATCAATGATTTACCAATCCGTTGTAAAAATGCAAGCATGTACCTCATCTCCTTAAGTCATAATATGTTCATAAAAGATGAAAATAGTGTAGCACTAGATAAGTATAGATGTCTATACATATTAATTAAATTTATTCGTTATGACATACGTTTATTGAATTACAAAAGAAAATATTCTATAATTGGTATAGACAAATATAAAAGTAAAAGAAATGGATGAGAATGAGAGGGAACTAATGACTAAAAATAATCTTGTGATTACAGATGTCATGATTTATGAAGAGAATCAAAAATTAGACAACGGATTTATTCGAATAAACGAAGGGAAAATTGTGGAGGTCGGCTCAATGGTTCATTTTAAGCCTAACGAGTCTGATACTGTTTTGGCGTTTTCAAGCGAGTATTCTCTCTTACCTGGATTCATCGACCTTCACATCCATGGGGCGAATGGTTCAGATGTTATGGATAACAGTGTCGATGCATTAAAAAGGATTGCCGAATTCCTTCCAAAAGAAGGAACAACTAGCTTTTTAGCCACGACGATCACTCAATCAGATGAATTGATTGAATCGGCATTAAAACAAGCTGCAGCATTTGTAGAAATGGAAGGGCATACTCCGCATGCAGACATGATTGGTATTCATTTAGAAGGTCCGTTTATTTCTACTAAGCGTGCTGGCGCACAACCGATCGATTACATTAAAGATCCAGATATAGATCTGTTTTTAACATGGCAAAATCAATCAGGTCATTTGATTAAGCTCATAACGATGGCACCTGAGCAAAAAAATGGACTCCCCTTTTTAGAAGAGGTGCAAAAAAGAGGAGTGGTCACCTCCATTGGACATTCGGATGCTACGTATGCTCAAGTTCAAGAAGCCATTAACAAAGGACTTACACATGTAACGCATCTTTACAACGGAATGCGCGGTCTACATCACCGTGAACCAGGTGTTGCAGGAGCTGCGTTAAGTCATTCTGAGCTAGTAGCTGAAATGATTGTCGATGGAGTCCATATTCATCCCTCTGTTGTAAATAGTACGTTTAAAGCAAAAGGCGCAAACGAGATCATCTTAATCACAGATGCGATGCGTGCTAAAGGACTCGGAGAAGGCGATTACGATCTTGGCGGACAGCAGGTGAGTGTTGTCGATGGGAAGGCATTATTAGAAGATGGAACATTAGCGGGCAGCATCTTAACGATGGATGAAGCTGTGAGGAACATGATGAACTATACAGGGTGCTCCCTCAGAGATATTACCAAAATGACAGCTGAAAACCCAGCTAAACAATTAGGGATTTGGGATAACGTAGGAAGTATTGCAGTGGGGAAAAAGGCTGATCTCGTTTTATTAGATGAGAACCACGAAGTTGTCTTAACGATCTGCAAAGGAAAAATAGCCTATGAAGGAGAGAAGAAGCATGAACATCATTAAAGTGCAAGACTATGATGAGATGGGTTCAGTTACCGCTGACTATGTGAGTGAAAAAATTCAAGACAACCCTGAGATGACCTTAGGACTTGCTACCGGGAGTACACCCAAAAGCACATACAAGCACTTAATAGAGGCCCATCAAAAGGGTACGTCTTTCAAACATATCACTACTTTTAACTTAGATGAATACGTGGGGCTAAAGCCAAATGACCCTAACAGTTATCACTACTACATGAATAAATTTTTCTTCCAACATATTGATATTCCTAGTGAAAAGGCTCATCTTCCAAACGGGCATTCAAGGAATATCAGCCAAGAGTGTGAAGAATACGAGAAGAAAATAAAGAGCCACATGATCGATTTACAAATTCTTGGAATAGGTGCAAACGGTCATATTGGATTTAATGAACCGGGTACGTCTTTTGAGAGTAATACACATGTTGTGGAGCTGGCTGATTCCACAAGAAGAGCCAATGCACGCTTCTTTTCTTCTTTAGAAGAAGTGCCAACCCATGCGATTACGATGGGAATCGCTTCAATCATGTCCAGCAAAGAAATCGTATTGCTCGTCTCGGGTGAGGCTAAAAGTGAGGCTTTAGAGCGTCTGTTATCTGGTGAAGAACCAAACGAGAGCTTTCCTGCTTCTATTCTAAGATCACACCCGCATGTTACAATTATTGCGGACAAAGAAGCATTAATGGGGACCGGAATTAAACTTTAAGCAAAAAGGAGTAGGTTCGATGTGTTGATTGACAAAAATTCACCTCTCCCAATCTACAGTCAGATTGAGGAATGCATTAAAGGTCAAATTATGAATGGGGAATTAAACCCTGGTGATGTTCTACCGCCTGAGCGCGAATACTCCGAGCAGTTTGATGTAAGCAGAATGACGATTAGACAAGCGATCAATAACCTTGTAAATGAAGGACTCATATACAGGAAAAAAGGGAGCGGCACATATGTAGCCGAGAAAAAGTTTGAGCAGCCCTTGCAAGGATTGACAAGCTTCACAGAAGATATGAAAGCAAGAGGACTGACTCCAAGCAGCAAGCTTCTAAAGTTTGAATTAATTCCTGCTTCTGCCAAAATAGCTGCTACTCTTCAAATTGCTGAATATACGCCAGTTTATGAAATTAAACGAATTCGGTTGGCTGATAATATCCCAATGGCTCTTGAGACGTGTTATATTTCAGCGAATCTCATTAAAGGGCTTACTGAAGAAATTATCAACCAATCATTGTATCAATATATAGAAGAAAAGCTGCGCCTGGTAATAGGAGAAGCCACTCAAGTGATAGAGTCAGCTTTAGCGAATGACGCTGAAGTCGAATTGTTACATATCAACAAAGGCGACTCGATCTTATTAATTGAGCGGTGTACGTATTTAAAAAACGGAACACCCTTTGAAATTGTCCGCTCTTCTTACCGTGCAGACCGTTATCGATTTACTTCTCAATTAAAGCGTTATTAGGGGGTTTCTTTTGATTAAATGCTATATTCATCAAATTGAATCTTTAATAAAAAAAATAGAAACAACTGAGCTCCAAGCAATTGAACAGGCGGCAGAGAAAGTCGTTGAATCGATTAACAAGGGCGGAATTGTTCAAGTCTTTGGGTGCGGCCACTCTCATATGTTGGGTGAAGAGGTATTCTACCGTGCAGGAGGACTTGTCCCTGTGCAGCCGATATTTATTGAAGAGCTTATGCTTCATAAAGGGGCGGAGCGATCATCTAAGTTAGAACGTAGCCACCATTACACGGATACCTTCAAAGATCAATTAGATATAAGAAGCGAGGACGTATTAATCGTAGCTTCAACATCTGGTAGAAACCCCGTGCCGATTGATATCGCGCTTCATGGAAACAAGCAAGGAGCTTTTGTGGTTGGTGTCACATCTCTTCTCTATAATCAATCCCAACCATCTAGACATACTAACGGCAAGCTTTTAGCAGATGTAGTCGATCTAGTTATCAACAATCATACCGAGCCAGGAGATGGACTCCTGCAATCAGGTGACCTTTCGTTTGGACCGTCCTCTTCTGTTATTGGACTTATGATCATGAACGCTATCATGGCAGGTGTCATCGAGAAGCTCACTCAACAAGGTAAGACGCCTCCGATTTTTAAAAGTGGGAATATCGACGGCTCTGATAATCATAACAAACAGTTAATCAAGCAATATAAAGATCGAATTAGATTATTTTAGGAAACGAGAGGCCACTTAGATGGATCCTTCTAGACTCAATATAAAATGGGAAAAGCGATCTGAAAACTGTATCTCAGTTTATAACAAGAGAGTGAAGCGGAATTTAATAAATCGCAAAAAGCAAAAGCAGGAGCCAATAGGTTCCTGCTTTTGCTTATGGGATAGGTTGTTGAATGGAAGCAGTGGAAATGGTGCTTCTTAGTTAATTAAATCAAAAAAACTCACTTAAAAAATGGAGTTGTCATATCAATCCCTAGCGAGAGTTCTTAAAAAGACAAGAACCCTTTATAGAGGAGCATTTAAATAAAATAATGATCTACTGCACACTAACTAATTTTACTGGGCCATGATCATCACAATGATCCCCATGAACATGATGTAAGCGCCCATCAACGAGGTAATCCATGTGATCTCCATGAGGAACTAGTTCGTGACCGCAATCTTCATCATGAGTGCAACCGCAATTCATTGGAGCACACTCATTAGGGTTCGTTTCGGATACTGGAATTTTACACTCATCCCAGTGACCGTTATGTTCGTGGTGAAGGTGACCATTGTGTACGTAATCAATGTGATCATCATGTTTAATTTTAGTATGACCACAAGCCAGACTATGTTTATGTGGATGTTGTTCATGTGTTCGATGTTTGTTTTCCATCTCTCTACCTCCTATTGTTATAGTGTTGGTACCTATTAGGTATAGTATCCTTTGAACGATGTATTTAAACATTTTGACAGTTTCTAAGCGAACGGTTAAAATATGAAAATAGTAATCATTACGATTTAAAACGTAGGAGGTATTTTATGAATAAAACCATTCCCGTAACAGTGTTAAGCGGATACCTTGGTTCTGGTAAAACAACATTACTTAATCATATTTTAAAAAACCGTCAAGGACTTAAAGTAGCGGTCATTGTAAATGACATGAGTGAAATAAATATCGATGCGGAACTAGTTAAACAAGGTGGGGAATTATCTAGAACAGAAGAAAAATTAGTCGAAATGTCTAATGGCTGTATTTGTTGCACTCTTAGAGAAGACTTGTTAATTGAAGTCGAGAAGTTAGCTCTAGCAGGGGACATTGATTATATTATGATTGAATCAACAGGGATTAGTGAACCTACGCCTGTTGCCCAAACCTTTTCATACATAGACGAAGAATTAAATATAGATTTAACAAAATTTTGTCGCTTGGATACGATGGTGACCGTAGTGGACGCGTATCGTTTTTGGCATGATTTTCGTTCAGGAGATAGCTTGCTTGATCGAAAAGAATCATTAGGTGAAGATGATCAAAGAGAAATTGCCGACTTACTTATTGATCAAATTGAATTTTGTAATGTATTAATTTTGAACAAGTGTGATCTTGTATCGGAAGAAGAGTTACAAAAATTAGAACAAGTACTAAGGACACTGCAGCCAAAAGCAAAGTTCATTCGTTCTATTCAAGCTAATGTTAATCCGAAAGAAATACTAAATACTCATTTATTCAATTTTGAAGAAGCCAGCAATTCAGCAGGATGGATTCGTGAGTTAACGGAGGGGCATGCCCAACATACACCTGAGACCGAAGAGTTTGGAATTTCTTCTTTTGTATACATGAGAAGGGAACCATTTCACTCCATTCGCTTTCAAAATTGGGTCAATTCAATGCCTGATAATATTGTAAGGGCAAAAGGAATCGCATGGTGTTCAACAAGAAATAGCCTAGCGTTATTAATGTCACAAGCAGGGCCTTCGGTTACAATTGAACCTGTTTCTTACTGGGTAGCAAGCCTTCAACCTGCTGAGCAAAAGAAGATTCTAAAGGAAAATCCTCATTTACTTGAAGAGTGGGATGAAGAATTTGGTGATAGGCATACCAAGCTGGTTTTCATTGGAACGGATCTAGACAAAGAGGAAATAACGAAGGAATTGGATGATTGTCTCTTAACGGATACGGAATTCACAACGGATTGGAGTTCGTTAGAGGATCCATTTGAGTGGAATTTGCAAAAGACATAAAGGAAGTAGGGATAAAATTGATTTTGTCTGGAAAAAGTATTTTATCAAAAATAAATAAAAAAGAGCTTGAAATCTCTCCTCTTACGAATGAGCAAGTCCAGCCAGCTTCTGTTGATTTAAGACTGGGAGATCATTTTGTCACAATTGATGATTACAATGAAAGTGTGATTACTCTCAATGAGCCTGTTGCTTATCGTAAAATAATACCGAGAAATGAGAGAATCATTCTGCCACCACAGACATTTATATTAGCAACTACAGTCGAAACGATTAGCTTACCTAATAATGTAACTGCATTTGTTGAAGGGAGAAGTTCCATAGGTAGACTCGGATTATTTATTCAGAATGCAGGATGGGTGGATCCGGGTTTTAAAGGGCAAATTACCTTAGAACTTTTTAACGCGAACCGTCTTCCAATTGAGTTAACCATCGGTCGTAGAATCTGTCAGCTTGTTTTTGCAGAAGTGAATGAAGAGGCAGAACCATATAAAGGGAAATATCTTAATCAAAGAGGCGCAACATCAAGCGAAATTTTCAAGGATATAATGTAATGCTTGGAAGAAGAACTCAATATAATGAGTTCTTTTTTTTATAAAGATATTACGCAAATAAGAATAATTACGATTTATCACTAGTAGAATAGAGGAGTAGATTATAGGGGGTTGTAAAGATGTCTAAAGTACCTGTATTTGTATTAAGTGGATTTTTAGGAAGTGGTAAGACTACACTATTAGAACGTTTACTAGCGGAGTCCGTAAATCGAGGTCTTAAACCAGCTGTCTTAATGAATGAAATTGGAAAGAGAGATACAGACGGAAACATTCTGTTAGGCAAAAGTCAAATGATCGAAAAGTTATTAGATGGATGCATTTGCTGCAATAAGAAGAGTGAAGTCGTTCAATCGATGGAAAAGTTGCTTAGTTTAAACCCCGATGTCATATTCATTGAATTGACTGGTGTGGCTAATCCAGAAGAAGTAGCTGATTCTTTAACGGAGCCGCAGCTAATCAATCAGTTATATTTAGAAAAAGTTGTTACATTAATTGATGCGGAACATATTCTCTCCTATAATAGCGTGTTTGAATCGGATCGTGAGCTTGTTAGAACGACGAGAAGACAAATAGAGGTTGCTGATTTACTAATCGTTAATAAAATTGACCTGGTTTCTGAAGCAAAAAAACAAAAAGTAGATAAGCTTCTATTTAAACAAAATCCCACATCGAAGGTTACGTTTTCAACTTTTAGTAACGTCGACTTAGCTTCTTTATTTAACCCCTTAAAATCTCCTACGGGAAGGGTTAAAGTAAGAATTAAAACCTCTAACAAAGAAGACAATCACCATCACGAGCATCCTCATAAATCTTATACTAAAATTAAAAGCATTACTTTACCGGTTCCCTATACTACAAACTCAATAGAAATAGAAAAGTTCTTAAAAAAGTGGAAAACCAACCTTTTGCGAGCAAAAGGCTATTTAAATCTGGAAGACGGTACATATCTTATGCAACATGTGATGCAACGAGTAAGTTGGGAACGATCGACTTATAATGGGGAACACTACTTAGTCCTTATTGGAATGGGACTTAATGAAGATGAAATCAAAAAGGATGGGGAAGCCTCTTTCGGAAAACAAGTACATCTTAACAATACCAAGCAAGGCAACTTTTGATAGAGTTGCTTTGTTTTCTTTTTTAAATCGTAATAATTATTATTTGTGTTCATGAAGACCTCTTGTCCGCATAAGTATGAGTAAACAAAAAAGTTGGAGGACTGTTAAAGCTTATGCGGATGCAAAAACATTTCACAGAGATTATCGGCTTTATTCTACTTGGAATGGCAGCCTTAGTCATCTCATTTAATAACAAGATCACCATAAGTAATTTTATATTGCTCCCCGAGTCATTTTTAACGTTTAATATGATCTTTCTAAGTATTTTAATTGAAGCCATTCCTTTTGTATTAATAGGTGTTTTTATTGCTGGTATGATTCAAGTATTTATGACAGAAGAGCATCTTAAAAAGCTTATTCCTAAAAATAAACTATTAGCTGTACTAACAAGTTGTCTTATAGGTGCTTTATTTCCAGCTTGTGAATGTGGAATTGTTCCTATTGTTCGTCGTTTAATCGCTAAAGGAGTTCCTCTTTTTGCTGGAATTGGTTTTCTTCTTACAGGTCCATTAATAAATCCCCTTGTTGTCATCTCAACTTATATGGCTTTTGGGGAAGATCTGAGAATGGCCATGTTAAGAATGGGTTTGGGACTAGTGATAGCGATCATTATTGCAGCAATAATTTGTATTCTCTTTAAGACCAATCAATTGAAAAGAAGGAAGGGGATGCCATATGGAAGTCTACCGGTCCCTAAGCAACCAATTGGAAAACGTATAAAGGCTATGCTTGAGCATGCAATTGATGAGTTCTTCGATATGGGTAAATTTTTAATCATAGGGGCATTATTAGCAGCATTTGTTCAAACATACATTTCAACTAAATCAATGCTTGGTTTGGGTGAAGGGATTATTGCTTCTACACTTGTTATGATGGGACTCGCTTTTCTACTTTCTTTGTGTTCAGAGGCTGATGCATTTATTGCTGCTTCATTTCGTCATCTCTTTCCGCAAACCTCTCTACTTGGATTCTTAATTTATGGACCAATGCTGGATTTGAAAAATACGATCATGTTAATGGCTGTATTTAACATACGCTTTGTCATGGTGCTTATGAGCATAATCACTCTTACTGTACTTGGAATCTTACTTTTCGTTCACCCATGGATATAAGAGGAGGGAATCGAAATCATACATATTCAAGTGAGACAAATGGTTAAAGCAATCATACTATTACTGTTTGCTGTATTTATTTTCATTTTGCATGAGACGGGGGAGATTGTTCGATTTATAAATCCTAATTATCTCTATTTTAGTCAAATCGCTTCTGTCATCTTTCTATTTTTATTTTTTGTACAAGTGCCTCGTATTTTTACATCTTCTGAATACGATCATAGTGAGTGTGGACCTTGGGGATGTAGTCATGAAGATGAGGGGGGAGGGATAACGGTTAAAACACTATTAACTTACGGTTTAATCATCCTACCATTACTAACAGGATTTCTTCTTCCTTATAAAGATTTCGGTGCAGCAGAGGCGCTTAAACGAGGGATTAGCTATTCAACTCATGATCATGGTCATGTAGAAGTGCATGATGAACTACTTGTTCATCAAATGGATGAAGGAGTACAAGAAATAGTAAAACAACCTATCCTTGAATTTGATAACGAGAATTTTGTAAGTTACATTCGTGCAGTTACTAGCTACCCCGTAAATTTTGTAGGAAAACAAATTTTAATAGAGGGCTTTATACTAGAGGATGACTCTTTTACTAATAAACACACGGTAATTACTAGATTTCTTGTCACCCATTGTGTTGCAGATGCTCATGCAGCGGGTCTAGTTATTGAAGAAGGAAGCATATTAGGGATTCACGAGAATACATGGGTTCGTATAAAAGGAGAATTGAATGTCAAAAAAAGTGATAGCGGTCTCATTCCAATTATCACCGTTAGCAGTTGGGAAGAGATCCACCCTCCTATGGACCCCTATGTGTATCCGTAACGGAGTTATTCGAGTATTATGATCAACCATCTCATCCTAATTAATTTGAGGACAATTATTTAGTACCGTTTCATGAAACCAAGAAAAGCCTCGACGCAGGATGAACTCACGAGAGGCTTTTTGTGATAGAATTATTCTTTTTTCATGATTAACTCATGCACTACTCCCAAAACCTCACATTAATCTCAACAACCTCAGATCTACTTCCAATACGAAATGGGGGTCCCCATATTCCATATCCAGATGAAACAATCGTATGAAGTTCGTCTATTTGTAAATGGCCATAATGATTTTCATAGATAGCGTTCGTAATTAAATTACCTGGAAACAACTGCCCTCTATGGGTGTGGCCTGCTACCATCACATCGACTCCGGCTGCACTTACTTCATCAAATTCTCCTGGCTGATGATCAACCAATAAGATAGGTTTGTCATGATCTAATTCTTCAGTAAGTTCAGCAATCGTTAATCGGTCGCGATCTGTGTAATCTTTTCTTCCGACAACGTAGAAGAGATCATCAATATTCGTAACTTCATCTGTTAATACTTCAATATCAATTTCATTCATTTCCTTTATGAAAGTAGGAATATCGTCGCTGTAATATTCATGATTACCTAATACTGCATAAACCCCCAATGGAGCGGTTAGGCCCGTCATGATTTCACCGAGGTTATGGGTATAATAGGGCTCTATACTATTATCGATAATATCACCAGCTAGTAAGATGATATCTGGTTCTACTTCATTTGAAAGGTTGATTAGTTTGGTAACAGTTCGAGGTCCAATCGTTTCGCTTATATGGATATCTGAAATTAGTAGAATTTTAAGTTCATTTAGTTCGGTTTCCTTAGCTACTTCAATCTCATAAGGTACAACGACAGGGTTCCACATGTTAATCGAGCCGTAAGTGAAAACAAATGCAAAAAAAGCAATGACACCAAAACCGAACCATTTTATTCCTCTTTTTTTAATGAGAAGGTATATGATATTCAAGAGAGGTAGGAGGATCAAGCTATATCCGAACACCACTAACCATATGCAACCAACCCATAGCAGACTGGAACTAGAGAACATCACAGCGAGGAAATAGGAAATAGAAATGAAGAATAGGGCGATGAAATACGTTCGTTTAAAACGAAACCCAAAGGATTTCTTAAGCCAAACCCAGCCATTATAGGCAACGTAGAAAGTAAGTGCAAAATAAACTAATAGAGATGCAATGATCATTAGAATGGGCATGAAGAGATACTCCTATAAATAAATTTTTAGTAACACTTACCATCATACCACTAGTTTTGTAGGAACTCATTTCTAAAGAACTAGGTTGTTCCTTTTTGAATAGTAAAAAAGGAACAACCTAATAATAGATCATATTTGAGGCATGGGTGCCAGCTCTGAATGGGTTAAAATATTTTGGGCTGGCATAACTACGCCATTTGTTAATCATTCAAAATACCGGATGCAGCTGTCATCCCAGCCAGGATCGCTCCTTCCATATAATAAGGGAAGCGTTCCGCAAGCTCACTGCTGGCGAAGACCATTTTATCCTTTGGTGTTCTCAAAACCTCAGCGGCGTTTAGAAGTGCACCGTAACGCAGGCAGGCTCCATAACCGCCACCGCAGAGTTTGTCTTCTACCCAAACGCTTTGCTCGACATCCTCATACATTTTAGCTTTCTCACCAAACACTTCTACGAGCATAGAAGTGGCCGTGTTGATACGCTCAGCTCTAGCCTTTTTGGCAAGGTCGAGTGCTGCGCTTGCCCCAATATACATGGTGAGGCGGTATTGACCACCTACTTTAGAGGATTCTATCACGGTTACCCCTTGCGGATCGGTAAACACTACGTCATGTACACCTCTTGCTTGACTTTGTACTTTATACTCGTGCCAAAATGGGTCATCAAATACCCACGTCGTTTTGATAATGGAACCATCTAGATAACTATCTAACGCCTTACGGTAGTGCTGCTCTAATGACTCTTCATATTCAAGTCGACTGGCTACAGTCGGTGGGACAGCAATGATGATTGCACTTGCCATATATGTCTGTTTGGTTGAAATGATTTTATAGCCTTCAGAGTTTTTTTCAATTCGCACGACCGGCTCCTCGTAGGCGATATTCTCAGCAATATTTCTCTCCATAAACGTGATAAGTTCTGATAAAGGAGCATTTACTTGATGAGTCATGTCATTTTCCTCCGATTCGAAGCGGAAAGTGCGGTCGAGTAGACCTCTGGCACTTACCTTCTGAGGATCAATATTGATTCTCTCGGCGTAGATGCTCGTTATAATCTGATTCTCCGTCTTTGTGAGAAGCAGTCTTCTAAGCAAATCTGACAGTCGTTCATCGGTTGATTGGAGCTTAGCTTGAATCTCCTCAAACTGCTTCTCATGTTGGCACACCGCATCCGAAATGATTTCTTTAGAAGGGAAACTAATACCAACAGTGTCGTTACCACTTTTTGTCTCAAGCAATTCCAGTCCTGCCCTTTGTACCCACTTTCCTATCTGATCCATATCTTTATTCACGAACTGCGCTCCCAACTCAAATGACCTCGCTCCATCAGGACCTACGAAAGATCGTACCTTTCCACCAGCCCTGGCAGATGCCTCAATCACTTTGTAATTTAAGCCTTTATCATGAAGCCCGTTTGCAGCTGATAGCCCAGCCAGACCAGCACCAATAATGACCACATCATATATTGTTGTCACACTCACCACACCTTTATCAATTATTTCACTTAAGTTTTAGTCCCCTCCAATTAAGGCCTAAACTTAATAAGGTTGAGGGAAGTGTTCTGAAAGAAATCTGATTTTTAGTTTAGGTAACATTGAGTATAATCGAATAGATTGGTCGGATTCAAATAGAGGTAGTTTGGATTTCCAGTGATGTAGGGTATCTAGGAAATAAGTTGGATTTACCAAACGTTTCTATTGAAGTGATCTTAATGAAGAAAGGAAGAGATAGATGAAAAAAGCTTTAACGATATGCGCTTTTTCCCTATTGCTAGCTGGGTGTTCTGCAGATGATCAACAAAATTCGGCAGCGGAGCAGGCTGTGTCAAGTGAGCAAGATCACGTTACAGAAGATGAGGAGAATAATGAGGGGGTAGAGGTCCTAGCCGAAAACCTTGAGATTCCTTGGTCGATTGCAAAGAGTGAGGACACCATCTACTTATCAGAAAGACCAGGGAGCATTATAAAAATAGAAAATGGAGAAATCGAACGGCAAAACGTACAGCTAGAAAAAGAGCTTGCGACTGCTGCTGAGGCAGGGTTGTTAGGGTTTGCGCTTGCACCTGATTTTACGGAGTCGAATCAAGCTTATGCTTACTATACGTACGAGGATAGCTCAGGACAGTTTAATCGAATTGTTACTCTACACTTAGAGGACGACATTTGGAGGGAAGAGAGCTTGCTTCTTGATCAAATACCAAGTGGTACATACCATCATGGGGGGCGACTTAAAATTGGACCTGATGAATATCTTTATGCAACGGCAGGAGATGCCTCTGACCCAGATCTAGCACAGGATCTTGACTCATTAGGTGGGAGCATATTAAGGATGAATCTTGATGGGACGATGCCAAATGATAATCCTTTTTCTGATTCCTACATCTATAGTTATGGACACCGAAACCCTCAAGGTATAACGTGGTCGTCTGATGACACGCTTTATTCAAGCGAGCACGGCAACAGTGCCAATGATGAAATCAACGAAATAAAAGCTGGTCAGAATTATGGTTGGCCGGTGATTGAGGGATCAGAGGAACAAGAAGGGATGGTTTCTCCGTTATTCACTTCCGGAGCCGGTACAACTTGGGCACCATCAGGAATGGATTATTATGATGGTAAATTATATGTAGCAGCACTTAGAGGAACTGCAGTAATAGAATTTGACCTTGAAACAGGAGACCAACGAGAAGTGCTAACGGATTATGGTAGAATACGTGATGTGTTAATAGAGGATGACTCTCTTTATTTCATCAGCAACAATACAGACGGACGTGGGAATCCACAGGAGGATGATGACAAGGTGTATCGAATCTCTCTTTCTGAAATCGAGTAATAAGATTTCGTCTTAATGTTACTCTAAAGAAATTAATCACATATAAAAGAGCCTCAGAATGTCTGAATCTTCCATAGACATTCTGGGGTTTTATTTTTCTCTCTATACAGATTTTAATCTCTAAATGGTGTTAGTCGCAACACCTTATTAATAACTTGAATCCTCTAAAGTGAAATTACTAACATCGTATAATTCACTCATTGAAGGGGCTTTTCAGCTGGACCTTCAATAACCGCCTTTATAAGAGAATCGTGAATTTTAATAGGAGTTAATTACTTTTTATATGCATTTTCAAGGTTTGGGCGGAAAGGCAAGCTTCGAAAACGGGCTACAAGCAATAAGTTACTATATAGACATAAGGGGTGAGAAAATGGGCAGGCGAATCAAACATACAGAAAATGATGTAACTGCATTAGCAAGGCTGATGCTGGCGGAGGCGATTGGTGAAGGCGCCGAAGGAATGGATCTGGTCGGAACAGTGGTGGCTAACCGTGTTGAGGCAGATTGTGAGCCAGACTTCACCAATTTACGTAATATCCGTCATGCAATTTATCAAACGATACCGGGAACGGGAATTCCTCACTTTGAGCCTGTTTTAAATGGAGCCTTGTATACACAGCGTCCCAGCGAAGAAGACCTCCAGAGGGCTAGAAACTTGTTGCAAGGTCATCGTAATCCACGAGCCCGAATGAATTTATGGTTTTTTAATCCGAGTCCAGGGCAATCATACCGAGACCCTTGTACCCCCACAATGCCAAGATCGCCTATGACGCAGTTCGATTTTGCATATAAAAATCATTGCTTCTATGTCGGTGTACCGGGCTATTGCCCAGAGTTTTATAGATAAAATAAAAAGGAGATGGACATCTCATGAATTATGGAAACTCTAATTATTATCCAATGAGCAATCAAGCTGGTTTTCAGCCAGTTACTACAATGGGGAGCGATCCCCCGCAGCAATTTACCGGCTTCCAGGCGGGTGTGCCTTCTGGACCTGCGTATTCAACGCCAGTAGTTCCGATGGGTACTGGACAGCAGCTGCTGATGGGCAGGGTGGAAGAATCGTTTATCGAAAACATCCTGCGCTACAACAAAGGTAAGATTGGTACTTTTTACTTTACCTACCAAGGGAACAGCGAATGGAATGCAATGGTATATCAAGGGCGTATTGAAACAGCTGGCCGTGACCATATCATTATCAGCGACCCTGCTAGCGGTAAACGCTACCTGCTGATGATGGCAAATCTCGACTGGGTAGAATTTGAAGATCGAATTAACTATCCTCACACGGAAATTAGTCCGGAAATCCAGGCGTCCATGGAAATATCGGAGTGATGTAGTAGAATACTAAAAAGATCATTGTCAAAATGACTGAATCATGCCAAGTAGACAGTGGAAATATTTAAAATAATTTAAGCGGCCCATTTACGGAAAATGAAGGCACAAGATTGAGTATGAAATCAACATGATTTCATGCTCTTTTCATTAGCAATAATACTGACGGACGTGGGAATCCACGGAAGAATGATGACAAGTTGTATAGAATCTCTCTTTTTACTAACCGCGATAAAACTAAATAGATACAATCACAAACCAAATCACCAAAAGGAAGCTGACTTAAACTCAGCTTTCTTTTTTACTGTTTATTCCAAAAATCACTTGCTTCTCTCCAACTGCATATGATAATCTAAATTTACAGATTGATGATCTAATAAATTAGATCGAAAGGATGAAAAGATATGAAAGACGCAAAAAAATCAGCAGACATATCGGTCGAACAGGCAAAGCTATTAGGAAATGCTTTGCGCGTAAAGATTATGAAACAGCTTTTAGATAAACCAAAAACGTCGAAACAAGTAGCCACGCAGCTCGGTCAATCGCCAGGAAATGTACATTATCATTTGAAAAAACTCCATGAAGGAGGGCTGCTTGAATTAGTGGAGGAAAAACCTTTTGGCGGAGTTGTGGAGAAATATTATAAAGCCGTGGCGAGTCGCTTCAACTCACCGGGAGGAGCGATGGATCCTGTTTTAAAAGAAGGGTTTCAGTCCCGTGATTCTTCCCTGATAAGCATCCGTTTAGAATTAACCGCCGAACAACGGAAAGACCTGCAAGAAGAATTTTTGGAATTTTTAGAGACATGGGTGGAGAAATCCTCCCACACACCTGCAAACGAAAAAACAGAGGAGTTCAGTGTTGGGGTTAAGATCGTCTCGACTGAACCAAAGGAGGAAAAGGAATGAAGCTGTTTTTAAATCGCAATTTCGCCTGCATGTTTTTTGGTCGGATCTTAACCAATGTCGGTGACAGTTTATACGCTGTTGCCGCTATGTGGCTCGTCTATGATCTGGGAGGTTCGACCTTCTATACTGGGCTTGCAGGTTTTTTAACGATCCTTCCCAGAATGATTCAGCTTCTCTCAGGACCCATTATTGATCGACTGCCAATAAGAAAACTCCTCATCACGACACAACTCACACAGGCTCTTCTACTATTAATCATTCCCGTCGCTTCTTACTATGGATTTCTCACAGTTACTCTCGTGCTCATCATTTCCCCCATCTTAACGACATTAAATATGTTTGTATATCCAGCGCAAATGGCTGCGCTCCCATCTCTTGTTGAAAATGATGATTTAACAAAAGCGAATTCCTACTTTACTGTTGCCTATCAAGGTATTGAAATAGGATGTAACGCCATCGCAGGAATACTAATTGTTGCCATTGGGGCTGTATCGATTTATGTTCTTGACTCAATTATGTTTATGGTTGGAGCTATTTTGTTCTCCCTATTACGAGTACCAACGGCTGAGAAACAAAGAAAGATACCAGCGAAAAGTATCAGTTCTTTTTTAAGCACTTATGTGACCGAGTTAAAAGAAGGAGTAAGTGTGCTCTTTAATAAAACGTTATCAAAGCTCTTGTTAGGTGTGATCGGCATTAACCTCGTAGGAGGAGCAACATTTGTTGTTCTTCCAGCCTTTAGTGACTATAAGGGAGGAGTAGAGATCTTTGGATTCCTTCTCATGGCACAAGCTGCAGGAAGTTTAACTGGCGCTCTTTTGACCCCGTATTTAAAGCTTGAACGATTTGGCTTAGGAAGGGTGTATGCCTATGCGTTTATGGTTAGCGGTGTTCTGTGGTCTATCGCTATTTTTAGTCCGTGGACGTGGCTAGTCGTAACCCTTTATGGTCTTGCATGGCTTCCAGGTGGTATAACGAATATATTAATTAATACAGTTCTTCAAAAAGGCATTCCTAAGAAACTACTGGGCCGTGTATTCTCAGCTGCATATAGCATCAGCGGAATTGCTCTTCCGTTAGGCTCTTTGACCGGAGGGGTGCTCGGTGTTTACATCGGTAGTCAATACGTGATCGCCCTTAGCGGAATTGTCGTCCTTTGTGTTGGTGTGTTCTGGTTAGTTGATAAACAAACAAGAAACCTTCCTAAAATCAATGAAATTAACGAAACAACTTTTCAAAAGGAGCAGCCAAAAGAAATCATTCTTACAGAGACGGTTTAGAGTGGAAAGAGATAGGTATGTAAACGTTTTATGATAAAATTGACAGTGAATAATGCCTAAAATGAGGAGGACAGAAGATGCCTACTAAAAATAAACAATTATCTGCGGAACAACGTGAAGTCTTACTAACTACATTAAAAAAACGTTTTGAGAAAAATATCGATCGTCACGCAAAGATCGAGTGGGCAGACGTCCAAGCTAAACTTGAAGAAAATAGTGAAAAGCTTTGGTCAGTCCATGCAATGGAAGAAACAGGCGGAGAGCCAGATGTAGTTGGGTATGATGCTGAAAAGGGAGAATATCTATTTGTAGATTGTTCAAAAGAAAGCCCTAAAGGTCGCAGAAGTGTTTGTTACGACCGTGCTGCGCTTGAGTCCAGAAAGAAATTCCCACCAGAAAATACCGTGATGGATATGGCTTCTGAGATGGGGATTGAGCTGTTAACAGAAGATCAATATAGAGACTTACAGAAGCTAGGAGAATTTGATTTAAAAAGTTCGAGTTGGATCATGACACCGGAATCAATTCGAAGCCTAGGAGGCGCGCTATTCTGTGATCGTCGCTATAATACGGTCTTTTTGTACCACAACGGAGCAGATTCCTACTATGCAGCGCGGGGGTTCCGAGGGTTGTTGAGAGTTTAATGGTCAATAGTGACATTATGTTTTTGAGGAAATGATTATAGTTAAAAACAAGCGGCTACTGATTAGAGTAGTCGCTTGTTTTGGTTTATCAGCTTAGCATAACTTGATATTTCTTGGTTTAAAGCAGTAAAAAACCCCAGCATTCTTTTATCAATTTTACTGAGAACTGAGAAAAGAACAAGGTATCAGTTAAAAAGCTATTAACTACATAATATATTAAGGCTAAAAGGGGAATTAGAACAGCTATGTGTAAGATTGCCATTACAATAGGATCATGTCAAATACTCCTACCGTTTCAGTATATTGACATAAAGGGTACAGAACGACAAAAAAATAATAGTCATTGTTATGTTTGGGATTATTTCTTTGTTTCTTATCTTTGTAAATAAAAGAGTTTAAAGAAATTAAGAATAAAGGTGGAGTTTGGCCTTCTGCTGAAGAAACGAGCGTCTATTAAAACAATAGTATTAATAAAGCAGTGGTTTATGTTAAGAAGAAATTTAAGAAAAGTGTAGACAAAACAAGCTAAAATGTGAAAAGATAGTTATGTTGCACAAGGGAAACAAAAAATTTTTTTGCCCAAAAGTTTCCCTTGTCCAAGATATTTAGTGATAGACAAATTAGGAAAAAGGAGAGGAAGTTATGTTAAGAAAAAAGGGTTATTTTATGATTGTTTTAAGCCTAGCTTTCCTGTTGGTAGTTGGGTGTAGTTCAGAAGGGACGCAGCAAGAAGACATCAAATCAGAACAAGAGACAACCGATTATACGGAGGACTCTGCAGAAGATGCAACTGTCTCAGAAGATGAAGGACTTACGATTACCACAAGTTTTTCGATCTTAGGTGATATTATTGGTACGATAGTAGGAGAAAGAGGAACGATTGATTACATTGTTCCAATTGGTGAAGAGCCGCATGAATATGAACCAGTACCAAGTGATTTTCAAAAAGTTAGTGACTCGGATGTCTTTTATGTAAATGGACTTGGTTTAGAAGAATGGCTTGAGAAATTGGTTGAAAGTGTTGGTGATATTCCAATCGTTTCTGTAAGTGAAGGAGTCACACCGATTATGCTTGAAGGGGAAGAAGAAGAAGATCCTCATGCTTGGATGAGTGTAGCGAATGTGAAAGTTTATGTTGAAAATGTTGTAGAAGACTTAATTGAACGTGATCCTGCAGGAGAGCAAACGTATCGTGAAAATGCAGATGCCTATTTAGCAGAGCTAGTGGAATTAGATGCATTTATTAAAGCTGAAGTCGAAGCAATCCCTGAAGAAAACCGAGTGATAGTTGTTAGTGAAGATGCCTTTAAGTATTTTGGTGAGGCTTATGGTTTTCAAACAGAGGGAGTTTGGGAAATTAATTCTCATGAAGAAGGGACTCCAGGACAAATGGCACGTCTCATTGATGTAGTCAATGATCAAAACGTTCCAGCAATCTTTGTAGAAACGACGGTAGATCCCCGCTATATGGAGACGGTTTCTAATAACTCAGGAGTAGATATAGCAGGAGAAGTTTATACAGATGCTGTTGGGCAAGAAGAAAGTGGAGCAGAAACATACGTGTTAATGATGAAACACAATGTTGATACTTTTGTTAGCGGTTTGAAGTAATAATTAATAGTCAAGGAAGACTTTCTATATTAAATGGCTGTTGACAAATCGTAATGATTCCTGTAATCTCAGAACTGTTAACTGAATACCTCGTTAGGTGAGGCTCCTGTGCTGGAGATACGCTGCTGCCCAAAAACGTCCAAAGACGCCAATGGGTCAACAGGAACCATCGACATAAGGTGGTTTTTAATGTAGCTGGATTCGTCCTATGCCGCACAGTGCTAAAGCTCTACGAATGGAGGGAACTGGGCACTTATTTGCTGTGTTTTACTTTGACATATTTTGTTAGAGTAGGGCTCTGTTTAATTTTGCTGTGCAAAAGACATCTTCATTCTTTGAAGGTGTCTTTTTTGTTTTCTTGATAAGCATATGAGGTATTTATTCAAATTTGGTATCTGGAGGTGGTTTGAATTGGATGGTAGTCCTACACCTGAATCGCGTTATTTGTATTTTTCATACACAAATAAAATTGATATGAAAATCAAATCCTGTCATAGAGGAGGATATCAACAGGACTAAGTTTTTTGTAGGGCAGGATTTATTTAAAAATCGAGAAAACATTTAGGTATAGAAGTAGTCGGTACTCGAATCTATGCATAAGTTGGCAATTCAGAAAAAAATACATCTAACAGGTGTTCTTTCATATTTGTTCTTCATTCAAGAAGGCAATTGAACACCTCAAATAAGGAGGGGTACTATGGTTAAATTAGATGAACAAAATCGTGAACAATATAAACAGTTCATTTTAGATACACTCAAAGCAGGGGATCGTGCTCAATTTCGTGAAATATTTTTAAAATTACATCGCACTGATCAAGTCGAGATTTTTGATAAATTAGAAGGTGATACTCGGGGGAGTGTGTATGAATACTTAACTCCAGAAGATTTTTCTCGTATTTTCGAGGGTTTAGAAATTGAGCAACAAAAACAAATTTATCAAGAACTCGATGAAAGCTATTCTTCAGAGATGTTTAATAACATGTTTGCAGATGATGTCGCTGACTTTTTGGCTGTTATGACTGGTGAAAAAGCAGAAGATATTTTGCAGAAAATGAACAAAGAAGAAGCAGATGATGTCAAAGAATTAATGTCATACGAACCTGAGACAGCTGGGGCTGTTATGACAAAGGAATTTGTTAGCATATTATCAACAGATATTGTGTCAAATGTCATTGAGAAATTAAGAAATGATGCTCCAGATGCTGAAACAATCTACTATTTATATGTGGTTGATCAGCTAGAAAAGTTGGTTGGTGTTATTTCACTTAGAGATCTCATTACGGCTCAACCAACTGAAGTGATTGAAAATATCATGAGCACGAGAGTTGTGTCTGTAACGGATGACATGGACCAAGAAGATGTTGCAAATTTGATTAAGAAATATGATTTCTTAGCAGTGCCTGTTGTTTCCAAGCAAAATCATCTCGTTGGGATCATCACATTTGATGATGTTCTTGATATTTTAGAAGAAGAGGCGACAGAAGATTTAGGTGAGATTTCAGCTGCTAAAGGGGCAACGGATGTCAATGTTAGCTCATTTACCGCCGCTAAAAAGCGTTCACCATGGATCATCATGCTCATGTTTTTTGGTCTGATTACAGCAGGGGTTATTGGACAATTTGAAGAGACGTTAGAAGAAATTGTATTATTAGCTGTCTTTATTCCACTTATTATGGACTCTGCTGGTAATACAGGTACACAATCTTTAGCAGTTGCTGTTCGTGGTCTAGCACTTGGAACAATTAAAAGAGGAAGCATCGGAAATATGGTCAAACGTGAGTTAGGTACTGGGGTTATGCTTGGATTAATATGTATGGTAGTTTTAAGTATAACGATAACCATCATGTACCAACATTGGATGTTAGCATTGATTGTTGGGTTCTCTATCTTCTGTACTTTAAGTGTTGCGACTGTTATTGGAGCAACGGTACCACTTGTGATTAATAAATTGAAGTTAGATCCTGCTATTGCATCGGGACCATTCATTACAACTGTAAATGATATTCTTGGTTTATTAATTTACTTCTCTATTGCGACAGCTCTACTTGATTTCTTATAAAACTATAGAGGCTTCGTTAGGTGAGGCTCCTGTATGGAGATATGCTGCTACCCAGAAATGTCGAGAGACGCCAATGGGTCAACAGAAACTATCGATCAAGGTGGTTTTTAATGTAGCTGGACATTTCCTATGCCATACAGTGCTAAAACTCAACGATTGAAGTGGATAGCTTATGTTTTGGAAAGGCACCCTCGATCGTTTTGGGTGTCTTTCTCTTTTATGGAAAATCTAAAAAAAATCAGAAGTAAAGAAGGTGAACACAATGATGAATGAACTTGAATTAGTTCTAAAACTATCTCTCGCACTATTTTTTGGTTTATTAATCGGAATTGATCGTCAATTAAAACACAAACCACTAGGCTTAAAAACGTGTATGATCATTTGTGTTGCCAGTTGTATGGTAACAATCGTATCAATCGAATCGTTTCATAAATTCGCTACTCCTACGTACCACGCAATGGATCCGATGCGGCTAACTGCACAAATTGTAAGTGGGGTTGGTTTTCTAGGGGCTGGTGTGATTCTACGTAGAAATAATGACGTTATCTCAGGGTTAACAAGTGCTGCGGTTATTTGGGCAGCGTCTGGACTTGGGATTGCAGTGGGTGCGGGTTTTTATTTATTACCAACGATTGCTGTCATTCTATTTATATTAGCGATTAATTATATTCCAGCGGTAATCAAACTAGTGGGGCCAGCAGCATTAAGCCAACGAGATGTCCTTGTAAAAGTTGTGATGGAACCTAATTTCAAAATAACCGAGCTGGTTAAAGCCATTGAGCGTAAAGGGCAAGGCCTAAATGAACACGAGAAGAGCGATATTATAATTAGAAATTTAAAGCTAAAAGATCTGGATAATGGTAATCAACAAATTGACTTAAAGTTATCTGCTCCAGAAAAACAGTATACGACAGAGATTTATTATCTTATTAAAAAAATTGACAATGTCATTTCAGTTGAGATCGAACATTGATTGTAAGTTCGTGAGGAAGGAGGCTTGGTGTAATGAAAAAAATAAGCATGAAAAATCGTGAAGAATACACGTATTATCTATTCATGTATTTAAAGAACAAACAAAAAGATTTATTTAGAGAAGAGTTTTTAGATTTGCATCCAACAGACCAAGTTGAGATCTTTAAACAAATGAGTCCAGAAAAACGGAAAAGGGTTTATCATTATCTAACAGCAAATGAGTTTGCCGAGTTATTTATAGGGCTTAGATTACATGAACAAAAGCAGATTTTTACAGAACTTGAGGATAACTATGCGGTTGAAATGTTAGGTGAGCTACCTGCTGATGAGATCACCGATTTCTTTAATGAAATCCCTGAGCATATCGCAACTTATTTATTAGATAAGATGGAAAATACCGAAGCTGAAAACATTAAGTTGCTCCTCACGTATAAGGATGATTCTGCTGGTGCCCTGATGACAACGGAGTTTATTAAGGTTTCACCTAATGTAACGGTATCACAAGTAATGGACCAGCTACGCTTGGAAGGCATGGATGCAGAAACCATTTATTATATTTATGTAGTCGATGAATTAGATGAGCTTATTGGTGTCGTTTCATTACGTGAATTAATATCGACTTCGTCAGATATGACCGTTGATCAAGTAATGAAAGAACAAGTCGTTTCAGTTTCTCCAACAACCGATCAAGAACAAGTTTCTACTATTATTAAAGACTACAACCTACTAGCCGTTCCAGTCATTACATCTGAAGACAAAATCATAGGAATCGTAACCGTCGATGATGTTATGGACGTAATGGAAGAAGAAATCACTGAAGATTTAGGAGAGTTCGCAGCTGTTAAAGGTGCCCTTGATTTAGACGTGACTTCTTTTACAGCAACGAAAAAAAGGTTACCTTGGTTGATTCTTTTATTATTTATTGGGATGTTTACAGCAGGGCTGATTGGATCCTTTGAAGCAACTTTAGCCGAGGTGGCTATGTTAGCGGTGTTTATTCCTTTAATTGCTGATATGGCAGGAAATACAGGAACTCAATCATTAGCTGTTGTTGTTCGAGGATTGGCACTTGATAAGTTTGATCGAAAAGCTGTATTTCGCTTAATCAAAAGAGAGGCTGCTACTGGCTTGATGATGGGTATTGCATGTGGTGTACTCGTTTCGGTGATTGCTATACTTATTCCACAAGGAAGTGTCGTACTTGGTTTTATTATTGGGACATCTCTCTTTGTGACAATTCTTTTTTCAACATTATCTGGAACTATCATCCCCTTGGTTATTAATAAGTTAAAAATTGATCCTGCTGTAGCATCTGGTCCCTTTATTACAAGCATTAATGATATTCTAGGATTGTTCATTTACTTCTCAATTGCCACATCATTGTTGCATTATTTATAAAGCTACCAATAATTCTTGAGTAAGCAAGTGGTGATTGGATCCCCAGGATGAGCCTTTTTATAATGTGTAGCTTCGTATAGTAGGCAGGCTTATGAGACACGCAAAAACCTCCTACACAGTCAATAGTAAATGACTATGTAGGAGGTTTTTCTTTGTGGTCTCATTGAACGGCCCGGAATAGTCTTATTCCAAATGGATCATTAGACCGTGCTGATTGTATATATTGTCATTAAATAAAAAGCTTAATATGGCGGGACTGTGTAGGAATCGAACCTACCAGAGACGGCACGCGCCTCTCGAGCGGTTTTGAAGACCGTGACGAACACCAGTGTCGCAGCCAGCCCCATACATGTTTTAAGACGCTCTTTATTATGCACGAATGGTTTATGTTTTTCAAGCAAAAATACTTCTTATTGAAATGAATGACGACTAAAACGAGATAGGCAGTCATAAGAATTAATAGTATACTGGATTGATTGTCAAAAAGTGTGTAATGGGGGAGTCGTCGTGGATAGCGAGAATAAGAAGAGTTTTATTCCTAAAGCGTTCAATAAGAGTATGGGGATCATCCTAGCCATTTCTGTCCTTTTCATTATTGTTGCAGCCGTCATCGCTTATAACATGGGTAATAATAACGCAACGATTGAATTAGAGGGCGAAAAAATTACTTTAGAGGAGATCAAACAGCAAATTACTGCCTATGAGCAAGAACAAGTGGAACATCAGGAGAAAACAGCTGAGAGCAAAGCGGAGTATGAGGCTAAAAAACAGGAATTAGATGAGTTGAGTGAAGAGTACCGTGAAGTGAAAGCATTAGTGAGAAGAAGTGACGAACTTTCTAGCCAAATAAAAGAGATCGAGCAATCATTGGAACAGAAAGATTCAGAGGTGAGTTCACTAGACGCAGCACTTAGTGAGAAGCAATCGGAATTAGAGCTGTTAACGAATAGCATAGTTGAAAAAAAGGAAGAACCGAGAGTCCTTTCTGCCGGTGTGTTTACTGTAGGAACAGACCTTCCAGCGGGTAGATACAAGATCGAGCCCAACTCAGGCAGTGGCAACTATTTTGTAAATAGTGGAATGAAGACTAATATTATTTTAGGGAAAGGTGATAGCTTCTACTTATCTGAATATATTATGGCGTTTTCAGATGGAGATGAAATTGAAGCGACTCTCCCAGTCAAATACACACCAGTTGAATAATAAAGCCTCTTAAAAGTCATCGAATTTCGATGGCTTTTTTGTTTTTAAGCCTGTAGCCAAAACGACCATTTTTCTCGTTGATGAACTTCTTGTCGCTTGATGACAACAAGCATAGCAGCAAGTGTTCCGTAATAGTAGTGGCGAAGGCCTTTATCAATTCGTCCATGTTTGTATTTTTTGATGGTTTCTTTGAAAGCTTGGATGATGGTAAGGAGGTAGTCTTCAATTGGGTTGTCTAATTGCATGCGGTTGTAAACAGACTTTGCTGTTCCCCATAGTTTGTAAGTGAAGTTTTCTTCGAGGTCTTCAAAAGCTTGTAGTAAGGTAACAAATCGGGAAGGTATATCAAATAGATTAGATGATAAATTGGTCGTTTGCTCGTCTTTTGTACGAATGATTCGATTTTGATTTTTAGCTTTATCTTTAAAAAGAGCTTTAGAGGCTGAATTGGAGGGTGTAATCCTTGCTGGGTCAGTCTTTTTCGCTTGAGGGCGGTTTATCAATTTTTCCTCTGACGGTTTATCAAATGCCTCGAAAACATACACACAGTGACTGAAACCGCCTTTGGCTCGAATCGTATGATGGATCGTAAGAATCTTTAATTCTTTCGCTTTTTTGAGCATGCGATCAAAACTAGCTCGAGAGATTCCTCTCTCTTTTTGGTGGGTGGCTTGGACGAGCTTACTTACTCTAGCATTGCAGATGCCATGATGTTTCACGCTATAGCGAATAAGCCGATCGAGGGCGACTCGTTCAGCTTTTGTAAAGCGTTCTTTATGTAGGGAAAGATGATGATCAATGGCTTGGTTAAAACTCGTAACGGAATCAAACTGGCAAAGATGCTTATATTGTTCGATATGACCAGAATTCATGATGGGCACTCTCCTTATTTAAAAGTCAGAGCATGTAAACTCTCTCTAACTAGTAAATAGCTTGCTTGAATGAAAAGAGGTGAGGCCAGTGTGAATCTTTTTGGCAAATCCCTTTTAACTGACTTAGCGCGTGTAGTATGATAAGACGATGTACATACGGATCACAAAGGAAGTGGCTAGTTTTGAAAAAACATTACACGATCGGAATGGCTGGACATATTGATCACGGCAAGACCTCTTTAACCAAAGCATTAACGAATGTCTACACAGATCGATTAAAGGAAGAGCAGGAGCGTAACATTTCTATAGAGCTTGGCTATGCGCCGCTTTCCTTATCTGATGAGATGGAAGTCTCGATTATTGATGTGCCAGGACATGAGCGCTTCATTAGGCAAATGATTGCCGGTGTCGCTGGGATTGATATGGTGATGCTCGTGATTGCAGCGGATGAAGGAGTGATGCCGCAAACGCGCGAGCATTTAGATATTCTCACTTTACTCGGGATCAAACGTGGGGTAATCGTCGTCACGAAGATCAATAAAGTGGACGAGGAAATGCTAGAGCTTGCCCAAATGGATATCGAAGAATCGATTGAAGGCACCTTTTTAGCAGAGCAACCGTTCTTTTTTGTCGATAGCATAGAAGAAGTAGGTTTAGAGCAGTTAAAAGAAGGCTTAATCAAAGAGTTAACGAACATCCCTGAACGAAATGCCAATGGTTCATTCAGACTCCCAATTGATCAAGTTTTCACTGTCCACGGACAAGGGACAGTGGTAAGAGGCACCGTTTATGAAGGCATGGTCCAAGAAGGGGACATGGTCGAAGTGTTGCCTCAAGGTGGATTAGTCCGTGCGAGACAGCTTCAAGTGCATCACGAAACGAGAGCATCCGGACAAGCTGGGCAACGGGTGGCGATCAATTTAGGTGGAATTGAGAAATCAACATTGAAGCGTGGGGATGTCATTTGTGCACCGAGCCAATATGAATCAACGGAAACGATCGATATCGCCTTGCAAACAGTGGCCAATCTTGATCATGTCATGAAACAACGACAAGCGATCAAATTGCATCTCGGAACATCAGAAGTATACGGGAAAATTGTCTTTTTTGACCGGAATGAATTGACGGCTGATCCAAATGAAGTGCTATGTCAATTGCGTTTGGATGCTCCAGTTGTGACAAGAAGAGGGGATCGTTTCATTATCAGACGTCCTTCTCCAATGGAAACAATAGGCGGAGGTCAAGTAATTGATGCGCACGGAAAACGATATAAATTTGGTGAGGAAACGATTCACATGCTTGCGAAGAAAAGAGAAGGCACGCCAGAGGAATTAATTACGGACGCTCTTCTTGAGAAAAAAGTGCTTTCTATCAAAGATTTAATTTCACATACCGGATTACAAGCAGAAACGGTCAAATCCGTCATTAGTGGAGAGGCATTTGTGAAGCTTAATGGCCAAGAGGTGACAAGCACGGATGTGTTGAATTTAGTAACGAGGACGATCCAGCATGATCTATCTACGTATCATGAGGAATTTCCGATGAGAAAAGGAATGCCTAAAGCGGAACTGATTCAAGCCAATAAATCGACGTTCTCAAAAGGATTAGTCGAAACCGTGATTAATCACGAGGCAGAGAAGCAAGCAATCAATGTGATAGGTCCGACGGTAGCTCTTACTGACCACACCCCGCACCCTCCACTAAAATGGGAGAAGCGAGTGTACAATGCATTAGATACATTGGAAAAAGAAGACTTTAAAGTATCACCGCTAGTAGAGCATTTAGCAAACCAACAGCTGCCATCTAATTTGACCGACGAACTGATTCATTATGCGACTCAAGAGGAGCTCGTGTTTGGTTTAGATGAGAAGTTATTTATTCACCATGTGCCATTTAAAAAGATGGTCCATAGGTTAAATGATGAGACAAGTGAGCGTTTCAGCTTGCAGGATGCGAAGGAAGCTACCGGTTTATCACGCAAGTATTTAGTGCCCTTTTTAGAGAAGCTAGATGAATTAAAGCTAACCAAACGTGATGAACAAGAAAGAATCTGGATGACGAGTCATCTTGAGGAATGGATGAGCGAGTAATATGAAAATCTTATTTTTTACCCCTTACTACAATCAAAATCGTGGAAATGCGACGACGGCGAAACGAATTGTGCATGGGCTGCGTCTTATGGATATAGAAGTGTTTGTCTTTGCTTATGAAGAGGAGAATTGGTCTCATCAGTGGCAGCAAATCCTCCTAGCAGTTGACTTGTATCATATTCTTCATTTAAGACGATTCGCCAGCTGGCAGAAACAGCAGGAGATCACGCTCGAAAAACCCTATGTGCTTACTTCAGGGGGCACAGATATCAATGAAGATTTAGCCGACACATATGCTCGTGATTTAATGGGTAATGTAGCAGATGATTCTTGTTCTGTTACCGTGTTCACAGAGGATGGGAAGCGAAAAATAGAGGATTCTTATCCTGAACTAGTAGAACGAACGCATGTCATTCCGCAAAGCATTTGGTTACCTGATGCGAAACAGACAACAAATGAGTTGCCAAAAGGAGATCCAGTAATCGTGCTTCCTGCTGGATTACGAGCAGTAAAAGATATATTCTATGTATGGGAAGCATTCAAAGAGCTTGCCGCAGACTATCCCGAGCTGAAGGTCGTATTTGTAGGAGCTGCGTTAGACGATTCCCTGTTAACAGAAGTGAGAGAGCGAGAAAAAAATAATTCATGGTTTAGCTATATTGGCGAAGTATCTTTAGAGGAAATGCATCATATTTATGAACAGGCGGATATTGTCATTAATTCTTCCTTATCAGAAGGTCAACCGACTGCATTGCTTGAAGCGATGCACGTCGGGAAGGTCGTGATCGCTCGGGACATCCCTGGTAATCGAAGTGTCGTGATTGATCAGGATACCGGTTTTCTTTTTCATTCGAATCAGCAATTTAAAGAAATTATATGTGAGCTAATGTCTGACCCGCTAAAAGCCTCAAACGTGGCTGAGCAAGGCCGTCGCTATGTGGCTAAACATCATCAACTTACTGCTGAAATCAGTGCGTATGTAGACGTTTATCGTCATTGTATACGTAAGGCAATTAACTAAAGGGGGGATTAGGATGGTTCGATTGATTTACTACTATGCTGTGATGTTCATAACACTTGTGATGATGATTGGGGGCGGGGTCGCTATGGCGATGAATCTCTCTGACCTTGTCGCTCCGAGCCCTTATTATTATTCGTATCAAGATTTTAAGATGAATCATGAATCAACACCGAATTTTGATAAAACAGAAGAAGAACTTCGAGTTATGTATGAACAGATGCAAGAAGAGCAAATCGAGATGCAGCGAACCCAAGCCATCAATCAATTACTTAAAAACATTGCATGGATCCTCATCCCCCTTCCGTTTTTCTTTCTTTCACGTAGACAACTGAAAAAAGAGTGAAACACTGAATCTACTGCCACATAAAAAGGGACATTTCTTTACAAATGCCCTCTGTGGTGGTAGATTCATTTCATGTAAAAAAGTAGGAAACGAGTAGAATGGAGAGATACAATGAAGAAGTGGTTTGTTACAGTTGGACTAGCCTTTACACTTGCAGCATGTGGCGGAGGCGATGATGCCCCTGCCCCTTCAACGGATGAGGCAGATGAATCAACAGGTGGAGAAGCGTCAAGTGAAGTGTTTGAAGTAGCCGTTATTCCATCGCAGTCAACAGGGGAAATGGAAACGGGATTGAATAATTTAGAAGAACATTTAAACGAAGCTTTGGATCGTGAAGTAGAGGTCGTTCAATATCCAAACTACAATGCCGTAGTGGAAGCGTTAAATTACAATCATATTGACTTAGCATTCCTTGGACCACTTACTTATTTAATTGCTCATGAACAAAGTGGTGCACAAGCGATTATTACGCAAGAGATTGACGGGGAGCCGTATTATTACTCTTACATCATCACTCATGCAGATTCGGAATGGGAAACGCTTGAGGACATGCTTGAAGATCGAGCGGACGTTAACTTTGCTTTTGCCAGTAACTCCTCAACATCGGGACATTTAATTCCCGGATTAGAGCTTCGTAATCGCGGTCATTACGAAGATGATTTAGATAATGATTTTGCTCAAATTCAGTTTGCAGGATCACATGATGTCGTCACAACGCTTGTCCAAGATCAAACGGTTGAAGCGGGCGCAGTTGATAGTGCAATTTTAGAATCATTAATGAAAGATGATGAAGCAAATGGTGGTTCATTACGTGATGATATTAAAGTGATTTGGCAGTCGGATCAGTTGTATCAATACCCTTGGGTCGTACCGAGTGAAATGACTGATGAAGAAATTGAAGAGATTCGAGCTGCCTTTTATGACATTACAGATGAAGAAATTCTTCGTATTTTCGGTGGTGCGTCTTCATTTGTAGAAGCAGATGATACTCAATATGCAGACGTACTGGAAGCTGCACGAGAATTCGATATGCTGAAGCTAGAAGAATAGGGGAGCCGTTATGGTTTGGTTCAAGCCTAGATATCTTTTCTATCTTCTTTTCTTACTCATTGCGATCTGGTGGAGCATGAATATGACGGGATTTGAGTGGAGAAAACTCGCTCAAATCCCAAATATTTTTGAAATGGTTCGTTCTCGATTTTTCCCAGTAGAGTGGTCGTTATTCCCGAGAATGGCACGCGAGAGTTTAGTGACGCTTGCAATGGCCTTTTTAGGAACGTTCTTTGCGTTACTGATCGCCTTGCCGCTTAGTTTCTTAGCTGCCAGAAATACAAGTGGTTCAAGACTGATGTATGGTTCTGTTCGCTCCTCATTGAGTGGATTACGTTCGATTCCTGAGATCGTCTTTGGGTTGATCTTTGTGACAGCTTTTGGATTGGGTCCATTTGCTGCAGTGCTCGCGATTATTTTGCACAATATTGGGGTATTAGGAAAGCTGATCTCAGAATTAATTGAAGCGGCTGATGATGGTCCTCAAGAGGCGATGAAATCAGTGGGGGCTACAAGGTGGGTCGGTCACTTATTTTCGATTCTTCCACAAATTTGGCCGAATATCCTATCGCATTATTTCTATCGCTTTGAAGTGGCGATTCGTACCTCTTTAATCCTTGGTTTTATTGGAGGAGGAGGAATTGGACAGCAGCTATTTAACCACTTCCAAAGCTTCTATTACACGGCTGTTGCTCTTGATATCATCTGTATTATGATCTTGGTTATCATAGTTGATGTCGTTGGCGGACGAATTCGAGCGAGAGTGATTTAAGGAGAATAGATGATGCTAGAAATTTCTAATTTAACCGTTACGTATCCTAAAGCAACGGAGCCTGCCCTTGATCAGGTGAGTGTCTCGATGAATAAAGGCGAGTTCATTTGTATTTTAGGTAGAAGTGGTGCAGGGAAATCAACGTTTATTCGCTGCATCAATCGTCTTGTTAAGTCATCAGCTGGTTCGATTCAATGGAATGGGACAGAGTTAACGAGTCTAAGTGAACGAGCGATGCGTGATGTTCGTTCGGAAATGGTGATGATCTTTCAACATTTTAATTTGATTCCGAGAATGTCTGTTTTTCAAAATACACTCACCGGTTCATTTGGCAGCCGTCCAGCTTATAAAAATCTACTAGGTTTATTTGACGAGAAGGAATTAAAAAGTGCCAATCAAGCGTTGCAGGAAGTTGAGCTTGATCGATTCCGTGATCAACGAGTTGAGTCCCTTAGTGGTGGGCAAAAACAACGAGTAGGCATTGCGCGGGCGTTGATGCAAAAGCCAAGTCTTGTTTTAGGCGATGAGCCTGTTGCAAGTCTTGATCCAACAACGTCGGAGCGAATTTTTCAATTGCTGCGAAACATTCATGATGAGCGGAATTTGCTTACGTTGATTAATGTTCATGATGTAGAGCTGGCGAAGAAATTTGCGACTCGCATCATTGCGTTTAAAGAAGGCAAGCTA
Organism: Alkalihalophilus sp. As8PL; assembly: GCF_040939795.1. Classification (GTDB taxonomy): domain Bacteria; phylum Bacillota; class Bacilli; order Bacillales; family Bacillaceae_D; genus Alkalihalophilus; species Alkalihalophilus lindianensis. Next base: position 3,523,522 of record NZ_CP162551.1, read on the forward strand.
ATCTTTGATGATCAACCAAGTGCGTTGACAGATGAGATGTTTGCGAAGATTTATCAATAAAAAACGATTCAGCCATGCGGCTGAATCGTTTTTTTCTTAGATTGTTACGTAAAGTGGAAATTCTTTTTTTGCTGTGACTGATCCGATGATCTCTGCCGTTAATCCTTTGCTTTGCATCGCTTCTACATATTGATGAGCTTCATCTTCTGTTAAGCTGACGAGCAAGCCACCTGAAGTGATCGCATCACATAGGATGCTTTTATCAACATCCGTAATCTCTGGTGCATAGTGAACAGATGATGCAATCCAGCGTTCATTGGCTTTTGATCCGCCTGGAACGATTCCTTGCTCAGCCAATTCTCTTGTTCCTTCTAACATCGGAACAGATGAAGATTGAATCTCAAAGCTGATCTCACTACCTTTTGCCATCTCTAAGCTATGACCAAGTAAGCCAAAGCCTGTTACGTCCGTGACGGCATGAGGGTTAAGGCCTTCTAAGGTTTCAGCAGCAACTTTGTTAAGCGAAGCCATTGTTTGTGTGACCGCTTCTTCTTGCTCAGCTGTTACGGCTTCACGCTTAATACCAGTCGTTAAAATGCCGACTCCAATTGGCTTCGTTAAAACTAAGAGGTCACCGGGCTTAGCACCAACGTTTTTAAAAATGCGATCAGGATGCGCAAGGCCAGTCACCGATAAACCGAACTTCGGTTCTTGGTCATCGATGGAGTGTCCACCGACAATAATCGCATCAGCTTCCTTCACCTTATCTGCAGCGCCGCGTAAAATATCAGCGAGCATTTCAGGTGGAAGTTTTTTAATCGGGAAGCCAACGATGTTTAGAACAGTCGTCGGTTTGCCACCCATTGCATACACATCACTTAAGGCATTGGCAGCTGCAATCTGACCAAACATATATGGATCATCGACAACAGGAGTAAAGTAGTCAACCGTCTGAATCATTGCAAGCTCATCAGTTAAGCGATAGGCTCCTGCATCATCGGATGTTTCTAGCCCAACTAGTAGGTTAGGGTCATGTGTTTGTTTTGGTAAATGACGCAAAACTTGCGTCAGGTCTTCAGGACCAATTTTGCATCCTCAACCAGCTTTTGTTGAAAATGATGTTAAGCGAATCTTCTCTTGTTTGTCCAACGAGGACACCTCCTAGCTTCTAATCGTCAAAAGACGATAGGGGATGCGCATATTGTTTTGCATCCTACTACATCTTATCCTACAATAGAGATGAAAAAACTGTAAAGGAGTTTGATTTAGGATGAAATACACAGTTACTGTTGAATTTTGCATGATGTGAAACTTTGCACCAAAAGCCGTGAGTTTCACGGACGATATTTTAGATCATTTTAAAGGACATATTGCTGAAGTGAAATTAGTGACTAGTTCTGGTGGTGTGTTTGAAGTAGTAGTAAATGGGGAGACACTTCACTCGAAAAAGGAAACGGGTGTTTTTCCAAAGTCAGATGATGTCATTAAGAAAATGGAAGCTATGAATAAATAATGGAAAAAGCACCTTTCTAGGTGCTTTTTCCCCTTCAATATGAAGGTGAAAATCGCCCAAGTAAAGGAGCTACATACAGATGAATCAATCATTATTAAGACAAATACCGCCGATTCATGAATTACAAAAATCAGAAGCTTTCAACAAGCTTAGTAACGATTCATCAATTTCACATGATAAGGCAACGGAATGGTTACAAGAGGCGGTCGCTGAAGTAAGAGCGCAAATGCTTGCAGGTGTGTGGGACGTGCAGATACATATAGAGGATTGGATCATGCAAGCTGTTTCAGAACGCCTTAGTAAGCACTCAAGCTATACGTTTAGACGTGTTATTAACGGAACAGGTACAGTTCTGCATACGAACTTAGGCAGAGCGAAACTTAGTAAAGAAGCAATGAAGCAAGTGAATGTGGCGGCTTCTTCCTACTCCAATTTAGAGTATCAGTTAGAAAAAGGGGTACGAGGTTCTAGACATGATTTGATTGAAGAAATCGTCAAAGAAGTAACAGGTGGCGAAGCGGCGATGGTCGTTAATAACAACGCCGCGGCGGTCTACCTCGTGTTAAAAGCGCTAGCTACTGAAAAAGAAGTGATCGTATCCAGGGGAGAACTTGTTGAAATTGGCGGTTCGTTTCGGGTGTCGTCGATTATGAAAGAAAGTGGTGCCGAGCTAGTAGAGGTTGGTACGACAAATAAAACCCATTACAAGGATTACGAGGAAGCAATAACAGACGAGACGTCGATGATTATGAAGGTTCATACAAGCAACTTCAAAACAATCGGCTTCACAAGCGCAGTAGAAGCAAGTAAATTGGTTACACTATCAAAAGAGAATGATGTCATTTTGTATGAAGACTTAGGCAGTGGCGCTCTGTATGATCTTAGAAAACATGGGATTGGCGATGAGCCGCATGTCAAAGAAGCCCTAGGTAGCGGTATTGACCTTGTCACATTTAGTGGTGATAAGCTGCTTGGAGGTCCTCAAGCAGGGATTATTGCTGGAAGAAAGCATTTGATTGATCAATTAAAGAAACATCAATTAGCGCGTGTGTTGAGAGTAGATAAAATGACACTGGCAGCCCTTGAGGCAACGTTGAAAGCCTATGTAGATTCAAAAAAGGCCTTGAGTGAGATCCCTACGCTTCAGATGATTACAAAGACTCAAGATGAAGTGAAGCAAGAAGCAGAACAGTTTAGAAAGATGCTTCAAGAAAAGTGGGAGTGTGAACTCGTTCAAGATGTCTCGATGGTCGGTGGAGGGACGATGCCAGATGTGGAGCTTGAGACATGGCTGTTGCTCCTTGCTTATCCAAACAAAAAGACGGTTGAGATGATTGAAGCATTACGAGTGGGCGAGCCGGCTGTTGTAACAAGAATAAAAGATGACAAAATCGCTTTAGACTTTAGAACGATTGCCAGTAGTGAATACGAGGATCTAGTACGTCAGTTAGAGCGAGCAAAGGAAGTGTAAACAATTGAATTCAAAAACAAGTGCACAATCAAAAACGGTCTTAACAGATATTGTCCTCCCACCAGATACAAATTATCATGGCACGATTTTTGGTGGAAATGTGATGGCGTATATAGATAAGGTAGCTAGTATTGCAGCTATGCGTCATGCGAGGTCTCAAGTTGTTACGGCATCAAGTGATAGTTTAGACTTTATTTCACCGATTCGAACAGGTGAAGCCATTTGCTTAGAAGGGTATGTATCGTATACCAGAAAAACATCGATGGAAGTGTTTGTGAAGGTAGAAGCAGAGGATTTGATCACCGGAGAAAGACGTTTAACGGCTACTTCTTATCTAACATTTGTTGCACTAGATGAAAAGGGGAAGCCAAAAGCAGTACCACAAGTCATCACTGAATCGGAAGAAGAAAAATGGCATTATTCAGGTGCTGAAGAACGATATGAGATCCGCAGAAAGCGTCGGAAGCAAGCAAAGGATCGAGAGAAACAATAAGAGGAAAGGCACTCTTGCGTAGTAGAAGAGTGCCTTTTTTATCGTGATTTAACCTTCGCCGTCTGTTTGGCCTACATGATTGGCTTTTTTAACTTTTTTAGAGCCGCTCATCGGTTCTGGTTGTCCTGGGTTATTTCCTTTAGGTGCATTTTTACGTTGGCTTTTAAATGTGTTGCGTTCAGTCATCATCATCCCTCCTAATCGTTAGTATGAGGAATTCTTTTATCACTATACGAATATTTAATGGGATTTTTCGAAACCTAAAGGTGTAGTAACTAAAGGAGGAATCATGATATGCCACATCACAAAGACAAACAACAAGCTTTTCAAGCAGCCCAGCAAGCACTTGTTCAAGCAGAACAAGCTGTAGGGAACATCAATAGTCACGCAGCAGATTATGGACATCATACAAAGCGCGCTGAGCAAGAACTAGATGAAGCCACTCAGCAGATCCAAAAAGCGTTAGGAGTTGCTTCAGAGCACCAAAGAGCACAATTAGAGCAATACCAACAGCAATTAGAAGAATTACGCTCACAAATGTAAACATAAAGCACCAGACACTCACCTAAGCGTGAGACATCTGGTGCTCATTTTGTTGTTTCTATTCGAATGCGCACCTGAATCGGGCGAAATCGCCGAACAATCGGGCTGATCTACACCATGATCAACTGAACCCCACCCGCAATCGCTCGAGACGCTTACTGACGTTTCTTAGTCTTTTTATTGTTTTGGCGTTCCATTTCAGTTAAAGGCTCATTTGCTGATTCTTGATTGAATTGTGAGTTGTAGCCCGTTCCTTTTCCTTGACCACTTGCATCATTCATTCCTGAAATAATGTGATTTGATTTTTTCTTTGTCATGACGTTCACCTCCATTTTTATTGTGTGCAATTAGACAAAATTCTTACGCGGCAGACGAGAATTTGAGTTTTTTTACCGAATTGTCTACAAAATTTCAAAAATCCATTTATTCTTTAGACAAGTTTTGCTATTCTTAAGAGGGAAGTGCGCGTACATAAATTAAAGCGCTTACTATCCGTTATCAAAAATACCGTCAGTCATTGATTTAGACAATTTTGACAGTTTGCGGTATGATAGTCTGGAGAAGGAGGGTATACATATGTCAAACAAACATGATGTTTTTAATGCACGTTCGTCGTTTTCAATCGACGGAAAGACGTATAATTACTACTCACTAAAGGCATTAGAAGATGCTGGAGTAGGTAATGTTACGAAACTTCCATATTCAGTAAAGGTTTTACTAGAATCGGTGCTTCGTCAACATGATGGCTATGTGATCAAGAAGGAGCATGTAGAGAACCTTGCGAAATGGGGAACAAGTGAACTAAAAGATATTGATGTTCCGTTCAAACCATCACGCGTTATTCTTCAAGACTTTACAGGTGTTCCGGCAGTTGTTGACTTAGCGTCTCTTCGTAAAGCAATGGCTGACATGGGTGGAGACCCTGATCAAATTAACCCTGAAATTCCAGTAGACCTTGTTATTGACCACTCTGTACAAGTGGACAAAGCAGGAACAAATGATTCACTTAATTTCAATATGAACCTTGAATTCCAACGTAATGAAGAACGATACGAGTTCCTTAGCTGGGCTAAAAAAGCATTCAATAATTACAATGCTGTTCCTCCAGCAACAGGAATCGTTCACCAAGTTAACTTAGAGTATTTAGCAAATGTTGTTCACGCTGTTGAGCAAGACGGTGAAACAGTAGCATTCCCTGATACATTAGTTGGTACTGACTCTCATACAACCATGATCAATGGTATTGGTGTACTTGGATGGGGTGTTGGTGGTATTGAAGCTGAAGCAGGTATGCTTGGACAGCCTTCTTACTTCCCAGTTCCAGAAGTTATCGGATGTAAATTTGTTGGTACACTTCCAAGTGGAACAACAGCTACAGACGTAGCACTTAAAGTAACACAAGCTCTTCGTGAGAAAAAAGTAGTTGGTAAGTTTGTTGAATTCTTCGGTCCTGGTTTAACAGAAATGCCATTAGCTGACCGTGCTACAATCTCAAATATGGCTCCAGAATACGGTGCTACTTGTGGTTTCTTCCCAGTAGACGAGGAAGCTCTTAACTATATGAGACTAACTGGTCGCTCTGAAGAACAAATCAAGCTTGTAGAGGAATACTCTCGTGCTAACAACTTATTCTACGTAGCTGGAGAAACAGAAGATCCTGTTTACACAGATACAATTGAAATCGATCTTTCTGACATTGAAGCAAACCTGTCTGGTCCTAAGCGTCCACAAGATCTTATTCCACTTTCAGGAATGCAAAAATCTTTCCGTGATGCGGTTGTGGCTCCACAAGGAACACAAGGTCTTGGCTTAACGGAAGATGAGTTCAATAAAAAAGTTGCTGTTAGCTTTAAAGATGGTCGCGAAGCAGAAATGACAACTGGTTCGATCGCAATTGCGGCAATCACAAGCTGTACAAATACTTCAAACCCTTATGTATTAGTTGGGGCTGGTCTTGTAGCGAAGAAGGCTGTTGAGCTTGGTCTAGATGTTCCTTCATACGTGAAAACATCTTTAGCGCCTGGTTCAAAAGTAGTTACTGGTTACTTAACGGATTCAGGATTACTACCATACATGGAGCAACTAGGCTTTAACATTGTTGGTTACGGCTGTACAACATGTATTGGTAACTCTGGTCCACTTGAAGACGAGATCGAAGCAGCAGTTTCAGCTAATGATCTGACTGTAACATCTGTTCTCTCAGGTAACCGTAACTTTGAAGGACGTATTCACCCATTAGTGAAAGCGAACTATCTTGCTTCTCCACCACTTGTTGTTGCATATGCACTTGCAGGAACAGTGGATATTGATCTGCAAAATGATCCAATTGGACAAGACAAGAATGGTAAAGATGTATTCTTTGCAGACATCTGGCCAACATCTGATGAGATTAAAGACGTTGTTAATGAAACAGTAACACCTGAACTATTCCGTCGTGAATACAATAATGTATTTGATAGCAACGATCGTTGGAACGAAATCAAAACAACGGATGATGCGCTTTATAAGTGGAATAATGATTCTACTTACATTGCGAACCCTCCATTCTTTGAGAACCTTTCTAAAGATCCACAAGATATCAAGCCATTATCAAGCTTACGTGTAATCGGTAAATTCGGTGATACTGTAACAACTGACCATATTTCTCCTGCTGGTGCGATTGGTAAAGATACTCCTGCTGGTAAATACTTGATTTCTAAAGGCGTTGAGCCGAAAGATTTCAACTCTTATGGTTCTCGTCGTGGTAACCACGATGTCATGATGAGAGGTACATTTGCTAACATCCGTATCCGTAACCAAATTGCTCCTGGTACAGAGGGTGGTTTCACAACATTCTGGCCTACCGGTGACGTTATGCCGATTTATGATGCGGCTATGAAATACAAAGAAACAAGTACAGGTCTAGCTATTCTTGCTGGTAAAGATTACGGTATGGGAAGCTCACGTGACTGGGCTGCTAAAGGTACAAACCTTCTAGGCATTAAAACAGTTATCGCTGAAAGCTACGAGCGTATCCACCGTAGTAACCTTGTATTAATGGGTGTTCTTCCACTTCAATTCAAAGAGGGCGATAGCGCTGAATCTCTTGGATTAACTGGTGAAGAAGCATTCGACGTACAAATTACGAATGCTGTTCGTCCTCGTGAAATAGTTAAAGTCGTTGCAACTGACAAAGATGGCAACAAGAAAGAGTTTGATGTTCTTGTACGCTTTGATAGTGAAGTTGAAATGGACTACTACCGTCACGGTGGCATCCTACAAATGGTATTACGCAGTAAATTTGCTCAAATTAAAGCGTAATAATATGAAAACAGTCTGCCTTATGGCGGGCTGTTTTTTTGTTATTAATTTCTTTTTACAGGAAAGCTTGTTAAAATCAACCTAGTACAAAAATGAAATGGAATAGAAAGCTGGAGTTGGTGAAGATGGAAGAATACAAAAAGGTGTTAATTGAATTAGACGATTTAATGAGGAATATCGGGAAGCATTTTATCCCAGATTTAGAAATATTGAATGAATTTCATTTAACAAAGCGACAGGTAGCCATCTTATTTCTCATTTTAAAGAAGCCTGAAACGACAATATCTGAGATCGCCCAGTACTTTGAGATTTCCAAAAGTGCAGTGAGTCAATCGATGACACAATTAGAAGAGGAAGATATTATTATTCGTGAAATCAATCACGATAATCGCAGAGAAATAAATTTAGTATTAGGGCAAAATGGACAAAGAATTCAACATGAATTGTTTAAGCTTGAACAGAAAATGATGACGATTTATTTGACGAAGTTACCAATCGAAGATCTTCATCATGTACGAGACACCTTAAAAAAACTTGATGAGATCATCATGAAAGAAAAAAAGGACAACTGATGAACTTTTGCTAGGGAGAAGGGAAAGTAATTGCCTTCTTTTTGAAAATCATTTAGGATTAAAACAGTTAAGTAATTAAACTATTCAAGGGGGATTAAAAAATCAAGCACATACCTTTTACATAAGGAAAATGTAGGACTTGTTTACGATAGAACCCATTAAAATCCTGGTTATAACAAAAAGGAGTAAAAGAAAACATGACAAATTTTTCAATACGCAGGCCTAAATTCACAATTGTGGCCATGCTTATCTTTTTAATTTTCGGCTTTGTCTCGATTACTAATTTACCTCTGCAACTATTCCCTAATATTAATCCGCCTGTTGCGGCAGTCGTGACAAGTTATTCTGGAGCAAGTCCAGAAGAGGTAGAGGATAAAGTGACCAGGCCTCTTGAGAATCAATTGGCCACCACTTCTGGCCTAAATAAAATCAGCTCAACGACAAGTGAAGGGATGACGTTGATCATACTTGAATTTAGTTGGACGACGTCGATTGATGATGTCGAACTCGATATTATTAATACGATTCGTCAAACTCCTTTACCTGATGATGCGAATGAACCAAGCTTTCTAAAATTTGACCCTTCAATGATGCCGATGATGCAACTTGCGATCACAGGTGAGGATGAGATCCTTGAGATTCAAGATTTGGTTGATGACCTAAGACTTGAATTAACAAAAGTTCCTGGTGTAGCAAACATTGATGAAGCTGGAAGTATGATTGAAGAAGTACAAATTCAATTAAATCAAGATGAGTTAGTCGATAATAACCTTACACAAGAAGATATTGTTTCGACCATTCAGGCACATAACACCTCTATGCCTGGTGGTACAGTCTTAAATGGTGATTTAAGCTTAACGACACGAGTGATTAGTGAATTGGTTTCTGTTGAAGAAATTGCTGAATTAGTCGTAGGCGTTGGAACAGATGGAAATGATCTTCTTATTGAAGACGTTGGAACGGTGGAGATTACAACAGGTGATGCCGATGTAATTACACGAGCAAACCAAGAGCCAGCGATTCAATTTACGATTATGAAAGAATCAGAATCAAACACAGTTCAAGTTTCTAATGCGGTCAATAATCGTTTAGAGGATTTGCTTGAGGACTCAAAGTATGAAGATTTAAATACAGTCATGCTCTTTGATGAAGGAAATTTTATCAATAGTGCAATTATAAGTGTAACAAATGCCCTTATTTTTGGGGGAATCTTAGCAATGCTCGTCTTGTTTTTCTTCCTTCGTAACTTGAAAACACCTTTAATTGTCGGGATTGCAATACCATTTTCCATCATTGTCACCTTTGCATTTCTCTACTTTGCTGGCATCGGCTTGAACTTAATGAGTCTAGGTGGATTAGCACTTGGAATTGGGATGCTAGTTGATAATGCCATTGTCGTGATCGAGAATATATACCGACATTTATCAATGAACAAAAAACCTAAACAAGCAGCGTTAGAAGGTACAAAAGAAGTATCTGGTGCAATCATTGCTTCAACGCTAACGACTGTTTCGGTATTCTTACCAATTGTCTTTATAAGCGGACTTGTAGCAAATTTATTTAGAGAATTTGCACTCGCTGTTTCATTTAGTTTACTTGCATCATTACTTGTTGCCTTAACAGTTGTACCGATGATAGCAAGCCGTATACTAAAGAAACCAAACGAAAACCGAGAAGCAAAACGAATGCAATCCTCCTTTATGGGTGGAATGGACCGTTCGATTCGCTGGGTATTAACACATCGTTTTGTCGTTCTTGCCATTACGTTCATTCTCCTCGTTGTAGGTGGCTTTGGATTAACGAATGTAGGAACTGAATTAATTCCTGATAGTGATCAAGGAAACTTTACAGTGGACATTGCTCTTGAACAAGGTACGACTGTTGAGCGGACACAGGAAACGGTGGAAGCGGTAGAAGAAGTATTAAATGATTACCGTGAAATTTCCGATTTTGTAACGACGGCTGGCTCAAGTGATCAAAATGTCATGAGGGGATCATCAGGTGGGCACGAAGCTCAGATTTTCGTCACCATGGCACCTCTTGATCAACGAACGATTTCAACAAGTGATTTCATTGAATCAATTGAATCAGATGTGAGTCGTGCAGATCGTGATGCTGAAATTTCGTTATCTACAGTAGGATCTCTTGGGACTGAAGCGAATACGCTCCAATTTACGATTAGTGATCCTAATTCACAGAGACTGTACGAATCAGCAGAAGCCCTTGAAGAAGAGTTACTGACGATTCGTGAAGTACGTGATCTTGAATTAAGTATCGAAGAAACAACGCCTGAAATTCAAATTGAAGTGGATCGTACGTTAGCGCGTGAAAATGCGTTAGCCCCTGCTCAGATCGCACAACAAGTCCATGATTTAACACGTGGACAATTAGCATCTGCATTGCAAACGGAAGATAATAATTTGTATGATATTTTTGTTCAGCTAGATCCAGAATTTACAGAAGATCTAGAAGCACTTGAAAATCTTCAGCTCCAAAATGGAAATGGTGAATTTGTTGCTTTAAGTGAAGTTGCTGAAATTATAGATGGCGAAAGCCCTGCAACGATTCAACGTATGCAACAAGAAGAGGCAGTAGAGTTCACCGTTTTTTACTCGACATCAACGAATTTAGGGGATATTAGCCGTTTAGTAGAAGAGGCTGTAGATGAGGTTGAACTAGACGACCAAACCACATTTAGCTACGGCGGTGAACAAGAGTTACTTGAAGACTCAATTGGAAGTATGGCTCTTGCGATTGTGTTGGCGATTATCTTTATTTACCTAGTGATGGCCGCACAATTCGAATCCTTTAAAATGCCATTTGTGATTATGTTTACCGTACCATTAGTTGTTATTGGTGTAGCCTTAGCCTTACTTGCTACGCAAACAGCTCTAAGTGTGACCGTCTTTATTGGGTTAATTGTCCTGATAGGGATTGTCGTGAATAATGCGATCGTGTTGGTCGATTATGTCAATCAACGTAAGGCAGATGGGATGACGACATTTGAAGCGCTTGTTGTGTCTGTAAAAGATCGTACTCGTCCAATTTTAATGACATCTCTTACAACGATCTTAGGAATGGTACCTCTAGCACTTGGAATTGGTGAAGGAGCTGAGCTTCAACAACCTATGGCCCTAGCCGTAATTGGAGGCTTGGTGAGTAGTACGTTCTTAACACTATTTGTCATACCTGTTGTTTATAGCTTATTTGATAGTGAAACAAGGAGAAGACGTTATGTGACTGTTGAAGGAGAGTTCCGTGAAGTGGATGATCGTGCAAGATCCTTGCCACCTATCGTTGAAACCGAGCGAGTGAGTGAATATGGTTATAAGGAAAAAGCTGTTAACGAAACGTCTGCACCTAAATCAGAGTCAAATGAATTACCAGAGCAGTTGGATTTAAAAGAAGCTGCTCCAAAAGAAGAGAAAGAAGCAGACGCTTTATCGAAAGACGATATCTTGAAGCTATTAGAACAAATTGTTCACTCTTCAAAAGACGATAAAAAAGATAAAGATCAATAAGAAAAACGATAAGCCACTTGCCTAGCAAGTGGCTTATTTGTTTTAAAAAAGACAAACATAAAATATTGCTGATAGCACACACTAGAAAATGTACGTTTCATTACACCAAGAGGAGATGATTTCAATGGGTCGTCAAAAAAAGGGCAATGCGAATGCACAACGTAATAACAATGCAAAACAACAAGGAAAGCAAAACCACGCAGATACTGAATTTGCTTCATATGCAGAAGTAGAAGCAAACAAAATGAATAAAAACAACAAAAATTAGGTGATCAAATGACTGTACAAACACAAATGCAACAAGCGATTGCCGATGCGCAATCGGTGCAATCTAGCTTGACGGAATTCAGTTTAGAAACAGAAAACGAACAAGCAAAGCAATTGTTTGAGCAACTAGCTGAGCAGCAAAAAAATATCCTAACCTTACTAGAAGGTAGGTATTCCCAAGTATTGAATGAGGAACCACAATTCAAACAAGGGACAAATACACCTGAGCAGCAAGACCAATCATAAACATGTTAGAAGATAAAACCGAAGATCCTTCTTCGGTTTTATCTCATAATGCGAGTAAGGAGGAGCGGGAATGGAATTTTGGAGTGGGGCTGAGTCTTTACCGATCTATGGATTTTTAGTACGTGCTGCCATTGTCTATGTTTATATTTTTCTTATCGTGAAAATTGTCGGACAGCGTTCAATGGGTTCCATTGATGCCCTGGATTTTATTTTTGGAGTCGTAATCGGTGATATTTTAGGAGAACCTTTAACAGATGGTTCTGTGCCCCTTCCAGGTCCTATGGTAGCAGCTGCTACGATCGCTGGTATCCATTTATCACTAAGTATGATCGCACTCAAAACGCCTCGCTTTAGAAGGGTGATTGAAGACGAGCCCATTATTTTAGCAAGAAATGGAGTTATTTTGCATCAACAGCTAAAAAAGGTGAAGGTTACACTTGAATCTTTCATGATGGACATGCGTTTAAATGGAGCTAGTGATTTAAGTGAAGTCGATTATGCTGTCCTTGAGATGAATGGGCAAATAAGTGTTATCAAAAAATCAGCCTACGATTCAGCAACTCCTAATGATTTAAAACAAAATACCCCAAATAAGGGATATCCCACAGTCGTAATCGAAGATGGTCGCATTATTGAAGCAAACTTAAAAAATCTTGGTACCATTGATTGGCTGCGAGAACTGATCCATAAGGAAGGGTACGCCAATCCAAAGGAAATCTTTTTTATGACGATTGATGAAGCTGGAAATGTCTATGTGAGCCCTAAGCAAACAACAAACCAATTAAAAAAGGGCAGATAATAGGTATAAAAACACTCCTTTTTCCCCAAACTGGTAAAAAAGATAGAGGAGTGTTTCGATTGAGAAAAGTCAGAAAAGTATCATTTGAGCAATTAGTGAGAGAAAACAAAGAAGAGATCTTAAATAACAAACAACTAATGGAAAAATTAGAGGATAAATGGGAACGACGTCACGCGATCAAGTAACGAAGTTTTTCCAGTATGACAATGCTTGTTCGATGCCATCCTATTTAGTAGGAGGGGATCAATATGAAAAAATCGACTGCATTTAATCAATATCGACCGAATCATCTAGGAACTCAACCGCGAGAAGAGCCCACAAATAAAGGGAAGAAAATGAACACAAAAGGTAACGAGCAACCTGATTATGTACCTCCAAAAGGATAATGAGTAACCTAAAGACTTTTACAAGTCTTTAGGTTTTTTTCATTTTTAGACGTTACATAGGTCATGTCTGTTGAAAAAAATGAAAAAAATGTTGTCGATGAAAAGAGCTTGTCAAAAGAGGGTATAGGTTCAATAATAGAAGATAATAGATGTCAAGAAGGGTGTTGGCACCATGAAGAAAGCGCAACAAAAAAAAGGACTGTATGTTCTTTTCATCCTCTATTTAATCGCCTTATTTTATGTGACACTGCTTGCCTGGAACTACGGTGCTTCTCTAGGTACAGCGGCTCCAGGGGGAAGAAATTACAACTTGATCCCATTTCGAAGTATTTACAGAATTGCTGTTTATAGCCCAGATATGATTGCTCCCATTCGAATTTTAGTTGGGAATATTGTGATGTTTATGCCTTTAGGTTTTCTGCTTCCAATGCTATTTCCAAAGCTTCGAATTGTTGGGCTCGTCACGCTTATTGGCTTTGTTATCTCCCTCTTTATCGAATCTAGCCAATTTTTATTTACTCATCGAGTTGCTAATATTGATGATCTGATTTTAAATACATTAGGTGCTTTTCTAGGGTCTCTTATTGCAATAGGCATCCTTAAGGCACGTAAGCGAATCATTGTATATACGACAGATCAAAAAAGCTCCCTATAATTCTGGGAGCTTTTCTTTCGTTTGAGCGAATTTTTGCCATAACCTGTAAAAGCCATATACAACACCAAGGAATACGACGTAATAAAAAGCAATCATCATTAGCTGACTAGGATCATTGACAAATGAATTCCCAACGACTGCAAATAAAATCATCGATGGTACTTTCCCAAGCGATGAGGCAATTGCATAGGATAAAAAACGAACACGACTAAGAGCCGAGTAGATATTGACAATGATGGATGGGATGACAGGTATCAAGCGCGTAAGAAAAATCGTCATAAATGCGTTGCGCTCAAATAACACGGTAATCTTATGGAGTGACCGGTATCGTTGAAGTAATTGTAATCCCCAGTCTTGATAACCATATCGGACAAATGAAAACATGATAATGGAAGCGAGAGAAGAGCCGATCCACGTCATCAAACTTCCTAAAACCGGGCCATATGCTGCACCTAAAACACCGCCTATAATCGGATAAGGGATAATGGGAAATAAGGCAAATAAGGTTGCTAATATGGCTGTTAAAAATAAATAATTCGCTCCACCTTCACGTATCCAATGCAAAAGTGATTCTCCGTAAAGATAGATCAAAAGGGCAATAAGTGCATAACTACTAAGAATGAAAACTTTTTTGATCATCAATTTTCCTCCGACAATAGATTCTTGTCTATTTTCTCATAAATCGTTTATTCGTAAAAGCATTTACCTTATATTAATTTCACGTAACGTATTAATTTTTTATATTTAAGTTTACGATAAAGGAGAATAATAGTATATTAAACATAGTAGAATACTTGGTAATTGGAGGTTTACATGAAAAGAATTTTAATACTTGCTGTATGGGGCATAATCATGATCACTCCCACTTATGCATTAGCTCATTCATATATGAGTGAATCGTCTCCAGCCGATGGAGAAGTTATTCATGAAGCAATTGACGAATTACAGTTACTTTTTAATGGCGGGATTGAGCAGTTTAGTACGGTAACGGTCACAAAAGATGGGAAAGAGGAGATCAGGGTAGACGATATCCTGATCGAAAGCCCTTCGATGTACGTCACACTCGAGTCACCATTAGAAGCAGGGACCTACATAGTCGAATGGGTGGCAATCGGTGCGGATACTCACCAAACGGAAGGAAGTTACACATTTTCAGTAGATGAAGAGGTAGTTGGTGAAGGTGATAGTGAAGAAGCGCCTCAGGGAGAAGAAGAACAGGTAGTAGAAGACAGTGAGGGAATGGTGGATGATTCTACTGTGAATGAAAGGGAAACAGAAGCTGTAGAAGAAGAGTCCTTCGTCCAACCGCTTATAATCGCTGCTGTAGCTGTGGTTGCCTTTTTCATCTTATTGGCACGAAGAAGAAAAGGTAGAGGTCGACAATGACGGAAGTAAGTAATCTTCTCCTTTTCGCCGCTCTCCTCTTTTTAACAGGTTATCACCTTTTAGGTGTGATTCCTGATCAAAGACGTCCGAGGATTCACGTTTCACAAAGAGTCTTAGTCGTGATGACTTTTCTTGTTCCATTGGCGCTTTTTGTGCCTGTGACAACGGTTATAACCGTTCTTGTACAACAGTTTCAAGTCGGATGGTTTGAAGCGATCTATACAGTCTTCTTAACATATTCTGCTGGGCAGGCGGCATTTTATAGTCTCCTTATAGCGAGTATTTTAGTGGTCCTAACATTAAATAACAGCGAGGACCTGCCGTTACGAATAGGTAAACTTATTCTCGTCATCGTTTTAATTGGCTTATCAGGGTGGGCGAGTCATGCAGCATCACTGACGGGAATCAGCGGTTTTCTTTCAAATTCAATTCATTTGCTGGCTACCTCATTGTGGATCGGTCCATTGCTTATGGTGGCGTGGTTCGTAAAGCATCCTATGGAGAACCCTGCTGCTTTTGCAGCTTGGTACTCCCCGTTAGCAGCTTTAAGTGTAGGAGCGATTACGTTAACCGGTTTTCTGTTAATGGGCAATATCGTACCGGAATATGTGAATTCATGGATGATTACGTACGGTCAATTACTGGTCATTAAACATATTTTATTTGTTCCTTTACTTTTATTTGGATTGCGCCATAGTTTGCTTCTTCGAAGGATAAGAAAGCATGGGCATGCCAGATCGATGAAATCATCGTTTCGAATGGAGTCAGTCATTGCGTTCTTCATTTTAGCTGTCACGGCTTTTATGACAGAGCAAACACCACCGCATGAAGTGATCCAAACGCTTCAGACCGAACAAATTTCACCATTGATTCAATTGTTCTTGAATCAGCCAATATTAGTCAATCAAACCTTGCAATTTGAGCTAAATACATCATCTAGCATTCTTCTTGTGGTTGGTCTTTTATTGTTTATAGTAGGTATGTTTATTCTTCTCCAATCACATAAAATTTGGATAGGGTTAGCTGGTTTTTTAATCGCTAGTTTACTGATGTATAGTGGACTGATGATAAGTGCCACACCTGTAGAGACCGTGATTGATGATACTGTCTATGAAACAGATTATGATGCGATCAAAGCAAGTTATTCAGAAGAGACGGAGATCGCGATTTTAAAGCAAGAAGAGCTTGATTCGAATAGGCAAATGGTTGTTTATACCGTAGATGATTCTGATCTCGTTGCACAAATGATTGAGGTGACCTCAGGTGGTTTTAAACGATTACCTGCTTCAATGCTTACCATTGGGGGAACCGCCATCACGGATGAAGAGCAAAAAATTCGTACATTCCGCGTTCAAAATGGAAATTGGCATCATGATGCGTATGATTATACGTATGTGACATTTGGAATGATTCGTCAACCAGAAGATGTAGCGCGTGTCCAAATTCATTATGAAGGTGGCTCTTATATTGCAGAGCTTGAGGCAAATGTGTTTATTAATACGACCTCTAGCAATGAGCTTTGGAATGACCAACATCCTATCGATTTTCTTTCAGCTGATGGAACGGTCATCCAAACCTATGCTAGAGAAGTAATGGAAGAAGGCGTTTATTGTCATTAATGTGATGATAAGCGCTTTTTTTCTGTTTACCATGAAATGATTATTTCGCTTAACGAAGAAAAGGAGTACAATGGGAAGAAAAAAGAGGTGATAAAGAGTGGAGAGAAAAAAACAATGGCTGATTTATGCCATGCTCACTCTTGCAACCGCAACTTGGGGAAGTGCGTTTATCGCAGGTAAATTAGCGATTGAAAGCTTCGAGCCTTCAACGATTGCCTTTTTACGCTTTTTAGGAGCAGCTATTCTACTTTTCCCAATTATGTGGCTGCTTGAGAAAAATAGACCAAAGCCAACAAAGAAAGACTGGGGCATGTTTGCCTTACTCGGTTTAACAGGAATTGCAATCTATAATATTTGTTTCTTTCTAGCAAGTAAGCACGCCCCTGTGATTAAGAGTTCCCTATTTATTGCAGCCAATCCGATGTTAATCGTTTTGCTTTCAGGTGTATTCTTAAAAGAACAGATTACAAAAAAACAAATTATAGGACTTATTCTCGCTCTAAGTGGCGTTGTTTTAATCGTGACCGAAGGAAATATTCAAATCATCACTCAATTTCAATTTGAACCCATTGACCTCATCTTATTAGGGGCCGTTATAAGTTGGGCACTCTATAGTGTGCTAGGAAGAGTCGTCTTAAAAAAATACAGTCCGATTGTATCGACTACTTATGCTGTTGCGTTTGGGACCCTCTTTTTACTCCCTTTTTCGCTAGCTGAACAGCCTTGGGATGCCATTTCACATGCGAGTCCAACAGCATGGTTATCGATAGCTCATATGAGTGTGTTAGTAACAGTGGTTAGTTTTATTATGTACTACTACGGGATCCAACAAATCGGTGCTGCTAAAGCGTCTATATTCATAAATGTGATGCCTGTCTCTGCCGTTATCATGGCGACGTTATTTTTAGGAGAGGCTTTCACTTCCTCAGCAATGGTTGGTGCGCTACTTGTATTAAGCGGAGTCTATGTAGGGACATATGTGCGTAAAGCGAGACCAAAAAAGCTGAGGAATGCAAGTTGACGGCTAAAGTGTTAAAATGTTTGGCATGAGATCGAGGTGAGGCAATAATGATGAAAGAAAAATGGACGATGGATCAGATTGAAAAGTGGTTAATACAGGTTGATGAGGATGCCAAGCAATTTCAAGAGGCAACCGCGCTTCAATTAATTAGACAACTAAAAGAGGAAGACGCAACACAACAGACCGATGCAATGACGTCAGAACTGTATGCAAGACTTGCGGCAAAAAGAATGGAACGTGTGGAGTCTGCTCATGATCATTTAGTGATGGAATGGATGAATCAAGCTATTTCATTCAATCCAACAAATGAAATCGCCCATACCGTTCGATTGAAAAAGATCTTAATGGAATGCAGACAACTGCCGATTCCTACCAAGTTTCCTCCAATACGTGAAACGGACCATGGCAGTGCTAAGAAAAAAACAGCCGAATTGTACCATGAGCTAGCTACACAATTTTTTGAGTTGGATGAAAAAATGCTCGATCATTTTTCAGATGCTGAACAATCCATTAAATACACAAAGGAACCGCCATACGAGTCCTTAATTTTAACGTTGCAACAAACCTATGCTGCCTTCCGTGAGCCTTTTTCTGTTATTGAATCTGCTACTAAGGAATATGCGAATTCGTTAACAGGGATCTATTATTCTGCTGCCCAGTTTAAGCAAATTCATCATGCGGTGTTACAGATTGAAGCGGCTAAAAAGGAATGGGAAAGTCAGCTTGAATCTTTTGCGCCTGAAAAGAAGTCACAAACGGCGCTTGAAGAGCTCGATTCCATGATCGGCTTAGAAGATGTTAAAAAGAGGATCGCTAAGCTTTATCAGTTTCTGCAATATCAAAAGGCAAGAAAAGAACAAGGTTTTCGTTTTAAAGATGAACTGAGCCTACATATGATTTTAACCGGTAACCCTGGCACAGGTAAAACTCGATTAGCTAGGCTTATCGCCACTATTTATCATGAACTTGGCTTGCTCGAGCGACCTGAGGTGTACGAAGTCGATCGTTCTCAATTAGTCGGAGGCTATATCGGTCAAACAGAGGAACAAACGACTCAAGCGATCGAAAGAGCTCTAGGGGGAGTCTTGTTTATCGATGAAGCGTATAGCTTAAAGCGTGCTGGTCAAACGACACAAGATTACGGGCAAGCCGCTATTGATACACTTGTCTCTGCTATGACGAGTGAAAAATATCAAGGGGAATTTGCTGTCATATTAGCAGGATATCCTGTGGAAATGAGAAATTTTCTTCGAGCCAATCCTGGCCTTCGTAGTCGTTTTCCAGATCAAAACCATGTGCATATTAATAACTACTCAACAAGCGAGCTGGTTGAGATGGCTAAGCAAGTGGCAATTGATAATGATTTCGTTATAACTGAAGGGGCAATTGCCACTCTTAAAGAGCGAATTGAGCAGCAGCAAGTAGATGAGTCATTTGGAAATGGGCGAACGGTTAAAAACATTGTGCTAGATGCCATTTTTCAAAAAGGGGCATCCGTCTCACTCGATCAGGCAAATTCCAATGACTTCTTATTACTAGAAGCGTGGGATTTTGAAGCTAAGGAAAAGAATGAAAACGTAGATGAGGCGAACCCAATTGAGCAGCTCGATGAACTTGTTGGACTAAGTGATGCAAAAAAAGAAATTGAACGGTTAACTTCGTTTGTAAAGGTTCAACAGCTTAGACGGGACCACGATTTAGAGACAAGTCTACTTGAACTACATGCGATTTTTAGTGGGAATCCAGGCACTGGAAAGACAACTGTGGCGAGAATTTATGCCAAAGCACTTCATCAATTAGGTCTCCTAAAACGAGGACATGTTGTGGAAGTCAGTCGAGCAGACCTTGTTGCAGGTTATGTGGGTCAAACAGCCATTAAAACAAAAGAAAAAATTGTAGATGCACTTGGTGGTGTTCTTTTCATTGATGAAGCTTATTCACTAAGCTCTAGCGGTGAAAATGACTTTGGAAAAGAAGCATTAGCAACCATCGTACAAGAAATGACGATCCATAAAGAGAATCTTGTGATTATCATGGCAGGCTACAAAGATGAGATGCAACAATTATTATCGATTAACCCTGGCTTACGCTCACGCTTTAAAAATACCGTTCCATTTCGAGATTTCACCGGAGATCAATTAAGAGAAATGATGACAAAGAGAGCAGACCAACTAGGGTATACGTTTGAAGGTGATGCACAAGCGATGCTTCATACTATAGTGCCAAGTGAGGGGCATCCAGGTAATGGGAGGTATGTAGCGGGGTTACTCGATTCACTCATTCAAGCTCAAGCAAGTCGCTTAATGGAAGAAGATACACAACAGATGAATAAAGAGATGTTACAAACAATTACACGTGAAGATATAGATGTTGTGCAAAATATGGAGGGGTAGAGAATGTTCATTTCAGAAACGAATGTTGAAGTAAGGTATGCAGAAACGGATCAAATGGGTATTGTCCATCATTCAAATTACGTCATTTGGTTTGAGTTAGGGAGAACACGCCTTATTAAGGAAATTGGCTTTAACTATGCACAGATGGAAGCAGAGGGGATCTTATCGCCTGTGATGGACATCCAAGTATCCTATAAGCACCCGGCAACGTACGGGGAAGAAGTAACGGTGAAGACGTGGGTAGAACGCTATGATGGGATTCGAGTCGTGTATGGATATGAAATTATAAATGAAGCAGGGCAGACATGTGTCACCGGTGAAACTACACATTGCTGTGTCAAAAAGGATTCATTTAGACCGATTTCCATCAAACGACAACTTCCTGTTTGGCATGAAGCGTACGAAAAAATAAAAAAATCATAAATCCTCGTATGAAATAATCGTGGGCTTCCATACTAAGGGACGTACCACATCTTATGTTGCGGAGGGATTTTTGATGGCAAAACCAGATAATCGTGCAGACAATGTTGAAAAATTACAGCAAATGAAAGAAAACACCCAGCACAATATCGAAGCCGCTGAGGAATCAATGGCGAACACAGATATGAAGGATGAGCAGAAGCAACAAATTAAAGAGAAGAACGCTCATCGTCAAGAGAGTATTGAAGCATTCGATGCTGAAATGAAAGATGAAGCACAAGCTAGAGAAAATGGCTACAAATAAGTCGTTGGAGAGTGAGGCAGATGCCTTGCTCTTTTTTCCTTTCTATCATTTTCTTATCAATTTCCATAAACGGACAAAAGTTGCTTAATCGTCAGTAAAACTAGACGAATTGCTACAAGATCTCTTAAAGGGTCCATTTCGTTTTTGTGGAATCTATTGATAAAGAAAATCATGGAAGGGAAAGATGAATGATGAAGAATAATCAAAATGAAATGAATTGGAAAAAATTCTCGTTTGTCGTCAAACAAATGCAATCAGATAACCCAGATGTTCGTGAGCTCGCTGTGCAATCATTAGATAGAATGGTTGAATCTGAAGTGACTGGATCTCAATTGAAACTAACCGGTTCAAGCTCCACACCTTCCACGTCAAAAAAAGATGATGTTATGCATAAAATTCGCTTACTACAAAAGGATAAAGAAAAAAAGCAAGTTAGAAGAAAAAAATGGTTTGCCGTGATATGATAAGGCAAACAAGAGCAAATGAGGTGTTAGCAAGTTGGCATTTGGGATTACAAAGAAAGAGCTAAAAGCATGGAAACAAAAGGCTGATCGGGGCGAGATTGCGTTTTTAACTCACTACTGGATTGATGATCGATTTCCGGGATGTACATCTGTTACCAAAGTCGCTTGTTCAGATATGAAAAAGCTAGTAAGCTGGGGTAGGAATTATGGCTTGAAGCCTGAGTGGCTTGATTGTCATGATCGCTACCCTCATTTTGATTTGGTCGGACAAACCCAATATGAGATTCTAAAACAAGAGGGAATGCTTAAACAGCTTTCTCGTTTTCGTGTTTTAGACAAACTTTAAGTTTGAGATATTGGTATAATAGGAATACTTACTATAGAAGTAAAAATGAGGAGGGGTTATCATGGCTACTATTCAACAACAAATCCAAGAAGAACTACATACAAAGCCAACCATTGATCCAAAGGAAGAAATTAAAACAAGGGTTCAATTTCTTAAAGATTACTTAGTGAAATCACACACAAAAGGATATGTACTTGGGATCTCTGGAGGTCAGGATTCTACGTTAGCTGGTAAATTAGCTCAAATAGCAGTAGATGAGCTGAATGCTGAATCTAGTGATTCGACCTATCAATTTATTGCGGTGAGATTGCCGTACGGTATTCAGCATGATGAAGATGATGCGAATCTTGCGATGGAGTTTATCGAGCCTAGTGTGTCGAAGTCGGTTAATATTAAAGCAGCTGTTGATGCAAGTGAAGCAGCCTTCAACGAAGCTACTGGTCAAGAAATGTCTGATTTCAACAAAGGAAACACGAAAGCACGCGAACGTATGAAAGTTCAATTTGATTTAGCTGCTCATTATGGGTGTCTAGTTATCGGAACGGACCATGGTGCAGAAGCAATCACAGGATTTTTCACAAAATATGGAGACGGTGCTTGTGATGTTGCCCCGTTGTTCGGATTAAACAAGCGACAAGGAAAAGAACTTCTAAAAACATTAGAAGCTCCAGAACGACTCTATGTTAAAGTTCCAACTGCGGACTTAGAAGATGATAAGCCAGGTCTTCCTGATGAAGAAGCTTTAGGAATGACGTATGATAATCTAGATGATTATTTAGAAGGTAAAGAGGTAGAGGCTTCTATTGTAGAAAAGATTGAGGCTAGATACCGTATGACGGAACATAAACGTCAATTACCTGTGACGATCTTTGATAGCTGGTGGAGATAAGAAAAGTCATGAAACTTTTCACTCCAGCATATCGTATAAAGGTTGTTAAAGAATGAAATGAACACCGGTTGAGGAGAGGAAAGCTTGATGAAAGGCAAATTTGTATTATTAGCGGCATTGTTGATCCTACTTGTTTTAGTAGGGGGTTACTCATTTAGTAGTATACCTACCTCTAGCTTAGATGGACAAGAAAGCATGGGTAGTGTAGAACGCGGGGAGCAAACAAAAGAAATCAATGGATTAAAAATGACTGTGAACAACGTTCGAACAGAACCAATTGAAAATAACGATAATCATTACGTGATCATTGACTTAACTCTTGAAAATGTAGGATCAAATGTTCAGGAATTCACCTTATTTAAAGTGACGTTAGTAGACTCAGAAGGCTATGCCTATTCACACTCTTCAAGAGTTGAAACAAAGGGTATATTAGGTGGGCAACTTCACCCCGAACGTAAAAACCGCGGGGAAATAGGCTTTGAGGTTCCTGTTGAACAAGAGTATGAGTTGGTGTATACGGATCATCTAAGAACAGGCCAAGTAACTTGGCCAATTACTTTAGACGAATAAAAGGAGCTGTACAGTAGATGGCAATAAATAAAGATAGTGATCTGCATATGCACTCTACTGCATCAGATGGAAACTATTCTCCAGACGATTTGATGAAAAAATGTTACGAAGTCGGACTGAAAATCGTTGCTCTAACAGATCATGATACGGTTCAAGGGGTTCCTAAAGCAATAGAAGTAGGACGTTCCTTAGGATTAACCGTTATTCCTGGGATTGAGCTTTCGACGAAAATTCATGGTAGAAGCGTTCACATTCTCGGTTATGGGATGGACTACGAAAATCATGAAATGCTAGCGTTTCTTAGTGAACAACAGCAATATCGAAGCGAACGATTGAATCAGATGATAAATAAATTATCCCAGTCTGGCGTGCAGCTATCTCGTGCCGACGTGCTTAAGCATGTGGATGGTGGAAGCATTGGACGACCTCATGTGGCAAAAGCAATGATTGATGCGGGGTATGTCAATTCTGTTAGTGAAGCATTTGATCAATTTCTAGCCGAAGGGAAACCTGGATTCGTCGAAAAGCAAAAAGAGATGACGGTCAAAGAGGCCATTGACTTTATCCATCGCTATAATGGGGTTGCCGTTGTGGCACATGCTGATTATTACGGATTAGACGAGGAAATTGAGTTATGGGTGCGCGAGTGGGGCTTAGATGGAATTGAAGTATTCCATCGCGATCATAACGCCGAAACGGTTCAACGGTACTTAACGTTAGTGAATCAAATTGAGGCGAATACAGGAGCAGAATTGTTGCTTACAGGTGGATCTGATTTTCACGATGAAGAATACGGTCGTGTACCAGAACCGCTCGGTGTCACAAGGTTGGCAGATCAATATGCTGAAATTCTTCTTCAACGAATTAGTAAAAGCGACTCTTAGCGAGTCGCTTTTTTTAGGTTGAACGCTCCTTCTTCCCGGAAATCTTAATCCCACTTAATGCTTGATTCGCAAGTTGGTCGGCCTCTTTGTTATCCTTACGTTCAATCTGTACATATTGAACTTCAAGCTTCATTTTTCCTTTCAAGTCGTCTATCTTATCTAACCATAAACGATAGTTTTCTTCATAGCTAGGCCATTCACCAGAAGCTTGGTTGACGGCTACTTGTGAATCTGAGTAGAGAGTAATCGTTTGGTGTCTAACCTCATTTTCCTCTAATAATTGCATCGCTACATGCATCGCCGCAAGCTCTGCTTCATTATTATCTGTTATGTATTCAATTTGTTCATTTCGACGGATTCGCCATTTTTTCTGATGTTGGGTAAAATAAATGACGATACCCAGTCCAGCTAATTTCGTGTTTTTATCGTAACCACCATCTACATAGACACTGACATCTTGTGGTTCCGTTTCATGGATTTTCGATAGTTTATCTAGTTCTTTCTTTGTCCAACTACGATCTTGTTGATCGAAGTACTCAATTGATTTTAATCGTCCACTCTTTTCTAAGTCAGATGATAGAAGGAGAACGTCGTTAAGCGTCATAAACTCTGACTGCATGAAAAAGGTGCGATTTCCTTTAGGTATACGGTAGATCCACTCAATTCGAATTTTCATCATCTAACATCTCCTTAAATGATTGATTAACATTGAATTTTGTGATAATTTAAAACAATCGTTATAATTTTAGTTTAACAGTTTATTGTAATGAAGGACATCTCTTTATCATTTAGTGATTAAAGAAAAGGAGCGCCGAGATCTATGCCTATCAAGATTCCAGATCACCTACCTGCAAAAGAAGTACTGAACGCTGAGAACATTTTTGTAATGGATGAGAGCCGTGCCTACTCACAGGATATCAGACCATTGAAAATTATCATATTGAATTTGATGCCAATTAAAGAGACGACAGAAACGCAATTATTACGATTATTGGGGAACACGCCCCTGCAAGTAGATGTATCTTTTTTATATCCAGATACCCATGTTTCAAAAAATACACCCCAAGAGCATCTTCGTTCATTTTATAAAACATTTGAAGAGATTCAGTCAAAGAAATTTGATGGAATGATTATCACAGGTGCTCCAGTTGAGAAGCTTGAATTTGAACAAGTTGATTACTGGGATGAACTCAAGCGGATTATGGATTGGAGCGTGACAAACGTTACATCCACTCTCCATATTTGTTGGGGTGCACAAGCTGGCTTGTATCATCATTATGGCGTAAGAAAGTACGAGCTGGAGCAGAAATTGTTTGGCGTTTTTACCCATAGTATTGAACAACCAAATGTAAAGTTAATGCGTGGCTTTGATGATGAATTTTTAGCACCCCACTCGAGACACACAGACATTCTTCCTGATGAGATCGAAAAGGTCCCTGACCTTGATATCTTAAGTATGTCAAAAGAGGCTGGCGTTTATTTAGTGGCAGCTAAAAATGGCAAACAAATCTTTGTAACAGGTCACTCTGAATATGATACATGTACATTAGAAGATGAGTATAGACGAGATGTCGAAAGAGGTCTTGATATTTCTTTGCCTGAAAATTATTTTCCACAAAATAATGCAGAGGCTGCGCCAAAACTAAGATGGCGTGCACATTCGAATTTGCTTTTTTCCAACTGGCTTAACTACTATGTATATCAAGAGACACCTTATGATTTAAGTGAATATTAAGACGGGAAAAACCTACGCTTAGTAGGTTTTTCTTTTCTGTTTTATGAATGCGTGAAGAGAGATGAGACTTCTAGTTGGTGTTCATCTATCAACCACTCACAGAAGTAGTCAACAAACTGGGCATCCCATTGAGTCCCTTTTCCTTCTTGTAGAATCGTTAAGGCCTTTTCTTTGCTCATTCCCATGCGATAAGGGCGGTCTGAAGTCATCGCATCATAAGCATCTGCTACAGCTAATATTTTCCCGTATAAGGGGATTTGATGATCAATTAATTGATCAGGATACCCTTTTCCATCAATTCTCTCGTGGTGAGAACGTACTCCAGGTATTAGTTTCTCCATCAATTCAGCCGGTTGAATGGTTCTCAAAATATCTTCTCCTAGAACGGGATGCTGTTGGATGACTTTAAACTCTTCTTTCGTCAAGCGTCCATCCTTTAGTAGAACATGATCAGGGACACCAATCTTTCCAATGTCATGTAGAAGGCCTGTTTTTCTAAGAATTAAAAGTTGATGTGCGTCCAAGCTTGCTTTCTTACCTATTTGAACCGCATATTCAGCTACACGCAGCGAGTGTCCAGCAGTATAGGAGTCTCTTGCATCAAGAGTTGTCGCTAACGTTTCAAAGAAGCTTTCATATAATTGATTGTTCACATTCTCCCTTAATTCAAGTCCTTTCACCATATGATTAAATCCGTGAATGGTTTGTGAGAATTCATCTGAGTAATAATCGGATGCCCGGACAGTAAAGCAACCCTCCTGGACTTGTTTCATTTTCGAATGCAGTTGATTTAAAGGCTGTTGCACAATCGAAAACAAAAGTCTCGCCCCATACAAAGATAATCCGCAACCTACTAGTAAAACAAGCATAGACCAAATCCAATAGATCTCGATCAGTAAGGCTTCTCCTTGACTAAGTCGCATCTGTGTAGCCAAGCTAAAAAGAAGTAAAGGGAAGGCGCCAAATAACAATGCACTTAATTGAAATTTTGTTTTTAAAGAAACTACTGTTTCCCCTTCTAATGTGAGTTCTTGGTTATACCGTTGGAGCGCTTCTTGTTGAACATGATCCAAAAGTGGGAAAATGGCACTAGATGTATGATAGTACTCAATCATGGCGTGCATACCAGCAATTAAGATTGCACAAACTAACCCATATAAAATGTATTCATAAGGGATATGAAGCAGCTCAATTTCAATAAAAAAGATCGTAAGTAAGATCGCAGGGACACTAATGCCAATTAAATGAGGTCCAAGAATTCGATACCCAGTCAATTTAGGAAAACGATGAATCTGATAATAGGCTGCTTTCAATTCTTGAAATGTAGGATTTTCAGTTAAGAAAATATGCTTGATAGGCTTCGTATGACGTCTAAAAAAATAAAACTCAATGGAGATCATCGTTAAAAAAGAAAGGAAAACAACAACTCCTAAAGGAAGAATATCCCGTGCTTCTAAAGAAAGGGTCGTTGGGATTAGTACAACGCCTACGCCGATAACTGCTATTAGAGAGCCGAACAGATAATAGATCCCTACATTCTTTACGAAATTTTTATAAACAGACAACTAGTGGTCCCCCTTTATAACTGACACGTCGCAGGTCAATATACCTACTATATTACGATTTAAAAGCGAGTGAAACAACACAAAGATTAATTAAGATGAGGGATGGGATATGAAAAGGGAACATTTTTTGAAATCGGTTGTGTATTTAAAGGAGACGGATCTATATTACGAACGGTATTTTGCACGAAAAGAAAAGCGAGGTACATTAGTCTTTATTCATGGATTTGTTTCTTCTAGCTATAGTTTTCGTTACTTGATTCCTTTTGTCACCAAGCATTATGAAGTTCTTTGTATGGATCTACCAGGGTTTGGACGGAGTGGGAAGCAAGGGAAGTTTTGTTACTCATTTCAAAGTTATGCAGACCTTGTCATCTCATTAATCGAGTTGCTTCAATTAAAAAATGTCACGGTTGTAGGTCATTCAATGGGAGGGCAAGTGGCCTTGTATACAGCGAGAACGAAGCCAAGCTTAATTTCTTCTATTATTTTGTTATCAAGTTCTGGTTACTTAAAGCGGGTAAAAAGACGATTTATTTATGCCTCTTACTTTCCTTTTGCCAAAAGAGCGATGCGTTGGTGGATAGCAAAGCGAAATGTGAAGCAAATGTTTACTCAAGTTGTGCATGATAAAAAAGCGATCACTCAAGAGGCGATCGATGAATATAGTTTACCCCTTGCAGATCCCCATTTTTGTGATGGACTGGTTGGATTAATGAGAACAAGAGAAGGTGATCTTGGTAGAGAAGAATTGCAAAGAATTACTCAGCCTTGTTTGATTTTATGGGGGGATGAAGATCGGATTATTCCTGAGAGAATCGGGAGGCGGCTAGCACAAGACTTACCCCATGCAGAATTTTTTTGTTTTACAAAAACTGGTCATTTACTATCGGAGGAAAGGCCTAAGGATGTGGCAAGAAAGATCCTTGCTTTTTTAAAGGACCGATCAAGCTCATAAAACTAGCGAATCTCTCTTAAATCACTTCTATTTTAAATATGGTATAATTATCAAAGTAGAAGGTGTTTTTGGGGGTGAGCATATTGGATCCATTAGACGTCATGATGAATAAAGATCGGGTTGTACCATACTTCCAAGCGATTGTAAGTGCCGATAAACAATTAGTAGTTGGCTATGAAGTGCTCGCTAGATTTCAAACTGAAAATGGAGTCGAGAGCTTAGGGTGGTTCTTTCAAGATAAAGCGATACCAGATGAGTATCGATTCGAAATACAGGAACATCTACAAAAACTTGCAATCACTAAGTATTTACAGTCGAATCAATCAAGTATATTATTTTTCAACAATGATATTGACCTTTTATTAAAAGATGATGGCGAGAGCCTCTTAGAGACATTGAACCCTTTCTTAAAAAAAGGATTAAGAGAAGATCAAATCGTGATTGAATTTAAAGAAGAAGAAATTCTCGATAAAGTGGAAGAGTGTAAACATCTACTAGCCTACCTTCAAAGCCTAGGGATTCGAATTGCGATTGATAATGTAGGACAATCAAATAGTAATCTAGAGCGGATTGCGATGCTCTCACCTAATATTGTTAAGGTGGATACCGGCTTTTTAGAGAATAATTCATTACCACATCTCTATCGTGAGGTGCATCATTCTCTTAGTATGCTATCGAGAAAAATTGGGGCTACTTTGTTATTTGAAGGTGTCTCAACGTTCAATCAGTTAAACTATGCTTGGCGCAATGGAGGTCGTTATTATCAAGGCTTTTATATGGGGATGCCAAAAGATGACTTTATCGAAGAAGACTCATGCAAAGAAAGACTTCAAAAAGAGTTTCAGCATTTTATCACCTTTGAACGTAAAAAAATGGAAGCTCAATTAACGTTAACGAATGATTTAAGTTTACAAATTAAACAGACGATGAAACGAATTGAAGCAGATGATACATATGATGAAGTAGTTACAAAAATAGCTGAAGATTGTAGCGATTATGCGTTTCGGATTTATGTATGCAATCAGGATGGTTTTCAACTTTCTTCAAACATTGAAAAAGATCCAAATGGTCACTGGTCTTTATTAGAAGAGGGACGCTATAAAAACTGGAGTTGGCGCCCATATTTCCTTGAAAACATTGTTCGAATGAATGTTGAAAAAAGAGGGATTTTATCTGACCTGTATGCTGATATTGAAAAGGAAGAACATATTAGAACTTATTCTTATCCGATCTCTGGTGATGCTTTTGTCTTTGTCGATATTCCATACACGTTTTTATTTGAACAAAATGACTTATTATAAACAGATAAAATGGGGCATATGTCTCCATTTTATTTTTGTTTACAAAAATAAGGTTTAATTACCAAAAACTTAGGTTATAGTTCTCTAACATTGGAGAATATACTCTCCCAAATTAAAGGAGGACTAAACATACATGGCATTAGAAAAAGAACTCCAGCAATTACGGGAACAACGTTGTGAAGATGGATGTTTAACAATCTACTTAAACACGGATCAATCAAGTACAGACCAGAAAAAAGGGGAATGGAAGATCCGCTTGAAAAATGGTCTAAGTAAACTTGAAGAGTATATTCAAGCAAGTAATGACGAGGAGCTTGCCTCTTATAAAAAGCTGAAAAAAATTGCATCTAAGGAAATTCCAGACATGCAAACGACTTTAACACGAAGTCTCGTATTTCTAGGTTCCTCAACAGGTGAGTGGCAAATTAAACAATTGAATGTTCCAGTAGAAAATGAATTTAGATGGGAAAAGTATCCTGCTATTGAACAATTAGAAAAAATTCAGACTGATTTTCCAAAGGTAGGGGTCCTTGTCGTGCAGAAGCTTGATGTTCTGGCTATTGAGACCAGTCTAGGAGAAGTTAATCAAGAATTTACGTATAGCTGGGACATTGATGATGAGGATTGGAAAGAATATGAGGGAACAGCTTCTACAGACCGTACAGCTTCTAGTGCAACGCATAAAGATCAGTATGAACAACGTTTTGAAGCAAACCAACAACGCTGGTTTAAGCAACTGGCTCAAGTTATTCAGAAGAAAGCGAAGCGAGCCGGCTGGGATACGATTTATTTATCAGGTTCAAATGAGGCTGTTGCTGAATTTGAGAAACATTTAACCTATCGTAATGTAAAAGTCATTCATAAGAATTTTACGAAAGCTAAGGGACATGAAATTATCGGAGAAGTGCTAGCTTCTTAGAAAAAGACATAATGTTTTAAAGGAGTGTTAATCATGAAAGAATATAGTGTCGTACCAAACAAGGATAGCTCAGCATGGATGGTGAAGATCGAAGACGTTTCACCAGTTCATTCTTATAATACAAAGATGGAAGCGATCGATAAAGCAAAAGAACTAGCCGTGGAAGATAAACCGAGTAAAATATCTCTATATGATGGCAATCAAGAATTAGAGGATGTTTTAACATTTACATCTTAATCCTTCGTACAGCTTCTCTTCCAAAGAGAAGCTGTATTTATTTGTGTTGAGACTAGACTGAAAATAGTGATATTTCCTTTTGCACTAGTAAATGACAATCAATGGGAGTATTCTATTAAAGGAATGATAGTGTTAGGAGAGGGTTAGATGGAGTATCGGTCAGTGTATCGGTTAATGGCCTATTTGTTTTTTGCCTACTCGACAATGACGATTGTGATGAGTTATATACCGTTGTATTTCCAGGCAGATGGTCTCAGTGGAAATCAAGTAGGTATATTAATGGCGATAGGTCCATTTGCCACAATTATTGCCCAACCGTTTTGGGGTTATATGAGTGATAAGTACAAAACAATAAAGAGAATGATCATCATTAGTGCATGTGGGGTGGTTGTAGCTACGTTCAGCTTTATGTTTATGAGTCAATTTTATGGCTACCTTGTGATGATGTTTATTTTATTTCTTTTCTTGTCCCCATTAACAGCTCTAGGAGATAGCTTGTCACAAAAAACAGCCACATTAAAAAGTGTGAGCTTTGGTCGTATAAGAATGTGGGGATCACTTGGCTTTGCTACGACATCCTTACTTACCGGCTATGTATTATTAGTTATAGGCGTCGATCGCTTAATGATTCCGATGCTGATAATGGCTACTTTAGCATTAATTATGGCTTTATCGATTAAGGATGTTAAAGGAACAAACAAGCCAGTGACCATCATCAGTGCGTTAAAAATAGGTCTTGATCGTAAATTGATGTTATTTTTATTATTTGTCGTTTTCATATCGATTACCCACCGAGCGAATGATAGTTATCTAGGCTTATATATTGTGGATCTTGGCGGTGTTGAATCGTTAATTGGCTGGGCATGGTTTATTGGAGTCTCGGCAGAAGCACTCGTTTTTGCTACAAGTCCTCTATGGTTTAAGAAATGGCAACCATTAACGTTTGTCACAGTAGCCGGTTTTATTTATAGCATCAGGTGGTTACTTATGGGATTAGCAACAGCACCATGGATGATCCTACCTTTACAATTGGCTCATGGCATTACGTTTGGAATGTTTTACATTGCTGGGTTTCAATTTGTAAATAAATTAATTCCTGAACACCTTCAAGCAACCGGGCATGTTCTCTTTATTACTACGTTCTTCGGATTGTCTGGGATATTTGGTTCATTGTTTGGAGGATGGATGATTGATGGATTTGGTCTAGAGGCTCTCTATTATTGTCTTGCAGTAAGTGCTCTTGTTGGTGCAGTTGGGTTAATGGTATTTAAGTCTATGAATGATCCAACACCAACTATAGCGAAGTAGTGAAAACAACTCGATTGTGAGTTGTTTTTCTTTTTTGTAGAGGTTTTACAACGAGCAGTCAATCTTATACACTGATAAGAAGAAATAAGGAGTGGGGGTGAAATAAATGAATGTTGTTTTAACTGAACGAGGAGAAACGTATTTAAGTCAATTAGATCGATCGAATAAATCAGTACGTATTGTTGCACGGGATACATATGAGTGAAGTACGATGATAGAGTTTTACCTCGCTCTGGATGAGCGAGGCGAAGAAGATGTTGAAATCAACGTCAATGGAATTTCCTTTATTTACGATCAAAAAGCAGAAGAAGAAATTGGTAATTACTTAAAAGTGGATGTTGTTCCTTCACAGGGAATCAAATTAATTAATGCTAATCAAACACTCGCTTATGGTCTGATGATGAAAGAAGTGTAATCATTACTTTTTAATGAATAAGGCACTCATTTGCTTAACCAGCGGTGAAACTTGTTTAACAATAGGTGAGACTTGTTGTACGGTTTTAACGACTTGGTCTACTGTTTGAAACGTTCTTCCTACATCAAAACTTCCATCTTCTCCAGTGAAAGCAGCCTTCATTAATGAAGGTTTCTTAGGAGGGCTCCATGACTGTGGTTGCCCAAAACCTTGATAACCTGGTGGGATGGAAGATTCTTGTTTCCATCCTCGTTTTTTAGGTTGAGGCTGATGATGCATATAATTCATAGGACCGTTGGGAGGACTATGATAAGGCTGGTAATAAGGCATATGATGGTGGGGAGATGGCCATTGTGGATTTGGCTGATACATAATGTTTCCTCCTATTGAATATCAATTCTTTGATGGGTAATCGGAATTTGAATAGAAAGCAAGCCGTTCTTGTAATGGGCATTCACATTCGATTTGGATAGGTGAAAGCCTAGTGGGATAAATCGTTCCCGAATACGAATGGATTGATGCCTTTCTTCTGTCCGGGTCTTGTCTTCTTGAATGAGTAATTCTTCTTGTTCACGCACTTTTATATGAATGCCTTGGTTATAGACATCGAGTGAAATTTGCTTTCGATCTACACCCGGCAATTCAGCTTCAATCAATACTTGTGATCGTTGATTGCTCACTCTGATCGGGATGGTTTGGGAAAACAATGGGTGATCAACAAGTCTTTCATGGGTTTGTTGGAAGAAGTCGTCGATCGATTTTAAAATGTCCTGATAGCCTTGAGGGAGCTTGCTGGACCATGATTCTTTTTCAGACACTGAAAATCCCTCCTATAAGTGCAAGTACTTACAAGTATATATATGAGATAAACACACAAAAGGTGAGTAGATAAGGAGGGGGAAAGCTTGAGAATTATCGATACGCATTGTGATGCATTGTTAAAGCTATGGGAAAAACCATCAAGGTCCTTCTTTGATGATCCAGCGATTGAAGCGAATGCCAGCCGCCTTCATGCTGGTAGTGTCGCTGCACAATGTTTTGCTATATTTGTGGAACCATTTATTAAAAGTGATCAAAAATTTCAAGCGGCATTAGAGCAAGCAGATCTTTTTCATGAAAAAGTGCTACAAACACCGAACATGAAATGGGTTAAAAGTTGGTCTGATCTTGATTCAATCAAAGACAATGAAGTTGGGGCTATTTTAACGCTAGAAGGCTTAGATTCGATAGGGGATGATCTGACCAAATTACGAACTCTTTTCAGGTTGGGAGTCTTATCAGTTGGATTGACATGGAATCAGGCAAATCTATGCGCGGATGGCATTGGCGAAGCGCGTGGGGCAGGGCTGACGACGTTAGGCAAAGAAGTAGTCCAGTTAAATAATGAGAACCTTGTGCTGACGGATGTGTCTCATCTAAGTGTCAAAGGATTTTGGGAAGTTATGGAGCTGGCTGACTACCCGATTGCTAGTCATTCAAATGCCCTTTCGCTTTGTGATCACCCTAGAAATTTAAACGATGAGCAAATCCAAGCTCTAGTTAAAAAGGAAGGGTATATTGGAGTCGTATTTCACCCTATTTTTGTAACAGGTAATGAAAAAGCGACCATTTCTGACCTGATCACACATATTGATCACTTATGCAGTTTAGGTGCTACAGACCATATTGGATTTGGATCGGACTTCGATGGGATCGCTGTACATATCGATCAACTTGAACATTCGGGCCAGTATGATCAATTAATCAATCAACTTCTCAAGTATTATCCTGAAGAGGTTGTCAAAGGCTTTGCTGGTGAAAACTTTATACGAATGCTACCAAAATAGAAATAGAAGTTAAGGGATGAAAAATAGAGGCTGATGGAGTATACTAACAACGAAGTGAGGTGAAAGAGATGAATATTACAGATAGTGCAAGATCGTTTCTTGAAGAAACACTGGCTGAACACGGTTTAAAAACGATTCGTGTTGTTTTTGCAGGCATGGGCTGAGGAGGTCCTAAGCTTGGGCTGGCTCTGGATGAGCCGGCAGAATCTGATAAACGTGAAGTCATTAATGGCATTGATGTTGCTTTTGAAGAAGGAATTTATGATCAAGTAGCGACTCTAACGCTTGATATGCAGAAGACTGAACAAGGCGAAGGTCTTGTAATGGTTGGTGGCGGACAGGATTGCTGTTAACGTAAAGACATTAATGGGTTCTTGAACCCATTAATGTCTTTTACTTATAGACTTAATACATTTATTCAATTACATAATTTTTCAATATCTATTGAATGATCGATAGAAGGACCTAATATATCAAGGTTTAATCAGATTTTAATTTGACAAACTTTCATAATGGTCCTAAAGAGTAATGTATGAATAGGTGGTTAAAAGTGTACAAGCATGTAGATTGGCTTGGATTATGTTACAATCATCACATGCTTTAAGATAAGAAAGGGGTTTACTTATGAAAAAGAAACTAGGACTTGGCATGGCGGCTATTGCTTTAGCTATCACGCTTGCAGCATGTGGAGACAACGAAGAGACAGAAGTCGAAACAGAACAACCAACAGAGGAAACAACTGATGAGGCAGCTGAACATCCAGAAACAGAAGCGCCAAGTGAGTTATCTTTAGATACAGAGGATATTCCAGATGTAGTTGCAACCGTTAATGGAGAAGATATTGACAAAGACGATTACGTTAATGCGCTTGAATCACAAGCGATGATGTATTCTCAATTCGGCATTGATTTTAATGATGAAGAAGGACAAGCAATGCTTGAAGAATTAAAGACTGTCATTCTTGACGGGTTAATTGACGACCGTTTATTAATTCAAGCTGCTGAAGATGTAGAAGTATCAGAAGAAGAAGTAAACGCTGAACTTGAAATGGCAATGCAACAAGCACAAATTGGTTCAGAAGAAGAACTTGAGCAATTGTTAGAAGAACAGGGCTTTACAGTTGATGATATTCGTGAAGACTTTGAGAGACAAATCAAAGTTCAAAAGTACATCGAAGATCAAACAGAAGCTCCAGAGATCTCTGAGGAAGAACTTCAAACTGCTTATGATCAACAAGTAGAAATGGCAGAAGAAGCTGGCGCTGAGGAAATCCCTTCATTTGAAGAGCAACGTGATACCATTGAAGCTGAGTTAATTCAAGAAGCTCAAATGGCACAACGTGATCAAATCGTTGCGGAACTACGTGAAGATAGTGACATTGAAACAAACGTTTAATACGAATTTGGAAGAGTCTACAATACTGTAGGCTCTTCTTTTTGAAATAAATCTTGCTTACTCATTCTTTTATCCTATACACTTACAATATAAAAAGGCATAGATTTACCTAATTTGGAGGAATGACATGAACGGGCATACGGACATTTTACTAGATAGTGGTACAAATGAATTAGAAGTTGTTATGTTTAAAGTAGCTAATGGGACATTTGGAATCAATGTTCTTAAAGTAAGAGAAATTATTAATCCTCTCCCGATCACAGCTACACCGAATGCTCATCGGCATGTGGAAGGGGTTATACGTTTACGACAAGAAGTGATTCCTGTAGTTGATCTTGCACAAGTATTGAACCTACCACCATCTAATGAACCAGATCAAGACAAATTGATTGTAGCTGAATTAAATAAAATGAAGGTTGCTTTTCATGTACATAGCGTCTCACGTATTCATCGTATCTCTTGGGAACAAATAGAGAAGCCAAGTGAACTCTCATTAAATGCTGAAAGTCACACGATTGGTATTGTGAAGCTCGAAAGTGAAATGTCGTTATTACTAGATTTTGAAAAAATCGTCGTTGATATTAATCCGAAGACAGGGTTAAGTTTGGAACAAGTAAAGAATTTAGGGCCACGCGATCGATCCGAGAAAAGTATTGTTATAGCAGAAGATTCCGCCGTATTACGAAAGCTTCTTCAAGACACCTTAACAGAAGCTGGCTACGAACGACTGTCTTTCTTTGAAGATGGGAAAGCAACTTGGGATTATTTAGAGAGGTTAGTGAAAGAAGATCAAACCTTTAAAGTGGACTTAATTATTACCGATATTGAAATGCCTCAAATGGACGGACATCATCTAACGCTTCGAATCAAACAAGAAGAACATTTAAAACAAATTCCGGTGATTATTTTTTCTTCTTTAATTACAACGGACCTTTATCATAAAGGGGAGAAAGTCGGGGCTGACAAGCAAATTAGTAAGCCTGAGATCGTTGAGCTTGTTGAAACGATCGATTCATTTGTTCAATAGGTAAGTGCTCACCGATTCGCCTAGTTTGCATAAGATACATCATCTTATCAAAAAAATGGGGCGATTAGATGGCAGCGAAGAAAAAGTCTTCAAAAGCAAAACATGTACCAAAAAAGACGGCAAGCGAAAAATATGCTTATACATTAAAATCGGTCACTTCTGAGACCTGCATAAAGTGCAAGACTCCTTGTTCAAGGGGGATGGCATATGTAGAGAAGATGAGTGCACCGGGAGCAATAGGAAAAGGTGTTCCTTGTATTTTAACTAAAGGAAAAGGGTTCAAATAAAACGTGAAGCTTCTGCTTCACGTTTTATTTTTGTTTTTTTAATTCTTTTAATAACTGATCTTTTTGATCTTCATTGAGAGCACCCATTTTAGTGAGTAGATAAGCATATTGAATGATTCTTTTTTTACTTCCCATACCCATCTCTCCTTTTCTTTACTACAACTTATTCAGTAAACAGCAAAAATGTTTCTACAAGGAAACATTTTAGGCGTAATTCAATCTATAAACGGAAAAAATGGACATTTTCAACGTTTTCTTGTTACACTAATTTTACAATGGATCCGTTCGATATAGATTAGGAGTGAAACGTTTGGACATTCAAATTACAAAGCCTGCACTTACTTGGTTTAAAGAGGAATTCAATTTAAAAGGTGAGGGAGAGTTTATTCGCTTTTTTGCCCGTTACGGTGGATGTGGAAATATCCAGAGCGGCTTTTCACTTGGTATTAGTCAGGACCCACCGGATAAAATCGGCTCAAAAGCTGAACTTGATGGGATTACTTTTTTTATCGAAGAAAAAGATCTTTGGTATTTCAAGCATCTTGACTTGAAAGTGAAGTATAGCCGTAAGTTAGAGGAAATTGAATTTGTCTATGAAGAACAACAAACTGAAAAAGAGTAAAGTGAAGCCAGCAGATTAACTATCTGCTGGCTTTTGTCATGATCTTAATGAGGTGTTCTTCAAAAAAGGAATCATTCATTTGGGTCGCAACACGGTGTATGGGTGCCGGGGGGAGTGTTTCATAAGGTCGCATGTCAGCAATGGTTAAGCCCCTAGCAATACCAGTTTGTTCTTGGACGTAAATCAAATAGTTTTGATACGTAAACCAGTCGCTGTTTGTTAAAGCGATCATTGGAATTAAATCATGAATAGGACTTCCTTCAATATCAGGAATTTGTGTTTTATAAAATTCGTAATAGAAATCAAGAATTGGGTATAAGATATCTCCACATCCAGGCACATCTAGTTGTTTCGCAAGTTCAGGTGTAATAAAAATATGATCGGTTATATTAAGAGGAAATAAGGTGACATTTTTAGCGAATTTCATCACAATATGAGCTGCAATCGGGTCGCCATAAATATTGGCTTCTGCAACAGGCGTAACATTACCCGGTACAAAAAAAGCGCCTCCCATTACATAATAATCATTGATTGCTCTCATCAAATTAGGGTAAAGAAGAAAAAGAGTCGCAAGAGTCGTTAAGCGGCCTAGTGTGACAATTGTAAGATCGCTTTTATGTTTGATGAGTATAGGTATGATCTCATGAAAATTCTCTTTTAGCAGATCCTCTGAATTAGGGGGTGTGAAGGGTCCAAGACCATAATCACCGTGAATGGTCGGTTGCAATACAGGGTCTTCTCCATTTAACGCCCGTTCTGCGCCTGAGAACACAGGTACATCTGTACGTCCCAATAATTCCAATAAGTACTGAACATTACGTAGGGCAAAGTGCCGACTTGTATTGCCATATTCAGCAACAATTCCTACTACCTCTAGTTCAGGATTTGAGAAAGCATAAATAAGCGCAATCGTGTCATCAATACCAGGGTCACAAAAAATAAGGATTTTCTTTTTCATCGACATCACCAATAATTGGAATTTATTTCATCCTATGCTGGGGTGTTAATCTGTTCCATAAAAAAGATCTTCTCACACACTCGGAGAAGATCTTCGTTCCGCCTAATTAGGTTGGCATGATCCACACAATTTGTTGAATACGCACAAAAAAGGTAGAAGAGCTAGATTCTATGACAACATGGTCAGGCTTAACATCGGCCACCGTTCCACGAACATTTCCGCGAGTTGTTTCAATGACCACATCAGCACCCATGACAGATTGAAGCGTTTGTACGACATAAGGGTCAACAGAACTGATCATTTGAGGGACTTGATAATCATTTTGGTTATTCATTTTAATAGGTCCTCCTCTAATTTTAATATCAATATCATCCTATGCAGTCACATCTGTTATGTGTTTGCCTATTTCATAAAAGGTTGAGTCAATTGAGAAAATAGGAGGCTAATAGAGAAGAGGGGTGAAAGTAATGAAGATCGGTTATGCCTGCCAAAATATGACGATCCCTACTCGATTTCGCACATGTCGTCTCAAAACCATGGAGAAAGAAGGAATGGAAAAAATTAAGGAATTAACATTAGCAAATATCGCTATGCTGAAGCAAGTCATTGAGTGGAACATTGAGAACAATATTACTTTTTTTAGGGTGAGTAGTGATATGGTTCCTTTTGCCACTCATTCAAAAATGACGTGGAGCTGGCAAGATGATGAAGAGGTAAAAATGAATCTTTCGGAAATCTTAGAGCTCCAAAAAGCACATGGCTTACGCCTATCCATGCATCCTGGACAATATACGATTCTAAATTCGCCAAAAGAACATGTCGTTGAAAATGCAATAAAAGACTTAGAATACCATGCCGACTTTTTAGAACGGATTGGTGGAAGTGATATGATTATTCATACAGGTGGGGCATATGGAGATAAAGAAGCAGCTAAAGAGGCTTTTATCAAATCCTATTTAACACTTTCAGATAAAGTTCGTTCTCTACTCAGGTTAGAAAATGATGATAAAACGTTTCATAGTCGTGATGTGCTCTCAATCCATGATCAATGCGGTGTGCCAATCTGTTTTGATCTTCATCATGAATTATGCTTCAATCGGTCTTTGAGCGAATTAGAACTCATCATCGAAGAAGTTCTTTCTACATGGAAGCACACCGCACTTCGACCCAAAATGCACCTTAGTTCTGGGAAGAAAGCAGAGAATGACCCAGCCCATGCAGATTACATTCGAGAAGAAGATTTTGAAAGAATGCTTATTCTTCTTGGAGATCAAAAAGTTGATATTATGCTTGAAGCCAAAGCGAAAGAAAAAGCACTTATCAAGCTCTTAGACAATAAATAATGAGCAGTTTAAGTGAGGATTGTCTAAAGTTTGTGCTATACTACTACAACAATAAGTGGAAGTAGGTGTGCTGATGTCTCAAAAAAGAGAGAAGGCAATGTTTGCTGGAGGGTGTTTTTGGTGTATGGTGCAGCCATTTGATGAACAACCTGGCATTCTTGAAGTGTTGTCAGGCTATAGTGGGGGAGAGATCGATAATCCGACGTATCAACAAGTAAAGTCAGGTGAGACTGGACATTATGAAGTCGTACAAATTACATATGATCCTGATCTCTTTTCTTATGAGAAGTTACTATCACTTTATTGGCCACAAATAGATCCAACTGATCCGCATGGACAATTTCAGGACCGAGGCTCACAATACCGTACAGCTATTTTTTATTACACAGAGCAACAAAGGGTCCAAGCTGAAGCTACAAAAACTGAAATTGAAAAAAGTGGTCGCTTTAAAAAGACGATTGTGACAGAGATTTTGCCTGCTAAAACGTTTTACCTTGCTGAAGAGAAGCATCAAAAATTTTATAAAACACATAAAGAAGAATATAAACTTGACCGAAAAAAATCCGGCAGAGACGAATTTATTAAAGAAAACTGGAATAAGTGAGAACAACCCTACTATAAACATATAGTAGGGTCTTTTCACTCTTTGGGGACAATCATCATATAATAGATCAACGCATGTTATGTACAATTATGTACTAATTATGTAAAAATATAAAATAATTATGAAAAATTATAGTAAATATATACTTTTTTCTGATATAATAAAACAAAAGAATTGAAAAAGTCAGTTAAAAGGAGCGTGCTTCATGCCTTCCGTTTTTCATAAATTGAAATATGGTCTATTAATTACTGTTCTCACGCTGAATATGTTAGCATTGATCGTTGTTTTATCTGTGCATGTGTGGACGTATACTGAAGCAGGTAAAGTTCCTCCAAAAACAGCTGTTCTCCTGCATGCTGTTCATCACAACTTAGTTACATCGGATATGAAACCACCTAAATTTTTCGTGCAAAGTGGGAGTCCTACTTTTACAAGAGAAGAGCTAGCCATTCCGGTGAGTGATGGTAGTGAGATAGAGGCAAGAATGTATCGACCTATTCAAGGGGAAAAGCATCCAGTCATTCTTTATTATCATGGTGGAGCCTTTATGAAAGGCTATGGGGATATTAATACTCATGATAATATCGTGCGAACACTTGCTGCAAGAACGAAAAGTATTGTGATTGCTGTTGGATATCGTGTAGCACCTGAACACCCATTTCCAGCTGCAATTGAAGATAGTTATGATGCTTTAGTATGGGCATATGACCATGCTGAGGAATTCGGTGGAGATCCATCTAAAATCGCTGTAGTTGGAGATAGTGCTGGAGGAAACTTAGCAACGGTTGTTTCATTAATGGCTAGAGATCGTAAGGGGCCAGAGGTTGCTGCACAAGCGCTGTTGTACCCTCTAACTACATTTCAAGATGTTGAATTTGATTCAAGAGGTGTATATGATAGTGGATATTACCTCCTTTCTAGAAATGTGATGATGAGGGCTAGAGATTCATATACACCTGATGAGAATACATGGGCTCTTCCGTACACATCTCCACTAGAAGCTGAGCATTTATACAAAATGCCTCCTGCGCTTGTCATAACGGCAGAATTTGATCCTTTGAGAGATGAGGGAGAAGCGTACGCAAAGCGTTTGGCTGAGCACGGGGTAGCTGTTCGAGCACTGCGTTATAATGGAGTGATGCATGGATTCATTTCATTTTATGAAGTCATGTATCGTGGGAATCACGGGTTAAACCAAACAGCAACATTTCTTAACCAAGTTTTTCACGAATCACCACAATATGAACCATATCACCTCCATGTATATGACGGGGTAGAACAATCGAACCACTTTCGTGAAGAGGCCGAAGCTTATGCGATTGGAAGCTTCTTA
This sequence comes from Alkalihalophilus sp. As8PL, assembly GCF_040939795.1. Lineage (GTDB taxonomy): Bacteria > Bacillota > Bacilli > Bacillales > Bacillaceae_D > Alkalihalophilus > Alkalihalophilus lindianensis. The sequence continues at coordinate 3,565,414 of NZ_CP162551.1, forward strand.
TTAGGCAGGCAAGCACTTTCTATGATCCCATTTACACAATAAAAAGCGAAGCAACGGCTTCGCTTTTTTCTATGCTTGTGCACGTTTGATGAACATTCTTTCATCTTCAATCAATCCACATGAGCCACATTGAACCTTTAATTCTGGACCACGGTACGGAGTATGAAAGGGGTCAAGTTTATCTTGACTGTATTGCTCTATTAATGATCCATCTTGGGGGTTCAGTTTAACAGGTGTTGCCACTTGCTGAATTAAGTTAAAGCGAGAACGGTTTGTTTTACAACTAGGACACAAATAAGGCGAACTCATAAGAACAACCTCCTTTTACGGGTAGTATGTGCATCATTCATCATTTCTAACAGAATGGATGCAAAAGCCGTTCTATTGAAAAGAGAAGAGGAATAGTCTATAATAAAAATGAATGACAGTCAGTCGTTTTTGGAGGCGTTAATGAATAAAAAACAAGAAACGAAATATGAACTAATCTTAAATGCAGCATTTGAACAAATGAAAGAGAAAGGGTTTGAAAAGGCTTCGATCTCGCAAATCGTCAAGCATGCTGGGGTCGCTCAAGGGACCTTTTATTTGTATTTTGATTCAAAAGGGGCGATTGTCCCCGCTATTGCCGAGCGGATACTAGAAGAACAATTAGGGCTTATAAAAGGTGAAGTGCAAGAGAACGATTCGATTGACCGAATTATTGAGGTGTTAATCGAACAGACATTTAAATTGACTGACAGGAATAAAGAAGTAATCAAATTTTGTTATTCTGGCATTGCTTACTACGATTCTTTTCAACGTTGGGAAGATATTTATCGACCATATTACCTGTGGCTTGAAAAGAAATTAGAGAAGGCCATCGCTGCAAAAGAAATACCTCAACGGAAGTCGATTGCTCATCAAGCCATTTTTATTGTAGGATTAATCGAACAATCGGCAGAAAATTATTTCTTAACGGATGAACCGAAAAAAGACGAAGAATTGAATTTATATAAACAAGATTTATATCATTTTATTAAACGTGCAATAAGCTGATGAGATTCATTAGCTTAGCACAATCTAAAAATGACTGACGTTCAGTCATAATAAATATAACGAGGTGCTAAAATGAGTGAAAAAGGCGTATTAATGTTATCAGTATATGGTGCGCTCCTATTTGCTGTAATCGGTGTGGTCTGGGGATTGATGATTGATTCTCAGATGATTTTATTTGATGGGGGATATTCCTTTATTAGTGTGGTTTTGTCCCTTTTATCGTTACTAGGAGCGACCTACATTAAAAAAAGAGATGAAAAACGATTCCCTTTCGGTAAAGAAGTCATTGAACCGATCATAATTATAGCTAAGTATGTGGTTATCCTTTTACTATGTGTTGTCGCATTGATTTCTTCAGGTTACGATCTTCTAAACGGAGGGAGAGAGGTTGCACCTGGATATGCATTAGCTTATTCTGTACTTTCAACGCTTGGTTGTTTAGTCGTATTGTTCTTCCTTACAAAAAGAGCTAGAAATAGTCAATCAGGCTTTATAGAAGCAGAACAGAAGCAATGGTTAATGGATACCCTTTTAAGTGTAGCGGTATTACTAGGCTTTCTTTTTGCTACCCTGCTAACTTATACAAAGTACGTTTATTATGTGGTGTATATTGACCCGTTAATGGTCTTACTTGTTTCTCTTTATTGTTTAAAGTTACCATATGTGATGATTCGCGACCATGTACGTGAAGTACTCGAAATGTCGCCTGCCCCTCAAATTCAATCCCATATTCATCAGTTGGTTAAAGAGATGGAGCAAAAATATCAATTTGTTGAGTCAGTCACTCGAACTTCTAAAGTAGGAGAGAAATTATATATTGAAATTGACTTTATCCTGGATGCTTCTTCAAACGCGCAAACAGTTAAAGAACATGATCTCATTCGTGAAGAAATGGACCACCAAATGAAGGGTATCGGTTATACACAGTGGCTTACGATCTCCTTTACACAAGATCGTAAGTGGGCGTAAATGAAACCTCTCTCTCGCTAAATAGAGCGTAGAGGGGTTTTTTGGTTTATTTCAACATATAGAAGGGTATGTGTTACTAAGACAAAAGATGAACGATTACTGAAGGGAGGGGTTACGATGGGTCTGAAAAAAGAACAAGAACAAAGGAAGCTTCCTCCTAAGCACCGGGATGACGAAAAGCGTCATGATGAGAATGAACGGTTCGAGAAGTTATTAGACAAGCTAGAGGATATGACCACCAATGGACGTTTAAAAGATATGGCTTATCATTTTACAAACAAAAAAGAAGTGATTAAAGTTAACTTGCTAGCTGGTATGGCAAGGGGGGTTGGGTTAACAATTGGAACAGCTATATTTATTGGTGTGCTCATATTTATTTTAACCCAAATGATTTCACTGCCGATCATTGGTGAGTGGGTTGCTGAATTTTTAGAAATGGTCGATCAGTATCGTGAACAACCGTAAAGGTTAAACTATTAGAAGAGGTGATACATATGGATTGGTTAGGTATTGGTGTATTAATTTTAGCGATTGGATTTGCCGTATTAGTCGGTTTACTCGTTCCTGTATTAAAAAAGTTGACGGAAACATTAGATAACACGGCAAAAACAATCTCTCAAGCAGAGAAAAGTTTGGATGACATTACGAGTGAAACGAAACTTGTTTTGTATAATGCCAATGAAACATTAATGGACGTCAACCACAAAGTGAGTAAGTTAGATCCGATCTTTGATGTGGTAGAAGATGCGGGACAAGCTACGCATCATTTAACGGAAACGTTAGCCGATTATACAGGTGCAAAAATGGATGACGTTAAAAGAGGAACGGAAGTAGGACGCCAAAAGAATTTAAAAGGCTTTGTACGTGGAGTTGCTCTTGCGTATTACTTACGTAAAGCGAAGAAAGCAAGAAAGAATGAACCTAAAGTAAAAGTGACGGTAAAAGAAGAACTATAGAAAAAAGCTGATGAGAGGATATCTCATCAGCTTTTTTTAATTAAAACGCCCAGTTGCCATCACGGAAGACTGGCTCACGCTTACCGTCTTTTGTAATCCCGTCAATATTCATCTTTGCTGAACCGATCATGAAATCAACATGTGTGTTACTTGTATTTAAGCCGTTTTTCTCAAGTTCTTCTTTATCCATTTCTTTTCCACCTTCGATGCAGAATGCATAAGCACTACCAATAGCGAGGTGATTGGATGCATTTTCATCAAATAGTGTGTTATAGAAAAGAATGTTCGTATCAGAAATCGGTGATTTATGCGGCACAAGTGCGACTTCTCCAATGTAACGCGCACCATCATCCGAATCGAGAAGACGTTGCAGTGTTTGTTCGCCTTGTTCTGCTTTAAAGTCAACCACTTTCCCATCTTTAAATGTAAGAGAGAAGTTATCAATAACGGTTCCACCATAATTTAATGGCTTCGTGCTAGAGACGGTTCCATTGACACCTGTTTTCTTAGCTGAAGTAAACACTTCTTCAGTCGGCATGTTTGCAACAAAGTCTACACCATCTTTATTCGTGCTACCACCACTAACCCATAGGTGGGTTTCAGGTAGTTCAATTGTTAAGTCGGTACCTTCTGCTGTGTAGTGTAGAGCTTCGTAATGTTTTTCATTTAATGCAACCATCTTTTCATCCAGTGTTGCAAGATGTGTCTTCCAATCCGCTACAGGGTCCTCGTTATGAATTCGGGTAGCAGCAAAGATAGCATCCCAGAGTTGTTGAATTGCATCCTCACCTTTAGCATCTGGAAACACCTTTTCAGCCCATTCTTTTGATGGTGCAGCAACAATTGACCAGCTGATTTTGTCAGCCATAATGTATGAGCGGAAACCTGCCATCGCTTTACCGCTTGCTTTGTTTGCATTTGAAACTCGCTCTGGGTCAGCATCTTTTAAAAGGTCAGGGTTAGATCCTGTAATGCTTAAAAAAGCAGCTCCATTGCTTGCTAATTCCTCATATCCTTTAGCAATCCACTCTGGATACTCGTTAAAAGCATCATCAGGTGCAAGCTCAAATTTCAATTTTGTAATTTCTTCATCCGCCCACTCGACTTGGACATGCTTAGCTCCCGCCTCGTATGCTTTTTTAGCGACTAGTCTTACAAGATTGACGGCTGTAAGTGGGGTACGAACGACAAGCGTTTGCCCAGGTTGGATGTTTACGCCTACCTTAACAGCAAGCTCTGCGTATTTCTCAAGATTTTCTTGAAAGGTTGTCATCAATGTCATCCTCATTTCATATATGTATTTTTTCACTCTTCCCTATTTTACCAACATTATGACTGGTTGAAAAGAATGAGCACTCTCATGCGTTTTATGGTAAGATAGTAAACGCTAAAAGTAAGTAAGAAGAAACATTCACGCTAATCGTGAAAGAGGTTCGCAAACTCCCTCTATAAAAAACTATAAGGCAAACGGCATCTGCTTGATGTGGTTTTCTTTCGTTTCTCATCTATAGAATGTACCTTTGTAGGGTAATTTATCAATATGAGAACGGAGCCGTGCCTCAACTAAAAAATGAGCTACGGCTTTTAGCATCGTACTCAATAAGGGTGCGAGGAGTTTTTCGAATGCTCGTTCTTCTTCAATCGTGAAGGGGGAACCAGAGTAATGAAACAAGATAAAGCAGTCGTTGTATTTAGTGGCGGACAAGATAGCACAACATGTTTATTTTGGGCCCTAAAAGAATTTAAAGAAGTAGCAACCGTGACGTTTGATTATGGTCAAAGACATTCAAAGGAAATTGAATGTGCTAGAGAGATTGCTTCTGAACTAGGCGTTTCATTTCATGTGTTAGACATGGGGCTGATTAATCAACTATCGGCAAATGCTCTTACACGTTCTGATATTGAGGTGAAAGAAGGAGAAGATGGGGAATTACCTTCTACGTTTGTAGAAGGACGTAACTTACTATTCTTATCTTTTGCTGCGATCTACGCCAAGCAAATTGGAGCAAAGCATGTCATTACGGGTGTGTGTGAAACAGATTTCAGTGGATACCCGGACTGTCGCGATATTTTTGTGAAATCACTGAATGTGACGTTAAACTTATCGATGGATGAGCAATTTGTCATTCATACACCGTTAATGTGGCTAAACAAAGAACAAACATGGAAACTAGCCGATGACCTTGGTGCGCTCTCTTTTATTAGAGAAAAAACACTCACTTGTTACAATGGAGTGATCGGGGATGGGTGTGGCGAGTGTCCGTCTTGTGTGTTACGTAATAAAGGATTAAATGATTATTTAGAAGCGAAAGTAGCAGGTGATGAGTAATGCTTCAACAATTCTATCCTCAAGTCCCGCATACCTTTCGTTTTGAATTAAATAAAGACATGCATTTAGCAGCCGCTCATTTTATTAATGATGAACAGGCTGGAGCTTGTCAATATACACATGGACACACCTATTTTATTAATGTAACGATTGCCGGAGATGAGCTTGACTCAACCGGATTCCTGATTAACTTTAAAGATATTAAAACATTGATTCATAAACGATATGATCATTCCTTATTAAATGATCATTCGGAATATAAAGATGTAAGCCCAACAACAGAAGTCGTAGCTAAGCAAATTTGGGAAACGGTTCAAACTCACCTTAATACATTGACCAATCAACCAAAATGCTTGCAAGTTCTTGTCCGTGAAACACCTACAAGTTATGTCGTCTACCGCCCGAAACCGGAGGACTTAAAATGAAACGCATACCGGTAATGGAAGTGTTTGGCCCCACGATTCAAGGTGAGGGAATGGTAATTGGTCAAAAGACGATGTTTGTTCGCACAGGAGGCTGTGATTATCGATGCTCTTGGTGCGACTCAAGCTTTACGTGGGATGGAACGGGTAAAAGTACGTTGTTATCAGCTGAGGAGATCGTATCTCAGCTAAACGAAATTGGTGGAGACCGCTTTTCTCATGTGACGATCTCAGGAGGAAATCCAGCAATTCATCAAGGAATTGGTGAATTAGTTAGCATGCTAAAAGAACGTGGCATTAAAACCGCAGTGGAAACTCAAGGGTCCATTTGGCAAGATTGGATGAAGGATGTGGATGATGTCACAATCTCTCCTAAACCACCAAGCTCTAAAATGGAAACAGATTTTGATAAGTTAGATACTTATATCGAGCGTCTGAAAGATTATAATAGCAGTTTGAAAGTTGTTATTTTCAATGAAGAGGATCTTCAGTATGCAGAGAAGATCCATAACAGGTATCCTGAAGTGCCAATGTACCTTCAAGTAGGAAATGACGAAGTAGATACTGTAGAGAACGATTCGCTTCTCTCTCGTTTACTTGAGCGATACGAATGGCTAATAGATAAAGCAGTCGAATCACCTGAATTAAATGACGTAAAAGTACTTCCGCAGCTCCATACATTGGTATGGGGCAACAAGCGAGGGGTATAAGGAGGATGTTCAATGAGTGGTCGTAAAGATGAAGATTTAGAAGGCGTTACATTGTTAGGAAATCAAGGCACGACGTACGACTTTGAGTACAATCCTAAAATCCTGGAAGCTTTTGATAATCAGCATCCTAATCGTGATTATTTTGTAAAGTTTAATTGTCCAGAATTCACGTCGTTGTGTCCAAAAACAGGACAGCCTGATTTCGCGACGATTTACATTAGCTACATCCCTGGTGAGCGAATGGTCGAAAGTAAATCACTTAAGCTCTACTTATTTAGCTTCAGAAACCACGGAGATTTTCATGAAGATTGTATGAATATTATCATGAATGATTTGATTGAATTAATGGACCCACGCTACATCGAAGTATGGGGCAAATTCACGCCACGTGGCGGAATTTCGATTGACCCTTACACAAATTACGGAAAGCCTGGAACGAAATTTGAAAAAATGGCTGAATACCGTCTTATGAATCATGATTTGTACCCAGAAACGATTGATAATCGTTAAGCGATATACACCCATCAACTATGGTGGGTGTTCTTATTTGCAAATTACTTGCATAAACAAGTATTTAATGATGAAATAAGATAAAGAGATAGATGGGAAGAGGAGTATAAGGATGTCTAACTATCAATTAGATGATTCACTTGGTTTTTTAGTCGCAATGGCAGGAAGAGCCTTGATGAATCAATTGCAACGTAATATTACAGAAAGTGGCTATGACGTCACGACAGAGCATTGGACGATTCTTGTTCAATTGTGGGAACAAGAAGGGTTAAGTCAATATGAACTAGCGCAACGTACCGGGAAAGATCAGCCGAGTATGTCACGATTGATACAAAATATGTTAAAGCGTGAATTAATTGTGCGAGTAGCAGACACAAAAGATGCTAGGTGCAAACGTATTTATTTAACAGAGCACGGTAAGCATTTAAGAAGTCAATTAGTCTCAATTGTCGAAGAAACTTTGGATCAAGTTACAAGTGATGTTTCAGAAGAAGAATTACTAGTGACGAAGAGTGTATTAAAGAGGGTAGCAAAAACGCACTCAGTTACGAGAACGGTATTTGACCAATTAGATAGAAAGAAGGAACTTCATGAATAAGTCACTTTTGAAAATGGCTATTCTCTCCATTTCATTATTAACAGTAATGGCGGGGGCTGCTGTTGCTCCTGCATTGGCAGATATATCGGTTGCTTTTCCAGATGCAAGTGAAACAACGATTAAATTAATCATGACCTTACCATCTGTCATGATTATTCCATTTACCTTTCTATCTAGTTACTTAACGAGAAAGATGACAAAGAAAACGCTTGTATTTATTGGGATCTTTTTTTATGTGATCGGTGGAGTAGGTGGTGGCCTTGTTCCCACGATTGAGTGGTTATTAGTTTGTCGTGCTATTCTAGGAATTGGAGTAGGATTTTTGATGCCAATCTCCACATCCCTTGTAGCTGATTTCTTTGACGGGGAAGAACGAACAGCAACAATGGGTCAAGTAAGCGCTGCGAATAACTTTGGTGGAATTGTTCTCTTCTTATCTTCTGGCTTACTTGCTGCCTTAAGCTGGCGTATCACTTTTAGTGTATACTTGGTGGCACTCATTGTGGCGATCGTAGTTTTCTTTTTCCTTCCTAAAAGAAGTCCGGAACATATTCCGGTTGGTACGACATTAGCTCCGTTACCAAAAAAATTATATGTATTAGGTGCTGGAATGTTTTTTCTTGTCTTAGCCTTTTACTCGATTCCGACTAATATGGCACTTTATTTGAATCAAGAGGGGCTTGGCTCTTCACAATTAGCTGGTATGGTTATTGCGATTGCCACAGCATTTGGTTTAGTTGCAGGAATGGTGTTACGTAAAGTGAATCAGCTATTAAAAATATTTGTCATCCCTAGTCAGCTTGTGCTGATGGCGAGTGGATTTCTGATCATTGGATTCACTACTAATCTCTTATTCTTAGCAGTGGGAGTAGGCTTGATGGGATTTGGTTTTGGTGTGATCATGCCGACTGTATTTGACCGGGTATCAAGAGAAGTTCCTAGGGTACAGACGGTTCAAGCAATGGCTTTAGTTACGAGTATGCTGTTTTTGGGTCAATTTTCTTCACCGATTGTACTTGACGCAGTTGGAATGATCGCAAACCAAGAGTCGATTCGTTTTACGTATCAATTTGTAGGGATAGCGATGATGATAGTTTCTATTTTTCATCTCATACTTACAAATAGAGTTAGATCAGCATTTATGAATGAAAGAGTATCCTGATAATATATTAAAAAAGAGACTTGTTACTAGTCTCTTTTTTAATTAGCTAATTAGCCGTTACCATTTCCGTTGTAGAAAGTAACCGTTCTAGAAGTAGGCATAGTAGGTTGCAACGTTGTACAACGATCCGGGTTAATATCGCCAAGCACTGTTACACCAGCTTGAACTAATTTCTCACGAGAAACAGTAATTTGCGTTCTAATGATAACTTTAAACGTAATAGATGATAGGGATAGAGCCCCTGCTACAGTAATACCTGGTGTAATTACCGGTGGAAGAACGGCTTCAATTACTGGTACTGTTTCTTGTAAATCGTCTCCTACACAAGCTCCTGGACACTCTGTTTCCGCTTGAAAAGGAAGGTTAAGCTGTACTTCAATTGGAGTATCTACTCCAGCAATATTAATAGTTGCTGTTACAGGTACATATCCAGAGTTAACAACTTTCCCATCAATTAAAGTTCCTCTCATTACAATTCCATTCGGATTAGCAGTTACATTTGAAAAAGAGATTAAAGCTAAGTCGATATCATCACCAATACCTAATTCAACAGTAGGCAAACGTAACTCAGCTACTTTCTGCACAGACTTCGTACAAATCACTGAATTTACTTTCAAGCACTCAATGCTTGGTTGTGCTGGTTTGTGGTATGCTTCTTTCCCACAACATAAATCTCCTAGATTCTTGTGTTGATTACAATGAAAATCCATTTGATCCTCTCCTTAATAGATTAATAGTATTTGATTCATTTTTTGTTCTATTAAATGAATCTCTACATCCTATTAAGAAGAGGGGGGACGTGCTCTAGACTTTAATACTAATTAATCAAAATTGGTGATTTAATCCTGATGAAAAGGATTAAAGTTAAAAATCATATTTTTTCTTTTTGTGAATAGAAAAACATGATGATTCCTCGAACTTTGTTTCCTTTCTACATTTGTCCTCTTCTTTTTTTCTTTTAGGGTCTTTTGGTTTTTTTGGCTTTTCAGCTTCTTGATAACAAATAATTTGAGGAGGGGTGGTGGAAGTTTTACAGCCGTTTTTATCTACATCGCCGATTATAGTAACTGCCACTTTGCCAATTTTTTCTCTAATAACGGTTATTTGTATGCCTAATATGACTTTGAAAATGACTTGAGAATAACCGGCCTCTTCACATGGAATGATTTGAGGAGGTACTATGCCTTTCAAGAGCGGACTTGTTTTTTTTAGCGTATCCCCCGGACAAACATCTTCACAGCAGATTTCTTCTTGAAAAGCCAAAGTTATTTGTTTTATGCAACGGTTATTGACTAAAATACTTCCCTTAATAAATCCTTGTAAAATAATAAGATCATGCAACAATGTTCCAGTGATCTCCGTTGTTTTTAAATCCGGGACAAATTGTATTTGATCATGATCTTTTACTTTTAAATTGGTTTTAGTATATGCAATAAGTTTAACTTCTTTTGAACATATGACCGATTGAATGAGAACAGGTTCATTCGTTAATCCTATTTCGTTTATACATTTATTATTGTTCTGCTCCATCATAACATTGCTCCTTTTATAGGTTATAGGCATTGATACATGTATATGATGTAGATGGGATTCGGTCACTTTAAAATCGTGGAGAGAGAATGATCTAGTTTTAGAACAGAAGCTTCATCATTCCAAGGCAGATAAACAATAGTCCTGGAAGAGCGGCAACATAACGAAGCACAAATGGGTTTTTTGTTTCATGCCCGTGAATTATTCCGAAAATCAACGCAAACATTAAAAGGATACCTGCTAGCGGAGCGAACCAGAAGGGGCGCTCCGCTAATCCTGCTTGAACCCCGTACCCAACACTATCAACATTCATTAACAAAGCTATGATGACAAAATACGATCGTCTATATAAGGGGAGATCATTAAATAAATTATAGATTCCTACTGAAATCATTAAGACCCCCGCCAAGGTTTGAATGAAAGAAGAAGGAATCACTTCCCCCAACACACGTCCTACACCCATTGAAAAAAAGATAACAAAAGCAGAGAAAATGGAGATGAGCAGAAGGACGATCAGAGGAATTTTAATACGTTTTAACCCAAACATAAAGCCAATGACAAAACCATCGATACTGACGAGTAACGCTAGAAAGATAAGAAGAATAAAGCCCATTCAGTCAGCTCCTTGGACATGACGTTTCTTCATCTTATGAACAAAAACTCTAGAATAAGACCTCAACCTGTGGTAAAGTGGCTACGATATAAAGCTTATGTAATGAAGAGGTGAACACATTTGAAATCCATATGCATCGTTAGTATGTGCGGCTTATTCCTACTAGTTGGTTGTAACCAAGGGAATGAGAAATCAGAACCTGTTACATACAACGATAACGAAAGAACTGAACCAGTAAACGAAATAACGATTGAGAATGAAACCCCGATTTCCACACGTGATCTGGCTACTGAAGAGAACAGCGAATCAGACAATGAACGTATCGAGATGATTGTAGAAGAGAGTGAATTAGAAGAGACGGAACGAGAAGACTTCGCTCATGCTACAGCACCTAACCAAGAAACCCAAACGGAAGAGCTATCAGAGGATCAATCTCCTACTGTAAATGAAAATGAACCTTCAAAGGAAGAAACAAAAGAAGTACCACCCATTAGTTTGTTGGCGAGTGGCATTAAAGATTTTGAATTGGAAATCGAATTTACTGGTGACCAGGGTGAATTAGAGATTGAATATGAAGGGAAGAAAAAGAATCCAAAAGCAAAAGTAAAAGACGAGAGAGCAGTACATAAAGAAAAGGGTAAAGAAAAAGACAAAGAAGAGGGTAAAGACAAGAAAAGGGAACTAAAAGGAAAAGAAGCTGTTCAGTTTGTAGAAGCCTTTTTAGATGAAATTTCTTTATCAAGTGGTACAGTAGACGATACTACTGTGGATGACATACTTGCTTATTTAGACCTAGAGAAGGAGTCGATCAAAAAATTCGAACTTGAAATTGAATTTCAGGACAAAACGAAAGTAAAGTATGAACAAAAATAAGCAGAGAGCTACTGAGCTCTCTGCTTATTTATTAATCATAGGCGAAAGGTAAGGAAACTAACTCATAATGATCATTGTAGGAGTCGAAAAACTTCATCACTTGGCTCACATATTCATTGCTTTGATTGTAAGCAAATAAAGCTCTCTCGTAATCTCCTTCACTAGCACCGTGATCGGCTAAGTATCTAGCAGCAGAATAGGCAGAGTCATAGAGATCAAACGGATCAGCTTTCCCGTTTCCCGTGGCATCTACTCCATACCCTCGATGTTCTTCAATCAGATCAATATCTGTGATATCAATCTTATCCTCAATTTGACCGAGATCTCCACCAGGATAGCTCCAGCCAACCCATGTTCTTGGCATAAACTGAAAATGGCCAACTGCACCAACAGGACTAATGAGTGGGTCCATTGTAGAGAAAATTGTTTCTACTCGATGAACGGATGCTAAAAGCTCCCATGGGACTTCATACTCTTCGGCTGCTTCTTTATAGATTGGAAGGTATTTTTCAGGTATATGATGCTGTCCTATCAACGTTTTATAGGTGATTTGTTTTACTTGATCATTTTTCTCAAATGACCATACAGCTACAATCAGTACAATAAATGCTGTAAAGAATAAGAACATAAGAAATTTTCGCACATTCAGCCATCCTTTTTACTAACAATTCAGTTCAATCAATTATAAACAAAAACAGATCTATAGAAAACAATTTTCGACAACTTCCCATAATACTTCTACTAAAGTCATTCATATGTTGTTTTATTCTTAATTTCTATGGGAATAAAGAAGGAAACAGGTGGTGAATAAAATGAAAACCGACGTGTTCATTGCAGGTGGAGGCGTAGCTGGATTAAGTCTCGCTCTTCGTCTAGTGAAAGAAGGTGTAAGCGTCATCGTTGTAGAGCGCCAAAAAGGGATGGGCAATGTCTACAAAGGTGAATTACTGCAACCGAAGACCCTATGCATTTTCGAACAACTAGGAATCTATCCTAAAATTGCAAAAGAGATAAGACCTCTTGAGAAAATCATTACAAAAGAATTAAATGAAAAAAACGAGCCACTGCTTGAAGTGGTAATGGACTATACAACCTTACAAACACCTATTAATACAGCGGCCATGATTCCGCATAATTGCTTAAAAGAAATCTTGTTAGAAGAAGCAAGTAAATATGGTGAGTTCCAACTATTGCAACCAGCCACTTTTTTAAGAAAACAATCCGATCATGAAGTCATTGTGAAACAAGGTAAAGAAGAAATAAGTATTCAAGCTAATTTGATTGTTGGGGCAGAAGGAAGAGGGTCTAAAGTTCGCAATTCCGTCGACATTCCACTAAAAAAACACTCTTATTCACATCAATTTCTAACGGTTACGTTTCCTTCACCTCCTACGCTTGTGCACGGTGAAATGATTGGCAATCACGAACGTTTCCTTGGCTTATTCCCATTGCCAAACAATGAAGTTCGTTCAGTATTGCTCATACGTGAAGGTGAATATAAGGAAATGAAGGAGGAAGGCTTAGAGGCTTTTTATCGAGCATATAAAGAGTTGAAGCCTGATCTTGAAGGCTTTGTTGATCAGGTTGGATCATGGAAAGACATTCAATTAATGATCCCGGTAAGGCATACTGTTTCTCATTATGTTGAAGGGAATGTAATTGTTATTGGTGATGCAGCTCATAGTGTTCACCCGATGGCGGGCGAAGGAATGAACTTAGCGATCCAGGATGCGGATACATTAGGTGATTTAATTGCATGGATGTATCAACATCAACTTGAAGGTGACTACACACAGTTAAAGTGGTTTGAACGTGTGAGAAAAGAGAGGGTTGAATATTTATCATGGCTTAGTCATCAATCTGCACTCGTCTACAACTTGTCTGGTAATCTTTCTCAAAAATTACGTATTAAAGCGATTAAGCGCTTAGCTAACAATAGACGTTTGCATGATAAACAAATGTTGAACATTGCCGGAGTAGGATTGTGGAAGTTTGGCGTCATTGATGGTTTATCAGCACTAGGCTTAGGGAAAAGACAGTTATCTGAGAACGTCATCAACAAGTACTTATTTAGCAAAGAAGACGATTATCCGTGGAGATATAATAAAAAGAGGTGAATAGCATGCAACTTACAGAATACAGACGACTATGGAATGCTAGAAAGTGGATGAAACGAAACGAACCATTTTTGCCAACTTGGCATGCTCACCTTGGGTATAGTTTAGATTTATTTAAACACTTTAAAAAAGGTGCTGCTGTAGAAGAAGTGGCACTATCACATAACTTAAATCAAGATCTCTTACAGCGCTGGGTTGATGTTGGCTTAGTTCTTGGCCACTTAAAACAAAACCGCAAAGGCATCATCAAACCTAAACGATCACTTGTGAAATATGTATCAAAGGACAGTGATTCTTCCGTAGGAATCTTAATAAAAGAAATGATGGAATTACATATTCCTACGATGTTATCTTATCGTGATTTGATGCAAGGAAAAGAGGTTAACTTCTTTGAAGCTGACTATGGCGACACGGTTGCCCAAACATCTGCCCTACTAGAGACGATTGCTTTTCCTAAAGTATTAGATGTCGTGAAAAAAGACCGTGTAAAATCAATTTTTGATATTGGATGCGCGTATGGTGGTTATTTAAAACGAATCCAAGTCAAGAAACCTAAGTTACGATTAAAAGGGCTTGAAGCAGACGAGCAAGTCGCAAAGAAAGCTCAAGAAGAAGTGAAGGATAGTAATATAGAAATCATCTCAGGGGATATTAAAGAGTATGAATCAGATGAAGAGTTTGATCTTGTGATGATGAATAATCTCCTCTATTATTTCTCAAAAGAAGATCGAGCAGAATTGTTTGAGCGTTCTAGTAAAATTGTTGGGAAAAAGGGGACGCTAATTGTGATTTCTCCACTCGTTCAATCAAAACATGGTCAAGCCTTTGCTTCGGCGTTTAATAGCTTTATGTCCGCGCATGAAAATATGTACCCTGTGCCTTCAGAACGTGAATTAAAACAATATGCCAAAGCTGCAGGGTTTAAATTTAAGAAAACAACGCCTGTTGTAAAAGAAGGCGGTTGGTACATGATGGTATTTAAGAAATAATGGTCTACGTATCACTTTAATTGATTTCTTCATCAATTGCTCTTAATAACTTCTGATACTCACTGGGATCCTCGAATTGTTGGGGTTTCCAGTTTTTTTTAATCCAAGCAACCAGCTCCATTGGCTCATTAAATTGTCTTCCACTAGTATCAAATGTTTTAATCGTATAGATACCATTTTCAGGGTCAACCGTCACAGCACAAGGGTCTGTACATTCGATACTTTGTAGGGTGTATTCCATTGATCTCATCCTTCCGAGTGATTTGGTTATAGTGTGTCCCATTTTATGATCTTTTACAACTGATTGGGCTACTAAGTATTGGTGATAAAAAATGGAATGTAGACGTAACAGTTCGTGCAACCTAAAGGCTAAGAAGAGCAAGGTTATTGTTTCTTCTTACCGGTTTTAGAAATAGGCTCATGCCGTTACAAGCAACAGATCAATTTGAATAGTCTAATCAGTATGGAATACATGAAAAACAGGGACATAAGACTCAATCTCGCTTCATTTGAAGCATATTGTTTTACAGCTTGATGAAGCCTTCGCTAAAATATAGGTAATATGGTTATAAAGGAGAGTTTCACATGCATGGTACTACACACCAAGAAGAACTTGGCTTATTTCAAACAATAGAAGAACGACATTCGGTTAGAAAATACGAAGCTGGATATGAAATGCCTGAAGAGGATTTAACAGCTATCTTAGAAGCGGCAGCAATGGCGCCTTCTTCATGGAACTTGCAACACTGGCGCTTTTTAGTCATAGACGATCAAAAGAAAAAAGAAGAATTATTGCCAATTGCTTATAACCAAAAGCAAATTGTGGATAGCTCCGTTACAATTGCTGTATTAGGAGATTTAGAAGCGAATAAAGAAGCTGATGCTGTTTATGGTGCAGCGGTAGAAAATGGTTTTATGACTGAACAAATTAAAGATACATTAGTCGGCCAAATCAACCAAGCATACGAGGGCGATACCCCTTTCCCTCGTGATGAAGCGGTTTTAAATGCATCGCTTGCAGCTATGCAACTAATGTTAGCAGCTAAAGCAAAGGGTTATGACACTTGCCCAATGGGTGGCTTTAACCGCGATGCGTTTGTAAAGTCTTTTAATGTACCTGACCGTTTCACACCGGTTATGTTATTAACTGTAGGGAAAGCTGCTATGCCAGCTCACCGCTCAGCAAGAAAGCCACTAGAAGAAGTTACAATTCGCAATTCATTCTAAGCAAAAGAAGGATGTCGCATGAAAGTGTGGCATCCTTTCCTATGTAAAAAAGATTGGATTTATTGCAGATAAGTTTATACACTACGATTAGCAGTAGTGTATAAACTGTTTTTCTTCGTACCTAGATGAGCGATAAGAAAGGGTTATTTACATATGATTGATTTAACGTTTGAAAAATACACAGAAGCTAAATTTACAGATTTAAAATTAGTTGAAACGTACGAGCTTCAATTGTGGATGCATCATGTTGTTGCATTTGAAGGGGATAATATACCAAGTGATTTAGTCGACCCCGAAGCCTTACTCATTACGAACCCTGAAGGGGAGGTTCTTCAAGTGATCTTAAGGGAAGAGGGTTGCGATTCACCATTATTCCAATTCACAGAGAACGAAAAAGAACAGTTGATAGAGTGGTTTACCGAATCTGTAAAAAAGGCAAGGTAGCTTATATAGCTACCTTGCCTTTCGTTTTTTTAACAGCTTGAATCAGTTGGTTTCGGTACAGATAACCCAAATAATGGTCGTAAGTAAAGAGCTACGTAGGTACCTGCTAGAGCCATGACCGCCCACACCCAACCATGGAGACTGAATGAAGCGACACCGCTAAAGTAAGCACCAATATTACAGCCAAAAGCAAGACGAGCGCCATACCCCATCATAATCCCACCAATCAATGAAGCGATGATCAGTTTAGGTGGAATTCTTTTTAAGGCATACACACCACCTGCGGTTGCTGCCAGTAAAGCGCCAGTCATGATTCCAAAGTTCATTACACTTGTTGAATCAAGAAAAACGGATTGATTTAATTCTTGTGCTCTATCCCCTGACCAGTAGCCCCAGCTTGCCACGTCAATTCCAATAAATTGAGCTGCTTTTGATCCCCATAAGGCAAAAGCACTCGTGATGCCCCATGGTTGCCCTCTTACTAAAAGAGTCACAGCATTTAATACGGCTAACACAACAGCTGCAACTAAAAGTGGCCATGATCCACGAATGACTCGCTTTATCCCAATTGCTGATGGGACAGCTGCCATTTTCGGTGGGTTTTTCTTACGTTGAATATAGTACGTTATCGCAATGATTCCTGCAAATATAAGTAATTGTAACAACCAAGCACCACCGTATCCGAGTCCTGTATCAGTAGCAAGCGATATCGCTGGTAAGCTTGGTGTATCATTCATCCAAAAATCAAAATGAGCCGCTCCGATCACAGAGCCGACGATAAACCCAAAAAGGGTAATAAACATGGAAGAACGCCCGCCACCGGCAGAATAAAGGGTACCAGAGGCGCAACCTCCGCCAAGTTGCATGCCGATGCCAAATACAAACGCACCAACTAATAGGCTAACTCCTACTGGGGAAACAAACCCTGTTGGTTCATGTCCGAAAAAGCTAATGCCATAAGCTAAAATCGGTGCAAATAAGGTAGAAGCAATAGCCAACATCAGCATGTGAGCACGCAGACCTTCACCATTCCCGACTGACATTAATCTCCGAAAAGCCGAAGTGAAACCAAAGCGTGCATGAAATAAGGTGAAGCCTAGTAATAGACCAAGCCACAGTTGAATGAGTAGATTCATATCTGCGATGGTAAAAGTAGCTACACTTAACAAAATCGCTATTGTAATCCCTACCGCTACTAAGATCGTCTGAGTAGGCGGTAATGTTGGGTGTTCTAGCGAGTTTGCTTGAAGTTGATTCTGTTTGACTTGTAAACTCATTTGAAACACCTCTAATTCTTAGTTGTTTAATAGGATATGAATAGACTAAAGGATCTTGTATCATACGTCAACAAATTAAGCCATCCAATTTAAGGGTAGCTTCAATTTAAAATGATGCTGTTTAGTATGTGAGTGCTTTTAAATAGGAAAAGACTTGATTAGGATGTTCTTTTAATGACATCCTACGCTCTTTAAGGATCGTTTCATGTTTGCGATGAAAGGAAGTAGCTTCAGATTGTATATCTTGCACCCATTCTAGTAAATGACTTTTCTCATCAGTAGATAAACGATCTTCAACCGTAGAGCAAATAAAGGATCTGCACACTGCATTTTTGAAAGAAGGCTTTAATGTACACCCTTGATTCTCTTTGAAAAATCGACAAATAGAATAGGAGATTTTAAGATCTTCTTGTTCAATCGTCGATCGTTTCAAATGGTTAGCGTGCTTTTGATAAGCAGGGTGAATCCAAGCATTTACTCGGATCGTATAATCATTTACTGTGTTTGATTCTTGATTTACTAGATCAAAGAAAAAGGAAGAATCGTCGGTAGCAATTTTTGATAATTCAAAGAGCGAGAACTCAGGGCTATATGAACAACATCCAACATGTGGTGATTCTTCAAGAGGTCTACTAAAGTGGGGGTCATTACAAGAGAGACAAGCAGATGTAAGTAATTGTCGATTGGTTTTGTCGAAATTTATCACGTTAAAACGTCCTTTTTTAATTAATTTTCAAAAAAAAGCAAGAAATCTTTCGAAATAACTAGATTTTCTGAATAAAAAGTTTTACACTTTTTAGTGAAGGAAAGCACAATAGCAAACTTGATTCATCCATCTTTAACTATAATCGATTCTCAAAGGATCTAACAAGACTAATAAATCTTTGAAAGCTAGCAGATAACCTTTGAGCAATTGTGACAATCATGTTAAAATGGGAATGAAAGCGTTACAATTTCCAGTCTCTCAATAGAATCAACTATTGTGTTGACTTAAAAGTTATTAGGAGGTTTTTGTCACATGTCCAGCAAGGAGCACAAACCGGAAGAGCCATGGCAAGGATTTCATGGTCCGAACCTTGGCGTCGCAATTGAGTTGTATGAAGAATTTACTAAAGACCCACAAGCTGTAGAGGAAGACCTACGCGAGTTATTTGAACAATGGGGACCACCACCTTCTTCTACTCAATCTGAACTTGTTCACGCGACAAATGCACCTTCAGCCCCACAAGCTGCAGGAGCGGACATGATGAGGAAGTTTGTCGGTGCGGTAAAATTAGCCGACATGATTCGAACGAAAGGTCATTTAGCTGCCGACGTTCACCCGATTCATAAGGATAAGAAAAATGAAGAGAGAATTCAACTCTCCCGCTATGACTTAACAGAAGCGGATCTTAAACAAGTACCAGTTGATTTAATTTCTCCAGATGCCCCTTCTCATGTAAAAGATGGACTTGATGCAATTGAACATTTGAAAAATGTCTATACAAAGACTATTTCTTTTGAGTTTGGTCATGTTCAAGATGAAGAAGAGCGTCATTGGTTAAATAAGATGGTTGAATCTGGCATTTATTTGCCAAACCTTTCCAAACAACAAAAAGTAGCACTACTGAAACGATTAACGCAAGTAGAAGGTTTTGAGAAATTTATTCACCGTACATTTGTAGGGCAGAAGCGTTTCTCGATTGAGGGCCTTGATATTATGGTTCCAATGCTTGATGAAGTCGTTCGTGAATCCGTTCATGAAGGCACAGAGCATGTGATGATTGGGATGGCACATCGCGGTCGTCTGAATGTACTTGCCCACACATTAAGCAAGCCATACAAAATGATCTTCTCAGAGTTTTTACATGCTCCAAATAAGGACCTTGTTCCTTCAGAAGGTTCAACAGGAATTAACTACGGTTGGACAGGGGATGTAAAATATCACTTAGGTGCTGATCGTCAAATTAAAGATGATAACACAGTTGAAGCCACTGTCTCACTAGCTAATAACCCAAGTCACCTTGAATTTGTTAGTCCAATTGTAGAAGGGTATGCACGTGCTGCACAAGAAGTACGCACGAAAAAAGGCGATCCTGAGCAAACGATTTCTAAAGCATATTCGATTTTAATTCATGGTGATGCTGCGTTCCCTGGTCAAGGTATCGTAACGGAAACCTTAAACCTAAGTCGCTTAAAAGGGTATCAAACTGGTGGATCATTACACATTATTGCCAATAACAATATTGGTTTTACAACTGAAACGTATGATTCTCGTTCAACTACATATGCAAGTGACCCAGCTAAAGGGTTTGAAATCCCGATCGTTCACGTGAATGCTGACGATCCTGAAGCCTGTCTTGCTGCTATGCATCTTGCATTTCAATACCGTAAGCGTTTCAAAAAGGATTTCTTAATCGATTTAGTTGGATATCGTCGCTTCGGTCACAACGAAATGGATGAGCCAGCTGTAACGCAACCAGGACTTTATACAACAGTGAGAAAACACCCTACGGTACGTGTGCTGTATGCAGACCAATTAGTCGCTCGCGGTGAAATTGAGTCTAACTACGGCGAACAGCTTGATAAAGAAGCACAAGAGTACCTTCAATCTCAATATGATGCAGTGGCAGGAAACAAGTCTAATAAAGCAAAAGAAATTGTGACTCCGGACTATGTTGTAAATGGACTTCCTAAAGTGAAGACATCTGTTGAGTTTGATACATTAAAGTCAATTAACGAAGAGCTTCTAGAATGGCCGAGCGAATTTAAGCCAAATGAAAAGCTTGAGAAGATATTAAAACGTCGTCTCCAATCATTTGAAGGCGAAGGCAAGATTGACTGGGCATTAGCTGAAACACTTGCATTTGCTTCTATTTTACATGATGGAACGCCAATTCGTTTATCTGGTCAAGACTCAGAACGTGGAACATTTGCTCATCGTCACCTAGTCTTACATGATCGTGAGACAAATGAGACGCATACACCGCTTAAAGAATTTGACAAAGCAAATGCTTCATTCTCGGTTCATAATAGCCCATTATCTGAAATGGCTGTTGTTGGGTTTGAATATGGCTACAACGTATTTGCTCCAGAAACACTCGTATTATGGGAAGCTCAATTTGGTGACTTTGCCAATGGTGCTCAAGTTATATTTGACCAATGGGTATCTGCTGGTCGTGCGAAATGGGGTCAAAAATCAGGACTTGTTTGTCTATTACCTCACGGTTATGAAGGACAAGGGCCAGAACATTCAAGTGGACGTGTGGAACGTTTCTTAGTACTTGCAGCTGAGAACAATTGGACGATTGCAAACTGTACATCTGCAGCGCAATATTTCCATATCCTACGTCGTCAAGCAGCTATTTTAGAAAAAGAAGCTGTTCGTCCTCTGATCATTATGACACCTAAGAGCTTGTTACGTAACCAAGTCGTAGCTTCTACTCATGCTGAGTTCACAGAAGGCGAATTTAAGCCTGTATTTGAGCAAGCTGGTCTTGGAGAAGAAGTGGACAAAGTAGAGCGTGTGGTACTTTGCAGCGGTAAAGTGGCGATTGACCTAGCTGATCGTGTGAAAAAATCAGATGAGGATTGGGATTGGGTTCACATTGCTCGAGTGGAAGAGTTGTATCCGTTCCCTAAAAAGCAAATTCGTGCATTATTTGCTCGATACAAGAACCTAAAAGAAATTGTATGGGTTCAAGAAGAGCCTAAAAATATGGGTGCTTGGCCATTTATCGAGTCACGTATCCGTGAGATTACACCGAGCGAAGCTTCTGTTTCTTATATTGGACGTACTCATCGTTCAAGTCCTGCTGAAGGTGACCCGGTTGCTCATAAGAAAGAACAAGAACGTATCATCACAGAATCATTGACTCGCAAATAATAAGGAGGCCATCGCCGTGATTGAAATTAAAGTACCAGAACTAGCAGAATCGATTACTGAAGGAACGATAGCACAATGGTTAAAACAAGTTGGTGAGCAAGTTAACCAAGGAGAATACATTGCTGAACTTGAAACTGATAAAGTCAATGTTGAAATTACAGCTGAACATTCTGGTGTGATTAAAGAATTTAAAAAAGAGCCAGGTGACACAGTTGAAGTAGGAGAAGTAATTGCAGTCATTGATGAAAGCGGAGATGCTTCAGGTTCGACAGAGGCTCCAGCTGCTAAAGAAGAACCAAAAGCCGAAGAGAAAAAAGAAGAGCCTAAGCAAGAGGCTGCAGAAGAAACAACTTCTAGCACAGATCGTCCACTTGCATCACCTGCAGCTAGAAAGCTTGCTCGTGAAAAAGGAATCGACTTAAAAGAGATCGCAACAAATGATCCAACTGGTCGTATTCGTAAACAAGACGTTGAAACCCATCAATCAAAGCCAGCAGAAAAAGCTCCATCAGCACCAGCTGCGAAGAAGCCTGCTGCACAACCTCAACAAGATCAACCAGGCAAGCCAGTTGAGCGTGTGAAGATGTCTCGTCGCCGTCAAACGATTGCAAAACGTCTAGTTGAATCTCAACAAACAGCAGCTATGCTAACAACTTTTAACGAAGTTGATATGACTGCAGTAATGGATTTACGTAAACGTCGTAAAGATGCATTCTTAGATAAGAATGGCGTTAAGCTTGGTTTCATGTCATTCTTCACTAAAGCAGTGATTGGTGCACTTAAAGAGTTCCCATTACTAAATGCTGAAATTCAAGGCGATGAAATCCTAATGAAGAAGTATTATGATATCGGTGTAGCTGTATCAACAGACGAAGGTCTAGTTGTACCAGTTGTACGCGATGCTGATCGTTTAGGATTTGCAGGAATTGAACGTGAAATTGGTTCACTTGGTAAAAAAGCTCGTGACAATAAGCTTTCGATTTCTGATCTGCAAGGTGGAACATTCACTATCACTAACGGAGGGGTATTCGGCTCATTATGGTCCACTCCAATTTTAAATGCTCCACAAGTTGGTATTCTTGGAATGCACAAGGTTCAATGGCGTCCGGTTGCTATTGACCAAGAGCGTTTCGAAAATCGTCCAATGATGTACATTGCCCTTTCTTATGACCACCGTATTGTTGATGGTAAAGAAGCGGTTAGTTTCCTTGTAAAAGTAAAGGAACTTCTTGAAGATCCAGAACAACTTTTATTAGAAGGTTAATCAACACAATAAAAACAGCCTATCTCAAAAGATAGGCTGTTTTTTATTAGTGAATTCCTTGATCTTTAGCCATTTGTTTAGCAACTTTAGGAGCTAGCCATAACGTTGGTAACATAATTAAAGAAACAGGTACTGCAGTGAACACAATGAACGATTGAAGAGCATTAATGCTGCCCTCACCTAAGTAAAGTAACACAGCAGCAACAGCACCCATGGCAAGCGCCCAAAATACACGAATCGATTTAGCTGGCGTGCTACTTCCAGTAACCGTCATTGATATCGTGTATGACATGGAATCGGTTGTTGTCGCAACAAAAACTACCGTAACAAGCAAGAAAGCTGCTGCAATTAAATATCCAAACGGTAATTGGGTAACAATAGCGATCATCGAAGCGGGTAAGCCTGCTTCATAGAGAGGTTCACTAACCGAGCCGGGATTCTGTAATTCAAAGAAAATACCCGAGCCACCTACGACTGTAAACCAGAAGTTTGTAACAAGTGGAGCAATCACAATAACAGCGATAAAGAGTTCACGCAGCGTTCTGCCATGCGATATACGGCTGATGAAAATTGCCATCATTGGACCATACCCAATAAACCAACCCCAAAAGAAGATCGTCCAAAAAGATAACCAACCCGTATCTCCACGATAGAGACTGAGTTCAAGGAAATCTCGTACATACACACCATATGTCCCAACAAATCCATCGATGATAAATCCAGCAGGACCAACGAGTAATACAACTACGACTAAAACGAGAGTGAAGATAATGTTAAAACGACTTAACCATTGAATTCCTTGATGGATACCGGTCACTGCAGACACAGCAGCGATGGCAACCAGTCCAAAAATAATCGCAAGCTGGGTTATAAACGTATTTGGGACACCAAAGAGAGAATCTAAGCCGTAAGCTGCTTGTAAGCCAAGAAAACCTATTGGTCCAATCGTTCCGGCTGCAACTGCAATAATAGAGAAGGCATCTACCGCAATACCTAATACATTGTTTTTCTCCATAATTTTTTTACCTACTAAAGGATAAAGGAGAGTACGTGGTTTAAGTGGTAACCCTTTTGAGTATCCGTACATTAACACAACAACACCTAATGTTCCAAGGATGGCCCAGGCAGAAAATCCCCAATCTAGGAAGGATTGTGCCAAGGCTGGAACAATCGTTTCTGCTTGTCCAGGGGCAATATCCGCATACATCGGTGGTGTTTCTAGAAAATGATACATCGGTTCAGCGGCAGCCCAGAATACACCTCCGCCTGCAAGTAGAGTACACATAATCATCGAAATCCATTTAAAAGTACTCGTCTCTGGCTTGTCGGATCTACCTAATCGAACCGCCCCATATTTAGAAAACATAAGTCCTAAGGCGATAAGAAATGTGAGTAGCATAAAGACTTGCCAAAATGCTCCAAAGTATGTAGCTGACCAGTTAAAAGTAGCATCAACATAGTTTGCAACACCCTCTGCAGAAATGAATGAAGCAATCACAAATAGGATGAGAGCACCACCACTAATGAGGAAGACTGGCCAATCCATTTTTTGTTTATTCAAAGTAAACCCTCCTGAAATAAATTCTTACAGAAAAAATAACTTACTTACCCTACCACAAATCAAAAAGTGAGTAAAACAATGTAGGAATGCACGAAATACTTAATTTATTTTGGGTTGCTATCTACATAGTGTTTGGTTGCTTTTGAAGGTTTATACAGGAGTAGAAATCTCAATTGTATTTGCCTCTCGTGATAATACTCTTTATAATAAAGAGAGGTTAGAAGGAGGGATGCTAAATGATTCATCAAACGTGGCAACAAAAAGAAACGATTCGTACGGTAGAATGTGTACATACTGATGCAAAAAAATACATGGTAGACCGCGCTTTAACGAAAGGCAAAACATACGAATTGAAAAATGAAACCGAAGAATTTTACTTTGTGGTTGATAACACTGGAAAAATTGGCGGTTACTATAAAGATTACTTTAAAAACTAAGACAGTGAGCGCACTGTCTTTTTTTATTACAGAGAGAGTGAAGGAGATATCTTTGCGGAATTCGAAGCTTTCTTGTAAGATAAAGATAATGAACAGTTCATACCATGAATAAAGGGGGAAGGGGATATCATGGTTGCGTTTACCGAAATGATCTCTTTTATTCAAAGTCATGGTTATTTGGCCTTGTTTCTTATTTTTTCGATTGGTTTGTTTTTCTTCCCTGTCCCTAATGAAATCCTCCTGATGAGTGGTGGCTTATTGGCTACTACTTCTTATCTAGATCCGATCCCTGCAATGTTCATTATCTTCTCTAGTATTCTATTGCATGGTACGTTGCTGTATTTTGTTGGACATTTTTTTGAGGATAAGTCCAATTTGATTCATAAAAAACATTCGATTTGGCATAAACGGGCTTTAAAAGGCAAGGAAATGCTTGATCGTCACGGATTAAGAGCAGCATCTTTTAGTTATTTTTTTCCGTTTGTACGACATGCCGTCCCTTTTAGTGTAGGAGTTTCAGCGATTCCTTATCAACGTTTTGCTCCAATCGCTTTTAGCTCGGCATTTATTTGGATGAGTTTTTATTATTGGATAGGCTTTTATTACGGCCGATCGATTACAGACTGGGCATCTTTTGTTCAGCAGCTTATTTATACATTAATTGGTGTTGTAATCCTTTTCGGACTATACTACTACTTCAAATCTAGAAGAGTACGTCAAAAAGAGGAACGCTTAAATGATCAGTAAAATGTCTGCCAATAGGGTAGACATTTTTTCTTGCCAAGATGAAAATATTCTACTAAAATAACGAACGTATGAGAGGAGAATGATAGATGCGAGTAAGGTTAAGTGGGCGAGATCAACAAGAACTAATTGATTTTGTAAAGGAACTAGAGACATTGCAAAACTTTGAAATCACTTATGCTTCTGAGTTGCGAGATTCGACTCGGACGAACAATCCAAAATATCAAAACAGCAAGGAAATCATGCAGTATGTTGATATAAAGAAAAAAGCATAGGTACATCGAACAATCGACGCCCTACACAGCTTGTGGTTTGGGCGTCGATTTTTTGCGTGTGGGACGATGTTCGGGCCTTGAGACGAGGAAAATAGATAGAAGGACAAGCATGACGCCGAACCATTGGATGACTGTTAGTTGGTCTGAAAAAACGAAAAGACCAATAGCTATCGCTACAACCGGTTCAATTGTTGATAAAATCGATGCTCGGCTTGATTCGATCTCAGCTAAACCTCTCGTATAGAGCAAGTAGGCAAGCACAGTTGGAAAAAATGCTAATCCGATTGCATAGCTGCTTACCTCGATTTGTGTGAAAAGATGCGCTTTATTCCATAGTCCTGATGTTGGAATCATAAAAGCGGCTGCGCAAATAAACGAATAAGTGGTAATCGTCATCGATGAATAGCGCTTTGAGCTCACTTTAGCAAAAATACTGTAGAGAGCATAAAAAAAGCCAGAACCGATCCCAATCAGTAAAATCGAAGGTGTAAGGACTGTGTTAAAGCTAGGGAGTAACCCTACGACAAAACCGCAGCCAATAATCGTTGTCACTAATGCAATGCCTTTGTTATAGGTTAACAACTCTTTAAAGAAAACACGTGATAGGATCGTAACAAATAAGGGCCCAGTGTATAAAAGCACGACGGCTAAAGATAAGCTCGATTGCTCAATTACCGTAAAAAAACACCAGTTAAAAAAGACGATACTGACGATTCCTGTTCCGATAAATAAGGGAAGGTCGCGCAATTGAATTCGCAACATCTTTCGACTGAATAAAGCTAAGTAAGTAACAAGCAAAAAAGCAGAAGCGATTGCTCGTATCGCTACAACTTCCCAAGCTGTAAATCCATAAGAATAGAGTGGTTGAACAAACAATCCGATCATTCCCCAAAGTGCTGCACCGGCTATCGCTGCGGTGTATGCTTGACGCAGTGACATGGTCGACGCCCCTCCCTCATTTCAATGACATTCTCTTAATCATATCATGTGAAAGAAGAATTGTAAGTAGAAGTGAAAAGATAAGCTCACAAATAAATAGTGAATTCAATAAATATGATCTGACCATAAATATTTGGGATAGGTTTTACTATTATAATTTCACTTACTGTAATTTTATTTTAAATATTACTCTTGTCAGTTAAACAAATAACGATAAAAAAGCCACTAGGGTTAGGACCCAGTGGCAATTGTATTTATTTTTTGTACTCAAGAAATTCATTATAAGTCATTTGCTTATCAATTAAGCCATCTTCTGTTAATTCAATGATACGGTTGGCAATTGACTCATTGAACTGATGGTCATGACTTGAGAAGATCATTGCACCTTTAAAGGCAATTAAGCCATTATTGACAGCTGTGATCGATTCAAGGTCTAAGTGGTTAGTCGGTTCATCAAGCAGTAGCACGTTAGCACCACTTAACATCATTTTAGAAAGCATACAGCGAACTTTCTCGCCCCCTGATAATACACTTGCTTTCTTCAATACTTCCTCACCAGAGAATAACATTCTTCCTAAGAAGCCACGTAAGAACGTTTCGCTATCATCTTGAGGTGAGTATTGGCGAAGCCAGTTCACAAGGTTTAAGTCGCAGCCCTCAAAATACTCGGAGTTATCTTTAGGGAAGTAAGCTTGAGATGTTGTAACGCCCCATTTATAAGAACCACTATCCGGCTCCATTTCTCCAGCTAAAATTTTGAATAAAACGTTCTTTGCCATCTCGTTTGTACCAACAAGAGCAATTTTATCGTCTTTATTCATCGTGAAACTAACATTGTTTAAAACGTTTACGCCATCAATCGTCTTCGTTAATCCCTCAACACGAAGAACATCATTTCCAATTTCACGCTCTTGCTGGAAGTGAACATATGGATATTTACGAGAGGATGGTTTAATATCATCTAAAGAGATCTTTTCAAGTGATTTCTTACGTGATGTTGCTTGTTTTGATTTAGAAGCATTCGCACTAAACCTAGCAACGAAGTTTTGTAACTCCTTGATTTTTTCTTCCTTCTTTTTATTTTGGTCTTGAGCCATTTTAAGTGCTAATTGACTAGACTCATACCAGAAATCATAGTTCCCCACATAAATTTGAAGTTTACCAAAATCCAAATCAGCAATATGCGTACAAACTTTATTTAGGAAGTGACGGTCATGGGAAACAACAATAACCGTGTTATCAAAATTAATTAAGAACTCCTCTAGCCACTGAATCGCTTGAATATCCAAGTGGTTCGTCGGCTCATCTAATAATAGAACATCTGGTTCGCCAAATAGAGTTTGAGCAAGTAAGACTTTTACTTTCTCACTCCCTGATAAGTCAGCCATTTTTTTAGTGTGAAGATCTTCATTAATTCCTAGACCTTTTAAAAGGATTGCAGCTTCTGATTCAGCTTCCCAACCATTTAATTCTGCAAATTCTCCTTCAAGCTCTGCAGCTTTGATCCCGTCCTCATCTGAGAATTCTTCTTTCATGTAAATCGCATCTTTTTCTTTCATCACTTGATAAAGACGAGCATGACCCATAATTACCGTATGAAGAACTTCAAATTCTTCGTACTCAAAGTGATTTTGTTTCAAAACGGCAAGGCGTTGACCTGGCTTCATATGAACGTCACCTTGTTGAGGTTCAATCTCACCAGATAAGATTTTCAAGAATGTTGATTTCCCAGCCCCGTTTGCTCCAATTAAGCCATAGCAGTTGCCAGGCGTAAACTTAATATTTACTTCTTCAAATAATTTACGGTCTCCGTATTGTAGACCAACATCTGTTACTGTAATCATGTAGCTATATGCCTCCAATGTCTGTAATCGTATGAATTATACCATTCCTAACTGTTAGAGGATAGCTTCATGGCATTTTTCTTTAAAAAAACATTTGATTCAACCCTCATCTTTTGAAAAAATAAGAGTATGAAACCAATCCTAAAGCAAGTAATAAAACGCATAGACACCAAGGCCTGCAACGGCAGCTAGCATAACGACGGTGAGAAACTTCGTCGACTTTAAGGAGTAATTAACAATGATTGCTCCAAGTAACACGGCAAAGTATAATGAAAAATCCAGTGGAAACCGTTCTACTGAGTGTAAAAAAGTATCTCTGGTTGTTACCATGATGATAACCGGAGCTAAGTATATAAGCGCCACAACAATAAGCCCTAATGTATTTTTTTGTTTTAACGTTAAGTTCATGTAAGCCACGCCTTTCTACATATATTCTTTACATGTAATGTGCCCATAACGATTCTTTTTTATCATTTATTAAGGGGAGAAGACCATTGAGAATTGAAAAATTTGAGCAAGCAACAGAAATCCTCCATCGCTATTATGGATACCAATCATTTCGAAATGGCCAAGGTGAAATCATTCAACACGTTTTGAATGGGGAAGATGCACTGGGTATTATGCCAACAGGAGGAGGTAAGTCTCTTTGTTACCAAATTCCTGCGCTTGTACTAGAAGGTGTAACCTTAGTTATTTCCCCTTTGATCTCATTAATGAAGGATCAAGTGGACGCCCTGCATCAGTTAGATATAGCTGCTACCTACTTAAACAGTACGCTCACAAGGCAAGAGGAAGAAGAGCGGATCAGCCTTATCCAATTAGGGGAATGTAAGCTTGTTTATGTAGCGCCTGAGAGATTAATGCAGCCCCGTTTTCAACAACTGCTTAAATCGATTCCTCTTTCGTTTGTGGCAATAGACGAGGCGCATTGTTTATCTCAATGGGGCCATGACTTCAGGCCAAGCTATTTAGGGATCGCAGGCTGGCTACAAAGTTTAGAGCAAACACCTCCCGTATTGGCTTTAACGGCTACGGCAACAGAGGCTGTTCAACAGGACATTCAAACCCATCTACAGATTAATGATCAACATACTGTCTTGACGGGTTTCAACAGAGAGAATTTAACCTTGAAGATCACCAAAGGGATTGATAAATGGAGATTTGTAAAACAATACGTTCAAAAGCATCTGAATGAATCTGGAATCATCTATGCGACCACACGTAAAGAGGTTGAGCAACTTTATCATAAATTTCTTGATGCTAAGGTAGAGGTGGCGATGTATCACGGAGGGTTAAATGAAGAAGAAAGAGCCCGTCACCAGGAAGCTTTTCTACATGATGAAGCGAGTGTAATGATAGCGACAAATGCTTTTGGTATGGGGATTGATAAAAGTAATGTAAGGTATGTACTCCATTACAATATGCCTCGTAATATTGAATCCTATTATCAAGAAGCAGGCCGAGCTGGGCGTGATGGTGAAGATAGTGAATGTGTGTTGCTCTTCAGTCCACAAGATATCCGTGTCCAATCCTTTTTAATTGAGCAAACAGACCTAAGTGAGGAACGAAAAGCCCAAGAGTATGAAAAGTTGCAACAAATGACGTCCTACATTCATACTGAGGGCTGCTTAATGAGCTACATTTTAGCCTATTTTGGAGACGTGGCATCTGAAGCATGCGGCAAATGCTCATCATGCGTGCGAGAAGGAGAAAAAGTAGACCGTACGAGAGAGGCTCAAATGGTTTTCTCTTGTATTAAGCGTATGAGAGAACGTTTTGGTAAAATGATGGTCGCCCAAGTGTTAGTAGGGTCTGAAAACCAAAAATTAAAGCAATTACAACTTACTTCTCTTCCAACGTATGGAATAATGAGTGGATACACCGCCAAACAAGTTGCTGAGTTTATCGATTATTTAACAGCCGAGCAATATATTAAGCCGACAGGCTCGCAATACCCGACCTTACAACTAACTGAATTAGCGGTCTCAGTCATAAAAGGAGAAAAGGAAGTTCATCAGATTGTCGCAAATGTTGTAGCAGAAGTTGAAGAGAACAATGAAGTGTTTGAAGCTCTTAGACAATGCAGAAAAGACCTTGCTAACGAGGAGGACATTCCGCCATACATGGTGTTTTCTGATAAAACGCTCAAACAGATGAGCCAATACATCCCACAAACCAAAGAAGAGATGAGTCTGATTCAAGGTGTCGGTGAGCAAAAGCTCATACGTTATGGGGATTCATTTCTCGAAGTCCTTACTCCTTTTAAAGGGCAGAATAAAGCAGACATTCACGATGCACCAGCTGAACAGAAGTCCAAGCCCTCGAAGAAGGTGACAAAGGGAAGCCACTTGATTACCATAAAGCTCTTCCAAGAAGGACAAAAGGTGCAGGAGATTGCCGCTCAGCGTTCGCTTAGTGAACAAACGGTCTTAAATCATCTCCTAAAATCGAAAGACGAAGGGATCGACCTTCGTTTACCGAGCTATGTTGATGAGCCTATACGTAAAGAGATAATGAAGGTTGCAAAAGAGATTGGCACAGAAAAACTGCGCCCTATAAAAGAGGCACTTGGTGAGCATGTGACGTATCAAGACATTCGTTTTGCGATTGAAAAGTAAACCTTTTCATTTTCATAAAAGATAATTGAGAGTTAGAAGACGATATGTGCTGAATTATGGTATGATAGTGAGTAGAGAGAATACTTCGGCCCAACCCAGACATGGGACAAGCGAACGGGAAGATAAAGGAGAATGTGAATATGACGACGATTAAAATTGTTACGGATTCAACTTGTGATTTGCCAGCTGATCTTGCTGCTAAGTACGGAATAGAGATTGTTCCCTTATCCATTACCTTTGGTGATGAAACGTATTTAGATGGGGTAGATATTACGGCTTCTCAATTTATGGATAAACTAAAATTAAGTGAGGAATTACCGAAAAGCTCCCAGCCAGCAGTAGGTGTGTTTGAAGAAACCTATAATCGTTTAGCTGCTAGCGGTGATGATGTGAAGATCATCTCAATTCATATTACAGAAGGTATGAGTGGAACAATGAATGCAGCACAAACAGCAGCAGACATGAGTGATGCTGATGTAACAGTTGTTAATTCACGTTTTATCTCCCAAGCACTAGCTTTTCAAGTGGTGAAAGCTGCTGAACTTGCAAAAGAAGGAAAATCTGTAGAGAACATAATTGAGGCACTAAATGTGGTGCGGGAGGGCACAGCATTATATATTATGGTTGATACACTGGAGTATTTAAAAAAAGGCGGAAGAATTGGACGCGGAAAAGCATTACTAGGTTCTCTTCTTAAAATTAAGCCAATTGCCTCTTTAGCTGATGGTGTATATACACCAGTTACGAAGGTTCGTACGCATATGCAAATGGTCCAAACGTTAACAAAGACGTTTGCGGATGAAACAAAAGGGAAAGTAGTTAAAAAGGTAGGAATTGCTCATGCAGATGCAGAAGTGTTAGCCAATAAATTAAAGCAATCGATTGAGACGATTAATGATTCTGTTAATATTACCATTTATCCAACATCACCAATTATAAGTACTCATACAGGACCTGGTGCAATTGCATTAATGTATTATTCCGAGTCAAACTAATGGATAAAGGATGATGAACATGAAGGAAATCAAAACAGATCAAGAATGGCATGACCTATTTGAGCAATCAGAAAACGCTCCTGTTCTTCTTTTAAAACACAGTACAACCTGTCCTATTAGCGCTGAAGCTTATGGTGAGTTTCAATCGTTTATTGAGGGTAATGATGAAAAGTCATTAACTTTCGCACTTATAAAAGTGATTGAATCTCGTCCTGTTTCTAATTTAATTTCAGAGGAACTTGGTGTGAAACACGAATCGCCTCAATTATTTATATTTGACAAAAAAAGTGTAAAATGGGTTGACTCACATTTCTCGATTACAAAAAAGAAAATTGAAAAAGCTCTCGCTTAAAATTGGCATAAGAAAGGCCGCTTCATTTTTGAAGCGGCTTCTTTACTTTATTGCGAGCCATTTGAATATAAGTGAAAATTAAGCAACTTGCGCCACCAAAAGAACAGATATATTGTAAAATTCGCATAAACTCCATTTAACCGCCTCCTATTCCTATGATTTACGATAAAAGGGGGATTTATGCAAAAGTATGTAAATAATTGACGCCATTAATAAAAAAAACATATTTCAAGCAGGAGATTATCATTTCTTGTCGAAAAAATAGGTGTACAAGATAAAAGGGGGATTACGAATGAATGCAAAAGAACAACTAAGAGAATTAGTAGAGAAGATGAACAGAGAGCCGGCACATATCGCTGAGGAGAAAGATCGCGTGTTTCAATTTGATTTAAAAGAGACGGGAACCTTGCAAGTTCAATTTAAAGATGGACAAGCATATATGTTAGAAGAAGCAACAGAGGATGCAGACGTCACTCTTAAAATGAATGATGATTCATTCATAAAATTATTAAATGACGACCTCAATACAACGGTGGCGTTCATGACGGGAAAATTAAAAGTCGATGGCAGCATGGGTCTTGCAATGAAGCTCCAACAATTAGTTAAAGAGTATAAGCAAGTAGCATAAAAAAGAGGCGACCCAGTCAGGTCGCCTCTTTTCATCAACTTATAGAGCGAAAATTGCAAATGAGATTCCAAGTAAACCGATGATTGCCATCACATATACAGGAACTTTTGGCATTTCGCCGTTCTTCTCCATTGCTTTACCGAACATATAGAACACTACTGGGTGTACTAAAAACGGCATTGAGAAAATAAAAGGAATGAGAAGGGAAGCTTCAGTTCCAAACATTTCTCCTTGAATTGCTGCAAAGAGACCAAAGTGAGAGATGGCAGATGTTTGTGCCATCGCACCATATTCAAAGGACATTGAACTCATACTTAGTAGCGCTAGACCACCAAACACGGCACAAATTTGCCACCCGAAAGAAAATTGCATTAAAGCTTTAACTTCCTTACGATCTTCACCATTTGCATGACGAAGATTTTTAAGTGCTAGTGCGGTTAGAACAACCCCGACTGTAACAATAATCGCAGTTGGGATGAACCAAAGCGATCCCTGCTCTGCGCTAATCGCTAGAACTGAAAATACAAAGATATGTCCAAAGAATGGAATGTTAATCATGATTGGGGCACGCTGAGCGGCAACTTTTCCAAAGTCTCCAGCTGTACATGCTCCAGTTAATCCTGAGTGAGATAGAGAACCAGCCATACCTGGTGCAAGGTTGCGGGCATGAGCTGTTTTCGCAATAAACATCACTAAAGCAATTCCACCAAACATCCAGAACAATTGACCAAAGAAACCATAAGTAAGGACAGCATTCATGCCATCAATCGCAAACGCATCCCCAATACGAGAGCCTCCGACCATAAAGTTTGCCGCTAATACGACTGGAATACCAGCAAATAGTAAGGCACGAACAGTTGGGCCAAAAGTCCACTTATAAAAAATGGCCCCAATCGCTGCTGAAATCATCATTGCAAAGAATATTTGCGGAAGCGCAATAATTGGCTGAACCGCTGATGCGATTGCAAATGAAAGAAATAATACGATAATAATGAGTCCAGTCTCAAGCAAACCTTTACGAATATAGGTTTGTTTATTATCGATTTTTGCCTTGTTATCAACGAGTAAAATGGAAGCAATTAAACCGATAAACGCAATGAGCGGATAATATCCAGCTACACTATCGAGAGAACCAGGTTGCAAGAACATTCTTATAAACCCTTCGATCCCTATTAAGAGGAAGAAAGAACGAAGAATAAAGATAAAATGAGTCCGTCCTGTCCCCAATACAACTTCTTCATTCATCGGGACAACAATATCAGTAACTTCCATCTCCTTGTTGCCAAGAATTTTACGTAATTCCTGTCCACCAACAAAGAAAGAAACAATTAAAGCAATAATGGTTGTACGAGCCATAAAGTCGACTAAAGGAAACTCAGAAAGTCCTGGTGTGGCAATATTCACTTCTACCATTAAAAATCCAAGAAGCAAACCGAAAATTACAATGATTAAAATCGGAGAAAATCTTGATCCTGCTACAACCATTCTCGATATAATAACCATCGGAACGATAAAAAACAATAATAACCATAATTGGTTCAATACTTGAACCTGTGATATCTGTTGAACTATTTCCATCGAATGACATACTCCTATCTATTATACAAATGTGCTTACAAATACTATCTTATAAATGATCTCGAAGCAACCGATGAAAACGCCACCACATTAATGTTGTAATACTAAGTGTTTTCTGACAGATCAATCGCTTAAAAAGACACCTAAATAATAGAAAAAAAGGAAAATGAAACGTAATTGCTTTCATAACGTAGAAGAGGAGAAGTATAAAGGAAAATATGGAGCGGTTTTTATCGAAGGGCTATCATCGAATTGGTATCATTTTAACCTTGCGATGATGTCTCTTAATTATGTAAAGGACGAGTGGTTTGAAGAAGGGGATAATGAATATGTCCGTACTAATTTACTCACCTTTTCATCGAATCAAGAGCAACTTAATTCCGATATTTTTGTAGGGGGAGAGGGCAGTAATTATTCTAATAAGATTCATCTTGACCGTACCAGATTAGATGGGTTAGACGAGATTACGTTGACGTTTTGAGAATCTCGGTATGATCATAAATCCAATGGAAGCGATTAGCATACCACATGAAGTTTTCAATTATTAAAGGTATACAAGAATAAATTTACCGCTCTCATCGCACGCTAAGCGTGAGGTGAGGAAAATGAATCGGCCAATGCTAACGGCTCTTTTAACGATAGGGCTTGCTCAAAGTTTGAAAGTGCCAATTAAAAAAGCTCAAACTGGCCTATGGGAATGGGACACATTAATTGAAACAGGTGGAATGCCAAGTTCCCATTCAGCTGGTGTTACAGCTCTTGCGACTTATGTGGCGCTTGAGCGCGGGGTGTCGTCAGTAGACTTTGCTTTATCGACGGTATTCGGATTAATTGTAATGTATGATGCTCAAGGAATTAGAAGGCAAACAGGTGAATTAACGATAAAAGTAAATGAAATGAACGCCGACCTAGAAAGAATAGCAGGGGATTCACACGCCAAACAGAGTGAAAAACGCTCCGTTCAATTAAGAGAACGTCTAGGACATCAACCAGAAGAAGTGGTAGGTGGAGCAATGCTTGGCGTGATTACCGGTTGCATCAGTTATGCATTAACAGGGAAGAAACGTAAAAAATCATCCATGCCTTCACTATTTTAAGAACTGCTCTTATGTTGAGCAGTTCTTTTTTTTGAGTTGAAACGTATGGCTAAATTATGGCGTTTAATTGGTAAAAGATCACATTAAACAAAGGGGATAAGTAAATGAAAAAGTGTATGGTCCTATTACTAACTTTAAGTATTAGTTTAATTGCTGCATGTGGAACCGATCAATCGATAGAAGAAAATGAGTTAGAAAATCCTGTGATGGATGAAACAGTTGATAAGGAAGTGGACGAAGGTGAGATTGAGCTAGGAAACGAAAAGGAAAGTACGAGGGATGAAGAGAACGAGGGCGAGGGAGTCCCATCAAATGAAATTGAATTGGCCCATCAAAAAGAGTTAGAAGTAAATGTGGAGGGCCAAACTGAAAAGAAAATGGCTACATTTAATCGAAGCGGACTTGGGTACTCCATCTATGTAATAGAAGATTACACTCTTCACAGTGAGGAGCCAGGTAGGGACGCATTAACATTTAATCATGACGGTGATTTTTTCACCCGAATTATTCCTCATGGGGAAGAGGTTGATGCAAGTGAGTTAAAAGAAAGAATAGAAGAGCATGCTGAGGGTGAGATCGAAGTTATACAGCATGTTCCACTTGATGATGTTGAATATGCCTTGGTTGAACGCGTAAAGTCAAACGGAGAGAGCACAACCTTAATTCATGTAGCTAAAAGATTTGAGGGTGAGCTTTTTCAGATGACCCTGTTTCTCCCCGCAAAAGAAGCACAAGAAGGTGTAGCACCAAGCATGTGGGCGATGTTAGAGACGATTAAACCTTGAAAACCCGCTATTGGGTAGGAGGGACTTAAGTGGCTAAGCCATTAAGTCCCATTCTTATATTAAGACTTAGTTTTTTCAAACTCAGGGTCATTAAATGTATGGGCGACCCAGCCTTCAGGATCGATGAACAGACGGACGGCTACCACTTGTTTTTCCTCAGAAAGGGTAAAGAAATGAGGTGTATTAACCGGAACGGAAATAACATCTCCAGGAGTTAAACGAACGTCAAAATAACCAGTTTCCTCACCTTTTATCACAAAACTACCAGAACCTGCAGTAATTGCACGGACCTCATCCTCTGTGTGAGTATGTACTTGTTCAAATTTTTTGAGTAAGGAGTCTAGGTCAGGTGTGTCTTTATTAAGCGAGATCACATCCCATTTCTTATAACCTCTACGCTCTGCTAGTGAACGTATTTCCTCATCGTAAGTAGAAAGGACTTGATTTTTATCTTCATCATTTAAATGACAAACGTTTTGAAGGTCTTCAGGAAGTTTTGCTGGATTCCAATATTCATAGAGAACCTCCTGACTCTCTAAAAATTGACGCACATTTTCCTCTCCACGAATCTCTTCTCCTGTATCACGAATATAAATTACAGCCATTCGTCATTCCTCCTTTTGATTTTTTATATGCAGCACATTATTTAGTTAAGAAGCCTCATCTTTACATGATAGCTAAATAGAAATTCAAATGCTTCTAAATGTCTTTTTGCCTCAAAGCCGTTACGACCCCAAACGGTGATACCATGATTACGAATGAGAATACCATATACACCGGGAGTGATTTTCTCTGCAACTGCATCGCCTAAACGTGGGAGATCAGCATAATTCTCGACGATTGGGATGGTGATTTTCCCATCTTCTTCCCAAATGTTGAAAGCTTTTATCAATTCTTGATTTTGAAAAGTGATCGACCCTTGGTCCCCATACAGATCAGAGATGACATTATTGTCAACTGTATGAACATGAAGGGAGCATCCGGCATCAGTCTTTTGATAAATTCGCTGATGAAGGACTGTTTCCGCAGAGGGCTTCAGATTGGTGATTTCAACAGGCTGACCGTCGCTGTCTACTAACAAGAAATCCTCATCGGTCCTTTTCCTTTTATCTTTACCGCTAGCTGTAACGAGAAAGGTAAGAGGATCATCACTCACTTTAATGGATAAATTTCCACTAGTGCC
This sequence comes from Alkalihalophilus sp. As8PL, assembly GCF_040939795.1. GTDB lineage: Bacteria > Bacillota > Bacilli > Bacillales > Bacillaceae_D > Alkalihalophilus > Alkalihalophilus lindianensis. The sequence continues at coordinate 3,603,340 of NZ_CP162551.1, forward strand.
GGGAAACCAGTCTCTCGCAGCTAGTTCGTCCTTAATATCAGCTAACTCGTTCCAATAATTGTATTGATCGGTCGTTACACTCATCGACTCGTCACTTCCTTTTTCTGCTTAAGCGATTCAATCACTTCATAGAAGGTAGAGAAAGAGGAATGATTTAATCCGAGCTCCTGACATTTTTCCAACAAAAAGTTATCACACGCAAACACTTCATCTGCCTGCTTAGCAGCTTGTAAATCAGTGATCGAGTCACCGATTACAATTTTGTAATACTCTTCATCAGGATATTGACGTAAAATGGATGGCTTGCAACAACCACAGTCATTTGTGCAAAATTGGTCGCATTGATGTGGCCATGTAATCGTAATGGTGTCTTGATTAAAATCACTTCCATTACAATATAAATCCTCTAGAACATCATATGGTTCTAGTACAGGTTGTACAAAAAAATCAATTCCACCGCTAACGACCTTAAAGGTAATATCATTTTCTTTAAGATAGGTTAAAAAGGGTTCAAAACCCTCTCTTATCTCTGCTTGTTTTAATACGAATTCAATAATTTCCTGTTTTTTTTCTACTGGTATGAGAGAGAACAGCCTGCCGACCCCTTCTCGAATGGAGATGCGTTCTGCTAAGATATCATCTTTAATTTCTTCCCATCCATCTGGGGCAAATTGTTTCATAATCGCAATGATATTGTCTTTAGTCGTAATCGTACCGTCAAAATCACAAAAAATTATGAGCGTACGTTTATCTGCTTGGCTCATGTAGGCTGCCCCCATAACTCAAGTGCCTGGGACAGTTCTGGAGAATGCTGAGCGGTTTCTGTTAACGTGCGACCAGCTAAGACGCCATCAATCGCTTGCCTAAACGCTTGAGCTCCTGCACTGGCGCCATTAGGGTGACCATGTATACCCCCTCCTGCATTAATGATCGAATCCACACCAAAATCATTGATGAGAAGGGGGGTAAGACCAGGGTGAATTCCAGCTGATGGAACGGGAAATGCCTTTTTAAGGGAACCTTCTGACGTTAGAGCCTCTGCAATATCAGAAGTTTCTTTTTGGTCAAGCGCAACACTTCCATATGGTGATGGAAACAAAACAAGATCTGCTCCAGCTAAGCGCAGTAGCTTTCCAAGAAGCACTTTATTCGAAAATCCATAAAAAGGTGATTGGGTAAGAGCGCCGGAAACAGCAGGGTGTGCCATGATTGGTAGTGGGATCTCAGGATCTTCGGCCAATTCCTGCAAGGCATCCAACCCATATGCAAATACATTAAACAACAAGGCACTGGCGCCGAGTTCAGCTGCCTGTTTCGCTTTTGTTTTCAATTCGGACGTTCGTCCAGTTAAATTAACGGCATATAGTTTTCTTTCTCCAGTACGCTCATAAGCCTGATTTAGTATAGAAGCTCCCACTTGAATTCGCTTTTCAAAAGGGGTTAATTCGTTATCAAATAAAATCTCATCATCTTTTACAAGATCAATTCCGCCTATAACTTGGTCTGTTAATTGCTTTTCAAATTCAGAGAGATCTTTACCGATCATGCCTTTAAATATACTCATTAACAAAGGACGATCATGAACGTCTAGAAGATTGCGAATCCCTCCAATTCCGTATTGGGGGCCAGGGAATTTAGACTCTAATTGAGGATCAAGTTGAATATCCACAAGCTTTACTTCACCATCTAAAGATAACTTTCCGAAAAGGGTCGTTAAAATGGCTGGCAGGTCTGGACTGAAATTGGCTGAAGGGTAGGCGATCTTAATTAATCCTGCACTACGTCCCTCTTTGAAGAAACGATTTGTATCTTCGTTTTCAGGTAGAGCCTGAACGTCTACCACTTCCCCTTTATGTTTTTCTAGTTGTTTTTTTTCAAGCGCAGGAAGATGCGTCCAAGAACCAATTGTTAAGCCGAGTGCAATCGATTCAGCTTTTTTGTGGAGATCTCCTTTACGATCGTGCACAAGATAGGTTGCTGTAATGTGACTCATAATAAGTTGAGCCCTCCTCTCATCAAATAAAAAGTCCTCTTCAACATTGAAAGAGGACTGAATGAATCATAGAATGTCCTCTTATCTTTCAAGCTTACGCTGTGAGAATTAGCACCTTGAATCAACACGAATGTGTTGAAACAGGTTGCCGGGTTTCATAGGGCTCGTCCCTCCACCTGCTCATAATAAGAGTTTATACTTGTATGAAATTATCGAAAACGTTGTTATGAATTATGACAGCTGCAGAGAAGTCTGTCAATTGAAAAAACTAATTGCTAGAATCTATTGACAAAAGAATCGATCGCTCTTATCATTACACTCATCCTCTCAAATTTGTAAAAACTTGAGATTAATTACATAACAACTCTTATCGAGAGCTGGCTGAGGGAATTGGCCCTATGAAGCCCGGCAACCGACCTACTCACCCTATCTATTTGGTGAAAACCTTTAAGGTTTTAAGGCACGGTGCTACATCCAACAGACGGTGCAAGTCACCGGTCTGAAAGATAAGAGGACGGATTCATTCATTCGGCCTCTTTCTTAAACAGAAAGTGGCTTTTTTATTTGATAAAGAGAAAAAGGGGAGAGATGAAAGGTGAAAAGAGTAAATTGGGTTAAAGCATGGGGAGTGACAATTGCTTCGGCAATCTTATTAGTTGGTTGCGGAAGTGGCGAGGAAGCGAGTCAAGCACAAGAAGATGTCAATCTTGAAGGAGTTCCTGAACGATTTGCGACTGGTGAAGGGGCCAAGGTGAAAGTAATCCGAAAAATTGGCGGTGATGATCATACTGCACAATTCTTAGCAGGTGTAAAAGAAGAAGGGGAATCGATCGGCTTTGATGTCGATATCTTCACCGCAAATGGGGATACAGCGCGATACCATGATGCCATTTCACAAGCAATAAATGACGATTATGATGGGCTTGTTCTCTCGCATGGCGACGATGCAGCAACCGTTGAGGCCGTTCAGCGTGCTATTGATCAAGGAATCGAGGTCGTTACATTTGATTCGATTGATGATTTAGAAAACATAGAAGGCGTCACATTAACATCTCAAGATGATGAAGAATTAGCTTCGCTTGCCATGGAGCAATTAGTAGAAGACTTTAACAGAGAAGCAAATATCTTATATTTATGGGTGGATGGATTCCCTCCTATGGTGAGAAGAAACAATGTGTATCAAAATGTACTAAATGAAAACCCTGGCTTAAAGGAGCTTGAGAGATTTGGAGTGGCTGCAGAGGACACATCAACGCAAACTCAAAATGCGGTATCAGCTATGTTAAACAAATACCCTGAAGGTGAAATTGATGCAATCTTTGCCACGTGGGATGCCTTTGCCATTGGTGCTGCTCGTGCAATTGAAGAAGCAGGTCGTCATGAAATAAAAATATATGGAATTGATGTTTCAAACGCTGATTTGCAAGTTATGCAGCAGGAAAATAGTGCGTGGGAATACACAGCTGCTGTTGATCCGAAGCTGATTGGGGCTATTAACCTTCGTCTTTTAGCGAAAAAATTAGCAGGAGAAGAAACACCACAATTTTATGACTTAGAAGCAATACTGATCTCAAGAGAAGACTTAGTTCAAGGTCAAGGAGATGTAAACATGGTTAGTCTTGGAGAGGTTGTTTCAGGTTGGGGTCAGTCTGATGAGTTTCTTGAGGACTGGATGAAAACATTAAAGAACCATCATGAATAAACAGGTGATTGTATGAATCTACAAATGAATAATATTTCAATTGATTTTCCGGGTGTGAAAGCTCTTAATAATGCCTATTTTGAAGCGGAGACTGGCACAGCTCATGCTTTAATAGGTGCCAATGGAGCTGGAAAGTCCACACTTATGAAAGTACTATCAGGTGTCTATACTCACCACTCGGGTCAAGTCTATCTAGACGGAAAAGAAGTGACCATCCGCTCACCTAGAGATGCACAAAAGTTAGGAATAGAGATTGTCTATCAAGAAGTAGATACAGCTCTTGTGCCCAACTTAACGGTTGGAGAGAATATTGTACTGAATGAACTGGCCGCTAATAAAGAGAAATCGTTTTTTATGAATTGGAAAAGCGTTAATAGCAAAGCAACCGAAATATTAAGCTCGCTTCATGTTCATTTATCATCACACACTTTAGTGAGCGAATTAACTCTTGCCGAGAAACAAATGGTCCTTATAGCGAGAGCAGTCACCACTGATTGTAAATTTCTAATTTTAGACGAACCGACGGCACCATTAAGCTTATCGGAAACAAAAGAGCTTTTTCGAATCGTTCAAGAACTTAAGCAGAAGGATGTCGGTGTGATTTTTATCTCACACCGCTTACCTGAGCTTTTTGAAATTTGTGATTATATCACTGTAATGCGAAATGGCGCCTATGTGATAAAAGAAGCGATTGCTGATACGACCACGAAAAGGGTAGTAGATCATATGCTAGGAGAACCATTAGAAGAGCAGTTTCCAGTAAGACAAGCCCAATTAGGGGAAGTGATGTTTCGCACTAAAGGGCTCTCAGATGGAGGGAAAGTGAAAGATGTAACGCTCGATGTACGTGAAGGTGAAATTATCGGTGTCGCAGGGTTAGTAGGAGCTGGTAAAACGGAACTGTGTAAGCTATTGTTTGGAGCAACACCAAAGAAAACAGGAGAAATGATGTTGAAGGGAAAATCACTCACTCTTTCTAATCCAACTGATGCGGTGGTAAGTGGGATCGCTTTTGTTCCTGAAGAGAGAAGAAAAGAAGGCGTATTAGTAGAAGAGACGGTTGTAACCAATCTTTCCGCTTCAAGTATGAACCACTTCCTAAAATTCTTTAGCTTCTTGGATTTTAAAAAAGAGAGAGCCAAAGCGGAGGAAATGATTAACGCATTGGGAGTAAAAACACCGAGCACGGAAACATTGGTTAAAAATCTATCCGGTGGAAATCAACAGAAAATAGCGATCGGTAAGTGGCTTATTTCAGATGCAGATCTTTATATTTTTGATGAACCAACCAAAGGGGTAGATGTGGGGGCAAAGAAAGATATTTTCAACTTAATTGCCGGTCTAGCTGACAGAGGGAAATCAGTGATTTACGCCTCTTGTGAACTTTCCGAAGTCATCGGGATTACGGATCGGGTTTATGTGATTTATGACGGGCAGATTTCGAAAGAACTAGCAACAACAACGACGAATGAAGAGGAACTTTTATACCTCTCTACTGGAGGAGATTAACTTGGCACAACTAAACACCGTCCGTCCGAAACCATCTTTTAATATTTTTGATTTTTTATATAAATATGGAACGATTCTCTTAATTTTTGTACTCATTATCGTTTTCGCAGCAGCTAATCCAGCATTCTTGCAGACAAGCAATATTATTACCATCTTAAGGTCGATCTCGATTGTAACGATTATTGCTATTGGTATTACCATCTCTCTTTCTGTTGGTGGCTTTGATTTATCGGTAGGCTCAGTCGCATCACTTGCCAATGCCGTGGTCATCTCGATGTTTGTCTGGTATTCACAGCCGACTTTAATTGCCATTGGAATAGCAATAGCTGCAGCTCTTCTTGTAGGGGCGTTCAATGCCTTTATGATTGTAAAAGTAAAAATACCAGACCTATTAATGACTCTTGCTACGATGTTTATTATTCAAGGGGTTGCTCTTACATATACCAGAGGTGCTACAGTCTCACAGAATATGATTATGGCAGACGGAAGCTATGCTACAGGAACCATCAGCTCTTTTTTTGCAAAGCTCGGTCAAGTGCCTTACATCATTATCATTATGCTTTTTACAGTCTTCATTGTTCATATATTCCTGACTTACACAAAGCACGGTCGGTATTTATATGTTATCGGTGGCAATCAGGAAGCGGCTCGACTTTCGGGAATTCCCGTCAATAAATACAAAGTGATTGCTTACTTACTTTCTGCTTTTTTTGCTGCTCTAGGTGGAGTGATTCTGGCTTCGAGAGTGATGACGGCAGAAATTAATGCGGGTGGTCCTTATTTGATGGATGCTGTCGCCGCAGCATTTATTGGATTTGCCGTATTAGGGGCAGGAAAACCAAATGCATTCGGAACATTTGTAGGGGCTGTTTTAATCGGGATTTTGGCGAACGGACTTGTAATGATGAGCGTTCCCTATTATGCAATGGACATTGTCAAAGGAACCGTCCTCGCTCTAGCCTTGGCACTTACGTATTACAAACTTAAATAACGGAGGGTATGGTATGACAAACTTTACTGTTAGCTATTTTACGATGACCGAAAAAGAAGCCATAGAATACGCAAACTCAAATCTAGATTTCTTTCAGCCTGGGGCAAATCTTACGTGTAAAGAAATAGGAGATGGCAATTTAAATTATGTTTTCAGGATTGTTGACCAACAAACAGGCCAGTCCCTTATTATCAAACAAGCAGGTCCGGTTGCACGTATATCAGATGAATTCAAAGTCTCACCGGACCGAAATCGGATTGAAAGCGAGATCCTGCGCCTTCAAGGGGAATTAGCGCCTGGGTTTGTACCTGAAGTGTATCATTATGACCCAGTCATGAATTGTTGTGCGATGGAAGATTTATCAGACTTTGAAATATTACGTACAGCTTTTTCAACACATAAAACATTCCCTAATCTAGCAGAGCATCTCTCTACTTTTTTAGTAAAAACATTGTTACAGACTTCTGATCTGGTATTGGGTCATAAAGAAAAAAAGGAGCTCGTAAAAACATTCACGAACCCTGAACTTTGTGAGATAACCGAAGACCTCGTTTATACTGAGCCTTTCTACGATTGTCCACGAAATGATGTGTTTCCAGGAACACGTTCTTATGTAGAAAAGGAAATATGGAATGATCCCCATTTAGCATTGGAAACAGCAAAACTGAAATTTGATTTCTTAACGAATACTCAATCGCTCTTACATGGTGATTTCCATACAGGTTCGATTTTTGTAACGGAAGAAGAAACTAAAATCATTGATCCGGAATTCGCTTTTTATGGACCAGCTGGTTATGATCTAGGTAATGTGGTGGCAAATTTAATCTTCGCTTATGTAAATGGTAATAGTGAGATTGAAGACCCTGAAAAGAGAGAAAATTATTTAGGTTATCTGCAGTCTACAATTAAGAAAACGATCGATTTATTTAAAGAGAAATTTGTCATCGATTATAAAGATAAAGTGACTGAAAAAGTAGCGAGTTACGATGGATTTCTTGAACACTATTTAAACGGAATTCTGAGGGATGCCGCAGCCGTCACAGGTTTAGAACTATGTCGGAGAGTGATCGGTATCGCTCATGTTAAAGACCTAACGGATATTACAAACCCTGTAAGACGTGCCGAAGCGGAGATTTTTTGTCTGAAGCTAGGAAAATCCTTTATTTTAAATAGAGGGAATTTTCAGTCTGGTTCGGATTTTACAGAGGCTATTAACAATAATTGAGGAGGGACCACTATGGAGAAAGTTGCAGAAGTTATCCAGTCCGTGAAACTATCCGAAGATCAAAATGGAGTGGTCATATTAGATCAAACGCTCCTACCCGGACTAAAAAAGTATGAAACGCTCACTAGTGCAAATGATGTGTGGGATGCCATCGTTAAGTTAAAAGTAAGAGGAGCACCTGCAATTGGGATAGCTGCAGCATACGGCGTATATTTAGGTGTGAAACAACTAGACCCTCAAAATACAAAAGATCTTCACCAAGGATTTTTACAGGTGAAAGAGTATTTAGCTTCTTCACGACCGACTGCCGTTAATTTATTTTGGGCACTTCGGCGAATGGAAGAGAAGTTGGATCTGACATTAAGCAAGGGACACTCTATTCCAGCTATACTAGAAGAGCTGAGAGAAGAAGCGGAATTGATTCGCCTTGAGGATGAAAAAATATGCGAGGCAATTGGAAAACACGCTTTGACGCTCCTTGAGCCAGGCACAGGCATCCTTACCCATTGCAATGCAGGTGCGATCGCAACTGCCAAGTACGGAACGGCTCTCGCTCCGATTTATTTAGGTCAGCAAGAAGGGTACGATTTCAAAGTATATGCAGATGAAACACGCCCATTATTACAAGGCGCACGCTTAACAGCCTGGGAGCTATCAGAAGCGAAGATCGACGTCACCTTAATCTGTGATAATATGGCTTCCATCGTGATGAGTGAGGGGAAAATTCAAGCTGTTCTCGTCGGCTGTGATCGTGTCGCTGCTAATGGGGATACAGCCAATAAGATTGGAACATCAGGCGTAGCAATTTTAGCTAAACATTACGGCATTCCTTTTTATGTATGTGCACCAACTTCTACGATTGATGTAAACTGCAAGAATGGGCAGGAAATTGTAATTGAAGAGCGCAAGTCTGAAGAAATTACCACCCAATGGTATGCAGAACCGATGGCCCCAAAAGGCGTAAAAACGTATAACCCAGCATTTGATGTAACAAGTCATGAATTAATTACAGCCATTATAACGGAAAACGGAATTATTAGACCAAACTATCAAGAAAACTTAAAAGAGGTTTAGATAGGATGGACCAAGCATAAGGAAAAGGTAGAAACATTAAAAGGTGTCCTCTTAATCATAAGAGCACACCTTTTTCATATCCATTTTATTTGAAGTAATCTAATATGAGAGTGTATCATCTTATTTAGGAAGGTGAAAAGGTGAAGGGATAAAGGAGTTATCATCTCCTTGTAGAATAGTTTAGGTGAATATGAATTCGAGGAGTGATTGAAAATGGGCTTACTTGACGGCTTAATGGGAAATGCTTCTGAAATTAATCTTACTGAAGTGGAAAAAGAACTAGAAGTCATCTTAATCGATGGGGAAGTTATTGAAAAAGGATATAAGCTTATTCGTGATTTATTTATATTTACGAACAGTCGTTTAATTGTAGTTGATAAGCAAGGTATGACGGGGAAGAAAATTGAGTATCACTCAGTTCCATATAAGAGCATTACACATTTCAGCGTAGAAACAGCGGGCACCTTTGATTTAGACGCTGAATTGAAAATTTGGGTATCGAGCACGGCTGAACCACTCAAAAAACAGTTTAAAAAGGATAAAAGTATTTTTGATGTGCAAAAAGCCATTGCCACTTATGTGTTAAAACGATAATCATGTAAATACTAAGACAATAATAATGAAAATGATTCAATATAACTTACCTAGTGAGGGGTGAGTGGCGTGGATGAAAAAGTAATAATTGTCGAGGGGACGAATGATAGGAAGCGCGTGAAAAAAGTATTAAAAGAGCCTATTGACGTCATCTGCACATATGGCACTTTAAGTGTAGAAAAGCTAGAGAATATCGTATTGCCGATTGAAGATAAGGATGTATATATACTTGTTGATGCCGATGATGCTGGAGAACATCTACGGAAGCAGCTGAAAAGAGAGCTGCCAAACGCCACTCATCTATACACTCAAAGAGGATATGGTCAGGTTGAAACTACACCATATGACTACCTTGCCCAAGTATTAAGAGCATATTTTGAAGTGAAGCAGTTGTAAGTAGCGGTAAATTAAAAACAAGAGCCTGGGACAAAAGTATTTTAACTTATGGAAAGTTGAACAATACTGATGCGGTCTATGTATACCGCTCCTGAAATATACTTCGCTTTCCACGGGAAGCTGGTGAGCCTCCTCGTGCTACGCACTGTGGGTCTCATCTCTGCTTTTCATCCCGTAGGGGGTCTACGTATATTTCATCCGCTCATTTAGAACTTCGTTAGTATCCTGAGTTAAACTTCTTAGAAATGTCCTAGCCCAATTTCTCCACATTGATCCTTGTATTCAACACGCACATCAACATTATGCTTTTCATAAAAATGGATGAGTCTGTCTAGATGGTCAAAGACCCTATTTGGCGAGGACGCCTTTGATGTATTGGACGTTTTGATCTTTGGCGTGTTCTTTAATAATCTATGCAAATTGAGCCGTAGCCTTTCATTTCTTCTCTTTTAATGTCGCCGATTTAGATCGTGAGCCCGTCTGCATACTTGGCTTGAATGGAGAAACCCCAAGTGCAAACGGTAGGCTAATTCACAATCATTCAGCATGCCCATAAGACCTAATGTGAGTGCTATATGACTGCAAAAATAATAATAAAAACCCTGTGCTTATAAAGTGTTTAGAAGCGATTATTCGCTTCTTTTTTATTGGGATACGTTTACAGGAACAGGGGAGGTGTTTTCTAGATAGTGGTGGTAAAACCCCCCTTCTTCTCCGTCACCTATGGAAAGAAGAGTATTAGATGATACATTCCTTATATAGGGCATGATAGAGTCCACGCGTATCTTATTTTCTTACATAATATGAATTATAAAGGAATGGAGGTGTAATAATTTTGAGCAAGGACTATTTGCGATGGTCAGAGATTCCTTATGCAGGAGAGTCACAACCACCTACTAATCCGGTTACCCCTTTAGCAGGATCGTGGTCTCTATTCTATCTAAAGCGAGACAAAAAAGGAGAATTTCTTAAACCAGATGGAAGTAAGATGCAACTACCTATAACACATCCTCACATGATTGACTTCGATAAGGAGTTAATGATTGTTAAAAGAACATTAAAAAATCTTACTTTTCTTCAAGAAGAGATTGGTAAATACTACGGTGCTGGAGTACCTACTAAACAGTGGACACCGGTTATTGATCGTTTAATTGATACGTATGAAGTTAGTCCAACGCACGCAGCACGGATATTAGCCACTGTACATTCTGCAATAAATGACACAATGGTTTTAGTATGGGACTTGAAATATCGATGGGATGTAGCAAGACCAAATCAATACGATCAGTCAATGAGAACATTGTTGTGTACACCACGTTTTCCGGCTTATCCGTCAGGTCACGCCACTATGTCAGGTTGTACGGAAGTAGTATTAAGTTACTTTTTCCCAAAAGAAGAAGAAAAACTAAAAAAAATAGCTGAAGAAAATGCACTTAGTCGTTTATATGCAGGAGTTCATTTTCTGTCAGATAATAACGAAGGACTCAGATTAGGAAGATATATCGGAAGCATTATTGTTGACTCTTTGAAAATGCAACACGATAGTGATTTAAATCCAATCGATACTCCTTACACTTCTTTTCGTAATGCTGATATATTTCCAATGAATTATCAACAATTCATTCCTTATGACTTTCCAAAAACATGTACTTCTAAAGTTATAAGTGGAGGACAAGGCAACAATAAAAGCTGTACTATACCAAAACCTCTATTATATCTGGACAAAAAATGTTTTGGGCTTGGTAGTAATTAGCATATTGGATAAGATAAATAGACCTTTAAAGGGTAGCCAAGTGCTACTCTTTCTTTCGTTAGATAGACGTAACGTTAAGCTTGGATAATTTATTAACAAAAATATGAATTTACTGGATAATTTGATATCAAAAAAGCTTAAAGGACATTACGTTTAGAAAGTAAAGGAGGTGGTATTTTAACAAGTTTGATGCAATATGTGATAGTTGTGTTATGTAGAACTGTTACCGTCGGTGATATCTTACTGTAACTGCCTCGTTTATTTTTTTAGGCGACGAAATCAAGAAGTTTACGATATTTTGCCAATTTTTAAAGTGATCAGATTATGACCACTCACATTGAGAGGAGGAAAAAATAAAAAACCCCATTTTACAAATGGGGCTGGCAAACAATTGAACCACCGCAGTTTTCGTGTTCAACACGCACATCAAAATTATGCTTTTCATAAAAATGGATGAGTCTGTCTAGATGATCCCAATCACGTTTGGCGATATCTCCGGTAATGTATTGAACATTTTGGTCAACAGCATGGTTTTTTAAATACTTCATGCAAATCGAACCGTATCCTTTGTTTTCTTCCCCTTTAATATCTCCAATATGAATGGTGTGGTCATCTGCGTACGTTGCTTGGATGGAAAAATCCCAAATGCCGTCGTAGGCAGTTTCACAATTATTAAGCATGATCTTACACTGAGATCCATCATCTAAAATGTACACAATCACCCATTTTTCTTCTTTTGTTTGTTCGATTCCAATGACTTGCCATCTTTTCGAAATTCGTTTCATATTTTCTTGCATGCGAAAAAGTTGAAACTCGAGTTCATCTAAGTCTTGTTGCAGCTCCTCTGGCTCTTTGAGTTCTTCCCTCTCGAGAGTTGCGAGTACCACCCAACCACTCCTTTATTCATCTAGTATTATTGGCTCACACAAGTTCACTATTATAAAGGATGTTACGTATGATTTCAAACAAAAAAAGCTGAACGATTTGTTCAGCTTTTTTCGCCCATGATTTCATCAATCCACTTAAGTAAAGAAGTGGATGTTTCAGCTATTTGATCTGCAGTTGAAATTGTCGCCACACCGTCTCCAGCTTGTTCTCCATACGAACCAAATTGAGCATGATTTCCACCGTCAATGATCGTTTTTTTATGATCATCTGCCCAAAAAGATTGTGCATTCGTATAGGCTTCTTGATTTAAAACCTCATCATTTGATGCCGTAATCGATAAAGAAGGAAGAGCGGAATCGGCCAAGCTACCTTTTTCATCTGGATAAGAAGCGAGGAAGAATACGCCGTCTACTATATCCTCATTGTCAGCCGCGAATCGAGAGGCCATGACTCCACCAAGGGAGTGCCCTCCGATAAAGACAGGCTCATCACCGATTTCATTTAACACATTACTGGCTCTATTCCCACCTAAGACTGCAAGATTAACTGGCATCTTCACAATATAGGAGCGAATGTTTTGCTCGGCAAGTGAATGGGTGAGAGGAGCATAACTCTCTGGTTCGACTAGTCCACCTGGATAAAAAATCAGCGTGCTACTGATGGAATCAGTAGGAGAAAAAGAAATCCAGCTTAACGTATCCTCAATCATTACTTGTTCAGTTGAAATCAGTTTTTCATTTGCTTCGTTACTAGCTTGATAAGGTTGCAAATACCAATACAGAATGGAAGCTAGAAGTATAATGAGGCCTATTAACCATTTCCACCAATGTTTGCGAAATGACATTGCCGCCTCTCCTCTCATGATTACGCATTTGAAAAAGCTACTCAATAAGGTAAAGTGGCTCTTGAACTTAAAGTAATTTAGTGTGAAGTTTAATTCTTAATTCAATTTCTTGAAAAGCTTCTTCAACTAGGTCGTTATTCATCGTGAATGCATACGTTGTGAAATCTGTGTCGATAAGCTCTGGAATGTCACAAATGATGGTGGCGAGCTTTTTACTCATCATTGACGATTCACGACCAACGAGTAATTTCTTTTGGTATCGCTTATAGGCTGGATCAAACTCTTCTTTGTCTAGTTGTTGATAGACTCCTTCAACTGACCCATATTGTTGAATAAGGGGAAGCGCTGATTTTTCACCAACACCCGGACAGCCTGGAATATTGTCACTTTTGTCACCAAGAAGCGCTTTCACATCAATCCATTGTGTAGGAGTAATCCCGTATTCTTCTTGAAAATGTTTATGAGTATATAAGATTTCGCCTTTTTTACTCGCAATAATTTGAGTCGTTCTCTCATCAAGTAATTGAAGCAGGTCACGATCATTACTATAAATGAAACAGTGGCCATCGTTACGTTTTGACCATTGGCAGGCAATGGCTCCAATTGCATCATCGGCTTCATATGGTGGCACCGTTAATTGCATGATACCGATTTTTTCAAGTAGTCGTGTACATGTTTCATATTGTTGAATGAGGGGTGAAGGTAGTTCATTTCTCGTTTCTTTATAAGTAGGTGCATATTGTCTTCTGACAGAGTCCTCGCGCTTAACATCCCATGCAACTGCAACATGGGTGATATCATGCTCAGTAATTAAATTCATTAATTTTTGAAAGAATACACGTAATGCATTCGTATATAAACCTTCGCTATTCGTACTCAGTTGTTCATCACTTTTGCCGTAAGAAGTTGCAAAATAGCCTCTACTAAGTAAGTTGAATCCGTCTATTAATAATAATCTTGGTTGTGTCAATGTTTTATCTCCTTTGAGCCAAAGTCCATTTATTTTAACATGATTGAGGGGGAAAGTGAGGTGGAAGTTTAGAACATTAGACGGATCTTCGGTAATAATGGTAAACTGATGTCAATTTCAATTAGGAGTAAGGAGAATAAGATGACAGTTTTAATGGCCATAGCAGTCTTAACGTGTATTGCAGCACTTATTATTACCTTGTATTTAACGAAAGCTGAAGACCCTAATTATGGAACGAAACGAAGCATCACGAATCTTTCATTCGTCTATCTCATTATCCTACCGATTTTAATCGTTGTGATAGTCGGGATCTGGTGGTTATTCTAATGGAAAGAACATGCCATTGGCATGTTCTTTTTAGATGTCATTTTTATCGACATCATAGGTCCAAAACTGTTCAGTGAAAAATTTGACGGTTGCTTCAGCTTTATCGCCATTTTTTAGCGTGTCTTCAAGCTCTTTCAGCATCCACGCTGTTTGCGAGATATGGGCTTTCATTGCCGCCATTTTTTGCTCAGCAAACGACTCAATTGAATAGACAACATCAGCTTTCCCGATATGTTCTTCATGACCATTTGAAAAAGCAACACAGTGAAGCTTTGGGCGCTGTTCTGTAGGAAGTTTTTTCACTGCACGTACTACCGCTCTTGCAGTGGCTTCATGATCGGGGTGAACAGAGTAGCCAGGGTAGAAGGAGATGATTAAAGAAGGATTCGTATCATTGATTAAATCAGTGACTAAATCGACCATTTCATCGTCATCTTCAAATTCTAATGTCTTATCACGTAACCCCATCATTCTCAAGTCAGTAATTCCAATGGCTTCCGCAGCTTTTTTTAATTCTTCCTTTCGAATTAAAGGAAGAGATTCACGAGTAGCAAAAGGAGGATTTCCTAAGTTCCGCCCCATTTCCCCGAGGGTTAAACAGGCATAAGTAACAGGTGTCCCGTTTGATGTATGCATCGCAATCGTACCAGACACCCCGAAGGCTTCATCATCTGGGTGAGGAAAAATGACAAGTACATGGCTTTCTTTCTTCATATATAAACACTCCTAACGTACATTCATTATTCAAATGGGGTTTTGCTTATTTCAAGAGCTACAGCTAACTTTCCATCAAATCCGTGACCAGCTAGTAAAAGACGCTCTTTCTCATCAAACTCAAAATGAGTAAGACCTTCTGCGTATACCCATCCAATCTCTATTTTTAATCCAGCTCGAAATGGACCTTCTCCAATTAGTTTACCGTGTTCATAATTAACCTTTGCGTTTCTAATATACGCACTAGCTGAGAAAAAGGATTGATCAAAGTGACTAGCATAAGCTCCATTTGTCGTTTCAAGATGTATGTAGACGGGCTGCTTAGCAAATTGATTGATTAACGGTTGTACTTCTTTGATTGTAATTGGTTTCACTGAACAGTCCTCCATGTCGTATGAAATAAATAGTATGTCGTTCATTATACTGCATCACACGAAAGAGTTACAGTGAAACGACTATCAATCGTCAGAAAGGAAAAAGGAAGAAGGTTGTCGAATAGAACATGAGTTAAACAGTTCAAGGAGGAGTTCAAATGAATAAACGAGCGTTGCTTATTGTTGATATGAGTCATGATTTTGTGGCAGATGATGGGGGACTGACGGTAGGGAAGCCAGCTCAAGAAATTGTGTCTGATATGATCAAGACCGCAAATACCTTTCTAGAAAACGAGGACGTAGTAGCTGTTTGTATGGATGCACATACAGAAGATGATCCCCATTTTGAACTGTGGCCAAAGCATAATGTAATCGGTACGAAAGGTCAAAAATTGTACGGTGAACTTGGCACATGGTACGATACATATAAAGAGCATGAGAATCTTTATTATATACCAAAATCAGAATACGATGCTTTTTTTCAAACGGACTTAGAGGAGAAGTTAGTGGCTGCTAATGTGCGGGAGGTTTTTGTGGTCGGGGTCTGTACCGATATCTGCAATTTCCTCACAGTATACGGAGCTTATGCACGTGGCTTTAAGACGTTTGCGATTGAAGATCAAATGGCAACGTTTACTGGTAATCAAGAGATGTTCTTAAAGCAAATGGAAACGATTTTCAAAACAACAATTGTTGAAACAAGTGATGTAGTAAACAAGCTGTAAGGAGGTTTACATAGATCGTGTCAAGACACCAGGATGAGCAAGATGAGTTGAAGAAAGAGGAATACGAAGAACCTCCCTTGGAAGATTTTTTGTTTGAAGAGGAGGAAGAAGATCCTGTACAAGAAGAGCAAAAGAAAAAGCGTCGTCGTTTTATTATACGGTCGATTGCAATCGGAATTAGCTTATTATTAATTGTCAATGTCCTTAGCATTTGGTTGAATGTGTTTAGCCTTGATTCAATAAAATTATTAAGAGGAACCGAACAATACTCTGAAGATGAGATGGTTCAAGAAAGCATGGACTCAGTCGTACTGATTCAAAATCAGCAATCAAGAGGAACGGGCTTTGTGGTTCATTCTGATGGTTTGATTATTTCAAACGATCATGTCGTGGACGGAGCAGGCCCACTTGCTGTGACCTTACCATCAGGTGAACAATATGTAGCGACCATACTTGATAGTGATGAAGAGTTAGATCTCGCCTTATTAGAAATTGATGCTAATGATTTACCCTATTTATCGTTAAGTGAGAGAGAGGCTGATCGTGAAGAGAGAATTTTAGTGATAGGCAATCCATTACTTCAACAACAAATCGTTAATGAAGGGACTGTATTGGAGCAAACGGAAGGGTTTGAAGTCCTTCGCATCTCTGCACCGATTTACGGTGGGCATAGTGGGAGTCCTGTTTTAACTGAAGATGGCGAAGTGATGGGTGTCGTTTATGCAAGGACGGTTCCTGGCTTGTTTGAAAATGAGCCTTCACGTGGCCTTGCTGTACCGATTGAAAAAGTGAAAGAACGCTTTGGAGATCAATTAAATCGTTAAAATGGTGTGAGCAGATTCTGCTCACACCATTCTTTTTAATAATAAAGGTTGCCTTGATGGTCTACATAGACGCTTTTGATAAATGTTCGTTCAAATGGGTATGCTTTTTTTGTTTCACTTTTCACATCGATTGTTAAGGTATAGATCCCTTCCTTTTTAAAAGGAAGACTCATCGTCCCATCGGATGCGATGCTGACTGGTACTGAACGACTCTTTTGCTTGCCGTGTTTATCTGTATAGGTAGCGACGGCTTGGTAAATGGTTTTCTGTTTGTTTATTTTGGAAGAATTCCCTTGGACGTGGAGTTTCTTTATTTGTGTGTCCTCAAAATCAAGTGTAAAGAATTCGTCCACAGAGCTATCGATTACTGCTGTAAGAAGATAGGCCTGATTCTTGGCATGATTTGCTTCTATGCTCCATTGTCCTGGCTTGGGGGCATTAACTTTAAATAGATGATGGAAGGCCCCTTCAAACATCTCGTCATCTGGATATGCAATATCAATCGGGAGCACTTCACCATTTGGACCGTTTAAAGTAAGAGAAGGGAGATGTTGATCACTTAATAAATCGACCGTCATGGAAGTCACTCCATTCTCAATAGTAAATTCTCCTACTTCGCCTGATCCTTGAATCGTGCCTCCACGAACGATTTGGTCACTATGAACGGGATCTACTACATCCATTGACTCTATTGTGGACTCGATAGCCATTCTTTCAGTCGTGAGGTAATTTTGAAACGTTTGAAAGGTAGCATGACCTTCTTTTACAGTCGTATGATTCCAACTTCCAATGGCTAGCTCCTGACTATATGGAAGCTTTGAATGTTTAACGGTGACTGCCCCGTCATTTTGACCATAAGAACGTAAATACAATCCACCCCAGTAAAGTGACGAACCAAAGCTTCCCCAACTTGTTCCTGCAACTGTATAAAAAGGATTGATCCGAGCATGAGGGAGGGGATCCGTTTCACTTCTAAAATACGCCATATAACCTGTTTGCAGAGAATTCGTTGCAGCATTTCTGCCACCGACAATTCCTGCTAACCAACCAGCCCAATTACTATAAGCTAAATCGGCTAGCTCTGAACCATAATGTGGGGTGGATAAGGTGATCACATTAGAAACAAAAGAATGAGCCCCATGATGGACGAGTGCTGATTGAGCATCAATCCCACCTTTACTATGTGTAACGAGTACAAGATCTCGCCCAAAATGCTGATGGATCTCTGCTAACTTCTCTGCAAGTAGAGCCCCGTTTGTCCACATGTCTTCTGTGGGATAGAGATCGATAAAGGCAGTTTCATAGCCTTGTTGGTAGGCTACTTGATACATGTCATTTGCCTCCCACCATGTAGCCGATGAGCTGTTTAAGCCATGTATAAAGACAATTGGAGCCTTTGTCTGGTCAATGAATATAGGGGTATTGCCACTATACCAATGACCGGGAATGCCAGCGTTTCCTTTATCACCAAAAGACCCTGCGAACGTTTTGCTAGGAGAAATGAATAGAATGAGAAGGAGAGCCATTAAAAAGGAATACTTAACCATAAATTACCTCCTTAATAAATGATGGTGTGTTCAAGCCACACCTGAGAAATATATGCATCACTCCCTTTGGTATTAACCATTTATTTTAATTGTCCTGCAAGAAGTTGTCAGATTAGCTTATTTCAAAATGACAGATGACTCTAAGCGCGTTATAATGAAGGAATACATATGAATTGAAACAAGATCTAACATGGAGGGATCACGATGATTTCAGAAGAAATAAAGCAAAATCTTACCCAAAGTTCATGGATTCGAAAAATGTTTGAAGAAGGTCAACGACTAAAAGCCATTCATGGTGCAGATAATGTCTATGACTTCTCATTAGGAAATCCTGTTATTGATCCTCCGAAAGAATATTTCGATGCACTAAGAACGTATGCGAACAACCCGATCTCAGGTGGACATAGCTACATCCCCAACCAAGGGCTAGTGGAAGCAAGAGCGAAAGTGGCAAGTCACTTAGAAGGTCGATACGGAGATATTGGCGTGACTGACCAAACCGTGATTATGACTTCAGGTGCAGCGGGTGCTCTTAATGTCGCATTAAGAAGCATCTTAAATGAAGATGATGAAGTCATCATTTTCACCCCTTTCTTTGTTGAGTATAAATTTTATGTGAATAATGCAAAGGGGAAGGCTGTTTACTGCCCACTTGCTGAAGATTTCACAATTGATTTAGAAGAACTAGCATCAATGATCACGAGTCGTACAAAAGCAGTGATTTTAAATAATCCGCATAATCCGACTGGACAACTTCTCCCGCAAGAGGATCTTCAAAGCTTTAATGCACTTCTTCGTGAAAAAGAAGCTGAGACTGGTGCAATGATTCATGTTTTATATGATGATCCATATAGCCAACTTATTTATGATTATGATGCGCCTAACCCATTCGCAGCGATTGAGCGATTATTCTATGTATCATCGTTCAGTAAAGATTTAGGACTTGCTGGGGAACGTCTTGGCTACTTAGCAATTGACGGGCGAATGGATGGAGCAGGGGATTATATGGCAGCGTTCGTATTTGCTAACCGTACGTTAGGGTTTGGAAATGCTTCCGTTACCGTGCAACGAATGATCAGCCAATTGCCAACATTAACGCAAGAGCAAGCAGGCTATAAGGAACGCCGTAATGCAATGGTAGACGTGTTAACAGATGCAGGTTTTGAATTTGTGGAGCCAAAAGGTGGATTCTTTATTTTTCCGAAATCGCCATTAGCAGATGATACGGCATTCTGTAAACTAGCAGCAGAGAAATTTAACATTCTATTAGTTCCTGGAGCGGGCTTTGGTAGAGAAGGACATTTCCGCCTTTCTTATAGTGTGTCACCGAAACAAATTGAACGCTCTCGTGAGGCATTCAAAGCATTATTTGAAGAGTGTAAGATAGCGAACGAAAAATAAGAATGGGAATAGGAGTTTTTTGATGTTTATCGTCCATTCAACATTCAACGTCCCAGATGAAAAAGCAAATGAAGTGATTGATATCTACCGTAATCGCTCAGGTCTCGTCGATCAGGCTACAGGTTTTCAACGATTTCGATTGTTGCAAAATGACAAGAGAGCTGGAGAGATCACGGTTGAAATAGAGTGGGATACGAAAGAGAATTATTTAAGATGGGTGCGTAGTGCAGAATTTAAGCATATTCATGATCTTGAAAAGAAGTATCCAGACCAAGAGTTAGCAGCTGTTATTCCAAAAGTAAGACAATTTGAGGTGGTGATTGATTGATTCCATTTCCGTATCCAGAATATCATCCAATTATTGATGAAATTACAAAAGAAATTTATCAAGCCTTTCCTGAATTGAATGAAAAATACGGTGAGGCAGGGAGAAAGAAATGTCGTGAAGACAATCAACATCATTTCCACACATTAGAGACGGCTTATCAAATGGATCAAGAGAAGATCTTTGTTGATTATGCCCTCTGGCTTAATGGTATTTTAGTGAAGCATGGGATGTCGCCTAAGCATTTAATCGATAACTTTGAGCGAATTGCACGATTAATCCACGACAAAGTAGAAGAGGATAAAGAGGAGATCTTTATTCAATACCTTCAAGCAGGAATTAAAGCGATTCTAAAAAGCAATGAAGGGGAAGTACTCGGCTGATGCCGGGTACTTTTTTACAAAGGAATAGAAGAGGGGATCATGTGTTTAAAGGGCTTGTCATTTTTTCAATGTGTTTATTATTTCTACTCTATTCGTTTTTTCCAATAAATCTAATCGAACTGACTCTCTCGATTTTGGCGGCTATCATATTGCTGTCTGTGATTAATCAGGTGAAGGTACCTCAAAAAATGATCAGTTTGATCCTATTACTTTCTGGAATCAGTATATATGTTCTAATGAATGTACATATAACAGATGCTTTGCAAGGTTTGTTGCGTAATCTGCCACTTTTATCTTTATTACTACTCGTGCCCCTGTTAGCGATTCCGATGAAAATAAGTGGCTATTTAGAATCGACCTATCATTATTTAAGCAAGTGGCAAAATGATTCGAATAAAGCATTTATGGGGCTCACCTCTTTATTATCCTTACTTGCCCCTGTTTTAAATATGGGTTCTGTTCGATTGGTTCATGAGGTAGCAAGAGATGTACAGTTTCCTACAAAGCTTCTTGGGAAATCTTATTTTATTGGCTTTTCAACTGCCATGCTCTGGTCTCCTTATTTTGCATCAGTTGCCTTAGTACTCGTTTCCGTTAACGTCCGGGTCACCGATTATATACTAGTCGGATTAGGGTATGCGGTTATTCAATTGGGGCTTGGCATGCTATTATTTCGATTTGCGAAATTAGAGAATGAAGTGGAAAGAATAGAAGCTATACCGAACGCTACTAATAATGAATCACTCCACAGATTAAACATTGTGAAACTCATTTCAATGATTGTAGGAATGATAGTTAGTCTATTAGTATTGGAATCCTTTACTACCTTATCAATGCTTGTCTTAGTGTCCTTAATTTCTCTTATCATTCCTATTTTGTGGTGGATAGGCAGTAAACAAAAAAGCAGAATGAAGGATGCCTTTCAAGAGTATTTGCTAAGTATCAGTTCCAAAAGTCAAAACGAAATTGTCTTATTTTTAAGTGCTGGTTTTTTTGGTAGTGCGATCGCATATACCTCCGTAGCAAGGATTATTGAAACAACCATGGGCTGGGCGTCATCTGTTTCATTGTTATTTTTTATAGGATTAGTGGTTGTGATCGTTAGCTTGTTTGCAATGGCTGGAGTACATCAAATCATTATCGTACCTTTACTTGCTATGTATGCGGGCACAGATGTAACGGGCATCACGCCAGTTGCTCTCGCTGTCATCTTTTTAATGGCATGGGCCCTTTCTTCAATTTTAAGTCCTTTGAATGCGATTAATATGTTAGTGAGTTCTTTGCTTGGTCGTAGTGGCTTTACAACAGGGATGAAATGGAATGGAGTCTATTTATTCTTGTTGTTTGTTGTAGGGGTTCTGATGGCGTATAGTATTCAACTACTCAGCTAAACAAACCGCCCACTTCATTGAAAGAAGGGGGCGGGGACCATCTAAGCTACTATTTAGTCCTCAATCACGCGATTTTTAAAAGCCTCTTTTGTAGCCAAAAAGCCATCTTCTTCTGGTGTTTTATGATCGTTATTTTTCGATTCTTTCATTTCGCTTCCTTCAGGAAATGCACCGGGATGACTTTTTTTCTTATGATTAAAGTTTTGTCCTCTTGCCAATACCATGACCCCCTTAAAATGTTTTCAACATTAGTCTTTTCATTATAAGTTTTCCTTATGCATTGGCTGAATGAATTGTCTGATACAATCAAAAGTGATGTGACCCAACAAAAGAAAACCTAGCTAAAGGTAGCTTTTCCTTTATAATGTGTAGAGAATGTCATTAGCTCAGTAAAGGTTGGATAAAGATTGGAAATTTATAAGCAAAAACCTATTAATTATTTATACATGTACAATTTTCATGAGGACGAGACTTCCTTATGTCACTTGGAGATGCGCTCGTTGTTTGGAATAGATACTTCATTATCAATTCTGGAGAGTTCAAAGCGAATTGATCCAAGTCGAAGTCCGTTCATAAAGGCAAGAATCGATGTGAGTCATAAAGGGGTAAGTTTGTCTGATATGAAGCAGCAAATAAAAGGCTTAGAGATACAGGACAGTACATTCAAAATCACCTATGTGAAAAATGAGGATTTAGAGGTAAATGAAACGGCTAGGTTTGAAGAAAGACGTAAGATAGAGCGAGAAATTGGCTTGCTTGTCCAAGGTCAAGTCGATCTTCTTAACCCTGAAATCATTTTCGGAATTATGAAAGTAAGAGATGGCTGGGTATTTGGCAGGTATATCAAGAGCGAATCAGTTTGGTTAAAGCATCAAAAGAAACCACAAAATTATTCCACAGCTCTAAGTACACGAGTGGCAAGAGCTGTTGTGAATATTGCCACACCTCATCCTGAGGGAATAAAAATGATCGACCCGTGTTGCGGGGCTGGAACGGTGCTTATTGAAGCGTTATCGATGGGAATGGATATCGTAGGAAGCGACCTGAATCCACTTGTAACAACGAGTGCGAGGAAAAATATAGCTCATTTTGGCTTTGAATGTGAGGTTGCTCTATGCGATCTACGTGACGTGACTGGAAGATATGATGTTGTCATAATTGATATGCCTTATAACTTGTGCTCAGTCCTCACACAAGAAGAACAACTAGACATGCTTCAAAGTGCTCGTAAACTGGCTAAGAAAATGGTCGTGATTACGATTGAGAACATTGATTCCTTAATCGAACAGGCCGATTTTATAATTATAGATAGAGGTGTGGCCAAAAAATCGACGTTTTCAAGACAAGTGATTGTCTGTCAATAAAACGGCATGATGCAACCTGACCAATTTTTTTAGTCTCTAAACTTTAATAATGAGGTGCCGATTTGTGAATATGATTTTATACGATTTAATTTTAGTAGTATTTGGTATTGTTCTTGGGGTGTTCATCGCTGAACCTTTAAAAAATATTTTTACTGGAAAGCATAAGGAAGAGGCGAGACAGAAAAAAAGGGTCAAATTGTTATTAGCTATTAGGGAGAACAAAACGAAGATTCCCCCTACAACAGAGGAACTAGCAGAAAAGGTATTTTCGGGAAAACTTGACATAAAAGCGGTAGAGAAGCTTTTAAAGGAAGTGGAAGACACAGGTTTAATTAAGGGAGTCTCCAGTAAAGGAGAGGGTATCGAAAAGACAACGTGGGTGTATGTTAAGAAGCATTGAAATTGAATAAGTTAGGTGGGGAATGGATTAGGACTTCATTCTGCCTGCTTACGATAAATCGAAATTCTAAGTTGAAGAATTTCGATTTTTTGAGTTTAACGATTAATGGGCACCATAGAAGAATATAAGGTTCCTAGTAGGCTTTTCTCTACAATTTATAAAATAACCTTGTTTTTTAAAAATTCTAACTATATTATTAATGGTAACGGTTACATACCTACTAGTCAGTATTCTGTTTAAGTTAATCTTACTAGAATCAAAAATTAATGGGAGAAGGTGCTATTTATTATGGGGAAAACATTTGAAGATTTTATGAAACTGGAGAACTTATTGCCAACGTTTCATTCGGTGGAAGAAGAGAGGCAGTATTTAAAAGAACGTCTTGCAGCTGCCTTTCGTTTGTTTTCTAAATTCGGGTTTGACGAAGGAGTTGCCGGACACATAACTGTACGTGATCCAGAAAAGAAGGACCATTTTTGGGTAAATGCATTTGGGATGCACTTTAGTCAAATAAAAGCCTCAGATCTAATTCTCTGTAACCATGAAGGTGATGTGGTACACGGAAATCGTCCGGTAAACAGAGCTGCTTTTGCGATTCACTCACAGATCCATGCTGCTCGTCCAGATGTGGTTGCAGCCGCGCATGCCCATTCTGTCTACGGGAAAACCTGGTCCGCACTTGGTCGCAAACTCGACCCTATTACACAAGATTCTTGTGCATTTTATGAAGATCATGTTTTATTTGATGATTATACAGGAGTCGTTTTAGACACAGAAGAGGGCAAGCGAATCGCCAAGGTCCTTGGTCCGCATAAAGCTGCTATCTTAAGAAACCACGGTTTATTGACGGTTGGTAGAACGGTAGATGAAGCAGCTTGGTGGTTCATTACAATGGAGCGTTCATGCCAGGCACAATTAATGGCAGAAGCTGCAGGAAGACCGGTTTTAATTGAAGAGGAATGTGCAAAAGTAACAAGTTCTCAAGTTGGCTCCGAATTAGCAGGTTGGTTCAGTTTCCAACCCCTTTGGGACAAAATCGTGAAAGAGCAATCAGAATTAGTCGATTAACGAAATATAAACATTTATGAACTAGGGGGCAACTTCATGAGCGGTTATGGGGAGAAAGTACAATTTCAAATCTATTCACCTGAACATTCAAACGAAAGTGGTAAATTTCCATTAGCCTTTGAGGAGTGGGAAAGATTAGCGAAAGAAAAGTTAGATGATGGCCCCTATTGGTATGTTGCTGGAGGTGCTGGAAGTGGTGTTACGATGAAGGCTAATAGGCAGGCAATTGATCGTCATGTACTTCAACCACGTATGCTTTGCAATGTTGAAGAGCGTGATTTATCGGTTACACTATTCGGTAGAAATCATCAGTCACCGATTCTTTTAGCTCCTATTGGTGTCCAATCAATTATTCATGAACAAGGTGAGCTTGCTTCTGCACGTGCTTCAGCAAAGGCGGGCGTTCCTTATATAGCCAGCACGGCATCCTCCTACACGATGGAGGAGATTGCTGAGGTAATGGGGGATGCTACCAGATGGTTTCAACTGTATTGGGGGAAAGACAAAGAGGTAACTGCTAGCATGCTTCAACGTGCTGAGAAAGCAGGCTACTCTGCATTGGTTGTCACTTTAGATACGCCTATACTCGGTTGGAGAGAGAAGGATTTAGAACATACCTATTTACCATTTATGAATGGAATAGGAATTGCGAATTATCTCTCCGATCCTGCATTTTGTTCAAATTTGAAAAAGTCACCACAAGAAGATATGCGAAGTGCGATCCAGTTTTTCTTTAGTATTTTCTCTAATTCTAGTCTTACATGGGAAGATATTGCTTTTTTACGTGAACACACAAAGCTTCCGATCATATTAAAAGGAATCGTACATCCTAATGATGCTGAATTAGCATTACAGGCAGATGTTGATGGAATCATTGTCTCAAACCATGGCGGACGACAAGTCGATGGTGCAATTGGTGCGATGGATGCTCTCCTTGGCGTATGTGAAGTTGTGAAAGGGAGGGTTCCAGTATTAATGGATAGTGGAATTAGTAGAGGATCTGATGTAGTAAAAGCTATTTCTCTTGGAGCAACAGCGGTCTTACTTGGTAGACCTTATGCTTATGGGTTAGCTGTGGGAGGGGAAGAAGGCGTTTCGCATGTGCTACGTAATTTAATAGCTGATACAGATTTAACCTTAGCGTTATCAGGAAGAAGTTCTATAAGAGAATTAGACTCATCTCTCTTATTCAAACGAGATGCTAGTTTGAAGCATTCTTTTCAATAGGTGAATTTATTACGTATAAGTGAGGAGGTATTACATTGAAGATTGCTGTTGTTGGGGCTGGTGCTGTTGGAGGTTATTATGGAGGAATGCTATCTAAAGCGGGCTTGGATGTCACTTTTATTGCAAGGGGTAAACATTTAGAAGCCATGAAACATTCTGGCCTTCACATTCACTCCCTTCAAGACTCTTTTATTGCCGAAGGTACATTTACAAATGATTTAAAGAAAATAAAAGAGGCAGATCTTCTTCTTTTCACAGTGAAATCGACTGAAACTAAAGAAACGGCAGAGACTATTCGTCCACTATTAAAAAAAGACGCAGCTATCCTTACATTACAAAATGGAGTAGACAATGAGGAGCTGTTAACAAATACTCTAGGGTCTGATCGCATTGTTTCGGGTAGTAGTTACATTTCCGCTTCTGTGGAGAGACCAGGTGTGATTCGACAGTACTCGAATTTAGAAAAAATAATCTTTGGAGGTCTTCCTGAAACAAACTCTCGTCATGTTGAATCATTCGTTCATGTTCTTCAGATTGCAAATATTGATCATGAAGTATCTACCTCCATCATCGAAAAAAAATGGGAAAAGCTTTTATGGAATGCAACATTCAATCCACTCACAGCAGCCTCATCGGCTTCAGTCGGTGATGTACTCGATAAAAAACCATTAAGAAGGACTGCTGAAGCAGTTCTGGCCGAAGTGGTTAACGTTGCTAGTGGTTTAGGAGTTAATTTGAATGATAGTTGGGTCAAGCAGATTTTCTCATTATCAGAAGTAGCTCGTAACCATAAGACATCTATGCTGCAAGACCTGGAAAAAGGAAAGAAGATGGAAGTGGAATCGATCTGTGGATATATTATAAAAAAAGGAAAAGAGGTAGGCATTGACACACCTGTATTAGAAACGATTTATGCCATATTATGCTCAATAAATGATCGAATAGAAAGCAAGAATACAGAAAAAGCGTACCCGTCAAACTAAGCACTCCCGCTTGAAGTTAGTAAAGTTGTAAAGTTGGAGAAGAGTACGTTTGTAGTTTAAAGGGGTTGCCAAAATGGAAATGAGTCAACAAAAAAGAATGTGGATCTACTCCTTCATCGGAATGGTAACGACAATCGTTGTACTAGCTTTTGCCAGACTCTCGTATGGTGTTGTACTTCCCTTTATGCGAGAGGGTTTACAGATTACGTATAAAGAAGCCGGTATTCTTGGAACCGTTATCTCGTTCGGTTATTTAAGCATGGTCGTATTTGCTGGAATCCTTGCCTCTAAATGGGGAGGGAAGAGAACGATGCTCCTTGGGACGATGCTTGTTACGGTTGGCTTCATAGGTTTAACCTTTACTCCTTCATATGGGATAGCCATTCTGTTTATGTTTGTGTTGGGAGTAGGAACGGCTTTTACGTATACGCCTTTAATCTCTTTACTTGTTGCTTGGTTTCCAACGAAAAAGGGGTTAGTGATTGGACTTACGACTAGTGGGGTTGGTATCGGGATTCTCCTAACAGGAGTCATTGTTCCTTATTTGAGTAGCATATACCCAATGAGTGGTTGGAGATATTCATGGGCTTTATTTTCTCTTGCCAGTTTAATGGTAGCTTTCTCCATGTTTTTATTCATTAAAAATCCACCTTCAAGCACCACGGTTAATGCTAAGGAAGAGCAAACCAACCCTAAAGAAATTTATTTGAATAAAGATGTTATTAATGTCAGTCTGATCTATGGAGTAGTCGGGGTGGCTTATATTGTTCAGATGCTGTTTGTGATGAGCTTCATGATTGAGTCTGGTATAAGTGTTACAGTAGCAGGTCAACTAATGGCATTGAATGGATTACTCTCTATTTTTACAGGCCCTGTTTGGGGACATATTTCCGATAGGATTGGACGGAAGAAGTCGTTGATCTTGACGATGGCGTTTACGTTAACAGCTATGACGATTCCGATTATATTCCCCACACTCATTGGCTTCACGCTTCATATCCTTCTTTTAAGTTGTACGTTGACTGGCTTGTTTACATTAGTGCAAGCTTCAAGTATGGATCAAGTAAAACCAATAGATATGCCCGTTGCCTTTAGTTATGCGACGTTTTATTTTGCTGTGGGACAATTCATAGGCCCGACAATTGCGGGTTGGTTAATTGATGATTTCGGTGGATTTCAACAAGCTTTTCTTTTTTCATCGATTTGTTTAGGGATAGGGTTACTTTTAACCTTTAAAGTGAGAAGTACGGAAACGCCAAAGGTTGCTGTGGAATCAAATGTGAGTGGGTAAATACAGCTCTTTTGGTGTATCTGCATTAGCAGTTCACCTTATCTCCTCTTTATTCAAGGAATAGAAACCACAAAATAGCGAACGATAAAGGTGGGATCTGAATTACTTGAAAATAGGAGGAGTAGGTCATGACACAACCTAACCATGATAAGCAAGAACTACACCAAGCACAGAAAGAAGTGGAAAAAGCTTTTAATCAGTTAGAAAAAGAGAATCATGAACTTTTTCATGCTCAGCAAGCGGTACAACATGAGGGTCAAAAGTTAAAGGAAGCTCAACAAAAAGTAGATCATGAACAACATGATGTTCAGCTAGCTCAAGAGAAATTTCAACAAGCTCAAGCTAAGGCTAATACTTACAAATAATTCAACATGTATAAAGGAATAAGAGCCAACATTTATCTAAAAATGTTGGCTCTTATTAATGTGAGTTTAAATAAGTTACCGACTCCTTTTTAGGAATCGTTGAAGGGAATGTTAGAAGAACCAGAGGCCAAATAAGGTGGAAACAATTAACCCTAAAATAACGGGTAGGAAGCTTTTGCGTACGAGCTCCATCACCGGTACTTTGGCAAAACCGGCTACAGCGACTAAGGAGGACCAGGCAATTAAAGTACCGCCACCTACCCAAATCGAACCCATTTGACCAATTGCAGCTAAGGTTGCTGTATCAACTCCGACTGTTGGTCCTAGCGCACTTGATAGAGCCCCGACAAGTGGGAGACCTGAGAATCCAGAACCATCAAGCCCTGTGATCATTCCTATGATTAATATTGCAAATCCAGCGAGAAAGGCATTTTCAGGGATCAATTGCTGTCCTGCTTGCACGAGATCGAACAAGAAAGAAGGAGAGCTCTCACTTCCGACACCTAGAATTGTACCCGCTAGTTCACCACTTCCGATAAAGAAGAAGCCCGCAATTGGAATCACTGGTCCCATTGCTTTAAAGGCGAAGACAAAGCCGGTAATTAAATGTTCGCTTACTTTTGCTAACGATGTTTTAGCCTGGTCTGCTGTAGTGGAGGCAAGTAAGAGTAGAGCGGCCGTGCCACCAATTAATGCCGCACCCGTGCCTCCTTCAATCGTCGGAATCACATCTGAAAACTTCGCCATAATCATATAGACGATGATAAACAAGAATGCGGTCGGGACGAGTAACGCAAATACCATACTCTTTTTTGTGACAGGTTTTCTTGCTTTTATGTGGTCGTCGGTTGATGAAGATTGAACCTTTTCCCACTTTAGCAAATGATTCTTAGAAGGAGATTGAATCCACTTTCGTAACAATAAATAAGCAACGGTGATCGCAATTCCACCCGTTACAAGGGATAACACAAAAGCTCGATCGGCAACTAGTGAAATATCGACTCCAGCTGCAGTTGCACTGAGCATTGGTGCAATTTGAATAATGTAATCAGACGACAAGGCCATACCTTGGCCCGCTAATGAAATCGCAATCGCTGCCCCGATCGGTGGAAGTCCAGCTCTGATGGCAACTGGAATTAACAGCGCACCGACAAGAGGGACCGCTGGAGTTGGCCAAAAGAATAAGGAGATGGAGTATGTTACAAGAACAATGACCCAAAAAGAGATATGTCCATTGACCATCACCTTTTGGAACGGGGTGATCATTTGTTCATCTGCTCCTATATCTTTCAAGGCGTGCAAAAGCGCCGTCATAATCGCAATGATTAAGAAAATGTTAAATAATTCTCCAGCAGCAATTAAACTTGCTTGGAAGATTGTTTGAAGTCCTATGGATAAGGATCCGCTGAAGATCCATCCCACTAAAAATGTCATCAAAATCGCTGGGACGACAACATTTTGTCTGAAAAGCATGGTTAAAATGATTAAGAGAGTCCCTGATAAATACATCCAATGGGACAAAGTAAGCTCAATCATATCGAAGCCCCCTCTATCTAAAAGTCAAACTTACGATATGGTATGAAACAAACTAGGCATTGGTGTATTAGAGGCATCGGATCACTCCTGAGCTTCATAGTGAATAAAAAAAATACTGTAGCAATTTGTAACCTTATGATTTTCTTTTTCAATCAAGGAAAGGTAGAATAAGCTTTTAGCTTCTGAATCAGGCTATCGAATTTTAAGACAAGTTGCTGAACTTTATGGTAAATGAAATAGGGTGCCATTCACTTAGGAAGACATTTGTATACCGTTTCTACTCTCAAACAAAAGACATTGCTCTACTTAGAAACTATTAAATCATATCTCTCAAATAGAAACACTTAGGTACATTGGTGTAGATCAAGATGCTATGGATAACACAATGAGAAAATTTAAAATAAATTAGTTATATACAAGGTTTCTATTTATTTACCATCAATGTCATATAATTCGTGTTAGTGACATTCAGAATGAAAATTAAGCTCATTAGAATTATATCAAGGGTTTTAAGCTATGAATGAATGCTAATCCCAATAAGATATATAATATTTATAATTAAAAATTAGAGGAATAGAAATCCATGCATTACTTTCATAGCCGGTAGGTGATTTACAGTTAAAATAATATTATTACGATGCTTTACTTTAATATATTCTATGTACCATATTGGCTTGAGCAAGCTTAAGATAATTTCCTCGCTTAGCCATTCAATTTTTCTTCCTCATGAAGAACATCAAGTAAAAGGTACAAACTTTGTCTATTGTGTCTTGTTTTTACATACAAAGTTGGTATTGTAGGCAATACCCAAACTCACATAGATTACTAATCTTCACTAGTAGCAATTTTCTTTCTTCTTTCATTCAAAACCCCCTAGATAATTAGTAACTTCGATCATAATAATTAGGCATAAAAGTTGTAAAACCTTTAATTTATTTTGTGTTAATTATCATCTTGGTATTTATTGGTTTTTAGGTTATTTACAATAATAAATAATATATGTATTTTTTTGTAAAAAATAGTTGATTGTTCGCAAATTATACTCTATATTAAATTTTGGGTTTAATGATACTATTTTCCTGTGAGGATAGTAATCTATTTATAGGTTAGGAGGAGTGTTTAATAGAAAGAAAGAATTACTTATTTAGTTTGTAATTTTTTTTGGGGATTTAATAGTTTTTATTATTTTTAAAATTTATCAAGAAAAATATTAAATGAAATGGGAGAATGAATGTGAAAAAGAGTCTAGTTTCAAAAGTAATAGTTTTTACTGTATCCATATTTTTATTTACAGTGGTAGGGCAACCGTACTTCACTGCTGCTAGTACACCTAACTCATATGAAGATTATTATGAAGATTTTTTTGACGGTGATTCCACTTGGGAAAATTTAAAATTTGAAGATTTAGATCTATTAAGCTTAAATGAACTTGAGGATTTAGGGTTGAATGTAGAAGATGGATATGATGAAATTAATGAAGAGATTTTTAATGATGGTTTTGATTTTGAAGCAGCAGTTGAAGAATTAGATATAGCGAAAATGGATGAAGAAGAAGAAGAAGAATTTCTTGAAATTATTAATGAAGTAGCAGCTCTTTCAAGTACTGAAGAGGAAGAATTATTAGTTGAAGCACTTACAGGTTTTTTTGACAGTAATTCCGAGGTGTATAATGATTTAGAAGCTACTGAAACTCAAATGATAGAAGATTATATAGAGAAGATAGAATCTGAAGAGAATAATTTTATCTCAAGCATAAATAAAACACTATTTGGAGAAGAAGCTTACGCTGCAAAGAAAAAAGGTAAAATAGCAATAGGAGTTAACCTTCTAGGTTCTATATTTAATGTTGCTTTTGCTGGATTAGTCGGCGGTGGTGCTAGTGCTGTTAAAAATTTAATTAAAAAGAAGGGTAAAAAAGTAGTTGCTCAACAATTATCAAGAGTAGCTACAGCTCAAGCAAAAAAGGCGGGGATAAAAACTGTAAAAGGCGTAGCCATAGCAACAGTTATAGCTAATGTGGTATATACTGCCTTAGATTATGCAGATGTTGGTGGAGCTCTAGCTAAATTAATAGATAGAGTAGATTGGTATCCTAGAAATGGGTGGGTGGATGTAACAAAATGATGAAATTTTTGAGATATTTCGTTTATCTTATAATATTTAGTACCGCGGGCTATTATGTTACTAAATATGTAACTTATGATAAAAACTTATTAAGTATGGTATTAGGTTTTATAATAATGTTTATCATTTCTTTTCCTTTACTATGCTTGGAATTTCTGAAATTCAGAAAGTATGATTCTTAATCGTTCCAAATATTACTTGGTTTTATTAGGACGTATATATGGGATTGGGTGCATTGAAGGAGAAAGTAGTTCTGTAACTTGAAATAAGGTTTTTGTGTAAGGAATAAAGAGCCCTCCTAGTGGGGGCTTAATCTATTTCTATAATAACCTCTTGACTCTCATCATCTTCAGCGGCTGGGTTTATTACCACCCTAACTGGAGCTGTAGCATCTTGTAACTCATAAGTCAATTCCACACTCCATAACCTACCAGCTGAATTAGGAAAGTATACGTCACTATTCTTATCATCATAAGCACCTGACGTCTCCGCCAATTCCTCATTTTGATACAGCTCTACATCTGCTAATGAATTGAATGTTGTTTCACCGTTATATGAGTTTCTCCAATCCATCGACATATCTATGAAGTATGATCCATCTTCTTCATATATTTGAGCAGGATCAAAGCTTAGTTCGATATTATCAAAGGTAAGCTCTTCATTTATTGCAACTTCTCTTTCAATGCTCTCTTCAATAACCTCTTCTTCTTCTGTTTCTTCTGTTACTGTGGCTTCTCCACATCCAACTAAGAGAACTGCCGCACCTAACATCACAATCAATTTTTTCATCATATTCCTCCCTATTTATCTATCAAACTATACATCTTTAGGTGATATATTTCATGACAATACAGAAAAAAACATTGAGGAGTCAAACGAAAAAGCACCTATTCCCTGCCAGGATAGGTGCTTTTTCTGATCTTTTTTCTCATCATCATTCTATAAGAATATCGGGTAAGATACAAATTAGTTTTAATACTCTGTGCCTAAATTGTCTACACAATTTAATGGATATTTCAAATGATACTTTCATTTTTTACTCCCTCGATTTCAACACTCCTAAGATAACAAGCTCTCTATATTAATTAAAATTGTAACCTACAACTCAAGTTAGGGCTTAACAAGGGAGGGGGAATAGGCTCCTAAATTCTCTTATTTAGCTGTAAAAAGCCAATTCCTAAAAAAAGGGCTGCAAGTGATCCTATAGCATCTGCTAAACCAATATCACCAAACATCATGGTGGAGAGAGCAGCCTCATATCAACTTCATATTTAGTTGAATTTCGCCAACGCTAACTGCACTAGGTTCTTTTCCTAAACTAAACCTTGAGAATGTAAAGGTTAATGGATCACGTGAAGGAAAAGTAGCTAGTCTAGTAGGTTACACATATCGACTTGTTGTAACAATATTATTTGAAATTTCACCATATTAATAAACTAAATATTTACATATAATGATTAAAAATGTATAATCTACTAGAATATTACATAAGGAGATGAGAAAATGAGTTTTAAGTATTTTAAGGTGGTTCTAACTAGCGTTCTTGTATTAACTTTAGCTGTAATCTTAGGGGTATCCCCAAGTAAGACTTTAGCAGCGCCACTATTGATTGATGAAGAGTTTGAAATCGATATGAATGGGGAGTATGATGAAGAAGCACATAATGAAAGGTTTTTAAAAATATGGGAAGAACTTTACGAAGATGAGCCAGTAGAAGAACCAAGCGAAAAGTCGTTAATTCAACCTTTTAGTAATAATACACTTAGTTATTATGTTTCAAGTACTAGGTGGATTAATCGAAATGGACAGATTTCCCTTAGCTCACAACCTAAGTCAACACTGACTTCACACAGAAATGGAAACGAAGCGCTATATCACAGTGCTACTTCTTTTAATCTTTTAAGACAAAAACATGGTAGAGATTCACAATGGAGAAATACTAATTCAATGAGGGTACAATGGGATTGTCATGTATTAATGGCAAGAAGTTTAAAAACACCGTGGAATATTGAACCTCATAGAACCACAACTGATCTAAAATATACAATGCAGAAGTTTTGTAACCCACCAAATAGGTAAAATAAAAAGCAGCGCCATTTATTGGTCGCTGCTTTTTATTTTTTTAGCAGGAAAGATAATCAGGGTACTTAGGAAAATAATGATGGAGATTATCGTTACATAGAAAGCAACTGAATCACCGTTTAAATTCAATTCACTAATAATAGTGTTGTTGTTAATTACAGTATTAATTAAAATAGAAGTCAATAAAAAAGAATTAAGCAATATTATTGATTCTCTCCTTACATTTTTTAGAAACAAAAAAGAAAGATTTACGATTAAGGCTAGGATAATTAGATAATAAGTTAACCTTACAAACTCTAAGTCAATCATATATAATGATTCCTCCTTGAAAATAAAAATTTGGTTTTTTAACTAGCATGTATATTTTAGTCATAATGTTAAAAAGTGTCAATGTGTAATCTCTATCTAGTATCTAAACTATAGGATCAGACTTAATTATTCACATAAGAACTATATCTTTCACGTTTTAGCTATCACATGAGAAAGAACCTTCATATCTGCTCTTTAAGAAATTCAAGTAGGCTTAACTGAACTTAAAGTTAGAGGCTTTCATCTTTTGGACATCTCTTTAGATTACTCGTCTTGTCCTAGGTAGATGTATTTTAGGATCAAAACATACTCATCTTTAGTTGTGATCATAAACAACCCCCTCGTCTTTTTACTATTATAATGAATGTGCGATTGTATTTCATGACAGATAGAAAGCGGAAAATTATAGAATGAGATATTATGTTGCTATTAGGACCTTTGAGACCGCTGGAGTTGGCCAAAAGAACAAGGAGATTGAGTACGTTACAAGAACAATAACCCAAAAAGAGATATGGCCATTGACCATAACCTTTTGAAACGGTGTGATCATTTGTTCATCTGCCCCTATATCTTTTAAAAGGCATTTGTGTATTTGCGGAAATAATATTGTAGTGAAAAGAGAGGGATAAAGGGAATTGTTAATGTTGTCTAGGGAATTCTAAAAAAAGCCCTCACTGATGTGAAGGCTACACTCCCTTTTTTGAGGACATTACATTGAGAGGGGAGGCTTCCTGCTCTCTATATTACTATATTTTACTACCTCTCGTTGATTCCAACTACTTGTATTATTTTTTTCCTCATCCGTAAATATGCAAATTACCAAAAGAAGTTACAGAATCGTCTAAAGCAACAACGCTTTTTAAAGCAACATTTGTCACGTTTACGGGAATCGTCACACCTAAAAAAGTCATGCTTTAGTTCACACTTACGCTTTCTTCGACAATTATCGTAGCTCATGTAGGCACCTCCTCTTTAAGAGATAATATAATTTATGGATCTTTTAAGAGGCTTGTATCAGCTATTGGCAGGGAAGATCTAAAAATACACGCGTATCCTTTCCGTCATCAAAAAAGCCCAACCTATAAAGGCTGGGTTCATCCTATCCTGCTCCATGATATCAGGAGTCTTTAAGCCGTTGAGAGGAGGCGTTCCTTCTCCTTGAAAACATATATGCTGAGTCGATATAAATAATAAAACGAGCCCTCACATAGTGGGGCAAACGAAAAAGCACATACTCCCTGCCTAAGAGTATGTGCTTTTTCTGATCTTTTTTCAGCATCATTCTATAATCGTATCGGGTAAGACTCAAATTAATTTTAATACTTTGTGCCTGAATTGTCTATACAATTTAATGGGCATTGGTGTATAAGCTGAAAAATATTGCAACGAAAAGAGAAGGATAAAGGAAATGGTTATAATCTTGTATCAAATTCTCGTAATATGTCGCCAATGAGGAATATGATAATTAATCTTGACTATGATAGATAGAGCAGGGTAATCTATGTTCACTAGGTATCTAGTAGCTGGGAGGGTGCAATGAAGAAAGTAGTTTCAGCGTTATTTATTTTGTTACTCTTCATAGGTGGAATGGCATATGGTGTTTATTATATTGGAACGAATATCATGTCTGATAAAATAGCAAATGGCCTTACATCGGAATTTAATGATGGGCAAAGAAATGAAATAAGGACGTATATTGACAATGATCCTGATTTAAGAGTTCTTGTGGAGGAAGTTGCACAGGTCGATGAAAGTAAGCTACCTTTTACAACAAAGGAAGAAGCAACAAGAGTCTTGATTAGGAAAGTCGGAATCACAGAACTGTTAAATATACAAACAAAAGTAGAACAAGGTAATGTGAATCCTGTTCAATTAATCGATGATCTTCATTCAAGTTTAACAGCGGAAGAGATCATGGCGCTTAAGGTGATTGCTTATAAA
The DNA here is from genome assembly GCF_040939795.1 of Alkalihalophilus sp. As8PL. Lineage (GTDB taxonomy): Bacteria > Bacillota > Bacilli > Bacillales > Bacillaceae_D > Alkalihalophilus > Alkalihalophilus lindianensis. The sequence goes on from NZ_CP162551.1 coordinate 3,639,980, forward strand.
GAACTCTATCAATAAAGAAGCTCAGGACCTTTCCCGAACGGCAAGAGAAAGCTCATTCCATCAAAAAAGCGCCTTAAGGGGCGCTTTTTATCAATTTAATAACACTAATCATTGTCCTTCGTATACGTGTCTTTATCCTGAATTTCCTTTCTTAGCGTAGCACTATGCATAAGCCTCAAAATCGGTCTTGCAACTAAAAAAGTACTCCCAGCAAGATAACTGATGAGGCCGAACACTTCCGCCTCTTGAAAGAAATTAAGAATACTTCCTAAAACGAACAAAATTCCGATTAATAAATCGTTAATCGTAGAAATAACTCTATATCTCTTATCAAAATAAATTCGCATCCGTCCAAGTTTCACGTCCAAATACTCTTCACCATTCTTAATCATTGGACCCTTTTTCTTCATATGAATCCTCTCCTTGGTGCAAATCTCTCCTAGTAACTTTACCCATTATTAATAAAACAATAAACCTGGTGAAACTGCTTTTTTGGAAAAATACAGCTTTTGACAAGTTTATGGGCTCGTTCTTATTGCTTATCTACCGCAGGAAATGCATCAAGTGAGACGATTAAGTGATTAAACAATCATAAAAGGAGGGAACGTATGTTGATTATTTAGGCGCGCGTATTTTATTATCATAACCATTAGTTTTGTGTGAGCCATCGCAGAATGGAAGATTCTTAGATTGCCCGCATAAACAGAGGGAAAATGCAGGTTTTTTTGGAAATGGATTGCCTTCCCCGTCCAATAACTCAACATCTCCATTCACTCGTACGGATCCGTTATCATTAATTTTTAATATTACTTTCTTTTCTTCTGCCATATTCTTCATTCCTTTGTATGTAGGATGTGTAATGAATTCTACAAATGTCGTGTAATTCCTTTTAATCTTAGCATAATTAGTGAATTGAAATGAGTACAGAAGAAAATAGGATGGTCTGGATCTGTGAAATTCGTAATAGGAAATCATTCTTTTTTTACGCTTCTCACAACTTATTACACGGTTAATCAGTCAAAATTATGCTATGATATGGGCTAAAGCTTTACGATTTATATCATGATTGGTACCTAGAGTAAAAGAAAAGATTGAAAGATAAAGAAGGGGATTATTATGAAACAAAGAACCTATCCATCATTATTCTCAAGCATTAAAAAGCCATCGACTGCGTTTGAATGGTTTACAGCCTTTTTATTTATTGTTTTATTTATTGTTGGGCTTTTTAGTGCATTTGCTTTCAGATTATTTGTGATGTTGTTTTTAGTAGGTCTATTACTTCAGGTCAATCGTTTCCTGCAAATGCGTCCGAATGGAAAAGGATCGATTGCTGAAGAGGCAGAAATTGCGGCAGTGAAAACGAAGCCAGTTGCAGTACCTAAACCTATTAAAGAAGAAACAGATCAAGAGATTTTAGAGAAGACGACTCAACTTCAGAAAATTGATTTGGATCGTACTGAGTTACTAGAAGAATTATTTAGAAAAGCCTCACTCGATGATGAAGAAAAACAAACGTATCGCTCAAAAATTAAACAAAAGGATCATGAGATTTCTCGTTTGCGTCAAGAGTTAATGAATGCAGGGGAGAAGATCCAGCAAGTGATGCTTGATACAAAAAATATGTTTGTGAAGCATGATCCGATGAAGGAGCTAGCTTCATCAATTGACTCGGAGTTATTAGAAGCTGATTCGCTTGATCTGTTAAATGAACATCTACAAAGAAAGCGTGCTACCTTAACAGAGGAAGACTTAATTGCTTTAAATAAAGCGGGCTATGTAGATGAAGAATTTAAGTTAACACGTGCTGGATTTAAAGCTTTAACGAGAGCTGTTGAAAAATAAAGAGAGGAGGCCGTCCTACGCAATTGCGTAGGACGGCCTCTTTCTTATTTGCCCTCAAATTCATCTACTAACTCGCTAAAGAAAGAAAGAGCTTTTTCAATTGGTTCGGAAGTCGTTAGATCAACTCCAGCACGTTTTAATAATTCGAGCGGGTAATCGGAACTACCACTTTGTAAAAATTCAAGGTAGGCTTCCTTCGCTCCTTCTTTCTTTTCAAGTAGACCATTGGCAAGCTGAATCGCTGCGGCAAATCCAGTCGCATATTTGTACACATAAAACGGACGGTAGAAGTGGGGAATCCTTGACCAGCCAAACTTGACCTCATCATCAAATACTAGGTCGTCTCCATTGTATTCTCTAAATAGTCTTTCATACACTTCATTAAATACTTCGGCAGTAAGTGGCTTTCCTGCTTCCGCTAATTCATGTGTATCTTTTTCAAAGTTAGCAAACATCACTTGTGTGAAAAGCGTGCCTTTGAACTTATCGATAAAGTCATTAACTAAGTATTTACGAGTTTTTTCGTCTGTAGATTGATCTAATAAATAGTGAATCAACAACACTTCATTTACCGTAGAGGCAACTTCCGCTACAAAAATGGTATAACCGGCAGTAATTTGTGGCTGGTGTTTGGCCGAAAGGTAACTATGCATCGCATGTCCCATCTCATGAGCAAGGGTAAAGAGACTGTTTAAATTATCTTGATGGTTCAGGAGGACAAATGGATGAACGCCGTAGAGACCCATATTGTAAGCACCAGAACGCTTGCCAGGTGTTTCTCTGACGTCAATATACCGTTTTTCTTTAAATTCAGCTAATGTCTCAACGTATTCCTCGCCAAGTGGTGCTAGTGCTTTTAACATCGTATCATAGGCTTCATCATATGGAATATCCTTATCAACGCCTTGAACTAGGGGAATGGATAAATCATATTGACGCAATTCATCGACACCTAACATCTCTTTTCTGATTTTTTGGTAACGATGATAGGGGGCGAGATGGTTTTTTGTTGATTCGATTAAGTTTTCATAGACTTCTTTTGGAACTTCATCAGCAAACAATGATTTCTCAAGTGCAGAAGGATAATTCTTCATACGAGAGACGGTTACATTTGTTTTGATTGCTGCGGAAAGAGTAGATGCTATCGTGTTATTAAGTTCAACATATGGCTTATAATACGCATGATACGCTTCTTTCCGTTTAGAGCGATCCTCATTTTTAAGAAGTTTTTCATACATGCCTCGCGTAAGCTCTACTTTTTTTCCGTCCTCTGTGGTGACTTCGCCAAATTTAATATCTGCATTATTAATCATTCCGAACGTTTTACTTGGAGATGAGAGAGATTCACCTAATTGAGTAAGGACTTCTTCCTTTTCTTTACTTAGCACATGAGGCTTGTAACGGAACAGGTCCATCAGGTCATCTTCAAAATAAGTCAGACCCTCGACTTCAGATATGTATTCAGAAAGGGTGGTTTTATCGAGACTCAATAAAAATGGTCTGAAAAAGGAGACCGCCGTACTCGCTTTCACGCTTAAACCTGTCGCTTCATCTAATAAAGACTCCGCTTTTTTATCACGTGTATCGACATCCACTTGAAGGCGAGCATAGACAACTACCTTCGATAAGTGGAAACTCAATTTCTCTTGCAACGTTAAAAAGTCATATAAGGAAGGGCCATCCGTAATCTTGCCATCAAACTCTTTTAATTGTGTCGCCATGTTTTCAACTTCTGCAACATCTTCCTTCCAATCATCAATTGAAGGGTATATATCTTCCACTTTCCATTTTTCATGATCAGGCACTTCTTTACGTGAAGAATAAGTTGCCATGTATCATCACTCCTTTAAGTATAGTTTTACCATTATCCACCATAGTTATGATTGTATCACAAGGAAATGTACAGAAAAATATAGAAGTCTTGAGTGCGTCAGAAAATAAAAAAGATTGTGACGATCTTTACAAACTCAATCAAATTGTCTACGATATATATACGATTACTTGGTATTAGAAAAGCAGGTGAAAGATGAAAAGAATCATGGTTGTAGGAGTGTCTGCAGGGACAGGGAAATCAACTTTTGCCAGGAAGTTAGGAGAAAGATTACATATTCCAGTTTATCATTTGGATACTCTTTACTGGAAACCAAACTGGGTCGAAGCTTCTGAAATCGAATTTCAAGAAGCTCAATTCAATCTAGTAAAACAAGAATCATGGATCATTGAAGGTAATTATACTGGCACGTTTCACTTGCGTATGAAAGAAGCAGATACGATCATTTACATCGAACGATCTTTACCAGTTTGTTTGTATCGTGTGTTGAAACGGTACCTTCAAAACAGAGGAAAGGTTCGAGAAGATTTAGGAGAAGGGTGTATTGAAAAGTTAGATTGGCCATTCATCAAATTCATTGTTACAACTTATTTCAAGAGAAAAGATAATATGCAGGAACGTTTTACTCATTTCTTAGATCAAAATGGCAACAGAAAAGTAATTCAGCTGAAAAATAGAAAGCAAATCAGAGATTTTTTTCAAACATGAGAATGATAAAACAAGTAGGAGGCTATTAATCAAATGGCAAAAGCATTAACAGGTAAAAAGGTTGTACTAACAGCATCTCGTAAAGTTGAGGAGATGAGTACATTAATTGAGAAGCAGGGCGGGGTACCGCTCGTTCGTTCAATGCAAGGAACCGTTTATGTGGCTGAAGAAAGTGTGATTGATGAGCTTAAAGCTGTGATTGAAAATGGAGTAGATTGGTTTGTACTAACAACGGGTATAGGAACAGAGAAGCTTCTTGAACTAGCCGAAGGTGTGGGTTTAAAAGAGGACTTGCTTCAATTACTAGAGAAAACAAATATTGCAGCAAGAGGTTACAAAACAAAAAATGCTCTTAAAAAATATGGTCTTACTCCTACGATCAGTGATGATGACGGTACAACAAATGGATTAATTCGAGCAATGGAAGGAATAGACTTCAAAGAAAAGAAAGTCGCTGTCCAATTGCACGGGGTTCCTTCTCCTGATTTACGTACGTTCTTTCAAGAAAAAGAAGCAGTATACACGGAAGTTCTTCCATACCGTCATATTGCACCTGACGCGGCGGATGTTAAAAAGCTTTATCATGAAATTATTGAACAACAAGTAGATGCGGTTTGCTTTACGACGATCCTTCAAGTAAGGGCCTTATTTGATTATGCAAGTTCCGTACAGTCTAGTAGTGAGCTTGCGACTTGCTTTAATGAAAAGGTACTAGCTGTCGCTGTTGGGAAGCTTACAGCTGAAGGCTTAACAGATGCCAGTGTGACGAGAATGGTTGTACCTGAGAGAGAACGGATGGGGACAATGATTATTGAGCTCGCAAAATATGTTGAAGCAAATGGTTAGTCCTTCATTTACAGAAGTGGTAACGTAAGAGTTGTACATATAAAAATGTGGAAGGTGGTATGATCATGAAGACATTTGATGCCTATATGGTTGACTTAGAAGATGGCAAAACAAAATTAGAGCGCAAACAATTTACTGTGGAAGAGTTGGGTGAAGGGGAAGTAACGATTGAAGTCGCATACTCAAGCGTTAATTACAAAGATGGCCTAGCAACGTTACCGAAGCAAATTATTCGTAACTACCCACTCATTCCAGGAATTGATCTTTCAGGAACAGTGATTGAATCAACGGATTCTCGTTTTAAAGAGGGAGACGAGGTCATTGCGACTAGTTACGAAATTGGGGTTTCTCATCATGGGGGCTTTAGTGAAGTCGCTAAAGTTCCAGCTAAATGGGTAGTCCCACTACCTGATGGCCTATCACTTAAAGAAGCCATGATTTTAGGAACAGCTGGCTTTACTGCAGCCCTATCTGTGCAAAAACTAGAAGATCAAGGGATTACACCTGATGCTGGCCCTGTGCTTGTATCTGGTGCAACAGGTGGAGTCGGAAGTGTCGCTGTTGATATATTAGCAAGTCGTGGCTACGAGGTGCATGCAAGCACTGGGAAAGAAAGTGAACATGGTTATTTAAAAGAATTAGGTGCAACCGAAGTTTTGAAGCGGGATCAACTCACGCCAGAAGACAAGAAACCGTTACGTAAAGAACTTTATGCGGCCGCAGTCGATCCTGTCGGTGGTCAGACATTGGAATACATTATAAGTACGTTAAAATATGGTGGATCAGTCGCAACTAGTGGTCTTACAGGAGGAAATAAAGTAGAGACAACCGTCTTTCCGTTTATTCTACGAGGGATCAACTGGCTAGGAGTCGACTCGGTGTATTGCCCAATGGAGGTACGTGAGAAGATTTGGAAGCGCCTAGCTTCAGATTACAAGCCACCTCACTTAACAGAAGGCATTGTCAATGAAATTAATTTAGATGAATTACCTTCTGTTTTATCAAGCATATTAAAAGGGGAAGTTCGCGGAAGAACAATCGTGAAACTGAAGTAATGGATTCGCCTAAGCTCACTTCTCATAGAGGGCTTAGGCTCTTTTTTGCTAAAAAGGAGGAAGAATATTGACCTATAAAATACTACCTCGTACTTTTTTTGATCAGCCGACGATAGAATTGGCTCAATCATTGTTAGGTAAAATTCTTGTTCATGAAACGAGTGAAGGCGTAACGGCAGGGTATATTGTCGAAACCGAAGCCTATAAGGGCCCGGACGATCAAGCTGCTCATAGCTTTAATAATCGCAGAACAAAACGAACGGAGGTTATGTTTGGGGCAAACGGTCATTGTTATGCCCATGTCATGCATACGCATTGCTTGATTAATGTTGTAAGCGGAGGAGAAGGTTGTCCCGAAGGTGTGTTAATCCGGGCGGTCGAACCGATCGAAGGGATCCCGTTGATGTATAAAAGGCGTGAGAAAGCTAAAAGAGATAGAGATTTGACAAGTGGACCAGGCAAATTGACAAAGGCTCTTGCGATTACGAAAGAGGATTATGGGAAGCCGTTTTTTGAACCACCTTTATATATTGCAAAAGGCAAGGAAGTTGTTCACATTTCAACCGGACCACGCATTGGGATAGATAACAGCGGTGAGGCAAAAGATTACCCTTGGAGATTTTGGGAGACGGGTAATCCGTATGTGTCAAAATAAAAAGCACAAGGGGAGAGTCCCTTGTGCTTATCTTAATTGTTGTGACTCTTTTATTTTTGGTATTTCCACATCATATACCGATAGCGAATCGTACAACCAATGCAATAGCCGCTTAATGCAAGAGCTGCAGCCATCACAACCATGCCGCTCATAATGAAGATAAAGCTAATAAACTGAAACATGAACCCTACTAAGGCTAGTCCTAAACAAATCGTTGCAATCCATTGATTAAAACGTTGCTGCTGTGGGTCTTCCTGTACGTAAGTCTTTAAAGGTTTTTTTAGTAGAGACTTGGCTATCTTCATCACCACATTATAATGAAAGGCTAATGCGACGACTCCTACTAAAAAAGGTAGTGCTAAAATCCAAGGTGATATGAGCCAGCTTAATAGAACCGTTATTATAAGAAAAATTTGATTTACTTGAACAAGCGGTTTAGGTATTCCCATTTATTTTTCCCTCCACATAAATGATTCATTGTTGTTAAAGGAAGTATATCAGGGAATCTTTATAAAAGAAAGATTTAAACCTAGTAAGCTGATCGTTTATCTAGTCAATTGTAAAAAACACCCACTCGTTACAGAACTGAGTGGATGTTGATCGTTATTTTTCTTCTTTACATACTAGAAAAGGGAGAGCCTTTTGTTTGAGCGACAGACGTGCAGGGGTTTCTAAATAAATTTCTCCATCGATATCAATATCTTCAATCGGGCTGGTTTCGAGTTGAAGGGAATCGGCTTGGATGAACTCAATCCCTTCCATTTCACCTGGCCATTCTGGAGATCTAGCTTTGTTGAACAAGTTCTTAAGTAAAGCAAGCCCTGCTTCACGGATGATATAGAGCTCGAGTTTTCCATCATCTAGTTTTGTTTGTTCATGGTATAAATTTGTTGTACCAAGAAAGGATCCATTCATGGCAAGAATCATCACAGCCTCATCTTCAACAGTCTTTCCATCCAATTGTAGAGAGTAAGAGAACGATTCTGCCGTTTGAAGGGATTGAATCGCACTTAGAAAATAGCTGAATTTGCCGATACTACTTTTAAGATCGTCATTTGTCCCTTCAGAAGCTCTTGTAATCAGTCCAACTCCAAAGAAATTAGAAAATGCACGGTCATTTACCAATCCAATATCTAAAGATTGAACCATTGCTTCTTGAAATACTTCACAAGCTTGTTTCACTTTTAAAGGGATGTTAAGTGCTCGTGCAAAATCATTACACGTACCAGTAGGTAAAATAAAAATAGAAGGGGATTGTTCTAAATGAATCAAGCCATTCACAGCTTCATGAACGGTTCCATCCCCGCCCATAATAATGACTAAATCAAATTGTTCGCCTCTTTCCCTACACAGGCGCTCAGTATCCCCTTTTTCATTTGTCTTCATTAATGTGAATTCAGTTATATGTTTGGAAAGCCCAGCTACTGCTTCAGAAAGCAACGTTGCGGTATCATTACTCCCTGCATGTCCATTATAGATAAGCATTGCTTTATCATACATCTTAATCCCTCGTTTCAATGCTCTGTATACTGTTCTTTATTCCCTAATTAATCACATTCAACACTTCCTTTTAATTAGTAATACGTATGTTACATGAAAGCGGGCATTTTGGTATAATACGTATGAAAAATGGACGGTCTATATGACGATGAAGGAGTTACACATGGATTTTACAATACAGTATTTATCATTTTTTGTTGTGAATGTAGAGGGCTCGGGTGAACAGGCGATAAAAGGCTATAAACATTATCAAACCCTTGATCACTCTGCTTATGAACAACATGCCCTAAAAGAGTTTTTAGATGGAGAACTAATGAAAGTAACGAAAAGAAAGGTCGAGCAGAACCCAAAATCAGATCAAGTCCCAACCAAAATAGGACGTTTTATCGTCGAACCTGGATATGATTTGGATACGAATCCAAATTACAATCAATTCAATCGAATACGACTTGCACAATCAACAGACGATTTTAAAAAAGAAAGCGAAGAATTAGTTCGTGCTTATATGGATACGAGTGCCATTCGAGGAGGAGCCTTACTTGTTATTCGCGCAAAACTCGATAAGTACATGGAAGATCCGTTTGTCTTTGTTTTAAAATGTGATTTTGAACAAAAAGTAGCGAGTATTACAGATGAAAGAACCCTCATCAACCATGTTAACCGAGCAATCACGACAAAAAATATGAAGTCTATTCAATATCCCTACATGCCGGAAGAGGGAATGGTAGAAGAGTGGGAATTGAAAGTTCACCAATCCTCACACGCGAGATACTTTGAAGACTTCTTAAAGTTCGTTGAATATAATAAGTCGATGCCTGAGCTTGTTAAGCATCAGATGATCGAAATGGCCCAGCAGCATATTGCCGAAACGTATCAAGAAGCAAGTCCAGAAAGAGAGCAGGAGGAAGAGTTTATTGAAGCTTGGTCCAATACTCCCGTTCGTGAAATGCAGGAGAAGTGGACACCAGAGCAAGTCGTAGAAGCCTCTGCACCGATTGTCGAGCATCAACCAGAAATCGAGTTAAAGCTGAAGCTAGACCATATTGATGTCAAAGCAATGCTATCAGATTTTGGAGAGTGCCTACACATTGCTAAAGTGAATGGGAAGTACGTAATTGTGATAGAAGGGGATTCGTTTACGTTTGAGAAAGGTGTCTCACCGGTGGAGTTTTTGAAGCCGGATGATCTTGAGGAAGTGTTGAAGAAGGTGGGGAGGTAGCTAGTTTCCCTAAAAAATTAAAAGAAGTTTGATAGAGACATGCACTAACCAAAACCCTTTCTTTTGAATAGTTTATAGAACAAAGATTAACCTTTTGTTCAAAAGGAGAGGGCTTTAGTGGAAAATACGTTCAAACTACTTATTGCTGGCATCAGCACTGTGGGAAGCTTTTTATTTGGAGGCTGGCCGGCATTATTGCAAGTTTTACTCATGTTTATTGTGATTGACTATGTAACGGGGTTAATTGCAGCTGCATATAGTGGGAAGTTAAGTAGTAGAGTAGGGTTTAAAGGAATTGCAAAGAAGATCATAATGATTGCAATGGTGGCGGTTGCATATGGGATCGACCTTGTTCTAGGGGGAAGTAGCTTTTTTCGTGATGCTGTCATCTACTTTTATATTATTAATGAATTAATCTCCATTCTAGAAAATGCAGGGAAGGTAGGGTTACCACTACCGAATGTGTTAAAAGAAGCGATCGATGTTCTTAAAAGTAAGGATAACAAGGAGGACTAAGGACGTACCTCGGTAAATAGAAAAAGAGATGGATGCCAATACGGCTTCCATCTCTTTTCATAATCCTAGTTATCTCACTTGACCTGATCCTGAAATTTTCAACTTTGTCGTCGTTAGTGCAGGTAATCCCATTGGCCCACGAGCGTGTAGCTTTTGTGTGGAGATTCCAATCTCAGCACCATAGCCTAGTGCACTACCATCTGTAAATCGAGTTGAAGCGTTATGGTAAACGGCTGCAGCATCTACTTGATTCAAGAATTGCTCTGCTACTTGTGCATCCTCAGTGATAATGGCCTCAGAATGCTTTGTCCCGTATTGTTCAATATGATAAATGGCTTCCTCCACATCATCAACCAGCTTTAAAGCAAGATCGAGACTTAAATATTCCTCAGCCCAATCTTTTTCAGATGCTTCAATAGCTCCAGGCACAGCTTGTAGGACTTCTTGATCCCCATGAACAGTGATACTAAGCTCTTTAAACATCGAAATCAATGTGTCTTTGTTCTTTGCAAACCATTCTCTATGAATTAAAACTGTTTCTAGTGCATTACATACCGCAGGACGATCTGTTTTCGCATTCGTGATAATAGCTAGTGCTTTTTCTAAGTCTGCATGTTTATCTACATACATGTGTACATTTCCAACACCAGTCTCAAGCACTGGAATCGTTGCTTTACGAACAACGGTTTCAATTAATGAGCCACCACCACGAGGAATGAGTACGTCAATATATTGCTTTAATGTAAATAGCTGTTCTGTAGCTTCACGATCAGTACTTGCGATAAATTGTACTGCCTCAACTGAGATGCTTGTTTTCTCAAGAGCTTTATGAATGATGGAGATAATGGCTTTGTTTGAATGAAGGGCAGAAGAACCACCTTTTAAAATGATTGCATTACCCGATTTTAAAGCAATTCCTGTAGCATCAACTGTCACATTTGGTCTTGCTTCATAAATCATACCAATGACACCAAGAGGGACACGCTGGTTTTTAACATGTAATCCATTATCTAGTGTCCATTCCGTTACCACTTCTCCAACTGGGTCATCTAATTTCACAAGCTCTTTTAACCCATTAGCAAATTCAAAGACACGCTCTTTCGTGAGAAGAAGACGATCCATATAGGCTTGATCGTATTGTTTCTCTCTACCTAAAGCAAGATCCTTTTCGTTTTCTTCTAAAATAAAAGCGTAATTTTGTTCTAGCTCCTCAGCAATGATTAACAATGTTTCATTTTTTTCTTTCGTTGATAAAATACTAAGAGGTTTACTCGCTTGCTGGGCCTTTTTCGCTTGGTCTGCAACATTAATCTCCGTCATTGTTGTGTTACTCAAACGTATCCTCTCCCTTGAAATTAGTTAGCCATCACATTTGTGAGACATACAAATTCTTCTTGCTTAATCGCTTCACTATCCGTCACTTTAATGTCATCAGGAATTTCAGTTAACTTAAGTCTTCTAATTTTACGAAGCTGATCAGCAGAGTAATTAATCACACCGCGTCCAACTTCTTCACCGTTCATATGACGAATCACAACAACATCCCCACAATCAAAACCGCCATTTACTTCACGGACTCCTTGGGGGAGGAGGTGACTTTGTTCTTGTGTAATGGCTATTCGTGCACCATCATCAATAATGACTTCGCCTTTTGCACCTGAATTGAACGCGATCCAATGTTGTCTAACATCGAGACCATCAAGTTCATCATTTGCCTTAAAATACGTCCCTCTTGCTTGATGGTTCACCGCATCATAGAGAATATTAGACTTGTTGGCATCACCTATAAATGTTTCAATCCCTGCAGCTAATGAAATCTTTACAGCTTCTATTTTAGAGCTCATGCCACCTGTTCCAACGTCACTGCCAGAATCACCAGCCGCAGCTTCAATCTCTGGAGTAATTTCATTGACTACTTCTAAAAGTTTAGCATCGGGATTGGTATTAGGGTTATCATCATAGAGTCCATCAATATCTGATAAAATGAATAACTCGTCTGCTTCAACAAGGCCAGCTACTTTAGCGGACAAGGTGTCATTATCGCCGAATTTTAGTTGTTTAATGGTGATCGTATCATTCTCGTTCACGATGGGTACAACGCCTCGTTCAAGTAAAACTTGAATCGTATTACGTGCATTCATGTATCTTTTTTGATCAGAAAAATCACTACGCGTGATGAGAATTTGAGAAGCTGTGTATCCATGAGAATGAAATCTCTCAGAGTAAGCCTCCATTAATTGGCATTGTCCGATGGATGCTGCTGCTTGTTTTTCGGCAAGTTCAGTCGGTCGCTCAATAAAGCCAAGTTTACGGTAGCCAGCTGCCACCGCTCCAGAGGATACTAATACGACTTCATGTCCTTCTTCTTTAATAAGAGCAATTTCATCAACAAGTCGTGCTAGTTTGCGTAAGCTAATTTCACCATTACGACTTGTTAATGAACTACTTCCGATTTTTACTACGATGCGTTTTTTGTCTACCAATTTCTTCACTCCAATATTTCTATAAATTAGCTAAGTGTTTTCTCAGGTAAAGTTGACAATTCTTTCGTAATATCACGTGAGCGTTTTGCTGCTCCTTTAATACATTCAATCATAATGTCCTGATAATCATTGTCTTCAAGTACATTTAATCCAGCTTCGGTAGTACCACCAGGGCTTTTCACATTTAAATATAATTCTCGTGGTGACTGATCCGTTGATTTCATTAAATCAATCGCACCTTGCATCATTTGAATAATAACTTCTTTCCCTAAGTCTTCATCTAAATTTAATTCTTCTAGTGAATCATACATGCCTTCAACTAAATAATACATAAAGGCCGGACCACTTCCTGCAATAGCAGTAAGGCTATCAACATCATGTTCAGGTACCTGTTTAACCATCCCAACAGCTTCAAATAAGGATGAAGTCATCTCCATATCTTCTTCATTTGCATAGTCGCCTGCAGCAATCATCGTTGCTGAAGAGCCAACAGCCGCTGACGTGTTTGGCATCACCCGAACAACGGGTGCGTTGTGACCGAGTAAGTCTGATATATATTCAGTCGTAATTCCTGCAAGAACCGATAGAAATAGTTGGTTTTTAGAAGTTAACGATCGAATTTCATTAACGGCATCCTTCACTCCAATTGGTTTCATCGCAAGAATGACAATATCGGCATTTTGTAAAACTTCTTCATTACTAGTGCTCACTTGTACACCATACTTCTCACGCAGGTGATTTAGTCGATCATAATTAGAGCGGTTTGTGACATGAATCTGATCGGCAGCTACTTTCTTTTGGTGAATTAATCCTGAAAAAATAGCTTCTGCCATATTTCCTGCTCCAATAAAAGCGATCTTTTTTTGTTGTAGCACTCTATCATCTCCTAATGATTTTTATAGAACCAATCTTGCTTATCCGTATCCCTCTAATGAATCTCACAAGTAATAATGCTATAGGATATAGAGATTGGTTTCAACCCTGATAGATCCTTATTTAATGGAATAAAAGACTATGAGGGGGTCTGTAACATGCAGAGCACTCCTTAATACATACTCTTTTTAAAAATACTTAAAAAAGATAAAGAATGATCCATTTCTCATTCCAGATTTATGTAAAAGTGAAAGTAATATGTAGAAACCCTAAAATGTTCTAGGGGAATAAGGGTGAGAGGGTGTATATGGCGACCGGAAAGTTTATACGGTGAAAAACAGTTGTGTTTAGTCCACCTTCAAAGATGTCCAATATTATGAAATAAGGCGTTTAATTGTATACCCACTAAAAATCCTTGCCCTTTTTTATTAAAGCCTGTACATCAGTCCTATCCTTGGATTTATTCAAACATACTCTATATCAAGGGGGTGAGAAAATGCGAAATAAACAAAAAAATATTAGAGATATTTTGGACGCATTAAGCAGATTAAATCTTCCTGGTTTGTATCGACCGAATAATGAAGGGGGGACACGAGGAAGCTGTTCAAATTATTGTTCAAATGTGTGCAGCACACTTTACCCGTTTCAGTTTAATCAGTGTTTTAATGATTGCATAGCTTGTCAAAGTGCAACCATTTCAGAGACTGATGAATCCTTACTAGATGAAGATGAAAAGTAATCAGGAAAAAAGTTTGAAGCTTTCGTAGCTTCAAACTTTTTTCTTTTTATAAACGAAGTGCGAAGGAACCCTTGAATGGAAGCTCTCCGTTAATTAGTTTACTGAGAAGAAATACGATAAATTGCTTTATCCGTATGTACTTGAACGTCGGCTCCTTCTCCTTGGAATTGAAATGAATCATCAACCGGAATCTCAAAACAATCCTCTGGTAAAGGACTATCCTTTTCATCACCATGAACTTGGCCAGTACCATGTAAAATAATTTCTTTATTAGGAATGTAGTCGTCGATTGAAGCTTGCTCGGACTCTCTTAGTGAAACAGAATCAAGTTGGATCGAAACGAGGTCAATATCCATTACCTCTTTCTTACCTGTTTCATGTTCCCCTTTCTGAATAGAAAGGGTATGTCCTTTTCGCTTCTCCAGCCAAGAAGAAAATTGATCAATCATGTTGCTCATTCGTAATCAGCCTCCATGTTAAGATTTATAACCCTTAGTATGATTTTCATTAGTTCTTTTTATAATTTATTCCTTACGGCGAAAAATTTAAACATTAATTCTTAGAGTTTCAAAAATAAAGAATGATTTAAAAAGACTACAAAGCTTTAAATAATATAGACCAGATAATGAATAAATAAGTTACACCTAAATATCCTCATGAGAATAAAAAAACTTAGACCATTCTTTGGTCTAAGTCGTGAACTAAAAGAGTTTACAATTCTTCGAAAATGCTTACTTTATTGCAGTCTGTAGTGAAAGTGTATGTTTCATCATTTGGATTCGAACCCATACCTGGTCCAGAAGTTACTTGGAATGTAGCACAACAATCCCCATTAATTCTTAATAAAGCTATTGATTTTACATTGAAAGATTCACCTGGACCTATAAAAGGATCGTTTTCGCCAACTGAAAGGATCACCCCGTCTACTACTAGCTTATCAAAAAGCACATTGATTTCATCTTCATACGTTCTACAGAAACAACCATTACACCCATTATTATTGTTGTTATTATTTTTTCGCTTCTTTTTCTTACAACATCCACATTGTGAATGACGATCACTTCTAAATTTACTCATTTTATTTCCTCCTAATTATAGTTGAATTCCCTTTTCATCAGGGTTACTATACTCTATGTGAGAGGAAGTATATGGTATAGGTTTGTGGCTAGTACAAGCAAAAACAGGCTAAGTGACGCGATGAATGGCCTATCATTACTAGGTTCCAGCCTCACCTAACATATTTAGACAATCGACAGCAGATCCCGTCCGTTCTCGTCGAATTATGCGCTTCCCCGGGAAATTGATGATATCTTTTCGGAAATACAAGAAAGAAGGGACATCAGTATGACAACAAAACTTTATTATCTATCAGCCTATAAGAAGACATTTGAAGCATCCATTTTAAAAAAAGATCAAGATAAGCAAGGTTCATATATCGTACTTGATCAAACTGCATTTTATCCTACTGGTGGTGGACAACCGAGTGATACCGGCGTATTAAATGACGTACCTGTTACTTCAGTTGAAGAAGTAGAAGGGGAAATACGTCATTACCTTAATCGATCACTTCCTCGAGACGTACATTCGATTAGTGGGGAGATCAATTGGACTAGACGGTTTGATCATATGCAGCAGCATGCTGGGCAACATATTCTCTCAGCAGCTTTCGCAGAGTTATTTGGATTTGAAACAGTGGGGTTTCATTTAGGTACAGATGAAGTCACCATTGATTTAGCGATAGATGAACTTACGAATGAAAAAGCAGATCAAGCAGTGGAGTTAGCTAATCACATCATTTCAGAGAACCGATCCATCGAAACGAAATGGGTGAGTGAAGAGGAGGCCGCTTCTTATCCTTTACGAAAAGAACTTTCTGTTAGTGGTGATATCAGACTTGTGATCATCCCTGATTTTGACTATAACGGTTGTGGTGGTACCCACCCGAAAAAAACATTAGAAGTTCAAGGCATCTCGATTATTGGTTGGGAAAAGCAGCGGAAAAATATTCGTGTACGTTTTGTCTGTGGGAATCGGATTGTAAAGCATTTCAAAAAACAGAACGACGTATTACAGCAGTTAGCGCAATTATTGAATGCACCGTTACACACATTACCTGAAGCGAGTAGACACTTACTTTCTAAACAGAAGCAAAGTGATAAAGAAATTGTAGAATTAAAGCAAGAAATACTTACATACGAAGCGAGAGACTTATTCAATCAAAGTGAAACAGTGAGCAACAGACGTTTCGTTTTTCGAAGTTTTGAAGACCGTACGATTCAAGAGATGCAACAAGTGGCACGAATGATCGTAAACAAAGAGAAAAATGTCGTCGTCTTTTTAGTATCTGAGTCAGGCGAAAAGCTTCAGCTGGTCATAGCATGCAGTCAAGATCTAGAGAACATGAATGCAAATGATTTAATGAAAGAGCTACTTGTTGAAGTCGATGGTCGAGGAGGCGGAAACCAAATGCTTGCTCAAGGCGGAGGAAGAAAGAATGTGGACGTCGAATATTTAGTGGAACGAGTGAAAAAATGGATCGTATAAGAAGGAGAAAGGGCTGCGAATGTCGTAGTCTTTTTCTTATTCAGTGGAATAAAGATTATTTACTATCGCATAAGAAGGTATGTTCTGCTATGATAGAGAGTGGATTTTTACGAGATGAGCGTAAGCAAGCAAGTGGAATTTGTTAATAGAGGAGATAAAGAATTGATTAGAACCTTACCATTTACAATATCAAAAACAGAAAATTTCTTTGATCAATTAGGTGATTATGTTGGAGATGTTTTTTATGACATCTTACCAGATAAAGGCTACGAGCTAAGAGATGAGCAAATTTTTATGGCCTTCCAAGTTGAGCAAGCGTTTAAGCAGAAGAAAACGATCTTTGCTGAAGCAGGAGTTGGAACGGGTAAAACATTTGTTTACTTGCTTTATGCAATTTGTTACGCACGCTACATGCGTAAACCAGCGATTATTTCCTGTGCCGATGAAACGTTAATTGAGCAGCTCGTTAAAGAGGGCGGAGACATTGAAAAGCTTCAAAAAGCATTAGGCCTTAAAGTCGATGTAAGACTCGCAAAGGCACGCGAGCAATATGTGTGTATGAAAAAGCTAGATCCGCTATCAAATAAGACCGATGATGAAGACATATTACGTGTTCATGATGAGATTCCTAACTTCGTCTATGATAACGCAACGTCAATGAATTCGTTTAAAAGCTATGGAGATCGAAAAGAATACCCGTGGGTACCAAATGAAAAGTGGGAGCAGATTGCTTGGGATCCGCTTCAGCAATGCTCGACCTGTGATTGGCGCCATCGTTGTGGTCAAACACTGAATCGTGATTATTATCGTCATGCAGGAGACTTAATCATTTGTTCTCACGATTTTTATATGGAACATGTATGGACAAAAGAATCGAGAAAACGAGAAGGGCAATTACCTCTTTTACCAGAGGCGAGTTGTGTTGTCTTTGATGAAGGGCATCTACTGGAGTTTGCTGCACAAAAAGCATTAACCTATCGTTTTCACTCAGAGACATTAACGACGGTTTTGACTGGTTATATGAATCAAGATGTGCGAGAGGAATCTCTTTATGCAATTGAAGAATTACTCTCTCTACATGATGAATGGTTTGACATTCTTCGAGATACAGCGGTACAAGTGGAGGGCTCGCAAAGACGTGAAGTCCCTCGTACAAAAGAAATGCAAGTACTGGCTAGGAAGATGGATAAGCAAGTGCAGATTATCTTAGAACAACTCGTTTTTGATTCGGAACTATTTGTGCTAGAAGATTATCACGTTAAAATGATCGAGGAGTACCTTGAGTTTTTCTCTTATGGACTAGCTATCCTGCTAAAAGAAGATGAAGGGATTTTCTGGCTTGAGGAACATGCATCCGAAACGTCATTTGTCATTATGCCTAGGCTTGTAGAAGATATTTTGAAAAAAGAAGTGTTCTCACAATCTATTCCTTTTATCTTCTCCTCCGCAACGTTATCAAGAAACAAAGATTTCTCATATATGTCAAACAGTTTAGGGATTGAGGAAGCCCTATCTTTCTCAGTCGAATCTCCATTTGATTATGATGAGCAGATGAAGATTATCGGTCATGTCGATCAACATGAGGAACAGAAATGGAGCGAGTTTGCCGAGGCGCTTCAAGTTAATGGAGGACGTTCACTGATCTTATTCTCATCCGTTGAAGAGATGAATCGTTTTAGATCATGGTCAACTAGCCATAGCTTCTCATTCCCAATGATCTATGAAGGGGACGGGGAAATTAGTGAAGCGGTGAAAGAGTTCCAACATAATGAAACAGCTGTTTTATGTTCCTATCATTTATGGGAAGGGTTAGATGTCCCAGGAACTTCGTTAACTCAAGTGCTCATTTCATCCTTACCGTTTCCGCCACAAGATCCAGTCTTCAAAGCGAAACGAATGCATGCCTCAAATCCGTTAGAAGAAATTGATGCGCCTTATATGTTACTAAGACTGCGCCAAGGGATTGGCCGATTAATACGTAGTAGTGAAGACAAGGGTATGGTGCAACTATGGCTAACTCAGCAAGAAAAAGAAATGCATGAAACCAATATTCAACAAGTATTTCCAGTTTCAATTGATTGGAAATAAACGAGGGGGGCTGGGACATATCTAAGAGGTTTAACTCAGGATACGAACGAAGCACTAAATGAGCGGATGAAATATACGGAGACCTCCTGCGGGATGTAAAGCAGAGGTGAGACCCCACAGTGCGTAGCACGAGGAGGCTCACCAGCTTCCCGCGGAAAGCGTAGTGTATTTCAGGAGCGGTTTACATAGACCGCATCAGTAATGTTCGATTATCCATAAGTTAAAATACTTTTGTCCCAACCTCTTTTTTTCACAAAAGAGTTGAC
This sequence comes from Alkalihalophilus sp. As8PL, assembly GCF_040939795.1. Classification (GTDB taxonomy): domain Bacteria; phylum Bacillota; class Bacilli; order Bacillales; family Bacillaceae_D; genus Alkalihalophilus; species Alkalihalophilus lindianensis. Next base: position 3,659,145 of record NZ_CP162551.1, read on the forward strand.
AGTGAATGGAATGTACATTATGATTATCTTAAATTCAAGATAAAAACCGGTTAAATTTTTAGAAGTAATATCTTAAATTTAAAATATTATAAGTTAAGATATTTTTTTACCTGTATATCTTGGATTTAAGATATTGGATAAGTATAAGAGATAAGGAAAAAGTAAGACGAAGTGTGCTTGTCTCAGTTTGAAACGTAACGAAATGATAATCACTGGGGTGAGAAGAATGGGATTTTTAGAAAAGTTATTTGGTAAACCAACACAAAAGGAGAATGATACTATGTCAAACGTAAAAGTAGCCATCATTTATTACAGTTCAACAGGTACCAACTACACATTAGCAAAATGGGCAGAAGAAGGCGCTAAGGCATCTGGTGCTGAAGTAAAAGTGTTGAAGGTTCCTGAACTTGCACCACAAGCTGCGATTGATTCCAACCCAGCTTGGAAGGCTCATGTTGAAGAAACGAAAGATGTTCCTGAAGTAACACTTGATGATCTTGAGTGGGCAGATGCTTTCATCTTTAGTGTACCAACTCGTTTTGGTAACATTCCTGGTCAAGTGAAACAATTCCTTGATACTACAGGTGGACTTTGGTTCAACGGGAAACTTGTTAATAAAGTAGCAAGTGCGATGAGTTCAGCTCAAAATGCACACGGTGGGCAAGAAGCAACGATCTTAGCTCTTTATAATACAATGCACCACTGGGGAACAATTATTGCTTCACCTGGTTACACAGATCCAGTTACATTCACTTCTGGTGGAAATCCATATGGAACGAGCGTGACTGTGGACCAAGAAGGTAAGATGCAAGAAAATGTTGAAGAAGCAGTAAAACACCAAGCAAAACGCACAGTTGATATTGCATCATTGATTAAAAAAGGGAATGAATAAGCCATTATAGAAGGTCAGAGGATCAATTCTCTGACCTTTTTTTAGGTATTATGTATAAAATTTCACATACCATATTTTATATTTGAAAAAATAAAGCATTAAATAAGAACCTAAAAAAAGACAACCAACATAAGTTGATTGTCTCGTAGATTCAAAATTTTATTCTTCATTTTGTCTCGTTGTTTGGAATGGAAGGGTATCCCAGAAGCTCGTATCAACTGTATCAATTGAGCCATCAGCAATCGCTTTTACAGTGGAGTCTAGAGTGTTAACAGTTTGTCTAATAAGGTAGCCGTTACTTTTTTGACCAAGAACAGCTGTTGGGTTTGTGTGGTCACTCATGCCACGCATTTCAAAAAGAAGAGTTGCAATGTCGTAACGAAGAGCAATACCGTTACGTCCGATATTATCGCCTGCGCCACCATTATATTTGCCTAGGTGACCCCAACCTTTTGATTCGATTTCGTGGAAAACAACCGCCCCAAGTTTTTTCGAATCTTCTACAATCGTAGGATCAACATTAGGGTTTGTTGGATAAAGAATTGAGCCTGATACTAACTTACCATCACGTTCACTTTGTGTGCCTTGGTGGTGAAGGTCAATTAAATAGTCAATCTCATATTTTTCAAATACATTTTCATAAAGGGCACGAGCTTCAGGTTCCATTTCCTCAATCGCTTTATTGTGCTCACGATTCAGGTCAACGTTATTTGCATTTGTACGTGTAAGGTGACGATCACCACTTGCAATGTAGTCATCGGTTGAAAAATTGACATCACCCATCGCGCCATCAGCATTTAACATCGGGATCACAAGGATATTTACGTTGTCTAAGACAGATTTCGATTTCCCTGTACCAAGATGTTTAATGAACTCCATAGCTCCTTCTGTAGTCAGTTGCTCATTTCCATGTTGCTGAGTAAGGAAGAGAATCGTTGGATTAGACTCATCTGAAATGTACTTTGCCATGTAAATGTCGCGGCCTTTAACCGTTTCACCAATGACTTCAAGCTCTAGTGCTTGTTGCCTTGCTTCTTGCTTTTCAAGGTAATCTACTAGTTCTTCATATGTAGTAAGGATAGAGGTTTGAATCGATTCGTTCCCGTTGTAGTTAGGGCCATTCCCCACGGCACCAACCGATAATCCCGTTGTTGCTAGTGCTCCAAAAGTCATAACACCTGATAGGGATAAAGCGAGCATTGTCTTCGTAATCTTCTTCATCAAATTCCTCCTTTAGATAATTGTGGTTCTCTTTCAAGAAAATAACTATACTCTAATATTAAATAAAAAATAATAATCTGTTAATAAGGAAGAAAGACTGTTTTGGGACTCGAAATAAAAAGGGATAAAGGACTAAAGTGAGGTAGTTATTAGAAATAGATGATGCGAAAGAATGATGAATATAGATGAAAAGTACCTAATGTATAAGTATACTAATATATAAGTTGAATAACAGAGGTTTAATAGGACTTTTTCTATAAGAAAGACCTACGATCGATTCATTTAAACCTGCATTCATGAGAGTTTTTCCTCATACGGATAAAGAGATAAAAGGATTTCTCGTTTATTTCAGGAAAGTAATAAAGGTAAAGAAAGATAGAGAGAGTGGGGTGAAGAAATGTTTAGTGAGACGATGAAACGACAAGAGTTGTTTGAATCTATTATTGAAAGCATAGATGAAGCGATCCATGTGGTCGATGCGAATGGAATTACGATTTTTTATAACAAAGTAGCAGCTAAAAATGATGGAATTACAATTGAAGATGCTCTCGGTAAGCATGTATTAGACGTTTTCCCCTCTTTAAATAAAGAAAACAGTACCTTGCTGAAAGTGATAAAAAATGGAACGCCGATTGTGCAACAGCATCAATCTTTTACAAATATACGAGGTCACTTAATCGATACGGTTAATACGACGGTCCCTATTTATTCAGGAAAAACATTAATTGGAGCAGTTGAGGTTGCGAAGGATCTATCAACAGTCAAACAACTATCACAAAAGCTAATCGACCTTCAATCGTCCGTTCATAAACAAACCAAGCCTGTTCAATCTACGGGAGCTACGTTCAAGTGGGATGACATCATTACAGAAGATCCGAAAATGATCAGTATGATCAACTTAGCAAAAAAAGCGGCAAATACTTCATCTCCTATTATGGTATTCGGTGAAACAGGCACGGGTAAGGAATTATTCGTTCACGCGATTCATCAGCATTCTGCTCGCAGGGAAAAATCATTAATTGCTCAAAATTGTGCATCTCTCCCTTCGACTTTATTAGAGAGTATGTTATTTGGAACAAAAAAAGGTTCCTACACAGGGGCTGTGGATCGTGCTGGGTTAATTGAACTGGCTCACAGAGGAACGTTGTTTTTAGATGAATTAAATACGATGCCACTTGATTTTCAAAGTAAATTACTCCGTGTTCTTGAGGATGGAATGATCAGAAGACTAGGCGGTGCAGAGAGCTATCATACAGACGTGCGAATCATTGTCGCGCTAAATGAACATCCGATCCAGTGTATGGAAAAAGGGAGTTTAAGACGCGATTTATTCTACCGCTTAAATGTATGTTTTATTGAAATTCCACCGTTACGTGAAAGACGTGGTGATATACCATTATTGATCGAACATTTTAGGAAGAAGTTTAATTATAAATTTCACACGTTAGTCATGAAGGTTAAGGATGATGTAATTGAACATTTGATCCAATACTCTTGGCCTGGTAATGTGCGTGAGCTTGAACATGCCATTGAATATGCTGTCATGATGACGGGCGGAGATACAATTACGTTGGAGCATCTCCCTGCTTATTTAAAAATAGAAAAACAACCAATCACTCCACATTCTTTCAACCAATCACAAAAGAAACGTCTATCATTACGTGAGACACTTGACTATACTGAAAGGGCGTTAATAAAAGAAGCGATTCAAGAAGCAAAAGGGAATATTATGCAAGCTGCAAAAATACTAGAAATCCCAAGACAAACGCTCCAGTACAAGCTTACTAAATTTAAAATAACGTTTGAGGAGGGGACAATGCATGAGTAAGCCTACAACGATAAAGAAACCATCCTTTTCTCTTGAATTAGTAATGGATGATTTTAATAAGAGAGTACGCATCGAATCATTTCGGGGTAATGTAATTGATCTTGTGAATTTTTTACACGAAAAAGCCTCTGCAAATATTTATGAAAAACTTATTGTTCAAGCACGCTCGACTCAGTGGGAAGAGTTATTGAAGCTTGGCTTTGAATTAGAGGGGAAGTTACGAAGGTTTTTCAATGGTAGTGAGGGGTATATCATGACGTACTACTATAACGATAAGCGCAGAACAAGTTCTCATTGGAGTGTAGAACAAGAAATTTTGCAAAATGTGATAAAAAAGCATATTAAGCCAATTAAGCGAGATCTTCCTTTGCAATACCAGTTGAGAAAGGCGACGGTTGATGATGCAAAAGCTCTAGCTACACTGTATCAAGCTGTATTTCCTATTTATCCGACACCAATGAATGAAGCGAAATACGTTCGGAAAATGATTGAAAGTGGGAGTATTTTTTGGGTGACTGAATACGAGGGAGATATCGTTAGTTCAGCTTCTGCTGATCTGAATAAAATCTTCCACCATGCAGAGCTGACTGATTGTGCGACCTTGCCAGAACATCGCTCACATGGACTAATGAAACATTTATTAGTCAAACTTGAAGAAGAGCTTGTTTCAATGGGATTCTATTGTGCATTCTCTTTAGCAAGAGCTAGGTCGTTCGGTATGAACGATGCTTTTTACCAATTAGGCTACTCTTACGGAGGAAGGTTAACAAATAATTGCTATATTTTTGAAGACCTTGAAGATATGAATGTGTGGGTGAAAGACTTATCCCAATAATAATAATGGATCAACACGAGCTGCCAGTAATTAGTCGTTTGCTAATTATTCGGCAGCTTTTTCGTTTGTTTGTATGGTATTTGTGCCGGATATTTGGCAATCATAGTCTGACAGTTAAAAGAGAACTGAATCAATGTTGAGACTTATGTATTCTTAAACCCTTATGTATCAGTATTTTAGGCGAATTTCATTTTATAATGCACATTTGGCATGTTCCTTGCTTTTACTAAGAGTAAGTAGCAAAAGGGGGAGATCATATGTGGAATGATTTATACAAGCCAGATCGTCATTGGAGCGAGATTAGTTTATGGAGTGATGTGACAGAAGAACAATGGAACGATTGGATTTGGCAGCTCACCAATACCATTCGAACACTTGATGACTTGAAAAAAGTGATTAACCTAACATCGGAGGAAGAGGAAGGCGTTCGGATATCGACAAAAACGATTCCATTAAATATTACACCCTATTATGCAGCATTGATGAATCCAGATGATCCAAGATGCCCGATTCGGATGCAATCTGTTCCGGTAGGGGAAGAAATTCATAAAACGAAGTATGACATGGAAGACCCATTAGAAGAAGACGAGGATTCTCCTGTACCAGGGTTGACGCATCGTTACCCCGATCGTGTCTTATTTCTTGTAACGAATCAATGCTCGATGTATTGCCGCTACTGTACAAGAAGACGATTCTCTGGACAAATCGGGATGGGTGTACCGAAAAAACAATTAGACGGTGCGATTGCCTACATTCGTGACACACCTGAAGTTCGTGATGTTTTAATCTCAGGTGGTGATGGTTTATTAATTAATGACACCATACTTGAATATATATTAAAGAACTTACGTGAGATCCCTCATGTCGAGATCATTCGGATTGGGACTCGGGCGCCCGTCGTCTTTCCGCAACGAATAACTGAAAATTTGTGCAATATTTTAAAGAAGTATCATCCCGTATGGTTAAATACCCATTTCAATACGTCAATTGAGATCACAGAAGAATCAAAGAAAGCCTGTGAAATGCTTGTAAACTCAGGCGTTCCGGTTGGTAACCAAGCAGTTATTTTAGCTGGTATTAATGATAGTGTACCGATCATGAAAAAGCTGTGCCAAGATCTCGTCAAGATTCGAGTTCGTCCGTATTACATTTATCAATGTGATCTCTCTGAAGGCATCGGGCATTTCAGAGCACCTGTTTCAAAAGGACTTGAAATCATTGAAGGTCTTAGAGGACATACGTCGGGCTACAGCGTGCCTACGTTTGTCGTTGATGCCCCGCATGGAGGTGGTAAAATTACCCTTCAGCCGAACTATATGATTTCACAAAGCCCAGATAAAGTCGTCCTCAGGAATTTTGAAGGGGTGATTACAACGTATCCCGAGCCAGAGAAGTATGAGGCCGGACGTGCAGATGATTACTTTAACAGTATCTATCCAGATACAGCGAAAAAGCACACGAACGTAGGGATTGCTGCCTTATTAAATGATAATCAACCAACCTTAACTCCAAAAACACTAGAACGTCATAAACGTCGTGAAAACTATCAATCCACTGGAGAACACAGTACGTTAAAAGATAAACGAGAAAAACGCGATCAATTAAAAGAAAAGAAATACCAAGCCGAATTAAAAAAGAACACGGTGAAAGAGGAAGAGAACGAAAAGGAGGCTTAAATTATGCAATGTCAATGGTGCGAGGAGGAGAGTGCCAGGATATCACAATCGACTGTTTATTGGGAATTGCCAGATGGTACGCGAGCAATTCAAATTACAGAAACACCAACGATTACATGTGATAGTTGTGGGATGTTATATCAAGAAGAGTCTTTGATCGATGAATTAGAAGATCATCTTATGCTTATTAATACAAAAACTCTTCCTAAATGCATGAGCTATCAAGCTTTAATGGCAGAGCCTAAACTGCTAAAGCGAAACTATTTTCGTTTTTAATGACTGACAAGAAGAAGGGGGTGGGATGGATGGAACGCTCCTATGTGATTAAGCCGTTATTAGACGAAGCGTATCCAATGATTTCTCACGGCAAGGGAATCTATTTGTACGATACAGATGGTAAAGCTTATATCGATGCTTCTTCAGGTGCTGTTACAGCAAGCATTGGGCATGGTGTAGAGGAAGTCATTGAAGCGATGAATAAACAAGCGAATCAAGTATCGTTTGTTTACCGTTCACAATTTACCTCTAAGGCAGTAGAAGATCTCGCTCTTGAATTAAACAACTGGGTTAACGCTGATGAAAATTATCATACCTTCTTTGTCAATAGTGGTTCAGAGGCTACGGAGACTGCTATGAAAATTGCCATTCAGCATTTTCAAGAAAAAGGACAGTATCTAAAAAATAAAGTCATCTCGCGCTGGACCAGTTACCACGGCATCACACTAGGCGCGCTCTCACTATCAGGCCATAAGAAAAGACGTGAACGGTTTATTCCTTTATTACATGACTACCCAGTCGTCCCGCCCCCGTCCTGTTATCGTTGCCCATTTAACGAAACCTTTCCAGCATGTCAGCTTAAGTGCGCTGAGGAATTAAGTGTAGTCATCGAGAAAATGGGTGCTGAGCATATTGCTGCGTTTATTGCTGAACCAATAATTGGTGCAGCGGGAGGCGCGATTGTTCCGCCTCGTGGCTATTATGAGCGAATAAAAGAAATTTGTGAGAAACACGATATTTTATTGATTGCAGATGAGGTGATGACTGGATTGGGTCGCACAGGCGAAGCCCTTGGGATGGATCATTGGAAAGTAAAACCAGATATTTTAGCCCTAGGGAAGGGGTTAAGTGCAGGATACACGCCTCTTGCTGCCACAATGTGTAGCGAGTCTGTGCTAGAACCAATTATGAAGGGTTCAAACTTCATTATGAGTGGTCATACCTTTAGTGCCAATCCGCAATCAGCCGCAACGGCGCTTGCTGTTTTAAACTACGTGAAAACGCATAATCTCGTACAAAAATCCAAGGATAACGGAACGTATTTAAAAAGAAAGCTGAAAACGTTATTTAATCAATTTGACTTTATCGGTGATGTGAGAGGCCTTGGCATGATGGTCGGAATAGAATTTGTGAAAAATAGAGCTTCAAAAGAGTCGTTCCCTTCAACGATTGCATTTACGAATAAACTGGTAAAAAAAGCACAAGAGAATGGGTTATTAATTTACCCTGCCTCGACCGCAAGACCGCAAGGGGATGGGGATGCTGTGATCATCGCACCGCCCCTTGTATCTACCGAAAAAGAAATGGATCAGATCGTCTCCCTTTTAAAGAAGACATTAACGGAGATTTGGACCGACCTAAACTAGAAAGACAGAGGGGAGGAGTGTGTATGCTTCAGAAAAAATCTTTAAATAAGGTAGGGCAAATAGAGGATGCATTAGCGGTCATCCATGACGGTTCAACGTTGATGTTTGGTGGGTTTGGCGGAATTGGTAACCCACCAACACTTATCCGAGGAATCGTAAACAAGGGCGTGAAGGACTTAACGTTAATTGGAAATGATACAGCCTTTCCAACAATCGGGATTGGCCAATTAATTAAACATAAGCAAGCCAAAAAGGTGATTGCCTCTCATATCGGTTCTAATCCGCTAGCAGGTCAGCAAATGGTAGACGGAGAGCTTGAGGTGGAATTTTCCCCTCAAGGTACGTTAGCAGAACGAATTCGAGCAGGGGGAGTGGGGATCCCTGCTTTTTTAACGGATGTTGGGATTGGAAGTATGGTTGAGGAAGGAAAAGAGAAAATCGTCCTTAACGAAAAAGAATATTTACTCGAAACAGCCTTAAGAGCAGATGTATCAATTGTTTATGCCAAAAAGGCTGATCGATTTGGGAATTTGATTTATGAAACAAGTGCTAGAAATACGAACCCATTAGTCGCAATGGCAGGGACATTCACTATTGCTGAAGTTGAAGAGATCGTCGAAATGGGTGAGCTAGATCCCACAGAAATTATTACACCTGGTATTTTTGTCGATCTCATCATTCAGAGTAAAGGAGTGGATTGGCAATGGGTATGGGAGTAGATATACGAAATCAAATGGCTAAGCGAGCAGCACAAGAAATTAAGTCAGGCATGATTGTGAATTTAGGAATAGGGATTCCCTCACTCGTTGCTAACCATGTCTCTGAAGAAATAGACGTTCTCTTCCATGCTGAAAATGGCGTACTCGGAATGGGGCCATCTCCTCGAAAAGGGTCAGAAGATCCCACTTTATGTAATGCTGCAGGATACCCAGTCACAACGGTGAAAGGGGCTTCTTATTTTGATAGTGCGATCGCGTTTGGAATGATTCGTTCAGGGTACTTAGACATGACTTTTCTTGGCGGACTAGAAGTGAGCGGAAAAGGAGACTTGGCTAATTGGATCGTACCAGGGAAGCGAGTACCCGGTATAGGCGGTGCAATGGAGCTTGCCCAAAAAGCAAAAAAAGTGGTCGTCTTAATGAATCATACAAGTAAAGACGGTCAACCGAAAATTGTCCAAGAATGCACCTTCCCCCTGACAGCCAAACAATGTGTATCGTTAATTATTACGGATATGGCTGTGATTGAAGTAACGGATGATGGGCTCCTTTTAAAAGAAGTGATTTCCCCACATACCATACAAGATGTGCTTGAAGCGACAGGTGTCGAGCTCTTAGTAGCCGAGACGATAAAGACGATTGAAACGTGAAGGGAGGAACGATTATGTCTAAGCAACAAGCTGATGTGAAGAGAAAAATTCAAGCATCGATTCATTCCAAAAAAAATGAAATGATCCAGTTATTGCGTTCATTTGTGCAAGCAGAGAGCACACAAGGCAATGAGCGCTACGCTCAAACGTTAGTGATTGAGACTTTGCAAGAGATGGGGCTGGACGTGGATGTGTGGGAGCCCGATGGAGGAGAGTTAAAAGGTCATCGTTATTTTGCCTCGTCAAGAGAAGAATTTACCGGTAGTCCGAATGTCGTTGGAGTCATGAGAGGAAAAGGAGAGGGGCGTTCCATTATTTTAAATGGACATATCGACGTCGTTCCAGCAGGAGATAAGACGCAGTGGATAGACCATCCATTTAGTGGAATCGTCAAAGAGGGGAAAATGTTTGGCCGTGGCGTAACGGATATGAAGGGGGGGAATGTTGCACTTCTTCTTGCGATACAAGCGATTCAAGCTGCTGGCATCGAATTAAAGGGCGATGTGATTTTTCAAAGTGTGATAGAAGAAGAAAGCGGAGGATGCGGTACCCTAGCAACATTACTTCGAGGCTATAAGGCAGATGCAGCCATCATACCTGAGCCAACGAATATGAAGTTTTTTCCTAAACAGCAAGGCTCGATGTGGTTTAAGGTGCATGTAAAAGGACTTTCTGCGCACGGTGGAACTCGCTATGCAGGTGTAAGTGCGATTGAGAAAAGTCTAGTCGTGGTCGAGCACATTAGAGAGTTAGAGCGTGTTCGAAATGCACGTATTACAGACCCTCTTTATAAAAACATCCCGATTCCGATTCCAATTAATATAGGGAAGATCTATGGGGGAGAATGGCCATCCTCTGTACCTGATTTAGTGACGATTGAAGGAAGGTTTGGTGTATCGCCTGAAGAAACAATTGATGAAGCAAAAGAGGAAATGAAACGATGGCTTGAAGCATTGTGTGAGGCTGATGCGTGGTTTAGCGAGCATCCACCTACATTAGAGTGGTTTGGTGCCAGATGGCTACCGGGTTCGCTTGATCCTGAGCATGCCTTTATGAAGCTACTTAGCGAGAAGTACGAGGATGTGACTGGACGAGAAGCAACGATTGAAGCGTCACCTTGGGGTACTGATGGGGGATTATTAACAGAAATTGGTCAGATTCCTACAATTGTGTTCGGACCAGGAGTTACAGAGAAAGCGCATTTTCCAAATGAATACATTCTGCTTGAGGATATTTTTACTTGTGCTGAAATTATAGCTGAGACCATTATTGAATGGTGTGAAGTATCAAAATAAATCTATCAAGACAGCTTCTTTTCAATCACTCTTAATCTATGCTACGATTTGATGAGTGAATAGAAAAGGAGATCGTGAGTAATAGATGAAACTGATTTCGTGGAATGTTAATGGAATACGCGCCTGTGTGCGTAAAGGTTTTTTGGATTTCTTTCATGAGCAAGCTGCTGATATTGTCTGCTTGCAAGAAACAAAATTGCAAGAGGGTCAGATTGAGCTAGATTTACCAGGGTATCATCAATTTTGGAATTATGCATTGAAAAAAGGGTATTCTGGTACTGCAGTCTTTACAAAAATGAAGCCACTTTCTGTTTGGTACGGGGTGGGAGAGAATAAAGTTGAAGATGAGGGGCGTATCATTACCCTAGAGTTTGATTCATTTTATCTTGTGAACGTTTATACGATTAATGCAAAGCGTGACCTAACTCGCCTGCCCGAGCGCCTTATGTGGGAAGATGCTCTTAGAGGCTATTTACTCCAATTAAATGAAGAAAAACCAGTCATTTATTGTGGCGATTTAAATGTTGCGCACGAGGAAATCGATGTTAAAAATGCTCGCGCAAATAAAGGGAATTCAGGATTCACGGTAGAGGAACGGGGTAAATTGACCACTCTACTACAAACGGGATTTGTTGATAGTTTCAGACACCTGTATCCTCATCAAACGGATTCCTTCACATGGTGGTCGTATATGAGAGATGTACGTGCTAGAAACATTGGATGGCGGATTGATTATTTTATCGTATCGAATCAGCTCGCACATTCGATCAAGGAAGCAAGCATTTATAAAGACGTGATGGGAAGTGACCATTGTCCAATTGGACTTGAGCTGACCACTTAAACAAAATAAGACCTCTCATTAATGAAATGAGAGGTCTTATTATTATGTTAAAGAGACAGTTGGCTGTAAGATGAATTCTTCTACGACCTTAGCAACCCCATCATTCATGTTTGTATCTGTTACGTGGTTGGCGATTGCTTTAATGTCGTCTGGAGCATTCCCCATTGCCACACCTAAGCCTGCAAATTCAAGCATCGATTGATCATTGTAACTATCACCTACAGCAATCACTTCTTCACGTTCAATGCCGAGTGTTTTGATCAGGCTATTTAAGCTCGTTCCTTTTGTGACCCCATCTTCTGTAAACTCTAAGAAATAAGGCTTAGAACGCATGACGCTTAATTGACCTTTAAGTTCCTGTTGCAATTTCTTTTCTACTTCAATTAAACGATCAGAATTGCCAACCATTAATGCTTTTACACATGGTTGATTTACTGACTCAACAAAACGTGCAACCTCAATAACAGGCATTCCGGTGATCTCACCTTCTATTTCTGTATACTGATTATTTGCTTCCGTTATAATTTCCTGACCCATATACGTATGAATGCCAACATCTTCTCTTTTACTTAAATGATAGAGCTCATGAAGTTGACTAGTAGAAAGCGTACTACTATACATTTCCTCATCAGTTTTGCAGTTAATAATCTTCGCTCCGTTAAATGCAAGAATAAAACTTCCATAAGCAGCAAGCTTTAATTCACGTGCAATTTCAAGCATGCCATATGTCGGTCGACCAGAAGCCAACACTACTTTTACCCCGTTTTCTTGTGCTTGCATGAGGGCATTTTTTGTCCGTTCTGAAATGGTATGGTCATCTTGAAGCAAGGTATCATCTAAATCTAGTACGATCATTTTATAAGTCATGTTTAAAATTCCTTTCGTAACTCACTAGTTCTTAACTAATTAACTATAACGGAATAGTAGGGTAGAAGACAAGTGATCGAGAAATAGAGGAATTCGTTTCCACTTATCGAATGTAAGTAGTGAGATCTCATATACATTTAATAAGTGGAGGAACGATCATGAATATCATTACACTAAAGGAAGAACAGTACATCGAGGCTATGCATCTATCAGAATATGCCTTTCAGTATAAAGTCACAGAAGAACGTATCCCTCAGTTGATCGAACGAATGAAAAAACATCAAATCCTCTATGGCATCCTTAATGATCAAAAAGTCGCTGCTAAACTGCATCTTTTGCCACATTACGTGTACCTTCAAGGTGAAAAGTGGAAAATGGGAGGAATAGCTGGTGTTGCTACTTATCCTGAATACCGTCGAAATGGATATGTCAAAGCGCTGCTAAGCCATAGTCTTGAAGCGATGAAATCAAAAGGAATGACGCTATCGATGCTACATCCCTTTGACGTCGCTTTTTACAGGAAGTATGGATGGGAACTCTTTTCGAATCGACTCACAACCACATTAAAAAAGAGCGACCTTAAACGGAAAAGGGAAGTCTATGGCAAGATTAAACGTTGGAGCCCTGAAGGAGAGCACCCGGATCTTTCCGCTATTTATGAAAGATATGCCTCACAATTTTCGGGGATGCTCGTTCGTGATGCTGCTTGGTGGAAGACAGTTGTTAGTGACATGCAAGCGGCAGCATATTACGATGAGAGCGGAATTGCCTCAGGTTTTATGCTGTATGTGATAAAGGATTCAAAAATGACGGTAGAAGAATTTATTCCGCTCCATGCAGAAGCGAGGATTGGCCTTTGGAATTTCATTTGCCAACATGATTCAATGGTGGAAGAAGTAAAATTGATTACCAATGAGCAAGAGCCGTTGTTTTTTTCTTTACTTGAACCGAGGGTTGAGAGCGATGTAAAACCCTATTTTATGGTGAGAATTGTAGATGTTGAAGCGTTTCTTCAAAAGTTCTCATTCAAGCTTGAGTCATTAAATGAACCATTAAGAGTGAGCGTGACAGATTCGTTTGCACAATGGACTAACAAAACATTTGTCTTTTCCAATCACGGAATAGAGGAAACAGAAGAAGAAGCTGACATCCACATCTCGATTCAACACCTTGCGACGATTTGTTTCGGTTACAAGCGCCCAGCCCAACTAGTAGAAGTAGGCTTAATGGAAGGAAATGACCAAACAATAGAGCAGCTAGATACATTAATTCCTCATACTCAATCCTTTTTCTACGATTTCTTTTAGAATAGAAGAAAGCGAACCTGATTGATGCAGGTTCGCTTTTATACTAGTAAAAAAAGCGATGATCATACTCTCCATCAGGGTAGATCGTTCCACTATCTCTTTTACCATTCCCATATGTGACATCAAGTGTGATTTCATAAATATTCGCATCATCTAACTGCAAAGACCAGTGATCATAGTTCCCGTGTGTTTGTTTTTCTAAAGGAACTTTGATCACTTCTCCATCTCCGAAATCTACAATGGCTATTGCTTCTCTTACTTTGAAATAATCAGGTTGCTCATTTAATTGACTGAACGTCGCTTCGTAGGAAGTAATAGCATCTGTAGAATCTTGTGTGTAAGCATTGCTCTCAAATCGTAGTGGTTGATGAGAATAGGCATCTATAGGAAGGTATTCAATACCAGAACTACGTGCTATATTGCCTTTAGACATGATTTGATATTCATACTCTTCATTTGAGTCCACTTCGATCGTTGCTTCATAATGAAGACCTTCGTGGTTAATAGCGTCAAAAGTGTTCCATTCAGAATCATCAAGTTTCCTCGTTAACAGAAAGACTGACGCGTCCGTTTCAATTTCATTAAATGACCATGTTAACGTCACATTAAATGGAGCTTCATAAACTTCGGGGTACCTTGTTGAAAAATCAATATGTCCTATCAATTGATTAGCAACTTGAAGGGAATGGACTTCTGAGAATAATTGGGACATAGTTGAATCTACCCCCATCACTTGATGGTGCATATTCTCCATTTCATTTTTCAACGAGTGAAATTGACTCATCTGAATGATGATTAAGACTAGTGAGACACCTACCATGAATCCTAACGTATAGAGGAGCTTTCTAACCTTCATTGATTTTATCCCCTTTGAAAATACCTCTTTTTTCCAATTAGTATATTCTCAAACAGGAGAATCAACAATGAATATCATTCGACAAAAAACGCAAGCAGCTAATCTACTTGCGTTTTTTGAGATTTTCCATTTCTTCAGTCACGACAAAAGCTAAATCCTCATTCCCGAATAAAGACAGAACGCCTAATAATGTGTCATCAGGAATCTCTCCAGCTTCTTCTTTTGGGACGGTTAAATCAAGTGCTTGCTTTAATGATGGATTTTCAGCTTGTGTAGGGTAGGCACGTTGATAGAGCTCCGCGGGTTCGAGATTATGGTTGATACACCACTGAGCAAATACAAGAATCATCATTTGTTCATCTTGTTTAAATTGTCCGATGATTTTTTCCTCTAACTCTTTTTTGTCCATGTAACATGCTCCTTCAATGATAAGTATGTTGCTAGTATAACGAAAGAAATGATAATTGCCCATACAGAACTATTGAAGAATAGATTAAAGCTTCTATTGTTTTTTACGAAGTTCTTTCATTGGGTAAAATGTGCCTCTCCATACAATTCCTCCACGTATGAATGTAAGACATGCAGCACGACTAATGCAATAAATAAAAAGGAGGGCGGTGATTGGCAGTACAGGTAATGATTTCAGCGCTCCTTTTGTCATCTTCTGCACCGTTTGTACATACACAAGCCCTATTAACACGATGGCTGCCAGTGATAGAAAGCGATTGATCCCTTCAGATAGAAAGATTGTTATAAAAGGGAGCACATGAGTAACAAACACGCCACTTATTGCTAAAAGAACCATGGAGTAGCGGTAATAAAGACCCGCTACTGTGTTCTTCTCTAAGCCGATAAAGGCTTCCCGCAACGTAGAGTACCATTCCACTTCTAAATGTTCTAATGCAGTAGCCATTCTTTGCTTGAATCCGTTTTGTTTAAGGAGGACTCCAAGCATTAAATCATCATCTGGTCGTTCTTTTATCGCAAGGTGAGTTCCTACAGCTTCATAAGCATTACGCCGTACAAGATTAAAAGCACCAATGCCAATGGCTGAGTTACTCTTATCAACATTTGCCATCCACGGTCGTTTGAAAAAAGAAAATCCAAATAAGAAAAATGAAATAAATGCTTTAGGCCAAAATCGTTTCACATTCATATTAGGGGCTAGCGTAAGATGATCGAGTTTATGTTGGAGAGTATACCTGATTGCTTTTTCAATCGTATCAGGGTGGTACATAATATCAGCATCTGTAAACAAAAGATATTCGCCAGTTGCTTTAAGGGAACCTTTATATAGGGCATGATTTTTACCTAGCCAACCAGCTTCTAATTCTTCTATATGTATGGCTTGTACTCTTTGATCTTGAAGGGATAGGGCATCGGTTAATTGTCCTGTTGAGTCAGTAGAACGATCGTTGACAATAATCCAATCAAGATTAGTGTAGGTTTGATTTAATTGAGAGGTTATACTCTTTGATATTGATTTTTCTTCGTTTCTAGCAGCTACGATTATAGAGATTAATGGTGTTTCACTTGAAGTCATTCGCACATTTTCCAGTCGTTCAATTTTCTTCATACCTATAAGGGCATCAAACAAAATAACAAGCCAAAAAAGGCAAACCAGAAGTAATAACCACATAAGCATCGATGAAGCACTCCCTTTCAATCCTTATCATAGCTTGTTTCCAATCAGAACAAAAGCAAGAGGGTTATGTCTTTTAATCATAGAAAAAAACGAGGGGAGCCCCTCGCTTTTTTTAGCGACCAATGAACATTTGCGTCCAGTAATGACCGTATGAACCTCCTTTTGCATAGCCTACACCGATATGTGTGTAATTGGATGAAAGGATGTTTTGACGGTGACCTGTACTGTTCATCCAAGCATTGAATACAGCTTGAGCTGACGTTTGACCAGCTGCAATATTCTCCCCTGACGCGCGGTATGTAATACCAAAATTACGAATCATTTGATGAGGACTTCCGTATGTGGGTGAATTGTGATTGAAGTAGTTTTTATCACGCATGTCTTCAGATTTAAATCTAGCAACGCGTGCTAATTCCCACTCACTTTTAAGAGGTTGTAAACCATGTTTTGCACGTTCTTGGTTTACTAGACGAACCACTTCTTCTTCCATCGAACCATAGCTACTTGCGCTAGGAATCGTTAGACGCTGACCTGGATAGATCATATTAGGATTTGATACTTGTGGGTTTGCTTGAATGATTTCACTAACGCCAACTTGGTAGCGAACCGCAATCTTCCACATTGTATCTCCTTGTGAAACAGTATGAGAAGTAGAAGCTTCTGCATCTGTACCACCAAAACCAAAGACTAAAGCAACGGACAATAAAAAGAGTGAGGTAAATCGTTTGAAATGTCTCATAAATCTATAATAAGTAGGTATACTATGTAAGTATAGCGGTAATTGCTACCTTTCTAGGTTGATAGTTGGCTAGCTTGCTAGGATTAACAAGAAAATTAGGTCTATAGATGACCTAAAATAGGTTATGCCAATAGCTTTATGAGAATAGTATGGGTTTATAATTGTACTACATGTCATTACTTAGGAAGAAACTCCTTTCTTCACTTTAAAAATAAGGAGTTTTTTGTAGAATCAGCAGGAAATTCCTGTGCGGTATGGAATCTATCTAGTATGAGTAGGGAAAATGTTCACAGGAAAGTTTGCTAGGTATTTAGCAGAGTTTGGTATGAAAGCGTTTTTATAAAGGGGTGGTTATCAATGTCAACAGCAACATTTCTTAAAGAAGAACATGCTATTTTCAGAAAATCAGTTCGCAGCTTTCTTGAAAAAGAAGTGAAACCCCATTATGAAAAATGGGAGAAAGACGGTTTGATCCCAAGAGACTTATGGAACAAATTAGGCCAACAAGGATTATTATGTCCATGGCTGCCAGAAGAATTTGGCGGGGGAGAAGCTGACTTTGGGTATTCTTTTGTTTTAATCGAAGAGTTAGAACGAGTGGGATCAAGCTTAGTTGGCGTTCCACTACATAATGATGTTGTTGTCCCGTATTTGTGGCATTATGGGTCAACGGAACAAAAGAAGAGATGGTTACCTTCCTGCACATCAGGTAAAAGTGTATCAGCGATTGGGATGACAGAACCAGGCACTGGATCTGATCTAGCAGCGATTAAAACAACGGCTATTTTAGACGGCGACTCCTATGTAGTAAACGGTTCTAAAACATTTATTTCAAATGGCTTGCATGGAGATTTATTTGTGGTTGTGTGTAAGACTGACCCCAAAGCCCAACCTGCCCATAAAGGAATCAGCTTATTAGTGATAGAAGCAGATACACCAGGTTTTACAAAAGGAAAAAAGCTAGATAAAGTCGGTCTTCGTTCACAAGATACGATTGAACTATCGTTTGAAGATGTACGGGTTCCTAAAGCTAATTTATTAGGTGAAGCTGGGAGAGGTTTCTATTATTTAATGGAACAATTACAACAAGAGCGATTGATTGTCGCGATTGCTGCGATTGTCTCGGCAGAACGAACGCTAGAATTAACACTAGACTACGTAAAAGAGCGAAAAGCATTTGGGCAACCTATAGGAAGTTTTCAACATAATCAATTCACGTTAGTAGAACTAGCAACAAAAGTAGAAATCGGTCGTACTTTCCTCAATTCACTTGTAGAAAGACATATAAATCAAGAAGAGGTCGTGAAGGAAGTATCCATGGCAAAGTATTGGCTCACAGATTTAGCAAAAGAAGTCGTTAGCTCATGCGTTCAATTACATGGAGGCTATGGATATATGGAAGAATACGAGGTAGCTAGAAGGTCGCGTGATATTCCTGTTTCAGCGATTTATGCCGGTACGAACGAAATCATGAAGTCCATTATTGCCAAAAAGATGGGGTTGTGATGATGAAGCATATGCTCGACTCAATTCAAGTGATTGATTTTACGAATTACCTTCCTGGACCTTATGCCACACTGCGACTCGGTAACATGGGGGCAACGATCACGAAAATTGAACCACCAAATGGAGATCCAGCTCGTCATTTATCAACGATGCATGAAGGCGAGGGAGTCATCTACTCTGCTACAAATTGGAATAAGCAATCGACCCATCTAAACTTAAAAGATAAAGCCGATCAAGATAAAGTAATGAAAATGATTGAACAGGCGGATGTGGTGATTGAATCGTATCGACCTGGAGTTATGGAGAAATTCGGTCTTAGTTATGAGCAAGTAAAGAAAGTGAATCGAACCATTATCTATTGTTCGATTTCAGGCTATGGCCAAGAGACGCAGCATAAAAAAGGGTTAGGGAGTCATGACATTAATTATATGGCTGAAACAGGCTTCCTCTCTTTATTAACGGATAAAGAAGGTAGACCGATTCATCCGAAAATCCAATTTGCTGACTATATAGGTGGCATGTATGCGAGCGAACAAATCCTCGCTGCTCTAGTTAACAGGGGACTTACGAATAAAGGTTGCTATATAGATATTAGTTTAACGGATCCCCTCCATGCGATGCTTGGTGCACATGATTTAATTCACAGAGAAACAAGACGTTCTGATGGTTTAGACGAACTGAACGGTCAGTACGTTTGCTATTCCATTTATGAAACAAAAGATGGGCGTTTTATGGCGTTAGGCGCTTTAGAAGAGAAGTTTTGGAATCATTTATGTATAGAAGTTGACCAGCCAAACTGGCTATCAAAAGGCCAAGACCGTCACGACGATGAAGATTCCATTTCTACTGAGGTTATTGAGCTCTTTAAAAGTAGAACCTTCGACGAGTGGTGTGAGTTTAGTTTAAGGGTTGATTGTTGCCTTGCGCCTGTTTATACAACGGCTGAAGGAATTGAAGCTCCACTTCTACAAGAAAGAGGATTAATGGAGCGATTATCAGATAATTGTACAAGAGTTAGAACGACACCAACACAAACGTTTAAAAGGGAGGAACGATTCATATGAGAGAAGTTGTGATTGTAGAAGCCGTCAGAACACCGCTTGGGAAGAGAAAGGGAGCTTATTCATCTATTCGAGCGGATGAATTACTCGCTCTTCCACTAAAGGAATTAGTAGACCGAACAAAAATCGATTCAGGCATCATTGAAGATGTGATTGCAGGGTGTGTCTCACAAGTTGGAGAGCAAGCCCCAGATATTGCACGAGCTGCAGCCTTGATCGCTGGATACCCGATCGAAGTACCGGGTGTGACAATTGATCGTCAATGTGGTTCGAGTCAACAAGCTGTTCATTTTGCCGCTCAAGCGATTGCGAGTGGAGATATGGACGTCGTGGTCGCAGCAGGGGTTGAGCATATGACACGTGTGCCGATGTTTTCAAATACACAAGGAACGACATACAGTCAGAAGCTAAGCGACCAATATGAACTCTTGCATCAAGGGATGTCTGCTGAGCGAATGGTAGAAAAGTGGGGATTAACAAAAGAAGAATTAGATCAATTCTCGCTTCAGAGTCATCAAAAAGCGGTTCAAGCATGGGAAGCAGGTCACTTTGAAAGAGAAGTAATGCCTGTTCAATATACTGGAGAAGATGGGACTGAGATTCATTTATCAAAGGATGAGGGACCACGTGCTGCTACGACGATCGAAGCTCTTCAATCGCTGAAAACTGTTTTTAAAGAAGATGGGACGATCACAGCCGGAAATGCAAGTCAAATGAGTGACGGAGCAGCGGCGATCTTATTAATGTCGAGAGAGAAAGCAGAGGCACTAGGCCTCAAACCGCGTTGTCGCGTTATTGCAAGAAGTGTTGTTGGATCTGATCCGACGTTAATGCTAACAGGGCCGATTCCCGCGACTGAAAAAGTCCTTCAGAAAGCAGGTTTAACGATTGAAGACATCGATCTCTATGAAGTGAACGAAGCATTTGCCCCGGTTCCTCTTATTTGGGCAAAAGAAGTAGGGGCTGATCCAAAAAAATTAAATCCTAATGGTGGTGCGATTGCGCTTGGACATCCACTAGGAGCAAGTGGTGCCCGTGTGATGATCACGTTAATGCACGAGCTTGAGCGCACAGGTAAACGATATGGCCTGCAAGCAATTTGTGAAGGATTCGGTATGGCAAATGCAACGATCATTGAGAGACTGGAATAGGGAGGAGCAGATTAATGAGAATTAAAAATAAAACCTTTCTTGTAACAGGTGGTTCTTCTGGTCTTGGGGAAGCGACAGTTCGAATGATTGTTAAAAACGGTGGGAATGCTGTGATCGTTGATCTTGATGAGCAAAAAGGAACGGAGCTTATCAATGAACTAGGTGATCAAGTTGCTTTTATCCAAACGGATGTGACGAATGATGTGGATGCTAAGAAAGCAGTGGATCATGCTGTGGCTAGCTTTCAAGCAGTTCATGGATTGATCAATTGCGCAGGAATCGGTATTGCCAAAAAAGTAATAGGGAAGAGTGGCATTCATGGAATTGAAACGTTTAAGAAAGTAATGAATGTAAATCTAATCGGTAGCTTTTCGATGATCCAACACGTAACGGAGGTTATGAAAGACAATGAACCTAATCGGGAAGGGGAGCGTGGCATCATAGTCAATACTGCATCAGTTGCCGCATTTGATGGACAGATCGGGCAAGCAGCCTATGCGGCGTCAAAGGGTGGAATCGTCAGTATGACCTTACCGCTTGCTAGAGAGTTAGCCTCTCATGGCATCCGCGTGATGAGCATTGCCCCTGGTATTTTTGAGACACCGATGTTTGCGACCTTACCAGATGCTGCACGTGAATCACTAGGTAAAATGACCCCATTCCCGAAACGACTCGGGCAGCCAACAGAATATGCCCAGCTAGTGGAACAAATCATGGTGAACCCGATGCTAAATGGAGAAGTAATTCGGCTAGATGGAGCGATTCGCATGCAAATGAAATAAGCCTCAGTAATGGTAGAGTGCAAGCACACTCTACCATTTTATTTTCACTAATTCTTCAATTTACATAGAAAAGTCTTATATTCAAATGGAAGAGAATGGTGTAAGATAGAAAAAGTTTAGGTCTTATGTATTGTGTATTTTGTAGGTTTGTTGATAATTAGGATGGATATAAGGGGAGAAACGGACGTTGAAACAGCTATTCAGACATAGAAAAAAACAAATGGATACATTAGAAGCTTTGGTTGAACCAACTCTAGATGAAGTGAAGATTGATGTGTCAGAGGAAGTTGCCCTTCAATTAAGGTTGATTGATTTAAATAAGGAAGATCTTGTTCGCATAAAAATGATTCAACCGTTGATTCATGATCATATTGACGAGATTGTTGACAATTTTTATAAAAATCTTTATAGAAATCCTACACTGACAACGATTATTAAAGATCATAGCACGGTGGATCGTTTAAAGAGAACGCTCACAAAGCATATTGAAGAAATGTTTGCTGGAACGATTGATGCAGCTTTCGTCGAACAAAGAAACCGAATTGCCCACGCTCACGTCGTCATCGGTCTTGAACCGAAATGGTATATGTGTGCGTTTCAGGATTTATTTTTATCAATCACAACCATGCTTAAAGAGCACTCAACAAATCCAACTCAATGTTTAGATGCGATTTTATCTGTTTCTAAAATTTTAAACATTGAACAACAGCTTGTTTTAGAAGCATATGAAAATGAGAACGAACGGAACCGTCAAAAAGAGATAGAAGAACGACACAATTTACAAGCAAAAGTAAATGTGACCGCCGAAGAATTAGCTGCGATTTCAGAGGAAACAAGTGCTTCAATTGATGAATTGAAAACAAAATCTGAAGATGTTCATCGCTACAGCACAGAAGGAACGAGCGCATCCATTCAAGTCGAGTCATTATCTAAAGAAGGTAAAGAAAAACTCCAAGAACAATACCTAAAAGTAAAAGAAATTGATCAGAACATGGAGAAAATCTCGAGTGAAATGGAATTACTTAAAGATGTGTCTGAGAAAATCAACGATATTGTTAGCCTAGTTCAGTCGATTGCTGATCAGACCAATTTGCTTGCATTAAATGCAGCAATTGAAGCAGCACGAGCTGGTGAAATGGGGAAAGGGTTCTCAGTCGTTGCCAGTGAAGTGAGAAAGCTTGCTGAACAAACAAAAGCTTCAGTAAGTGAAGTTTCAGGTTTAATTGTTTCCACGAAAGAACGGATTGGCTCTGTTTCTTCATATGTGTCAGAAATAGATGATCTCGTTAAAAATAGTGCCAATGGATTGTCTAGTACTAATGAATTTTTTGATCGAATTGTTCACCAAACAGAAACGGCAAAAGAACAAAATGGAAATGTTGCCGTAGAGATCAAAAAGATTGCCCTTGTTATAGAAGAAATTAATGACGCGGTCTATCAACTGGCTACAACAGCAAATGAATTAAACTTAATAACAAATCATCTTGATTAAGCGAAAACTCTTCTAAAGTGTATTCTTTAGAAGAGTTTTTTTCTTCTGATTCTTAATCAAATTTTAATATTTATTATGTATAGTAGGATCAAATCAAAAAGAGGGTGAAAAGATGAAGACAATGACTTTGCTAACGTCTGCTTTGGTAGGAAGTTCGTAGTTGGGAATATCAAAGAAATGGAGTTAGATAAATTAACTGAATTCAAGATTAAAACAATTCAGGCAGCCAACCCAGCTGCTTTCACTCAAAAGGTAAAAGAAGAGTTTTCAAAGACAATTGATCATATAGAAAAAGCTGTTATTATTGGATTAATGGATGAACCTGCAGAAGAATACAAGATCACAGCAGCAAACTGGATTTCGCATATGAATGAGTCACTTCTAAATATAAGCAGTGATGGGATTCCAGAAGAAACAACAGAGGCGTTGGCTTTACGTGAGGGTAGAGCTAAAATGTATGTTCTAGGCTCAGAGAACGTGATCAGAGACGAAGTGATAGGTGAGCTTAATGAGTACGGGGAAGTAGAACGAATTGAAGGTAATAATGCAGTAAGTCAATCGATTGCAATGGCATCTTACAAAGATGACAGTACAGATTTTGGCTGGGGTATAACTGAACCGGGGCATGGTTTTGTATTTGCATCAACTGCATCACCAGAACTTGCGATTACGGCTGCTCCTTTTGCCCATTTAGGAAAACATGCTCCGTTGATATGGCTTGATGAAGGGCAAATGACAGATGATCTATATCAATATTTAGCAAAAGTGAAGCCAGTTTTTCATCATGATCCAACAGAAGGACCTTATAATCATGGATATGTTCTAGGTGAGTTTGATACAATATCATTTAAAACACAAGGAATACTAGATGAAAAGCTAGAGATTGTCTCGGCTGATGGAGACGGTCATGGTAATCATTAATTAAAGGAGAATATGATGAAAAAATGGTTTTTAGCAGGAGTAGGTTTAGTAAGTATCCTCGCAGGATGTTCAGAAGCAGGAAATGAAGTGGAAGGTTTTTCTCACATACATGGGCTAGAATATGCTCACAATGAAGATGCATTCTATATAGCGACTCATCATGGATTAATTAAACATACCCAAGGGAAATGGATCAATGTAAATAGTGAGAAGGAGCAGCATGATTTTATGGGCTTTACGATCATTGATGAAGATACGATGCTCTCAAGCGGACACCCGAGTCATGCATCTGATTTAGAAGATCCTCTCGGGTTGATGAAGAGTACAGATTCAGGTGAAACATGGGAGCCGATTTCTTTATATACGGAAGTAGATTTTCATCTCCTACATGCAAATAAAGGCGATACAAATCAAATCTATGCCATAGATGCCTATCATTCACACTTCTATCATTCTGAAGACGGTGGTTATACTTGGGTGCAGGTTGAAACAGAAGGGCTACCTGAACCAATCGGGCAAACGTACAGTTTAACGTCTCATCCGCAATTTCCTAGTCACGTACTTGCAGGTACAGAAGAAGGAGTGTATCTTTCTCTCGATAGCGGAAGAACATGGGAATCAATGGAAAGTGAATCAACCGCCACAGCTCTTGAATCACTCAATGGAGAAACCGAAGAGTTAATTGGTTATTTCGTAGGAGAATTAGAAGGCTTATATTATAGTACAGATTTTGGTCAAACATGGGAGTCATTGGACTTCACTTTAGAGAATGACATGATTTCCTACATTAGTCAGAACCCTGATCAAGAAAAAGAGATCATTTTAGGTTCGATGCAAGAAGCGATTTATCATACGAATGATTTAGGGGACTCATGGTCGAAGTTAGCTGAAAATGGGAATATTAATCAATAACGAAGCCTAAAACTGACCATTTAGACAAGTTCTAAATGGTCAGTTATTTTTTGGGCATGGTGGTGATTTGAGTGAGGCTCTTTATTAGGAGGACTTGAACCTGGTGTTTCCATAAAATGAATACAGACAAAACTGATGCACACTAACAAAAAATACCAAACAGGCTTCAGCGTAAAAGGCTTCTGAACTTTGTTTTTAATTTCTGAAGTCAAGGCTAAATAAACGATAAATAGCGTACCGAATAAAAGCAGCAGCATGACTTGAGATAATGGTAAGCTATGCTCAAGAGGTACCATAACGGCAAGCATGGTTCCCATCATTCCACCCATTAACCCAGAGATAAAGCCATCAATAACGGCAACAAGGGAGAAGGGGTAACCGAATAAAACACCTAGTAAGGCCCCTATAAACATACTTAAAATTGTTGCTTCGAAAAAGGAATCAGCAAACAGTAAACCGAGCACAGTCCCGCCAGCTAGACCTATAAGCATGCCGATAGCCATAGCCAAGCACATCCCAAACATATTTGATATAGATCGTCTAAAAGAAAAGACTATGAAGGCAATAATAGATAGCAAGATGATTAGGAGACACATTATAATCAAGGGCATGATGATTTCTCCTCTCTATGTAGTATGAACGTCTCACGAAGAGTATCTGTAGTTTGTACACTAGTATTATAAAAGTGAAATAAATATGTCATAAAATCGTAATTAGGAGAAAGTGTGAGTATGAAATGAAGAGGATTTTAATTGTTGATGATGAGAAGCAAATGCAAAAACTGCTCGAAGTCTGTATTCAGTCAAGCGATTATCAGATCACTCGTTTATCCAGTGCCATTGAGGCAAAATCCTTACTTGAAGGCGAAACGATCAATCTCATATTATTAGATATTATGATGCCAGAGATGACCGGTTATGAGTTTTTATCCTATATGAATGAATTAAATAAAAACATCCCTGTTATTTTAATCACAGCAATAGATGAAACGGATGCTGTCGTGCGTGGACTTGAGCTGGGTGCTTATGATTTTATTACAAAACCATTTGAGCCTCGAGAATTAAAAGCTAGAGTAGACTCCGTCATCAAGCGAACTCAGCATCTAGTTGAAGGGCTTTCTACCATCGTTAGATTTGATGTGAAACGTGATTCACTGCAACGTGTGTTTACCTATAAAGATCAAGTAATTCCTTTTACGAATAAAGAATATCAATTGTTTTCACGGTTCTTTAATTACCCAGGGCGGGTGTATACACGTGATCAACTCCTCACTCTTGAATGGGAGGAAGAGGATCGTTTTAACCGGAATGTGGATGTTCATATTAAACATATTAGAGATAAATTAAATAAGGCTGGGCTCCCGAGACCTTTAATTGAAACCGTGTGGGGAGTAGGGTATAAGATGCCTGTAGAGAGGGGGGAATAAGTTGAAGCTTGCTACAAAATTATTAATTGCCATCTTCTTATCTACTGTATTTGTCATCATTATTATGAATCTTTCTTTTTATCACATATCTAAATCTTATTACAAACATCAGCTTCAAGAAGGAGTAGAGAACAGGCTTGAAGCCCATGCGAAGGTATTAGCAGTCCACTCAGACGTGACAACCCTTGATCACGTAATGATTATGGAAGCAGGACAAGAGGAAAATTCATTTGTTATTTTTGATCAATCGTTGGAAGTGATTCAGAGTTCAAGACCTCTTTCTAATGAAGAGATCACGACTTATCAAGATTGGATCATTTTACACGCTGATCAATCAAAACGTACTGAATTTGTTGAAACAATGGAAGAACATATTCCACATGCATGGTCTTTCAGATCTTTTTCATCAGATGAAGGGGTTAGCGGATATTTGTTTCTTGATCAAGATACAGGAAGCTTTGAGGCAACGAGAAACAATCTCTTGTTGTTAACATTTCTGATTGGTTTTTTTACCGTTTGCTTAGCCGTTATGTTCAGCATTTATTTGTCAAAGCGCCTGAGTGCTCCTGTGAAAAAAGCCCAGTTGCTTACTAGAAAAATTGCATTGGGTGATTTTGAAGTAGATATGCCACCGTCGACTAGCAAGGACGAAGTATCTGAATTATTAACAGACATTTCGTTAATGGCAAAAAACCTTAAAGAATACCGTGACGAAAGGCAGCGGTTGTTTACAAATATTTCTCATGATCTAAGAACGCCACTTACCTACATCAAAGGGTATTCAGCCTTATTAAAAGATCAGTCACTAGAACCAACAGTCGTTCAAGAGCAATCAAACGTCATCTATCAAGAAGCCTCTCGGATGGAACATTTAGTGAATGATTTATTTCAACTAATGAAGTATGAAGAGGAAGAGTATCAGCTAGAGGAAGAAAGAACAAATATGTATGATTTCTTTGCTCAATTGCAAGCAAAAATACAACTTGATTTAAATTCAAAACAACTTTATTTTCATGTGCATGCTGATACCGTGGACATAAACGTTCCAATTGATCAGATGCAATTTGAGAGGGCGATCATGAATGTACTATCAAACTCGATTCGCCATACAGACCCTGGAGGTCAAATTGATGTGATACTCTCTAAAGAAGAAAAGATATGCATTATACAGATAAGGGATAATGGTTCTGGGATACCAGAGAAAGATCTCCAGAGAATTTGGGAGCGATTCTACCGTGTAGATGCCTCTCGTTCCACTAAACTTGGTGGAAGCGGTTTAGGGCTTGCAATCACTAAAGAAATTATTCATTTGCATAAAGGGGAGATTTCTGTCTCAAGTAAAATAGGAGAAGGAACTACGTTTTTAATTAAAATCCCTGCTGAATAAAAAAGTGAAATGAATTATACTTCAATCAATAAGTATTAATTGCATGATCATGAAAGGGGTATTAATGTGAACGTACTAAAGACTGTAGCCATTCCAGTTCTTAATAAAGAAATGGGAGAGAAAGTGACAATTTATATCAATACACTAACCAAGCCCCCTGGTAGTTTAGGAAGATTAGAAGAGTTAGCTATTCAATTAGCTGAAATGAAAAATGACCCTTTCCCTAGAGTGACGCAAGCAGGAGTATTGGTTTTTGCAGCTGACCATGGGATTGCCGAGGAAGGAGTGTCGGCATTTCCACAAGAAGTGACTGAGCAGATGGTCTTAAATTTCTTAAACGGGGGTGCTGCCATCAATGTCTTTAGTAGACAAATCGGAGCTACTTTAAAAGTAGTAGATATCGGTGTGGCAGCAAGCATAGAGCATGAAGGATTAATCGTTGATAAAGTTAGAATGGGGACGCAAAACTTTTATAGGGAAGATGCGATGACTTACGAGGAGGCAGTTGCTGCGATCAATGTCGGTAAAAGACAAGCGAATATGCTTATAAACGAAGGCATTGAGAGTTTGATCTTAGGTGAAATGGGAATTGCGAACACAACGACGAGTAGTGCACTTTTAGCGGTGCTAACTGATCAACCTGTTTCAAAGTTAGTTGGCTTTGGTACAGGTATTACAAGTGAGCGCTTACTACATAAAATTGATATCATTTCACAGTCAATCAAAAAACGAAAAGCCAATCCGAACGATCCGATAGATGTGCTTCGAAAGCTTGGCGGCCTTGAAATAGCCGGTATGGCAGGAGCGATGCTTACAGCTGCCGAACATCGTATTCCGATTATTTTAGATGGGTTCATTTCAACGGTGGCAGCGCTCGTTGCTAGCCGAATGTCAAGTGAAGCCAAAGATTACATGATCGTTGGTCATCAATCCGTTGAGCCTGGACACTTAACTGCAATTGAAGCT
Source organism: Alkalihalophilus sp. As8PL (assembly GCF_040939795.1). Classification (GTDB taxonomy): domain Bacteria; phylum Bacillota; class Bacilli; order Bacillales; family Bacillaceae_D; genus Alkalihalophilus; species Alkalihalophilus lindianensis. Next base: position 3,687,763 of record NZ_CP162551.1, read on the forward strand.
CTCGGAAAGAAGCCGTTAATTGATTTAGGTTTAAGACTTGGGGAAGGATCGGGTGCAGCCGTTGCTTTTTCGATTATTGAATCGGCAACTAGAATGCTCAGTGAGATGGCAACATTTGAATCAGCGGGTATATCAGAAAAATAAAAAAGGAGCCCGCCGGCTCCTTTTTTATTTTTATTGACCTTATTTATTTTGCCCATTTCCGCGAACAAGAACTTTTAGACCTTGTCCCATATCAGAAGCTAGCACATAGTTACGGTCAACGAATACTCCCCATACATCTCCCTGATCAGGTGAATATTGTCCGATTTGAACAGGATTACTTGGATCTGAAATATCAACCATATAAACGCCACCTGCATAATGACTTAAATATAGAGTATTACCTTGAACTTTAGGGTCATGCACGGTATTAGCAAATGTCGTTCCATCTTCAACTTTTTCTGTTAAATCTGTTTTGAACTCACTAAGAAGTTTAGGATTTGTTTTGTCTTTGATATCGAAAATACGTGTATAACCATAAGACTCTTCATAGCCAGCTCGAACTGGAACATATACTTCTCTTGTTTCGATTAAGATGTTTCCACCACGCGCAAGTGCAGCTGAATGGGCAGAGCCTTGTTGATCAGAAGAGAAGTCAGTGCGACCAAGGTATACAGGATTTTCAGGATCACGGACATCAAAGATCACGGTTCCTAAATCCCACATCGATACATAAGCATACTGCGCATTATTATCTGTAATCACACTATGGTTAAAGACAGCTCTAGTCTTTCCATCTGGAGCATTCCAGTGATACCCATTAAAATTAGAATCATCTACGCCCGGAACATCACGAGGGTCAAATTCCCATAGCTTTTCTGGATTAGCAGGATCACTCACATCAATAATTTGGAAATCCTTTTCCTCACCATGACTGTAATAATCAGCATAAGGATTAGAAGCAAATACTAAAGCTCGATTTCCTTGCGTAGCAAGATAAAGTTCATGTGTACCAGCTGTTTTGTCATACACTTCATAAAAACCAAGTTTTTGTGGCTCATGAGGATTTGTTACATCATATAGTAAAAAACCACCAGCTGTATTAGCATTTCTGTTTCTTTGTTGCACACTTACGACTGCTAAATCACCCTTGAAGTTCGCTGTGTTAACTGATTTTACAATGACTTTTTCTTGCCATGTATTAGGCACATCATCATGTGCAAAGTACGAAATTTCCTTAGGATTAGATGGGTCCTTTAAATCAAATACACGGACACCACCATTTGCTCCCCCTGCAGTATGAGTTCCTAAATAGGCATACCCTTTATGTGCATAAACGTCTGCTGTGTTGTTTTGAGCATCACCATTAATTTTTTGGATTTGAACAGATGCTGCTTCTTTTAGACTGGACACTTTACGAGTTCCATCGTTGACTGCTTCACCGAGAGTAGCTAGTTCCTCATTAGAGAAAACAATACGCTCCCCCTTTTGAATTCCGCTTTCATCTAATGCATCATGGGCGATAACCGCTGGGACTGCTACAGAAAAGACTAACGCACTGGCTAGTGTGGATTTTAAAACTACGTCTCTCATTTTTTTCAATCGAATAACCTCCAATTAATTTTTAGATTATTTCACCTTTTCACAATTCAATATACTAAAGCAATTCCCTTTATTAGTATACTAATTATTTCGTCACTCGAATAAAATACTTCTTTTATCCTAATCTAAAATAGTAAATGGTATCTATTAACTAGCATAGAAAACAATTCCAATATAAAAAAGAACTAGTTTATTCCCTGGTGCGAAACATTCTCATTGCTTCTATTTATAAATAGGAGTAAAGTGGAGAGATGTAAAAGTTGAAAGAGTTAGAAGGGGAAAGAGATGAATACATTTTTAAAGCAACGATTATACGTTGTTTATTCAGTTATTTTGCTGATCTATATAGCAAATACTTTTATAGCTAGTGAGCTAATAGCCTATTTAGTAGGAACCCTTGCTATTCCGATGCTTCTGTTGTCGTTTGCCGGGGCTAGTAAGTTATTCCGCATTCTTGGAAGTATCTTCATTGTAGTAGGTACGGGTATGTACGTCTATTCAGGCTTACCGCTTTATCAAGTGCCCTTATATTTTACGTCAACGATGCCACTTCTCGCCTTTTTAACAGTTCTACCTTGGATGAACAGTGTCGTTCGGGCAGGACGATTTGATCGTCGAATTAACGAATTAATGAAAGCGAATGTATCTGATTTAGGTAAGCTGTATGTCAGAAGTTCTTTTACGACATATACCTTATGTTCCTTCATTAATCTTTCAGCATTATCGATCTCACAAGAAGTTTTGCTTGAGAATATGGCGAAGATGAAAAAGAAGATTCAAAATTCTTTTATCAGTCAAACGACGTTGAGGGCTTTTGCTGTAGCACTTTGCTGGAGTCCGATGGAGATTATGGTGGCAATGACAGTTGATGCAACGGGAGTCAGTTATTTAAGCTATTTACCGTGGTTATTGCTCGTTTCCTTCATCGTTATAACGATTGATATGGTCTGGGGGAGTAAGCGATATAAGTCCTTACCTTACGAACCAGCCTATAATCGTGCCACAAGAACGATTGAACCAAGTGTAGTTGCATGGAAAATAACGAAGCTAATGATCGCTTTAACGGCATTCTTGCTTATTGTCGTTGGGATAGGAAACGCCTATCAGCTAAACTTTATCTTATCTGTCACGCTTGTTATCTTGCCATTTAGCTTTTGCTGGGCGTTAATTATGAATAGGATACGCAGTTTCGTAGCGATTGGCTGGGGAACATGGAAGCATCGTACGAATCACATGCAAAATTTTGTGGTTTTATTCTTATCGCTTGCGTTTTTCTCATCAAGTCTGAATGAAACGCCCTTCTTGCAAATGATTCAGCAACCATTCTTCGCTGCGGCGGATACGCCATTAATGATCTTGCTTTTAATTCAAGGCACATATTTACTAATGAGTATGATTGGAGTTCATCCTGTCGCAACCATTGGTATTTTAGCGGAAGTGCTTCAACCATTATATACCGTTATTAATCCTCTAAGTATTGGGATGGTGTTAATAACGGGGGCACTGGCTACCGCTACAGTTGGAGCGTACGGGGTAACGGTGACGATGACATCGATGAATACGATGCAAAATCCATACCGTATCGTACTTCGTAATATGCCTTTTGCGATCCTTTATGGTGGGGTTGGAACGTTGATTGGGTATTTTCTTTTATAATAACCACAAAAAAGGAGATGACCAACGCAAAGGTGGTCATCTCCTTATACCTTACCCTACAAACTTACAATCTGGGGTCGTAACGATTATTGTCTGCCACAGACACCTCATCTCATTCATGTTAAAAACATTCTTGAAATTTCTGGTTTCTGTACAATGCAATCACCTCATAAAAGGTATAATCGAAAATCATCCAACTTGTATATCTAATCATCATGTTAAAATGATGGGGTATGGTTGGTGAGGAACATTGCTGCCCTCAAACCTTATTCTAGCCAGATCACCATTTTATATACACATCAATTTTAAAAAAAGAAGTTGAGATCAATCGTTATGATGAAAGCGTAGATGCACATTCTAAGGATATGAAGTCAATTCAAACTAACTAATAAATGAGGTTATTCCGGTATGTATAAAGATCTTAGTCAAGAAATAAAGCAAGCATTACAATTACTGAATTACGTAAAACCAACAGATGTTCAACGTGAAGTTCTTCCAGTTGCTCTTATACAAAAGGATTTGATTGTAAAAGCTCAAACGGGCAGTGGGAAAACAGCAGCATTTGCTATTCCATTGTGTGAGCTGGTTGAGTGGAAAGAAAATAAACCACAAGCACTCGTGTTAACACCAACAAGAGAACTAGCAGCCCAAGTTAAAGATGAGATCACAAACATCGGTCGATTTAAACGGGTTAAAGCAGCAGCAATATATGGCAAACAATCTTATGAAAAACAAAAAAATGAATTAAAACAAAAAAATCACGTTGTTGTTGGCACGCCAGGCCGCGTTTATGATCACATTCAAAAAGGTACACTGGCAACAAGCCAAATTCGCTATTTAGTTATTGATGAAGCAGATGAAATGCTGAATATGGGATTTATTGACCAAGTAGAAGATATCATTGAAACATTGCCAAAAGAAAGAATGACCATGTTATTTTCTGCAACCTTTCCAACGGATCTTGAGGAACTTTCTAACGAGCATATGAACGATCCAACAAACATTGTCCTACAACCATCAAATCAAACAGATAAAATTTCACATACTGTAATTGAAGCAGAAAAAGAAGTCAAATATCAGTTACTAAAAGATATATTAATCACTGAAAATCCAGATAGCTGCATCATTTTTTGTCAAACCCAACTCCAAGTGGATCAACTGCAACAACAATTATCAAAAGCGAATATTCCTGCAAGAAAATTACATGGTGGAATGAGACAAGAAGATCGTTTTCAGGTGATGAATGATTTTAAGCGAGGAGCATTTCGTTACTTAGTAGCAACAGGTGTAGCAGGCAGAGGAATCGACGTTGAAGATATCTCGTTAGTTATCAATTTTGATACACCTGAAGAGAAAGAAAGTTATGTGCATCGTACAGGAAGAACAGGACGTGCTGGAAAAACAGGTAAAGCGATTACATTTGTTGCACCGTTTGAAGAAAAGTTTATCGAAGAGATTGAGGAGTTTGTTGGTCACACGCTCGAAAGAGTATCGCCCCCAACAAAAAAAGATGTTCAACAGGCTACTACTGCGTATCACTTAAAACTAAACAAAGAACCCGTTCTAAAGATGGATAAAGCAAAAGAACTTAATCAAACGATTATGAAGTTATATTTTAATGGTGGTAAGAAGAAAAAAATAAGAGCGGTTGATTTTGTCGGAACGATCTCATCGATTGATGGTATTCGAGCTGATGATATTGGGATTATTACGATACAAGAAAATTCTACTTATGTGGAAATTTTAAATGGAAAAGGGCCATTCGTGTTAAGAGAAATGCGTGAACGTACAGTTAAAGGGAAACAGTTAAAGGTTCATGAAGCAAAAAAATAAGTGTAGTAAAGCCACCAATCAGACATTGGTGGCTTTTTAAAAAGTTCAAGTTTCGTTCAATCAGATCAGATGCAATTTCTGTAGAGATTGTTTATAATAGACTTCATATAAACATTGTGAAAAGATTCACTAACTTTAGTTTGACTATAATAAAAATAGGAGAACATGCATATGACAGAGCTTAAGCAAATAGCTAAATCCTATAAAAAAATAAAACTGCTGCTTATCATGACGGCTATACTCACAGGGGCCTCCGTTGTGGCACAAGCTTACTTTATCGTAACAATCGTCGATCATGTCTTTCTTCAAGGTGCTTCGTTCAAAGAAATCACTTCGATGCTTCTCTGGCTATTAGCCGCTTTATTACTTAGAGTGTCACTTACCTATGTAAATGGCTATCTTGGGGTGAGTATGGCGACCTCTGTAAAGGCGAAGCTCAGACAATCTTTGGTCGAGAGCTATACGTCAAATCCACTTCAATCATCTCTTGAGGGACAATCGGGTAAGAAGGTAAGTGTGATGATGGATGCAGTCGATGAGGTTGATAGTTATTTTAGTAAATACATTCCACAAGTTATTCAAACATCTATTATTCCATTGATGATTTTAATAGCTGTTTTTACAACACATATTTATACGGCTTTGATCATGATCATTACAGCACCTTTTATCCCGCTTTTTTATATCATTATCGGGATGAAGACGCAGCAAAAATCTGAAGAGCAGATGGATAAGTTAGCAGCATTCTCTGGTCGGTTTCTTGATACGTTGCAAGGCTTAACCACGCTTAAACTATTAGGTCGAGCTAAAGAGCAAAAACATTCCATTCAAAAAAGTAGTCATGGATTTCGCGATGCTACTATGGACGTGTTAAAAATTGCTTTTATCTCGTCTTTAATGCTTGAGTTCATTTCAATGCTTGGTATAGGGTTAATCGCTCTTGAAGTGGGGCTGCGCTTGATATTATTTGAAAGCATTACTTTCCATGCTGCATTCTTCGTCCTAGTGTTAGCGCCTGAATTTTATTTATCTTTAAAAGACCTTGGAAGCGCCTTTCATACTGGAAGAGGGAGTATGGGGGCTGCCAAAAAAATCTCTGAAGAGCTTAAAAAGGATTCACCTCCGATCAAATGGGGTGAAGCAAAGCTTGATACAAATAAAACGCCTCCTACAATTGAATTGATGAACCTCCACCTTTCGTATGGAGAGGACAAGTTTGCATTAAAAGATATTCAAGTGCATATTGCTCCATTTGAGAAAGTGGCAATCGTTGGGCGGAGTGGAGCTGGAAAGACAACCTTGCTTCATGTGCTTGCTGGGCTCATTCCTGCAACGAGTGGGGAGGTACTTATAAAGGGCAGACCTCAAAGGGATTATGCAGAACATGAGTGGTTTAATCATGTAAGTTATATCTCGCAGAACCCTTATTTATTCTCAGGAACGATTGCAGACAATATCGCTATCGGAAGAAGCGGACCTACAACACGTAAAGAGATCGAGAGAGCGGCTGCCAAAGCTGGGATCCAGGATTTAATAAATGAATTGGAGAACGGTTATGATACGCCAATTGGTGAAGGGGGAAGAGGTTTATCTGGAGGCGAGAAACAGCGAATTGCGATTGCGAGAGCTTTTCTAAAACAGCCGACGATTATTTTATTTGATGAACCGACAACCGGTCTTGATCTAAAAACGGAAAAAATCTTACAAGCATCCATTAAGGAGCTTTCTAAGACCTCAACCGTGATTACCGTTGCACATCGTCTCCATACAATTCAACATGCAGATAAACTGATTGTATTAGAAAACGGGGAACAAATTGGACAAGGAACCCACCAGCAATTGATTCATTCACTAGAGTCTTATCGAAATATGGTAAGTGTACAGCGAGGAGGGGGAGTTAAGTGAAGGATTTAACGACAATCATTAAATTGATGACAACAAAGAAGAAAGACATTGTTTATTCAGTAGTACTTGGCTTCCTTGCTGGCCTCGCTGCTATTGGATTATTCTCTGCGAGTGGGTATTTGATATCAAAGGCTGCTCTTACACCGCCACTTTATGCGCTGACAATTCTTATTGCGCTCTTAAAATTATTTAGTATTACGAGAGCGGTCGCAAGGTATGGTGAAAGATACTTTTCACACCGAGCAACCTTCACGATGTTAAGTGACCTACGTGTTTCGTTTTATGAGAAATTAGAGCCATTAGCACCTAATCTTTTTCAACGTTATCGCAGTGGGGACTTATTATCACGTATCGTAGGAGATGTGGAAAGCTTACAAAACTTTTTCTTGCGTGTCTTTTACCCACCAATTGTACTTGCTCTTGTCTTTTTAGCGACGATTGTCTTTACGATGTTTTATTCCATTTATATCTCTTTGTTGCTGCTATTGGGGTTACTACTCACTGCGATTGTCATTCCTGCATGCTTTGCAGCAAGTCAGAAGAAAAAGAAACTCTTCATACGCACAAGCAGAGGAGCATTATCAACGGAGACAACAGAGTTATTGTACGGATATCGAGATCTGAAAATTTACGGGCAGCTTGAAGACAAAAAATCTCAGCTGATCGATTCATCTACTGAGTATGTTGTTGAGCAACAGAAGGAAGGCCAGTTAGCGATGGCCAATCAGTCCATTCACACAATGATCTCTTTATTCATTTCATGGGGAGTCTTAGCTTTAGGGGCTTACCTTGTGAGTACTGGTCAATTAGATGGGTTATTTCTAGCAATGCTAATGATGATTTCTCTTACGGCTTTTGAAAATGCAGCACCAATGGCGGTCTTTCCTAATCACTTTGAAGATAGCCGAAATGCTGCGAAACGACTGTATAGTGTGGTGGAGACGAATCCAAAGGAATCTGTTGAAAGATTGAACGATTTATCTTTAGGTGGAGCTAAGTCAATCTCATTAACAAACGTTTCTTTTTCATTTGCAAATGAAGAGAGACCGACGCTGAACGATGTGACCGTCCAGTTTCCAAAAGGCTCAAAAACGGCGGTTGTCGGAGCGAGTGGTTCAGGAAAATCAACACTGATGCAGCTTCTTTTAAACATTCAAGAAGCAGATTCAGGAGAAATTAAGATTGATAATCTTCCTATCGATGGGCTGAATCAAGAAAGCATTTGGGAGCATGCAAATGTGGTGCTGCAAGAAAATCATTTTTTCTACGGCACAATCAAAGAAAACCTACTGCTTGCTAACCCGGGTCGAACAGAGGAAGAGATGATGGATGCCCTTAAAAAAGTGGATTTAGATGACTTTTTTCTAACGAATGAGGTGTACGAAAAAGGTGAGAATTTATCAGGTGGTGAAAAACAGCGCTTAGCTATTGCACGAGCGATTCTAAGGGGAGGCTCGTTATGGCTACTTGATGAACCGACTTCTTCGGTTGACTCCTTAACTGAGAAAAAAATCTATGACCACTTACTAGATCAAGCAAAACAAGATACGATGATTATCATTAGTCATCGTTTAATAGGGCTTGAGAAAATGGATCAAATAATTGTCATGGAAAAAGGCTCGATCATTGAAACAGGTACATTTAACGAGTTAATCAACAATAAAGGGTACTTTTATGAAATGAAGCAATTAGAAAAAAATCTATTGATGTAATATTTTTGGGGAACCTTAGCTAAGTGCTAAGGTTCTTTTTGTAGAGTCATTAATTGATCAAGAACCGAACGGAATGATTTGCCCTGCTTGATGAGATTTTCGTTAAATGTTCTAAATGGATCTCCTTGATCTCGTAGACGTTCCACAACGTTAGGTAAGGTAAATTGATCGGGATCCAAGGATTCCGTTACTTCCTCCCAATAGAGCGGAGTCGCAACTAACCCTTTTTCATGTCCGCGTGGGGAATAAGGAGCGATAATCGTTTTGCCTTCATCGTGCTGAATATAATCCACATATAATCGTCCATTTCGATTCTTTTTCAACCGTTCAACGGTAAATAAATCAGGGGACTGCTCACATAAGAAGTGGCTAATAAATTCACTAAATATCCTCGTTTCCTTATATGAAAATTGATTAGGCGGGAGCGGAATATATAATTGAAGCCCTTTATTTCCTGACGTTTTAACATAAGAGATGAGTGAAAAACGATCAAAGATCTCTTTTATCTGAAGGGCTGCTGTTCGAGCCAAGTGGAAGTGCTCGACACTAGGTGGATCTAAATCAAATACGATTTCTGTTGGATTGGTTGTATCGATAGGTTGAAAAGGAATGTGGAACTCGAGAGCAAGCTGGTTACCTAGCCATAGTAAGCTTGTCATATCATTGCAAGTAATGTAGTCTATATCATCTTTTAATGCCGTTTCTATAAAAGAAGGAGCGTATTCAGGACAATTTTTTTGAAAGAAGGATTCTCCGCCTGCCCCATGTGGATAGCGGATAACTGTTAACAATCTATTTATTAAAAATGGAAGCAAGTAGGGAGACACCCGTTGCAAATAAAGAATATAATCATCTTTTACAAATTGAATGGAAGGCCAAATGGGTTTATCCTCATGAGTCAATTCAATTTTTTGCGGAAGCGGGTTAAGTGCCCGGTGTAATGACCTCCACGTACAAGATTGAGGTTCAACATCGATTAAAAAAGAATGAAAAGCTGGTTCGCGAAGCTGCTTGCCATCAAACCCAATACAAGAGACTCTTACGCAGATAGAAGGGGAAAGAACCCATATTTCTTTCCCAACTTTCTCCCCGTTTTTTTGAAAAAGAGTCGAAAGGGTCTGTGCTTCTTCTTGGCTTAGGCCGTGACGGAAAATCGTCACTTCCACTAAGTCCTTTTCCTTATACACCGAGCCATGAAAATACCCGTTCTTTTTATCATACGACGTGATAATTACATCAATGAAACGCCAATTTTTCAGTTTTAACCACTCTTTTGAACGTGAAGATGTGTAGATGCTTTTCTTTTTTTTCGCAATCATACCCTCACCATTGAACGATACGATCTCCTCCCAAAGTTTGTGACCATGTGAGCTTATTTGAAGGCATTGAATGAGAGGTGGTTCCTCTCGGTTCACTCCAATCGGAAGAGAAAGGTCTTTAAAAAGCTTTTCTAGCGCATCTTTTCTTTTATATAAAGGTTGTTCCGTTAAACTCTTTTCTTTGATTTGTAGTAAGTCAAAAACCACATAATGAATAGGCAATCGTCTAGAATATATGTGTATATTCTCAATTGATCGCAATTTACCCCGTCGCTGAACAACTGAAAAATCACTTTGTACATCATTGATTAAATGGACCAATTCTCCATCAACTATTAAAGGTAAATAGTCGACTATGTCCTCGTAAATGCTTTTGCAGTAAGCTAGAACCTCTGGAAAGTTACGCGTGAGATCTTTCCCGCTGCGACTGATTAAACGAGGAACTTCCTTTTCCCATACTAACAAGCATCGATAACCATCGTATTTTACTTCAAACAACCAATTTTCACCGGAAGGAATCGTGGTTGTTGAACTTAGCAGCATTGGTTTCATCATAGAAACTCGCTTTCTTTTTAGTAATAGCCTTTGATAAATAATCTCTTCTATACATAATTCCGTTCATACTATTGCATAGTAAGAAAAAAAGCAGGTGATGAGTGTGCATACAGTATGGAAGGGAAGCATCAGTTTTGGACTGGTGAATATTCCTGTTAAACTACACACAGCTACAGATAATAAAGATATTAAGCTGAGACAGCTTCACAAGAAATGCCATACCCCGATTAATTATCAAAAAAGATGTACGGATTGCGAGGAAGAAGTAGCCAATGAGGACATTGTTAAAGCATATGAATATGCGAAAAATAAATTTGTCGTATTAGATGATGAGGACCTAGAGAATTTAAAGAAGGAACAGGAAGAGAAAGCGGTTGAGATTATTG